>NZ_SOBN01000001.1:3790000-4990000 GCF_004365705.1 Streptomyces sp. 846.5
AGCCGGTTGATCGTTTTTGACTGTGCTCGAACAACCTAGCCAATATACTTACTGCTTACTGTGACTGACGAATCATCAAGGCAACGGGACGAGCGAGAGAGGACGAGCATGGTGGGCAGCGCGGCAACCACCGAGGGCCCGTACGGCTCCCCGCAGGTACGGCCACTGCGCCCGTACGTGATGGCGGACGACCCGCTGCCGCCCCCCCTGCCCCCCGCCCCGGCGGCCGAGCCGGAACCGGAACCCGCTCCGGTCCCCGTGCCCGAGAGCACCCGCAGCAGCCTCGCCGTACGCCCGTTCCTGCTCACCACGGGACGCGTCGCGGGGGCGGCCGAACTCCCGCTGGAGACCCAGGTCGTGGCGACGACGGACGGTCTGACCGCGCTCCCGGGCCTCACCTTCGAACAGCATGCGATCGTCGCCGCCTGTCGGGTCCCGCTGTCCCTGGCCGAGCTCGCCGCCCGGCTGCGGCTCCATCTCAATGTCGTCCGGGTGATCGCCGGCGACCTGCGCACCGCCCGGCACCTGGCCGTCTACGTTCCCCAGGCCAGCACCGCCCAAGACGTTTCCGTACTGCGAAGGGTTATCGATGGTCTCCGCGCCGTCCCCGACTCCCGAGGACTTCCACGTGACAGCGACCGCCCTGCCTGAGTCAGAACACCTCGGCACCGCCGTCTCCAACCGTCCCCCGCTCCCCGTCAAGATGGTCATCGCCGGCGGTTTCGGCGTGGGCAAGACCACCACGGTCGCCGCCATCTCCGAGATCGAGCCGCTGACCACCGAGGCCAGCATCACCGAGGTCGCGGCCGGGGTCGACGACCTCACCCACACTCCGCACAAGACCACGACCACGGTCGCCATGGACTTCGGCTGCATCACCCTGGACCCCACCCTGAAGCTCTACCTCTTCGGCACGCCGGGGCAGGACCGCTTCGGCTTCATGTGGGACGACCTGGTGGAGGGCGCGCTCGGCGGCCTGGTCATCGTGGACACCCGGCGGCTGGACGACTGCTTCGCCGCCGTCGACTACTTCGAGAACAAGGGCCTGCCGTTCGCGGTCGGCGTCAATGTCTTCGACGGCAGCCTGGGCCACGACCTCGACGAGGTCCGCTGGGCGCTGGACATCGGCGAGAACGTACCCCTGGTCCTCTTCGACGCCCGCGAACGCGGGTCCGTCCGCGATGCTCTGTTGGTGGTGCTGGAGCTGGCGCTGGCCCGCGCGGAACGGTGAACGCTGTGCCTGGTTGTTCGCGCAGTTCCCCGCGCCCCTGATAGTGCAACTGAACCGCTGTGGGCAAGTTGCACTATCAGGGGCGCGGGGAACTGCGCGAACAAGCCACCTACGGTCCGCACCTACCGCCGTTGCCTCCGCACCCCCGGCGACACCAACACCTTCCCGGCAAGCCAGAACAGACCCAGCGTCAGCACCGCCAACAGGGCGACCAGCACCGCCCCACCAACAACCTTGTTGTAATCCACCTGGTAGAGCCCGTCCACGATGTAGCGCCCCAGCCCCCCGAAAGCCACATACGCCGCAATCGTCGCCGTAGAGACGATCTGCACAGCGGACGAGCGGATCCCACTCAGGATCAGCGGCAGCGCCACCGGCAGCTCCACCTGGAACATCACCCGAAGCGGACCCATGCCCATGCCCCGGGCCGCATCCACCAGCGCCCGGTCCACCGAGCGAATCGCCTCGTACGTGGTGACCAGCATCGGCGGCACCGCCAGGGCCACCAGCGGGACCATCACCGGCGTGAGCCCGAGCCCCATCAGCACCGTGAGCAGCACCAGCAGACCGAAGCTGGGCAGCGCCCGCGCCGCCGTGGCGACCAGCGCCAGCGCATTCCCCCCGCGCCCGGTGTGCCCGGTGACCAGCCCGAGCGGCAGCCCGATCACCGCGGCGATGCCGAGCGCCATCAGCGAGTACTGGACGTGCTCCCACAGCCGGGTCGGGATCCCGTCGGCCCCGCTCCAGTTGGCGTTGTCGCTGAAGAAGACATTGGCGTAGTGGAAGAGGTTCACCGCACCGCCCAGGGTGTGAGAAGCCGGCGCAGCAGCACCAGCAGGCCGTCGATGAGGATCGCCAGGACGGCGGTGGTGATGACCGAGTTCCAGGCCAGGATCGGGCGGTGGTAGTGCAGGGCGTCCGACAGCAGGTTGCCGAGGCCGCCCTCGTTGCCGATCAGCGCGCCGACGCTGACCAGGCTGATGCTGGACACCGTGGCGACCCGCAGCCCGGCGAAGATCGCGGGGACCGCGATCGGCAGCTCCACCTGGAGGTAGCGGCGGATCGGTCCGAAGCCCATCGCGGTGGCCGCCGCATGGGTCTCCTCGGGCACCGAGCGCACCCCGTCGACGATGGCGGGGATCAGCACCACCAGGCTGTAGATGGTCAGCGGGATCTCGACGGTGGTGGTGCTGAGGCCGGTCCAGTTGATCAGCAGCACGATGAAGGCCAGCGACGGCAGCGCGTAGAGCACGGTGGTGATGCCGAGCATGGGCGGGTAGAGCCAGCGGAAGCGGGCGCACAGCTGGGCCAGCGGCAGCGCGATCAGCAGGCCGAACAGCACCGGGATCAGCGCTTCCTGGAGGTGCAGCCCGATCAGGCCCCACCAACTCGCCTGCAGGTCGCTCGGGATGTCGAAGAAGCCGTTCATCACGCTTCCACGGCGGCGTCGTCGGGAGTGCTGGAGACCGGCTCGGTGCTGCTGGTCTGCTCCAGGTGCGCGGCCCGGATCGCGGCGGCGATGGTCTCCTGCGCGGCGACGCCGACGGCGCGCCCGTTCTCGTCGACCGCGACCGCCCAGCCGGTCGGCGAGAGCACCGCCGAGTCCAGCGCGGCGCGGAGCGAGTCGCGTCCGGCCGTGAAGGAGTGGCCGAAGGCGATCAGGGCCTCACTGCCAGCGGACCGCTCCTTGGCGTCGGCCCAGCCGAGCGGGCGGCCCTCGGTGTCGGTGACCAGAAGGTAAGGAGTCTGTGGGATTGTGCGGGCCGCCAGCTGTTCGGCGGTGCTGTCGACCGCGACGATCGGCACGGTGTTGAGTTCGAGTCCCGCCGCGGTGAAGAAGGACAGCCTGCGGATGCCCCGGTCCAGGCCGAGGAAGTCCTCGACGAAACCGTCGGCCGGCGCCGAGAGCAGTTCGGCGGGCGGCGCGTACTGGGCGAGCTTCCCGCCCTCGCGGAGCACCGCGACCATGTCGCCGATCTTGATGGCCTCGTCGATGTCATGGGTGACAAAGACGATGGTCTTGCCCAGCTCGGACTGGATCCGGATCAGCTCTTCCTGCAGCCCCTTGCGGACGATCGGGTCGACGGCGGAGAAGGGCTCGTCCATCAGCATCACCGGCGGGTCCGCGGCGAGCGCGCGGGCCACGCCGACGCGCTGCTGCTGGCCCCCGGAGAGCTGGTAGGGGTAGCGCTTGGCCAGCGAGCGGTCCAGGCCGACCCGCTCCATCAGCTCCAGCGCACGCGCCCTGGCCTGCCTGCGGTCCCAGCCGAGCAGCCGGGGGACGGTGGCGATGTTCTCGGCGATGGTGCGGTGCGGGAACAGCCCGGCGTGCTGGATGACATAACCCATGGTGCGGCGCAGCGAGTTGACCGGCTGCTCGCGAATGTCGGCGCCGTCGAGGGTGATTCGCCCCTCGGTGGGCTCGATCATGCGGTTGATCATCCGCAGCGTCGTGGTCTTGCCGCAGCCGGACGGTCCGACCAGAACGGTGATCGAACCGTCGGGAATCTCCAGGGTGAGCCGGTCCACGGCGGTAGTGCCGTCCGGGTAACGCTTCGTCACAGCGTCGATCAGTATCAAAGCGGTACATAACCCTTCGAGCACGCAAAAAATATCAGCGGACGTCCATTTTCCTGGGCCGAACACATGCCCGTCAACGTTCAAAAGCTTGCGCCAGAACCGTGCGTGGACGTCCCTGGTGCCACTCTCACCCCAACCGGCGGGCGCAGGTGGCACAGTGGGTCCTTAAACCCCGGTGGGTGGCATCCGCCGGGTTGTCGTTCCGTCGTTCTGTCGTACTGGCTCCTGAGTGATCCCGCTCACCCTTATGTGCGTCCGCGTGGCCCTCCGGTCACCGGAAGTGACGAGACCTGTCACGCACAGCAGTTCGTTACCCCGCAGAAACGATTCGCAGGGTTGTCCTTATGTCGTACTCACAAACACTTGCTAAATTGCCCAGCCGTGGAACCGGGACCCGGGAGCAGACAGTCCTACCTCTTGTGCCCCTCTGCCCCCAGCACAGCAGCATGCACGTTCGATGAGTAGTAAAAGTTTCGACCGGTAGCCTCCGGGCTCGCCTGACCAAGGATGTGACCATGAGCGACACCAGTACCGGTGGCCGGGCCGCCGCCCGCCGTGGTGGTGGAAGTCCATCCCAGGGCAGAGGCTCGGCGCCCGGAGGTCCCGGTACCGGTGGCGGCCTGCCCCCCGGCGGGCGCGCGGCGATGCGCAAGGCCTCGAAGAAGGGCCGGAAGAAGAAACCGCTCAAGATCATAGCCATCAGCGCCGCCGGCATCATGGTCGTCGCGACCGCGGGCGGCGTCTACGCCTACCAGAAGCTCAACGGCAACATCAAGAGCGACGCGCTCTTCGCCGGGACAGCAGGCAACGCGGGCACCGAGAAGGTCGACGCCTTCGGCCGCAGCCCCATCAACATGCTGGTGATCGGCTCCGACATCCGCGCCAACGCCGCCGACTGCAATCTCGGCGGCGACTGCGCCAGCGGCACCGGCGGCGGCAACGCCGACGTCGAGATGGTGGTCCACATCTCCGCCGACCGCAGCAACGCGACGGTGATGAGCGTCCCGCGCGACCTGATGACGGACCTGCCCGCCTGCAAGGACAGCAAGACCGGCGCCAGCACCAGCGGCGGCTTCGGCATGATCAACAGCGCCCTGCAGTACGGCCCCGGCTGCAGCGTCGCCGCCATCCACCAGCTGACCGGCATCCCGATAGACCACTTCGCCATGGTCGACTTCAGCGGCGTGGTCTCCATGTCGGACGCGGTGGGCGGTGTGAAGGTCTGCGTCAGCAACAACGTCTACGACCCACAGTCGCACCTCAAGCTGTCGAAGGGCACGCACACCCTCAAGGGCGTGGCCGCGCTGGAGTTCGTCCGCACCCGGCACGGCTTCGGGAACGGCGGTGACATCGGACGCACCGCGGCGCAGCACATCTTCCTGACCGCGATGATCAACCAGATGAAGGGCGCCGGCACCCTCACCAGCCCGACCAAGCTGTGGGACCTGGCCAACGCCGCCACCAAGGCCCTCACCGTGGACACCTCCCTCGACAGCATCCCCAAGCTGGTGGGCCTGGCCGAGGACCTGAACAAGGTCCCCACCGACCGCATCACCTTCACCACCATGCAGACCGGGGCCGACCCGGCCAACATCAACCGCCTGGTGATCGGCACCGGTGCGCAGACCCTGTTCTCCACCATCGCCAACGACCAGTCGCTGACCACCGCGAGCGGAGCCAAGTCCAGCGCCGCCGCGGCCACCGCGAAGGCCGCGCCCTCGTCGGCCGCCGCGAGCACGTCCACGGCCGCCGCCCCCGCCTCGACCAAGTCGGCGCTGGCGCCGGGGAACATCGCGGTGCACGTGGCCAACGGCACCACCACCCTCACCGGTCGGGCCGCCGCCGTCCTGAAGGCGCTGACCGATGACGGCTACGCCTCCAACAGCAACATCGAGAGCCCGGCGTCCACCAACGTCAAGACCACCACGCTCACCTACGGCCCCGGCCGCGAGGCGGACGCCCAGGAGGTCGCCAACAGTCTCGGCCTGCCCAGCAGCGCGCTCAAGCAGGGCACCGCGAGCGGCATACACCTCCTCATCGGCACCGACTGGCCGACCGGCAACACCTACCCCGGCGGCAAGTCCTCCGCCGCGCCGGTCAACACCAAGGTCGCGCTCAACAACGCCAACGTCCAGACCGGCAACCAGACCGGCTCCTGCGCCCAGGTCGGCACCCAGGACACGGTCAGCCTCCCCGGCTACGGCGGGATGACCCCGATACGGGCCTACACGCTCAGCCCGAAGGTCCCGGACTCCGCGCCGTGACGTGACCTGCGTGAGCGTACGACGGCGGAGGGCCGGCCCGAATCGGGCCGGCCCTCCGCCGTCGAACCGGCGATCAGACGGTGCCTAGGGTCCGCTCGGTCTCCCGCTCGACCTCGGCCAGGTCCAGGCCGTGGTCCCGGAGCACCCGCACCGCCAGCCCGCCGCCCTCGCGCAGCACACCCAGCAGCAGGTGCCCGGAGCCGATGCTCCGGTCCCCCCGTCCCTGCGCGGCACGCACGGCCAACTCCAGGACCTTCCTGGCACGGTCGGTGAACACGCCGCGCCCCAGCGTCCTCGTCCGCCCCCGGCCCGCGGCCGAGGTTGCGCTTGCGCCGGAGAGCGCGCCGGCCCCGAACGCGGCCTCGACACGTGCGGTCACCGCGTCGAGGTCGATGCCGATGGCCTCCAGCGCCGCACCGTCGATCGTCGCGCCGGACTCCCCCAACAGCCGCTGCACCGCCGCCCGGGCCGTGTCCAGATCGAGGCCGTGCCGCACCAGCAGGGCGGCGGCGGGCTCCGCCGGCTGGCGGAGCAGCGCGAGCAGCAGGTGCTCGGTGCCCACGTAGCCGTGGTGCAGCGCCCGCATCTCCAGCTGCGACTCGTTGACCACCCGACGCGCGGGCTCGGTGAATCGTTCGAGCATGGCTACTCGTCACCTCTTCCAAAGATCCCCGGCCCGCGCCGGGCGTACTTCTTGTGCACGGCCTGCCTGCTGACGCCGAGACAGGAGGCGATGTCCTGCCACGACCAGCCCTGCGCCCGTGCGTTGCCGACCTGCAGATCCTCAAGCCGCTCCGCGAGGTCGCGCAGGGCGCGAACCGCCCTGAGCCCCACCGCGGGGTCGCGGCTGCCCGCGTCGTCCGCGAGCTGTCTGGTCTCACTCATGCTGTCAATGTACGTTGACACGGGCGAAACGTCAACCATAGTTGACACGCGACGTCAGTCCCCCAGCGCCAGCCTCAACCCGAACCCGACCACGACGACCCCGGCGATCCGGTCCATCACCCGCCGCGCGACCGGCCGCCGCAGCCAGCTCCGCAGCACCCCGGCGAAGGCCACCAACGCCGTCGACCAGATCAGCCCCTCCGTCACATGCACACAGGTCAGCAAGATCCCCATGGCCAAGTGCGGCGCCCCGGCCGGAATGAACTGCGGCAGCACCGCGACATAGAACACGCCCACCTTGGGGTTGAGCAGATTCGTCAACGCCCCCCGCCGCAGGCCCAGCAGCAACCCACCGCCGCCGGCAGTGGCTGCCGCTGCGTCATCCGCATCCGCCGCGTCGGCGTCCCCGCCCTGCCGACGCAGCGTCCCCCACAGCATTCGCCCGCCCATCCACAGCAGGTACCCGGCCCCCGCCACCCGCAGCACCTCGTACGCCGTGTGCGACGCCGTCAGCAGTGCGCTCACCCCGAGCGAACTCAACGTCCCCCAGGCCAACGTCCCCGCCTGTATCCCCAGCACGACGCCCCACGCCTCACGCCGACTCCGCAGAGCGGCCGTCCGCAGGATCAGCGCCGTATCGAGCCCAGGAGTCAGCGTCAGCAGACCGACGACCAGGGCGAATGACCAGAGTGCCGTAAGGGTGTCCATGCCCGCTCAGCCTACGTCCCGCCCTCCCGGCCCCGGGCGCGAGGGGAGGCGGGACGACGCCGTCGGCTCCGGGGGTCCGTCTCGCGACCGAGCCCCCGTCCGGCAGCCGTCTCCGACGTGCGCGTTCGCTCCCGCTGACCCATCGTCACCTCCCCGGGGGCACGCCGCTCCTTGCGTGGCTGGGATGGCTCGCTCCGCTCGCTGGCCATCTACGAGGAGCAGGGCGGTTGGCGGGGCGTGCGTTGCCGGGTGCGAGCCCGGGAGACGGTGGCCAACTCGCCCCACTTGCAATGCCGTTGCACGTGTGGGCGGTCGAATCCCCCGGACCCGACCGCCCACACTCCCCCCGGCCGACGACGTGACGGCGGACCGTCAGGTCGTCGGCAGTCCCACCAGCACCACCGGCGTGCTCGTGGGCTGCGGCGACCCGCCCGCAGGCTCCACGGTCACCCCCACCCCCGCGGCACCGCTCGGCGTCCCGGTCAGCATCGTCGCGCCGTCCACGGCCCGGGCCGGCAGCAGCCCGGCCGGGACCATGTGCCCGCCCTTGCTGTACCAGAGCTCGTACACCTTGCCGGACGGCAGCTCGGTCAGTCCCTGGTACACGAACGCGGCCTGCTGCAGCGTCAGCGAGCTGACGATCGTGCTGCTGCCGCCGCCCTTCACCACCGCGCTGTGGAAGCGGGCGTCGGGCGCCGCCAGCAGCGCGCTCAACGCCGCCGCCTGCGCCTGCATCTGCTCGGTGGCCCGGTGCTGCTTCTGCTCCTGCTGCTGTTCATTGATCGCGATCCCGCCCGCGACCAGCGCCAGCACCAGGCAGGCGGCCACCGCCAGCTGCGGCAGTCGCCGCTGGATCCGCCACCAGCGCAGCGGCCCGACGGATGCGCCGCTCCTGTTCCTGACCAGCGGCGGAAGCTGCCGCACCTCCGGCAGTGCCGCCATCACCCTGGCCCGGAAGTCCTCCGACGGCGTCACGGCCGTGGCGAGCGCCAACCGTGCCGCCGTCTCCCGGAGTTCGCGCACCTCCTGGTCGCAGGCCTCGCACGCGGCCAGATGGCGGGAGAACTCCTCCGACTCGCGGTCGGAGAGCGCGTGCAGGGCGAAGGCGCCGGTCAGTGTGTGCAGGTCGGCGCTGCTCACGCGGTCACCCCCAGGCAGTCGCGGAGCCGGATGAGTCCGTCCCGGAGCCGGGTCTTGACGGTCCCCAGAGCGGCGCCGAGCAGATCGGCGGTCTCCTGGTAGGTGCAGCCGCGGTAGTAGGCGAGCGTCACGGACTCCCGTTGCAGTTCCGTGAGCGAACCGAGGCAGCGCCGTACCTGCTCACGTTCCAGCCGCCGTTCGACCTGCTCGCTGACCTCGTCGAAGGCCGGGGTGTGGTCGCGGGCGGCCGCGCGCTGCTCCCGTTCGCTGGACGCCTGGGACGAGCGCACCCGGTCCACCGCGCGGCGGTGGGCCAGGGTCATGATCCAGGCCATCGCGCTCCCCCGGGCGGGATCGAAGCGGGCGGCGCAGCGCCACACTTCTATCAGCACCTCCTGGGCCACCTCCTCCGACTGCGCCGGATCCCGCAGCAGTCGGCGCACCAGGCCGAGCACGGGCCCGGCGACGGCCGAGTAGACGGTCTCAAAGGCCTGTTGGTCGCCCCTGGAGACACGGTCGAGCAGCGTCTCCAGGGAGCCTGGGCCGGGAGCCGCGGGCTCGTCGCCGCGTACTGCCACATGCATCGGTACCTCCGGTGGGGTCAGCGGTCACCCTTGGGTTCGTCGCCGCCGCGCGAACGGATTGGTCCGTTCGCGCGGCATTTCGGATGATGTTCTGGATGCCGTCGATGATCCCGACATTCGCGCCCGCCGTCCGGACATTGCCGCAGACGACCTACCGCCGCGCCACCACAGCACCGCGGCGGACACCGCCGTCCCCACGGCCACCGCGGCAAGCAGCAGGAGCCAGTTCCGCAGGTACGGCAGCGGCAGCAGCGTGGCGTTCCCGTTGTGGTCGCCCTCGCGGAGCACGGCGGGCAGCCCCACCGCGGTGAGGGCGGCCGCCGTCATCAGCCCTGCTGTGAGGGCGCCCCGCACCCGGGCCGGTGCCGCCCTGCCGAGGAGCAGTCCGGCCGTCAGCACAAGCGGCATCCACACCCCGTCGTGCAGCACGATTCCCCTGGCACCCCAGAGCAGCACCTCCAGCCGGTGCCCGGTGAGATAGGGCTCGTCCAGCAGGCCCTGGATCCCGAACACCAGCAGGGAGACCCCCGCGACCACCAGCGCCAGCCGCACCCGCGAAGTCCGGTTCATCCGACGACCTCCAGCCGGGACACCCACTTGGTCTGCAGCACCCCCGGCCGGTTCGGCGCGATGATCCGCGCCGGGAACCCGTGGTCGGGCGCCAGCACCTGGCCGTTGACCCGGAGGGCGAGCAGGGTCAGCGGGTCCCGGGCGTAGGACGCCTCCATCTCGGTCGTCGCATATCCGCCATAGCGCTCCAGCGAGACCACCCGCAGCCGCGCCCCGGCCTGCGCGCCGGCCCGTTCCAGCAGGTCACGCACCCGCACGCCGGTCCAGTGCGCCGATGCGCTCCAACCCTCGACGCAGGAGATCAGCAGTACCGCCGTGTACTGCGGCAGGGCGTTCAGCTCGGCGAGCGTGAGGGTGTACCGGGTCGGGCCGACGACGGTGAGCCGCCAGTCGGCCACCGCGACATCGGCGGTCCCGGCGGCGGCCGCGGTCCGGTTCACAGGCAGGCCCTGCGGGCCGATGTCGGGGCGGCGGGGCGCCAGCAGGTCCAGCCGCCGCAACCAGGGCACCGTCTGGCCCGCCGTGACAGTGCTGACGGTCACCACCGACAGTGCCACCCCGGTCAGGAACGCCCGCCGTCCGGGTACCCGGACCGCCCTGGCCCTGCTCCAGTTCGCGCTGATCTCCGGGTACTTGGCGGCGATGTGGAGCAGCAGGCCGCCCACGGCGATCCAGGCCAGCCAGAAGTGCGTCTGCCGGAACGGGAACGGCCAGGGGTACCACTGCAGGGTGTTCAGCAGCCCGGTGAAGACCTCCAGCAGCGCCGCTCCGAGCAGCAGGACGATGCCCAGCCGCTCCAGTGCGTGCAGCACACTGCGCACCGGCGGCCAGGCGAAGAGCTGGGGATACACCGTCCACAGTTTCGCGCCGAGCAGCGGGATCGCCGCGATGCCGCTGATGACATGCAGTCCCTGGGTGATCCGGTAGCCGTTCACCGGTCGGCTGGGCAGGTGGTCGCGCAGCCATCCGGGCGGATCCTGCAACCCATGGCTGATCAGACCGGTGAGGAAGCAGACCACGAAAGCGGCGCCGAGCCACCGTCCGATCACCACGGCGGTGCGCGGCTCGTGCAGCCGCGAACGGAACGAGGACTGCAGCGCCGCCGGGCGCAGCCCGGGCGGAACCTTGGCGAGAACGGATCTTGGGAAACTCTGTCTGGGCACCCCTCCATCAGACCTCCACAGATCACCGAATACCGCCAATGACCTGCTTACGGAAGTCCTACGGAGCCGCCCGGCCGCCGGAATCCCCGCCCCTCCGCCGGCTCAGTTCGCGACCCCGAGGACCCGTCCGAGCCCGGTCGCCGTGATCAGTCGCTCCAGCCGCGCCCCCACCCGTACCAGCCGCAGCGTCACGCCCTTCTCCGCCGCCCGGTTCCTGGCGTTGAGCAGCGCGCTCAGCCCGCTGCTGTCGCAGAACGCGACCAGGGCGACGTCCAGTTCGATGGACCGCACCCCCGGATCCGCCAGCACCTGCCGTACCACCGGTGCGAGCAGCGGGGCGACGGCCAGATCCAGATCGCCCTCCAGCAGAATCTCCACGATGGGGCCCCCGTCCAGGACCACCACGGCGGTGCTCGGTCCAGCGCCCATGGTTGCCAGCTCTCCCTGTGTCACCCACATGCCGGGCCATCAAGGTAGTTGAAGACCAGACCAGTTGGGCACATCTTCTCCATAATTCACAGGCGGCAGTCGAGGCGACTCCCGTAGGGAGACCACCGCAACTCGGACCTCAGCGGACGTAGTAGCCCTCGAGATCGGCGATGACCGCGACGTCTCCACGGGAGTTGTAGATCTCGACGGCGTCCCAGTCGCTGTCGATGGTGGAAGTCGCCAGGACAGGCCGGGTCTGCCCCGGGCTCAGATTGAGGACCGAGGCATTGGGGGTGTTCGTGTTGCCGGAGGCGGCGAGCCAGGTGGTGGCAGTGGCCTGGGTACCGGTGATGTTGACGACGGCAGCCGTCGCGGTCCAGGGGATCCCGTTGTACCCCCTCACATAGACGTGGAGCGTTGCGCCCTGGGGGAGGGGCCCCTGCTCACCGATGCCGTGGCGGGTGTCGACCAGACGCATCGCGCCGATCGGTACGTACCAGGCGCCGTTCGGGCTGAAGTAGCCCTCGACGTCGGCAATCAGAGCCGTCCGACCGGCCTGGTTGTAGAGCCTGATCCGGCGTGAGCTGTCGACCGGCACCACTACCTGGTTCGAAGTGGTCTGTCCGGCTTGGAAGTTGAGGTTCGAGGCAGTGGGACGGGCGCCAGTGCTCGGGTAGGCGGCGACCCAGCTGCCGGCAGTGGCCTGGGTCGCAGTCACGCTCACCACCACCGCTGTCGCGTCCGGGGGCAGCAGATCGCCCACGCTCACCGTGATGCTGCTGTTCGGTCCGACCGCACCGGCAGGGGCGCCGGTGCCCTTGCGGGTGTCCAGCACCCGGGTCGGCGCGGTGGGCGTGAACAGGCCGCTGATCGGGCTGCTCCCGCTCGGAGTGGTGGTGTAGTAGCCCTGGACGTCGGCGAGGATGTCGACGCTGCCGTTGGCGTTGTAGAGGTCGACGTAGCCGTCCGCCCCGACCGGGACGGTGATCTCGTTGGGATTGGTCTGTCCGGCAAGGAAGTTGAGGTTCGAGGCGGTGGGACGGGCAACACCGTCCGGATAGGCCGCGATCCAACTGGCAGCGGAGGCGTTGGTGTCGGTGACGTTCATCGTCACCGCAGCCACACCACTGGTCGGGATGCCGTCCACCCCCGCGATCTTCAGGCGCAGCACCGAACCTGGTCCGGCCTTCCGCTTCGGGGCGCCGGTGCCGGACCGGGTGTCCAGCACCCGGTGCGGCGCAAGGCCCACGAACGACGTGCCGACGACGACATCGCAGGTGGCCGTCGTGCGACGGCCACCCTGGTCGGTCACCGTCAGCGTGGCGGTGTAGTCCCCGGGCTTCGGGTAGACGTGCTGGGGCACGTAGCTTGAAGTCACCGGCAGTTGGACGCCGCTGTGGTCGCCGAAGTCCAGGTACTGGCTCGTGATGGCCCAAGGGCTGGCGACCTCGAGCGAGAAACCCGTCGTCGTGTGGTCTTCGTTGACCGGGTAGACGTACACGGAAAGGGGCCCCGCAGGCAGCACACTGACTCCGGCTGCGGCCCACTGGCTGTGCTGACTGCCGTCGGGCAGCATCGCGGTCACGTTGATGTAGTACTTCGACGAACCGGCCCGGGTGTAGGTGTACGTCGCAGTCGGGCTGGACGACTGCACTGCCGCTCCCCCGTCGCCGAAGTCGAAGGAGAACGCAGCCTTGACGTTCCACGGATTCGACTCCACTACGGTGGCTGTCACTTTCAGCGGCGCGGGGCCCTGGGACAGGTTCGACGAGACCGAGAGACTGTACGGATCCTGGAACTCGAACGCTCCACGGTCGACATATCCAGCCCCGGTGCCTGTGTTCGGCACCAGGGGGTCATCGATACGGGCATCGCCCATCCTGTCCGTCGAGGCCTCGCCGGGAGCGTTCTGGTCGCCGGAGTCGATCAGGGGGGAGTGCTCGGCCAATGTCCCCGAGACGAAGGGGAACTGGTCCAGGTCGTGGCTGCCCTGTCCGGTCGCGGCACCGAAGGCGGAACTGCTCGTGTAGGTGGTGCCGCCCCAGGCGTAGTCGGTACCGGTCGGGCCCTCCTGCACGGCGTTGTAGTCGCTGTGGATGCCGGCCGTGGAGTCGGGGGAGACCGAGATGCCGACGGTCGCCTGCGGTGTCGCACAGTAGTTGAACGCACTTGCAGCGGGGAGTTCGTCCTGAATCACGCTGTTCTCGATCGAACCGGTGGACGCCCCGGTGACACTCACCGCATAGCCGCACTCAAGACTGAAGGTGTTCCCGGCGAGCCGGATCCCGTTGACGCCGTCTGCGTGGACCCCACCGGCCGAGGTCTTCGAGGTGGAGGGGAAGAAGTCGCTGGCGATCGTCACATCGGTGGCACCGGATCGCACATCGACGACCGTCCCGCTGTGTGCCGTCGCAAGGCTCCGTTCGAAGGTGACGGAACCCGAAGCACCGTCGATGACCACGGCGTCTGCAGAAGCGGTCGACGAGGCAGGCGCGGTGAGCTGGCTCACGGCCCAGACGTTGTCGACGCTGATGCTGTGGGAACCGCTGATCTCGAGTGCGTCGGCATCCGTCGAAGACAGTCGCAGATTGTGCAGCACGATGTCGTGCGCGCCGGAGACGATGAGCGCCGGTCCGGTACCGGGATGGAGCATCGCTGATCTCGGCAGGTTCACAACGCCGTCGAGAGTGATCGGCTTTCCGGGATCACCGGAATGCGTGATCACCACAGGCTTGTCACCGTCGGCGTTCGTGTTGCTGAGGACGTGCACGGTCTGTCCCGGGAGCGCCGCGTCGACAGCCGTCTGGATGCTGCAGTAGGGCGCGGCCAGACTGCCCGAGCCGGCATCCGTGCACACGGTCGAAGCGCTGTCGACGTAGAGGTCGGTGACCGACCCGTCCGCCCGGGCGGTGGTAGTGCCGAGCCCGCCGAGCAGCAGCGCGGCAGCAGTGGTGACGATGAGCGCGCGGGTTCTGCGCGGCATGTGGGTCCCCCAGTTGCAGGAGAGCGCGTGGCGCTACGACCCCGGCTGATCAATTCGTGTAATGCCTGTGTGTCGGCTGAGCCTATCCGGACGAGCGGATCCGCGGAAGATCAACAAATCCGCGCCAATGGCACTGATCCGGTCGATAGCCGACAGCACCTGCGGCCGCCCAACCTACTGCTCCTGCTTGATAGCGGCCCCGACCAGCACGCCTCCGGACACGGTGTAGGTCCCGTCGAACACCTTCACGCTGCCGTCGGACTGCGTCGCGTACAGCACCGCCGACACCTGGTCCGAACCGAACCGGCTCACCGTCCCCAGACTGATGCTCGCGGTGGTGCGGAATCCGGCCACGTACTGCGAATAGCTCTCCCCTGCGATATTGGCCCCGCCGAGAGCCCAGGCCGCCGCGTAGTTGTGGTCGGTGATGTCCTGGTAGTACTGCGTGACGACGGCCTCGGCATTGATCTGCTGCGCGGGAGTCACCGGAGCAGGCGCGGGCGGCGGGGCGGCGGGAGCAGCCGCGGCTGGAGTAGTCACCGGGGCCGGCGCGGTGGTCCTCTGCGTCACGGCGGTCGGAGTCGTCGCAGCCGTGGTAGGAGCAGCCGACGTACGGGCTGCCGGTGTCGGGGGCGAGGCGACGACGGGCTTCGTCGTCGTAGTCGCCGCAGCCGTTGCGGGCGCGGACGGGGTCGCGGACGGGGCGTCGCTGCTCTTGACCGTCGTCCCGCCACAGCCGGCGAGGGCAAGGACGACAGCAACGGCCACGCCCACTGCGCCATAGAGGGTACGCATGGCTGCTCCTCGGGAGCGGAGGTACTTCCATCGTCCGCCCCCGGCGCCCCCACGGCACATCCTGTACCCCGCCACCGACAGGCGTCGGCCGCGCCACATCGGATCCCGACTACCCCCGGCCGTCGCGCGCGACGAGGTCGGCCCACTCCCAGTCCAGCTCACCGGGCACCGACTGCCCACGCCCACGCCACTCGGCGACGAGGGCCGCGTACACGGGCTCGTCCGGATCGGCGACGGCCCGTCGGGAGCGACGGCGCCGCCCGACCGGCGCGGGAACAGTGGCAGTGGCGAGGGCAGTGTCCATACCCGGATAAACGATTCAGCACAGCCCTGGGACACGCCGCCCACCGAGACAACCCGCCCCGCGACGCCCGGGCCGGCCGCCGGCGGGGAATCCACTCCTGCCGGTGCCGCGTCGGAGTCTCAGAGCCGCACCACCTGGCGGAGCTCCACGGTCGCCGGGCCCGGAGCCGGGGCAGGGATGAGGATGGGGGCTGGGACGGGGGCGACGGCCGGGGCGGGGCGCTCGCGCGGCGGCGCATAGCCGAGCGAGATGAAGTTGAAGAACGTGGACAGCCCGAGGCCGAGGAAGAGCGGGACGATGAAGGTGAGCGGGGAGGCGCCTTCGACCATGTTCTGGTCCACGAGGGGCTGTTGGTGCACCGAGACGGCCGCCATACCGGTGTAGTGCATGGCGCACACGGCCAGGCCCATGACCAGGGAGGCGCCGAGAACGGCCCAGCGGCCGCGCACATAGAGCGTGGCCCAGAGAGCGGCCGTGGCGGCGACGACGGCGATCACGACGGACAGTCCCACCGTCGTCCGGTCGTAGACGACGAGGCCGGTCATCCGCATCGCGGCCATACCCAGGTAGTGCATGCACGCCACGCCCACGCCGGTGGCCAGTCCCCCGGCGAGCAGCCGCAGGAACCGGCGCCGGCCGTAGCCGACGGTGAAGATCCCGACGGCGACCACGGCCACCGCCACGACCAGGCTCAGCACGGTCTCGGTCAGGTTGTAGCGGATGTCCATGCCCGAGACGGTGAAGCCCAGCATGGCGACGAAGTGCATCGCCCAGATGCCCGCACCCAGGGCCAGGGAGGCGGCGGCCAACCAGTTCCGCCGTCGCTTGCCCTCGCTGGCCAGCGCCCATCTGACGCTGCGCAGTGCGATCGCCGAACCTGAGCAGGCGGTGATGTACGCAACGACCGGAGTCACCAGACCGTACGCGGTCTCGCTCATTTCACCCACAGCTGTACCGCTTTCACAGGGGGGAGGGAGTCGTGAGGGCCGGATCCGCCTATCCAACGAAAGGGGCGATATCTCCGGCCGGTCTACGCGCAGCACATTACCAAGCGGTAAGGTCGGCTCATGATCGCTTCGGGGTGACTTCGCTCGGTTCTGAGTGCTTATGTCCGTATTCACGCGGGATATCTCTGGCATGTATGCGGAAAATCTTCACGCTTCACCCACAGTCGACAGAGGGCAGCCGAGGGGATGCGCACAGCCGGTCTCACTGCCCGGCGGCGACGCCCCGACTGGCCCAAGACCCCTGATCGGCGCAGGCTGGTAGCACCGACGTTCCGCCGGGGTCCGATCCTGAGCGGAGGGAGAATGCCATGTCTGCGGGGCTGACTCTGGGCGTGGTCGTGGGCGTGCTGATCGTCGCCGTGCTGATCCTGGCGTTCGTACTCGGTGCCCGACGCAAGGACCGGGAGCCGGTCCCGGACCGCTCCCCCCACTCGCCGGAACGCGAGTCATGGTCGACACCACCGTCCACACCGGGCCACGCCCCACTCGGGGACAGCGCCAACCCGGAACACCTGAAGTTCAGACGGTGACGCACGAGGCCAAGCGGGGGCCCACCGGGCGATGCGGCTAGGCTGCACCGCTCAACGTGCTTCGCCCACAGGGAACATAATGAATCCGCTCATACGCCGCACAGCAGGACTTGTCGCCGCCGCAGCCGCACTGGCCGCCCTTCCCGGGACCGCCCACGCAGGCAGAACGGCTTCAGTGCCACCCTGGCAGGCGCGCCGACCTGCTACGACGTGAACGTGACCCGCTGACGCCTCCGACTGTCAGCCCCAACCCGTAACGTCGAACCCGCGCACCAGGCCGCCGAGGCGGGCGACCGGGAGCAGGGCGCGACGAAGGCAGCCGGCCCGAGGTACGGGGCCGGCTGCCTTCGATCATCCATGAAGACAGGGCGAGTCCACAGAGCATGCCTTGCGGAGTCCCATCAGGTCCCCTCGACGCGGCCCCAGCGCACCCATCTCATCGAAGCCACCTATCGCGCCCGGCTTCCTTTCCGGTTCCGCCCCCTGGATCCGTGCCCCGGAGCGGCGGCCGACATCGACCGGGCCTGCGGGCCGAGCCGGTAGGAGTCGGTGGACGAAACCGAGCCCTGGTGGCGTGTTGCGTAGACAAGGGCGAGGAAGAGGCCGGCTGCGATGACTATGGCCACGAGAAGTTCGATCATGGTGCTCATGGGGGATGATTCTGCCCCCGAGTGCACTCCGCCGATGCTCGGACCTCAGCCGTTCATACCCAGCTCTTTCAGGACCGGCGCAGGCAGCCGGGCAGGCGCCGACTGTGGGTCGACGCCATAACCCCATTGCGTGCACGCGGTCTATCGGCCAAGGAGGGTGAAGACGATGATCAGGGTGACCCCGAGTATGGCGAGGAAGAGCCACGTCTGACCGTAGTGGCTGGGCGGGGAGCCGCGGTCGGCATGCAAGGGCACGGTGACAACCTCCCGGGTGGGGTGTCCATTGTCCTCCCGATCCCGGGGCGTACACCAGCGTGCGCGACCGCTCAGCGTCACCCCGGAGCGACTGAGGGAGTGCGAGATCGCCGGTGGAACTGGATGACGCCATGACCGACGACACCCGCATCGGCACGCCCGGCGCCTGCGAGTTCTCCGACGCGGACGGCGTCGTGCAGCGCGCGTGGATCGGCGAGGCCGACAACGCCGACGACCTTGCGCGGCTTCGCGCCGACCAGATCGAGCTTGAGTGCGGGGCCGGATCCTCGTGATGCAGATCAGGCGCCGCCACGTGTACGGCCGGCAGCCGGCCTGACCGGCTGCGCCGCAAGCTCCGGGCTGACCCGACGTCCCACCGAACCGTCACACTACGCGGCATTTACCCAGGTCACAGGCCATGCCATCCCGCCTTTCCGTCACTTGCCGGGCGACGGTAGAGAGTGGAATCGGCCCGAACCTAGTCTCTGAGACGCGCAATCACCTCAATGAGCACTCAGCTCACGACCGATCCCTTGGAAGGCTCATGCGTACTCGCATACTCGCCATGGCCGCGACCGGGCTTACCGCGGCAACCCTTGCACTCAGCCTCCCGACGCAGGCATCGGCCGCCACCTACGATGGCCAGGATCCTGCGGCCTCCGGCTGCTCCAGCACAGCCGTCACAGCCAAGTCGGCTCCCATATACCGAGGGGACGGAGCGCAGGTCGGGACTATCCAGCTGCGCTACAGCACGAAGTGCCGGACCGTGTGGGCTCGCATCATCACGCCTTACAACGCGGGCATCGCGGTCGTCCATCGCAACACGGACAACGCCACCGAGGCCTGCCCGATCAACACCAACACGCTGAAATGGAGCTCCTCGCTCGGCGACTACTCGTGCTACACCCCGATGCTGAACGACGCCAACGTCACCTCCTACGCCTGGGGTCAGGTCGACGGTCCCTGGGGATCCACCACGGTCGCGTACACAGGCAGTTACTGAGCCCACTACGCTTGCGCGCCCGATTGCCGCCACGTTCGCAGACACGGTGACGCGCAGGACCAGAAGAGCCCGCTGGCCGAGAACAGCGCCCCGGCCTGATCCGCTTCGTAGGCGCCCGCTCCACTCCGGTGCGGGGGCCTCGCCGTTTCCAGGGCAGAAGTTCACGTTGGAGGTGTTGCCGAACGGTGATCGGAGGTTCGACGGTGTGCGATCGCCTACTGAGCGGCGAAGAATTCCAAGTGTGAGCATTGGGGGCACCGGAACGCGGCGGAACTTGTCAAGTCAAATGAGACGATTTGATGCTATGAAGACTGTTGTGCCGGTTCTGTCTCTGGTTGGGGTTCGTTGATCCAGACCTGTTCCGGGAGTTTGGGTGGCTGGGGTCGACGGGCGAAGCGTTCGGGGTGGCGGGCGTAAGCTTCGGCAAGGGTGGTGGCCCGCTGTTCGCGGACCAGTTCGGCGGTGCCGAAGTGGACTGACGCCGGGGTGTGCAGGCCGATGCCCGAGTGGCGGTGCTCGTGGTTGTAGTACGAGATGAACCCGTCGAACCAACTACGGGCTTCTTCAAGTGAGTTGAATGATTTTGGGAAGTCGCTCATGTACTTCATGGTCTTGAAGTTCGACTCGCTGAAGGGGTTGTCGTTGCTGACCTTGGGTCGGGAGTGGCTTCTGGTGACGCCGAGGTCGATCAGCAGTTGGGAGACCTTCTTGGAGGTCATCGCGGTGCCCCGGTCCGCGTGGACGGTTTCGGGCACGATGCCGTTGCGCTCGATGGTCTCGCGGATCAACTCCTCGGCGCGGTCGGCGGATTCGGCGCGTTCCACGGTCCAGCCGCAGATGTAGCGGCTGTAGATGTCGATGATGACGTAGGCGTGGTACCACTCGCCCTTGTTCGGCCCCTGAACCTTGGTGATGTCCCAGGTCAGTACCTGGCACGGGGCTGTGGCCCGCAACTGGGGGACGGTCTTGGCCGGATGGGAGGCCAGCCTGCGGCGTTCCCCGCTCTGCCCGGCGGCCTCCAGGATCCGATACATGGTGCGTTCCGAGCAGTGGTATCGGCCCTCGTCCAGTTCCCGGGCCCAGACCTGGGCCGGGGCGAGGTCGGCGTACTGCGGGCGGTTGAGCAGGTCCAGCACGGCCTGCCGCTCGGTCGTGGAAAGCGCGGAAGCCGGCGAGGGGCGCGGTGCGCGCTCGCGCGGCGTCGGCGGGTGCAGGCGCCGGTAGTGCGTGGCTCGCGAGCGTCCGGTCAGCCGGCAGGCCGCCGTGGTGTTCAACTCCCGTTCCAGGCCGGTGAACGCCTCGTCGAGCAGGGGCTCGGCGGCGTGCTTCAGCCCGCGCTCTCGGAGAGCCTCTCCAAGAGCGCGTGTGTTTTTCCCAGCAGCTCCAAAGCGGCGTCGCGATGCGCCACGTCCTTCTCGAGGCGGGCGACCTTCTTGCGCAGCCGCTCAAGTTCCGCCTGTTCGGCGGCCTTCTTCGGCCGGGCCGCGGAGGTGCGCTGGTCGACCAGGGTGGCCGCCGCAGCGGCGTCGCGCGCGGCCCGCCACTCGATGATGTGCGAGTGGTAGAGCCGCTCGCGGCGCAGGATCGCGCCCTTCTCGCCGTTCGGGGCCGCGTCGTACTCAGCGACGATCCGCAGCTTGTACTGCGCCGTGAACGTGCGCCGCTTCGGGCGGGGCGCCGGGTCCTGCCCGGAGCCGGACGCGGGGGTGGTGGTACTGGCCATGCCGAAGTGCTCCTGTCTCGTCCATCTAGACTAACCCGACATTCCGGGCGTCTCTGTCGAGACTGTCAGAGAGGGCGGCGATCTCGTATCGGCGTCGCCCACGGAGCTTGGCCATGCCGAATGTGCCGTAGCGAAGCGCGCCCTCAACCCAGCGGATGCTGAGGTGGGAGCCTTGGCCACTGTCGCTGGCGAAGCCGGGTTCGAGGCCGACGGCTCCGCACTGGCTGCATCGGATCTGGTTCACTCGCGGAGTGTAGCCGTCAGGCACCACGTCCAAGGATGGCGGCTGCCCCACCCCGTACGAGACCGAGACCGAGGACATTGTCGTCCAGGGTGAAACAGGGTCGCCCATGAGCCGCGCTGCTCTCGGGACGCGCTCCTTGCGCTTTGGACAACCCTGCGGTCGACGGGGGAAACACGGATCAGTAGCTGGGTGTGGTGCCCTGGGAGCTTCCCCACCACCCGTCGACCACGCCCCACCCGTAGGACGCGACGTTGGCGTCGTTCAGCATCGGGGTGTAGCACGTATAGTCGCCGAGCGTGGAACTCCAGGTCAGTGCGTTCCCAGAGCCCGGGCAACCCTCCGCACCGCCCGTGTTGCGGTAGACGAAGGCGACCCCCGTGCTGAGCGGCGTGATGATGCGTGCCCACGCTGTCCTGCAGGACGTGCTGTACCGCAACTGGATCGTCCCGACCTGCGTTAGGTCTCCGCGATATATGGGCGTCGATTCGGCGGTGATGGCCGAACTGGCGCATCCGGTCGCAATGGGGTCCTGGCCGTCGTACGTAGCGGCCTGCGCGGGGCCGGAGGCGGCCAGCGGAGCGGCGGTCAGGGCGGCTACTGCAGCCGCGCGGCCGAGCACGCGTGCGAGATTCATGTAGTACCTCCGGCGGCAGGTCCATCAGACGTGAGCGCCGAAGGCGTGCGGCGCACTCGGCGAGGCTGCTCGATCACCTGTCTGGGCGTCAACTCCCCAGCCCCTGCCGCAGCGTGTATTCGGCCAGTCGCGCGGCTGACGACAAAGCAGTCATCACGCCACGAACCGCCGGTTGCTCCCGGCAACGACTGGCGGCCCCGCCGCGGGGAAGGTCGGCGGGGCCGATCGTCGCCCGCCGACCCTTGGGGCCGACGGACGGTGCTGATCTGGTGATCGACACCTGGACCCGTGACCTTGATCGTTGTTGCCGGATCGGCATCGAACCCGGACCGCGTGATGACAGCGGGCCTTGCCGAGGTGGCCACCGCGAACGGGCCGATCTCCCGCTCCGGTGGCAGGGCGAACACCCTGGAGCGAGCCTGTTCGTATGGACGACACGCCGACCGATGCGCAGCGCAGCCCGCCTGCGCATGTCGTCGTGCATCCCGTCTTCGACGGCTTCCCGCCGTTCCGGCGCGTCGATATCCGCGATACGCAGGTCGGCAAGGCGTACTCACTGAACGACGTCGCCGAGTTCTGCCGCCGCGCCGGCCTGGAAGACATCGACCTCGAAGCCGACGGCAACGTCCGGTGGATCGGTGGCGGACCCCACCAGTGGGAACCCGAGTAGCCAGTCCGGACAGCGTGAAGGCTCCGCCCGCACGGGAGTGGACAGAGCCTCCGGTTCCAGCGTACGACCGGCCTCACCGGATCCCGTCGTGGTGGAGCTTCCGGGCCCGGACGGAGAACCCGAACGATTAACACACAGCCGCCCACAGGGCCCAGGCAACGGTTGTTGTCAATCTCCTCGGATCGTCCTGATCGCACTGGCGAGGTTGTTCAAGGCTGCGGCGAAGTCGGCCTGGGAGGAGCTGCCGGGCGTACCGGGCACCTCCTCGGCGATCCGCTTCGCGGTGGCTGCAACGGCCGCTAGGACGGCCAACTGCGCTTCGTGGATGGCGGTGTCCTTCTGCCCCGTGTCACTGGTCATGATCCCAGTCTCAGCCTGCTCCCGGGAAGCCGCACGGCGGCGACCGGTACCGCCGTACCAGCCTTCGTCGACCCCCTTGAAGCGCTGCCTTCCTGCCTACCCCTATGGCCATCTGCGCAGGTCGGCCCGGTGCTCGCGCAGGACCTCGGAGGTGGCCCCGCCCAAGGCGATCGTCGCGGCCAAGCCGTCCGTCTTCACCTCGGTCTCGACGGGCGTCCGGCCGTCCTGGACGATCTCGGTGGAGATAGTCAGCAGCAGCTCGTCCCGAGGTGCGGGACCAGGTGGACTCGGATGCCGATGGCCACCTCCAAACAGCGGTCAGTCAGAGGCTGGACTGCCGCGCCGCCTTCTTCGCCTGCAGGGCGGCCACCCTCTCCGGGCTCCCGTAGAACCACCACCCATATCCCGCCGAGAGCACCGTCAGCGCCAAGAATCCCAAGCCCCACTGCCGGCCTACTACTGAACTCCCGCCCGGCTGACCCGCACTCCAGCCGGGCGGGGCACCACGGCCGTCCGGGTACTCCCGCTCCCCAGGCGGCCTCGGACATTCACCCCACGGCGAAGCCCCGCAGCGTCTTGCGGGAGCGTAGGGCACCGCCTGCATTTGCTGACTCCCGGGGTCCCTGCAACCGACCTGCTGGGTGAGAGCCGGTGGCAACCGTGGCCGTTACTGCCACGGTCGAGCTGGGCGCGCTGACCTGCTCCGCTGAGGGAGTGGATCGGCGCCGACCCACGTCAGCGGCAGTAGCCGCCGCGTATGCGGTGGGTGGGGCGGTCTCCGGCACGTCCGAACGGCGTATCCGGGCATGCGGCCGGTCGTACGCGGGGGTCTGCTGACCGTGGGGCCGTCGGACGACGACCCGATCCACACGCACGAGAAATGAGGAATCCGCTATGGCTGTTGTCATGTCACTACGCTGGGCCGGAGTCACACCCGAGCAGTACGACGAGGTCAGCGCCCGGATCCGCCTGGAGGAGGACCCCCCGCAGGGCATGGTCCTGCACGTCGCGCGGTTCGAGGGCGGCGCGCTGCTCGTGACCGACGTGTGGAACTCGCAGGGCGACTTCGAGCGATTCTTCGCCGACCGGCTCGCTGCGGCGGTCAAGGAGGCCGGGATGGAGGGGAAGCCCGAGACCGGATTCGTGCCGCTTCACCGCCGCGTACTCGCACCAGGGGTCAGCGGCGCCGCATGACCGCTGCAGTGGAGCAGGCCCGTCGCGGGCGGCCCCAGATGCGGGCCGGGCGTTCTACCCGTCCTGCGGCGGAGGCTGCCTGACGGCGTGGCCGGGGCCCTGCCGCGGTGCTGGGCCCCGGCTCCGGCGGCGTGCGCGCGTTCAGCGACACCTGACTTCACTCGCAGGACGCGAAAAAGCCCCCACCGCAGGCGATTTGCCTGGTGGGGTCTTGATCACAGGGTGGGCCGCGTGGGGCTCGAACCCACAACCTACGGGTGCACTCGCCTGAAGTCTCGCGTGGGTCAGCTCGGGTACGGGCCAGCGTTCACTACGGCCATCTCCCAGTCCTGCACGTGGACAGCAAAGTTTGGCGGGGCCGATTCTCCGCGAGGTCAGGTGCGGCTGAGTGGGGCGCCGGGTGATCCGGTGCGCGCAGGCCCGCGAGGACGGCCGAGAGCATGCGGTGCGCGCCCTGGCAGTCCTGACCGGCGGCAGCGACAGCGGTCACCAGTGCCTGGACTTCGCTTCAGCGCAGCGACGGGTCGATGCGGCCCTCCTCCTGCCGTGCTCGGGTGAAGAGTGGCATGGCGCCCGCGCTGATGGTGTCGGCCGCTGGCTGTGCCGGACCGTTCGACATCGCGCAGGGCCAGAAGGGCCCGCAGGCCGAGAACATCACCCCGGCCTGACCCCGGCTTCAGCGGCGCCCTGCACCGTCCTGGTGCGGGGCGCTGTCGTGTTCCGGCTCCTGGGTGGCAGTGTGCGCCGCCGTGACCTCCGCAGGGCTGATGTTGAGGACCTCGGCTATCTGCTCGGCGTCCGCGCCGGTCAGGCCGTTCATCTCAGCGAGGGTGGCGATGACGGTAATCGCCTCGCCGCCGAGCAGACCATCGGTGTCGTGGCCGGCGTCCCGGGCGCGGGCAGTGAGCCAGGTCGCGAAGGCGTCGGTTTGGTGGTGCATGGGGCGATTGTCGTCCGGGCGGACCGTGGGGCCAAGGAGTTGTGGCGGGAAGCACATGTCGCTGCGCCGCGGCTTCGCGACCGCCGCCCGCCTGGCCGGGCACGACGTGGTGGCCATCAGCCGACACGGCGGCTGGAAGGACGGCAGCAAGGCCCTGCTCGGCTACTTCGAGGACGTCGACACGTGGGAAGACAACCCGCTCAGCGGCACCGGGCTGTGAGTTGTCACCCTTGCCGGTACGGTCCTGCCATGAAGCTTGATCCTGCCGGGGCCCAGCGGTACCTGCGCGACGCCTTGCAGCGGCAGGCGGCGTCTCGCGGATGGTCGAGGCCGTCATTGTGGAGCACCGAGGCACACGTTCTGCTCGCGGTCGGAATCCTGATCATCGGAAGCCTGTGCCTAGCAGACATCACCCGCGACACCCCGGTCCCCACGTGCATGTGGTACCAGTTCGACGACCCGACGGTGCGTCCGGATGTCTGTCAGGCGCGCGTCGTCAACTGGTGCGACCTCAATCACCCCGAGGACCAGACCACGCAGTGCATAGACAAGGTTTACGGACAAGCCCCCAGCAACTACTGAGGACGAGTGCGGGAGTCCCGCTCGACCCATGCCAGGGCCCCCGCCGCGCAGCCTATGGACAATGGGCCCAGTCGAACGCCATGGGGGCCGAAGTGAACAGACGTGATCTGCAGGCACAGCTGGACGCGGAGGAGGTACGGCCGGACGCGTACAGCCTGGACGGCGGTCTCCCCGATGAGGCTCTTTGCCTGGGCCGGGAGGGCGCCAAGTGGGTGACCTACTACTCGGAGCGCGGCCTGCGCTCTGGGCTCCGACGCTTCCCTGACGAGGCATCCGCATGTGCGGATCTCCTGGCTCAACTCCAGGGAGACCGGGCCAGGCCGCCCCGCCCGCAGAGCTGAGCACCCTCAGCGCAAGAGCCGGGCCGGTTGTCGACCAGTTTCCCCGAGTGACTGCATATTGACGGCCAGTCACCGACCCTGGAGGGTGTGCACGACCGCGACCGTCGCTCAACCTCGGAGGGCACCATGGGTCTAACGTTCATCGGCATCGACCCCGAGACCAACGGCCAGGGTTCACCAACCGTCTGGGTCGACGAAGACAAGCGCGAACTCGTCCTCCAGGGCTGGACCGCCAGCCCTGAGCTCCGCCGCCAGGTCACCGCGACCCCGGCACCCAACCACGAGGCTGGGATCCCGGAGGGCGAGGACGTGATCCGGATCCCGGTGCGCATGGTGCCGGCGTTGCGAAAGGCGTGTGATGCAGCAGAGCGACTGGACTGAGCCGTTCCGAGCGGCCCGCGTGTCCGCCGTCCACCTGGAGATGCGCGACACCTACGCGGTCGGCGACGAGACCGGCCCGTTCCACCGGTGGCGCGCGACCGGCGAGGCGGACACCGACCCCGAGTCGGACATGTGGCGGCCGTGGACCAGCCTGGTCCGCGACATGGTCGCCAACGGCGTCGTGATGCGCCGGGCCCGCATCGTGTCCGAGCCCGTCACCGAGTACATCAGGTACGAGCACGCCGGCACGAACGTGAACCTCACCGTCGGGGAACTGGTCCGCTGGCTCCCGCGTCACCTCGCCGCCGATCTCGCGCTGCCCCGGGCCGACTTCTGGCTCTTCGACAGCACGACCGTGGTGTTCAACCACTTCACCGGCAACGGCGACTGGGCCGACCCCGGCACCGAGACCCGGACCGAGCCGCGCGTCGCCAAGCTCTGCACCGACGCATTCGAGGCGGTGTGGGAGCGCGCCATCCCGCACGAGGAATACAAGATCCGCTGACCGCTACAGCACCTCCCTGGAGCTATGCCTCAGTCCCCGTCCTCCAGCGCCCAGGCGGCCCGTGAGCGCGTCGCCACCCAGTTGCGGGACCTGCGTCTCGACGCCGGGATCACCGCTCACGAGCTGTCGCTGCGGTGCCGTTGGAGCGAGTCCAAGTCCTCGCGGCTGGAGCACGCGAAGATCGCACCGTCGGACGGGGACCTGCGCAGCTGGAGCGCCGCCTGCGGTCGCCCCGACCGTGCCGCCGACCTGATCGCGGCCAGCAGGCAGGCGGACCACCTGTACAGGAGTGGCGCCGGATCAACCGCAGCGGGCTGCTCCTCAAACAGCAGGACGCGCTGACGCTGATCGAGCGGGCCCGGGTGCTGCGCGTGTACGTGTCCAACGTGGTCCCGGGCTTCCTGCAGACCGAGGAGTACGCCACCGCGCTGCTGACCGCGATCACCGACTTCCAGGGCACCCCGAACGATGTGGCGGAGGCCGTGCGGTCGCGCCGGAAGCGGGACCAGGCCCTGAGGGAGGGCGATCACCGCTTCGTGGTGCTGCTGGAGGAGTCCGTGCTGCGGTACCGGATCGGCGGCCGTGAGGTGATGCGCGGTCAGCTCGCCTATCTGCTGGAGGTGATCGGCCTGCCGTCGGTCGCCCTCGGGGTGATTCCGTTCACGGCGGACCGGATGCGCATGTGGCCGCTGGAGGCCCTGTACATGTTCGACGACGAGCGCGTGGTGGTGGAGACGCTGGCAGCGGAGATCAACGTGACGGTGCCCAGCGAGATCCAGCTGTACCAGCGCGCGTTCCTGGCGCAGAACCGGATGGCGGTCTACGGGCCGGCCGCTCGGGAGCTGATCGAGGCGGCGATCACCGCCCTCGGGTGATTCGCGAGCAAGAACAGGCAAGATTGTGGAGCGCGCGTTCCGGCCATCCCTACCGTCGGTGACATGGCGGATACAGCGTTCCTCCCCGCGCTTGCGCTCCCGGTCGATGACCTGGTGTTAGCGCGTCTGCACGGCCTCGCCTGCATCACCTGCGGCGCGGCCGGGGTGCCACTGAACCCTGCCGGCCATGCGTACACCCGCGACGGCGACGGCGGCCTCCTCGGCTGGCCGGTGGCCGCCTGCCCCGAACACCGGGCGGACCCATGCAGCCACTGACCACACCGACACCCAGGCCGATCCCGCACCCGTAGGACCTGCACGTCGAGCAGTGCCGCGGCCTGCGCTGCGTGTGGTGCAAAACGACCCTCGGGGACGACCGGATACCGGCCGGCACCACCGAGAGCGTCCACCAGTACGGCACGTACCGGCGTGTGGTGACGTTCCGTCTCTTCTCCTGCCCGCCCTGCGCCGAGGAGCCGACATCATGAACGATCCGCACCCCGACGACTCGGCGTTCCTCAACAGCATCGCGTTCACCTCGACGTACGTACGGCGGTACTGCGACCGCTGCAAGAGGGAACGCCACACCGTGATCGTGGGCGGCATCGAGGCCGGCACCGGCCCGGGTTGGGACATCCGCTTCTGCCGCCCGTGTCTGGCGGTGGTCCTCGCCGACGCACGCAGGCTGGCCGGACCCGGCGACCACATCCCGGCGCTGCCCGCCTACTACTGAACTCCCGCCCGGCTGGCCCATGCCTTTGTGCCGCAGCCGGGCGGGACCGCCGCCCGGGCGTCCATGCCCCCAAGGCCGTGCCCGGGCGGCACCAGACGGCCGCCCGCAGCCCTGTGGAGGAGACGGCGGGCGGCGCAGACTGCCGTCTGGGCCCGGGAGGTGACGCCTGGGGAGGCTCCGGGCTCGGGCGGCACCAAGGGGCGTCACAGCATGACGACCCCGGGCGGCATCAGCAGGGGCGCCCTGTGGCCGTATCCGCCGGCGCCCCACCACCGAGGAGCAGCGCATGGAGTTGGACGACGACGGGCCGCCGGTACGCCATCCGCTGCCGCTGTACGGGCCGCGGACGCGCGACGAGACGTTGGGGCCGTGCCCGCCGTGGTGCGGTGGTGTCCACGTACCCCGGGAGGAATGGGGTGTGTCCCAGTTCCACGCCACGCAGCCGATCGAGCTGGACATCGAGGACGCCACCGGCAAGACCCTGCTGTACGCGACCGCGGATTTCTATCAGTACCTCGGCTCGGACCGGCCGGAGAAGGCGCTGATCTTCATCGAGCTGACGTGGCAGGAGGGCGGCCAGGAGCTCCACCCCGAGGACGTGGTCGCTATCGCCGACGGGCTCACCGGCTACGCCAAGCAGCTGCGCGAGCTCGCCGCCCGGGTCGTCGAACTGCGGGGCGCGGCTACGCCTGCTGTCAGTGGTACCTGATGGACATCGTCACGATCCCGACCACCGCCGTGGATCGCGTCCGATGGAGCCAGACCGGCTGAACCATCGACGGCGGTCCACCCCAAGCGGGGGTGGACCGCTGTTGCCGCACCACGGTGCGGTCCAGGGACGGGTTAGCATCGCCCCATGCCCCTTGGTTTGCAGCGAGTTGTCTTCCAGTCCCCGGATCCCGTACGGCTTTCGAAGTTCTGGAGCGCCGCACTGCAGGAACCGGTTGAGCCGGGCGGGGGCGACGGCATCACCGTGGGGCTCGGCGGCAGCCGCAGACCCACAGAGCTGCTGCTTGCTGATGCCTCCGCGGGTGCGGGCCTGCCCGTCCCCAGGATCGTGCTTCAGCCCAGGGGGGCCACGCTGCCCGACGAGGTCCGCCGACTCACCTCGCTGGGCGCCAAGGTCGTGCACAAGCGCCACCGCGGTTGGGGTTCCGGCGAGGTCCTGATGGCCGACCCCGAGGGCAACACCTTCCTGGTGGTCTCCAGCGCCGAGGAGGTCGATGAGGCCGAGGCGCGGATCGAGACCCACGAGCGCGGCCAGGGCGGCCCGTTCTGGCAGGACATCGAGGTCGACGGCGCGCACTCGCGAGTAACGTTCGGCGTTTCGATGACGGGTGACTAGTCGCAGTACATCGTTGACGCGCCGCTGTACTGGACGTCGCCGGCCGTAGCCCCCCACGTGGCGATGGCCGACAACGCGGCCTCGGTGCGGTACTGCACCTTGGAGACCAGGCCGTTGCAGGCGTAGGAGGGCTTCGCGGTCTGGATGCAGTTCGTCGACCAGCCCCGGTCGTCGGGCTTCCCGGTCGCGCTCCAGACCCAGGTGAGCCCGTTGAAGTTGTAGCGCTCGATCGTGCCCACCAGGTGGCAATGCGCGGGCGCGGGGCTCGTGCAGGTGGTGGTCTTCGCGACGCCGTTGATCGTCTTGGACGCCGAGGTGAGGAAGAACGGTGCTTCGACTGAGCCGGTGCACCACTCGGTGAGGTTGGGATGGACGGTGGCCGGCTGCTTGCCCTGCGGTGTGAGCTTGAAGGTGAACGGAATACTGGGGGCGCTGCCGACCGGGCCGCGCGGGGAGTCCTGCGCGAAGGCTATGCCGGTGGTGGCGAGGGTGAGCGAGACGGCGCACAGAGACGTCGCGAGCAGGCGCATACGGATGGTGATCCTCTTCGCTGCTACTGGGACGAGGGAGCCTCGTGCTCCCGGCGGGGTAGCAATGCAGGACGCTACGCGTTCGAACCTTTGAGAGGTCTGTACGAACCTGCGCATGGCGGGAAAAGGTAGGTGTACGTCCGGAACTTTTTCTGCCACTACTGCGGCAAGTTCCGCACAAATCCCTCGACCATCCCCGTGCGGTGCAGGTCAGGGCAGGGTGTAGCGAATGCGGTCATAAAACTACGCGGATCGCTACACCCCGACGGGCCGAAGGGTGTCGCTGCTGCCGACACCCTTGGCGCCGGGGGTGTCCACGGCGGCGGACGCCCCTTGCAGGCTGCTCAGAGTGCTTGCCGGCGGTTCTTCCTCATGCGGCGCTCGTCTTTCACGGCCTGCATCTGGGCGACCTTGGCCGGGTTCCCGTACGTCCGCCATGTCCATGCGACCGATACGGCGGTGAGTACGAGCATTCCGGCAGTCCAGGGGAGCGTCGCGGACCAGGAGGACCGTAGTTGCCACAGGAGGGTGACGCCGACTGTCCAGCCGAGGCCGCTGATAAGGGAGATAAGGGTCTTGTGGGTTTGGAGTGTCATGGCGGGACTGTAGAGCACGCCGTCAGCCGGGTTGCCCGCAGGCCATGTCCCTGCACCGGAATGCTCTGCTCAATCGTTGCGTCTTCCCCACTGTTGCGACGGGCTGCACGGCCGTAACGACCGTCCGGACCGGACAACTGGCCAAGGAGGCCATCAGCTCCCCTCAGCAGCGTGCCAGCGGGTGCGACCGGGCCCGAGCGGGCGGACGCTGGACCCATGACCGATCTTCCCGAGCAGCCCGCCGGCCACCGGGCGCACGTCGTGGTGCACCCCGTGGTGGACGCCCTGCGGCCGTTCCGGCGCGTCGAGATCCTCGGCGTCCAGGTAGGCAAGGCGTTCGGGCTGGTCGACGTAATCGAGTTCGCCCGCCGGGCCGGCCTGGAGGACATCGTCCTTGACGACCCGGAGTCGGTGCAGTGGGTGGGCGGGGGCCCGGAGGTGTGGAGCGTCGAGTAGGGGCCGTCGACACTATTCGGTTGCCCTGCCCGAGGTGGCCATCAGCCCGAGGTCCCGCGCCCTTGATTGCCTGGCCAGGCGCGGGGAAGATGCTTGGTCCGGTCGGCGGGCCGGGGTCCGGGGCGACCTGGTGCTGAGCGGCCTCACGGTCGCCCCAAGGACCGACCATCCGGCCCCCTGCGAGTAGTCGTGACCGAGACGGTCACGACCGCAGCCGGGGTACCCACAATTTGGGTACCCTTCGCGGCGCCACCGGTCGGAGTCGCGACCGAGGCCAATACCGGCAGTGGTGGGATTGGGGACGGCTGACTGAGGCGGCGACGACTGCCGGGGCGGGCAGCAGGTCCGGGAGAAGCCCCCTCCGTCCGGCTCGGGTGCCGCTACGATGCCGCTCCTGTGATCGGCTCATCAGGGGGGGCACATGAGAATACGTACACGCCGCGGCGCAGTCCTGGCCGCGGCAACTGGACTGCTCGCGCTACTGCCCGGCGGCCTTGCCGTAGCGCAGACCAGAACCGTGCACGCGACGGCCAAGCCGTTGCCGGTAGTCGGGACACTGCAGGTGGGCTGCAACGGCTTCCCTCGCACGGTCAAGCGCGGCAGCACCATCAACGTGACGATGTGGTACCGGCAGGTGTCACCCGACGAGCTCACCCCCACGGACTTCGGCCTCCTGCTGTGGAGTAGCAAGTCAGGGACCCCCGGCGCTCCCCAGCGGGGCGTGTCGGTCAGCTGGCAGGATCCGCAGACAGGCCGATGGGTGGCCTCGAACGGTTCCTACTCGCCCGGGGACTTCGAGTACTACCCCGCCGGCGTACAGCAGTGGCCCTCCGGCTACTGGGCCCACCAGTACGTGAGGATCACCTTCGCGGGCACTGCGGATCTCGGCGGCTGGAATATCCAGTGCGCACCGGCTGCGACCTACGCACTGCAGACGCACAGCGGCGCGTACGTGCTGGGCGTCCTGCACCTGATCGGAGGGTCCTTCCCGATCTACCGCCCAACCCTGCAACGCTGAGCCGCACCTGAGTCCGCAACGGAGGGGTCCGCACAATCTGCGGACCCTTCCCGGCGTTGAGCTGCGCTACGGCACGAAGATCAGCGGGGAGGGAGGCGCAGCACCCCCGCCGGAGCAGCCGTTTCGGGCCGCTGGACGGTGCCGAATCACCCGCCTCCCTGCCTGCCTGAGAGCGGGTTCGTGCAGGTCGGGCCGGGGAGGTAGATCAGGGAGGCGGTGAGGTAGAACTCCCTGCATGTTCGCCGCCTCCCCGGTCGCCTCCCTGGTCTCAGAGCTCCTCGTCGTAGTCGTCGTAGGCGGTCTCCTCGGTGTCGGCGCCGTCTCGGGCGGCGAGCGCGGCGAGGACCCGGTCGCGGTCGACGACCATGTGGTTCGACTTCCTCGGCTCGGCGCCGACCTCGGTCAGGTAGGCGGTCAGATCCGCGAACGTCCAGTTGGCGTACTCCGCGGGGTTGAGCTCGGCCAGGCGCTGCAGCACCACCTGGGTCCGCACCCGCGCCTCGTCGCCGAGCACCGCGGCAATGTCCGCGAGGTGGTCGACGGTCTCGGCCGGCTCGACCGCGGCGCGGGTGGTGACGCCGGAGCGGATGGCCTTGGCGCGGTCGGCGATCTCGGCGGCCTGGTCGTCGTCGATGAAGTGCGTTCGGATCGTCAGCGACGACTGGCCGGGCGCGAGCTGCATGCCGCTGCCGGCGACCACCAGGGTGCCCTTGTCCAGGTCCTGGCGCAGCTTGTGGGGTTCGGCGCCGCCGTCGATGGCCTTGTCCCCGAGGGCCATGCCGGCCTGCGCCTCGGTGCCCAGCACCAGCGAGGCGCGGATGTGGGCGCCCTCGCGCACCAGCTTGGGCAGGTTCTGGTCGGTGGGGTCCTGGGTGCCCTGCCACAGGGTGACGTTGACGGCCCGCCCCTGGTTGTGGATCTTGCGCGCGGCCATGTAGTACCGGCTGGTCTGCTTGGTGCCGCCGTAGGGCCGCTTGTCGTCGCCGATGGGGCCACGACGGTGTTGATGCGGGTGGTCCAGCCGGCCAGGACTGCGCGGGCCGAGCGGGTCTTGAGGACCGTGAGAAGGTTGATCACAGCGGGCTCCTGGTGAAGTCAGGTGTTCCGTCAGGCCCGGCTGGGGAGGTCAGAGTCCCTGGTCGGGCCGTTCTGCGTCGCAGGCCACGCGCTAACTTCGCCTGCTTGATATTGACAAGGTTAGGTCCGAATGGGAACCTTATCAACATGATTCGGGCAAGGTTCGGAAGAAGTGGCCAGGTGCTGCAAATGGACTTTGTCCGCGCCATTGCGACAATGAGGGCCATGGCCGACCCGAACGCCGACTACTGGACCGTGAGCGACATCGCCGAGCACTGGGGGGTGTCGCCTCAGACGATCCGCTCGTACCGCTCGCGCGGGCGCGGTGAGTTGCCCAAGGAGGACAGGGTGTTCGGCCGGTCGCCAGCATGGCGGCCGGCGACCATCATCAACTTCGTTCGACCGGGCCAGGGAGCACGCACGGACCTCAAGCCAGACTCATGATCGCTTAGCACTCGGTCCAGCAGCGGTCCAGCAGTGGACCTTTTGGATCTTCATCGGGACATGAAAAAGCCCCCACGGGTAGTCAACTACCTGGTGGGGGCTTGATCACAGGGTGGGCCGCGTGGGGTTCGAACCCACAACCTACGGATTAAAAGTCCGCAGCTCTGCCAATTGAGCTAGCGGCCCGGGCAGCGGTGCCGCTGTCCCCGGAGGGGCAGGGCGCGGTGCCGAGTGAAGCCTACCTGGATCTACGGCCGGTTCCGCCACCGGATTGCCGTGCCGTGCGAGAAGGCCGGGGATCGGGCGGCGGCCCAGTGCCCCGTCCCGCTGGGCGGCGGGACGGGGCGCCCGGCGGCGGTGGCGTCAGCTGGTGCTGAAGTAGCCGGCCAGGTCGGCGATCACGTTGACGGTGCCGAGGGCGTTGTAGAAGTCGACCTTGCCGTTGGCCGTCGGGATGATCGCCAGGTTGGCGACGGTCAGACCCTTGGTGAAGTTCAGCGTCGAGGTCGTCGGCTTCCCCTGGCCGTCCGGGTAGGCCGCCAGCCAGCTGCCGGCCGTCGCCCCGGTGACGGTCACATTCATCACCACCGCCGACACCCCGGTGGCGGGCACCGGGGGCTGACCTGCGAGCTGCAGGGCGATGCCGGCGGCGGGGCCCACCGGCTTCTTCGCGCTCCCCGTCCCGTTCCGGGTGTCCAGCATCCGCGTCGGAACGGTCGGATAGAAGTACGCTCCCGCCCCGTCGCTCGTGAAGTAGCCAGTCACATCGGCGATGACGTCCACCGAGCCGGTGGCGTTGTAGAAGTCGACCTTCCCGTCCACCACCGGCACGATCGCCAGATTCGGTGTGGTGTGCCCGGCGGCGAAGTTCACCGTCGAGGTCTTCGGCAGTGCCTGGCCGTCCGGGTATGCGGCGATCCAACTGCTCTGGCTGGCCCCGGTCGCGGTCACGTTCATCGCTACGGCGGTCACATTCGCCGGAGCCCCGTTCACCCCGGCGACCTGCAACGCGATCGACTTCCCCGCGCCTAGCTGCTGCTTGGGAGTACCGGTGCCGTTCCGGGTGTCCAGCACCCGGGTCGGCCCCGAGCTCACGAACGTCGACCCGCTCGCCGCCGTCGTGTAGTAGCCGACCAGGTCCGCGATCAGGTTCACCGAGCCGTTGGCGTTGTAGAAGTCGACCTTCCCGTCCACCACCGGCACCGTCACCAGGTTCGCCAACGCCTGGCCCTTCCCGAAGTTCAGGTTCGACACCCCCGGCCGGGCCTGGCCGTCCGGGTAGACCGACACCCAGTCGTCCGAGGTCGCCCCCGTCGCCGTCACATTCAGCACAACAGCGCCGACGCCGCTCGTCGGCACGCCGGTCAGCCCGGTCACCGGCAGCGTCAGCACTCCGCCGGCACCCAGCGCCTTGCTGAACCCGCCCGTCCCGTTCCGGGTGTCCAGCACCCGGGTCGGCGCCACCGGCACATACGTGGTGCAGGCCGGTACGGGTGTCGAAGCCGCTGACGGAGGCAGCGCCGGCCATGGGACGTAGAAGGTGTAGGAAGTCGTGCTGCCGAACCGGCCGGCCGTGTCGACCGGCGTCACATAGAGGGTGCGGGCGCCCCAACTGAAGGAGAGGCTCAGTGAGGCATTGCCGCAACTGTCCGGCGTCAGATGAGGAGCACCGATCGACGGCTCGCTGTCGACCGAGTAGACGTAGTAGGCGAGTCCGCTCGCGGCGCAGTCGGGGGCCGATGCCGTCGTGCACCCCGAAGGAAGCGGGTCCTTCGAGCCGCTGATGTTGAAGGTGCCCAGCTGGTTGGCGCTCTTGGTCGACGTGGCGCCGGTGCCGACGGCCGGAAAGTCGGTACTGCTGATCCGAGCCGTGGACGGAGCACCGGAGTCCACCGCGAAGTAGCAGCTCACCGACTCGGGGGAAGAGGCTTGCCCATTGGACACCTGCGCATACCACCCGTAGGTGTGGCCGTCGGCGAGCGGCAGCGTCAGGTAGATGTATGCAGTAGTACCGCCCGGTCCATTCAGGCTGGTGAGGTCGGTGGATGACGAGCCGTCGGCGTCCCAGACGTGCGCGGACGCGGACCACGATCCAGTCGGCGACGCCAGGCCCGGAAGCTTCACCATCAGCCTGATCTGCTGGGCGCCGCCGGGGATGTACACCATCCAGGCGGTGCCTGTGCCGCATCCGTTGCCACCGGTGGTACCGGGAGACGACCCCAGATCCGCCGCTGTCGGGGCCGGAATGGCCGGGTCGATCACGGCGACCCCGGCCTGCGGGTGCTTCGACACCGCCTGGGCCTGCGCTACGGGTAGCAGCAGGGCGGAAAGTACTGACATCAGCAGCACCAGCAGACCGAGCGGCTGCCCTGCTCTCCCCCCGCCACTACCGTTACGACGGCGGCTGTTCGGCCCCGTCGTCCTCCCTCTCGACATCAGTGTCCCCTCGCGTTCACGGTCATGCGATGTATCCGTGGACAGGGCGTGAGGGTGAACATGCCGCGCGCAGGCCTCAACAGACCCACAGCTCCCCCAAGCCCCGCGCACAAGCTCAGCCGGAGCGTAGCAATGCAGCTCCAGCGGCTTACCGTGCAAATCGTGCAAGAACGGCTCTTGGCCCCGGCAAAGCTTCAGTCAAAATGCCGCTGCCCCACCGGAATTCCGGTGGGGCAGCGGCATTTGGTCCGTTACTTCACATACTGCGCAGGCGCTCAGTTCTTCCAGCGCGGCTTGTTGCGGTCGGCGCCGCCGCCGAAGGACGGGCGGTCGTCGCGGCGCTGGAAACCGCCGGGGCGGGTGTCGCGGTCGCCGAAGGAGCGGGTGCCGCCGGAGGCCGGGCGGTGGTCGTCGCGGCGGCCGAAGGCGGGGCGGCTGCTGCCGGCACCGCTGCGGTCGTCGCGGCTCTTGTACGGGCTGGACGGACGGCCGCTGCGCTCGCCGAAGGACGGACGGTCGTCACGACGCTGGAAACCACCGCGCTCGCCGCCGCGGTCCGAACCGCGGTTGTCGCGGTCACCGTAGGACGGACGGCTGTTGCCGTAGGACGGACGGTCGTCACGACGCTGGAAACCGCCGCCGGAGCGGTTGTCGCGGTCACCGTAGGAACGGCTGCCCGAGGAGGCCGGACGGTCGTCACGACGCTGGAAACCACCGCGCTCGCCGCCGCGCTCACTGCCACGGTCACTGCCACGGTCGTCGCGGCGCTGGAAGCCACCGCCGGAGCGGTTGTCGCGGTCACCGTAGGAACGGCTGCCCGAGGAGGCCGGACGGTCGTCACGACGCTGGAAACCACCGCGCTCGTCGCGGCGCTCGCCGCCACGGTCGTCACGGCGCTCGAAGCTGCGACCCTCACGACCCTCACGGTTGTCGCGACCCCGCTCGTCCCGCACCGACTGGGTGCGCGCCGGGCGGCTGTCCTCGGCGTCCACGGCCTGGCTCTGCGCCGGGACGGTCGCCTCGACGACGCCCTCCGCGGAGACCTCCGCCACCGGCTCGTCCTCGATGCCCAGCTCGGCCCGCTCACGTGCGGCCCGGGCCGCCAGACGCTCGGCGTCGGCGCGCAGGTCGGCGGCGTGCTTGGTGGCACGCTCCAGCTCGCGGGTCAGCTCCTGGACGTCCTTCTCGGCCTGCTTGGCCTGGGTCGCGACCGACTCGGCCTGGACCTCGCTCAGCGAGCGGGCGCCGGTGATCTTGATCAGGTCGGCGTCGAAGGCGCCGCCGACGATGTGGCGGGTGGCCTCGACCCCGGCGTCCTCCAGCAGGCGGAACGCGCCGCGGCGCTGGTGCGGCAGGATCAGGGTGACGACGGTGCCGGAGCGGCCCGCACGCGCGGTGCGGCCGGAGCGGTGCAGGTAGTCCTTGTGGTCGCCGGCCGGGTCGACGTTCAGCACCAGGTCGACGTCGTCGACGTGGATGCCGCGCGCCGCGACGTCGGTCGCGACCAGGACGTTGACGTAGCCGTCCTTGAAGTCGCCCAGGGTGGCGGTGCGCGCGCCCTGGGTCATGCCGCCGTGCAGGGCGTCGGCGAGCACGCCTGCGTCGCGCAGCTGCTCGGCGACCCGGTCGCAGCCCATCTGGGTGCGGACGAAGATGATCGTCCGGCCCTTGCGGGCGGCGATGGCGTTGGTGACCGGGGCCTTGTCCTTGGGCTTCACGACCAGGACGTGGTGGCTCATGGTGGTGACGGCGCCGGCCGACGGGTCGACCTCGTGCGTCACCGGGTTCTTCAGGTAGCGCTTGACCAGGCTGTCGATCTCGTTCTCCAGCGTGGCGGAGAACAGCATCCGCTGGCCGCCGGCCGGGACCTGGTCGAGGATCTCGGTGACCTCGGGCATGAAGCCCATGTCGGCCATCTGGTCGGCCTCGTCCAGGACGATGACCTCGGTCTCGTCCAGGGTGCAGGCGCCGCGGTTCAGCAGGTCGCGCAGGCGGCCGGGGGTGGCGACGAGGATGTCGACGCCGCGCTCCAGCGCGTAGATCTGGTTGGACATCGAGGTGCCGCCGCAGACGACCTTGAGGCGCAGGTTGAGCACCGAGCCGTACGGCTCCAGGGCGTCGGCGACCTGCATGGCCAGCTCGCGGGTCGGCACCAGGATCAGGCCGCGCGGGCGCTTGGCCTGGCTGCGGCTGCCGCCGAGGCGGGTCAGCAGCGGGAGGCCGAAGCTCAGGGTCTTGCCGGAGCCGGTGCGGCCGCGGCCGAGGACGTCCTTGCCGGCCAGCGCGTCCGGGATGGTCGCGGCCTGGATCGGGAAGGGCTCGGTAACCCCGCGCTTGGCGAGGGTGCGGACGATGTCCTGGTGCAGGCCCAGGGAGCCGAAGGTGACCTTCGGCTCAGCGGGGGCGGCGTCGGTGTCGGCGTCGAGGGTGTCGGCGACGTCGGTGGTGTCGATGGAGTCGGCGCCGTCCGTGGAGTCGGTCGACTCCGCGATGACGTCCGTGGTGACGGTGGCGGCGGGGGCCTCGATGCCGTATGCGGGCATGGCGAAGCGGTCGTCGTCAACGAGAGACATGAAGAACCTTCCGGAATATGGCACGCGCCAATTCCGCGGGGTTCACCTACAACCGCCTCAATGCGGTCAGCCACGGAGTGCACGGTACGCGCCAGGGCGCCTGATGGAGTAGCAGCAGCGCCGGGCAAATGAAACAAACAACGATCTACCAAGATAGCCTAGGGCCGACCCCCGACGCAAACAGCCCGAGCTGGGCAGAAGACGTCAGGGGCAACCAGAAGCCCATCCGCACGCTGCCCCACACGGCTGACAGCGAACGGGATCCTGATTCTATTCCCGCCTCAGGAGGGCGAGTTGGAGGGGGCGGACGGCGACGGATCGGCGGGGGCGGAGGACGGCGGGGTCGTCACCGGCTGGGTGGCCGGGGCGGTCGAGGGGACCGCGGAGGGTGTGGGAGGACCGGTCATGCCCCCGGAGGTGGAGCCCCCGCCGCCCGCACCGGCACCGGCTCCACCCGACGTGCCGGCCAGGCCGCCCTGTCCCGAGGCGCCGGCGACCGGGGTCTGCCCGGCGCGGACGGCGCCGGGAGCGGCGGGGCCGCTGGGCTGCGCCGCCCCTGACGCGGCGTTGCCGGTGCCGCTGGGTGCGGCGGTCGCGGACTCTCCGGGCCCGAGGTGGTGCTGCGCTCCGGTGCGGGTCCGGCCGCCGAGGCCGTCCTGCGAGTGGCCGGGGGCCGAGGCCCCCTCGGAGACGGGCACGCCGGACACGGACGGGCTGCCCGCACCGCCCACCTCGGTGCACCCCGTCAGCGCCAGCGCCGCGAGCGCGCCGGCCGCGGCCCCCACCGCGGCGGCCCGAAGCCCGGAGCGCGGTCGGGAGTACGGTCCGAACCGACGGCCCGAGCGCAGCCCGACCCCGCCACCATCAATCCTACTGCCCACCGTGCGCGGCCCCGCTTCCCGTTCGGTACGGCGACCGCCACCGACGGCCCTGCTCCGTCCAACGGCAGGGCCCGGCGAAAGGACACGGCCATCCGACTCACACCGACGCCCGGGGCTCGCACCCGGGCCTCAGCCGTAGCCGAGCGCGTGCAGCCGCTCGTCGTCGATGCCGAAGTGATGGCCGATCTCATGGACCACGGTGACTCCCACCTCGGCGACCGCCTGCTCCTCCGTCGCGCAGATCCGCAGGATGGGGTTGCGGTAGACGGTGATCCGGTCCGGCAGCACCCCGGCGTACCAGTCGCCGCGCTCGGTCAGCGGGGTCCCCTCGTACAGCCCGAGCAGTTCGGGCATGCCGGGCTCGGGCTCGTCCTCCACGAAGATCACGACGTTGTCCATCAGCCGGGCCAGTTCCGGCGGTATCCGGTCGAGCGCCTCGCCCACCAGCTCCTCGAACCGCTCTCGGTCCATCTCCAGCACGCTGCTCCTCGGGACGGTGTACGGCACAGGACGACCAACGGCTCGACCAGGGGGTGGAACGAAACCATTTTGGCGTTACCCGTCCCCATCCCATATGCTTCTGAACGTCCCCGACGGCCGAAAGGAAGCCGGGAGGGCCAGCGCCCTCATCGTCTAGTGGCCCAGGACGCCGCCCTTTCAAGGCGGTAGCACGGGTTCGAATCCCGTTGGGGGTACGCATTACACCGCGCGCAGGTTCGCCTGTGCGAGGCCTCGTGGAGCAGTTGGTTAGCTCGCCACCCTGTCAAGGTGGAGGTCGCGGGTTCAAGTCCCGTCGAGGTCGCTGTGTTCCTCCTTTCGAGGGGGATCACGGCCAGGTAGCTCAGTTGGTACGAGCGACCGCCTGAAAAGCGGTAGGTCGGCGGTTCGACCCCGCCCCTGGCCACAGCGGAAACACTGCACGCAGCAGTACGGAAAGCCCCCGGTGATATCACCTGCCGGGGGCTTTTCGGCGTCTGTGGCGGCCGGCTGCCGCTCCGTAACGGACGCATGCTTTCCTCTTACGTCAGGCCCGTACTCTGTGCGCGCCCCATCGGGCGGATGTGCGAACGCGCGGGGAGGACCAGGTGAGCAGCCGAGTCGGCAGAGCAGCCGCCCGCGACGACTACGGCAGGCGGACCGGGCGGATCTGGTTCCTGCCGCTGCGCCGGCACACCGCGCTGCTGGGGCTGTGGACCGTGGCCTGGTTCCTGCTGGTGGCCCGGAGCGGCGGGGTGTCCTGGCACTACCTGCAGCAGGGCGAGCAGCTGCTGTTCGGCGGCGCTCCGGGCGGCGGCCTCTCCCTCTACGCCCAGCATCCGGAGCTGCAGATCGGGCCGGTCAGCCTGCTCGCCGCACGGCTGTTCGCGCCCTTCCAGCCGCAGACCGGGCAGTTGGTGGCCGAGGCCGTGATGTCGGCGCTGGGTCTGGTGATGCTGATCCTGGTGGGCCGGACCGCGGCGCAGTACCACCTGGGCACCGGGACCAACCACCGGCGGCTGCAGCAGCGGATACTCATCGCCGGGCTGGCCTTCATCCCGATGTGGGTGGAGGTGTCGGTCCGGTTCGCGCACCTGGACGATGTGCTGGCGCTGTTCTTCACCACCCTGGCGGTGCACTCCCTGAGCCGGGGCGGCAGCACCGCGGTCGGGGTGTGGCTGGCGCTGGCCGTCGACGCCAAGCCCTGGGCGCTCTCCTTCGCCGCGCTGCTGCTGGTGCTGCCCCAGGGGCGGCGGCTGCAGGTGGCGGCACTGTTCTGCGGTCTGGTCGCGGTCGCCTGGCTGCCCTTCTACCTGGGCAACCTCGACTCGGTGGCCGCCGCCAGGTTCGCCATCCCCAACCAGCCCGCCTCCTCGCTGCGCTGGCTGGGGGTCAGCGCGCAGTCCACCCCGCCCTGGGACCGTCCGGCGCAGCTCTCGCTGGGGCTGGTGCTGGGAGCGCTCGCGGTGCTGCGCGGCCGCTGGCCGGCCGTGGTGCTGCTGGGCGCCGACGCCCGGATCCTGCTGGACCCCAGCGTCTACACCTACTACACCGCCTCGGTGCTGCTGGGCACGCTGATCTGGGACGCGGTGGGCCAGCGGCGGCTGGTGCCGTGGTGGAGCTGGATAGCGCTGCTGTCGCTGTACGGGGGGACGCTGCTGATCCCCTCGGACCCGGCGCGCGGCCTGGTGCGGCTGGGCTTCGTCGCACTCTCCACCGCCTATGTGCTGCTCTGGCCCACCTCGCGGAAGCGGAAGGGGAAGCGGAAACGGGACCGGGACCGGGACCGGACCGGAGGCCGGGCCCAGGCCCGGACGCCGGAGCCGGCGGGCGCGGCGTCCGAGTGGCCGGGCCCGCCCCGGTCCAGCACGATCGGAGCATGACGCCGCCTCAGGGACCAGCCGGCATCCAGCGACCCGCCGGCATCGATGTCGTCAGCGAGGCCCTGGCCGACCTGTACCAGCGCTGCCGGGGGCTGGACCAGGGCGCGGTGGCCGACTACATCCCCCAGTTGGCCCTGGCCGACCCGGACTGCTTCGGCCTGGCCCTGGTGAGCATGGACGGGCACCGCTACCAGGCGGGCGACTCCGGAACCGCCTTCACCCTGCAGTCGGTGACCAAGCCCTTCGTCCTCGCCCTGGCCCTGGCCGAGCTGGGCCCGGACGAGGTGGGCCGCCGGGTCGGCTGCGAGCCCAGCGGCGAGGCGTTCAACGCGATCAGCCTGGACGCGGTGACCGGACGTCCGGCGAACCCGATGATCAACGCGGGCGCCATCGCAGTCACCGCGCTGGTCCCGGCCGCGGACCCCGGGGAGCGCTTCGCGCGGATCCTGGACTGCCTGGGCCGCTTCGCCGGTCGTCGCCTGGACGTCGACGAGGCGGTGTACCGCTCGGAGGCGGAGAGCGGCGACCGCAACCGGGCGCTGGCCTACCTGATGCGCGGGACGGGGGCGCTCCGCGGCGACCCCGTCGAGGCGGTGGAGACCTACTTCCGCCAGTGCTCGGTGCTCGCCACCGTCGAGGACCTCGCGGTGATGGCGGCGACGCTGGGCAACGGCGGGGTGAACCCGGTGAGCGGCGAGGCGGTCGTCCCGGAACCGGTCGCCGTGCAGGTGCTGGCGGTGATGGCCACCTGCGGGATGTACGACGCGGCGGGCGAGTGGATGCTGCGGGTGGGGCTGCCGGCCAAGAGCGGGGTGTCCGGCGGCCTGGTCGCGGTGGCGCCGGCCCGCTTCGGGGTGGCCGTGCACAGCCCCCGGCTGGACCGGGTGGGCAATCCGGTCCGGGGAGTGGCGGCGCTGCGGGAACTGTCGGAGCGGTTCGGACTGCACCTGATGCACAACCCCGCCCCGGGAGCGGCGACGGTTCTCCCGGACGGCGCCGACGCGGTGGCCGGCGGGGCCCTGCTGGCGGCACAGGGGGCGCTGGACTTCACGGCGGCGGAACGGCTGCTGTTCGCCCTGGCCGACCGCGTGCCGGTGGCCCCGGGGCGGCTGGTCCTGGACCTCGACCGGGTGACGGCGGTGGACGCGGCCGCGGAAGCGATGCTGAGACGGGCACTGACGCTGCTGGCCGAGCGGGGCTATCGGATCGTCCTGGTCGGGGGTGTGCTGGGGAGCGGGCCGTGGGAGCGGGGTGCTTGAGGGGTCTCCGGCTGCGGACCGTAGCGGGCTTGTCGCGCAGTTCCCCGCGCCCCTGAGGGGACTGCAACTGAACCTCTGTGGGTGAGTTGCAGCCCCCTAGGGGCGCGGGGAACTGCGCGTCAAGCCAGGCAGACGCTGCAGCCGGGAGCCGACGGAAACCCCCCGCCCCCTATAGGTGCACCGGTGCGCCGGGGCCCAGCGGAATGCCGATCAGGTACCAGGCGACGAAGAAGATCAGCCAGGTGGCGGCGACCACCAGCGTGTAGGGCAGCATCATCGACACCACCGTGCCCACCCCGGCCTCCTTCTTGTACTTCTGGGTGAGCAGCACGATGAAGGGGATGTAGACCATCAGCGGGGTCACGACGTTGATCGGGCCGTCGCCGACCCGGTAGGCGGCCAGGACGGTCTGCGGGGCCACGCCGAGGCGGATGAACAGCGGGATGAAGATCGGCGCGAAGATCGCCCACTTGGGGATGACCCCGGGGATGATGATGTCCAGGACCAGGGTCACCAGGATGAACCCGATCAGCAGCCAGACCGCCCCGATGTTCGCCCGCTCCAGCGCGTCGGCCAGCTTCACCGCGATCACCGTGGCCATGTTGGAGTAGTTGAAGTAGGCGATGAACTGGGCGATGATCAACAGCAGGAAGATCAGCCCGCCCAGGCCCGCGAAGGTCTTGGTGATGGCGGCCATCGCGGCGGCGCTGCCCTTGAGGGTCCCGGCCCCGGCCCCGTAGCAGACGCCGGCCACCAGGAAGAGCAGCATGATGATGAAGATCAGGCTGTCCATGAACGGGGAGTTGTCGAAGACGCTGCCGGTCTCCGGGTTGCGCAGCGGGGCGCTCGGAAACGCGGTGAGCAGCACCAGCACCACCACGACGGCCAGCAGCCCGTAGAGCGCGAACTTCAGCCCGCGCGCCTCCGCCTCGGGTGCGACGGTGTCGCCGTCCTCGTCGGCGGCGGACTGCGCCGGTGGCAGGTACTGGCCCAGGCTCGGTTCGATGTACTTCTCGGTGAGCACGGTGATGATGATCGTCAGGAAGAACGTCGAGGCGATGCCGAAGTAGAGGTTGGAGGTCAGGTCGATGCTGCGGTGGGGGTCGACCAGGTGGATCGCCTCATTGGTGATCTCGGTGACGATCCCGTCGGTCGGGGTGATCAGGACGTTCACCCCGAAGGTGGCGCCGACCGCGGCGAAGGCGGCGGCGAGCCCGGCCAGCGGGTGGCGTCCGACGCTCTTGAAGGCGACCGCGCCCAGCGGGATCAGCACCAGGTAGCCGGCGTCCGAGGCGATGCTGGACAGGACGCCGAGCAGCACGATGATGAAGGTCAGCGTCGCCGGCGGGGAGACCGCGACGAGTTTTCGGATCAGCGCCCCGATCAGGCCCGCCTCCTCGGCGAGCCCCACCCCGACCATGGCCACCAGGATCACCCCGACCACACCGAAGCTGGTGAAGTTGTCCACCGCCGAGGTGAAGATGAAGCGGATGCCGTCGGCCGTCAGCAGGCTCTTGACATGCGTGGTCTCAGTGGTGACATGCACCTCGGGGTGGAGCTCCGCGCCCGGCGGGTAGGTCACCGTGGGCTCGGACGTCCCTTGCGGATAGGTGACCGAGCCCGCGACCGGCGCGGGTGAAGCGGTCTCATAGGTCGCGTGCACGCCGAAGGCCGACAGGATCGCCGAGAGCACGACGACCAGGACGATCAGCAGCAGGAAGATCACGGCCGGGTGCGGGACCTTGTTGCCCGCCTTCTCGATGCCGTCCAGCATGCGCTGGGTGAAGGACCGTTTGCCCGGGTCGTCAGGGGCGGCTGCGGCAGTACTCATGGGCCATATGTCCCATATGTATATCTGATCCTTATGCGGGCGCGCCGCGGTCCCCGGAAGAAGTACTCGCTCGGCCGAACCGGCTCAGTAGCGCTGGGCCTTGGCGACCCTGGGGACCAGGTTGAGCTCGGACGGCTTGGTGCTGAAGGCCACCGGCTGCGCCTTCTGACCGGCCGCCAGATCGGCGGCGCCCACCACGTCGCTGTCGACGACCTTGCCCGAGCCGTCCACGAAGTCGACCCGCACCGCGAAGCTGGCGGTCGACCCGGTCCGGTTGGTGATGTTGACGACGGCCGCGTACAGGCCGCCGGTCCGGTCGCGGTTGAGACCGGTCAGCCCGACGTCGGCGACGGCATTGCCGCTGCCCTGGACGTTCGCCAGCGCCGCCGTGGCGGCGGCCTTGATCGCGGCGGTGCCCGCGGCCGCGGAGGAGGCGAACGCGGCGGCGGCCGCGGCGGAGGAGGCGGCCGCCGATTGGGCGGACGCCACGGCCGAGGCGGCCTTCGAGGCCAGCGACGAGGGGCCCTCCCCGGAGAACGACGCGGTGGCGGGCCCGGTGGCGGTCATGGAGGCGGCCGCGGACGAGGCGGCGCTGCCCGTGCTGCTGGAGGAACTGCCGCAGGCCGCCAGTCCGACCACCGCGGCCGTTCCCCCGGCGAGAAGCGCGCCGGCCAGCGTCAGCCGCACCGCACGCATGCCTGAACCCACCTGAAATCCGCCCACCGTCGCACCCATCGTCCAGGGCCGGGTTCCTGATCCCGCACCTGGCCTCATCCTGGGCGCCGACCAGGACGCCCCGCGACCGCGCAGACCCGTCCGGGGTACGCGGGTCGGTGGACTGCTGGAGCTCAGCCGAGTCGCTGCTCGACGGTGAAGGCGAGGGCTGCGGTGCTCAGGGTGACGTGGTGGTGCCAGCCCGGCCAGGAGCGGCCCTCGTAGTGCCCGAGCCCCAGCCGGTCGCGCAGCACCCCGCGGTCCTGCGCGACCCTGCTGCGGCTCCCGGCCAGCCGGACCAGCTCGGCCGGCGGGGTCCGCTCGGGCAGGTCGGTCAGCCAGAAGCCGCTGGGCGCCGCCGCCGCGTCGGGCCACTCCACGAGCAGTCCGGCTTCCGGCAGCACCCCGTCCCAGCGGCCCTCGCGGGCCACCGCCGCCTCCCGCGCGAGCCGGCGGGCCCGGGCCCCGGCCGGGCGGACCCGGAGCAGGAGGAAGCGCGTCGGCGGGCCGGCCCCGTCGACCCGGGTGTACGCCGCCCGTCCGGCGCTCCCGGCCGTCGCCCGGACCGAGCGCGGCGCCTCGCGGTAGCGCGGCAGCCCGCGCCGCCCGGCGGTGGCCAGGGGGGAGGGCCGCAGCTCCGCCGGAAGCACCGTCAGCTCGCCGTGGACGCCCACCAGATGGGGTATCCCGCGAGCGGTCAGCCCGGCCCGGAAGCCGGTGCTCGTACCGTAGGCCGAGTCGGCGACCAGCAGCGGCGGGGTGAGCCCCCAGCCGGCCAGCTCGTCCAGGGCGTCCAGGGCCAGCCGCCACTTCTCCCGGTGCCCGACCCCGCCGGGCACCCGGGCCCGCTGCCGCCGCTCCGGGTCGTCGGCCCACTCCTGGTTGAGGAACAGCCGCCACTGCAGCGGGCAGGACGCCTCCGGGGCGACGGCGTGCACGCCGACCGCGACCTGGCAGCGGGCCTTGCGGCCCAGGCCGACGCTGAACTGCCGGGCCACCCCCACCGACAGCCGGCCCTGCTTGGGGAAGGAGACGTCCTCGACCACCCAGGCCTGCGGCCCGATCACCGGCAGCACCCGCTCGGCGATCCGGCGCAGCACCGGCGCCGGGTCCCAGGGCGAGCGGTTGACGAAGTGGCGCTGGTTCCGCGGCGCACCGCCGCCGGCCCCGCCGTCCAGCACCAGCCGCCGCAGGCAGCCCACCGCCCGCTCCCGCTGGTCCCGTCGCCGCAGCGACCCGAGCACATCCGCCGCGTACGCCGCCAGCGCGTCCCCGCCCCCAGGTGTCTCCACCCCTCCACGGTGCGCCGTGCGCGGTGCCGGGGGAAGACCCCCTCGGTACCCTCCCTTGCATGACACTCCTGGTCGCGCACCGCGGTGATCCGCTGCGGCTGCGGGAGAACACCCTGCCCTCGGTGGCGTCGGCGATCGGGCTCGGCGCCGACTGGGTCGAGATCGACGTACGGCTGACCCGGGACGGGGTCCCGGTGCTGCTGCACGACGAGACGCTGACCCGGCTCTGGGGGTACGACCTGCGGGTGGACGCCCTCAGCCACGCCGAGCTGGACGGGCTCGGCCACGACGGCGGCTGGCGGATCCCGACGCTGCGTCAGGCGCTGGAGCTCGCCGCCGACAGCGGGGTCCCGCTGATGCTGGACGTCCCGGCGCCCGCCGAGGCGCGGGTGGCGGTGGAGCTGGTGCGGTCGATGGGGCTGCTCGGCGGAAGCGTCTTCACCGGGGGCCCGGCCGCGCTGGCGGACGTCAGGGCGGCGGCGCCCGAGGCGGCCGTCGCGATGAGCTGGGAGTCCCTGCTGCCGCCGCGCGCCGGGCTGCTGCGCCGGGTCCGCCCGCAGTTCTTCAATCCGCACCACCGGCTGCTCACCCGGGGCCGGGTGGCCCGGATCCAGCGCCGGGGCCTGAAGGTGAGCACCTGGACCGTGGACGACCCGCGCCGGATGGCGGCGCTGGCCAGGGCCGGAGTGGACGCCATCATCTCCAACGACATCGGGGCGCTGCGGTCGGCCTGCGGCTGAGGCGCGTCGAGTGGCTGCCGCGCCGTCCCGCGGGCAGACTCCCGGAGTGACCACCGACAGCAGCACCGCGACGCCCGAACCGCACCAGAACGGCCTGGCCACCCGGCTCAACTGGCTGCGCGCCGCCGTCCTGGGCGCCAACGACGGCATCGTCTCCACGGCCGGCCTGGTGGTCGGCGTCGCCGGGGCGACCAGCTCCGCCCAAACGCTGCTGACCGCCGGGCTGGCCGGGCTGCTGGCCGGCTCCCTGTCGATGGCGGCGGGCGAGTACGTCTCGGTCAGCACCCAGCGCGACTCCGAGCAGGCCGCCCTGGACCTGGAACGCCTGGAACTGGACAGCACCCCCGAGGCGGAGCTCACCGAACTGGCCGGTCTGTACGAGCAGAAGGGCCTCACCCCGACCCTCGCCGCCGAGGTGGCCGAGGAGCTCACGGCCCATGACGCCCTGGGCGCCCACGCCGAGACCGAACTGGGCATCGACCCGGACGAGCTCACCAACCCCTGGCACGCGGCCGGGGCGAGCTTCCTGGCCTTCACCGCCGGCGCCCTGCTGCCGCTGCTGGCGATGGTGCTGCCGCCTGCCTCGGTCCGGCTGTACGTCACGGTGGTGTCGGTGCTGGCGGCGCTGGCCCTGTGCGGCTGGGGCAGCGCGCGGCTGGGGCACGCTCCGGTCCGCGCCTCGATCCTGCGCAACGTCGCCGGCGGCGCGCTCGCGATGGGCGTCACCTACCTGGCCGGAACCCTGCTGGGAGCGGCCGACTGATCGCAGCAGCCGGTGCCGACCTGCGGTTAGACCTCACCCCCCGGAATGGAGTATGGTCTGGGAGTCGAACAGCACAGCCTGGCCTCGTGGAGCAGTTGGTTAGCTCGCCACCCTGTCAAGGTGGAGGTCGCGGGTTCAAGTCCCGTCGAGGTCGCAGTGATCAGCCCGAGTCCTTACGGATTCGGGCTGATGTGCTTTCCGGGTCCGCAGCACCTGTCACACCCCACCTGTCACGCCTGTGACACAGGTCACTTATATTTTCCGGAGATACTCGCACGGAAACGCCTCATCGGCAGGCATCAATTTTATATGTACAATTGCACCGGCTTAAAAAGCTCTCCTGACCAGCAAAAAGAAGTCGCACCGAACCCGGCGGAGTTCGGTGCGACTTCTCTTGTCTTTCAGATGCCTCAGGCCTCGCTGCGCTGCTGCGGAATGCCCGCAAGCAGAGCACGGACCTCCGCCTCACGGTAGCGGCGGTGCCCACCGAGCGTACGGATCGACGTGAGCTTGCCGGCCTTGGCCCAGCGAGTGACCGTCTTGGGGTCAACGCGGAACATGGTGGCAACCTCAGCCGGCGTCAGCAGCGGTTCGGCGTCAGGGGTACGAGCGGTCATGAGCGGCCTCCTCGGGAGAACCGAACCAACGCGGTTCTTTCCTTCAAATTCTGCACCTTGGTCTGCGATGCCCGAAATGGCATGCGCCGACCGAGTCGGTAATAGGACGAACGGCTTGTCCTCGGCACTACAACTACACCATCCGTCCAGCACCGACGGCCAAACCATCGGAATTGACCCTCACGGGCTCAAGCTCGACGGATGGCCATGGACCATGTCATAGCGGACAGTCACCCTTTAGTGACGATCAGTCATGACATGCCCAGACCCCCCGCGTCCCCCGCGAAGTCTCTCGATCCTCCGCAGATCTCCACAGGTTGTGGACACAATGATCTGCGGTGAGGCTGGTTGTCCTATTTTGACACCCTGAGAGTACTTCGCGTCAACGGTGAGTCACGTCACGTTCGTGGGGTATTGACCCGATCCAGGACGTTGGTCCTATGTGGGCGGGAGATAAGCCCCCGTGTGACGTATGAGGGAAGGATGCCATGCGTCCTCAGGGGTGGTCTGGTCCAACCCTGGCGTGAACTGTCGTGGCGGAACCCCGCCAGAGCTCTTGCGGCACATCCGTACCGTGAACCAAGAGGCCGTCAGTTCGCGTACTGCAGCTCCTGCACCCGGCGCCAGCGCTCGGTCAGCGCGCGGTAGGAGCGGCCCGCCCGGGACCCGTCGCCCTCGCGCAGCGCCGCTATCCCCTCGGCGACCTCCTCGACCGAGCGGTCCCCCGCCAGTCCCTCCTCCGGGATGACGTCCACCAGGCCGCCGTAGTCCAGTTCCACCAGCGAACGGGGGTGGAACTCCTCCAGCCAGCGGCCGACCTCCTCCACCCCGGCGACCATCGGCCCCTCGTCCAGGGTGTCCCGGAGCACCCGGTAGCCGCGCGCGACCCTCCTGCGCGCCTGTGCCATGGGTGTCCGGTAGCGCATCACCGGCGCGGTCCGCCGCTTCACGCCCCCTGCGGGCTCCTCCGCGCCTTCCTCCGGACCGTTCACGCCCTCCGCGCCCTCCGGGTCGGCCCCGTCCGTCCAGCGGCCCGGCTCGAACTCCCGGTCCTCGGCGCCGAAGAGCAGGAACCAGCGCACCGGGACGTTCCAGGTCTCGGTGAGGATCCACGGCCGGCCGTCCGGGTTCTGCGCCCGCCAGCGGTCCCAGTCCGCCTCTGCCTGGGCCCTGACCCTCGCTGGTACCGCCGCGTCCAGCAACGGGGCGGGAAGCAGCTCCTGGAGCTCCTCCAGGGCCATCCAGGTCCGCAGCCGGGTCCGCCACGGGCAGAGGTAGACCACGCCGTCCGCCTCGTGGACGAAGGCCTCCCGGCTCTCCTGCTCGGGAACGGCCACCGGCGGCACCGCGATCAGGTCCGCCAGCCGCCGCCGCGCCTCCTCCAGGGCGGTCGCCCCGGCCACCGCCGCCGGGCCGCGCCGGGCCGCAGCGTAGCCCTGCCAGTAGGACCGCTCGGGCTCCCGAAAGGCAGCCAGCGGCTCGTACACGCGCAAGTACGCGGCGTAGGGAGGTCGTACCGAGGTCCGCAAGGTAGCCACGTCCCGCATCGTCGCACGGCAGCCAGCAGCCGTCCTACGCTTCAGCCACAACGCCCGCACCACAGTCGCGGGCGCCGTCCGACAATGGAGTCACCACCGTGACCGATGTCAGTGAGCGTTCCGGCGTACTGCGCCGGATCTTCGCTTCCGAGTCCGAAGCGGCCCCCGGCGACAGCCACGAGCAGGTCGTCCTGTGCCACGACCGCGACAGCGGCCTCAAGGCCGTCATCGCCATCCACTCCACCGCCCTGGGCCCTGCCCTCGGCGGCACCCGGTTCCACCCCTACGCCTCCGAGGAGGAGGCGGTCCAGGACGCCCTGAACCTGGCCAGGGGGATGTCCTACAAGAACGCCCTGGCCGGCCTCGACCTGGGCGGCGGCAAGGCCGTGATCATCGGCGATCCGGCCCCCCGCGCCGAGGGCGGCGACAAGAGCGAGGCGCTGCTGCGGGCCTACGGCCGCTTCGTCCAGTCCCTCGGCGGGCGCTACGTCACCGCCTGCGACGTCGGCACCTACGTCGCCGACATGGACGTGGTCGCGCGCGAGTGCGACTACGTGACCGGCCGCTCCCCGGAGAACGGCGGCGCCGGGGACTCCTCCGTGCTCACCGCCTTCGGGGTGTTCCAGGGCATGCGCGCCTCGGCCCAGCACCGCTGGGGCGCCCCCTCGCTGGAGGGCCGCCGGGTCGGCGTGGCCGGCATCGGCAAGGTGGGCCACTACCTGGTCCGGCACCTGGTGGAGGAGGGCGCCCGGGTGGTGGTCACCGACGTCCGCGAGGACGCCGTCAACCGGGTCCGCGCCGCCCACCCGGAGGTGGAGGTGGTCGCCGACGCCGACGCGCTGATCCGCGCCGACCTGGACGTCTACGCCCCCTGCGCGCTCGGCGGCGCGCTTGACGACACCACCGTCCCGGCCCTCACCGCCGGAATCGTCTGCGGTGCGGCCAACAACCAACTGGCCCACCCCGGCGTCGAGAAGGACCTCGCCGACCGCGGGATCCTCTACGCGCCCGACTACGTGGTGAACGCGGGCGGTGTGATCCAGGTCGCCGACGAGATCCAGGGCTTCGTCTTCGAGCGGGCCAGGGCCAAGGCCGCGAAGATCTTCGACACCACCCTGGAGATCTTCGACCGGGCCCGGGCCGACGGCGTGCCCCCGGCCGTCTCCGCCGACCGCCTCGCCGAGCGCCGGATGGCCGACGTCGGCCGGCTCCGCTCGATCCTGCTCACCGGACCCCGGAAGCAGTAGCCCGACAGCCGATCGGACAAGAACCGCATTCTCACCTGACAGGGCCGTCCGAGGGATACGGAGTGCCCGGACGGGGGACAATCGTCCTGGAGCGCCCCCTTCCGGCGCTCCGGGACGACTCCTGCGAAAGCCACTCATTCCTGCCTTGACCTGCATCGATATGGTCACAACCCGAGCCGGGGTGCGGCATGTCGCACGGGCGGCGTACCGTACGGCCCTGTAAGCAGGTACCGTTATTGCTCTAAGGACCGACCCTCTCACTCCGGCGAGGGGTCGTTCCTCATCATGAACGCGTGTCAAGACTCGGGGCCATGAGCCCCGTCGTTGAGGGGGTCGAGCCATGGGGCGCGGCCGGGCCAAGGCCAAGCAGACAAAGGTCGCCCGCCAGCTGAAGTACGGCGACGTGGGTTTCGACCCGTCACGTCTGGCCAACGAGCTGGGCGCATCGCCAACGAGGGAACCGGTGAATCCGGAGCCTCTTGATGACGATGAGGATGACGACGACGATCCGTACGCCTCGTACGCACAGTTGTACAACGGCGAGGACGACGACGAAGAAGAGGACGAGCCAGCGGGCCACCACGCCCGCAAACACGCTTGACCTCTTCGAGCCGACCGAAGAGCCGATCCGGTGCCGACCGGGTCGGCCCTTCGGCGTATCCGAACGCCGAAGGCGGCTGAGCATGGGTTCGTGACGTGGACGGGGGCGCTGCCGTGACCGGCCGCGCCCCTCGTGCCCCCAACTCTCCTACTCCGCGTACGCGCCGTACAGAGCTGCGCCGCCGTCCGACCAGTCGCCGCCGCGTTCGACGATGTCGCCGAGCGGCCAGGCCTCGACGTCGCGGTCGGCCAGGACCGCCAGCACGGTGTCCACCGACTCGGCCGGGACCACGGCGACCATGCCGATGCCCATGTTCAGGGTCTTCTCGATCTCCAGGGTCTGCATCCGGCCCACCTGGGCCACGGTCTGGAACACCGGCAGCGGCGTCCAGGTGCCCCGGTCCAGCCGGGCGTGCAGGCCCTCGGGGATGACCCGGGCCAGGTTGGCGGCCAGACCGCCTCCGGTGACGTGCGAGAAGGCGTGGATCTCGGTGGCCCGGATCAGCGCCAGGCAGTCCAGCGAGTAGATCCTGGTCGGCTCCAGCAGCTCCTCGCCGAGGGTCCGGCCGAACTCCTCGACCTTGCGGTCCAGCTTCCAGCCGGCCTGGTTCAGCAGCACGTGCCGGACCAGCGAGTAGCCGTTGGAGTGCAGCCCGGAGGCGGCCATGGCGATGACCACGTCACCGGCCCGCACCCGCTCGGCGCCCAGCAGCGCGTCGGCCTCGACCACGCCGGTGCCGGCGCCGGCGACGTCGTACTCGTCCGGGCCGAGCAGCCCGGGGTGCTCGGCGGTCTCGCCGCCGACCAGGGCGCAGCCGGCCAGCACGCAGCCCTCGGCGATGCCCTTGACGATCTGGGCGACCCGCTCGGGGTGGACCTTGCCGACGCAGATGTAGTCGGTCATGAACAGCGGCTCGGCGCCGCACACCACCAGGTCGTCCACGACCATGCCGACCAGGTCGTGGCCGATGGTGTCGTGCTTGTCCATGGCGGCGGCAAGGGCGACCTTGGTGCCCACGCCGTCGGTCGCGGAGGCGAGCAGGGGGCGCTCGTACCGCTTCAGCGCGCTGGCGTCGAACAGCCCGGCGAAGCCGCCCAGGCCGCCGACGACCTCGGGCCTGGTGGCCTTGGAGACCCACTGCTTCATCAGCTCGACGGCGAGGTCGCCGTTCTCGATGGAGACTCCGGCGGCGGCATAGGTGGCGCCGCTGCCGGGGGTGGTCTGGTCGCTCATCAGAACGGCCCTTTCAACACTGCGGCGCGAAGCGCCTCGAATAGGGGTGGTGGTCGGGAGGGGGCACCCCCGGACGGAGTTTGGGGGAGGGTGGGCGAAATTCAGGGGCGGCGCAGGGCGTCGGCGGCGCCGATGCCGCCGAGCATGGACTGCACGCCGTCGGCGTCGCTGCGGTTCTTCCCGGCGTTGCGCACCCCGGGAGCGCGGCCCGCCGAGGCGATCTCCGCCTCCAGCAGGTGCTTGCCGAGCAGCTGCGGGTCGGGCAGCTCCATCGGGTACTCGCCGTCGAAGCAGGCGCAGCAGAGCCGTTCCTTGGGCTGGTCGGTCGCCTCGACCATGCCCTCGGTGCTGATGAAGGCGAGCGAGTCCGCGCCCAGCGAGGCGCCGATCTCGTCCACCGACAGGCCGTTCGCTATCAACTCGGCCCGGGTGGCGAAGTCGATGCCGAAGAAGCAGGGCCACTTGATCGGCGGCGAGGAGATCCGGATGTGCACCTCGGCGGCGCCGGCCTCGCGCAGCATCCGGACCAGGGCGCGCTGGGTGTTGCCGCGGACGATCGAGTCGTCCACGACGACCAGCCGCTTGCCCTTGATGACGTCCTTCAGCGGGTTCAGCTTGAGCCGGATGCCGAGCTGCCGGATGGTCTGGTTGGGCTGGATGAAGGTGCGCCCGACGTAGGCGTTCTTCACCAGGCCCGAGCCGTAGGGGATGCCGCTGGCCTCGGCGTAGCCGATGGCGGCCGGGGTGCCCGACTCCGGAGTCGCTATCACCAGGTCGGCCTCGGCCGGGGCCTCCTTGGCCAGCCGGCGGCCCATCTCGACCCGGGAGAGGTGCACATTGCGCCCGGCGATGGTGGTGTCCGGACGGGCCAGGTAGACGTACTCGAAGACGCAGCCCTTGGGCTTGGACTCGGCGAAGCGGGAGCTGCGCAGGCCGTTCTCGTCCACGGCGATGAGCTCGCCCGGCTCGACCTCGCGGATGAACGAGGCGCCGACGATGTCCAGCGCGGCCGTCTCGGAGGCGACGACCCAGCCACGCTCCAGGCGGCCCAGCACCAGCGGGCGGATGCCCTGCGGGTCGCGGGCCGCGTAGAGGGTCTGCTCGTCCATGAAGACCAGCGAGAAGGCGCCCTTGACCTGGGGCAGGATCTGCCGGGCGGTCTCCTCGATCGACAGGTCCGGGTAGCCGGCCAGCAGCGCCGTCACCAGGTCGGTGTCATTGGTGACCGCGGAGCGGCCGGAACGGGAGACGTGCTGCTCGCCGGGGAGCCGGGCGACCATCTCCGCCAGCTCGGCGGTGTTGACCAGGTTGCCGTTGTGGCCGAGGGCCAGCGAGCCCTGGGCGGTGGCCCGGAAGGTCGGCTGGGCGTTCTCCCACACCGAGGAGCCGGTGGTGGAGTAGCGGCAGTGGCCGACGGCGATGTGGCCGAGCAGCGAGCCGAGGGAGGTCTCGTCGAAGACCTGGGAGACCAGGCCCATGTCCTTGTAGACCAGGATCTGGGAGCCGTTGCTCACTGCGATGCCCGCGGACTCCTGTCCGCGGTGCTGCAGGGCGTACAGCCCGAAATAGGTGAGTTTGGCGACCTCTTCACCGGGGGCCCAGACACCGAAGACACCGCAGGCGTCCTGGGGGCCCTTCTCGCCGGGAAGGAGGTCATGGCTGAGTCGTCCGTCACCGCGTGGCACGCCACCGAGTCTAGGGCAGTCCGGCGGCATCGGCCGAACAGGGGACAGCCGCAGGTTACGCAGCGGATCGCTGACGCGCGTAGATTTCGGGCGAAACGGATCAGCCCATCACCGGGAGTAGCGAGGAAAGATCACTGCGCTCCCCCGAGGCCGTGAGTTGCGCCACGTCCAGCAGCTCCGACCAGGCGACCCGGCCGGTCGCCAGCCGGATCCAGGGCAGCGGCGCCGTCTCGACCACATTGGGCGGGGTGCCCCGGGTGTGGCGGGGGCCGGCCACGCACTGGACCACGGCGAACGGCGGGATGCGCAGCTCCACGGAGCCGCCGGGGGCCTGCGCGGCCAGGGCGTCGGCGAGCAGCCGGGTGGCGGCGGCCAGCGCCTGCCGGTCGTGCGGGATCTCGGTGCCCAGGGCGTCGGCGAGGTCGTCGCCGTGGACGACGGTCTCCAGGAGGCGGGTGACCAGATAGTCGGAGAGCAGCATCGGGCCGTAGCGGGTGGGCAGGGCCAGGCCGGGGGCGTGCTCCTCGGTGAGGGTCTTCGACAGGAGGTCGGCGGCGCGGTCGAACTCGGCGGCGACCTGGTCCGGGCTGCCGCCGAAGGCGTCGGCCGCGTACTCCCGGACGCCCTCGTCGATCGCCGCTGCGGCGCTGCGGGTGCCGGTGACCCAGGAGGTCAGTGAGAGCAGCTCGGCGCCGGCCGGGACGTCGGCGCCGAGGTTCTTCGGCACCCAGTCCAGGACGAAGCCCAGATGGGCCACCAGCTCCCTGACCCGCCACCCGCCGAGGCGGGTGGGCCGGGCCAGCAGCGCCTCGGCCGCGTCGTCCGCGCACAGGCTGTGGACGGCGGCGCGGAGCACCTCCGTCTGGGCGGCGAGGGCGGCCCGGGTGCGGGCGGGGTGGTAGCTGCGGGCCCGGGGCTTGCGGTCGGCTGGCGGCATATGAGCGAGACTAGGTCCGAATCCCGCTTGCCACCAGGACATTGGGGCATGGACGCTGCTGTCATGACCGCCGAACCCGCAGTCCGGACCAGCACCGACGTACCCGTGCCCGGTCCGACCACCCCCACCCGCCGACAGACGCTGCTCGCCTCGGCCGCCGCCGGGACCACCGTGGTGCTGTGGGCCTCGGCCTTCGTCGGGATCCGCGCGGCGGGCCATGCGCTGGCTCCGGGACCGCTGGCGCTGGCGCGGCTGCTGGTCGGCAGCCTGGTGCTCGGCGCGATGGTCGCCGTCCGGCGCGAGCCGTTCCCGGCCCGCCGGGACTGGCCCGGGATCGTCGCCTGCGGGGTGCTCTGGTTCGGGCTCTACAACGTGGGCCTGAACGCTGCTGAGCGGCTGGTGGACGCCGGGACGGCGGCGATGCTGGTGGGCGTCGGGCCGATCCTGATCGCGCTGATCGCGGGCGTGGTGCTGCGGGAGGGGTTCCCCAGGGCGCTGGTGCTCGGGATGCTGCTCTCCTTCGGCGGCCTGGTCGTTATCGGCCTGTCCTCCGGCGGCGGTGGCGGCTCGGTCGGCTGGGGCGCGCTGCTCTGCTTTGTCGCCGCGCTGGCGTACGCCAGCTCCGTGGTGATCCAGAAGCCGCTGCTGGCCCGGGTGTCGGCGCTCCAGGTGACCTTCCTGGCCTGCACCGTGGGTGCCGTCGCCTGCCTGCCGTTCGCCCCCGCGCTGGTGCGCGAGGCCGGACACGCCCATGCCTCCGCCGTCGCCTGGGCCGTCTACCTGGGCGCGCTGCCGACCGCCGTCGCCTTCACCACCTGGGCCTACGCCCTGGCCCGCACCAGCGCGGGCCGGCTGGGCGTGACGACCTACCTGGTGCCGCCCATCTCGGTGCTGCTGGGGTGGCTGGTCCTCGGCGAGGTGCCCGGCTGGACGGCTCTGGTGGGCGGGGTGCTCTGCCTCTCGGGCGTGGCCGTGTCCCGGCTCAGGCTGGAGCGGCGTCCCTCTTGACCTGGAGTGGGGTCCAGGTGTGAGGCTTCGTCATATGACGGACTTCCTCTCGCCCGGCCAGGTCGTCGAACGCAGCGGCTTCAGCCTGGACACGCTGCGGTACTACGAGCGGATCGGCCTGCTCGACCGGATCGAGCGCGGTCCCGGCGGCCGGCGCCGTTACGCGGACGAGGACCTGGAGTGGCTGGGCGTGCTCCGCTGCCTGCGCGACACCGGGATGCCGATCGCGCAGATGCGCCGGTACGCCGAGCTGGCCCGGGAGGGCGACAGCACGATCGCGGAGCGGATGGCGCTGCTGGTCGAGCACGATGAGCAGGTCGAGCGCACCGTCGCCGACCTGCGGGACCAGCAGGCCCATCTGCAGCAGAAGATCAGCTGGTACCGGACCCAGCTCCCGGGTCCTGAGGCGGCGTCGGAACGGTGACGTGCCGGAGCTTGTCGGGATTGCGGACCACCCGGATGCCGGTGATCCCGGTCTCGTCCAGCTCCAGGACCAGGACGTTGTCGGGCACTCCGGCGGAGGTCACCACCAGGCCGGGCTGACCGTTGACGTCGACCTGGTGGACGCCGATGTCGGGAATCCGGGCGGCCATGACCCCGAGAAGCCAGCGGGCCGCCTTGTCCGCGCCGATGATCGGCCGCAGCGCGGCGCGGATCTTGCCGCCGCCGTCCGACCAGACCGTCACGTCCGGGGCCAGCAGCTGCATCATCCGGTTGAGGTCCCCGCCCATGCAGGCCGCCAGGAACTCGTCGGTGGCCCGGCGGCGCACCTCGGCCGGGGCCTCGTAGCGGGGGCGCCGGGCCTGGACGTGGCTGCGGGCGCGGGTGCCGACCTGGCGCACCGACACCTCGGTGCGGTCGAGCATCCCGGCGATCTCGGCGTAGGGGAAGCCGAAGACCTCCTTGAGGATGAACACGGCCCGCTCCAGCGGGGAGAGCGACTCCAGGACCACCAGCATGGCCATCGAGACCGCCTCGGCCCGCTCGACCCCGCCGCTGGCGTCCGGCGCGGTCACCAGCGGCTCCGGGAGCCAGGGGCCGACATAGGACTCGCGCTGCACCGTCGCCGACTTGAGCCGGTTGAGGGACAGGTTGGTGACCGTACGGGCGAGGTAGGCCCGGGGCTCGGCGACCGCGGCGGTGTCCACCCTGCTCCAGCTGAGCCAGGCGTCCTGCAGGATGTCCTCGGCGTCGGCGGCGCTGCCGAGCATCCGGTAGGCGATGCCGAAGAGGACCGGGCGGTGCTGCTGGAACACCGCGAGGGCGACATCGGTGGCGTCGGTGGCGTCGGTCACGCCTCGGAAGCTACCTGACGGAGCGGGATCTCGCAGCGGTCCCGGAGGCCTTGCCCCACCAGCCCGAAGGCGCTGTTCACCCGGGAGCGGAGGTTCTCCACCGCGATCATCGCGGTGAGTTCGACGAAGGCCGGCTCACCCAGGTCGGCGATCAGACACTGCGTCATCTCGTCGGTGACGGCCGGCACCGTCTCGGTCATGGCCTCGGCGTACTCCATCACCAGCAGTTCGAGGTCGGTGTAGACCTCGGTGTGGTCGCGCCAGGCGGGGACGTTGCGGAGCTTGGCGGCGGGGACGCCCTTCCCGTGGCTGTCCCAGTAGCCGAAGTCCAGGCACCAGGAGCAGCCGATCCGGGCCGCGACCGCCATCACGGCAAGGGCCTTGAGCGTCGAATCGAGCCGGTTCCACCGCGCCACCCCGCGCTCGAAGCGGGTGGTCGTCAGCAGCACCCGAACATGGTGGGCGTAGGCCTTCCCGGGGTCGAGCACCGCGCCGTAGACGCGCCGGGAGTACCACGCACCGAGGCGGAAGAGCACGGTGCGCGGCGGGTCGAGGGAGATACGAGCCATGGCTTGCTGCCTCCTTGGAGCGCGGGGATTCGCGGTGTCCACAGATAAGACAGATCAGCGGCAGCAAATGTGACGCGCCCGGGCACGGGACATGGTGGATGCTGTGAGTGACCCTCCATCTACACCCTGTTGACAGATGGCGGGGATCGGCTACCCTGGAGTGGCACGCGGCAATAGCTTCGTGAAGTGGGCCCGGTAGCCATCCGGACGGTTGGCGGACCGGGTTTCGCGCTGTCTAGGGGAGTTTCCGCACGTCGCAGACGATCGGCCGGATGCGCCGCTTCCACTCCCCGCCCTTGGCCCAGCACCACGCCACGATGTCGGGCAGTGCCAGCAGTTGTTCCTCGTGACAGCGCATCAGCTCATATGCGGGCCGCCGGTTGGACACCGGGTACTTGTCCATGAGGGCGGACAGCAACCTGCGGTCGGTGAGTTCCAGGGAATCCGCGCGCTCGAACACCAGCCTGGTGGCTCTGGAGACCACCGCATCCTCCAGGATGGCGGTGATGCAGGCCTCCCTTGCCAACAGGTCGTTCGTCACGGCCGAAGCGTCGTAGACAGTCACCAGCAGCTCACGATCGGCCAGTGCCGAAATGATGGCTCGGCGGCGTGATTCGCGCTCCTTGACGAAGTGGATCCGGCGCTGACCGGATAGCAGCAGGCCCCTGAGAACGTTCCTGGTTTCCGTCAGATCACGTGGCACAACCGCGACCGCGGCCATCAGATAGCCGTGGCTCTTGGTCTCGTCGACGAAGACATGGTGCATCATGACCTGACAACCTGCGGGCCGGACAAAAGGTCACCCTTGTGGGGTAATGTGCCGCTGCCCCCGTGACCTGGTCGGTCAACGGGGGCAGCGGGCGCGGGCTGTGACGGGGTGTCAGGCGAGGAGGGCCTCGATGACGCCGGTGTGGGCCTCGCGGAGCTCGGCCAGGGGGAGCGTGAACTGGCCCTGGACCTCGATGGCATCGCCGTCGACGACGCCGATGCGGGTGGCCGGGAGGCCCCGGACGCCGCACATCTCGGTGAAGCGGAGCTCCTCGCTGCGGGGGACGGAGACGATCGCGCGCCCCGCCGACTCGGAGAAGAGGAACACGAAGGGGTCCAGCCCCTCGGGGACGACCACCCGGGCGCCCTTCGCGCCGCGCAGGCAGCTCTCGGTGAGGGCCTGGATCAGGCCGCCGTCGGAGAGGTCGTGCGCGGCGTCGATCATGCCGTCCCGGGAGCCGGCGATCAGGATCTCGGCGAGCAGCCGCTCCCGCTCCAGGTCCAGCCTGGGCGGCAGGCCGCCGAGGTGGTCGTGGGCGACCTGGGTCCAGGCCGAGCCGCCCAGCTCGTCCGCGGTGTCGCCGAGCAGGTAGACCAGCTGGCCCTCCTCTGCGAAGGCCATCGGCGTACGGCGGTTGACGTCGTCGATCACACCGAGCACGGCGACCACCGGGGTCGGGTGGATGGCCACCGCGCCGGTCTGGTTGTAGAGCGAGACATTGCCGCCGGTGACCGGGGTGCCCAGGGTCAGGCAGGCGTCGGCGAGACCGCGGGTGGCCTCGGCGAACTGCCACATCACGTCCGGGTCCTCGGGGGAGCCGAAGTTGAGGCAGTCGGAGACGGCCAGCGGCTTGGCGCCGGTCGCGGCGACGTTCCGGTAGGCCTCGGCCAGGGCCAGCTGCGCACCGGTGTACGGGTCGAGCTTGGCGAAGCGGCCGTTGCCGTCGGTGGCGATGGCGACGCCGAGGTTGGACTCCTCGTCGACGCGGATCATGCCGGAGTCCTCGGGAGTGGCCAGGACCGTGTTGCCGAGCACGAAGCGGTCGTACTGGCTGGTGATCCAGGACTTGTCGGCCTGGTTGGGCGAGCCGACCACCTGGAGCACCGCGGCGCGGAGCTCGTCCCCGCCCGCCGGGCGCTTGAGGCGCTCCGCGGTAGGAGCGTCGGCCTGCAGCTCGTCCTGCCAGGACGGGCGGGCGAAGGGCCGGTTGAGGACCGGGCCGTCGTGCGCCACGGTGCGTGGCGGCACGTCGACGATCTGCTCGCCGCGCCAGAAGATCTCCAGCCGCTCGCCGTCGGTGACCTCACCGATGACCGTGGCGATGACGTCCCACTTCTCGCAGATCTCCAGGAAGCGGTCGACGTTGGCCGGCTCGACGATCGCGCACATGCGTTCCTGCGACTCGCTCATGAGGATCTCCTCGGGCGAGAGCGTGTTGTCGCGCAGCGGCACGTCGTCCAGCTCGACCCGCATGCCGCCTGAGCCGGCCGAGGCCAGCTCGCTGGTGGCGCAGGAGAGTCCGGCCGCGCCGAAGTCCTGGATGCCGGAGACCAGCTTCTCCCGGAACACCTCCAGGGTGCACTCGATCAGCAGCTTCTCCTGGAACGGGTCGCCGACCTGCACCGCGGGGCGCTTGGACGGCTTGGTGGCGTCGAAGGTCTCCGAGGCGAGGATGGAGGCCCCGCCGATGCCGTCGCCGCCGGTCCTGGCCCCGTAGAGGATGACCTTGTTGCCGGCCCCGAACGCCTGTGCGAGGTGGATGTCCTCGTGCTTCATCACGCCCACGCACAGCGCGTTGACCAGCGGGTTGCCCTGGTAGCAGGGGTCGAAGACGACCTCGCCGCCGATGTTGGGCAGGCCCAGGCAGTTGCCGTAGCCGCCGATGCCGGCGACGATCCCGGGCAGCACCCGGCGGGTGTCGGGGTGGTCCGGGGCGCCGAAGCGCAGCGGGTCCATCACCGCGACCGGGCGGGCGCCCATGGCCAGGATGTCGCGGACGATGCCGCCGATCCCGGTGGCCGCGCCCTGGTAGGGCTCGACGTAGGACGGGTGGTTGTGCGACTCGATCTTGAAGGTGACCGCGTAACCCTGGCCGACGTCGACCACGCCGGCGTTCTCGCCGATGCCGACCAGCAGTGCGTCGGTCTCCGGCTTCTTGTCGCCGAACTGCTTGAGGTGCACCTTGCTGGACTTGTACGAGCAGTGCTCGGACCACATGACCGAGTACATGGCCAGCTCGGCGCCGGTGGGACGGCGGCCGAGGATCTCGCGGATGCGGGCGTACTCGTCGGCCTTGAGGCCCAGCGCGGCCCAGGGCTGCTCGGCGTCCGGGGTCTCGCTCGCGTGCTTGACCGTGTCGAGAGTCATCAGGCGCTCACCAGCTGCTTCAGGATCGAGGTGAAGAACCCGAGGCCGTCGGTGCGGCCGGTGCCGACCAGCGGCTCCACGGCGTGCTCGGGGTGCGGCATCAGGCCGACGACATTGCCGGCCGCGTTGGTGATGCCGGCGATGTCGTTGATCGAGCCGTTGGGGTTGACGTCCAGGTAGCGGAAGGCGACCCGGCCCTCGGCCTCCAACTCGTCGATGGTCCGCGCGTCCGCGACGAAGCGGCCCTCGCCGTTCTTCAGCGGGACGGAGATCTCCTGGCCGACGGTGTAGTCGACGGTCCAGGCGGTCTCGGCGTTCTCGACCCGGAGCCTCTGGTCGCGGCAGACGAAGTGCAGGCTCTCGTTGCGCAGCATGGCGCCGGGCAGCAGGTGCGACTCGGTCAGCACCTGGAAGCCGTTGCAGATGCCGAGGACCGGCAGCCCCGCCCTGGCCTGCTCGATGACGGTGTCCATCACCGGGGAGAAGCGGGAGATCGCGCCGCTGCGCAGGTAGTCGCCGTAGGAGAAGCCGCCGGGCAGGACCACGGCGTCGACCTGGTGCAGGTCCTTGTCGCGGTGCCACAGGGCGACCGGCTCGGCGCCGGCCAGGCGCACGGCGCGCTGGGCGTCGCGGTCGTCGAGGGAGCCGGGGAAGGTGACGACGCCGATGCGAGCAGTCACTTCTCCTCCACCCTCACGGTGAAGTCCTCGATCACGGTGTTGGCGAGGAAGGTCTCGGCGGCTTCGCGGATCCGGGCGAGGGCGGCGTCGTCCACCGGCCCGTCCAGTTCCAGCTCGAAGCGCTTGCCCTGACGGACGTCCGCGATCCCGGCGAAGCCCAGACGCGGCAGCGCGCGCTGCACCGCCTGGCCCTGGGGGTCGAGGATCTCCGGCTTGAGCATGACGTCGACAACGACGCGTGCCACGGGTACTCCCGGTGAGTGGTGGTGCGGGGGGAGTACCCACTCTACTGGGGGAGCGAGGGCTTCTTGGATGATCGCCCGGCCGGACGCGCGTAGACCGGGGTCGGCGTGCGGAGGTTCACACAAATGACTACCACTCGGTAGCCGGTGATTGAACGCCGGAAATTCCCTCATTCGCCACATTCAGCCTTGCATTAGCAGCCCTACCGAGAGCCCGTCCAGAGGTATCGGTCAGGTATCGGCAAGGTCTCGAACCGACACGGAATAGGGGGCAGAAAAACTTGCCTCTTCGATTTTGGGACACTTGAGGGGCAGAATGGCGGGCACCGGCCGCCGCTTCGGCGCGCGCCCGGTGGGCAAGCGGCGCTCCCAGCCTCGCGACCTCCCGAAATGTACCTCCGACCTGCGGGTTTCAGGCGCCGCCAAGGCAGCGTGGAAATCCGAGAGGATTGGCATCCCATGGCTCAGCGCGTAGTGGTAACCCTCTCTGACGACATCGACGGAGGGGTGGCCGAGGAAACCGTCCAGTTCGCCGTCGACGGGAAGTCGTACGAGATCGACCTGTCTGCCCGAAACGCGGAAAAGCTGCGGAAGGCGCTCGCCCCGTATGTGGCTGCGGCCCGCAAGCAGAGCCGAACCGGCAAGACCCTCCGCCGGACCGAGGTGGCGCCGGACCCGGCGACGGTGCGCGCCTGGGCGCAGTCCCGCGGCATCGACCTGCCCGCGCGCGGCCGGCTGCCGAAGCATGTGTACGAGGCGTTCGCCGAGGCGAGCTGACCCGGACTCGGGCCGGGGTGGCTCAAACCGGACTTTCCTTTACCTAAGGGTCAAATCGCCCACCCTCGTGGATCGCCCGGTGATCCATGGGCTAGTGTTCTCTTCAGCGGAGCACGCCGGAGACGGAAGCCGAAAGGCCAGGTCAACGGGGTGGGCTCGCAGGTGTAGCTCAGTAGTAGAGCGCTCCCCTTCCAGGGGAGAGGCGCAGTGTGCAATCCCTGTCACCTGCTCAACTCGACGTTCCTTTCGGCTGGCGCAAGCAGCCGAAAGGATCAGGTAGAGTAGAGCTCGCCGGAACGGACCGGAGGCCATCTGGCCGAAGGAACGGAACGGCGAACACCATGCGGACGTGGCTCAGTTGGTAGAGCATCACCTTGCCAAGGTGAGGGTCGCGGGTTCGAATCCCGTCGTCCGCTCCAGTTTTGAGAAGGCGCACTCATTCAGAGTGCGCCTTCTTTCGTTGTACGCCTGACGGTGCACCAGTTCGGTGCCGGGGCCGATCCCCCGACACCGTACGGTGCTCAGGCCCAGGTCTGGCCGGTCAGGCGCTCGTAGGCCTCGACGTACTTGGCCCGGCTGTCGGCGACGACCTGCTCGGGCAGGGCCGGCGGCGGCAGCTCGGAGGCGGGGTCCCAGCCGGAGGCCGGAAAGGCCAACCAGTCGCGGATGAACTGCTTGTCGAAGGAGCGCTGGGCCCGGCCCGGCTCCCACTCGTCGGCCGGCCAGAAGCGCGAGGAGTCCGGCGTCAGCACCTCGTCGCCGAGCACCAGGCTGCGGTCGCCCGGCTCGCCGTCGGCCAGGCCGAACTCGAACTTGGTGTCGGCCAGGATGATGCCCCGGTCCCGGGCGATGTCCCGGGCCCGCCCGTACACGGCGATGGTGGTCTGCCGCAGTTGGGTCGCGACCTCGGCGCCGACCCTGCGAGCGACCTCCTCGTAGGGCACGTTCTCGTCGTGCTCGCCGACCTCGGCCTTGAGCGCGGGCGTGAAGATCGGGGCGGGCAGCTCCGAGCCGTCCACCAGCCCGGCCGGCAGGGCGATGCCGCAGGCCGTCTGGTACTTGAGGTACTCCTTCAGCCCTGAGCCGGTGAGGTAGCCGCGGGCCACGCACTCGACCGGCAGCATCTCCAGGCTGCGGCAGACCAGGGTGCGGCCCGCCCAGTCCGCCGGGGCGCCGGCCGGGACCTCGGTCGAGATCACGTGGTTGGGCACCAGGTCGGCCAGCCGGTCGAACCACCACAGCGACAGCTGGGTGAGGATGCGGCCCTTGTCCGGGATCTCGGTGGGCAGCACCCAGTCGAAGGCCGAGGTCCGGTCGCTGGCGACCATCACCAGCTCACCCGCGTCGTTCCGGTAGAGGTCACGCACCTTGCCGGTGTGCAGATGAATCAGGCCGGGCACCTGCACCGGCTGGGGCTTCTCGACGAATCCGCTCAAGACATGTCCTCGGTCAAGTGAATCTCGGGGTGGGAGCTTGCAGGGAGTCTTTCACAAGGCCCTTCCCGGCCGTCCGGACGGCGTCGGCGGACCTCATGCAGATTCAGTGGACCTTGCAGATGCGGTCCAGCAGGTTCGCCGTGGCGCGCTGGACCCGCTCGTCGGTGTGGCCGGGCCGGTCCAGCGCCGGTGACCAGGCGAAGGTGCCGCTGGCGAAGACGTAGGCGCCGCCCGGGGCCCGGTACAGCGAGGTCTCCTGGTGCTGCAGCGCCCCCCTGGCGTCCCGGTACGGGGAGTGCGCCAGCAGGGTGCGCTCGGTGTGCGAGGGCAGCGGCACCCGGGGGAAGTAGTGGTCGGACTCCCCCGCGACCAGGCCGGGCAGCCGGTCCTCGTCGCGCAGCCCGGTCCCCTCCCAGACCCAGTGGTCGGTGTTGCGGACCACCATGGGCGCGGGTTCCGGGACCCGGCCGCAGTACTGGATGCCCAGCAGCAGCTGCTCCGGTGCGCCCAGGTCGCGCCAGAGCACCGACGGGGCCGCCCCGGCCGACCCGTCCACCGGACGGCGGCGCTTGCGGCAGGTCAGCAGCCGGTCCGGTTCGCCGTTCATACCGGGGTCGAGCTCGACCTTCCAGTACATGGTGTTGGCGCTGAGGAAGACCAGCGAGGTGCCGCCGTCCCTGGCGTCCTCCACCGACCGCCGCATCGGCACCGACCAGTACTCGTCGTGGCCGGGGAAGATCAACCCCCGGTAGCGGCCCGGGTCGATCCGCCCGGCGTGCAGGTCGGTGGCGTTGGCGTAGGCCAGGTCGTAGCCGTAGCGCTCGGCCCAGCGGATGAAGTCGTAGGCGTGGCCGATGTGCAGCGGCAGCCCCGCGCCCGCGTAGGGGCGGTCGAAGGAGACCGTGGTGGCGGCCTCCTCCTCGCCGAGCAGCTCGCCCTTCTCGTTCCAGGCGTGGTAGAGGCTGGCGCCGGTCCGGCCGTCCTCGGGGTAGAGGTTGTAGGCCTGCCAGGTCACGTCGGGGAGGAGCAGCAGCAGGTCCGCGGCCTTGTTGGCGCGGACCGTGAAGGGGATGTGGCTGCGGTGGCGGTGGTCGGCGGTGGTGAGCACGGCGACATACGCGCCGGGGCTCCAGTGGGCGGGGATCTGCAGTCGCCAGGACATCCACCAGTGGTGGCAGGAGACGGTGCGGCCGGCCACCAGCGGGGCGGGCTGGACCAGCCCGGAGATCCGCGGACTGGCGGCGAAGTGCCGCGCTCCGGCGCCGCCGTAGTGCCCGATCCGGTAGACGTCGACGGTGAACTCACGGGCGGTGCTGACGCTGACCCGCAGGTCCAGCGAGCCGCCCGGGTCGGCCGCGGCCGCGGCGAAGCCCTTGAGCTGGCCGCCGACGTCGTCCGAGGGGCGCGGTCGCCCCAGGGCGGGGCGGGTCTCGGCGCCGGGCGGACGGCGGGACCGCGGCAGCTGGCCCTCGGCCTGGCCCAGGTCGACGTACCAGGGGACCTGCAGGCCGGTGTCGTCGAAGTACTGGTCCGCGCCTCGCAGCCAGGGCAGCGGGCCCTGGCCGAAGGGATCGGTGGCCCCGTGCGCGAGCGCCCCCGACTCCCAGCGACGGCTCTGCTCCGCACCCACGCGCCCCTCCCCTGGTTGCGGCGGCGAGGTGACGAGATGACGACATGTCACCAAAAGCGTTCGTCAGCTCACCCCGTGTGTACTCATCGTACGTGCTGACGGGTTGTCAGGGCAGTCTCACGGGCTTCTCGACCCGGACCCCGATGCCGGTGAGCCAGGCCCACAGCGGTTCGCCGTCGCCGTGCTCCACGGCCAGCGCGACCGGGGCGGCCAGATCCGTCCTGCGGGCGCCGTCGACCAGCAGCACCGGGCCGTCCAGCCAGTCGAGACCGGCCTCGGCGGCGCCGCTGCCGACGGCGACGCAGCAGACCAGCGCGCTGAGGTGTTCCCCGAGCAGGTCCCGGCCGGTCCGCGGCGGCTGCAGCTGCAGTGCGGGCTGCCGTGCGGGATCGGCGGCGGCGGCCCGGAGCCTGCGGCTGGTGAGAGCCCCGGCCAGGGCGTCGGCGGCGCCGTCGTCGCGCAGCCGGACCAGCAGCTCGCTGATGTCGCGGGCCGAGGGCGCGGCGCCGTCTTCGGCCTGGTCCGCACCGACCCGGCCCAGGCCGGCGACCGCCAGCAGGTCGTCGGCGTGCGAGCGCCACACCCGCTCGACCACGGCCTGCGGATAGTCCTGCCAGTCGACCGGGGACCAGCGGGCCGCGGCGGCGGAGGGCTGGGCCGCGCTCCAGCTCTCCGGGGCGGCGGCCTGCGGGCCGCCGTGGAACAGCCTGGCGGCCAGCAGCGACACCGCCTCGTCGATCCGGCCCGGTTCCTCCAGCAGGTCGCAGGCCGGGCGCTCGCCGAGCCGGGTCTCGAAGCCGTCGGCGAGCCGGTCGCGCCGGGACAGCTCGGTCAGCGCGGAGACCACACCCGCGTCCAGCCGGCCCGGCCAGCGGCCTATCTGCCAGGCCGGCAGCGCGACCCGGGTGAGCAGCCGGTCCCAGCCCGCGTAGGCCAGCCCGACCTGCTCCTGGGCGGCGATCCGCAGCCCGTAGTCCACCTGCCTGGCCTGCTCGGAGGCCCAGCCGGCGACGGCGCGCTCCATCTCGGCGGCGTGGCCCCGGCAGCGGCGCAGCAGCAGGGCGGCGATCCGGCCCAGCAGGGCCAGCGCGGGGCGCTGCCAGGCCGGGGCGGTGGTCCGGTCGGCGGCGAGGCCGAGGGCGGCGTCCAGGGCCCGGACGAACCGGCGGGCCGCGGCGATGTCGGGGTCGGCCGAGCAGGCGGTGCCGGCCACCACCGGCGCCAGCAGGGCGCGCAGCTCGGCGACCCGCATCCACCACATGAACGGGGAGCCGATGACCAGGGTGGGCGCGGGCAGGGCCGCGGCCTCCCGGCCGAGGGCGTCGCCGCCGGCGGGGGCGGGCGCGGGCGGAGCGGGGGCGGCGGCGGGGGAGGGGTCCTCCAGCCAGCTGTCGCAGTCCGGGGTGAGCGCGATCCGGGCCGGGGCCGGCACGTCCATCCGCTCGGCGAGGTCGCGGACCAGCCGGTAGAGCTCCGGGGCGTCGGTCGTGCTCAGCGGGACGGCCGGGACCAGCGGCGGCCTGACCCGGCGCAGCACCACGGCGAACGCCAGCGCGCCGAGCAGCACCACCACGGCCACCGCGGCCACGGTCCAGCGGGCGACGTCCCAGCCGGCCGCGTCGGCGGATCCGGCGGCGCCGAGGCGGCCGGTGACACCGCCTGCGACCAGCACCGCGGCGACGGCGGCCGGCAGCGCGGCCACCGCGAGCGCGGCACCGCGCACCCGAAGCACCGCCTGGGCGCGACCGCGCGCCGCTTCCACACCGGCCATGGATCAGTCACCCCCTGCCTGCTCTGCCGCGGATCCACCGGACCCGGTTCTGTCGTCCCCCGTCGCCTATTGACGACGAGCGACCCGGGCACGGTGTTCCAGGAACGGTTAGGAACCACTCGGATAAGTGATTCCCTCTGAACCGCAGCCTCCCCCCTCGACGCCCGGAGTACCCGGCACCGGCCTACGGACGCGGACGAGGCGCAGCGGTCTGCGATACCTTCGGGGCACCATAAGGCCGGGGGGCGACGGACGTCAGCCGGATGGGGTTCCCGTCACCCGATGGGCTGGGTCCTTGGGCTTGTTGCCCCGATCCGGGAGCGGTCGGCTTCGGCGCAGCGGCATTGCGCCCTGCGGGTGGTGACGGGCACTGCGTCCCGTCTCGGATCCCGGTTCAGATCCCGGCGGCGATGTCGCTGCGGTGGTGCGAGCCCTTCAGCCCGATCCGGGCTGCGGCCTCGTACGCACGGGTCCTGGCCTGGGGGATGTCCTTGCCGGTGGCGGTGACGGAGAGGACCCGGCCGCCGGCGCTGACGGTTCCGCCGTCCGCGCCGGTGGCGGTGCCGGCGTGCAGGACGTAGGCGGTGCCGTCGGGGGCCTCGGCGGCGTCGAGGCCGGTGATCGGGTCGCCGCTGCGGGGGTTCTCCGGGTAGCCCTCGGCGGCGATGACGACGGTCACCGCCGCGCCGTCGCGCCAGCGCAGGTCCGGGAAGTCGGCCAGGCGGCCGGTGGCTGCTGCGTACAGCAGGCCGTTGAGGGGGGTCTTCAGCCGGGCCAGCACGACCTGGGTCTCCGGGTCGCCGAAGCGGGCGTTGAACTCGATCACCCGCACTCCGCGCGAGGTGATCGCCAGGCCGGCGTAGAGCAGCCCGGAGAAGGGGGTGCCGCGGCGGCGGAGCTCGTCCACGGTCGGCTGCAGGACGGTCGCCATGACCTCCTCGACCAGCCCGGGGGCGGCCCAGGGCAGCGGGGAGTAGGCGCCCATGCCGCCGGTGTTGGGGCCCTCGTCGCCGTCGTAGGCGCGCTTGAAGTCCTGGGCGGGCTGCAGCGGGACCACGGTGGTGCCGTCGGTGACGGCGAACAGCGAGACCTCGGGGCCGTCCAGGAACTCCTCGATCACCACGCGGTCGCAGCCGGCCGCGTGCTCCAGGGCGGCCTGCAGGTCGGAGGTGACGACCACGCCCTTGCCGGCGGCCAGGCCGTCGTCCTTCACCACGTACGGCGCGCCGAAGGCGTCCAGCGCATGCGCCGCCTCGGCCGGGGTGGTGCAGAGGTAGGAGCGGGCGGTGGGGACGTTGGCGGCGGCCATCACGTCCTTGGCGAAGGCCTTGGAGCCCTCCAGCCTGGCGGCCTCGCCGCTGGGCCCGAAGACCGGGATGCCGCGCTCGCGCACCGCGTCCGCCACCCCGGCGACCAGGGGCGCCTCCGGGCCGACGATGACGAACTCGGCGCCGAGGGAGACCGCGAGGTCCGCCACGGCCGCGCCGTCGAGCTGGTCGACCGGGTGGGTCCGGGCGACCAGGGCGATCCCGGCGTTGCCGGGGGCGCAGTGCAGCTCGCCGACCTCGGGGTCGAGGGAGAGGGCACGGCACAGGGCGTGTTCGCGGGCACCGCCGCCAATGACAAGGACCTTCACGGGGCTGAGCCTAGTCGGTGCCGGGCGGGAGCCGGTCCGCCGGTCCATGTGGTGACCGGCGGCGCGACCTGCACGGCGACCGGCGCAGCGACCGGCGGGCGGGCGGCAGCGTGACGGACGCAACAGGCGAGGGCCTCCGGGTCAGGTACGCTCCTGCGGGCCACCCACCCGTAAGGGTGAGAATCGCGGATACCCGCCGCAGCCGCCCGTCCGGGTTTCTGTCTGGGGTTTCTGTGAAGGTTCCGGTGACGGTTTTACAGCCGAATCCGAGCGGAACGGTCACATGGTCAGCCATTTGGCGGTAAGAAGTGGTGCTTGGAACCAGGAGGGCTGAGGGCAGTGCTTGTGTCAGTGGCACCTGGGACGATCGGACCCGATGGGCCGAAGGACAGGGAGTTCCCACGGTGAGCCAGCCCGAAATGCAGCCCGAAGAGAGTCCCTGGGGCACCGACCCCGGGATGGAGGAACCGGTGACCGCTGCACCCCCGCAGCCGGAGGCGTCCGGCGGTCGTGATCTCAGTACCCGGCAGTTCCCGCTGGGCGACTGGGGCGAGCCCGCCGAACGTCTGGAAGAGCTCTACCGCTGGTCGGAGGAGCGTGCCGTCGAGGCGATCGACTGGTACCAGCGGGACCGCCGCTGGAAGCGCCGCGGCGCCCGTACGCTGCGGTATCTTGCCGCGCTCGCGGGCGTGGGCGGGGCGGTGCTGCCGCTGGTGCACCTGACCGGCGTCTGGCACGGCGCGGCCGACTGGGGCTATGTGCTGCTGCTGCTCGCCGGGGCCTGCCTGGGCGCGGACCGGGCCTTCGGCCTGACCAGCGGCTGGATGCGGGACGTCAGCACCGGGCAGGCGCTGCAGCGGCGGCTGGAGGCGTTCCAGTTCGACTGGGCCTCGGAGTGCGTGCGCGAGGTGCTCGGCCCGACCGAGGGCACCGCGAGCGAGGCCGCCGAGCGCTGCCTCGGCGTGCTGCGCCGGTTCTGCGAGGACGTCTCGGACATGGTCCGGATGGAGACCTCGGAGTGGATGCTGGAGTTCCGCGCCTCGATGACCCAGCTGCCGACCCAGGCCGCGGGCAACTGGGGCGGCCGCACCGAGGGCATCGGCGCCCAGGTCCGGGTGCTGCCCACGCTCGGCAGCGGTCGGCCGACGATGCCGCGGCAGCGCCCGCCGGAGCCCCCGCTGCGGTAGGGGTCATGGTCGTACGAGCTGAGGGGCGCCCGATGGGCGCCCCTCAGCCTTTCCCGCCTGCTCTCAGGCGAAGACGACCATGGAGCCCTGTCCCAGCGCGCGGACCGCCGCCGCGTGCAGGCCGGTCCAGGCGTGGCGCTCGCGGGAGAAGGGGCCGTCGTTGCCGGGCGGCGGGTGCGCCGGGCCCTCCAGCGTGGTCGGCGCCACCGGCCGGACCGGGACCGGCGGGGCCTGGTGGTCGATGCCGATCCAGGAGGCCACCGCCTCCAGCTCCCGCAGCAGCCCGTGCAGCGAGCCCAGCGGCCCGCCGGTGGCGAGCAGCGCGTCGTCCACGATGGGCTGCTCGAAGTCGATCGGGACGTACGCCCCGGCATGGTCGAAGTGCCAGACCAGGTGCGACCGCTCGGCGGTGTCCTCGAACATCTCCAGCAGCTGCTCGTAGTCCCCGCCGAGCTCGTCCACGGGTGTGACCGGCAGGTTGGTGAGCTGCAGCAGATAGGCGCGGCGGAGGAAGTGCAGCGACTCGTAGTCGAAGGCGGCGACCGGTTCGACGTCGCCACTGAGCCCCGGCATGTACTGGAAGACCGGCACCGCCGGCAGGCCGTGCGCGCCGAGCGAGGCGTTGTAGATCGCCAGGTCCTCGGCGAACGGGTTCTCGGGGCTGTGGACGAGTACGTCGACGAGCGGGACGAGCCAGATGTCACAGGCCACGGGCACTCCTGGGCGCGTACGCGCCGGTTGCGACGACGGTTGGGACGGTTGGACGCAGTGCTCTCATCGCAGCCACCCTAACGCTCTGCGGCGAAGCCTTACAGGGAGTCGCGCCGAGCGGGAATCGGCAGGATGTCGGCATAGCCGATGAGGGTGCCCTCGGCGCTCTCACCGCAGAGTGCGGCCATCTGCCGGAGCGACTCGCGGTTGTAGTCGATCAGCATCCGGTGCACCGTGTCGCGGTCCTTGGCGACCAGATGCTCCATCAGTTCCCGGTGCCCGGACCAGCAGTAGTCGGCTATGTCGGGACGGCCGCGCAGATAGGGCGCCGCGAAGATCCAGTACTGCACCCTGAGCCAGTCCAGGTACCCGGTGAGCCTGGCGTTGGCGACCAGGCCGGCGAACTCTCCCCAGAACCGCAGGTCGCAGCCGACCAGCACGTCCAGGTGCCCGGCCCGGGCCGCACGGTAGGCGGCGTCGGCGCGGCGCTGCAGCGAGGGCAGCCGCTCCCAGTCGATCGCCTTGAGGTGGACCGCCAGGCGGCGGAACATCCCGTCCGAGACCAGGGTCCTGGCCTCGACGATGTCGACGAAGTCGTCCCAGCCGAGCCGGGGGACGGTGAAGCCGCGGTGGTGCTCGGTCCACAGCAGGCCCTGGGCGGTGAGGTCGAGCAGCGCCTCCCTGACCGGGGTGGCGGACACCCCGTACAGCTCGGCGATCTCCTTGACGGTGAAGTGCGATCCGGCCGGGAGCCGGCCCGCCATCATCTCGTCGCGCAGGGCGCCCGCGACCTGCTCGCGCAGACTGCTGCGCCGGAGCGGGGTGTGCGACGCGTGCGGTCCCGAGGACGGCAGGTCGGACGGCACGACCCCTCCTCGGGTGGGCTTCAGTGGTTCGGGCCTCCCAAGGGTAAGGCCCCGAACCCGAGGAAGCATCGGAATTCGGGGCCAAAATGGTCTAGACCTTATGTCGAAACAGTAAAGATCACCTGAAAGTAACCCCAGCTCAGACCGTGTGCGCATCCGCGATGGTGAGCACCTCGTCCAGAATGGCCAGACCCTCCTTGACCTCCGCCTCGCTGCTGTTGCACGGTGGGACGACATGCAGCCGGTTCATGTTGACGAACGGCCACAGACCGCGCTGCTTGCAGGCCGCGGCCAGCTCGGCCATCGGAGCGGCAGCGGCGCCCGCCGCGTTGTAGGGGGTCAGCGGCTCGCGCGTGGCCCGGTCCCGGACCAGCTCCAGCGCCCAGAACACACCCAGGCCGCGGACCTCGCCGACGACGGGGTGACGGCTCGCCAGCTCGCGCAGGCCGGGCCCGATCACCGTCTCGCCGAGGTGCCTGGCGTGCTCGACGATGCCCTCCTCCGCCATGGCGTTGATGGTCGCCACGGCCGAGGCGCAGGCCAGCGGGTGGCCCGAGTAGGTCAGCCCGCCGGGGAACGGACGCTCGGCGAAGGTCTCCGCGATGGCGCCGCTGATGGCGACGCCGCCCAGCGGCACATAGCCGGAGTTGACGCCCTTGGCGAAGGTCAGCAGGTCCGGGGTGACCCCCCAGTGGTCGGCGGCGAACCACGCGCCGGTACGGCCGAAGCCGGCCATCACCTCGTCCAGGATGAAGACGATCCCGTAGCGGTCGCAGATCTCTCGGACGCCGGCAAGGTACCCGGCCGGGGGGACGAGGATCCCCGCCGTGCCGACCACGGTCTCCAGGATGATCGCGGCGACGGTCTGCGGACCCTCGAAGGCGATGGTCGCCTCCAGGTGCTGCAGCGCCCGCTCGCACTCCTGCGCCTCGTTCTCGGCGTGGAAGTTGGAGCGGTAGGCGTAGGGGCCCCAGAAGTGCACGACACCGGACACGCCGGTCTCGTTGGCCCACCGGCGCGGGTCGCCGGTCAGGGCGATCGCGTTGGCGGTGGCGCCGTGGTACGAGCGGTAGGTGGAGAGCACCTTCTGCCGCCCGGTGTGCAGCCGCGCCATCCGGATCGCGTTCTCGTTGGCCTCGGCGCCGCCGTTGGTGAAGAAGATCTTGTCGAGGTCGCCCGGGGTACGCTCGGCGATCAGCCGGGCCGCCTCGCTGCGCACGTCCAGGGCGAAGGCCGGGGCGAAGGTGCAGAGCTTGCCGGCCTGCTCCTGGATCGCCGCGACCACCTTGGGGTGCTGGTGGCCGATGTTGGTGTTCACCAGCTGCGAGGAGAAGTCGAGGAAGCGGTTGCCCTCGTAGTCCCAGAAGTACGAGCCCTCGGCGCCGGCGACGGCGAGGGGGTCGATCAGGGCCTGCGCGGACCACGAGTGGAAGACGTGGGCGCGGTCGGCAGCCTTGACGGCCTGCCCCGCTGCGGAGTCGACAGAGATGCTCATGGCCGCAGCCTACGGAGCGGGCCGCCGCCCCGGCAGCGACAGCCTGTTCGCCGATGGCGCGGCAGCCCTACAGGCTGTCAACCATCGGACGGACCCTCCGCCGCGGCGTCCATGCTGTAGGTCAGGAAGACCGTCTTCGCCGCATGCCGGTCGTAGACGGCCCGCGCCCGGTAGTTGTTCTCGGCGGTGTTCCAGCGGACCGCCGCCCAGCCCTCCTCCGCCGCGACCCGCGCCAGCGCGGCGAGCAGCGCGTCCGCCGCACCGCTGCCCCGGCGGGCCGGGTCCACGAACAGGTCGTCGAGGAAACCGCTGGTCCCGCGCAGCGGCGAGTCATAGGCCCGGAAGTGCGCCAGCCCCACTGGCACACCCTCCGCGTCCCGCGCGACCAGACAGCGCGTCTCCCGCTCCGGATCGTGGATCCAGGCCCAGACCCGGTCGTAGTCGGCCTCGGTCAACTCCACCGAGTAGAAGGCGCAGTAGCCCTCGAACAGCTCCCGCCAGCGCGGCAGGTCCGCGGCCAGGACCGGGGTGATCGTCAGATCCGACATGGCGTCAGCCCTCCAGCAGTCGGTTCGCAAGGCGGGCCTTGGCCTCGGGCCACTCGTCCACCAGCATCGAGAAGTAGACGCTGTCGCGCCAGGACCCGTCCGCGCGCAGCCGGTGCCGCCGCAGCACGCCCTCGCGCTGCGCGCCGAGACGGGCGATGGCGTTCTGCGAGCGGGTGTTCAGGTGGTCGGTCTTCCACTGGACCCGGCCCATGCCGAGGTCCTCGAAGGCATGGGTGAGCAGCAGCAGCTTGGACTCGGTGTTCACCGCGGTACGCCAGACCGAACGGGCGTACCAGGTCCAGCCGATCTCCAGCCGCTCGTCGAAGGGGGCGATGTCGAGAAAGGTCGTCCACCCGACCGGCATCCCGGTCGACAGATCGATCACCGCGAACGCGACGGCCACACCCGCCTCCACCTCCGCGAGCCGCCCGTCGAGCAGCTCTCCGAGCTCCTCCTCGCTCTGCGGCGCAGTGACCGTGAGCCACCGCCATACCTCCTCGTCCCGCCCCCCGGCCAGGAACAGCTCCTGCAGATGATCGCGGGACAGCGGCTCCAGGCGGACATGGGTTCCGGTGAGCGTCGTGGACGCGGGTCTCTTCGCAGGCATGGTCAGACAGTAGGCAATGTTTGAACTAAGCGCAATTGACTTCTGCACTAGTTCAAACTGGCCCACCTCCCCCGACCGCAGAAAACCGAAGACCCCGCCCGCCCACGACATGGGCGAACGGGGTCAACGACAGAAGCACCGCACCACCTACGACAGGAACGACCGAACCTGGATCGTCTCCGTGCGGCCCGGGCCCACGCCGATGGCGGAGATCGGGGCGCCCGACATGTCCTCCAGGGCCTTCACGTACGCCTGGGCGTTCTTCGGGAGGTCCTCGAAGGTCTGGGCCTTGGTGATGTCCTCGGACCAGCCCGGGAGGTTCTCGTAGATCGGCTTCGCGTGGTGGAAGTCGGTCTGCGAGTAGGGGAGTTCGTCCACCCGGCGGCCGTCGATCTCGTAGGCGACGCAGACCGGGATCTGCTCCCAGCCGGTGAGCACGTCCAGCTTGGTGAGGAAGAAGTCCGTCAGGCCGTTGACGCGGGTCGCGTAGCGGGCGATCGGGGCGTCGAACCAGCCGCAGCGGCGGTCGCGGCCGGTGGTGACGCCGCGCTCGCCGCCGATGCGGCGCAGCGCGTCGCCGTCGGCGTCCAGCAGTTCGGTCGGGAACGGGCCCGAGCCGACGCGGGTGGTGTAGGCCTTGAGGATGCCGATGACCCGGTCGATCTTCGTCGGGCCGATGCCGGAGCCGGTGCAGGCGCCGCCGGCGGTCGGGTTCGACGAGGTGACGAAGGGGTAGGTGCCGTGGTCCACGTCCAGGAGGGTGCCCTGGCCGCCCTCCATCAGCACGACCTTGTTCTCCTCCAGGGCCTTGTTCAGGACCAGGACGGTGTCCGCGACGAACGGGCGCAGCTTCTCGGCGTAGCCGAGGTACTCCTCGACGACCAGGTCGACCGGGACCGCGCGGCGGTTGTAGAGCTTGACCAGGATCTGGTTCTTGTCGTGCAGCGCGGCTTCGACCTTCTGCAGCAGGATGCTCTCGTCGAACAGGTCCTGGACCCGGATGCCGACCCGGTTGATCTTGTCGGCGTAGGTCGGGCCGATGCCTCGACCGGTGGTGCCGATCTTGCGCTTGCCCAGGAACCGCTCGGAGACCTTGTCCAGGGTCCGGTGGTACGGGGTGATCAGGTGCGCGTTGCCGGAGACCAGGAGCTTGGAGGTGTCCACGCCGCGGTCCTGCAGACCCACCAGCTCGGAGAAGAGCACGGCCGGGTCGATGACCACGCCGTTGCCGATCACCGGCGTGCATGTCGGGCTGAGAATGCCCGAGGGAAGCAGGTGCAGTGCGTACTTCTGATCGCCTACGACCACCGTGTGACCGGCGTTGTTGCCACCCTGGAAGCGGACTACGTAGTCGACCGAGCCACCGAGGAGGTCGGTGGCCTTCCCCTTGCCCTCGTCGCCCCACTGAGCGCCGACCAGCACGAGTGCGGGCACAGGCGTACACCCCTTTCGGGCGGGGCAAAACAGACGGCGGAAGGCCGCCGTTCTGGCCCCGGATAGACCAAGCCCCTGGCGCAACAGCGCAAGGGGCTCTTACACCGAGAGATTACCCGAGGAAGGAGAGCGGTGTCGGCTGTGCGATCGGCGGGAGAGGCGCTCCTGGTGGTGGTCTCCCCCGCCGCCCTGGCCCTGGACGCGGAATCGGTCAGGGTGGCCAGGGACGTTCTCGGGGCAGCCTTCGCGGTGAAGCTGGTGGTTCCGGGGAGCCTGGCCGAGCTGGAACAGGCCCTTTCGCGCAGGGGCGGGAAACGACTTGTTGTGATAGGTGATGACCGTGCGGTGCACCAGGTGGTGCAGGTGTTGCACCAGCGTGCGGAACTGGCGTCGAGCCCCCTCGGGATCATCCCGATCGGAAATGGCGAAAAAGTGACCTTGACCAGGTCACTGGGGGTGGCCGCGCGTCCCGTGGACGCCGCCAGGACGGTCGTCGGCGGCGCCGAACGCACCCTGGGTCTGCTCGTGGACGAGAGCGGCGGAGTGGTCCTCGGCGGGCTGCGGATCCCCGGCCGCAGCCATCCCGGATCCGCGCCCGGAGCAGCGGCGGAACGGGTCCACCCGGACGGCCCCAAGGACTCCGGGGACGCCTCCGCGGGAACCCCCGCGACCGCTCCGCCACCGAGCGGCTCCGCTCCCGAGCCGCGTTCGCTCAGGGCGAACAAAGCTGCGCCCGGGCGAGGTGGTCTGCTTCCGTCCCTCTGCCTCGGTCTGGGCCTCCAGCTCGGCCGGGCCGCACGCAGCGTCGCCTCGCAGCTGCGCCCGCTCCGTGGCGACCCCGGACAGGCCCTGCTGGTCGAGGCGGACGGACAGATGCTGGCCGACCTGGACCACCCGGTGTACCTGGTCGCCGCGCCCGACGACGGCCTGATGGAGGTTCTGCTGAGCCCCTCGTCCGGACCCGGCGGACCGTTGCGGGTCCGGGTCCGGCGGATCACGGTGAGCGGCGGCCCCGCGACGAGCTTCACCTATCTGGCGGACGACGCCCCGGGCGGCCCGGTCCAGCACCGCACCTGGACAGCCGAACCTGCCGCCTGGCGGCTGACGGTGCCACCGGCCGCCTGACTGCCCCTCAACTCCCCTGGCCCTCCGCGCCCAGGTGCAACTGGTCGCCGGAGCGGGTGATGCCGAAGCGGGCGAGGGCCTTGGTCGCCGGGCCCTGCAGCACCGCGCCGGTGGCGGCGTCGAAACAGGAGTTGTGGCAGGGGCAGACGAAACGGCCGTCCTTGGGCGGATTCACCGTGCAGCCCGAGTGGGTGCAGACGCCGGACAGCGCGGTGTACTGGCCCGCCTTGGGCTGCTGAAGGTAGACCGGGTCGCCGCTGCCCGGAGCAGGCACCCGGAGCACACCGCCGACGGGGACGGAAGCCGCCGCGATGGCGGTACCGGCCGCATCGATCGCCCCCGCGCTCGGCGCGGTCACCCTGCCCCGGGAGCGGGCCACCCCCGCCCCCGTGAGCAGCACCGCGCCCGCGACCGCGAGGGTCGCGATGCCGCCGTCCACCAGGACCTGGCGGCGGCCCCGACCGGCGGCCGTCCCGCGTGCGTGCCGGGCGATCAGCGCGTCCAGGGAGAACTGCGGCGTGCCGGCGAGCACCAGCGGCACCCAGGCCATCAGATAGATCAGGTCGTTGCCCAGGTAGTACGGGTGGACGCCCCAGCTCACACTCAGCCACAGTGTCAGGTTGATCAGCGCGCCGCCCACCGCGGCGAGCCGCCCCCACAGCCCCAACAGGGTGCCGAATCCGACCGCGAGCTCACCGAAGGCCATGGCCAGCCCGGCCGGCGTGGGCGAGCGCACCGCCTGGTCGAGCAGCGCGCCGATGGGACTGCGCGCGGCGACGGCATGCGCCTGCGCGGCCATGGACGCGGGGTCGGCGAGGCCGCCGAGGTAGTGCGGGTCGGCGAGCTTGTCGAGACCCGCGTAGACGAAGGTCGCGCCGAGGAACAGGCGCAGCGGGAGCAGCGCGTGGCGGCTGAGGGAACGGTCGGGCTGGGTGTCCATACTGCGGTCCGATCGGCTTGTCTGCGTGGAGTAATGACGATCAGTCAGGACGTCAGTCGGCGGAGCTGCTGCCGGGCGCGGCGGCACGGCAGAGCCGGGCGGCGTCGCCGCTGAGCTGCGGGCAGAGCCTGGTCCTCGCCGCCGACCTGCTGCCGTAGTTGACGTCCCAGTAGCTGACCATCCCGCTCACGCAGTCGGCCCGCTGCCAGGCGAACGAAGCCTGCTCGCACTGCGCCGCCGTCCAGGCCGGGCGGTCGATGTCGTACTTCATCAGCCGCGATCCGGTGCCCCGGGAGCAGTCCTCGCGGGCGCCGGCGGCGGGCGCCCGGAGACACCAGACGAGGGACTGGACGAAGGCCGTCGGATGCGCGGTGTAGTCGTGCGTCTGCAGGAAGTAGATCGGGGCGTAGAAGTAGCAGGCGCTCCGGTAGATCGACGGCTGCTCCGCGCACGGGTACTGCGGCTCGGCGGCCAGCTTGTCCGCCGGGAGCTTGGCCAGTGCCGTCGGGTCGCCCTCGTCCGGCTCGAAGAGCTGCATGAAGACGCCCTCGGAGCAGGCCACCACCTGGCTGGTTGCGGGGAAGCGGTCGCACAGCCGTTCCGCGCCCGCCACGTCCAGGTGGGAGACGAACATCGCTCCGTGCCCGATGCCGTGGATGCAGGAGAGCGACTGCGTCGGCGAGCAGAGGGTGGTCACCGCCGCCTCCGGGTCGGGCAGTTGCTGGAGCTTCTGCTCCACCACCCCGTGCAGGTAGCCGGAGCCGCAGACGTCGTTGAGGAACGAGACCGCCTTGGTGAAGTTCCCCCGGTACTTGGCCAGTGCGGCATGGCCGATCTCGTGCGCCACCGGGTGGCAGAACCCGTCGACGTACGGGTCCTTGAGGGTGATCCGCTCCAGGTCGGCAAGGGCCGCGCCGGGGTCCTCGGCGTTGGTCTCGGCGACGAGATGGTTGCGCAGCGTACTGAGCGTCCATACGGCCGGGGTCGCGGTGGTGGTCGCGGTCGCCGACGGTGCGGGGGTGGCGGAAGACACCGGCGGGGCCGACTCGGCGACCGCCGTCCACGGCGTCGTCATGACAGCCCAAATCCCGGCAATGTATAGGAAAAAGGCCAGAAGAAGAGCCAGTGGTCGATACATCCGCGAGTCCCCCCAAGACTGCCGAACAGGTCGTTCGGCAGGGAACACGCAGGCCCCAGGCGTCCCGGTTCCACCGCACAGGCCGGACTTACCGGACATTGACAGCCTGGTGGCAGACTGCAGGGCATGAGCATCCACAAGAATCTGCTGGACGGCCCGGAGCCGACGCTGCTGACCGAGGACGAGCAGCCTTACCGCATGCTGGCGGAGGAGTCCGCCTCGCCCGCGCAGGTGGCGGCGGAGTTCCCGACCTTCTCGCTGGCCTGGGCCATGCTCGCCGACGACGCTTTCGCGGCCGGGCATGTGGTCGAGTCGTACGCCTACGCCCGCACCGGCTACCACCGGGGCCTCGACGCCCTGCGCCGCAGCGGCTGGAAGGGCCACGGGCCGGTGCCGTGGGAGCACCGGGCCAACCGGGGCTTCCTGCGCTGCCTGGCGGCGCTGGCCCGGGCCGCCGACTCGATCAAGGAGACCGAGGAGGCCGAGCGCTGCTGGCAGTTCCTGAAGGACAGCAGCCTGCTCGGCTACGAGGAGCTGAAAGGGCAGTAAGCACAGGCACAGAGCCGCACACGACGGAGGCCCGGTCCGCGATGATGATCGCGGACCGGGCCTCCGTCGTGTGCGGCTCTACAACCGCCTGCGGCGACTACTTCAGCCGGTTGCCGGCCGAGCGCAGGCTCTGGGTGGCCTCGACCACACGGGCCGCCATCCCGGCCTCGGCGAGCTTGCCCCAGGTGCGCGGGTCGTAGGTGCTCTTCTTGCCGACCTCGCCGTCGACCTTCAGCACACCGTCGTAGTTGCGGAAGATGTGGTCCACGATCGGGCGGGTGAAGGCGTACTGGGTGTCGGTGTCGAGGTTCATCTTCACGACGCCGTTCTCCAGCGCGGTGGCGATCTCCTCGGCCGAGGAGCCGGAGCCGCCGTGGAAGACGAAGTCGAACGGGTCGGTCTTCCCGTACTGCTTGCCGATGGCGTCCTGCAGCTCGCGCAGCAGCTCCGGCTTGAGGACGACGTTGCCCGGCTTGTAGACGCCGTGCACGTTGCCGAAGGAGGCGGCCAGAAGGTAGCGGCCCTTCTCGCCGAGGCCGAGCGCCTCGGCGGTGCGGACGGCGTCGTTGACGGTCGTGTAGAGCGAGTCGTTGATCTCGTGCGAGACGCCGTCCTCCTCGCCGCCGGTCGGGGTGATCTCGACCTCAAGGATGATCTTCGCGGCGGCGGCCTTGGCCAGCAGCTCCTCGCCGATGGCCAGGTTGTCGGCGAGGGTCTCGGCGGAGCCGTCCCACATGTGCGACTGGAACAGCGGGTTCTCGCCGCGGGCGACGCGCTCCGCGGAGACGGCCAGCAGCGGGCGGACGTAGCCGTCCAGCTTGTCCTTGGGGCAGTGGTCGGTGTGCAGCGCGACCGTGACCGGGTACTTCGCGGCGACGATGTGGGCGAACTCGGCCAGCGCGACCGCTCCGGTCACCATGTCCTTGCTGTACTGGCCGCCCAGGAACTCCGCACCACCGGTGGAGATCTGGATGATGCCGTCGCTCTCGGCCTCTGCGAAGCCGCGCAGGGCCGCGTGCAGCGTCTGGGTCGAGGTGACATTGATGGCCGGGTAGGCGAACTTGCCTGCTTTAGCCCGGTCCAGCATCTCGCTGTAGACCTCGGGGGTGGCGATAGCCATGACGAATCCGCTCCTGTCGGTGATGCGTTTACGGACACTGCGACCCCGACCAGGAGTCGGGCACCGGCGCCATTGTCCCATCCCCACCCGTGGGCTTCACCCCCGCGGGGGACAGCGGGGTCGCATCCACCCTGGCACACCCGAACGGATTAAAAAGGATCAATCCGGCCAAGCCGGGCGGCCGAGTCGGGAAGCGTCTCCCCAGCAGGGCTCGCGGATCGACAGGACGGGGGGCACCCGAATGGTGTTTCGGGCAGGCACGGAGCGGACGCCGAGGGCAGGAACGCGCAGGCCACGGCCGGTTCGGCTGAACGCCGCGGTGACGGCGGCGGCGCTGCTGCTGCTCGCCGGGGTCCCGGCCGCCGGCACCGCGCGGGCCCAGGCCCAGGCACGGGTCCGGACGGAGCCCCGCCACCTGCCGGACACCTGCGGGGCCACGGCGCCGCAGCTGCCACCGGTGCCCTCGGCCGAAACCGCACCCCCCGCGAGCCGGACCGTGGCGGCGCCGTCGAACGAGGCGGCGGCCCGGCACCTCTGGTACGGCCAGGCCGGCCAGCTGCCGATCGGGCTGTGGTCCGACGCCACCGTGGTCCTGCGCGCGCCCGCGACCCACGGCACCGTACGGCTCGACCTGACCAGCCGGGGCTTCAGCACCGACTCCGTCGAGGTCCAGCGCTGGGTCCCGGCCTCGCACCGGTGGGTGGACCTGACCACGGCCGGCAGCGGTGACGCCTCTCCCACCCGGAGCGGCTTCAGCTTCCCGATCGCCTCCCTCGCCCACCCCGAGACCGTCCCGTTGCGGCTCCAGGACCTGGACCGGCCAGGTCGGCTCGGCGTCACGGCCTCCTTCGCCGACGGGCGCGGCCACACCTACCGGGCTCCGGCCGTCACCTCGGCGGTCACCCGTCCGAGCACCGCCTTCACCGGCTGGCCCGCCCACGCCGCACTGGTCCGCGGCGGCCCGGCCCAGCCCTTCGGCCTGACCGTGCGGAACACCACCGACCGCGCCTACCCCTCCCTCACCGCGCTGTTCTACGCCTACGGCATGGGTGGCGGACGGGCGCTGACGCCGCGTGACCTGGTGCTCCAGCAGTATCTGCGCGGGCGCGGCTGGGTGGGTCTGCCCCTGGTCGCCAGTGCCTGCGACCCGGGGATGAGCGCCGTGCTGCGACCGGCCGCGGGCGTCGCGCTCGCTCCCGGCGCCGAGGAGACCGTGCAGCTCCGGCTGGCGGTGGCGCCGGGCGCACCGCACGCGGTGGGCTCCGGCTTCGGCGGGCTGGCCGTGCAGGGCGGGGACACCGCGCTGGCTTCGGAGAGCCTGCCGTTCACAGTGCGGAGCTAGGGGGTGCCCGGCGGATCAGGGCGGATGAAGGAGCGGGGTCTGGTGCCTGCGATCGCAAGGCGGAGGAGGGAGCCATTGCGGAGCACTGGCGACCGACGACAACGCGGCGAGCGCTGGTGCCAGACCCCGCGACGCCGCCTTGATCCGCCGGGCACCCCCTAGGGAGCTCTTAGCCTCAGGCGTTACTCTGCGCGGGTGACCACGACTCTCGCGTTGAACGTTTCGACACTGCTCGACGCCAAAGCCCTGATCGCCCAGGTGGGTGCGATCGGCCTGCTCGCCATCATCTTCGCGGAGACCGGCCTGCTCATCGGGTTCTTCTTCCCAGGCGACTCACTGCTGATCCTCGGCGGCGTGGCCGCGTCCAGCGCCGGTATGAAGGTGCTCGGCGTGCAGATGTCGATCGCCGAACTGCTCGTCGCGGCGCCGCTGTGCGCCATCGCGGGCGCACAACTGGGCCATCTGCTGGGGGCCAAGGCCGGACCCAAGCTCTTCCGAAGGCCCAACTCCAAGCTGTTCCGCCAGGAGCACGTGGACAAGGCCGAGGAGTACTTCCTCAAGTTCGGCCCCGCCAAGGCGGTGCTGATGGCCCGCTTCATCCCGGTGGTGCGGACCTTCCTGAACCCGGTGGCCGGGACGCTGGAGATGCCGGCCAAAACGTTCTTCCTCTGGAACGTGATCGGCGGGGTGATCTGGACCGAGTCGATGCTGCTGATCGGCTACGAGTTCGGGGCCTCGATGGCCCCGGTCATCGACAAGTACCTGATCCCCGCCATGGCGCTGATCATTCTGCTGTCGATCTCGCCGATCCTGGTGGAGCTGGTGCGGGAACGGCGGAAGAAGCGTTCCGGCGAGGCCGGTGGGCTCGTCGGGGCCGCCGAGGCGGCCGCCGACCCGATGCCGGCCCAGCGGCCGGCCGAGGACGAGGCCACCGCGGGTGGGCGCCACCGCAGGCGCTGACGCCCGACCACAGGCCCGACCGCACGTCCGCCGCAGCTACAGCCCGAGCTCGGCCAGCTGGTAGGCGGCCAGGTACGGCAGGCCCTCGGCCTCGACGGCGGGGGCCGCGCCGCGCTCCACGATGACCGCGACGGCGACGACCTCGCCACCGGCCTCCCGTACCGCCTCGACGGCGGTCAGCGGCGAGCCGCCGGTGGTGGAGGTGTCCTCGACGACCAGCACCCGGCGGCCCTTGACGTCGGCGCCCTCGATCCGGCGCTGCATGCCGTGCGCCTTCTGCGCCTTGCGAACCACGAAGGCGTCCAGCCGCTCGCCGCGCGCGGCGGAGGCGTGCAGCATCGAGGTGGCCACCGGGTCCGCGCCCAGGGTGAGTCCGCCGACGGCGTCGAAGTCCAGGTCCGCGGTGAGGTCCAGCATCACCTGGCCGACGAGCGGTGCGGCCTGGCCGTCCAGGGTGATCCGGCGGAGGTCGATGTAGTAGTCGGACTCCAGGCCCGAGGACAGGGTGACCTTGCCGTGGACCACGGCCTTGGTCTTGATCTGGTCGAGAAGCGCGTCGCGGTGGGTGCTCATGAGGCCCCAGCCTATCGAGGCCGGCTCAGCGACGCCGCCAGGTCCAGGTGGTGCTGACCTCCAGCGGGTCGATGGGGGTGACCAGGCGCGGGGCGGTGTTCAGGCCGTTGGGCGGGCCGGTCTGGGGTTCCACGCAGATGGCGTCCTCCTGCTCGTCGAAGACCACCAGCCAGTCGCAGCCCGCGGTGATCTCCAGGCTGAGTTCGTCCTCCCAGACCAGGGTGGCCTCGACCCCGTACGGGAGGCCGAAGCAGTCGTCGCGCGGCCCTTCGAGGGGGCTGATGCGGTTGCCGGTGGGGAGGTGGTCGCTGCCGCGTTCCTCCTGCCAGGCGGGCTCGAAGTCCAGCCGGGCCGGGGCGCCGTCCGGGCTGAGCTGCTTGCGGAACCAGGGGTGCCAGCCGGCCATGGCCGGGAAGGAGACCTCGGCGGTCTCCACGGACAGGGTGGTGCGCAGCGACTCGGCGGTCAGTTCGAACAGCTGGGTGACCCGGCCCGCGTACGGCCAGGGCTCGGCCAGGTCGTAGTAGAACGCGGCACTGGTCGCGCCCACCGGTGCCGCCGCGCGCCAGGCGGTGCGGACCCCCGTGCCGTGGATGGCGTGCGGCGGCATGTCGATGGGCAGCGCGTGCCGCTCCCCGCCGTTGCGCCAGCGGCCGTGGTCGACCCGTCCGGCCCACGGCACCATCGGGAACGACCCGTAGGCGAACACGCCCTTGCCCTGCGCGGCGGGGTCCTCCCCGGTCCGCAGCAGCTCGGTGCCGCCGATCCTGAGGCTGCCGAGGCGGCAGCCGTCACCCGGCAGCACCGTGACCTCCACGTCGCCCGCCGTCAGCAGGACGGGGGCGGTCGTAGTCGGGGCGGCGTCACCCAGGGAGCTGGCGGGGCGGGGCATCGGGCCTCCTGAAGTGCGAGATCGTCGGGGTCGTCGGGGTCGACGCTACCCGCGCCGACGCAGCACACGGACCAGGATCACCGCGCCGCCGATCAGCGCCGCTCCGCCGCCGACCACCCAGGGCACCCGGTTGGGCTCGCCGTCGGCGGACGGCGGCTCGCCCATCCGGCGCGACGGCGCGCCCCAGCGGGCCGCCGCACGGGAGCGGGCGCTGCGCGGGGGCAGGCTGGGACCGTAGCGGCCGCTCGGCGGGGCGTGGTCCACCTCCTCGGCGGAGCGGCCGACCATGCTGCGCCGGGTCGCCGAGGGGTCCGGCCAGGGCTCGTTGAGCGCGGCGGCGGCGTTGAAGGCGGAGGCGGGCTCGTCGATCAGGAACAGCCCGGACTCGTCGATACCGTCGATTCCTTCTATGCCGTCGGGGTCCTCGGCGCCGTCCGGGCCCTGCGGGTCGTCGAAGTCGGCGAGCTCGGAGAGGTCGGTGAGCTCACCCAGCTCGGCGAGCTCCTCCAGGTCCGCCAGCTCGGCGAAAAGGATCGGATCGCCGTCGATGCCCTCCCCCGGGGCGGCGCCGTCAGGGCCGATCAGGTCGGCGTCGGCGAGGTCGGCGACCATCGCTGCGCAGAAACGATCCAGCAGACGGCGCAGCGCGACCGATACCGCCTCCGGGTGCAGTTCCTCCACCCGGCCCTTGGCCACGAGGTCACCGTGGAACAGCACCCGGGCCCGGTCGTCGCCGTCCGGCAGCACCTCGACCCGCAGCCGCCCGGAGACCGCGCCGCTGCCGACGGACTGCTGCGCCCGGACGGTGACGACCAAGTCGTCGGGGTTCCCGGCGGGGTCGCCGTCGGCGTCCCCGCCGGTCACGGGCTCGATCTCCAGCTCGCCACGGTAGGTGATGGAGGAGCTGCCGACCCGGAGCTTCAACCGGCCGGTCAGCGCGGGGGCAGGGGTAGGGCCCGGATCGTCCCCGGGCTCCGCCGTGAATCCCGGCAGGCAGCGCGCCAGCAGCTCGGGACGGCGCAGCGCCTCTCGGACGGCCTGCTGCGGAAGCGGTACCAGAACCTCATGCTCCATGCCTTGGAAGCCTACAGATCACCCGCCGCCTGGGCGGGCGTATGCGCCTGTGAACCTCACGCAACGTGAAGCCGGCACAGTCTCAGCGCGGGATCAGCGCGGGATCAGCGCGGGTTCAGCAGGGTCGAGGGGGCGAGCTGGCGGGCGGGGCGGCGCAGGTCGGCGAGGGTGGCGGCGATCCGCAGCGCGGCCGCGTCCAGGCTGCCGGGCGCATCGTCGGGACGGGCCGGCGGCCGGAGCTTCGGCGCGGCTACGGAGGCCAGGATGAAACCCCAGTCGGTCGGCCCGGCGCAGGAGCGGTCGGCCGGCACCGCGTACTCCGCGGTCCGCAGCCCGGTGGAGCGCAGCGTGGCCTCGGCCGCCCAGAAGGCGTCCGCGGCCACCGGTCCGGCGTGGACGGCCAGCCGCCCGTCCGGGTCGAGCACCCGGCGGACCATGCCGTAGAACTCCTGGGTGTAGAGCTTGCGTCCCTCGTCCAGGTCGGGATCGGGGAGGTCGGCGACGATCACGTCGTAGCGCCGCTCGCTGTGGGCCTCCGCGCGCAGCCAGTCGAAGGCGTCGGCGATGACCACCCGGACCCGGGGGTCGGCGAGGGCGTCCCGGTTCAGCCGGGTGAGCCCCGGGTCGGTTCGGCCCAGGTGCACCACCGCGGGGTCGATCTCGACGACGGTGACCTGGCGCACCCCGGGCAGCCGCAGGGCCTCGGCCGCGGCCAGTCCGTCGCCGCCGCCGAGGACCAGGACCCGGGCATGTGTACCGACCAGGGCGGGCTGGACCAGCGCGGCGTGGTAGCGGGGCTCGTCGGCGCCGCACACGGCGAGCCTGCCGCCGAGGTACATCCGCAGCGGGGACGCGGACGCGGCGTCCCCGGCGGGGCCGTCCCCGCCGGGCCGGGAGGCCGGCCGGTACTCCTCCCCCCGTGCTTCGCGCGGCGGATACCCCATGGCGGCCGTGCGCGGCGGGGGCACCCGGCCGGGGCCGGTGAGCACGATGTCCTGGTAGCGGCTCTGGGTAGCGAAGCGGATCGGCGCCCCGTACAGCGCCTGTCTGGCGGCGCGTTCGAAAGCCCCGGTGAGCGAGGCGGCGACGGCCAGGACCACCAGCACCGCGCCGCACAGGCTCCAGAGCAGCGCCCTGACCCGGCGGCTGGGCTCCCGGGGGAACAGCCAGAGCACCACCACCGCCCCGGCGACGGCGTTGACGGCCCCGGTCAGCAGGGCGCCGGTGGCCTGGCCCAGCATCGGCAGCAGCAGGAAGGGAAAGGCCAGGCCGCCGACCAGGGCGCCGACATAGTCGGCGGCGAAGAGGTCGGCGACGGCGCGGCCCGCCTCCTGCCGACGGATCCGCTGGATCAGCGTCATCAGCAGCGGGATCTCCGCCCCGATCAGGATCCCGATCAGCAAGGCGACGCCGACCAGCGCGGTCCGGTAGTGGCCGACCCAGACGAAGCAGCCGTAGAGCAGCAGCACGGACAGGCCGCCGACCAGCGCCAACGCGCTCTCGACCAGGGCAAACGAGGTGGCCGGGCGGCGGGTGAAGCGTTTGGCGAGCAACGAGCCGACACCCATGGCGAAGACCATCACCGAGAGCACCACCGACGCCTGGGTGACCGAGTCGCCGAGCAGGTAGCTGCCCAGGGCCACGAGTTCCAGCTCGTACACCAGACCGCAGGCGGCGCAGACGAACGCGGCGAGCAGCACCAGCAGCCGGGCGGCACGCCTGCCGCCGACGGGTCTGCCCTCGGCCGGCGGCGGCGAGGAACCCGCGGAATGGTTGATCACGAACAAACGCTAGGCGACGTCAGGTCACGGCCACTTCCCCCGCAGGAGTGATAGGGACATGTTCCACATTGACGCTTCGATCATGTGCTCGGACAAGTGCTTCGGACAAGTCCGGGAAATTCCGGGGCTGCTGTCGATCCGTCAACTCCGGTACCAGTCCTGAACTTTCAACGACGAACGGGTGCACACCAGACGCCCCTCCTGCGGATAGGCGTGCCAGGTCCGCCAGTGGATCCCCTGTGCGTCTCCGCCGGCGAGCAATGCGGTGAAGGCCGTCGGATCGCCCGGGAACACCCCGGCGAGCCCAAAGGGATGGTTCTCGACCAGCGCGAGCAACTCCTGTGCTCTACCGGCGAAAGATTGTTCCTCCAATGTTTCCACCCGGGCCGCGAATTCGTACTCCCGGCCCTGGACCCGCTCGGCGACCCGGGCCGGCAGCGGCGAGCGCCGCCCCGGCAGGCAGGCCACCGTCTCCGAGCACCGGCCGGACTCCGTACCGAGGACCACCTGGTGAGAGGCGCCCAGCAGGCGTAACTGGAGGTCCACCGGGCCGATCCGGAGATCCAGGACCGCCAGCGCGGGCAGTTCCTTGCTGCCCAGGCACCAGGCCAGATCCCCGGCGCGGGTGTCGGTGTAGGAGGTGTTCAGGGTGGTGAGCATTCTTGGCTCCGCGTACTCGGGTCACTCGAGGGCACCGGGTCGGAACTGCCGCCGGGCACGCGCACGGCCCTGCGGGCGTGGCGCATCGGGGCATGGCTGCCCTGCGGCAGCAGTCATTCGGGGGACTCAGGAGCAGGGAAGCACGAATACTCCGTGTTCGTAGAGCATTTACCCAACTTCACCGCCCTACCATCATTCCCGGATGGATTCCTTCTCCTTGTGTTCGCCGACATGACCGACCCTGCCCGTTGACGTGGGAAAACCCTGCTCCGGGGGATAACCGGAAGCACCCGGGGAACTGCTTCGGCAGAGCCGGTGAAGGAAATCAACGATTGTCACATGCCCTGGGCAATCGACGGCTGCACAGTCCCCCTCTGTTCTCACTCCTTCGAGGGTCACTCGTACGGCACACTGCGCTGTCAATCGCCGTCGCTCGATCACCCCTGGGGGTGGCGCAGCCCGCTGATCCGACGGCGTACTTGCGGGGCCAGTTCCGGATACGGCAGCAGGGCCCGGTACTCGGCGAGCGCGGCCGCGGTGTCGCCGAGGTGCTCCAGGCACTGGGCGGCCTCGAAGCGGTATCCGATGCCCTGACGATCTGTCACTCCGAACTCGGCCTCCCGCTCCTCGGCGAGGAGCCGGAGCTCGGGCAGGGCGGTGCGGTACTCGCCGACCTCCATCAGCGTCGCCGCGTACTGCTTGCGCAGCATGCGCACCACCGTGGAGTCGCGGCCGTGCGCCTCGACGGCGGCAGGCACCGCGTCGGCGAGCACGCCGACGGCCTGGGTGATCCGTCCGGCGTCGAGGAGACCCCTGACCCGGTCCACGGCGGCGAGGATGTCCTCCTTTCCTGCTGCCGGTCGCGGCGGAGCAGCTGCCGGAAGGGCAGGCCGGGAGCCCTCCCAAGGCGCGAACGGGTACCGGAACGGGCGGCTCGGGTCCATCGGCCCCACCTGCCCCAGCGATCCTTCCGGCGCGCCAGGGGCGGGCAGGAGCGGGACCAGGGCCCGGTACACCTCCGCCGCGTCCGCGGGCCGTTGCCGGGGGTCCTTGGCGAGCAGCCGCAGCACCAGGCTCTCCAGCGGTTCCGGCACCTCGGGACGGACCTGGCGCAGCGGCACCGGCGGCTCGTTGAGGTGCCGGTGCAGGACGCCGAGCGCCGAGGAACCGGCGAAGGGCACGGTTCCGCTGAGGAGTTCGTGCAGCACCACCCCGAGCGCGTAGAGGTCGGCGGCCGGGCCGACGTCGCCGCCCATGGCCTGTTCCGGCGCCATGTAGGCGGGACTGCCGATGGGGGAGCCGGTCAGGGTGAGCCGGGTGGTGTCGCTGTTCAGCACGGCGGCGACGCCGAGGTCGAGCAGGACCAGCGTTCCGTCCGGACGGACGATCAGATTGCGCGGCTTGAGGTCGCGATGGACGACCGGCACGGCGTGCACCGCGGTCAGCACCGGGCACAGCTGCGCCGCCACGGCGATCGCCCACAGCCAGGGGTACGGATCGTTCTCGGCGAGGTGGTCGGCCAGATCGGCCCCCTGGACGTACTGCATCACCAGGTACAGGTCGTCCCCGTCGTCGCCCGCGTCATGGACCGTGACCAGGCCGGGGTGCTCGACCCGGGCGGTGATCCGGCACTCCCTGGCGAAGCGCCGGCGCAGTTCCCGGCCGCCGTCGCCGCCGTCGCCGGCCTCGGCGACCCGGTCGGGCCGGAGCAGCTTGACGGCCACCCGCCGGTCCAGCCGCCGGTCGTGGGCCGTCCACACCTGGCCCATGCCGCCCTGCCCCACGAGCGCCGACAGCTCGTACCGGCCCGCGACCACGCGACCGTTCACGCGCCCCCCTGCTTCCGCAGATAGGCGCTGAGCTCGTCGAGTTCGGCCCTGACCTGGTCGATGCGCCCGTTGGGAGCGGCCGGCGGGTGGACCGCGACCGGGAAGTACAGCGGAACGGCGGTCCCCGCCCGGTGCGCGTCGTGCCACCGCAGGTCGGCAACCAGGAAGTGCACCGGCACGCCGAGCGCCAGCAGGATCAGCACCGCCGTCCCCAGTCCGGCCTGCCAGCTGCTGTCGTTGTGGCTCTCCCCCACCAGCACGAACGAGGCGGTGGCCGACACCGCCACCGCCCCGCACCAGAACCAGTCCCAGCCCCTCCGGCTGCGGACGGCCAGCCGGACCATCGGGATCCACGACAGGATGCCGATCGTCGCCGGGGGAACAGCGGCGTACAGCACGCGAAGGATCACACGCACGGTCCGCGCACCCCGGCGGGGCGGCGGTATCGGGGCGGGGCCGGACATGGCGCAGCTCCTGACGGTCGGTGTCGCACGCATCGGTGGCGGACGAGGCGAGCGTACCGATGCGTACCGGTGCCCTCAGCCCGACCCTGTGCTGCCGTCCGTCAGTTCGTCGTGGAGGCCCTGGAGCAGCTGCTCGCCGAGCCGCCCGGCCAGCCGCAGCGAGTCCTCGAACGCGGCCAGGGTGCGGAAGCGCTCGCCGTAACGGCGCTGGGCGTCGAGCGGCAGCCGGGGCACCTGGAGCCGGCGTACGTCCAGCCGGGTGGCCGTCGAGGTGTAGCTGCTCGCCTGCCGGCTGTTGGCGCTGCCGCGCAGGAATCCGGCGAGGAACCAGGGGTCCAGGGACGCGGGGTCGGGGCGCAGCAGATGGACCCCGCGGCCCAGCAGGGCGCCCGCCTGCGCCTGGTCGACCACCCGGGCGACCGAGCCGCGGCCGAGGGCCGGGATCACCACGTCCCCGGCCTCGGTGAGCACCGGCTCCTCCTCGTCGCCGTCGAGCGGCGCCCCCGAGGGGGGTGCGCCGGTGACGATGTCGTGCTCGGTCAGCACCACCGGACCGCCCGCAGGGCCGCCGCCGGTGCCGCCAGTCGCCGGCCCGCCACTGACCGCCGTACCGGTCCGGATCAGCAGCGCCCCGGTCCGGGCCAGCTCGCCGACGCCGGTCAGCGACCAGTGCGCGGGCTGGGCCGGACCGCCGACGACGGGGGCGAGTTCGGCGGACCGCTTCAGCTCGGCGGCCAGCCGGTCCCGCACCGCGGCGAGACCGGCCGTCCCTCCGCCGACGGCGCGCTGCGGCAGATGCCGGGCCGGGGTGAGGTCCACATCGTCGTCCAGCAGTTCGACGACCTGGAGGGCACGGCTGACGCCGGGGGTCCCGGTCACCGTGCCGTCTCGGTCGAAGGCCCGCCAGGCGTCCGCCACCGTGGTGCGCAGCGACTGCCAGGAGGGCTTCTCCGCACCGTCCACCGGGCCGCCGGTGTCGACCAGCAGCAGCAGCTGCGGCGCAGGCGCGCCTGCGCCCGGACGGCGCAGCACCCACAGGTGCAGCGGAATCCCGTACGGCGGCGCCGCCCCGGCCGGGAGGGCGATCACGGCCCGCAGCGCTCCCCGGCGCAGCAGGTCCGCCCGGATCCGCCGGCCCGACCTGCGCGAGGCCGCGGCCGGCGGCATCAGCATCACCACCGTGCCGCCCTCACGGACCCGGGCCAGCGCGTGCTGCACCCAGGCCAGTTCGGACTCGGTGCGCGGCGGCAGGCCGTACTCCCAGCGGGGGTCGTAGGCCAACTCGTCATGGCCCCAGTTGCGTTCGTTGAACGGCGGATGGCAGAGCACGACGTCGGCGGCGGCGGAACGGAAGTCGTCCGCCCGAAGGCTGTCGCCGACCCGGATACGGACCGGGCCCCGGGTGGTCAGCGCGAGGCGCAGGGCGGTGAGCGCCGCAGGCCCGGGGTCCGCCTCCTGGCCGAGGAGCGCGCCGGACGCTCCGGCGGCGCGGAGCAGGCCGCCGAAGCCGCAGGCGGGATCCAGCACCTGGGCCGCGGGGCCGGCGAGTTCGGCCATCAGCTCGGCCGGTTCGGCCGGGGTCAGCGTGTACTGGCGCGGCCCGGACTCCAGATGGCGGCCCAGCAGGAACTCGAACGCCTGCCGGGCACCCAGTTCGGCGGCCAGTTCGACGACGCCCTGCAGCAGTGCCGAGCGGGCGGAGATCGTCTCCGCGCCCGGAACCGGGACCGGGTGGTCGTCGCCCAGCCGTTCGCGCAGTGCGGCGGCGAGCGCCGACGCCAGCCGAACTGCCCGGGACCGGCCGCCCGCAGTGGTGGGGGCCGGGTCGGCTTCGGACTGATGATGCATCAGCACCAGGAGCGAGCCCGCCAGTTGCAGGGCGACAAGGGCTCCGTCGGGGTCCTGCTCGACCTGCTGCCAGACCCGTTCCCGGGCCGGGACCTGACCGATCTTCCCCTGGTCGCGCAACCATCGCTCGACCTCGGCCAGGTCGAAGGTCGGGCTGGTGTCGGTGCCGCCGACCGGCCGGGGGAAGTCCGCGTGGCGCCGCCGCCAGTTGCTGACGGCGGCGCGACCCACACCGGCCAGCCGGGCGATCCCGCCTGCCGTGACCGCGGCCCCGTCGCCCTGCACCATCTCGCACCCCACCTTCTGCAGTCACCGACGGCCGATCATACACAGCAGCCTTCACATCAGATAGTTCTGTTGACGGTGTTCACAGAACATGGTCTGATTATCCCGCCGATCACCCTCATTCCTTCCTGGAAGGTCCACACCTCGTCATGTCTGCGCCTCTTCGCCGGATCGCTCTGACCGCCCTCTGCGCCACAGCGGCCCTCGGCCTGACCGCCTGCTCCTCCAGCTCCACCTCCGCCTCCAGCGGCAGCACCGCGGGCGCTGCGGCGGCATCGTCGGGCACGGCGGGAGCGGCTTCCGCGACGCCCGCCGGGGACTCCGCCGCCACGCCGTCCGCCTCCGCCCCGCCCACCGGGAAGAAGCTCAACTCCCTGCTGCTGCCTGCGTCGGCGCTGTCGAAGGGGTTCAGCATCGACTCCGCCGGCACGGTCAACACCGGCGACGGCTACAACCCGTCCGCCTCCCCCTCCACCGTGTCCGCCTCGAAGGCGTGCGATGCGATCCAGGGCACCAGCTGGATCAATTCCGCCGGCCTGAGCAGCCTCTCGTTCGCGCAGAACGACTACACCGACTCCGCGCAGGACCTCTTCGGCCAGGAGGTCGACGGCTACCAGGGCAACGACGCCAAGGCCGTGATGACCGCGCTGCGGAAGGTCTTCACCGAGTGCGCCAACGCCAAGATCAAGCAGAACGGCACGGCCTACAGCGCCCACACGACCCACAAGAGCCTCACCAGCCTCGGCGACGACGCGGTGGAGGCGGTCACCACCTCGCCCGAACTCGCCGGCGGCACCACGCTGATAGCCGTCCGGGTCGGCGACCTCGTCGTCACCACCATCTACAACGACCAGAAGAACACCGGCGGCGCCGACCTCGCCCTGACCCGGCGCCTGGTCACGAACGTCAGCGCCGGCTGACCGGGCTCCGTGCCGCCCCCCGTGACGGCACGGAGCCCGGTCAGCCGACGATGGCGCTGATGTTCCGTACCGTGGCCAGGAGTTGACCCTTGAGCGTGGCGAACTCCTGCGCGTGCTTCCGGATGTCCTGCTGCTGGAGCCCGGTCTCGACCGAGGACCAGACGGTGACCAGCCTGGTCCGCGACTTGCAGGCGACGTCCGCCCGGGCCACGGCGATCTGTCGCGCCGACGGGGGGTTCCGCAGGCCGCCGCCGCTGGAGGCGGCCTGCGACTGGGTGGCTCCCTGGCCGGCCGCGGGCGACGCATCCACCGCGAACAGGGAGTTGTCCCTCATCGGGTCCAGTGGAGTCGGGTAGCGGTAGCCCTGGGCGGCCATGCAGGAGGACCACGCCCTGAACACGGCGACGACGCGCGGCGCGGTCAGCGAATCCGTGTAACTGGCCTGGTCGACCTCCTGGACGAGGCCGGAGTCGCCGTACGTCCCGCCACCGGCGACGATCCTGCGCTTCATCTCGCCGACGCACCCGCCCGCCGGGACCGGCTCCCCGGAAGTCTTCGCCGCGCCCCGGCCCAGCATGACCGCCGTCTCCGCGCTCGGCATGGCCTGCTCGGCCCGTGACAGCTGCGCCGCCGCCAGGTCCGTCGAGCCGTGGTCGACCATCCACAGGTAGCCGTCGGCCGCCTGATCCGCCGTCACCGGCCCGTAGCGGAAGGCGTTCTCCGCCACCGGGCCGGTCTGGGGCGTGGTGGGCACCGGGAAGGCGTACCCGAATCGCGCCATGCACTGCTGAAGCAGCAGATCCGTCGCCCTGAGCTGGGCGGCGCGTTGCGGCTGGGAGAGTTGATAGGCGTCGACGGGAAGTTCGAAGGCCGCCGCGGCACCACTCGGTGCTTCCGACGTGGCGGCAGGGGGCTGGGTGCCGGCGGATCCGGGCGGCTGGCTCGCCAGTGCGGCCGAACAGCCGGTGATCGACAGAAGCAGGATGGTCACGGCAGGGAGGGCGCGCAGTCGGGCGCGGGCGACGCCACGACCGCTGGGGCTCGGTTCCCGGTTGGGCATGGTCGACCTTCGTCTGGTGTCGGAAGGCACGGGTGCCGCGCTCGGAATCACCGAGCGCGGCACCCGCACCGCTTCGGTCAGTCCGCGCTCAGCAGTTCCAGCCGAGGGAACCGAGGTAGCCCGACCCGACGTTGGGGGACGAGGTGTACGCGTACTGGTGGTGGACCGAACCGGTGCCGTAGTAGCCGGTGTAGAGGTCGGCCTGGCAGTTGACCTCGTTGTCGGCCGACTTCACGTGCCCCTGGACCGAGTCGCCGTTGATGTAGAACGTGGCGGGCTGGCCCGAGTAGTAGCCGTTCATCGCATGCCAGGTGCCGGTGAACCGGACGCAGGCACCGCTGTAGCTCGTCCCCTCGGTGAAGCTGATCTGGCCCGCCCCACCCGAGCTGTACGGGCACTGGATCCACGACCACGAGCCGTTCCACGGGTCGTTGGCCTGCGCCGGCGCGGCGACGGCCACGGTTCCGGCCAGGACGGCACCCACTGCTGCGACTCCTGCGAGCTTCCTGCGGAGGTTCAATGCTGCTCCTTCGACAAGGCACTGAGGCGGGACCCGCGATACCGGACCCCGGCCCGAACAAGAACCATCTTTGGCCTGGTCAGCCGCCCGCTCCATGACGTTGAGTTGACGTTCACCTGTCGCTTCGGGCAGGCGTTCCCGGTGCAATCGGCTCTCTAGACGGGGGTGCGTTCGGGCATCGGGATCTCGCGGCCGTCCAGGAGCAGGGTGCAGGTCAGCGAGCGGGTGGCGTGGCGGAGGTGATCCAGGCGGAGTTCGAAGGGCTGCGGGGGGTCGTCGGGCAGTTCGCCGCTGAGGACGGTGGCGTCGGCGCCGCGCTGATGGCGGTAGCCGACCTCCTTGCCGTCGACGAGCAGGGTGACCACCGGGGTGTGCCCGGTGCGTGCCTCGACGGTGATCGAGTGCCCGGCGTGGTCGAGGTGGAATCGGTGCGGGCGGGTCATGGCAGCCTCCGGAGCCGGCCCCCCACCTGTGACGTACCTATCGCGTACGTATCACGCTACGCCGAACCGTCATCGGGGGCTCAGGCGCGCACCGGGGCGGCGAGTTCGTGCATGGCGGTGTCCAGCTGGGCCCGGGTGAGGGTCGGCGCGGGGAGGGGGCGGGCGCCCTCGGCGCGGAAGCCGTCCAGCAGCAGCGCGAGGTAGCGGCGCCAGGCGTCGGGCGCCGCCGCGGAGAGCGCGGGTACGGCGCCGCACAGGGCGCCCAGGCTGACCAGCAGGTCCTCCGGGGTGACGTCGGTGCGCATGCTGCCCTGCCGCTGGGCCCGGTGGACCAGAAGGGTGACCGTCTCCAGGTTGTGCTGCTTCAGCGCGTCCAGTGTCGGTATGCCGCGGATTCCGGTGGTGAGCAGGTCCTTGGCGCCGTGGTCGGTGACCAGCAGCGCACAGATCTCCTCCTCCAGGGCGGTCAGGCCGGCCCAGGCGTCCTCGGCCTCGCGCGCCTGTTCGCTGGCGCGCAGCACCGTGGCGAGGCCGTCGTGGAAGACCGCCTCGATCAGGGCCTGCCGGGTGGTGAAGCGCCGGTAGAGGGTGGCGTTGCCGACGCCGGCCCGGCGGGCGATCTCGTCCAGCGGGGCGTCCAGCCCCTGGGCGGCGAAGACCTCGCGAGCCGCGGCGATCACCGCCTCCCGGTTGCGCCGGGCGTCCGCCCGCAGCGGCGGGGTGTCCGTGGGGCGAGCGTGGCTGACGTGCATGGCAGTAGGATAACAGGGTAACCGGGGACACCTGTCCGGTTGCTGCTACGATCTCTTTCGGGAAGTGGGGAGCTGACCCCACTTGATCGCAGGGGGTGCTCCATGTCGCAGCAGGAGTCACAGCGGGAGGCACAACAGGAGTCGCAGCAGGAGGCGGAACCGGAGGAGGGCCCGGCGGTCGCGGCCGCGGACTGGGTCGACGGCCGGCTCGGCCTCTACGCGATGGCCAAGGCCAACCTGCGCAAGCTGTTCCCGGACCACTGGTCGTTCATGCTCGGCGAGATCTGCCTCTACAGCTTCATCATCATCATTCTCACCGGCATCTATCTGACCCTGTTCTTCCGGCCCAGCATGGGCGAGGTCGTCTACCACGGCAGCTACACCCCGCTGGACGGCATCCGGATGTCGGAGGCCTACAAGTCCACCCTGGACATCAGCTTCGACGTCCGCGGCGGCCTGCTGATCCGCCAGATCCACCACTGGGCCGCCATCGTCTTCGTCGCCGGGATGACGGTGCACATGATGCGCGTCTTCTTCACCGGCGCGTTCCGCAAGCCCCGCGAGATCAACTGGCTGTTCGGCTTCACCCTGCTGGTGCTCGGCCTCTTCGACGGACTGCTGGGCTACTCACTCCCGGACGACCTGCTGTCCGGCACCGGCATCCGCTTCGTCGAGGGCGCGGTGCTGGCGACGCCGGTGGTCGGCACGTACATCGCCATGTTCCTCTTCGGCGGGCAGTTCCCCGGGAGCGACATCATCCCGCGCTTCTTCACCATCCATGTGCTGCTGATCCCGGGCGTCATGGTGGCTCTGCTGACGGCCCATCTGATCCTGGTCTTCTACCACAAGCACACCCAGTTCGCGGGCCCCGGCCGCAGCGAGAAGAACGTGGTCGGCGCCCCGCTGTTCCCGGTCTACGTCGCCAAGGCCGGCGGCTTCTTCTTCCTGGTCTTCGGGGTGACCGCGGTGGTGGCCGCCGTCGCCACGGTCAACCCGATCTGGGCCTACGGCCCCTACCGACCCGACCAGGTGTCCACCGACGCCCAGCCGGACTGGTACCTGGGCATGGCCGAGGGGCTGATCCGGATCATGCCCGGCTGGGAGATCAGAGGCTGGGGCCACACCCTGGAAATGGGCATCCTGGTCCCGCTGACGCTGTTCCCGCTGGTGCTGGTGTCCATAGCGGTCTACCCGTTCCTGGAGAGCTGGATCACCCGCGACAGACGCGAGCACCACATCCTGGACCGCCCGCGCAACGCCCCGGTCCGGACCGGGGTCGGCGTCGCCTGGATCGCCGAGTACCTGCTGCTGCTCGCCGCCGGCGGCAACGACCTGTTCGCCCTGCGCTTCGGCATCTCCGTCAACGCCATCACCTGGGCCTGCCGGATCGGCTTCTTCGTGGTGCCGGTGGCGGCGTTCACCATCACCAAGCGCTGGTGCATCGGCCTGCAGCGGATCGACCGGGAGAAGGTGCTGCACGGGCGCGAGACCGGCACCATCAAGCGCCTGCCGCACGGTGAGTTCGTCGAGGTCCACGAGCCGCTCCCGGCCGCGCGGCTGCATGTGCTCACCGCACACGAGCAGTACCGGCCGGTGGAGCTGCCACCAGCAGTGGACCCCAACGGCGTACGCCGCACGGTGCACCCGGCGGAACGGCTCCGGGCGCTGCTCTCCCGCAGCTGGTACGGCGAGGCAGCCCAGATACCCAAGGCGACTCCTCAGGAGGCGAACGGCCATGGCACTGACGAGGCACCGCCACGGCAGGACCCGGCAGCTCTCGGAGAGCAGCCATCTCCTGCTCACCGCGTACTCCCCTGACGGGAGCTCATCCAGCGTGGTGTGCAAGGTGGTTGCCGACGGCGACGCCCTGGGGGTGCTGCTGCCGGCGGACTCGCCGGTCGCCGTCCGGATCCGGCGCCGCCCCGGCGTCCTGGTCGCCCCCTGCGACGCCCACGGCGTCCGCACCGGCGGCCAGTCCCCGGCCAGGGCCGCGCTGGGCACCGCCGACCTCGGCGCCCAGTACCGCGCCGCCCTGATGAACAAGTACGGCCTCACCACCGCCCTCGCCCTGGCCCTGGCCCGCCTCGCCCACGGCCTGACCGCCAGCACCCCCGTCCGGCTCACCCCGGCCGGCAGCACCTGGCCCCTGCTCTGCCCGGACTGGCGCCCGACCGCGACCTACAGTCCCAACTGATGGAGGGTCAGCTGAAGTAGCCCTCAAGATCGGCAACGACACCGACCTGACCAGCGTAGTTGTGGAGATGGAAGCCACCGGGGTCACCGTTGGAGTCGAGGTAGACCGGTACCGCAGCGAGGACCGGGCGGGTCTCCCCGGCGGTGAGGTCGAGATTGCTGGTGGCGGGTAGCGCGCCACCGCCGAAAGCGCTCAGCCAGGTGGCGGTGGTGGGGCTGACGCCAGTGACGTTCACCAGCATGGAAGCACCGGCGGAGTTCATGTCCGCGCCGACGAAGACGGTGTCATTCGCGTGGAGCGGACCGATGCTGCCCTTCTCCCGGGTGTCCAGGAGTCGGGTGGGCGTCACCGGGACGAAGGGGTTGCCGCTGCTGGTGCTGTAGTAGCCCTGAAGGTCGGCGACCAGGGAGACACTTCCGGACGCGTTGTACAGGCTGACGTAGCCGCCCGCGCAGACAGGGACGGCGACCAGGTTCGACGTGGTCTGCCCCTTGCGGAAGTTCAGGTCGGACGCGGTGCTGGGCGGGGTTGCGGCGGTGCCGCAGTACGCCGTCACATAGCCGCCGACGGTCGCGCCGGTCTCGGTGACGTTGAGGTTCGCCGCCGTGGCGTTGGCGGGCAGGGCAGGGAGCTTGAACGCGACAGTGCGGCCGGCGGCGACGGTTCCCTTCCTGGCGCCGATGCCACTGCGGGTGTCCAGGACGCGGGTGGGTGTCGCGGCCGCATAGTCCGACTTCAACGCACTGCCGTCGCTGCTGGTGGTGTAGTAGCCCTGCACGTCCGCGACCAGGTCCACCCGACCGGCGTCGTTGTAGAGGTCGACATAGCCGTCAGCGCCCACCGGCACCGTCACCAGGTTCGGGTTCACCTGTCCGGCAAGGAAGTTGAGATTGGAGGCGACGGGGCGCGAAGTCCCGTCGGGGTAGGCGGTGACGTATCCACCGGAGGTGGCGTTCACATCGGTGAGGTTCATGGTCACCGCCGCGGTCCCGGTGGCTGGGATACCGTTCGCGCCTGCGACCTTCAGTTTCAGCACACCGCCGGGCCCCACCTGCTGCTGGGCTGCGCCGATTCCGTGCCGAGTGTCCAGGATCCGCACCGGGCTGACCGGGACGAAGGCGGTTCCTGCGGTCACCTGGATCTGAGTGTTGGCAGTGCTGGTGTTCCCGTTGTTGACCGTGTCCGTGACGTCGTAGGTGCCGGGCTGGGCGTAGGTGTGGGAGAAGCTGCCCGAAGCCGAGGTCGCGGTCTGCGTGGTGCCGTCACCAAAGTCGATGATGTCGCTGACGACGGGCCAGGAACTGGTGGTCGTGTAGTGGAACGAGACCGTGTCCGGGAGGTCCACCTGCCTGCTCGAGGTCAGCGCCGCGCTCAGGCGCACGGTGGCGACCTGGACGTAGAACTTGTCCGTCCAGGTCCGGCCGTCCGCAGCCTTGGCCGTCACGGTCAGCGGGAACCCCCTGAGGTCCGATCCCGTGGTGTAGTCGTGCGTTGCGGACGTCGCCGCCGAGAAGGCGGTCGCCGGGCTGCCGTCGCCGAAGTCGAAGCTGTAGAGCAGTTGGTCATTCCACGGGTTGTACAGGCTGGAGACTGTCACCGTGGGCCGGTACGGAGCGATGTTCCCCACCTGGTAGAAGCCTCTGAGGCTGAAGTACAGCGGGTCCTGGAACTGGTAGGCGCCGCGGTCGTAGCCGCCGGTTCCGGTACCGGTGCTGGGGACGAGGGGATCCTCGATCCGCACGTGGCCCTGGATGTCGGTGGCGAGCTCGCCGGGGGCGTTGGCGTCGGCCGAGTTGATCAGCAGCGAGTGCTCCGCCGGTCCGGCGAGCCCGCTGAAGGATCCGTCGGTCTGGTCGAGGTCGTGCCCACCCTGCCCGGTGGCCGCCGCGAAGGCGTCGGCGGTGCTGTACTCGGTGCCCGCCCAGCTGTAGTCGACGCCCCCGGCCGGAGGGTTGACCGCGTTGTAGTCGGCGATGACACCCGCCGCGGCCGAGGAGGCGTCCACATTGATCTGGGCCGGACCGTGGAGCGGGTCGCAGGCGGTGGTGCTCCCGCTGATCACGGTGTTCTCGATGCTCCCGGAGGAGCCGTCGGCGAGGCTGACGGCCTCGCCGCACGGCGAGAAGACGGTGTCGCCCGCCATGACGATCCCCGTCGTGCCGGTCGCCGAGACCCCGCCCTGCTTCGTCGTCACGACGTGGGTGTCGGCCAACGTGACGTGCTGTGCCCCTGATCCGACAGTCACGCCCCAGCCGGCGGTGGCACCGATCCGCATCCTGGAGAAGGAGATGTCCGCCGAGGCTCCGTCAACGGCCACCGCGGCCGAGGCGGCGCCGCCCGCGACGAACCCGTTCAGATCGATGTCGTGCACCCCGACGAAGTCCATCGCCGGGCTGGTGCCGCCCTGAATGGCAGGGAAGCCGTACTCTGTCGGCGCGCCGACGCCGGTGAAGGTGATCGGGGCATCGGCGGTGCCCGAGTTCGTGAAGGTCACCGGCTGATAGGTCCCGTAGCTGACGTTCACCGTGTCGCCGGCCGTCGCCGCGGCCGCGGCAGCCTGGATCTGGCAGAAGGGCACGGACTGGCTGCCGGGGCCGGTGTCGCTGCAGCCGGCCGCAGCGACATTGACGTACAGCGCCGTGGGATCGGCGGCATGTGCCGAGCCGGTTCCGAGGCCGCTCGCCAAAACCGCGAGTGAGGCCAGCACGGTCGTGGATATGAGTGGAGAGCGTCGACGCCGCATGCTTCTTGTCTTTTCAGTCAGCGCTGACCAGGCCTGTTACCGGCAGCGCCGCCAAGAGTAAGCGTCGGGGAATCCACCTCGGCAGGCGGGGTTCGGTGCGGACCCTGTCCGCACCGAACCCCGGGAATCCCGCCCGCCGCAGCGGTCAGCTCTCGGCCGGGCCGTCCTCGGTGCCGTTGTTCTCGGCGTCGCCCTCGACCGTGCCGTCGGCGTCCTCGTCCTTGTCGACGTCGGTGGCGAGGCCGAGGCGCTCGACGAGCCACTGGTCGAAGCCGACTGCGGCCTGGGTCCAGTTGGCCGTCATCGCCACGAAGTAGTTGATGTTGACGCCCATGCCGACGATCATCTGCGACTCGCCGATGACCCGGACCACGCCGTCGTCGTGGACGTGGGTGTAGACCTTCGGCCAGAGGGTCTCCCGGTTCCACTCGTCCAGGGCCTCCAGCAGCTCGGCCTTCTTCTCGATCGGGTGGGGCCGGTCGTAAAAGGCGCGGACGGCGAAGAGCTCCTTCTGCTCGCCGCGGAACATGTAGTAGACGCGGAAGCCCTCCCAGGGGGCGAGCAGGTCGCCCTCCTCGTCCACGGCGTGCTTCAGCTCCATCTGGTCCAGCAGCTGGGTGACCAGCTCCTGGTTGGGCACGACGACCGGCGGCGGCCCGTCCTGGCCCGACGGCTGCGGCTGCGGCACCCCGAAGGAGGGGATGGAAGACGGGTCGATGCTCATAACTTGGCCGGGTTCCCTTCGAATGAACTTACCGACCCCATCCTGCCTCATCCCGGGGGCCCGGCGAAGCCCCGGAAGCCCCTGTGACGGGGTTCCGGGGCCCGCGGTGCCGGGGACCGCGGGCGGCGGGCCTTACTTCTTCTCGAAGGAGGTGGCCGTGCGCTCCGCCGGGCCGACGGTGAGCCGGTCCGCGTCCGGTGCGGAGTCCACCACGACGGTGTCGCCGTCGCGGACCTCGCCGCTCAGGATGGCGCGGGCGAGCTGGTCGCCGATGGCCGACTGGACCAGCCGGCGCAGCGGGCGGGCGCCGTAGGCCGGGTCGTACCCGGTCAGGGCGAGCCAGTCGCGGGCGGCCGGGGTGACGTCCAGGGTGAGCCTGCGGTCGGTGAGCCGCTTGGCCAGGGACGCGACCTGGAGGTCGACGATCCGGGCCAGCTCCTCGGTCCCCAGCGGGTCGAAGACCACGATGTCGTCGAGCCGGTTGAGGAACTCGGGCTTGAAGGAGGTGCGGACCGTCTCCAGCACCCGCTCCTTCTTGACCGCGTCGTCCAGCGTGGGGTCGATCAGCCACTGCGAGCCGAGGTTGGAGGTGAGGATCAGGATCGAGTTCCGGAAGTCCACCGTCCGCCCCTGACCGTCCGTCAGCCGGCCGTCGTCCAGGACCTGCAGCAGGATGTCGAAGACCTCGGGGTGGGCCTTCTCCACCTCGTCCAGCAGCACCACGCTGTACGGGCGGCGCCGGACGGCCTCGGTGAGCTGGCCGCCCTCCTCGTAGCCGACGTAGCCGGGCGGGGCGCCGACCAGCCTGGCCACGCTGTGCTTCTCGCTGTACTCGCTCATGTCGATGCGGACCATGGCCCGCTCGTCGTCGAAGAGGAAGTCGGCCAGGGCCTTCGCCAGCTCGGTCTTGCCGACCCCGGTCGGCCCCAGGAACAGGAAGGAGCCGGTCGGACGGTCGGGGTCGGCGATGCCGGAGCGGGAGCGCCGCACCGCGTCGGAGACCGCCCGCACCGCGGTGGTCTGCCCGATCAGGCGGCGGCCCAGCTCGTCCTCCATGCGGAGCAGCTTGGCGGTCTCCCCCTCCAGCAGCCGCCCGGCCGGGATGCCGGTCCAGGAGGCCACCACGTCGGCGACATCGTCCGGGCCGACCTCCTCCTTGACCATGGAGGCGCTGGTGGCCTCGGAACGCGCGTCGTCCTGCGCCTCGGCGAGCTCCTGCTCGGCGGCTGGGATGTCCGCGTACATCAGCCGGGAGGCGGTGGTGAAGTCGCCGTCGCGCTGGGCCCGCTCGGCCTGGCCGCGCAGGTCGTCCAGGCGCTCCTTGAGCTCGCCGACCTTGTTCAGGGTCGCCTTCTCGGCCTGCCAGCGGGCGGTGAGCCCGGCCAGCTGCTCCTGGCGGTCGGCCAGGTCGCGGCGCAGCCGCGCCAGCCGCTCCACCGAGGCCGCGTCGGATTCCTTGTCCAGCGCCATCTCCTCCATCCGCAGCCGGTCGACGGCGCGCTGCAGCTCGTCGATCTCCACCGGGGAGGAGTCGATCTCCATCCGCAGCCGGGACGCTGCCTCGTCGACCAGGTCGATGGCCTTGTCGGGCAGGAAGCGGGAGGTGATGTAGCGGTTGGACAGGGTCGCGGCGGCGACCAGGGCTGCGTCGGAGATCTGCACCTTGTGGTGCGCCTCGTAGCGGGACTTCAGACCGCGCAGGATGGCGATGGAGTCCTCGACCGAGGGCTCGCCGACCATGACCTGCTGGAAGCGGCGCTCCAGCGCGGCGTCCTTCTCGATCCGCTCGCGGTACTCGTCCAGGGTGGTCGCGCCGACCATCCGCAGCTCGCCGCGGGCCAGCATCGGCTTGAGCATGTTGCCGGCGTCCATCGCGGAGTCCCCGCCGGCGCCCGCGCCGACCAGGGTGTGCAGCTCGTCGATGAAGGTGACGACCTCGCCCTCGGACTGCTTGATGTCCGCGAGCACCGCCTTCAGCCGCTCCTCGAACTCACCGCGGTACTTCGCCCCGGCGACCATCGCGCTGAGGTCCAGCGAGACCAGCCGCTTGCCGCGCAGCGACTCGGGGACGTCGCCGGCGACGATGCGCTGGGCCAGCCCCTCGACCACGGCGGTCTTGCCGACGCCGGGCTCGCCGATCAGCACCGGGTTGTTCTTGGTCCGGCGGGACAGCACCTGGACGACCCTGCGGATCTCCTGGTCCCGGCCGATCACCGGGTCCAGCTTGCCGTCGCGGGCGGCCTGGGTCAGGTCGGTGCCGTACTTCTCCAGCGCCTTGTAGGTGCCCTCGGGGTCGGCGGAGGTGACCCGCGCGCTGCCCCGGACCTCCTTGAAGGCCGCCAGCAGCGCCTTGGCGGTGGCGCCCTCGCCCTTGAGCAGCTCGGCGACCGGACCACCCTCGGCGGCGAGGCCGACCAGCAGGTGCTCGGTGGAGACGAAGGCGTCGTCCAGCTCCGCGGCGCGGGCGGCGGCCTCGTTGAGGGTGGCGACGGTCTGCCGGGCCAGCTGCGGCCCGGACACGGTCGAGCCCCGGGCCGTGGGCAGCGCGTTCTGCTGCCGGGTGGCGGCCGCCCGGATCCGCGGCAGGTCCGCGCCGACGGCCTCCAGCAGCGGGCCGGCGATGCCCTCCGGCTGCTCCAGCAGCGCGAGCAGCAGATGCACCGGGGTGACATCGGGGTTGCCCGCGCTCGACGCCTGCCGGATCGCCGCCGACAGGGCTTCCTGTGCCTTGGTGGTGAGCTTGCTCGCGTCCACGCTTGTATGTCCTCCCGTGCTCTGCTGTCGTCACGTTATTGCCATGTACAGCATGACGTAAGTTGAGTCTATTCCACTCAAGGAGGCAGTGGGGACCAAACCGCGCCAGGACACGAACAGCGCGCCCCGCCCGAAGGACGGCGACGCGCTGCTCCTGGAACTGCTGCCGGGCGAACCACCGGCCCCCGTCCGTCAGTCCTCGTGCCCCTCCAGCCGCTGCAGGTGGTCCACGCACACCGCCACGCACAGCAGCAGCGGGACGTCCTGGCCGTCCTCGATGTCGATGCCGTAGGTGTCGCGGAAACTGAACCACTTGCGCGAGATCCGGGCCACCCGGTCCCCGTTGTCGTCCTCGATGTCGAACTCGTGGTCGAGGATGTTGCCGTGCACCTCGAACTCGCGTCCGTCGGCGAGCTTCGCCTCGTACTTGTCGCGGAACGGGGTGAACAGCTTCTTCTTCACGGTGGCGAGCGTCTCGCCGTCCCGCTCGATCTTCATGGCGTCACGGACGCTGACGATCTTCTTCTTGATCACCGCGACCTTGACCCCGGACGGGTCCTTCAGCTCGAAGGTGTCGGAGATCCGCAGCACCTTGCCGTCGACCAGGAACGCCTTGTCGCCGTGCTCGGTGGTGATCCAGTGATCGTCACCGATCGAGAACATCCGGTCCCGCATCAGGAACTTCATGACGTTTCGCCTCCGGGAGTGGTCCTGTACCGAGTAGGACGCCTTCCCGCAGGAGGGAGTTCCTAGCCGCTCCGGACGACTCTCCCACTGTCCGGCGGCGAACCGGGCCCCGGAATGCGCCCCAGCGGCATGCTGTTGGATGGGGACATGGCTTCACGTGCACGCGTTCGCGCTCCCCAACTGGTCGGCAAGGGCGGTTGGCTCAACACCGGCGGCAAGGAACTCACCCTCGGCGACCTCCGGGGGAAGATCGTTCTGCTCGACTTCTGGACCTTCTGTTGCATCAACTGCCTGCACGTCCTGGACGAGCTGCGCGAGCTGGAGGAGAAGCACCGCGACACCCTGGTGATCGTCGGCGTGCACTCGCCCAAGTTCGCGCACGAGGCCGAGCACGGTGCGGTGGTCGATGCGGTGGCGCGGTACGACGTGGCGCATCCGGTGCTGGACGACCCGGAGCTGGTGACCTGGAAACAGTACGCGGTGCGGGCCTGGCCGACGCTGGTGGTGGTGGACCCCGAGGGGTACGTCGTCGCGCAGCACGCGGGTGAGGGCCATGCGCACGCCATCGCCGCCCTGGTGGAGGAGTTGGAGGCGGAGCACGCCGCCAAGGGGACGCTGCGGCGCGGCGACAGCCCCTACGTCCCGCCGGTGGCCGAGCCCGGGGCGCTGCGCTTCCCCGGCAAGGCGGTGCGACTGCCGCACGGCGGCTACCTGGTGGCCGACTCGGGGCACCACTCGCTGGTCGAGCTGGCCGAGGACGGCGAGACCGTGCTGCGCCGGATCGGCGACGGCGAGCGCGGGTTCGTGGACGGACCGGCCGGCGCCGCGCGGTTCAGCGAGCCGCAGGGCCTGGCGCTGCTGCCCGGAGAAGAAGGCGGCGCGGTGGTGGTCGCCGACACCGTCAACCACGCACTGCGCCGGGTGGACCTGGCCAGTGGCGAGGTGACCACGGTGGCCGGGACCGGCCGCCAGTGGTGGCAGAACTCGGCGACTTCGGGCCCGGCCCGCGAGGTCGACCTCTCCTCGCCCTGGGACGTCGCCTGGTTCGACGGCCGGGTCTGGATCGCCATGGCCGGCACCCACCAGCTGTGGGCCTGGGACCCGGTGGAGGGGACGGTCGCCGTCGCGGCCGGGACCACCAACGAGGGCCTGGTCGACGGCCCGGCGGAGGAGGCCTGGTTCGCCCAGCCGTCCGGACTGGCCGTCAGCCCGGACGGGGAGCGGCTCTGGGTGGCCGACTCGGAGACCTCGGCCGTGCGCTGGGTCGCCGCCGGCACGCACGAGGTCAGCACCGCGGTGGGCACCGGTCTGTTCGACTTCGGGCACCGGGACGGCGCGGCCGGACAGGCGCTGCTGCAGCACCCGCTCGGGGTGACCGTGCTGCCCGACGGCTCGGTCGCGATCGCGGACACCTACAACCACGCCCTGCGCCGCTACGACCCGAGCAGCGGCGAGGTCACCACCCTGGCCACCGACCTGCGCGAGCCCTCCGGCGCGGTGGTCGTCGACGGGGACATCGTCGTCGTCGAGTCGGCCCGGCACCGGCTCACCCGACTCCGGCTGCCCGAGGAGGCGGTCCAGGTCGAGGCGGCGGCGCACCGCACCCAGCGTCCGGCGACCGAGGTCGCCCCGGGCGCGCTGCGGCTCGACGTGATCTTCACGCCCCCGGCCGGACAGAAGCTGGACGAGAGCTTCGGGCCCGCCACCCGACTGCTCGTCAGCTCCACCCCGCCCGAGTTGCTGATCTCCGGCGAGGGCTCGGACACCGCGCTCGACCGCGAGCTGCGGCTGAACCCGGCCGTCACCGAGGGCGTGCTGCACATCAGCGCGATGGCCGCGTCCTGCGACGACGATCCGGCGATCGAGTACCCGACCTGCCACGTGCACCAGCAGGACTGGGGCGTCCCGGTCCGACTGGTGGAGGGGGCGGCCTCGCGGCTGCCGCTCGTGCTTGCAGGGATGGACGGGTAGCGCGGTGCTGCACGGGCTACGGCGTGTGCCTGGTTGGCCGCGCAGTTCCTCGCACCCCTGAGCATCTGCAACTGGCTCAGTTGCAGATGCTCAGGGGCGCGAGGAACTGCGCGACAAGCCATGCATGTGCAGCAACCAGCAGCGGTGGCGCTCAGCCCTCCAGAAACGCCTTGAGCGCCGCCGCCAGCAGGTACGGGTCGTCGGCCCCGCACAGCTCGCGGGCCGAGTGCATCGACAGCGCCGCGATGCCGCAGTCCACCGTGGCGATGCCCAGCCGGGCCGCGGTGATCGGGCCGATGGTGGTGCCGCAGGGCATCGAGTTGTTGGAGACGAAGCTCTGCCAGGGCACCCCGGCCCGCTCGCAGGCCGCGGCGAAGACCGCCCGGCCGACGCCGTTGGTGGCATAGCGGTTGTTGACGTTGACCTTGAGGATCGGGCCGCCGTTCGGGAGCGGATGGTGCCCCGGCTCGTGCCGCTCGCTGTAGTTGGGGTGCACCGCGTGGCCCATGTCCGAGGACAGGCAGATCGTCCCGGCCAGCGAGCGGGCGCGGTCCTCCAGGCTGCCGCCGCGGGCGAACACCGAGCGCTCCAGGACGTTGCCGAGCAGCGGGCCCTGGGCGCCGGTGTCGGACTCGCTGCCGTTCTCCTCGTGGTCGAAGGCGGCGAGCACCGGGAGGTACGGCAGTTCTGCGGCGCCCGGCGCGGAGGCGACCGCGGCCAGCGCGGCCGTGGCGGCGTGCACCGAGAGCAGGTTGTCCAGGCGCGGCGCCGCCAGCAGCTCGCGGTCGCGGCCCAGGTAGGACGGCGGCTGGACGTCGTGCGTCATCAGGTCCCAGCCGACCACCTCGTCCGGGTCCAGGTCGGCGCTGCGGGCGACGTAGTCGATCAGCGCGCCCTCGGTGGGCCGGCCCAGGCCCCAGACCGGGGTGAGGTGCCGCTGCTTGTCCAGCGTCATGCCGTCGTTGACCTGGCGGTCCAGGTGGATAGCCAGCTGCGGCACCCGCAGCAGCGCCTCGTCGAGCTGGACCAGCCTGGCGGTGCCGTCGCGCAGCGCGAGCCGTCCGGAGAGCCCGAGGTCGCGGTCCAGCCAGGTGTTCAGCGGGACGCCGCCGTAGATCTCCACGGCGACCTGGCGCCAGCCGACCGAGCCGGTGTCCGGAACCGGCTTGACCCGCAGGTTGGGCGAGTCGGTGTGGGTGCCGACGATGCGGAACGGGGTCGCCGCGGTCACACCCTCGGGGACGTACCAGGCGATGAGCGCACCACCGCGGATGACATAGCGCCCTCCCGCTGTGCCCTCCCAGGAAGCGGTCTCCTCGACCTGCCGGAAGCCCGCCTTCTCCAGCCGCTGCGCGGCGCTGGCCACCGCGTGGTACGGCGAGGGGCTGGCCTGCAGGTAGGCGATGAGGTCGTCGGTGTGGCTGCGGTCGAAGGCGACGCCGCCCGCGCCGGCTGCGCTGGTCAATGCTGCTCCAGGGGTGAGGGGAGGGCTGGGTACGGGGGCGGGGCCCTTCCTGGGAAGAGCCCCGCCCTCGTTTCCTGCCGTCCGAGCCTACGCCCGGCCGCGGACCGCATTCTCTGTACGGCAAGGGGCCGGTGTCGGAGAAGTGCCCCTTGACGTGTTCTTGTCCTACATCGTCTCGCTCAAGATCTGGTCAAGGATCCTGGCGGAGCAGACCGGTCCGGATCGGAACCCGGATCAGAACGCAGCCTCCGGAAGGTCCATGATGGCGTTGTCGATGCCCTCGGCGATCAGCCGCTGGGCGTGCACGGTCGGCAGCACGGTCCGGCTGAAGAAGCGCGCCGCAGCGACCTTGCCCTGGTAGAACGCGGTGTCCTTCTCGGACGTCCCACCCTCGGCCAGCTTCGCCTGGGCCACGGCCGCCTGGCGCAGCAGCAGCCAGCCGATGACCACGTCGCCGGAGACCAGCAGCAGCCGGGAGGTGTTCTGGCCGACCTTGTACATGTTCCGGACGTCCTGCTCGACCGAGCCCAGCTGGTTGAGCATGGCGCCGACGATGGCCTCCAGGTCGCCGGCCGAGGCGGCGAGCTGCTCACGCTCGGCGGCCAGTGCGTCGCCGCCGAGGCCGGAGGCGATGGCCTTCTGGATCTGCTCGGAGAGCGCGGTGAGGGCCTGGCCCTGGTCCTTGACGATCTTGCGGAAGAAGAAGTCCTGGCCCTGGATGGCGGTGGTGCCCTCGTAGAGGGTGTCGATCTTGGCGTCCCGGATGTACTGCTCGACCGGGTACTCCTGCAGGTAGCCGGAGCCGCCGAAGATCTGCAGTGACTGGGCGAGCTGCTCGTAGGACTTCTCCGAGCCGTAGCCCTTGACGATCGGCAGCAGCAGGTCGTTGAGGCGCTCGGCGGCGTCGGCGGACTCGCCGCGGGCCTTGAGCAGCTGGATCTCGTCCTGGACGCTGGCGGTGTAGAGCACCAGGGCGCGCATGCCCTCGGCGTACGCCTTCTGCGTCAGCAGCGAGCGGCGGACGTCGGGGTGGTGGGTGATGGTGACCCGGGGCGCGGCCTTGTCCAGGAACTCGGCGAGGTCGGGGCCCTGGACGCGCTCCTTGGCGTACTCCAGGGCGTTGAGGTAGCCGGTGGAGAGGGTGGCGATGGCCTTGGTGCCGACCATCATCCGGGCGAACTCGATGATGCGGAACATCTGCCGGATGCCGTCGTGCTTCTCGCCGAGCAGCCAGCCGCGGGCCGGCGCCTTGGCTCCGAAGGTCAGCTCGCAGGTGTTGGACGCCTTGAGGCCCATCTTGTGCTCGACGTTGGTGGCGTAGACGCCGTTGCGCTCGCCCAGCTCGCCGGTCTCCCAGTCGAAGTCGTACTTCGGCACGATGAACAGGGACAGGCCCTTGGTGCCCGGGCCGTGGCCCTCGGGGCGAGCCAGCACCATGTGGACGATGTTGTCGGACATGTCGTGCTCGCCCGAGGTGATGAAGCGCTTGACGCCCTCGATGTGCCAGGAGCCGTCGTCCTGCCGGACGGCCTTGGTGCGGCCGGCGCCGACGTCCGAGCCCGCGTCGGGCTCGGTGAGCACCATGGTGGAGCCCCACTGCTTGTCGGCCATCAGCTGGGCGATCTTGAGCTGCTCCTCGGTGCCCTCCTCGGCGATGACGCCGGCGAAGGCCGGGCCGGAGGAGTACATCCACACCGCGGGGTTGGAGCCCAGCACCATCTCGGCGTAGGCCCAGATCAGGCTGGAGGGGGTGGGGGTGCCGCCGATGGACTCGGGGATGCCCAGGCGCCACCACTCGGCGTCCATGTAGGCCTGGTAGCTCTTCTTGAAGGTCTCCGGCACCGGGGCGGTGCTGGTCTCCGGGTCGAAGACCGGCGGGTTGCGGTCGGCGTCGGCGAAGGAGGCGGCCAGCTCGTTCTCGGCGAGACGGGCTATCTCGGCGAGGATGCTCTTCGCCGTCTCCACGTCCATGTCGGCGAAAGGACCGCTGCCGTAGACCTCGTCGCGCCCGAGCACCTCGAAGAGGTTGAACTCAAGGTCGCGGAGGTTGGACTTGTAGTGACCCATGGAACCTTCTCCGGTCATCGCGTCGGTAGGTGCCGGGATGTGCGCGGACGGTGTGCAGACAGCGTCCCCTACCCAGCGGTAATGACTATGATGCTACCCGCAGGTAACTTATTTCAACCCCACCGGGCCGTCCGAGTGGCGTCGAACTCGATAACCTTGGCCCCGTGTACGGCTACGAGCAAACGACGAGCGGCGCCGGACCCGGCTACCAGGGCGGCCCCTACCAGCAGCAGAACCCCGCCGGAATGGGCCCTGACCTGGGCGCCGGGATGGGCGCAGGCGGCATGGGCGGCTACGGGCAGACCCAGCAGCCCCAGCAGCCGCTCTACCCCGAGCCGTCGCCGCCGTCGCTGAGCGACGCCGTCCGCGCCTTCACCACCGGCGGCCTGCCGGTGGAGGACTTCCAGTCGATCTTCATCACCTCCAAGGTCTACTGCCCGCGCGGCGAGCGCCCCGGCTTCCTGGCGCTGCACAACACCCCGCAGCCGGTGATCCCGATGTTCAGCTCGCTGAAGGAGCTGCGCCGCTACGCCGGCAAGGAGTCCAAGTACTTCACCGTGACCGGCGCCGAGGTGCTCGACCTGCTGCCGACGGGCTACGGCTTCGCCATGGACATGGAGGGCGAGCACCGGATGGTGTTCGACGCCAAGGCCGTGGAGCAGATGGTCGACTTCACCATGCGCCGCATGTACGGCTGAGACCCGCCCCGAGAAGGCCGCCCCAGCCGCCGCACGAGCACATGGTTGAAGTTTCAACTTGCTTTCGGTTGATGTATCAACTAATCTCATGGGTGTCGGCAGGATCTGCCGCTCATGCTTTTCGTCAGAGGAGGACGCCATGCCCGCAGTGACAGTCGAGAACCCGCTGGTCCTGCCGCGGGTCGAGGCTCCGGACCCGACCACGGCGACGGCCCGCCCGGTGCTCCAGGTCGTGACCGCTCCCGAGGGCTACGAGGGCGAGGGCTTCCCCGTCCGCCGGGCCTTCGCGAAGATCAACACCAAGTACCTGGACCCGTTCATCATGATGGACCAGATGGGCGAGGTGGAGTACGCGGCCGGCGAGCCCAAGGGCACCCCCTGGCACCCGCACCGCGGCTTCGAGACGGTGACCTACCTGATCGACGGCAAGTTCATCCACAAGGACTCGACCGGCGGCGGCGGCTTCCTCGGCGACGGCGACACCCAGTGGATGACGGCCGGCGCGGGCATCCTGCACATCGAGACCCCGCCGGAGGACCTGGTGATCTCCGGCGGCCTGTTCCACGGGCTCCAGCTGTGGGTCAACCTGCCGGCCTCCGACAAGATGATCCAGCCCAAGTACCAGGACATCTCCGGCTCCAACGTCAAGCTGCTGACCACCCCGGACGGCGGCGCGATCCTGCGGCTGATCGCCGGCGAGATCGGCGGGGTGCAGGGCCCCGGCGCCACGCACACCCCGATCACGATGATCCACGCGACGGTCAGCCCCGGCGCCCGGATCACCCTGCCCTGGCGCAGCGACTTCAACGCCCTGGTGTACGCGCTGAACGGGCGCGGCACGGTGGGCGAGGAGAACCGTCCGCTGCAGATGGGCCAGGCCGTGCTCTTCGGCGACGGCGACAGCATCACCGTCCAGGCGGACGCCACCCAGGAGTCCCGCTCCCCCAACCTGGACCTGGTCATCCTCGGCGGACAGCCGATCCGTGAGCCGGTGGCCCACTACGGACCGTTTGTGATGAACAGTCACCGCGAGCTGCAGCAGGCCGTGGAGGACTTCCAGTCCGGACGTTTCGGGACCATCCCGGCCGAACACAACTGAGCCCCACCGCACGTGGGTTGACCTGAACCGAGTCCGGCGCAGCGACTGCGCCGGACTCAGCCCTGCAACAGGACTGTCACAGCAGACCCCCAGGTCCCGATTGTCAGTGCGGTGACGTAGCCTCACTCCGTTGACTGCGGCAGCAGGGAGCAGGGGGTGTCCCTGCCCGCGCCGCAGCACCGTGCGTTTGCACGTGTAATGGGGGCTCATCAGTGAAACTTCGTACCTCTGTCGGCACCGCTCTCGCCGCCGCCACGGGCGTCCTCGCCCTGGCCGCCGCCCCGGCGCTCGCCTCCGCCTCGCCGGTCGGCCAGGCCACCGCCACGCTGAGCGCCGGCAAGGGCGCCGCCGTGTCCGTCCGCGAAGCCGGCTCCGTGGCCGCCGCGGGCCAGCTCAGCACCGCCGTCTCGCAGCCCGGCGCCACCACCATCCCCACCCACCTGACCATCAGCTCCAGCTCCGGCTGGATCTCGGCCGGGCAGAGCGTCACCCTGACCGTGCACCTGGACAGGCACGGCACCAACCACAACGTCACCGTCTGGGGCCAGGACTGGTCGCACGGCGCGCAGTACGTCGTCGCCAGCGGCCCGGTCGACAGCCACAACAACTTCACCGTCACCTACCGCAGCTACCAGAACCACAGCTTCTGGGCCACCTTCGGCGGCGGCGCGGTCTACCAGGCCTCCACCTCCGCCCGCACCTATGTGCACGTGGCCGCGGTCACCAGCGAGTCGCTGCTGAAGACCTACGGCAGCAGCATCAGCGGCGGCCGCCTGGTCTACAAGTACCACCAGAGCCAGCAGCCGCTGCTCGCGGTCAGCGTCAAGGCCGGCGCCGCCATCGCCATCAACACCCAGGTCTACTACGGCGGCCAGTGGATCTCGGCCACCCAGACCAACCCGCTGACCGGAACCCTGGACGGCACCGGCAAGGCGGTCATCAAGTACAACGGCTTCACCGCCGTCCCGTACCTGTTCCGGGTGGAGACCTCCTTCGCGGGTGACGCCCGCAACGGCGGCAGCAACAGCGGCTGGAAGTACTTCAACATCACCAAGTAGGCAGTCAGCGGAGGCGGGCGTAGACCACCGTGGCGTCCTCACGGGCCTTGCCGCGCGGCCAGCGCGTGCAGGAGGTGTCGCCCGCCTCCGCCTCCCGGACCCGGCGGAGCAGCTCCGCCGGGCCGTGGTGGTCCAGCAGGGCCATGGCGTCCGGCCAGGTGCCGAGGTCGAAGCGCTCCACATAGCGCGAGGAGCCGTCGGTCAGCGCGGCGAACGAGCGCAGTTCGGCCAGCGCGACGGAGCCGGTCTGCGCATGGTCGGCCGCCTTCGGCAGCGCCGCGGCGATCCACGGGCCGCGCCCGGTGTTGCGGGCCGCCCGGACCGCGAGCGCGTAGCGCATGTGGAGGGCGGCGCGTTCCGGGGTGCCGGGGGGCATCGCGTGCACCTCGCGCCGCAGCGCCTCCCCCGCCGGGAACGGCTGGTTGTCGCCGATCACCTCGACCGACCCGAAGCGGTCCAGGACCAGCAGCGAGTCGCCGAGCACCAGGTACTGCAGGACCGGGCCGTGGTGGCGTACCGCGACCACCATGGCGGCAGGCGTGTTGGGATGCGCCAGGTCGCAGCGGGCGCCGTGCAGCGACGCGGTCTCGGCGATGGCGTCGCTGAGGCACTGCGCCATGGTGCGGTCGGGCCGGTCCACCAACCTGGCCAGCAGATGCGCGCCGAGCCGGCGCGCGTACCAGGCCGTGCCGTGCTCACAGCCCGACTCCAGCGTCGCGGGCGAACTCGACCCGTCCAGCAGGACCAGCGCCTCCGGCGTCATCACCGTGTAGTCCTCGCTCACCCGATCAGGGCGTTGCGCCTCCCCCGCCATCTCCACGCGCATAGCTGACAGTGTGCGCGACCAGCGCGTTGTGGGACAGGTCTTCGTCGGCCGTTCCCCCGCAGAGGTGGACGGCAGCACGGTTGTACGCCCCGGCCGCAAGCGCTCTCCAGGCACGAATGCGTCTCGACTCGGCAGCGGATCTGCCCCTCGCGCTTCACCTGGCGCATACTTCAGGTAATGACCAGAACCGCCGCGACCCGGCGCCACATGCCCACCAGTCCCTTCAAGGCACCTGCCGCACCGCCGACTCCGGAGACTTTCGTCGTCGGAGACATGGTGACGGACGACCAGTACGGGCTCGGACGGATCACCGGAGTCGAAGGGGAGACCGCGGTTATGGTCGACTTCGGCGCCCGGCAGGTCCGAGTCACCACTCCGTTCTCCAAGCTCAGCAAGCTCTGAGGCCACCCAGGCACTCCTGAGAGCTCCTCCGCCGTTCACCGGGTCCCTGTGCCGGGTGGGCGGCGGCTGGCATACTCGCCGGTGTGGGCAGCGGACTTCCGACAGTGAGGGTGGCGCGCGCGGCGGTCTTCGCCGGCGTCTCGCTCGCGCTGTCCGCGGGCGGCCAGGTCCTGGTCACCCACGCGCCGCTGCCGATCGCCACCGTGCTGTGGGCCTGGCTGGCGGTCTTCGCCCTGGCCCTGCTGCTGACCGGCGCGGAACGCGGTTTCGCGCGGATAGCCGCCGTCCTGGTCCCGCTGGAACTGGCGCTCAACGCCATGTTCAACCTGGGCCAGCAGAGCTGTGGTCCCGCTGTGCCGACGACCCCGTCGACCGGACTGATGAGCGGGCTGCCCACGCTGCTGCTCTGCGGCCGGGGCAGCGTCCCGCTGCACACCGCGGCCGCCGGTTCGGGGCCGCTGAGCGGACTGTTCCGGCTGACCCTCCCGGCCGATCCGACCCTCGGGCAGTTCAGCCTGCTGCTGGCGGTGCACCTGATGGCGGCGCTGCTCGCGGCGGCCTGGCTGCGGCGCGGGGAAGCCGCGGTGTTCCGCACCCTGCTCGCCGTCGCGCTGTCCGCGACCGCACCGCTGCGGGTGCTGTTCGCGGTGCTGACGCCACCGGTGCAGGCCGGCGTCGCGGTGCCGGCCGCGCCGAGGCGCAGCCAGCCCGGACCGCAGCAGGTCCTGCTCAGGACCGCGCGCAGACGCGGTCCACCGCTCTGCCCGGCCGTGTGCTGAGCAGACGCAACCCCCTTCACCAGCCGTACGGGCCGCCGGCCCGTGGGGGCGCTGCTGCTGTTCGCGCACATCCGCGGACCAGTCGGAGCATCCCCCACGGAGCAGGAGCACCACCACCATGAGCAGCAACAACACCAAGAACAGCAAGAACAGCAGCAGCAAGCGGACCTATGCAAAGACCGACGCCCGCACCCGGCTGAGCGCCGAGCGGGAGCGCGAGCAGCGGGTGGCCGCGCTGCGCAAGAAGATGCTGATAGGTCTGTCGACCGTGGTCGTCCTCGCCGTCGGGGCCGGGGTCGCGGTCGTCGCCACCAGTTCGGGCTCCTCCGGGGGCAGCAGCACCGCGCTGGCCGTGCCCGCCAACACCACCGGGACCAACGGCACCGTGATCACCTACGGCAAGGCCAGCGCCGCCAACACCCTGGACGTGTACGAGGACTTCCGCTGCCCGATCTGCGACGAGCTGGAGAAGGCGGACGGCTCGACCATCCTCAAGCTCGCCGACAACGGCACCTACAAGATCCAGTACCACATGGCCACCTTCCTGGACAGCAACCTCGGCGGCTCGGGCTCGGCGAACGCGCTGGCCATGGCCGGGGCGGCGGTCAACGAGAGCGCGGCGAAGTTCGTCCAGTTCCACACTGTCCTCTACGCCAACCAGCCGGCGGAGACCACCGACGCCTTCGCCGACACCAACCACCTGCTCGACCTGGCCCGCAAGGTGCCGGGGCTGGTGACCCCGGCCTTCGAGCAGGCCGTGAAGAACGGCACCTACAAGCCCTGGGCGCAGCAGGTGAGCAACGCCTTCAACAACAGCGGCGTGACCGGCACCCCGACGCTCAAGCTCAACGGCAAGACGATCACCGTGTTCGACAACAGCACCGGCAAGCCGATCAGCGCCGCCGCGTACGAGGCCCTGGTGACGCAGACCATCGCGGCCAAGTAGCGGGGCCGGCGGCCGCCGCGGCTCCGGCCGTGGCGGCCGCCATCTCCTTCTCCGGCCACGGGCGTTACGCTTGCGCGTCGCAGTTCGTACGGGGGAGGGAACCGCAGATGGCCACTGCTGTCACGGCGGCACAGGATCCGGGTGAGTGGGCCGGACTGCTGGAGGATGTCGCCAGGACCGGACGGCGGCTGCGCCGGGAGGAGCTGGAGCGGCTGCGCTCCTACGGCGACCGCGCGGCCCAGGAGGGCCGGGGGCTCGCCGAGCTGGTGGACGAGCGGCTCGTGGAGACCGGCGCGGTGTGGGCCGGTCGGACCGTGGACGGCCCGTCGCTGGCCGCGCTGCGGGCCGCGGTCGCGGCGCTGGCCACCGGGCACGGGCGGGCCTACCGGGAGCGGCTGCAGCGCGACGAGTCGGGCCGCCGGGAGTTCGTCGCCGACCTGCTGAGCAGCCGCAGCGACCTGGGCCGGCTGGCCGAACACGCCGAGCGCTTCGGCCTCAACCTGGCCTGCGCCCATGTCGTGGCGGTCGCCGACGGCGACGGCTACGACCTGGAGGACCCGCTGGTGCGGGGGGTGGAGCGGCAGTTGCTGGGCCGCTTCGGCGAGCAGGACGTGCTGCTGGCGGTGAAGCACGGGCGGCTGGTCTGCATCGTGCCCGGCGGCCCGGGCGAGGCCGCGGCGCTGCAGGCGTTCGCCGCGCTGACCGAGGGCCGGCGGGTGGTGGTGGGCCGGCCGCACAGCGGCCCCGGCGGGGTGGTGCGCTCCTACGAGGAGGCGCGCGGCGCGCTGGAGCAGGCCAACCGGCTGCGGCTGCCGGGGCAGTTGCTGCGCGCCGCCGACCTGCTGATCCTGCCGGTGCTGCTGCGGGACCGAGACGCCCTGGAGGAGCTGATCCACGGGGTGCTGGAGCCCCTGGTCGGCGCGCGCGGCGGCCCGGGGCCACTGCTGGAGACGCTGGCCGCGTACGCCGACTCCCGCTATGTCGCGGCGGAGGCCGCCCGGCGGCTGGGGCTGAGCGTGCGGGCGCTGTCGTACCGGCTGGAGCGCATCGCCCGGCTCACCGGGCTGGACCCGGACGACGCACTGCAGCGCTACACCCTGGAGACGGCGGCCTTCGGGGCCCGGTTGTTGGGGTGGCCGGACCAGGCGGGGGCGTAGTCGGCGGGCTTGTCGTCGGCGGGCTTGTACTCGGCGCAGAGCTGGCGCCAGCGGGCGGTCTGTTCGGCGCCGGCCCGGCCGCGCAGCAGCGCCAGCCTGATCAGGTTGGCCTCGGCGGCGCTGCCGAGGGTCTGCGCCTCGGCCAGGTAGTGGTCGTCGACCAGGGCCTCCAGTTCGGCGTCGTTGAGTACCGGGTCGATCCGGGCGGCCAGCGCGGCCATGGTCCGGTAGCTGCCCTGCAGCAGGAACGGCGGCTCGGTGCGCGCGGCCTCCTCCTGGCCGGCCGAGGCGATGTAGGCGCGGTTGACGTCCAGCACGGTCTGCTGCACCCGGCGCATCCGGGCCAGCACGGCGAGCACCCGGTCCAGGTCCTGGACCGGACGGGCGAGCTGGTCGGCCTGGGCCGAGGGGTCGCCGGAGGCCATCCTGACGAGCAGTCGGAGCTCCGCCGCGGGGCTTCCGGCCAACGGCGCCAGCACCGGGTTGGCGGCCAGCGCGTTCTCCAGGAAGCTCTGGGCGAACAGCTCCTCACGACCCGTCAGCACCTCGCCGAGGTTCCAGACGTCGGCGCGGTTGGCGAGCATGTCGGGGATCCGGAAACGCTGCCCGGACGAGGTGTAGGGGTTGCCGGCCAGCGAGACCGCGAAGCGGCGTCCGCGCAGGTCGAAGCTGCGGGCCCGGCCGTCGCTGACCGCCTCGATCCGACGCTGGGCGTCGCAGAGCGGGATGAACTTCTGCAGCAGGTCGGACGAGACATGCTGGATGTCGTCCAGGTGCAGCAGCACATTGCTGCCCGCCTCCAGGGCGAAGACGATCTTCTCGACCTCGCGCCGGGCGGCGGCGTCGGGTGCGCGGTCGGGGTCGAGCGAGGTGGTGCCGGCGCCGAGGGCCGGGCCGTCGACGCGCACCATCAGCAGCCCGAGGCGGTCGGCTACGTACTCCAGCAGCGTGGACTTGCCGTAACCGGGCGGGGAGAGGAGCAGCAGCAGGCCGCTGCGGTCGGCGGACGCGGAGTCGAGCGAGCCCAGCTGCTTGGCCAGGTTGTCGCCGATCAGCGGGAGGTAGACCTCGTCGATGAGCTGGTTGCGGACGAAGCCGGCCAGCGGGCGCGGGCGGTAGTCGTCCAGGCGCAGCCGGGCCCGTTCGGTGGCCAGTGCGTCCGCACGCTGTCGCTGGAAGGCGCGGAACGCACTGACCCGCTCGGTCCTGAACCGAGCGGCGTGGTAGGGGAGTTGGTCGATGCGGACGGTGAGCCGGCCGTCCTGGATCCGCGGGTGGCTGCCGAGCAGGCCCTCGACGGTCTCGCTCAGCGGCGCGTCCACGGGGTAGCGGGGCAGCTCCGGGGCGCAGAGCTGGGAGACGGCCTCGGGCAGAGCGATGGCGTCCGGGGCGAAGGCGCCCAGCCAGGCGGTGGCCAGCTGGTGCCGGGAGGGGAGGTCGTCGGCGAGTTCCCGCAGGTCGGCGGCGAGCAGTGGGCCGCCGGGGGTCTCCTCGAAGGCGTCCAGCAGGGTGCGCGCGTCGGCGCCGGCGGCGAAGCCCTCGGTCGGGTCGGCGAGTTCCTCCAGCAGGTAGTCACCGGCCGGCGGGGTCTGCGGGAGCCCGTTGGCCGAGCCGAACCGGGCGACGGCGTCGGACAGTTCGGCGGCCAGGTCGGCCAGTGCCGCAGCCGGGCCGAAGGTGGAGCGGGCCAGGGCCAGCGAGCGGGCCCGGCGCTGCCAGCCGCGGCGCTGGGCCTCGTCCGCGCCGTGGGCCCAGAAGAGCTGGGCGGCGGCGCGGACCTCGGCGGGGTGCTGCAGCAGTCCGGCTCCGGCGCGGAGTCGCAGCAGCGCGCCGAGGATCAGCGTCGCGTCCTGGTCGTGGACGCCGCGCTCGTAGCCCTCGTCGTAAGCCGCCTCGGCGGCCCGGCGCACCTGCTGCTCCAACGATTCGTCAGTTGCCGTGTCCAGCAGCCCTGTTGCCAGGTACTCGGAGCGGTAGAGCACCGGTGACTCGCTGACCAGCGGCTGGGTCCAGAACTCTCGGCCCGCCAGCAGCCCCGGGTCGTGCGCCTCGCGACGGTAGCCGGTGCCGGTGACCGAGAAGGCGAGGCCGTCGCCGTCCGGGAGCAGGGTCAGCTCGACGGGTTCGCGGCGGACCGCGAAGCGGTGCCGGCCCAGCCGGACCGTGGCCCCGCCGTCGGCCGAGAGGTCGGCCCGGTCGCGTAGGGTGCGCACCGCGGTCTGGCCCGCGCCGGTGAGTCCGTCCTCCAACTCCTGGGCGCGGACCCGGTCGTCGAGGGAGCGCAGTTCGGCGGCGGCGCTGCGGACCCGCAGTGCCATCGGGTCGGCGGCCAGGGCGGCATGGATGGACTCGGCGGTGCCCAGTCCGGCCAGCCGGCGGCGCAGCGCCTCAAGGGATCGGGTGGCGGAGGCAGCGAGCCGGGCGGCGCGGGCGGCGGCCTGGTCCAGCAGGGTCTGCCGGCGGGCGGCGAAGGCCTGCTGGATCGACTCCCGGCGGTCGGCGAGCTCGGCGGCCAGGTCCTCGGCCTCGGCGAAGCGGGCCTCCAGGCCGTCCAGCCGCAGCAGCAGCCTGGCCAGCTGGTCGTCGGCGGCCGCGGGGGAGTCGGCGGCGGCCAGGGCCGCCGTGGTGGCCTGGGCCAGCAGCGCGGACTCGGCGGCGTGGGCGGAGCGGTGCTCGGTCTCCAGCAGCGAGCGGCGGCGGCTGTCCAGGATCGCCCGGGCCCGGTTGACGGCGGCCAGCACCTCACCGATGGCCAGCAGCACGGCGGTGCCCGCGCCCGGGTCGGCCGTCACCGCGCCGGTGACCAGGTCGGTGACGGTGGCCAGGGCCTCGGCCTGCTCGGCCAGCCGGTCCGCGAGCCGTCCCGCCTCGGCGGCGGTGGCCAGTCCCGCGGCGCTCTCCGCGGCCTCGCGGGCGGCGGCGAGCGGGGCGACGAAGGCGTCCGGCCCGGCGAAGTAGCCGAAGGCGCGTTCGGTCGCCGACTCCAGTTCGGCGGCCAGCGAGGCCTCGACGGCCTCCAGCGCGGGCAGGTCGAGCTGCGGCAGGTCGCGGCAGGAGCGGGTCCGGCCCTGGGCCCGGCGCAGGTCGCCGAGCAGCTCCGTCCAGCCGTCGGCGTCGGTGGGGGGCTCGCCGTGGGAGCGGCGGACCAGGGCGGCTGCCTCCTCCCGCGCCGCGGCGACGGCCTCGGCGGCCCTGGCCGCCAGGGCGCCGATGCGGGCCTGCTCGGCGCCGACCTGTTCGGCGGCGTCGCGCAGTTCGGCGAGGGGTTCCAGCAGCCCGGCGCCGCCCAGCCAGTAGTGCCGGTCGGCGGCCTTGGCGCAGGCGTCCAGGATCAGCGCGGCGTCCACCAGGTCGGCGCCGGAGGCACTGCGGACCACGTCCAGGCAGTCGGCGATGCCGCGTACCAGGTCGGCGTTGCCGATCCGCTCCAGCGGGTCCTCGCCGACCTGCTGCGAAACTGCGGCATCGGCCGAGGCGAAGGGGCTGTGCCACAGCTGCACCTCATGGCCGCGGACCGGTTCGCGGTCCGGCTTGAGCAGGACCAGCGTCCCGTCCGGCAGCAGGGTGTAGCCCGCGCCGTGCAGCGGGGCCGCCGCCTCGCGGCGCACGGTGTTCCAGGACAGCAGCAGCACCTGGGCCGTGCCGGGCCGGCGCAGCACATAGAGCAGGTCCTCGCCGCCCAGCGAGGGCAGCACGGCGTCGAAGCGCAGCCCGTCGGTGCCGTCGGTGCGGAAGGCGCGGTTGGTGCCGTCGGCGAGCTCGTAGCCGCCGGGGAAGATCAGGCCCTGTTCGGCCGGCAGCAGCCGGGCCCCCTGGCCCAGCGAGTCCTGCCTGCGGACCGCGCCGGTACGGGTGTTGACCACCAGGTAGCGGTCGGCGGCCTCGTTGTAGGGGCGGACGCAGAGCACCAGCAGCGGTGCGGCGACGGTGTAGGCGACGGCGGCGTCGGCGAGGCTCTGCAGCGGGTCGTCGACCGGCTCCGTGTACAGCTCGCGCCCGTCAACCGCGGAGCGGACGGTCAGGCTGCCGCCGGTGGCGGCCACCGTCACCTGGCCCTCGATCAGGACCCGGCCGTTGTCGTGGTGCTCGCGCCCGGTGGTGGTCCAGGGCAGTTCGAAGACCGGCGGGCTGGGGATCTCCCGCTCGCCGTGGTTGTCCAGGTACTCGGCCTGACGGTCGGTCACCTTCCACTGCAGGACCCGGATGTCGCCGTCCTGCTCACCGGTGCGGAAGACCGCGAGCAGCCGGCCGGAAGCGGTGCGGACCAGCTCGACCAGGCGTGCGTCGCGGTAGTAGCGCAGCAGCTCGGCCAGGTCCCGGTGGAACCGCTCGTCGTCCAGCAGGCCGGGGACGGTGCCGGGGTCCAGCGGCCGCCCGTCCTGGTCGTGCAGCGAGAGCATGCCCTCGGCCAGGCCCGGCGCCGACGTCCCCAGCAGCAGGACGCCGGGCCGGATCGCGATGATGCCGCAGGCGGTGGCCTCGGCGGCGGTGCGCAGCCGGGCCGAGGCCGCCAGCTCCAGCACGGGGGCGCCGAAGACCTCCTGCCGGCGGGTGTTCAGCTCCGCCGCCCGGCGGCCGAGCTCGGCCGCGCGGTCCGCGAGCCGGGTCCGCAGGATCTGGAAGGTGCCGTCCTCGACGCCCATGGCTGTTCCTTGCTCCTCAGTGATGCGGTGGATTACTTGGTGGTGCCGTTGACGATCTGAGCGGGTACCGCTCCGTCAGTCCCCGTTCCCAGCAGCTTCAGCAGCATCGCCAGGTTCCAGGGACCGCCGGCCGCCAGCGAGCTGAGCACCTCGGTGGCGTCCTTGCTGAAGCTCTTCTCGCCGTTCAGCCATTCGGCACCGAGTGCCTTGATGACGTCGGAGTTGTCCACCGCCGCGTCGATGCCCCTGCCGAAGGACACCGCGCCGATCAGCTTCTCGAAGAACATGCTGTCGCCGCCGACGATGTCGATGTCCGCGCTGGTCAGACCGGCCGCCAGGACCGAGGCCTGGGCCTCGGCGACCTTGCGCTGCACCTCCAGACCGGCGAGCCTGACCTCCTTGTCCGCGGCCAGCCGCAGCCGGAACTCCTCGTGCGCCCGGGACACCTCGTCCAGCGCGGCCATCGCCGCCGCCTTCTCCTTGAGGCCGGCCGCTTCGCCCAGCAGCCGCTCCCGGATGCCGACGGCGTCCGCCATCGCCTTGCTCTCCGCGACCGCGGCCTCGGCCAGACCGGCCTTCTCGATGCCGACGGCCTTCTGCTGCAGGCCCTCGGCCTCGGCCTCCATCTTCGCCCTGATGCCCGCCGCGTCCGCCATCGCCTGACGCTCCGACACCTCGGCCTGGGCCAGCCCGGCCGCGCCGACCCTGGCCCGCTCGCCCTCGGCCAGCCGGATCGCCGCGCTGGCGTCCAGCTCCGCGGTCTGCTGCCGGGCCTCGGCCAGGACCAGCTGCTCCCTGGCGCTGAACTGTGCGGTCTGCTCGGCGGCCTCGGCCGCCTTGATGTCCTTGACCAGCTGCTCCTGGGCCTCGCCCTCGGCGGTGATGATCACGGCCTGACGGGTGCGCTCGGCCTCCTGGACCAGCCGGACCCGCTTGATCTCCTCCTCCTGCTCGGCGACGGTGCGGTCCACCGCGACGCGCTCGCGCACCACCTCGGCGACGCCCCGGCGCTCCACCTCGACCTGGCGCTCCATCTCCGCGCGGGAGAGCTCGACCTCGCGTTCCCGGTTGACGACCTCCAGCAGCCGGTCCTTCTCGATCCGCTCGGTCTCCACGGCGATGACCCGCTCGCGGTTCTTCTCGGCGACGGCGATCTCCCGCTGCTGGTTCTCCCGCTGGACGCCCAGCAGCTCCTCGGTGCGCAGCAGGGCGCTGTGCGACTTCAGCCGCTCCTCCTCCTGCACCTGCAGGGTGGCCGCCTCCTCCTGGGCACGCAGTGTCTCGATGCCCTTGCGCTGCCGGATCTCGGCCTCGGACCGGCGGCGTTCCAGCTCCAGCACGGCCTCGCGGGCGTCGACGTCCTGGCGGGTGATCTCCATCTGCTCGTTGCGCTGGAAGTCGTTGGTGCGGATGTGCTCCAGCGCGGTCAGTTCGGTGATCTTGCGGATGCCCTGGGCGTCCAGGATGTTGGCCGGGTCGAGCTGCACCATCGGGGTCTGTTCGAGGTGGTCGATCGCCGCGTCCTCGAGGTGGTAGCCGTTGAGGTCGGTGCCGATGGCGGCGATGATCCGGTCCCGGAACTCCTCGCGCTTGGTGTAGAGGTCGATGAAGTCCAGCTGCTTGCCGACGGTGCGCAGCGCCTCGGCGAACTTGGCGGCGAACAGCGTCTGCAGAGTCTCCTGGTGGCTGGCCCGGTCGGTGCCGATGGCCTGGGCGACCTTGACCACGTCCTCCTTGGTCTTGTTGACCCGGACGAAGAAGGTGATCCGGATGTCCGCGCGGATGTTGTCCTGGCAGATCATCCCCTCGCGGCCGGAGCGGACGATCTCGATGGTCTTCACCGAGATGTCCATCACCTCGGCGCGGTGCACCATCGGCAGCACCAGGGCGCCGGTGAAGGTGACGTCGACGTTCTTGGGCTTGTTGACGATCAGGGCCTCGCCCTGGACCACCTTGCGGAACAGCCGGCCGAAGAGCAGCAGCGTGCCCAGGCCGATGAGCAGGAGGACGGCGATGAGCACGCCGATTCCGATCGTGACAGCAGACATGACTGATCCCTTGGGCGGCCGCTTGAACGGCCTTGAAGTGAGTGGTTTCTGAATTGACGTCAGCCGAGCTGGCGTGGAGCGGCACCGGGGATTCCGGGCATCACCCGGAAGAACTCGCCCTCGGCGTCGTAGTCGTAGATCAGTGCGGAGGCGCCCTTGCCGAGCTCGCTCCCCGGCCCGGCCGCTTCGTCGAGGCTCTGCCGTACCTGCACCAGGGCCGCGGATCCGTCCTCCGCGCGCACCTCCGCCTGGCCGAAGTCCGGGCCGACCCGCCCGGTACGGATGACGCAGGGGCGTCCGACGAAGTCCCGGCGGGAGGGCGGCGGGGCGGGCGCCGGCATGATCCGCCGCAGCGGCCATGCCAGCACCCGGGCCCCCGCCCAGCCGACGACCAGGGCCCCTGCCAGGACGGCACCCCCGTGCCTATCGTTCAGCAGGGTCTGGCCGGTCAGCGCGCCGAACCAGGCGAAGGCGACCACCAGCGAGACCGCCACCGTGATCGGGACCCCGCCCAGTCCGAACGTTCTCTGCAGACCCCCGTTGAGGTGGCGCAGGCCGGCGCGGACGCCGCCCTGGTGGTGTCCCGCGGGGCCCCCGTGACCACCGTGACCACCGCCGTGGCCGCCCCCGTGACCACCGCCATGACCACCCCCGTGGTGTCCGGCGTGCAGATGCGCTCCCCCGAGCAGCACCAGCACCCAGTACGCCACGACGACGACCAGTGCGAAGCTGAAGACCACGGTCGGATACCCCGTGACCACCCCCGTGAAGCCACCCACTGCTGTCGCCGCCTCTGCAGATCCTCCGTGGTGGCACTCTGTGCCACCTGCGCCAGAGTGGCAGCGGCGGAGCGGCCCGCGCACTGCATGATCCCGGCAGTCTTAACGGGTCCTTGGCGTCCTGGATCTGATCAAATTTGTGTTGGGCACGGCCGGCTCAGGCCACTCCGCGCGGCCGGTACTGGATGCTGATCCGGGGGCCGACCGGCCTGGCCGTCTTGGGCACCGCGTGGTCCCAGGTGCGCTGGCAGGAGCCGCCCATCACCAGCAGATCACCGTGGCCCGGCATCAGCCGCAGCGAGTCGCCGCCCTCCCTGGGCCGGAGCAGCAGGGCGCGGGGCTCGCCGACGGAGACGATCGCGACCATGGTGTCCTCGGTCCGCCCGCGGCCGATCCGGTCGCCGTGCCAGGCGACGCTGTCCCGGCCATCGCGGTAGTAGCAGAGCCCGGCGCTGCGGAACGGCTCTCCCAACTCCTCGGCGTAGTGGGCGCTCAGCGCGGCACGGGCCCGGTCCAGCACCGGATGCGGCAGCTCGGCCCGGTCCCCGTAGTACGCCAGCAGCCGCGGTACGCCGACCACGCGCTCGTACATCTCGCGCTCCTCGGCCCGCCAGGGCACGGTCGTCGCCAGGTGTTCGAACAGCGTGTCCGCACCGGTCAGCCAGCCGGGGAGCAGGTCGACCCAGGCCCCGTGCGCGAGCGGGGTGCGCCGCAGCCCGTCCAGCCCGAGCAGGGCGGGCGCCTCTGCCTCGCCGAACAGGGAACCCTGGAGTGCGACGGTCATGGGATCCAGCGTACGCCTCCTTCGAACATATGTACTACTCCCCGGCCTCGCTCAAGACCAGGTCCAGCAGGCCGGGGAAGCGCTCGTCGAACTCGGCGCGGCGCAGCCGGTTCACCCGGCGGGCGCCGCTGTCGCGCTGCTCGATCAGGCCGGCCTCGCGCAGCACCGCGAAGTGGTGGCTCAGCGCCGCCTTGCGCACCGGGACGTCGAAGCTTCCGCAGGCCCGCTCCCAGTCCTGGCTGGCCGCCAGTTCCCGTACCAGGGTGAGCCGGACCGGATCGGCGAGGGCCGCGAGCGCACCCTGCAGCGGCACCTCGCGCGGATGCCGGTGCTCCGGCTGGGCCCGGCCCCCGGCCGCTTCGGCGGCCGGCACAGCGGCTGAAACGGCTGCTGGCATGGCGGCCTCCTCTGTTCGCGCTTGGTCGAACAGTTTAGCGGCGCAGCACCAGCCCGGCGCCCATCGCCAGCATGGTCGCGGCGATCAGCAGGTCCAGGGTCCGCCAGGCGCCCGGCCGGGCGAACACCGGGCCGAGCAGCCGGGCGCCGAAGCCGAGACCGCTGAACCACAGCATGCTGCCGGCCGCGGCGCCCAGGGCGAACATCCAGCGTGCCGATCCATAGCCGGCCGCGACGGTGCCGAGCAGCAGCACCGTGTCCAGGTAGACATGCGGGTTGAGCCAGGTGAAGCCGAGGCAGCTCAGCACCGAGGACGAGAGCGACCCGCCGGTGGCATCCGGTGCCGCCGACCCGACCAGCCGTCCCGGCCGCAGGGCCCGCCGGACGGCCAGTAGCCCGTAGCCCACCAGGAACGTCGCTCCGATCCAGGTCACCCCCGTGATCACCCCGGGAAAGCTCCGCACCAGCGCGCCCAGACCGGCCACCCCCAGCACGATCAGCGCCGCGTCGGAGAGGGCGCAGATCCCCACGATCGCCGGGACGTGCTGTCGGCGGATGCCCTGGCGCAGCACAAAGGCGTTCTGCCCGCCGATGGCGACGATCAGGGAGAGGCCGGTTCCGAGCCCGGCCGCGGCGGCGGCGATGTCTGCGTCCATGCATCCGACGGTAGGAGCGGTCGGACACATGAGGCCAGCTAAAGTTTCTTACGTATCATTAGCAGCTGTGATGTCGGAACTCCCGCTGGACCTGGTCCGTACCCTGCTCGCCGTCGTGGACGAGGGCAGTTTCGACGCGGCCGCACGGGAGCTGCGGCTGACGCCTTCAGCGGTCAGCCAGCGGATCAAGGCCCTGGAACGGCGGGTGGGCCGGGTCCTGGTGCTGCGCACCAAACCGGTCGGACCGACCGAGTCCGGCGAGGTGCTGGTACGGCTGGCCCGGCAGCTGGTCCGGCTGGAGGACGACGCGGCCGCCGAGCTGGGCCTCCCAGGCCCCGGCGACGACAGCGGCGGTACGGACTGGACCGGGCGCGCCACCACCCTCGCCGTCGCGGTCAACGCCGACTCGCTGGCGACCTGGTTCCTGCCCGCGCTCTCCCAGCTGCCCCCCGACCTGCGGGTCTGCTTCGAACTGCACAAGGAGGACCAGGCCCGCACCGCCGACCTGCTGCGCCAGGGCATTGTCTCGGCCGCCATCACCGCCGCACCGCACCCGGTGGCGGGCTGCACCGTGAGCCCGCTGGGCAGCATGGCCTACCGCGCCTTCGCCGCCCCCGACTTCGTCGAACGGTGGCTGACGCCCGGCCCACTCGGACAGACCCTGCCGTCGGCGCCGGTGATCGTCTTCAACCGCGACGACGAACTCCAGGACGCCCTCCTCCGCGACCTCGCCCCGGACGCAGGCCCCGGCGCGGGCCGGCTCCGCCACACCATCCCCGCTTCGGACGCCTATGTCCGCGCGGTCGTGGCCGGCCTCGGCTGGGGCATGCTGCCCGACGAGCAGGCCGCGCAGCTGCCCCCCGGCGCCGTGGTCGACCTGGCCCCGGGACACACCGTCGAGGTCGCCCTCCACTGGCAGCAGTGGAAGCTGGACTCCCCGCCCCTGGCGGCCCTGGCCGCCGCGGTCGCCCGCGCCGCCGCGGGAACGCTGACCCCGCCACGACGACGCTGACCGGCGGACTCGTCGGAACGCCCGGCGGGCACTCAGCATTTTGTGGCAACTCCGTGACAGTAGTGACAGGCCCTCCGTCGGATCCTCTTAAGATCGCCGCTTATCGTGGGGCCCATGGCAGCGAACCGCAGCAGCAGCACCCCCCTCCAGAAGGTCGGCAACGGCCTCGGCCTTGTCGGCGCGAGTGTGCTGGCAGGTGCGATCGTCGCCGGGCTCGCCATTCCGGCGGTGGGCGCGGTCGGCCTGGGGGCGAAGACCACGGCCGACGACTTCAACAGCCTCTCGGACAGCCTGGCGATCCCGACCCTGTCGCAGTCGTCGACGATCTACGACTCCGCCGGCGGGGTGATCGCCACGGTCTACTCGCGGGACCGGCAGGTGGAACCGTTGAGCAAGATCGCTCCGGTGATGCAGAACGCGCTGATCGACATCGAGGACCACCGGTTCTACCAGCACGGCGCGATCGACCTGACCGGCACGCTGCGCGCGCTGACCCGGAACGCCTCCAGCGGCTCCACCCAGGGTGGTTCCACGCTGACCCAGCAGCTGGTCAAGAACATCTTCATCGAGGAGGCCGGCGACGACGCGACCCTCGTCGCCCAGGCCACCGCGCAGACCACGGACCGCAAGATCAAGGAACTGCGGTACGCGATCAACTTCGAGAAGACGCTGACCAAGCAGCAGATCCTCGCCGACTACCTCAACATCACCTACTTCGGCGGCAAGGCCTACGGCGTCGAGGCGGCCGCCGAGCAGTACTTCAGCGTCCACGCAAGCGAGCTGTCCCTGCCGCAGGCGGCCCTGCTGGCCGGCCTGGTGCAGGCGCCCTCGACGTACGACCCGATCGCCAACCCGCAGACGGCGCTCAAGCGCCGCAACGAGGTCCTCAACTCGATGGCCTCGTACGGCTCGATCACCCCGGCGGCGGCCAAGGCGGCCGAGGCCACCCCGATCAAGCTGAAGATCAAGCACGCGTCGGAGGGCTGCATCACCGCCAAGAAGGGTGAGGAGTTCTTCTGCGACTATGTGAAGTCGATCATTCTGAAGGACCCCACCTTCGGCAAGACCGCCGCTGAGCGGTCCGCGGTCTGGTACACCGGCGGCCTGAAGATCTACACCACGCTGAACCCCACCGACCAGGCCGCCGACGTCAAGGCCGTGGCCGACCACGCGTACGCGACCGACAAGGCCGTCGCCGCCTCGACCATGGTCGAGCCCGGCACCGGCAAGATCCTGGCGATGACCCAGAGCCGCCCCTACGGCACCGGGTCCAACCAGACCGAGATCAACTACAACGTCGACTCGCAGCACAGCGGCGGCGGCGGTTTCCAGACCGGATCCATCTTCAAGGCGATCACTGCGGCGGCCGCCCTGGAGCAGGGCATCCCGCTGAGCTACACCATCAACGCGGTGGCCAAGGCCGACTACCCCGAGATGACCGACTGCAACGGCAATCGCCTGCTGGCCACGCCCGGTGACCAGAACGACACCACCGTGCCGTTCGGCAACATCAACATGGTGAAGGCCATGGCCTCCTCCGTGAACACCTACTTCGTGCCGCTGGAGGCCAAGGTCGGCCTCTGCAACGTGGTGAAGATGGCGCAGCGGCTGGGCCTCGGCTACCAGGGCAGCTCGGACTCCAAGAGCTCGACCGGACTGACCCCGATTCAGCAGGTCCAGACGCTGACCCTGGGTGTCAACGACCTGACCACCCTCCAGATCGCCAACGCCTACGCGACCTTCGCCGCCAACGGCACCTACTGCAGCCCCACCGCGATCACCCGGATCACCGACACCAAGGGCAAGGACCTCAAGGTCCCCAGCTCGAACTGCCAGCAGGTGGTCAGCACCAGCGTCGCCGCCTCGGTCAACACCCTGCTGCACTCCGTGGTCGCGGACCCGGGCGGCACCGGCGCCACGGTCGGCAACATCGGCTACGACACGGCCGGCAAGACCGGTACCACCAACAGCGAGGACCAGGCCTGGTTCGCCGGCTACACCAAGCAGATCTCCGACGCGACCATGATGACCAACCCCTCCGCCCCGAGCACCTACTCCCTCGACGGCAAGACCATCGGCGGGACCTACTTCTCCACCGCCTACGGCTACCTGACGTCGGGGCCGATCTGGAAGCAGGCCATGCTCGCGGCCATGAGCGGACTCCCGCACCTCAGCCTGACCTTCGCGGCCGAACCGGCGACGACCACGAACACCACCACGAACAACAACGGCAACACCAATAACGGGAACAACGGAAACAACGGGAACACCAAGAACGGCGGCTGACGCCTCCAGGGTCCGAACTTCCCTGTACTATCCGGGCAGTTGTGACCTGAGTCGGGCGCGAATGCGTCAAGAACCTGCCGGGGCGGGCGAGTAGCCACCATACTGAACTATGACTCGTGCATATGCCGCTGGCCTGATCCGCGGCGGCCCGCGCGGGCCCGGCCGACGGCCCCTGCACCAGGGGGCAGGGCTGGTGGCCTACAGGTTGATGTGCGAACAGGCACATGCCCGAAAGCCGGAGGTGGACTGCGTGGACAGAGTCGGGAAGCAGAAATCGGACGGAAGCCGGGCGCCTGCCGAACCGGGTCCGCCATGGTGAACAGACGGCTGGCACTGGTGGGCGCTTCCTCGATATTCCAGGACGGACTCCGTGCGGTTCTCGACGCCGTCGACGAATTCAGCATCGTCGGCGAAGCACAGGACATGACCGAGGCTCTCCATGCGGTCGGACGCTGCCATCCGGACGTGCTGGTGATCGACACCGAGTCGGTGGAGAGCGGATGGCTGGCCCGGATCCCCGATCTGCAGGTCCGTCCCGACGGGCAGGCGCCCCGGGTGCTGCTGCTGATCGTCTCCGCCGACGACCGCCAGTTACTGCGGGCCGTCGCGGCGGGGGTGGACGGCTGGGTGTTCAAGGGCGAGGAGACGGCCGACCTGATCGCCGCGGTGCGGGCCCTGTCGTCCGGCTACGCCTGGCTGTCTCCGCAGGTCGCACGCCAGTTGCTGGACCACTGGCGGGACACCCTGGCCTCGCCCGCCAAACCGCCCTCCGAGGAGGTCGACCGGCTCAGCCGACGGGAGTTGAGCGTGCTGGGGCTGGTCGCCCACGGCTGGTCCAACGCCGAGATCGCCGAGGAACTGGTCCTCGGCGAGGCCACGGTGAAAACACATGTGTCACGGATTCTGACCAAGCTCGATCTGCGCAACCGCGTCCAACTCGCCGCCTTCGCCCACCGCAACGGGCTGACGGTCTAGCGGAACGGCCGAACAATGCGACGTTGTTCATCCTTTCGACGGAACTGCGGATTCCCGCTCACGGCCGACGACGGCGGTGCGGCACAGCCCTAGCGTGGTGTTGCCCGCCCATGAATTCCCTGCGCCGCCGGAAGGCCCCAGGACGGCATGCGGACGCAGCGAAAAGGGCGGGAACGGCGGTGCATGCGGACACCGCCGGACCGCAGTACGGAGGTGGGTTCCGACAACGCGGTCAGCCGCGCCGACTGAGCGAGGCCGAGCAGTCGGCGCACCCGGCAGGTCAGGCCGAAGGCCCCCGAACCAGGGCGGACTCCGGGCTGGCCTGCCGTGCGCCTCGGGTTCTCACCCGACGTCGGGCCTCGCGGCCGCGGGCAGGGCCAGCCAGTCCTGCCAGGAGATGTCGCGACCCAGGTAACGCGGCTCGCGGAACGGCCACTCCGCGGCCATCCACGCGGGGACCAGGGCGTCGAGCGCGGCCTCAGGAAGCCGGCTCATGGACCCGGAGGCTATCGAGGCTCGCGCAGATACTCGACGAGAACCGGCAGGTGGCTGTGGTCGGGGTCCTTCACCGCGGTCACCAGGGTGACGGTGGAGCCCCGGGCGAGGTCGAGCACATGGCGGACGGCGGTCTGGGCGGCCGGTTCGCCCAACTCGGCCCGGTAGCGGGCCCGGAAGACATCGGTGTCGATCTCGCCGTGGTGGTAGGCCGTGCGCAGTTCGCCGGAGGGGGTCAGGTCCTTGGCCCACTCGTCGACGGCAGCCCGCTCCTTGGACACCCCGCGCGGCCAGAGCCGGTCCACCAGCACCCGCACCCCGTCGTCGGGCTCGGGCGGATCGTAGACACGACGGACCAGGAACTCGGGCGGTGACTGCATCAGGTCCTCCTGGACGGTCGGCACTGCTCGATCGGTTCGCTCCGTCCATGGTGACCGCGTCTCAGCCGATGGAGCGGAGGCGCGCGAGCAGGAGAGCCTCACCAGAACTTGACCCCGGCGACGCTGCTGATCAGCGCCAGCGAGGCGGTCGGGCCCGCCGCCCGGGCCAGCAGGGTGCCGACGGCGGAGCGGTACCGGCTCACCGAGGGCTGGTCGTCGAGCAGTTCCACACCCGTCAGCTGCTCGCGGACGACCACCGGTGACGATCCGTCGGCGAAGCCGAAGACCGAGAACGGGCCGCCGAGGCCGGGCACGGCCGCCCTGCTGAAGGGCAGCACCCTCAGCTCGACGCCGGGACGCCGGCCCAGCTCCGCAAGTCGGCGCAGCTGCCCCCGCAGGACTTCCCGGTCCCCGAACGCCTGGTGCAGCACCGCCTCGGTGAGCACCACCCGCAGCCGCGGCGGACCGTCGGGCCGGTCGAGCACCGCCCGTCGCCGTTTCCCCGCGGCGACCAGGGTCCGCACCCGCGTCGACGACGGCTCGCCGGGCGGCCATCCGGACCAGCCGGGGAGGGCGGCGACCGCGGCGCTGTACTCCTCGGTCCGCAGCAGTTCCGGCACCGACTCCGGGTCGTAGAGGGCGATCTCGGCGGCGGCCGCCTCCAGGCCGAGGTGCCCGTCGGCTCCGGGCGGGAGCTGCCGGCGGTACTCGCGGGCCTGCCACCACTGCGGCGTGCGGGTCCGCGCCGCGCACTCGGCCAGCACCGCCGCCCGGTCCCCGGGGACGTGGTAGAGCGCGCACACCGCACGCACCTCGGCGTCGCGCAGCGTGCCCTCGGCGCGTTCCAGCCGGGACACCTTGGCCACCGACCAGCCCATCGCCTCGGCCACCTGACGCCCGGTCAACCCGGCTCCCTCGCGCAGCAGTCGCAGCTCGGTCCGGAGCCTGCGGCGGCACAGCGCGGGCGCCCGCGGCGCCGGGGGAACCGCCGTCTCGGCGTCCTGGATCTCCGCGTCCTGGATCTCCTCGACGCCGGTCATGCCGACCCCCGCAGACCGAGCGCGGCCGGGGCGACCAGCCCTCCGTGCTCGACCGAGAGGAAGGCGTCGGCCTGCTCGGCGAGGTGCGCGTCATGGGTGATCAGGAAGGTGGTGCGGTCGGCCATCAGCCGTTTCAGCGGCTCCATCACCCGGGCCGCCGATGCGGCGTCCAGGCCGGTGGTGGGCTCGTCCAGGACCAGCACCGGCGTGTCCCGCACCAGCGCGCGGGCGATCGCCAGCCGCTGCCGCTGGCCGCCGGAGAGCAGCCGTCCGCGCGGGCCGATCGGCGTCTCGTAGCCGTCCGGCAGCGAGGACACGAAGGCGTCCAGGTCGGCGCCGGCCGCGGCGCGGCGGATCTCCTCCATGGTCGCCCCGGGCCGCCCGTAGGCGATGTTCTCGCCGATGCTGGCGTTGAACACCATGGTCTCCTGGGGAACCAGGGTGACCGTGTCGCGCAGCCGGCTCAGCGGCAGGCCGGCGATGTCCTGGCCGTCCAGCAGGACGGTGCCCGAGGTCGGGTCGTACAGCCGCAGCAGCAGCTTGGCGACGGTGGACTTGCCGGCGCCGCTCGGGCCCGCGATCAGCACCAGCTGGCCGGGCCAGGCCGTGAAGCTGACGTCGTCCAGGATCGGCCGCCGGGTGTTCGGATAGGTGAAGCCGACCCGGTCGAAGGAGAGCACCCCGCGCGGACGCGGACCCGGCAGCGGGGCCGCGGCGGGCCGCCCGGTGCGCGACAGCACCTGCGGGTCGCGCACGGTGGGATGCGTCTCCAGGATTTCCAGCACCCGCTCGGCCGCCGCGGTGGACGAGGCGAGACTCAGCTGCACCGAGCCCAGCGCCTGGATCTGCGGGTAGAGGTAGCCGAGGTAGGCGGAGAAGGCCAGCAGTCCGCCCAGGGTCAGCCGTCCGGCGGTGATCTCCCAGGCCCCCGCCACGATCACGCTCAGCAGGCAGACCGTCTCGACCAGGGTGGCCAGCGGCCCGTAGGCGTAGGAGAGCTTGTACTGCCGGATGACGGCGCCCATCCAGGCGACGCTCTCCTTGTGCACCTTGGCGCCCTGGGCGTCCTGCCGGTTGTACGCCTGGACCAGCGTCATATTGGCCAGGCTCTCCTCGATGGCGGCGGTGAGGGCGCCGTTGCCGTCCCGTTCCTCCCGGGAGACGCTGCGGATCCGCTTGCTGAACACCCGTGCGGCCAGCCAGAACAGCGGGGCGGCGGCGAAGGTCAGCAGCGCGAGGTCCCAGCGGACCCAGAGCGCGGCGCAGGCGAAGAAGACCGTGTTCGCGGCGCAGGTGACCAGGGTGACCGGGGTGGTGACCACCAGTCCCTCGATGGCGTCCACGTCCGAGGTGAGCCGCTCCACCAGGTCGCCGGTGGGACGGCTCTCGAAGAAGTCGGGAGAGAGCTGCTGCAGGTGGTGGAAGGTCCGGTCGCGCAGCCGCCGCAGGAAGTTCTCGCCTACCCAGCTCAGGGTGTAGCTGCCGGCGAAGGTGGCCAGACCTTCGAGGGCGGCCAGCCCCAGCCAGAGGAAGGCCGGCTGCCACACCAGGGTGAGGTCGCCCTTCGACAGCACATGGTCGGTGATGTAGGAGAACACCGCGACGATGGCGACGTCGCAGGCGGAGGAGACCAGCAGGCACAGCGCGGCCAGGGCGAGCCGCAGCCGCCAGACCCGGGCCAGCGGCCAGAGGTTCCGGAATGCCTCCCGCGCGGAGATCCTGGCCCGGCGCCGTTTCGGCGCCAGTTCCGCCAGGTCCCCCAGCCTGATCATGAGGGTGTTGTCGTTCATGGCCCCCCTTTCCTTGTGGCGCAGCTCAGCGACCGCAATTCGTGTATACGCACCCGAGAATTACGAACTTTCAGACTATGGCAGCTGCCCTCCGGTTCCCCGGAATCGACGCCGATCCGGGGTACGGAACAACTCACAGCCTGCTGACGACCGGGCCACAGGATTGACAGCATTCACAGGGCCGGACGGACGCCCGTGGGCACCTCCACCGGTCGAACGCATCGACATAACACCAGGTGGACGGCGCATGATGGCCCTGGGGCGGAAGCGTGAGGAAAATGTGACGGCGCGAGAATTACACCCCGGCGAGGGCACTTCCAGGTTTCACAGGATCGGCTCCCGGAGGCACAGCTCCAGCACATAGAGGCAGATGGGAACGCCTCCCAAAACAGGCCTTTCCTGTGAAATGCAGCGCGCTGCGGTACCCGTCCGGAATCACGGAACCAAGCCGGGCCCGGAGAGGTCTGTATGGTCAGTTCCACCGCAAGGGGCCGACCGGAAAAGCCGGTTCCGAACGGAATGCAATTGGTGCCCCTCCGAACCCGGAGGGGAATAGGAAAGGATTCACCATGGCCCTCCCCCCGCTGCCACTGCCCAAGCCCAAGAAGCAGCTTCCCCCGCCGCCGAAGCCGGCCAACGGCAAGAAGCCGCCGCTGCCCCCGAAGGGCCCCAAGGGTCCCAAGCCGATCGGCCTGCCGAAGGGCTGATCCCGCAGCGCCGGACCTTCCCCTGGTTCAGCGACCCCCTGCCCAGGGCGGGGACCCCGTGTGAGGCGGGGTCCCCGCCCTGCGGCATGCCCGGCCCACGGTATCTGCCGAGAGCTGCACGCGAAGTCCCCGGGTATGCACGTACGATCAGCCAATGTCAGACATGACGGAAACCACGCCCGGCTGGCTCGCCTCCGACGAACTGGAACTGGCGCGCGCCCGGATGCCGATCCTCTACGTCGAAGCCGTGCCGGTCCGGGTGGACGACAGCGGCGAAGTGACGCACATCGGGCTGCTGCTGCGGATCGATTCGGACGGGACGGTCAGCCGCGCCCTCGTCTCCGGACGGGTGCTGCACCATGAACGGGTCCGCGACGCCCTGCTGCGCCATCTGGAGAAGGACCTGGGCCCGGTGGCGCTGCCCCGGGTCCCGGCCTCGCTGCAGCCGTTCACCGTCGCCGAGTACTTCCCTACCCAGGGGATCACGCCGTTCCACGACCCCCGGCAGCATGCGGTGTCCCTCGCCTACATCGTCCCGGTCAGCGGTGACTGCCGCCCGCGTCAGGACGCGCTCGACCTGGTCTGGTTCAGCCCACAGGAGGCCGCGTCCCTGCTGGTCCAGCAGGAGATGCCGGGCGGGCAGGGGGTCCTGCTCAAGCAGGCCCTCGCCCACGCCGGCTGCCTGACCTGACCCGGCTTCGGCGCCCCGGGGCTGCTCGTTCGGACCTGCCTCAGGCGGGCCTGAAGGAGTCCCGGGGCGCCGGAGCCGCGTGCTTGATCATGAGATGGCGGGTGACCGAGTACTCCTGCACGGCCTCCTGACTCATGTCCTTGCCGAACCCGCTGCCCTTGACGCCGCCGTGCGGGGCCTCGGAGGCGATCGGCAGGTGGTCGTTGACCCAGGTCACCCCGACGTCGAGCCGGTGCGACACCCGCAGCGCCCGGGAGACGTCCGAGGACCAGACCGAGGACGCCAGTCCGTACGGGGTGTCGTTGGCCAGCCGCACGGCCTCGTCCTCGCCGTCGAACGGCAGCACGGCCAGCACCGGCCCGAAGACCTCGCCCTGGACGATCTCGCTGTCCTGGGCCGCTCCGGTGATCAGCGTCGGCGGGTAGTAGAAGCCGGGGCCGTCGAGCGGCTTCCCGCCGCACAGGGCCTCGGCCCCGGCGGCGACAGCGCGGGTGACGAAGCCGTGCACCCGGTCCCGGTGCGCGGCGGAGATCAGCGGGCCGATGTCGGTTCCCTCCGCCCAGGGATCGCCGGGAGTCACCGCGCCGAGCGTTACCCGCAGTGCGTCGACCGCCTCGTCGTAGCGGCTGCGTTCCACGTAGACCCGGGTCGCGGCGGTGCAGTCCTGGCCGGTGTTGTAGGTGGTACCCAGCACCACCCCGGCCGCCATCTGCTCCAGGTCGGAGTCGGCGAAGACCAGCGCCGGCGCCTTTCCGCCGAGCTCCAGATGGACCCGCTTGATGCCCGCGACGGCGCCGCGCATCACCGCGCGCCCGGTCTCGGAGGACCCGGTGACGCTGACCATGTCCACACCCGGATCGGCGACCAGCGCGGTCCCGGTGTCGGCCGCACCGGTGACCACCTGCAGCAGCCCGTCGGGGCCGCCCGCCTCGGCCGCGAGCTCGGCCAGCCGCAGGGTGGTCCGGGGCGTCTGCGGGGCCGGTTTGATCACCACGGCGTTCCCGGCCGCGATCGCCGGGCCGATCTTCCAGACCGCCATCACCAGGGGGAAGTTCCAGGGCGCGATCGAGCCCACGACGCCGATCGGACGACGCAGCAGCACCGAGGTGTAGCCGGCGCTCAGCACCCCCGCGCCGCTCCCCTCCAGCGACCGTGCGGCCCCGGCGAAGTAGCGCAGATTGTCCACCGCGAACGGCAGTTCGCCGTCGCGGAACACCGGAGCGGGCTTGCCGGTTTCCTCGACCTCCAGCCGGGTCAGCTCCTCCGCGTCGGCCTCCACCAGGTCGGCGAGCCGCAGCAGGAAGCGGGCCCGGTCGGCCGGGGTCGTCTCGCGCCAGACCTCGTAGGCGGCCCGGGCCCGACGTACGGCTGCGGCCACCTCCTCGGCGGAGCTGTCGGCGACCTCGGCGACGGCTGCGCCGCTGGCGGGACTGATCACGGTGCGCACAGTTAACTCCTCGACTGGCTTGCGGCGACCACGGCGGCGTTCGCCATGGCGGTCTGCTCGATGACGTCGGCCGCCCGGCGGAGCCCGTCCCGGCCGCGGATCTCCTCGCCCGCCGCGGCCAGCCGCGCGCGCAGCTCCCCGTCCCCGAGCAGCGCGTCCAGCGCGGCGTGCAGCTCCTCGTCGGTGAAGCCGTAGGTGTCGAGGCGGATGCCGAGCCCCAGCTCGTGCACCCGCTGGGCGTTGTCGTACTGGTCCCAGAACAGCGGCAGGCAGATCATCGGCTTGCCGAAGTGCAGCGCCTCGGTGGTCGTGTTGTTGCCGCCATGGGTGATGACCAGGTCGACCAGCGGAATCACGCTGGTCTGCGGGACGAATTCGGCGCCCCACATGTTGTCCGCGAGCTCGATCTCGGCGTGCAGCGGACCCTTGGAGACGACGTACCGGTACGGGCTCCGGGCCAGCGCGCCGATGATCCTGCGCATCAGTTCGACGTCCGCGGAGCCGAGCGAGCCGAGCGAGAAGTAGATCAGCGGCCCGTCGCCGGACAACGAGTCCGGCAGCTCGAAGGCCTCGTCGGTCTCACGGACCGAGGAGTCCAGCCGGTGCCAGCCGTCGCCGAGCGGCCGCTCCGCGGTGTAGTCGGCGATCTCCGGGTAGACGTACAGGTTCGCCGCGCCCTCGTGGACGAACTCCAGGTCCGGCAGCGGTTCGGCGCCCTGCGCGACGACCCAGGCGTTGAACTCCTCCCACAGCGGACGGTGCGTCCGGTCGTACTCCGCAACGAAGGCGGCCCAGCCCGAGCGGTCGGCGATCGGAAAGCCGGAGAACGTGGGCGGGACGCCGGGACCCTTCACCTCCAGCGGGTTGCAGGAGACCACGCGAACGAAGGGGACACCCGCCGTGGTCAGCGCGGGGAAGCAGACCACGTTGTCCTCGACGATGACGTCCGGCCGCACCCGTTCGATGATCGCCTTCAACTGGGGCTCGCAGTAGCGGGACCCGCTGATCAGCTCCTCCCAGACCGGCTTCACCCAGGTGTCCAGCTGCTCGACCGTCGGCTTGCGGAACTCCGGTGCGGTGTCCCGGATGAAGTCCTTCCAGAACTGGCCGGCTTCCTGTTCGACGTCGGCGTCGCCGGGCGGCGCCAGGGTGACCAGGTCCTCCTCGAAGCCGAGCGGCGCCAGCTTGCCCCCCCAGGAGGCCTCCGCGGCGAACACCACCCGGTGGCCCCGTCGACGCAGCACATCGCCGATACCGACGCAGTTGTTGGTCGGACCGTAAGCGCTCTCCGGCACGAAAAGAACGGTCAGCGGCGCCATGACGACTCCCGAGTGGATCGGTGTTGGTCGATTTGAAGGCTGATTCAATTACGGGGTGCTGTCGGACGTCAAGGGCCGCCGGTAGGCTGACAGCCGAGTTGAAGGCGGAGGTGGCGATGGCCACGCGCAAGCGGGGCGCCGAACGGCGGCAGGACCTGATAGAGGCGGCCCGGCGCGCGATGTTCCGGCACGGCACGGACGCGGTGCACCTCAACCAGGTGGCTGAGGAGGCCGGGCTGACGTCGGGCGCGGTGCTCTACCACTACCCGGACCTGAGCGACCTCCTCATGGAGGCGCACCACGCGGGGATGGAGCGCTTCTACGACGCGCGGATGAAGAAGATCTCCGGGATCGCGGACCCCGCCGAACGGCTCGTGGTGATGGTCCGCTCCGGCCTCCCGGTGGACGCCGACGACGCCGACGTCCGCCTGCTGTGCGAGCTGGGCGGCTCGGCCGGACGCAACCGCGTCTACGCGGCCCTGCTGACCTCGCTGTACGACCGTCAGGTGTCGATGTATCAGATGGTGCTCGAATCCGGTGCGGTCCAGGGGGTGTTCACGCTGGCCGGCGACTCGCAGGTGATCGCCCGCAACCTGGTGGCGCTGGAGGACGCCTACGGCTACCGCATCGTCGCCCGGCACCCGCTGATCGGGCCCGAGGAGGCGGTGGAGCTGATCCTGGCCTATGCCCGCCAGTCCACCGGCCACGCCCTGACCCCGGCCCGGGGCCACCGTCCCGCCGGAACGACGGCGGGCTGACCCCGGGTCTCTCGATACCCTCCCTTACCGGCCGATCCACCAGGCGGCGGCGACCAGTTCGGCCACCAGCGTCTCGCTGAGCAGCGCGACGTCGGGGTCGTCGTCGCCCCGGTAGCGGATCACTCCGGCGGCACCGGGGACATCAGCGCCGACCGCCAGCACGGTCGAGCCGCGTTCCCTGATCCACTCCATCGCCTGCCCGTCGTACCGGGAGCCGGGGAACAGCAGGGCCCGGTAGTCGAGGGTCTTGGTCAGGTAGACGTCGACGTGGGCCCAGTCGCCGGTCTCGCAGGCGGTCGCGGCCCGCCGGGGGCCCTCGCGGACCATGAGGGCGGACTGGTCCGCCGACGAGATCCGTTCCACGGGCGCGATGGTGTAGACCCCGTGCGGCCCGTCCAGCAGGTCCAGCGCCCGGTCGAGCCACTGGTCCCGCCGGTCGAGCAGGTCCGTGCTGGCAACTGCCGTGCGCCGTACCAGATCCGGGACGTCGGGGCCGGTTCCGGCGAGCTGCCCGACCAGGGCGAGCAGCAGCGCCAGGGTGTGCTGGAAGGTGCGGCAGGCCACCCCGCCCTGCTCGACTCCGGCGAGCATCGGGACGACCAGGTCCGCGCGCTTCGCCACCGCCGACTGCGGATCGTTGGTCAGCGCCAGCACGGTCGCGTCTCCGAGCGGCAGCTCCAGCGCGTCGAGCACCTCACGGCTGTTCCCGGTCGCCGAGACGACCACGACCAGCGTGCCCGGGGGCTGCGGGTGGGGAACGGCGGAGGCGTACTCGGCGACGGCGTCGATCCCGGCCGCGCGCAGGCGCAGCGCGGCGACCCGGGCGGCGTACCGGGAGCTGCCCATCCCGAGGAACACGACCCGCCGGATGTCACTGGGAAGAGCGCCGAAGGGGTTGCCGGAGCTGAGCTCGCCCGCCAGGGCGTGCAGCGCGCCCGGCTTGGCCTCCAGGTCGGCGAGGAAAAGGTCGGGGTTCACAGCGTGTCGTCTCCCTCGGGGGCGAACCAGGACCGGAGAACGCCCATCGGGGCGTACCGCCAGCGGGGCAGGAACCGCGCCGCATAGACCAGTTCGCGGCATTCCTGTTCGATCTCGTACGGGCGCAGCAGGCGGGCGTCGAACAGCTCGGCCTTGCCGTGCTCCGAGAGCCGGTCGGTGTAGGCGTCCAGGCAGGCGCGCCGCGCGCAGCGGGCCCAGGCGAGCGCGGACTGCGGCGCGGTGCTACGGTTCACCGCGATCTGCGCGACGTGTTCCAGGCTGGTGAGCAGCTGCGCGACATCCCGAGCTGCGGGCTGCAGTGCCGCCGTGCCGTCAAGCGTCGGATTGCCGTCGAAGTCGATCACGGCGTAGCCGTCGCGCCAGCGGAGGATCTGGCCGACATGAAGGTCCCCATGGATCCGGATCTGCCGAACATCGTCCGGTCCGGGCGACACGATCAGCTGGTCGGAGAGCTGCGCCTCGCTGGCCCGCAGCCACTCGCCGTCCACGCCGTCGGTGAGCGCGATCGCCTCGGCCAGCGTCGCTCGCGCGGGGCCGGGACCGGGGAGCGGGCCGGATACGACCGGGTCCGGGAAGATGTCCGACGGGGTGGCCAGCGCCGCGTGCAGATCGGCGGCGAGCTCGCCGAGATCCGCCGCGAAGCCCAGGGCCTGTGCGCCGGCAAGCTCGGCCTGCACGGCGTCGACGCACCAGTCCCAGCCGTCACTGGCCTCCGGCAGGTACTCGGTGACCATGGCCGCCAGGCCGTGCTGACTGAAGACCGCCGCATACAGGCTCAGCGTGCGCCGGAAACCGACCGCAGCCAGGTGGCCGAGCAGCTCGGGGGCCCGGCCGGCCGCGCTGTCCTCGGCCATCCACTTGACCACGACCTGCTCACCGACGACCACCGAACGGTTGGTCTGGTCGACGGTGATCAATCGCTCGGTCAGGTCGCCGACGACCGGCAGCGGCGCGAACACCCGCACCGTGTACGGATCCGGGAGCGGGAGACCCGCGGCGAGGATCCCCACCAGCCTGCCCGCTCCGCCCTCACCTGTGAGCACGCCCTCATGGTCCACCAGCATTGGCTATCCGTTTTCTGAAGCCGGGTTCAGTTGCGTTACAAAAAATAAACATCACTGCGCCTGGGTGAGTCTTGTTCACAACTGAGTTTCAGTGCAACACTCGCGTTCCAAAACGGGGCGTCTCCCCAATCGTCCGGTTCCGGCGCACGATTCCCCGCAGGAGGTCCAACGGTGGCTATCGACAGTCCGTCCGCTCCACCCCCGGCAACCGCCGTCTCGGACTACGAGACGGAAACCCGGAAGCTGCGCAAGCACTTCGGCCGGTTCGACATCCTCTTCTTCCTGCTCTGCACGATCATCGGCGTCGACGTCATCGGCAGCATCGCCTCCCAAGGCGCGGAGGCGTTCACCTGGCTGATCATTCTGGGCCTCTTCTTCTTCATCCCCTCGGCGCTGCTGACCGCCGAACTCGGCACGGCCTTCCCGCAGGAGGGCGGTCCGTACGTCTGGACCAGCCGGGCCTTCGGACGGCTGGCCGGCGCGGTGAACAACTTCCTGTACTGGGTCACCAACCCGGTCTGGCTGGGCGGCACCCTCTCGGTCTCCGCCGTCACCGCGTTCACCACGTTCTTCAACAACGGCAAGGACCTGAGCACCCCTGCCTTCTACGTGTTCACCCTGGCCTTCGTCTGGGTGGGCGTGCTGGCCGCGATCCTGTCCTTCGACGTCGGCAAGTGGATCCCGACGGCCGGCGCCTGGGCCCGCATCCTGCTGCTCGGCCTGTTCACGCTCAGCGTGATCGCCTACGCGGTCAAGCACGGCGTGCACGGCTTCGGCGCGGGCGACTTCAAGCCCAGCTACGCCGGCTTCATCACGCTCGTGCCGTTGCTGATGTTCAACTACGTCGGCTTCGAGCTGCCCAACAGCGCGGGCGACGAGATGACCGACTCGCAGAAGGACGTCCCGTACGGGATCTTCCGCAGCGCCGGGCTGAGCATCCTGCTCTACGGCATGCCGCTGCTGGGCATCATGCTGGTGCTGCCGACCACCGCGATCACCAGCCTCGGCGGCTTCCTCGACGCCATCCGCCAGGTCTTCACGATCTACGGCGGACATGTCGCAGCCGACGGCACGGCGACGCTCAGCGGCTTCGGCACCGTGCTGGGGGACTTCGCGGCGATCCTGTTCATCCTCACCGTGCTGTCCTCCGGGGTGACCTGGATCATGGGTTCGGACCGTGCCCTGGCCGTGTCCGGCTACGACGGGGCCGCCCCGCGCGCCCTCGGGGTGATCTCGCAGCGCTTCGGCACGCCGGTCCGGGTGAACCTGCTCAGCGGTGTGGTCTCCACCTTCGTGCTCGTCCTCGCCCACGAGCTGACCAGCGGCAACGCCGCCAAGCTGTTCGGCGCCGTGCTGGGCCTGGCGGTGTCCACCACCCTGGTCAGCTACCTGGGCATCTTCCCGGCGCTGGCGGTGCTGCGGCGCAAGTACCCCGATGTGCCCCGGCCCTACCGGGCGCCCTTCCCGACGGTGATCTCCATCTTCCTCACCGCGCTGATCCTCTTCGCCACGGTGCAGCTGCTCGCGCCCGGCCTGGGCAGCGACTGGTTCGGGACGAACTTCGCACCGAGCGGCTGGACCCACGCCGAACGCTACAAGTACCTGCTCACCGAGGCCGTGCCGCTGGCGGCATTCATCCTGCTCGGAGCCCTGTTCTGGGCCCTGGGCACACCGACCCGCCGCAGGAACGCGGAGCTGGCCCCGGCCGAGGCAACCACAGCCGAGGACGCATCGGCCCAGCCCACCGTCTGACCGACCGATCCGACCCCGACCTGGCACTCGCCCGCGCCGTCACGCGGGCGGGTGCCAGGCTGGCCGTCGCGACCTAACCTGGTCGCATGATCACTGGTGGGCACGTCATCATCCACAGCCGTGACGCGGAAGCAGACCGGGCCTTCTTCAGAGATGTGCTGGAGTATCCGCATGTCGACGCAGGACACGGCTGGCTGATCTTCAAACTTCCGCCGACCGAGCTCGCCGTGCACCCCACCGACGGCCCGGAGACGCAGGAGCTCTACCTGATGTGCGACGACGTCGACGAAACCGTCAGGAACCTCACCGCGAAGGGCGTCGCGTTCACCCATCCGGTCACCGACGAGCGCTGGGGACGGCTGACCAGGTTCCGCCTGCCCGGCGGCGGCGAAGTGGGCATGTACGAACCCCGCCACGAACGGGCCACCGATCTCTGAGCAATCAGCTGTTCTGGTAGTACCCGAAGGCGTCCACGACGAGAGCAGTGCTCCCGTTGCCCGAGTTCCAGTAGTCGACAATGCCGTTGGCACCGGCGTTCGCCTGGACCAGGTTCGCGACGGTCTGCGTCGGAAGCCAGTTCAGAGTGGAGACCGAGGGCTTGGTCGGCCAGCTCTGGGTGCCGTCCTGGTACTGCGCCTGGGTGTTCGGGTCGGGGGAGACGGTCAGATAGCCGCTGCCCGTGGTACGGGTCACCGTGGTGTTGAGGACAAATCCGGTGACATCGGGATGGCCCGCGCTGAGCGGCATATAGATGTAGCTGCCGTGCGGCAGCGGTCCGCTCGTCCAGGTCGAGTCCCGGGTGTCGAGCAGCCGGGTCGGCGTGATGGGCAGGTAGGCGCTCGCGCCCGCGGCGCTGTAGTAGCCGACGACGTCGACGATGACCGAGGTCGGCAGGCTGCCGCCGTTGTAGACCCGGATCCTTCCGTCCGCACCGACCGGCGAGATCACCGCGTTGGCGATGGTCTGACCGGTGCTGAAGTTCACGTTGGAGGCGATCGGCGTCTTCGTCCCGTCCGGGTAGACGGTGAGGAAGCCGCTGCCGCCGGAGCCGGTGACCGTGACATTCAGCGCCACCGCGGTGACGCCGGAGCTCGGGAGGAGCCCGGAGTCGGCGCCGGCGACCTGGCCGACGAGTGAACTGTGGCCTGCGAGCTGTCCCTTGGCGGTGCCGGTGCCGGAGCGCGTGTCGACGAGGCGATCGGGTGTCAGCGGCGTGTAGCCGCTGGACGGGGTCCGGGCGAAGTACCCGGCGATGTCGGCGATCAGATCGATGGAGCCGGAGCCGCTGTTGTACAGGTCGACCGCCCCGTCGGAACCGATCGGAGCGATGACCTGGTTCGGAACCGTCGTCCGGGCAGCGTAGTTGACGTTCGACGTGCTCGGGCGGGCGTCTCCGTCACCGTACGCCGTGACGTCACCGGCGGCGGTCGCGTCGGTCACGGTGACGTTGAGGACCACCGCCGTCACATCGGAGGGGATGCTCCCCTGGCCCGCGATCTGCACCTTGACCGACGCGTACGGATGCACCTTCGCCTTCGACGCACCCGTGCCGTTCCGGGTGTCCAGCAGCCGGGCCGGGCCGTAGGCGGTGTAGTCCGAACCGGCCGTTGTCACCGTGACGCTGTTGACGACGTTGTCGCCCTGACCGTCCGTGAGGGTGACGGCGATCGTGTACGTCCCCAGCTTCGCGTACGTATGCGGGGAGACGATGGTGCCGGAGCCGGAGAGGGCGCCGCTGCCGGTGGTGCCGTCACCCCAGGTGATGCCGGCCGTGAGCGCGACGCCGGCGACGCTCGTCACCTGCGAGGTGAGCGAGACCCCGTACGCGCTCGTGTCCTGCGCCAGCAGACTCACCGCCAGCGTGGGGTCGATGTCGACGAACTGGACCGCGCCGCGGCTGTTGTAGGGGCTGGTGCCGTAGAAATCGGTGCTCAGCTCGCCGGGCGCACTCGTGCTGGCCGAGTTGTCAGCGGCCGAGCCGCTGCGAGGGGTCAGGTCGACATTGGCGCTCTCGTTCGGGCGGAGGTACGCCGCAGACGCCTCAACGGTGTCGCGGGTATCGTGCACGCCCTGGGTGGGGACGCCGGCCTGGAACGACGCCAGCGTCGGGTATTCCGTTCCAGCCCAGTCGTACGGCGCGGTGGCGTCGGCGCCGTACACGTAGAAGTCGTTGTAGTCGGCCGTCGTGGCCGGGCTCGATCCGGCGGCCACGGTCAGGTCCGGCGCCCAGCCGTATCCGCCCGAGGCGCACGTCGACCGGTATCCGCCCATCGCGTAGTCGGTGCTGGGATTGGTGTCCTCCAGCAGGTTGTTCTCCAGGAAGACGCCGGTGGACGCCCCCTCCACGTCCACGGCCGACGAGCATCCGCGCTGGATCGTGTTTCCGGCGATGTCCAGGCCACTGACGCCCGTGGCGGAGATCCCGGTGGCTGCCAGGACGTCACCGGCGAGCGTGATGGTGCTTGCCCCGGAGGCGACCGTGATCCCCTGATGGGTCGCGGACCAGGTGTTGGTGTCGACGTAGGTCCGGCTCACGGTGATCCTGCTGGACGTGCCGTCGATGTCGATGCCGTCCCCACCGATCGTCGACACATAGCCGGAGTCCAGGGTGACGCCGGTGGAGCCGACGATCTCGACGGACGGCGTGTTGTACGCGGTCAGCATCAGATTGCTGACCGTCACATTGCTGACGCCGTCGAGGACGAGGGCGGGTTTGCCGGAGTTTGCGTTGTCCGGGTGGATCCATGCCTGGTCGCCGACACCGACGATGGTGATGTCCGAGGTCCTGACCGTCACGGACTCCTGCGAGAAGTACCCCGTGCTGCCGAGGATGTCGATCGTGTCGCCGGGCACCGCAGCGTTCACCGCGTCCTGGATCAGGCAGTACGGGCTGGCCTGGGTGCCGGTCCCGGTGTCAGTGGGGCAGGAGAACGTCGACGTCGCGTAGATGGTCGTCCCGGTACCCGTGGTCGACACGGCGGTACGGGTCTTCGGACCGCCGACAGCCGCCTTCTGTACCCGCATCGACTTGTCGGCGGGACTGGTGAAGGTCCGGAACTGCGAGGAACCGACCTTGGTCAGGGGGTTCGTATGCGCGGGGCTCGCGGTGGAGGTGCCGGCATCCGCCGTGCCATCGGCGTAGGCGAGGCACGGTACGAGGGCGACGACTGCCGCGAGTGCGGCTGCGCCTGCGGTTGCGGTTGCGGTTGCTATGAGACGCCTCTGAAGCACGGACTCCCCCAGCCCTCCGAGATGGTGATCACGTTGTTCGGCAGCCGGCTCAGGCTACAGAGCGTCGACGCGCCCCGTAGACGGATTGGGCCGATCCCGCGCGGCACAGGCCGGATCCGGCCAACGTCTACAACGGAAGCAGCGGGCCCGGTAGGGGCGCGGGGAACTGCGCGAACAGCCGCCCCCGCCGACCCGCACCCGGCCGCCGACCACCGACCCGTCAGGCCGTACCCCCCGCCGACCGAATCGCCGCCGTGGCCCGCGCCAGCTCGAACGCGGCGACGGAATTGGTGTGCTCGGTCCACGGCTCCGCCCCGCACCAGGGCCCGAGCCGCCGGAACTGCTCCAGTGCCGCGTCGTAGTGCCGGGCGTTGCAGAGGTAGAAAGCGAGCTTGTGCCGAAGGCGCTGCACCTGGCTGTCGTCCTGGACGACCTGGTCCAGCGACCGGGCGGCCTGCAGCAGGGTCGCGCGGGAGGCCGCGGACCAGCTGGTGATACGCGCCGCCTTGACGCCGCTGACCTGGTTGTTCCGCTCGATCAGCTCGTCCAGGGCATGCAGGTAGATTCCTGCCAGCGGGCTGCCGGGAGGAGCGTTGTGCACCGCCGCGGTCGCGAAGCGGAGCATCAGCTCCCTGCTGCCGTGCCACTTGGCGCACCAGTACTGAAGTGCCTGCCAGTGGCCGTCGTAGTGGTACGGGGCGCGGGCGACCAACTGGGTCCAGAGCTTCTGGAACTCCTTGCGGTCGGTGCCGAGGCCGCGGGCCGCGGTGATCATCACCACCCAGGGACCCGGGTGCTCCGGCGCCGCCAGGCTCGCCCTCTGCGCGGCCTGGTAGGCATCCGGGAGCATCTGCTTGAACGCCGCCTTGTTCTGCGCCGACAGCTGGTTGGCGTAGCCGGTGCCGCGCGCGGCCCAGGCCTGATGCACCAGCAGCGAGGCATGGACGCTGAGGGCGTCGCCGTTCTGCGGTTGCGCCTGGATCCAGGCGTCGAGCCACTCCGGGGTCCGGTCCGCGAGCTGCTGGAGCAGCTGGGTCCGGGACCAGCGCTCGTCGTAGTCCTGGCCGGCCCCCTCCACATAGGCGGCGGCGGGCTTCCAGTCACCCTTCCAGGCGGCGTCGATGACGGCGTCGCGCTCGTCGGCGTCGTCGTCCGGCAACGAAGGGCCCGCCTTGCGCGGGTCCAACAAGGCTGAGGGAGCCAGCCCGTAGCGGACCGGATCGAAGTCCTTGGGGACGGCGCGCAGCAGGAATGGGCGGCGCAGATAGCGCAGCAGGCCGAGCGGCCCGCCGATGAGGGCCGCGATGATCAGGAGGTAGACGAAGGTCACAGCGGGGATCTTGCTGCAGCGGCGGGCAGTGCGGCAAGAGGTTTCGGGGACTCTTGGTGCCAGGTGATGCCCCGTCAGCTGATTGCCGGTTGTGCCCTGGAACCACTGCCGCTGACCTAGTGCGACGTCTAGCATCCGACTATGCGAAACCCCCGGGCCCTAGCAGCCGTCATCGCCGTACTCGCGCTCCCGCTCTCCGCCTGCTCCAGCGGCGGCAGCGGAAGCAGCAGCAAGGAGACCGCCAACCTTCCGGCAGCCGCACAGTTGCTGAGCAGCGGTGCGACGGCGATGACCGCGGTGCAGTCGGTGCGGTTCTCGATCGACGCGAGCGGCCAGATCGCGGGCCTTGCCCTGCGCAGCGCCACCGGCCAGCTGACCCGGGCCGGGAACGCGCAGGGCAAGGCGTCCATCTCGGAGAGCGGTGCCCTGGTGGAGATCAACTTCGTCATCGTGGGCTCCACCGCCTACATCAAGGGCGCGACCGGCGGCTACAGCAAGGTCCCGCTCGGGATCGCCACCGCGGTCTACAACCCCGAGGCGATCCTGGACCCGAACAAGGGGGTCGTGAAGCTGCTGCAGACGGCGACGGGCGCCCGGACGGTGGACCGGGAGACCCTGGACGGGCAGTCGGTCTACCACGTGAAGGCGCTGCTGGCGCAGCCGGTGCTGGCCACGCTGGTTCCCGGGGACTCCTCGAGCGAGCAGGGCGACCTGTGGCTGACGGTGTCCTCGTCGCAGCTGGTGCGGGTCTCGTTCCCGGTACAGACCGCATCGGGCGGCAGCGGCTCGGTGACGGCCTCGTTCTCCGATTTCGACGCGCCGGCCACGATCACCGCTCCGTCGTCGTGACCGTCGTCGACACCGGGACGGCGCTCAGGGGGCGGCACGCCGTCCTCGGCGTCACCGGCGTGGTCACGCTGCTCGGGTCGCTGGACACGTACGTCATCGTCACCCTGCTGAACTCGATCACCAATGACCTGGGCATCCCGCTCAACCATCTGGAACGCGCCACCGCGATCGTCACCGCGTACCTGCTCGGCTATGTCGCCGCCATGCCGCTGCTGGGGCAGAGCGCGGACCGGTTCGGGCCGCGGCGGGTGCTCCAGTCCTGCCTCGTCGTCTTCGCGGCCGGCTCGGCGCTCACCGCGAACGCGCACAGCCTCCAACTGCTGGTCGCGGGGCGGCTGGTGCAGGGCGCCGCGGCAGGTGCGCTGCTGCCCGTCTCGCTCGCGCTGGGCGGGCGTCTGTTCCACGGCCGGGCACGGCCCGTGGCGCTCGGTTCCGTGGGCGCCGCGCAGGAGCTCGGGAGCGTGCTGGGCCCGTTGTACGGGGCCGGCGTCGCGGCGCTGACGGGCTGGCGCGGGGTGTTCTGGGTCAACGTCCCGCTCGTGCTGGTCGCGGCGGTGGTCATGGAGTTCACGGTGCCTGCTGCGCCGGCGCCCGAACAGGACGAGCCGACCGGAAGCCGGCGCACCGACCTGGTCGGCGGCGCTCTGCTGGCGGTGGCGCTGGCGCTGCTGGTGGCGGCCCTGGACAACCAGGACCCGGAGAAGTCGGTGCTGCCCAGCTGGGGCCTGCCCATGCTGCTCGGCAGCGCGCTGGCGCTGGCGGCCTTCGTGCTGTGGGAGCGCCGCAGTCGGACGCGCCTGATCGACACCCGGCGGATGCGGCGGCGCCCCTTCGCCGCAGCGATGGCGACGAGCTTCTGCGCCGGCGTGGCACTGCTGGTCACGTTGGTGGACGGGGAGTTGGTGGCGCAGTCGCTGCTGGGCAAGAGCTCGGTGGGCGGCGCGCTGCTGCTGATGTGGTTCCTGACGGCGCTGCCGGTGGGCGCCGTCATCGGCGGTCTGGCCGGGCGTCGGCTGAGGCACTCGGTCGTGGCCGCGGTCGGCATGGCGGTGGCGGCTGGGGGCTATGTCCTGATCGCGGCCTGGCCCCTGGCGGCCCTCACCGCCCACCTCGGCCCGCTCCCGCTGGCGCAGACCGACCTCGTCATCGCAGGCCTGGGCCTGGGCCTGGTGATCGCGCCGGTGGCGGGGGCAGTGCTGGACTCGACGGAGCCCGCCCAGCACACGACGGCCTCGGCCGCAGCGGTAATCTCCCGAACCATCGGCATGCTGGTCGGCGTGGCGGCCCTGTCAGCCTGGGGGCTGCACCGCTTCCAAACGCTGACGGCCCACCTCGACATGCCGATCCCGGGCACAGCCGACTTCGCGAAGGCCTGGCCGGCCTACCAGCACGCGCTGGCCATGGCGCTGCACACCGAATACAGCGACATCTTCCGCGTGACGGCGGTGGTCTGCGCGCTGGGCGCCGTATGCGCACTGGGACTCGCCGACCGGACGTCCGACGAGCCGACGCGCTGACCCGCCCGCCGAGGGCTCTACTCAGCGTCCGCGCCGCTCGCCGACTGCTCTAGCCGACTCCTCCAGTCCGCGAATCGCTGACGGATGGCCTCCGCCTGGCGGCCGTCGAGACCGTAGGCGGCGAATTGCCTGTCGCTGTACCGCCGGACGCGGGCGAGCGCGTCGGCGAACCGATGCAGAGTTCCACCGAGCCAGTATCCATCGGCGCGGCACCCCTCGATGCGAACTACCGGCAGCTCGGCCGCTGAGGTCTCCCGTCCTGGTCAGCCAGCCTACGGCGGTCAAGTGCGGTCGGCTACACCATGGTTGCTGTGCTTCAGTGCTGTAGCATCTGCGTCTTGCTACATCGTGCACAACCGCAACGGCATCTGCTCTGTTCGCTCGTCCTTGCCCTGACCCCACGAGGTCGTAGTGAGGTTGTCCGGTGCCCAGGCGGCAATCGCCTCTCGCACGGCATCGCCTCCGCCACTGTTCTGGCGGGCCTCCAGCCGCCTGCGCCGCCCGGTCCAACTCCGTCCACACGTCGCCAAGAGCTACGGCCGCCGCGAGTGCCTAAGGCCTCCCCGCGCATAGTTGTCCTCATCCCGCCCATCGGAGGAAGTGTGATTTCCAAGCGCGGCCTGTTCGCCGCCACCGCAACCGGAGCGGGCGCCGCTCTGCTGTTCGGCGGCGCCGCCTTCGCCGACAACATAAACGACTTCTCGGTGACCCCCGTGGCCAGGTGTGACACCAGCTCCGGTGTCGCCAAGGCCGCGATCACGGTCACCGACAAAGACAGCTCGGGCACGCCTGCCCACATCACCATCGGCCCGCACATGGCGTCCGGCCTGCCCGGCCCGGTGTTCGCCCAGTGGGACTTCCCCCACCCCACCGCGGCCGGAGTCAGCCACACCTTCTACGTGGACTGGGAGCCTGGGGCCCAATGGGACGTCCGCGTGACAGCCGGACCGATCAGGGACCTACCCATCACCCCGTATCCCACGTCCGCTGACAAGCCGTGCACCGTTCCTTCGGCAGCGCCTTCGAAGACTCCGGTGCCGCCCAACAAGCCGACCGGCAGCGCGGCGCCTACCTCCACGCACAGCTCGGCCGCACCGTCGACCGCCGCCGACGGCGCCCCAGCCCCGTCCGCCTCAGCGTCGACACAAGGCGCATCGCTCGCCACGACCGGCGGCGGAAGCAACAGCGGCGTGGTCGCCGGACTCGCCAGTGTCCTGATAGTCCTCGGCGGTGGCGCACTGTTCACCGTCAAACGCCGCAAGGCCGCTGCGCGGCACTAACCCGGAATAGGCCCGTCACGCGTAGCGGGTGTTCATCTTTGACCTGGAGCGGAACCGTCGATCGCTCCCTTGAGCTGCGAGGGAAGGGTCGGCGATGCTGCCGGACTTCCATGGCATCCCGGACCGCTCCGCAGCCTCAGGTCGCGGCTGTGGCCAGGTAGGAGCGAGCCCAACCAGCGAACCGGGAGCGCTGGGGACGGTCCGCGATTTGGGCGGGCAGGGACTCGATCTCGGCGGAATCGGCGTGACCGAGACGGAACAGCACGTCTCGGTAGACCGGTCCAAGGCGCAAGACCGGCGAGGCAGGATCATCGAACTCGGCCAAGAGCCGTTCACGGCTCGCCATGCGCTGCACCAGCGGGAGGATCTCAGAATCCACCGCCCCCCGGAAGGCCTCGCCCAAGGCCTCCGTCTCAGTGGGGAGATTTGCCGCCCATCGCGTAGAGAGGCGTATCCGCGGTGTCTTCATCGTCATCCTTCGGCATCTGTGTCTCCGGCTGATGATCCCATGGGGCGGATCTCTAGGTCGGAAGTCACCGCACCTGGGGCTCGATCACCAACCTGGCGAACCTACAGCAGGACATCGCCACTCGCCTGGGCGGTGCCCGCAAGGTCCTGGCGCGTCGTCGGCGGTATCTGCTCGACGGACGGCCGGTGGCGTTCGCAGTCTCCTACCTCCCCCTCGACGTGGCGCGGAACACCCCCATCGCCGAGCCCAACCCGGGCCCCGGGGGGATCTACGCCCGCCTCGAAGAACTCGGGCACCGCCTGGACCACTTCGACGAGGAGATCCGAGCCCGGATGCCCTCCCCCGAAGAAGCGAAAACACTGCGACTCGCCGCCGGAGTACCCGTGATCCACCTGATCCGCACGGCATACGACACCGAGGGCCGCCCGGTGGAGGTCTGTGACACGCTGATGGCAGCAGACGCCTACGTCCTGGCCTACCAACTCCCGGCCACCTGACGAGAAATGGGGACACCGCCGCCCGAACAACAAGGACCCGCAAGCGCCACTGGCCTGGAGTTCCATGAGGTACTTAGGTACCATTCTCCTGGAGGTGATACGGATGACGGCAGCTTCGCCGAAGACACCCCGGCAGTCGCCGCTGAAGGTAGACCCGGAGACCGACAAACTGATCAGTCAGGGCGCACATTTCCTGGGCTTGACGAAGAAGGATCTAGTAGCCGATGCCGTACGGGTCTACCTGGAGCAGCGGCGTGAAGACCTCAGAGCCGGCATGGCCGAGGCGTTGCAGGTGCTCGACGGCTCCCTCAAGGCGGATGTGATGCTGCTGACCGGGCTGACTGCGGAAGAGATCGACGCCGTCGGCGGGATCGACGAGTAACCGGGGGAACACCATGCACCACCCTGCCCGCCCCACCTTGCGCTGTCTTGCCGAGGATCTGGAACTGGCCCTGCCGGCTGTGACCCTGCCGCTGGACGAGCTGGCACATCCGCTTCTCGGCAAGACCGCGGAGCAGTTCGCCGAGGCGGAGACCAAGCACGAACGGATCCGGTCGATCGATCGATGACACGGTGCTGTTCAAGGTCAAGGTGCAGCGCTGGCGCGGAGCCGTCTGGATCGACGCCGACCTGCCCTGGCTGGTCGCAGCGGGCCGACGGAAGACGGTTCCAACGAGGACTTCTACGCCGCTCTGGAAGCTCAGGCCAAGGCGATGCGCGCCCGCTACAACGCCACGCACACCGACGGATTGAGAACCTCCACATCCAGCGCGCATCTGCTGCCGACACGCGCCGACCACATTCGCTACCGTGCCGAAGCCGGTGTCCGCTTTGCCCGACGGCTACGTGCAACGATCCAGGAACTCACCAGAGCCACCCTGCGCGACGGCCGCGAGCACGCCGCGGACTTCGACACCTTTACCCTGGGCCTCCAGGTCCGGGCCGACAACGGACACGAGACCTACGCCGCCGTGCGCATCACAGGCTCCGTACCCGCCAACCTCGCCACCGTCGTCCTCGGCAACGTCCCCGGCTGCGACACCGACGGCTGGTACCCGGAATACGCCCTCCCCGAGCGCGACCTGCTCCCCGCCGAGCAGGCCTGGTCCAACATCATGGATCCGCGCGCAGCAGCCATCCTCCTGGACACCGAGACCTGACTTCCACCGCGCCACAGGAAGGCACCCGAGGCGGCGTACATGAAACAACCCCCGGGCCGCTGGCCTGGGGGTTTGTGTGGAGCGGGTGACGAGAATCGAACTCGCGCTCTGAGCTTGGGAAGCTCTCCGGCCTGGGCGACGTTTCCGCAGGTAAGAGCCTTGCGAGTCAGCAATTCCCCCACTCTGCAAGGCAATTGATTGCCCCCCATTGCCCGCCGCATACCGCTCCTACCGGTGCGCTACCCGTGCGCCCACTCAGGTGACGCTGGTAGCAGGAGGAGTCAAAGCACCTCATGTGACGCCGGTAGCCAAGGGCCCCGTCCCCGTGTCAGTGGCCGCTCCTGGGCCTGCTGGTCGGCCACGGCATCGACCACACCGGCGACCCCGGGGTCCTGGCCACCCTGATGTCCGTGCTCGACGCCTCCGACCTCGCCGACACGATCATCACCGTCCGCAGCCTCATCCGGCGATCCTGGACAACCCGCCGGGACAACCGCCCAAGGAGACACCCGTAAGACGCCACCTATCTGCGTGAGCTCTAAGCAGTTGCTGTTCCCTGGCTGGCAGGGCGGGCCTACGGTGGTGCTCTGCGGGCTCCGCGAGAACGACTGCTGCTTCGCCTGGAAGGTGATGGTCATGGCCGCTGCCGACGCACCCGTGGTGCGTGACGCGCTGCGGGCTTGGTTGCGAGGCGACCTCGACGCGTTCGAGCGGGCTCTGACCGAGGATGCCGAGCTGCTTTGGTATGAGCCCAGCCCGTGGGACTGCCACGGCCGCGTACAGATCATGCGGCTGTTGCGGCAGCGTCGGGCCGAGGACCGGCCGTTCATCGAGGTCCGTATCGACGACGTGGACGCGGACACCCTGGTGGTCTCCGTCGCCCGGCCCGATCAGGGCCAGGGAGCGGAGGAGGTCGCGCGCGCGACCCGGGTGACTCTGCGCGACGGGAAGATTTCCCGGTTGCGGCAGTTCCGCACCCTTGACCAGGCCCTGGCCGCGACCGCCTGACCCGCGACGAAGGAGACCACCGAGCATGACCGAACCACAGGACGTCGCCAGGCAGCTTGGTGAGGCGTTCGCCACCGGGGACCTGGTCCTGCTGGAGCCGCTGCTGGACTCGCGGGTGCGCTGGGGCGCCCAGGACGAGACTCCGCAGACCTGCCATTCGCGCTCCGATGTGCTGGCCTGGTACGGCAGCGCGCAGGCCGCGGGTACACGCGCCGTGGTAACCGAGACACAGGTGCTCGACGACGCGGTGGTCCTGGGCCTGACCATGACCGGTCCCGGTTGGGGGCCGGGCAACGGGCGGCCCGCGCGGATCTTCCAGGCTTTCCGGCTGGCCGGCGGCCTGATCATCGACATCCGTGGCTACAACACCCGCGAGGAGGCACTCGCGGTCGCCCGCACCCCCGTCCCGGCCCCGGGGGCACCGCAGCCGGACCACCCCTAGCCGGACCCCGCCAGATGCCGGACGGGGACTGCTTCCGGCCTCAGCGAGGACCGGCGGTGGTGACGTCCGCGCCGAAGGCCCGCCCCAGCAGGGGGCCGAGGGTCTGCACGCCGAGTTGTTCGGCGGCGCTCTGGTCCAGGACCCGGCCGATGATGTCGGCGTGGTCCTGGGCCCACCGGCGGGCGCAGTCGCCGCTGGTGAAGACGTTCAGGACGTCGCAGCACACCGTGGCGGCCGGGCCCGCGCAGCAGCGGCGGCCCACGAACACCACCGCACCGGCCGGCTCCCACACCATCCGCCCGCCGGTGGAGGTCACGGTGACCGTCTCCCCGGTCACCGGGTCGGACGAGGTGATCACCGCGTCCGCATCCAGCATGGCCGGGATGCCCAGCGCGTCGATCGCGCACATCGACCACACCTGGGCCCCGCCCGAGATCGCCACCCGGTGGGCAGTTGGCGCCGCCGAGAACGGATACGCGGCCCGGACCCCGCCGGTCTCGTCCAGGGTCAGGAAGTCCTCGGCGGCCAGCTCGGCCAGCACCTCGGCGGCAGAGCGCCCGAAGCGGGCGGCGACCGGCTCCAGGTCCGCCGCGCTGGGGGCGGTGCCGGTCTGGGCGAAGTGCCGCAGCACGTGCTGCTGGACTGACCGCAGGCCCCGTTCGGCCGGGGCAAGCCGGCCCCGGCCGCCCCGCCCGACCGGGTCCAGGACATCCAGGTCCGCCGACAGGCCCTGGCCGTCGGCGGCGGCCCGCCCGGCGCCGTCCAGGGCCCAGCGCAGGTCCTCGGCGGTCGGGGCCCCCTGGACCCGGCCGTCCGCACCCCGATACAGGCGGCAGGACACGCTCGTCGGAGAACTACGAGCAGAGGGCCGCCGACCCGGACGGCGATCTGCCGTACAGAGTGACGGGCACGGTCACCGTCGAGGCGACCGCGACAACGGCAGCACCGACGTGTGGGACCTGCGGCTGCCCTCCCCCGATGGCACCGTGGAACTGAGCAGCTGAGTCTCCCACCCAGGGCCGCCCCGCCCCCAGGATCGGGCTGAAGCCGGGCTCTGGGATCGACGCCGGATACGGCGGTGGGTGTTGCTCGGGATCCGCGGCCCCGAGCAACACCCACCGCCGCGCCGGCTCAGAACCGGGGGTGCTCGATCTTGTGCGTCTGCAGCGCGGTGTACGCCGCCTGGGCCCGGTCGAGGTCTCCGCCGAACGCTCCGGCCTGCAGCAGCGGCCAGTCCGCGGTGAGCTCCGCCTGGACCTGCTGAGCGAGACCGTTCATGGAACCCCATCGGCCGTCCAGGAGGAACACCCCCTCCCACACGTAGTTCATCGGCTTCGGCAGGACGTCGAGGGCGATCATGGACGCGAGCAGCTCGAAGCGGTCGAATGCGGCCAGGAACGCAGTGTCGTCCGGCTCCACCAGCCGCAGGGGCTCGCGCAGCTCCTCCTGCAGCCACTGGCTCTGCGGGTACCGGTACCGGCTGCCCCCCGTCGGGTGGTAGACGGCGTTCAGCGCGTCCCCGGCAAGGACCAGGCCCGGGTTCAGGTACAGGGCCGGGAGCTGCGGAGTGTTCCCGCTGAACGTCCCAGACCAAGTGGGGGTGGTCAGCAGGCTGGCCAGCAGGTCTTCCCGGTGGGAGAGCACGGCCGCCAGGCCGATGGCGTAGGTCGCCAGGAGGGAGGGGAGGTGGCGCAGCTTCTCCAACCCTTCCTGCGAGCTGCCGTGGACGGTCCCGCGGATGCGGTTAAGCCGCTCCAGTGCACGGGTCCACAGGCCGTTGTGGGTTCCGGCGTCGTCGTGGAAGACCCCGTTGGCCAGCAGGTGCAGCAGGGTGTCCGTGTCGGCCCGGTAGCCGCTCAGGTTCTCCTCGAAGACCCTGGCGAAGTCCGCACCGGCCGTGCCGCCCATGATGGGGCGGCGATCGAAGCCGGAGTTGGCGACGACGGCGGTGACCGTCTGGTCGATCAGGTCGCGGAGTTCGATCACGCGCACCGGGTCGAGCAGGACGCGCTTGAGGCGGACCACCGCCAGGTCGCGGGTGATCGGCGGGGCGGCCAACTGGTCGAACGCGTCGATGTTGCGCAGCAGGCGGGTGAACAGCTCGTCGGCGTCCCTGCCCTCGATCACGGTGGCGGAGTGCTGGGCGGTCAGGCGCTTGCTGTCGGCTCCGAGGGCGCCGTACTGGGACCAGAACAGCGGGTAGCGGCGGGAGCGGGTGCCTTCCAGGGCGCGCACCAGCGCCTTGTCCCACTCCGCCGACCAGCCGCAGACCAGCAGCCCGTACTCGTCCAGTACTCGCTCCAGCAGCCGCAGCTGGGCGTCGGGGTAGGTCTCCAGCTCGTCCACCGTGTTGCGCTGGGCCAGGTCGGCGTAGTCGCCGTGCAGCTTGATGATGGTGACCGCGCTGTGGGCCAGCGGCTGGATGGCGTCGTACTGGTCGGGCTGGTGGACGACCTGGGCGGAGATCGCGACCTCGTCCAGGGCGCTCTCCATCAGCCGGTCGAAGTTCGTGGTCACGATGACCCGCACGATGCCGCGCTTGACCAGCTGCGCCAGGGCGCGGTGCGCGGCGGTGGGGCGCTTGTCGCCGTCGGGGGCGTCGTCGCCCTCGTCCGGTTTGAAGTACCGGGCCAGCTGGGCCTGCCGGTCCGCCGGCGTCTTGGCCACCTGCGCCAGCAGGGAGGAGTAGCCGAGCTGCTCGCCGAAGGTGTCGCTCCACCAGGTCTCCGGGTCCTCGGCGGCGAGCACGGCCGCGCCGGACGAGTCTGCCTCGTGGGTGGCGGCGACCCGGGAGACCAGGTCCTGGACGATGCCCCACCCCGTCTTGACGCCGGAGGCGATCGAGGCGCCCGAGCCCAGCAGCACGGCGTACACGCCCGGACTGGCGTGCATGCTCATCGCCAGCGCCGTCTCCCCGTCGACCGCTCCGGCCGGCACCGTCCGCGGTCCTGCGAACGTCCCGCCCGGTGCAGTGCTGCCTGTGGGCATATCCGTACCTCTCTGCACAGCAGCCCCCGGTCGCCATCGGCCGGCATCACTGCTCGGAGGCGACTCTACTCCCAATTTCGTCACTCTGACGATAATTGTTGATGGTCCCTCCGGCCAAGCCCGGTCTGCCTCCGATCCCCGCTCCCTACAACGCTGTTGGTCCCCCGAATCGAGCCGATACGGGGGCCCCGGCGGCCTGCCCCAGCGACTGGGGAAGCCCCGCTGACCGGCCGGACCATGGCCGATGCTGGTCTTCGCGGCGCCGGTCCCGGGGCTGACACGGGCGGAGGCGGCTATGGGGCGCAACAGGGTGTGGGTGCAGGTCGAGGGTGAGCGGCGGGTGCGGGCCGACCGGATCCATGAGGTCGGGGCCGGCGGCCCGGGGCAGCTGGAGATCTGGGCCACCGGTCACCGCGACCCGCTGGGCGCGGACCTGGTCCCCGGCGCCGATGCCGAGCAGTCCGGGGAGTGGGGCCGCGAGATGCTGTCGCTGATCGCGGCCCACTCGGAGCGGCGCGGGGAGACGCTGCTGCGGTTCGATCCGGGCGGGGACGGCGTGCTGCCGCACTGGGCTGTCTACGACTGCCGCACCCGCCAGCGGCTGAACACACCGCCCGGTGGACCACGCGATGCTGCGGGCGCTGGACCCGTCGAACCCCTCGGACGCGGACCGGATCATGGCCGTCACCGACCGGTTCCGGCGCGAGAGCCAGGCCCGGCAGCGGGGACTTCCGCCCGGAGCTTGACCCCGCTCCCCCGCCCCGGTCAACGTCTCGGGCCGGTGCTCCGATGCGCGCCCTGCTGCGGTTGCTGCTGCTGGTTGCCCGGACGGCGGCCGCCGCTGACCGGCGCCGCCGAAGGCGCACTCTCCGCTCCCGGGACGCCGGGGACGTCCAGGCGCCGCTGCCCGGCCGGGCGGCCATCCGGCGCAGGAAGTCCTGCATCCGGCGCTCCGAGGGGTCCGTCCGCTCGCGCAGCTCGCGCTCGCAGAGCAGGTCCGCCAACCTGCGCAAGACGGAGAGGTCGGCAGCGCCCCTGTCGAGGTCCGCGGCCAAGGCTGCGGACTCGGCAGCTGGGTCAGCGTCAAGGTCCCCCAACCGGCCGGGGACATCCTCCAGGCCGATGCCCAGCATTCCCGGACGAGGTCTTCATCAAGGTCAACGACGAGCAGAAGTACCTGTGGCGGGCCGTGGACGCCGACAGCGACGTCCTCGACATCCTCGTGCAGAGCCGCCGGGACACCGCCGCGGCCAGGCGTTTCTTCCGGAAACTGCTCAAGGGCGCCGGGGCTGTGCACCGGGTGGTGGTCACCGACAAGCTCCGCTCCTACGGCGCCGCGCACCGCGAGGTGATGCCGTCGGTCGAGCACCGATCGCACAAGGGACGGAACAACCGGGCCGAGAACTCCCACCAGCCGACGAGGCAGCGCGAACGCGCCATGAAGGGCTTCCGCTCCGTCGGCGCCGCCCAACGGCTCCTGGCCGCGTTCAGCGGCATCTCACCCCACTTCCGCCCCCGACGCCACCTGCGCACCGCCGCCGACCACCGCCTCGAAATGACCATCCGCTTCACCCTCTGGAACCAGATCACCGGCACCACCGGTCTGCCCACCGCAGTCTGACCCACCGCCACCACCCGGGCCAACCACACCCCGAGACACCATCAGAGACAGGCACCCCCGACAACGTGACAACACCGGCTGAGTCGCTCGGTTGACGGAGCGCCTGCGCCGAGCCAGCCGGTGCGGCCCATAGGCTCGCGGTACCGGGACGCCAAAGGCGCGATCGGCCCGGCCACGTGTGCATTTTTCAAGGCTTGGAGCACTAGTCATGGCAGACGACCAGGTCAGCAGCAATCTCAAGGACATGGACGAGCTCGATTTCCGCGGGTGGAACAGGGCCGACTGGAACGGTGTGTTTGCCCACCACCACACCGACGATGTCCTGGTGGACTGGAAGGGCCAGCCACCGACTCATGGTGTCCAGGAGCACATCGACGCCATGAAGGCCTACGTCGAGTCGGCCGGCGGCACGCCGCAGCAGATCGCTTCGCACCCCATCGCCTTCGGGGCAGGCGAGTGGACCTGCGTCATCGGGGAGTTCGAGGGTGGCGGCCGCATGGTCACCGTCGCAAAATGGCGCGACGGTGCGATCTCCGAGGAGTACATCTGGGCCTGATGAAGCGCTGGCTGTGCCGTGCCGTTGCCCAGGCTGTTCCGGAGCGCACCAGCCCGGAGCGACGCCGGATGGGCGGGTTCTGTCGTCCCAATCGGGCGGAGGTGCAGGGACGGGTCCTACTCTCCCAGCACCTTGGCCACCGCCCGCAGCCCGGTGCGCCCGTGCCTGGCCAGCGTCGTGGCCGAGCGCGAAGCGTTCGGCGAACTCGACCTCGGCGAACGCGAGCTGGACCCCGCGCTGTGCCTGCGGCATCTGAACGCGATCGTCTCGCCCCACCCCTACGACCTGGAGGCAGTGGCCCCCGTCGCGGAGTTCGACCTGAGTCATTCAGCGGCCCTTCGGGCCTCGCGGTGGGACGGGAAAATCGGGGGCGTCGTCGGCGTTTGTGCCCCTGCCACGCACGGGGAACGGGAGCATGGTTGTCGTCCGTTCCGGATGACTCCGGATCTACTCTGGTGCCTGTGAGCCCGCACCTGAGTCTGGTGGCGGAGGGCGGCCACGGGAACCGTGGATTGTTGCCACGAGCACGAGCGTCAGATTGCATGCTGACCCCAGCCCTCCCCGGAGCGGTGTCCGACCGACTGCCGAGGCAACCCCGGAGGGGTGGGAGATGGACGTCGTCCACGAGCGCGTCGCCGCGCTGGACGTCAGCAAGAAGGACGCCAAGGTGTGCGTCCGGGTCCCCGGCGCGCGCAAGGGGACCTTCGCCAGGGAGGTGACCACCTGGGGGTCGATGACCGGCCAGGTCCTCGAACTGCGTGAGTTCCTCCTGGACAAGAACGTGACGCTGGTCGTCATGGAGGCGACCGGCGACTACTGGAAGCAGTTCTACTACCTTCTGGAGGACGCACTGCCAGTGCAGTTGGTCAACGCGGCCCACGCGAAGAACCTGCCCGGCCGCAAGAGCGACGTGAACGACGCCCAGTGGCTGGCTCAACTCGCAGCCCACGGGCTGCTGCGCGGCTCACTGGTGCCGCCGCCACCCGTGCGTGAACTGCGCGACCTGACCCGCCTGCGCTCCAAGCTGACCAACGACCGCTCCAAGGAGCACCAGCGGCTGGAGAAGCTCCTGGAGGACGCGGGCGTCAAACTGTCCGTGGTGGCCACCGACATCCTCGGCGTCTCCGGTCGGCTCATGCTCGGGGCCCTGTGTGCGGGCACGGCCGGCCCCGAGGCGATGGCCGAGCTGGCCAAGGGCCGCATGCGCTCGAAGATCCCCGAGCTGCGCGAGGCCCTGACCGGCCGCTTCACCAGCCACCACGCCTTCCTGACCCGCCTGCACCTGCAAGTAATCGACGGCTTCGATGCGGCCATCGCCGAACTGGAGGCACGGATCGAGGTGGTGATGGAGCCCTTTCGCCCCCTGATCGACCTCCTGCTGACCATGCCCGGTATCGGCGAGAAGACCGCGCAGGTGATGGTCGCCGAGGCCGGTGCGGTCATCGACTGCTTCCCCAGCGCCGCATGCTTCGCGTCCTGGGCCGGACTCGCCCCCGGCTCCAACCAGTCAGGGCCGAAGACCAAACCCGCCAGGACCAGACATGGCAACACCTACCTCAAGGGCGCCCTCGGCATCGCAGCGCTGTCCGTCTCCCGCTCCCGCGGCACGTTCCTCAGCGCCCGCTATCACCGCATAGCCACCCGCCGAGGCCCGATGAGAGCCCTGGTCGCCACCGAGCACTCCATGGCCACGGCGATGTGGCACATGCTCACCCAGGGCGTGCCCTACCTCGAACTCGGCGGCGACTACTACACCCGCCGCGAGCCCGAACGCGCCAAGGCCCGCATCACCGCCCAGGCAGAGGCCCTCGGGCTCGCCGTCACCTTCAGCCCCATCGAGCCCGACACCGCCGCCTGACAACGCCCACAGTGCACCATTTGCGCAGGCCGGCCGCCACCGGTTCCCGAAGCATGTCAACAAGGCACCGCCGCACCTTCCGTCTGCCGGGCTGACCGTGATTTTCGCGTCAGCAAGTACCGCTTCGTGGAGGAGGTCGACATCGTCTCCGGCCTCGACAGCCGCCCGGACCTGGTGAAGATGGACCCGTACGCGTTCGAGCACCTGGTCCGCCAGCTCTTCGAGGCCGTCGGGCTGGAGGCCTGGACCACCCAGGCCAGCCGCGGCGACGGCGTCGACGCCGTCGCGATCAACCGCGACCCCCTGACCCCGGGGGCCTGTGCGTCATCCAGGCCAAACGCTACAAAGACGCCGTACCGGCCGACGCCGTCCGAGCACTGGCCGGCGTCATGACCGACAAGGCCGCGGCCAAGGGCATCCTGGTCACCGCCTGTTACGGCAAATCCAGCCTCGACTTCACCCAACGCACCGGACGCATGCAACTCATCGAAGGACGCGGCCTCAAAGCCCTCCTCAAAGAACACCTCGGCATCGACGCCATCATCGGCCTACCCAAAATCCCCCGCGGCTGGCACCCTCAAGACATCCAATAGCCACTGCGGTCGCCCGGCTCCAACGGCTCGACAAGGGCACGCAGGATCGAACGGCCCGCAAATCTTCAGGTGCAGGTGTGGTGCTGTATGCGGTGGCCCATCCATACAGCGACATCGCACACGCGCAGCGCGCTGACTGTCTCGGGGACCTTGGCTTCTTCCCGGAGCGAGATCAGGCGCTGCTGCAGTTCGGCCCCGTCCGCATGGAGACCGCCTACACCCGCAGAAAGCCCTGAATCACCGGTATGACTCTGTTGGCTTGTGTCCTGAACACGAAGAGGAGCTGCATGTAGGAGAGCTTCGCGAAGTGATGCTGTGCGGAAGATGAAGGATTCTGGCCCTTCGGAGTCGCCCTGCGGGGGGAGGCTTCAAACCGCCTCATGCTGCATTGGCTGAAGACCGTTGTGGTGAACGATGAGGAAAAGGCGTCGTAAGAGGCGTCAGGTAGGGATCGGGAAGACGAACGCGAGTGAATCGTTGCTGAAGTGTCGAAAGAGTTGAGACGACATCAAAACCGAGGTGTGCCAACAGCTTCGGGATGAGCCTGGCGGGTGCCCGTCTATTGGCCAGGCGGTGTCCGGCATGCAGACGACGTGAGCCCGATCTGCCGCTTTCGCATGGAACAGGAGAAGGCGTGCCCCGATACTGTCCGCCCTGGTAGGGGCGGGCGACAGGGAGTGTCCCCGGCGGTGGAAGCCGCGAGGGATCGAGTACCGGCGCGGGGCGCGCTGGCGGACCGGCCCGTAGTAGTGACGAAGCTCCTGTAATGGGGGCGGAGCGAAGGGGCCGGGCTATTCGTGACGTTGTGTATCCGGACAACCGGACGTTCTCCGGGAGGAACTTGATGGACACGTTGAAGTCACCGGCCAAGCCGTTCGATATCTCGAAGCGGGAGGTCTGGGAGGCATACGAGGGAGTGAAAGCGAATCAAGGTGCGCCGGGAGTGGACGGGCAGTCCATCGACGAGTTCGAGAAGGATCTGAAGAACAACCTGTACAGGATCTGGAACAGAATGTCGTCGGGGACGTACTTCCCGCCGCCAGTGCGTGCGGTCGAGATCGCCAAGTCCTCGCCGGGAGGCGGGGTGAGGATCTTGGGCGTGCCCACGGTGGCCGACCGGATCGCCCAGCCGTGGTAGCCAGGCACCTCACGAACCGGGTCGAGCCCGTGTTCCATGAGGACTCGTACGGCTACCGCCCCGGGCGGTCGGCACTGGACGCGGTGGAGCTCTGCCGGCAACGCTGCTGGAGCAAGGACTGGGTGATTGAGCTCGACATCCAGAAGTTCTTCGACAGCGTCCGGTGGGACCTCGTCGTCAAGGCCGTGGAAGCGCACACCGATGCCGTTTGGGTGGTTCTGTATGTCAAGCGGTGGCTGCAGGCCCCGCTCAGACTGCCCGACGGCACCTTGCAACAGCGGGACCGTGGAACCCCTCAGGGTTCAGCGGTCTCGCCCGTGCTCGCAAATCTGTTCATGCACTATGCGTTCGACCTCTGGCTGGACCGGGAGTTCCCCACCGTCAGCTTCGAACGCTACGCGGACGACGCGGTCATCCACTGCGCGTCCGAGCGGCAGGCCGGCCAGGTGCTGGCCGCGCTCACGAACAGGATGGAGGAAGTCGGGCTGCGACTGCACCCCGACAAGACCAGGATCGTCTACTGCCGGGACTGGAAACGCCGAGGCTCCTACGAGCACACGGAGTTCACCTTCCTCGGCTACACGTTCCGAGCGAGGAAGTCGCAGGACAAGAACGGCAGGCTCCGCCAGTCGTTCCTCCCCGCGATCAGCAAGGACGCTCAGAAGAGGATCAGTGCGGAGATCCGCGACTGGCGGCTCCACATCGGCTCCGACCTCTCCTTCGTGGACCTCGCCCGACGGATCAATCCGATCGTGCGGGGCTGGATGCAGTACTACGGCCGTTTCTACCGATCGGCCCTGTACCCCCTCCTGGAGCGCATCAACTCCTACCTGGTGCGCTGGATCCGCAAGAAGTACGAACGGTTCGCGGCCCTGCGCAAGGCCATCCGAAGGATGCAGATGATTGCCAAGTGGTATCCCGGCATGTTCGCGCACTGGAGATGGGTCAGCACGGCGGCCTCGGCCTGGTGATCAGAATGGTACGAGCCGTGTGATCGGAGACGATCAAGCACGGTTCTGTGAGGGCCGGGAGGTGAGAACCCTCCCGGCTACTCGGCGCTTTCCGGCCTACTCCTTGTTGCCCGGGCACATGCCGGCCCGGGAGGCGAGGTGCCCGGCGGTGGCGTGCTGGTCACCATCCCCGGGATCAGCTTGACGCTGGCCCAGGTCCTGATCGCCGAGGTCGGCGTGGACATGGGTCACTGCGAGATCACCTCCGTCGGGTACCGGTGATTGCTGTACGACTGCGGCACGGACGACACGAAACGACCCCTCCCGCAACGAGCAATCACAAGATCATCCTACTGCCACCAACAACGTGCCGACACCCCTAGCCGGCCTGCCGGGCGCCGCTGTCCGCGGGGGCGAGGACACAGTGGGTGCCGCTGAAGATGGTGGGCATGCACTTGTTGCAGTGGATGCACAGGGACCGGGTTGCGGGCTCCTTCTGCATCCGGTTGAGCAGGTCGGGCTCGCGCAGCAGCGCGCGGGCCATCGCAACGAACTGGAAGCCCTCGGCCATGGCCCGGTCCATGGTCTCCTTGGTGCTGACCCCGCCGAGGAGCACCAGGGGGAGGTTCACAGCGGCGCGGAACTGGCGGGCGCTCTCCAGGAGGTACGCCTCCTGGTACGGGTAGCTGTGCAGGAAGCGCCCGCCGACCAGCTTTATCCCGAGCCTGAGCGGTTGGGGCATCGCCGCGGCGAACTCGTGCAGCGGGGCCTCGCCGCGGAACAGGTACATTGGATTCAACAGGGAACTGTCGGCGGTGAGTTCGAGCGCGTCCAGGCTGCCGTCGCTCTCGATCCACTGGGCCACCTGGAGGCTCTCGTCCAGCCAGAGGCCGCCGGGTACGCCGTCGTCCATGTTGAGCTTCGCCAGGATGGCGATCTTGTCGCCCACGCCGTCGCGCACCGCGCGGCACACATCGCGGGCCACCCGTGCGCGTCCGGCGAGCGAACCGCCGTACTCGTCCTTGCGCTTGTTGATCTTCGGGCTGAGGAACGAACTGGAGAAGTAGTTGTGGCCCAGGTGGATCTCGACGGCGTCGAAGCCGGCCTCGATCGCGAATTTGGCGGCGTCCGCGTGTGCCTGGGTGATCCGCTCGATGTCGGCCTTCGAGGCGGCGCCCACAACGCGGCCGGTCGGTGCGCTGAAGTAGCGGGACGGCGAGAGCGCGGGCACGCCGTTGGACTTGGCGTTGGCGACCGGTCCGGCGTGGCCGATCTGCGCGGATGCGGCCGCGCCCTGCGCGTGGACGGCGTCGGTGAGGCGGCGCAGCCCCGGGATGGCGTCGGGACGCATCCAGATCTGGTCGCGCTCGGTGCGGCCCTCGGGGGCGACGGCGCAGTAGGCCACGGTCGTCATGCCGACCCCGCCCGCGGCGTGGCGGCGGTGGAACTCGATGAGTTCGTCCGACACCACGGCGCCCTTGGTCATGCCCTCGAACGTGGCGGCCTTGAGGATCCGGTTGCGCAGCGTGACCGGCCCGAGGCGTGTCGGCTGGAAGACGTCAGGGGTTGTCATTGTCCTTCTCCTGTGGCGGTCAGGGAGCCATCGGCGTGGGCTGGGCGTCCGGGCGCATCGCGGCGTCGGTGCCGCCGTCGACGAAGAGCGTCGCCCCTGTGGTGAAGCGCGCCTCGGGGCGCAGGAACTGGTGGACCCAGAAGGCGATGTCCTCGGGGGCACCGAAGACGCCGAGGGGCATGGGGGTGGGGAAGGCATCCGCGTCCAGGTCCTCGGCCTTGCCGGTGGATCCCAGCATCAGGGGAGTGAGGACCGCGCCCGGTGCGATCACGTTGAGCAGCACACCCTGGCGGGCCCAGTCGGCGGTGACCGCCATGCTGCGTGCCCAGCGGGCCAGCGCGAACTTGGAGGTGGCGTACGCGGAGATGCTCGGGGCGGCTTCCAGCACCTCGGCGGGCATCGTGGCCTGGACCGCGCTCGCGTGCTCGCGCGCCGCCGTCTCGTCCCCGGCGAGGAGGAGTTCCACGAGCCTCTCGTCGATCATCGGTACGGTGGTCGAGGAGTTGGAGCCGATCACCACGGCGCGGCCCGCGGAGGAGCGGGCCAGGGCGGGACGCAGCCCTTCCAGCAGCGCGACGGGGCCGAAGTAGTTGATCGAGGCAACGGCGGCGGCGTCCTTCATCGAGGGGCCGACTCCGGCGACGGCCGCGACGCCGTCGAGGGTGCCGCCGCAGTTCTCCAGGATGCCCTGGACCGCGGCCTCGCGGCCTTCGCCGGTACCGAGGTCGGCTGTGATGTCGGCGTCCCGGAGGTCGACCCCAATGACGGTGTGGCCGGCCTCCCGCAGAACCCTGGCGCTGGCGGCGCCCATTCCGGACGCCGATCCGGTGACGGCGTAGATACCCATGGTGTGAGCCTCCTCGATCGCTGGCAGTACCGGATCGCGCAGTGGTCCGGTCGGGTGCCAATCGGTTTTCAATCACTGATTGAATATCACGAGTCCCCCGTGTGTTGCAATAACATCCATGGCGGATGAATCGAGCTCGACCAGGGACCGGCTGCTGGCGGCAGCCGAGCGGCTCTTCCTGGAACGAGGGGTGAACCAGGTATCGGTACGCGCGGTCAACGCCGAGGCGGGTCTGAACCCCGGCGCGGTGCACTACCACTTCGGGTCCCGCGAGGGACTCGTGGGGGCGTTGCTGGAGCGCGAGCTCTTCCCGCTGTGGCGCGACAGGCTGGAAGGCGTCGCCGAACAGTCGCCCGTAGGCACCTCCGGGAGGTCACTTCTGGACATCCGCTCACTGGTCGCAGCCGTCGTCGAGCCGTTCGACGACCTGGTCCGCTCGGAGCGCGGACGTATGCTGTGCCGCCTGCTCGCCCAGACCTGCCTGAGCGCCGACCGCCCGCTCGTCGGGTCGCCCTGGTTCGGTACCGCCCCGTTCGAAGTGATCCTCGGCAGGGCCCTTCCGCATCTGTCCATACGCGAGATCGCGGACCGCTGGCGGCTGGCGTTCGTCATGCTGCTGGAGACATACGGGCGTCCGCTCCACTCAGGCAATGCCGCCACCACCGAACCAGCTTTCCCGGAAGCCCAGACGGTCATCGCGTTTGTAACCGCGGGTCTGACCGCCCCCTCCGCCGCCGGCTGACGTCCGCGCAGTCGATCCGCCCCTTTGCAGTGTCACGAGGAGCACGGCAGCGGCGCGATGCCAGACGGTCCAGTACACCCGACGGCCTGTGGCGGTGTCAGGCGCCGCGCGGGGCCAGGGTGATGGTGGCCTCCACGCCGGTGAACGCCACCGAGGTGACGTACTGCTGGTCCTGATCGTGCCCGTCCTGACCGTCCTCGCAGCCGTCGGCCAGGGCGCCGAACACCTCGCCGTCGGATAGGTCCGCCACCAGCACCCGCACCGCCCGCTCCGCCGCGCTGTTCAGCATCAGGGCAGTCATGCGGCTGCTGACCTCGAACAGGTCTGACAGCTCGCGAGCATCGAAGCCGCGCCGGAAGGTCGAGTTCGAGTGGGCCCGCACCAGCTGGCAGAACCCCGGGTCACCGCGCTACAGCATCTACTCGGGCAGGTCGTTGAAGTTGTCCATCACCCGGCTACACGCCCAGAACACCAGCGCCGCCACCGCGGCCCTGTGACAGCGAAGTCGGGACGGTTGTCACCGAAGTCAGGACAACGCTGATCTGTGACATCGAAGTTGGGATCTGTACAGGTGACCAAGATGTCCGCCGGAGCTGGCAGTTCAGGACGGCGGGCGGTACAGGCTGCCAGTACACCCGACCGAGACCCCCTCGTGCTGGTCAGACTGTTGGCTGTGCTGATCCCCGCAGGCCTACGTCACGCTGTTGAACGGCCTGGATCATCTCCAGATTGAAGTGGTAGACCAAGTTGCCGAGCTGCTGCAGACGGCTTTCGAGGTCCGGGCGCGGCTGCCCTTCTCCTTTCCACAGGGCTTCCACCTCACTCCCGAGGTCCACAAAGAGGACCCCGTCCAGCAACCCCTGAGCCCGGACAGACGATATGAACCCACGGGGGTGCAAAAGCACACAGCGGACCGACGTGCCTTCCGATAATCCATCGAGCGCCTCAGCGAAGTGATCATCCGCCGCAACTGTCGTCAAACGATCGTCTGACGACAGGTCAGCGACGGCGTCCAATGAACCCGTGCAATCCGGGGGCTCGCGGTGGTCGGACGTCGTCCCCCTGGGTGGGGAAGGACTTGAGGTAGTACGCCGCAGCGGCAGCCACCGCGACCACCGACAGCAGGCGTTGCGCAGGGTCTGGCGGGTGCTGGTGGGCTCCTTGAAAACGGCGGCAACGCCGCTTGCCTGCAGCACGCGGGTGATGCCCCAGGTGGTGGGACCAGTGTCGGCAGGAGGTGCCCTGTGTTTTGCGGCGGGCGGCGATGAGCACGCTGATGCCGCCGGAAACGAGAAGCTGTTGCGATGCGCCACTACCAAGCCGCAAGAAGCGGAACAGAGAACCTGAGCCAAACCGTTCTTTGCGGCCTGTGACGGCGATCGGCAAACCGCCTAATAGGGTGCGAAATACCCATACTGCGAGCCGAGGCACCAATCCCCGCAGAACCCGCCTGCAGGTGAGGCTCACCAGCCACTGACCTGCGCGTTCACATGAAGCCCCGCCAGGAACGCCCTTCTGGCAAACCCCCGGAACGGGGCGTGGGGGTCAATGGTGGTGCGCAGTGGTGCAGTGGTGACGCATTACACCCAGATTGATCTAGACATCATGAGCGCATCATGCCTCTGACCTGCGATTTTGTGAGCGGGTGACGAGAATCGAACTCGCGCTCTGAGCTTGGGAAGCTCATGTTCTACCATTAAACTACACCCGCGTGATCGGCCGTCAGGTAGGGCCGACGCGTTTACTCTACCCCATGGCCCCGGTCGGACGCACCGACCGTGTGGGCGGGGTGGGGATCTGCCGGGGGTGGGTGCGGCGGGTGGTGGGGGAGGGGCGCTGCGGCGTACTGTGGCGGCGGATTCCGGGGTGAGTATCGAGGTGGGATCCGGTCGGCGTGCCATCGGGGTGGATGTCCGGAACATCCCCTAATGTGACAACGCCGTCCCCGGGCGAAGCAGTCGGTCGAACACCCGGACCGCCCGTGCGGCAGAGCGAGTTGGGCCTGGTCGGCCACCGCCCGCGCGGTTGGGCACGGCATGTCGTCCGATGGGGAAAGGAAACAATGGAGCGCACAGTCGTCCGTTGTGCCGAGGGGCACCTGTTCAGCACCGCCACATTCCCGATGCAGAATCTCGGGCCCAGGAGACTCGGCCCGGGCCGGCTCATCCGCTGTCCCCTCTGCGCCCGACTGCGCAGCTCCGTACCGGCCGATCTCGGCACCCTCACGGGTGAGCAGATCCAGCAGGCCCTGCGGCGGGAGGCCGCCGAGTTCCTGGCCTGAGCGGCACCTGAGCGGCCCCAAGGAGCGCGATACGTCAAGCGGGCCCCCGCCGGATTGGGCGGGGGCCCGTCCGTGCACGTAACCTCATGGCGTGCTGCTCTCAGACAAGGACATCCGGAACCAGATCGAGTCCGGTCGCGTGGTCATCGACCCGTACGACCCGGCCATGATCCAGCCGTCCAGTATCGACGTACGGCTCGACCGGTTCTTCCGGGTGTTCGAGAACCACAAGTACCCGCACATCGACCCCTCGGTCGAACAGCCGGACCTCACCAGGATGGTGGAGCCGGAGGGCGACGACCCCTTCATCCTGCACCCCGGTGAGTTCGTGCTGGCCTCGACCTACGAGGTGATCACGCTGCCCGACGACGTCGCCTCGCGGCTGGAGGGCAAGAGCTCGCTCGGGCGGCTCGGACTGCTCACCCACTCCACCGCCGGCTTCATCGACCCCGGCTTCAGCGGCCATGTGACCCTGGAGCTCTCCAATGTCGCCACGCTGCCGATCAAGCTCTTCCCCGGGATGAAGATCGGCCAGCTGTGCCTGTTCCGGCTCAGCTCCCCCGCCGAGCACCCGTACGGCTCGGAGAAGTACGGCTCGCGCTACCAGGGGCAGCGCGGGCCGACGCCGTCACGTTCGTACCTCAATTTCCACCAGTCGAAGATCTGAGCGAGCAGCCCAGGGCCGCAGGGCCCCAAGGCCCCAGGGCCGGGCCTCAGCGGCGCTTGGGCGTGGTGACGGCGACCAGCTCGCTGCCGTCCTCGCTCAGGCGCAGCTCGGTGCTGAGCGCGGCCAGCTCGCCGAGGCGGTGCAGGTGGGTGCCGCCGCAGAAGATCGAGGCGCTGCCCTCGGGCAGGTCGCAGGCCCAGCGGCGGCGGGCGGTGAGTTCGGGGCCCGGGGTCTCGACGCGGACCGGGGCGTCGGCGGCGACCCAGGCGGCCAGCCGGGCGTTGACGGCCTCGGTGAGCGCGGGCAGCTCGGCGGCGAGGTCGTCGGCGGTGAAGCCCTTCTTCCGCAGCGACTTGCCGATGCGGTAGGTGTCGGTGCTGGCGTCGACGTCCATCCGTGAGGTGTCCATCGCCAGGCTGTCGAAGTCGGGGTGGCCCAGCGCGTCCGCGCGGCCCGGGTCCTTGCGCCAGCGCGGGGCGAGGGCCTCGTTGAGGGCCAGCGCCAGCAGGTGGCAGCCGGTGTGCGCGGCGCTGAGCGCGGACCGGCGCTCGGCGTCGACCCGCAGCTCGACCTCGGCGCCGACGGCCACCGGCTCGTCGGTGATGTGGACGACCAGCCAGGCCCAGCCCTCCTCGCCGCGCCGCACCGGGATGTCCGTGTCCAGCAGCAGGGCGCCCTCGGGGCCGACCGCGCCGGTCAGGCAGTCGCGTACGGCGACACCGCCGAGGGTGCCGGTGTCGGCCGGCTGGTCGGGCCAGCTGTGGTCCAGCGGGTGGAACGGGGTCTCCGCGGTGACCACTGCGTAGCCGCCGGCGGGCAGCGGCTCGACGGCGAGGACGGTCGAGCGGCCTTCGACGGCCCCGGCCGGAAAGCTCACCTGGGTGGACGTGGTGGGGTGGGGCATCGGGGATCTCCTGGGACACCTGGAACTGGACACCTGGAACAGCAACCTGGAACTGGGGCGTACGCACCCCATCCTGCCTGATCCCGGTCAGCCCAGAGTCGGCAGCTTGATCACGACCAGCAGCAGGATCAGCTGGATCGACGCCGCCCCCGCCGCCTTCCCCCACGGCAGGTCGTGCAGCTGCCGCACCATCGCCGTCAGCAGCCAGGCGCAGTACAGCCAGGTCGCCCAGCCGAGCAGCTGGACGAAGCCGTTGTCCGACGCCAGGAACAGCGAGAACAGCAGCCTGGGCGCGTCGGTGAGACAGGAGATGATCATGGCGAAGCCGATGGTGGGCGCCCAGGCGCCGTCCCCGCCCAGCCGGCGGCCCAGCACATGGGTGACCCCGCCGAACATCAGGCCTGCGATGACCATGCCCACGGCGCTGGACAGCACATAGGTCAGCGCCAGCGAGAAGGTCGAGTTCAGCACCGAGTCCCGGGTGGACCCGAAGCCGAAGACCGCGAGCGCACCGTAGACGGCCGAGACGATCGCCGCGACCGCCCACACCTGGTGTCCGCGCATCTGTGCGAAGGTGCGGTGCGGATGCTGGAGGATGCCGGCCAGCAGCGGGCGCCAGGCCAGCCGCGCCGCACTGACCTGCGGATGTGCGGTGCCGGCCCGGTAGACGGTGACATGCGTGGTGCCACTGCCGGTCCCGTTGGCGGAGCCCGCGCCGTTGTACGACGGCTCCATCACCAGCTCGTCCGGGACCTGGACGCCGAACGCCCTGGTGTGCCCCGGCTGGTCGTCGTAGCCGTCCGGAAAACCGTCCGGCTCAGGAGTGGGGGGCGGTGCCACCGGCATCTGCCGGCCGCCGCCCCTGCCGAAGCTGAATCTGTTGCTGCGCACGTATGGACGGTACCCGCACAACGGCCGCTGTCCCCATCGGAGTGATCGACAGCGGCCGCTTGCAGCGCAGTTGTGACACCGTCACACCCCGCGGGTCACGCGGACGGCACAGGTTCCTGGTCGTCCGCGGTGGCCGCAGGGGCCTCCGGGAGCGCCTTGACCGAGTCCAGCAGCAGCTGGGCCACGTCCACCACCCGCAGGGTCTCCTTGGCCGCGCCCTCGCTCTTCTTGCCGTTGGCGCTGTCGGACAGCATCACCAGGCAGAACGGGCAGGCGGTGGAGATGATGTCGGGGTTGAGCGACAGCGCCTCGTCCACCCGCTCGGTGTTGATGCGCTTGCCGATCCGCTCCTCCATCCACATCCGCGCGCCGCCGGCGCCGCAGCAGAAGCCGCGCTCCTTGTGCCGGTGCATCTCCTCGTTGCGCAGTCCGGGGACGGCCGCGATGATCTCGCGGGGCGGGGTGTAGACCTTGTTGTGGCGGCCCAGGTAGCAGGGGTCGTGATAGGTGATCAGACCCTCGACCGGGTTGACCGGGACCAGCTTGCCCTCGTCGATCAGGTGCTGCAGCAGCTGGGTGTGGTGGATGACCTCGAAGTGGCCGCCCAGCTGCGGGTACTCGTTGGCGATGGTGTTGAAGCAGTGCGGGCAGGTCGCGACGATGCGCTTGACCGGGGCGTCCTCGAGAACCGTGTTCAGGGTCTCGACGTTCTGCGCGCCGAGCATCTGGAACAGGAACTCGTTGCCCAGGCGGCGGGCCGAGTCACCGGTGCAGGACTCCTCCTTGCCGAGGATCGCGAACTTCACACCCGCGGTGTGCAGCAGCTCGGCGAAGGCCTTGGTGGTCTTCTTGGCCCGGTCCTCCAGGGCGCCGGCGCAGCCGACCCAGTAGAGGTACTCGACCTCGGCGGGGTCGATGTCCTCGCCGATGACGGGGACCTCGATGCCGGTCTCCTTCTTCAGCTCCTTCACCCAGTCCAGGCGGGCCTTGGTGGCCATGCCCCACGGGTTGCCCTTGTTCTCCAGGTTCTTGAGCATGGTCCCGGCCTCGGTCGGGAAGGAGCTCTCGATCATCACCTGGTAGCGGCGCATGTCGACGATGTGGTCGATGTGCTCGATGTCCACCGGGCACTGCTCGACGCAGGCGCCGCAGGTGGTGCAGGACCACAGCACATCGGGGTCGATGACCCCGTTCTCCTCCGCAGTTCCGATCAGCGGGCGCTCGGCCTCGGCCAGCGCCGCCGCCGGGACGTTCGCCAGCTGCTCGGCGGTGGCGGTCTCGTTGCCCTCGGCGTCCTTGCCGCCGCCGGCCAGCAGGTACGGAGCCTTGGCGTAGGCGTGCTCCCGCAGGTTCATGATCAGCAGCTTGGGCGACAGCGGCTTGCCGGTGTTCCAGGCCGGGCACTGCGACTGGCAGCGGCCGCACTCGGTGCAGGTGGAGAAGTCCAGCAGGCCCTTCCAGGAGAACTGCTCGACCTGGGAGACGCCGAAGACGGCGTCGTCGGCCGGGTCCTCGAAGTCGATCGGGGTGCCGCCGGAGGTCATCGGCAGCAGCTCGCCGAGGGCGACCTCGCCGCTCTCCTCGCGCTTGAAGTAGATGTTGAAGAAGGCCAGGAAGCGGTGCCAGGCCACGCCCATCGAGGGGTTGAGGCCGATGGTGATCGCCCAGGTGAAGGAGATGGTGATCTTCAGCATCGCGAAGAGGTAGATCAGGTTCTGCAGCGTGGACGCGCTCATCCCCTTGAACGCCAGCACGATCGGGTAGCTGACCGCGTACGCCGCCTGGTAGTGGCCGACGCCGCCGAGCGCGCCCTCCAGGCCGCGCAGCATCAGGATGCAGAGGCCGATGCCGAGGATCACGTACTCGACGAAGAACGCCTGCCAGGCGATCGACCCGGCGAAGCGGCTCTTGCGCCCGGCCCGGCCCGGCAGCGACAGCAGCCGGATCACGATCAGGGTGAGGATGCCGAGCGTGGTGAACAGCCCGACGACCTCCTCGAACAGCTCGTATGGCCACCAGTCGCCGATCACCGGCAGCGCGAAGTCGGCCTTGAAGATCTGGCCGAACGCGGTCACCAGGGTGAGGATGAGGCAGAAGAAGCCGGTGGCGACGAACCAGTGCGCCACCCCGACGACGCCCCAGGTGGTCATCCGGGTGTGGCCGAAGAACTCCTTGGCCACCGTCTTCACGCGCTGCGCCGGGTTGCCGGTGCGCATCCCGGCCGGCACCTCGGCGCCGAGCTTGACGAAGGTGTAGATGAACAGGGCGGCTCGCGCGGCCAGCGCGGTACCGACCAGTGTCGTGACCAGTGAGATCACGATCGCGGCGAGCTGCATCGCTCCGTCTCCTAGGCTGGCGTGAGGTGCGTGGAACGGTCAGTACCAGTGAGTGTACCGGTCGGTAACTTAGCCGGGAACCGACGGGTTCCGATCAGCGGGACCTTACCCCGCACGGGGAGTCCCCGTTCATATGCCGCCGGTCACATGGACCCATTCGGTGTAGGGGCTATATAAAGTTGAGTCGGTCAAACTCAGCTCTGTTGACGCATCGAGATCCGCAAGGCATGCTTGAGTCCGTCAAGCTCAACTTCCCCTCTGGAGGGTTCCACGATGGCTCGTGCGGTCGGAATCGACCTCGGAACGACGAACTCTGTCGTCAGCGTCCTCGAAGGCGGTGAGCCCACCGTCATCACCAACGCCGAGGGCGCCCGGACCACACCGTCCGTCGTCGCCTTCGCCAAGAACGGCGAGGTCCTCGTAGGCGAGGTGGCCAAGCGCCAGGCGGTGACCAACGTCGACCGGACCATCAGGTCCGTCAAGCGTCACATGGGCACCGACTGGAAGGTGAACATCGACGGCAAGGACTTCACGCCGCAGCAGATGTCCGCCTTCATCCTGCAGAAGCTCAAGCGTGACGCCGAGGCGTACCTGGGCGAGAAGGTCGCGGACGCGGTCATCACCGTCCCGGCCTACTTCAACGACTCGGAGCGGCAGGCCACCAAGGAGGCCGGTGAGATCGCGGGCCTCAACGTCCTGCGCATCGTCAACGAGCCGACCGCCGCCGCCCTGGCCTACGGCCTGGACAAGGACGACCAGACGATCCTGGTGTTCGACCTCGGCGGTGGCACCTTCGACGTGTCGCTGCTGGAGATCGGCGACGGCGTCGTCGAGGTCAAGGCCACCAACGGCGACAACCACCTCGGTGGTGACGACTGGGACCAGCGGGTCATGGACTACCTGGTCAAGCAGTTCCAGAACGGCCACGGCGTCGACCTGTCCAAGGACAAGATGGCCCTGCAGCGTCTGCGTGAGGCTGCCGAGAAGGCCAAGATCGAGCTCTCGTCCTCGACCGAGACCACGATCAACCTGCCCTACATCACGGCCTCCGCCGAGGGCCCGCTGCACCTGGACGAGAAGCTCACCCGCTCCCAGTTCCAGCAGCTGACCGCGGACCTGCTGGACCGCTGCAAGACCCCGTTCCACAACGTCATCAAGGACGCCGGCATCCAGCTGTCCGAGATCGACCACGTGGTCATGGTCGGCGGCTCCACCCGGATGCCCGCCGTCGCCGACCTGGTCCGCGACCTGACCGGGGGCAAGGACCCCAACAAGGGCGTCAACCCGGACGAGGTCGTCGCCATCGGCGCGACCCTCCAGGCCGGCGTGCTCAAGGGCGAGGTCAAGGACGTCCTGCTGCTCGACGTCACCCCGCTGTCCCTCGGCATCGAGACCAAGGGCGGCATCATGACCAAGCTGATCGAGCGCAACACCACGATCCCGACCAAGCGCTCCGAGATCTTCACCACGGCCGAGGACAACCAGCCGTCCGTGCAGATCCAGGTCTACCAGGGCGAGCGCGAGATCGCGGCGTACAACAAGAAGCTCGGCATGTTCGAGCTGACCGGCCTGCCGCCGGCCCCCCGCGGGCTGCCGCAGATCGAGGTCACCTTCGACATCGACGCCAACGGCATCATGCACGTCTCCGCCAAGGACCTCGGTACCGGCAAGGAGCAGCGCATGGCCGTGACCGGCGGCTCGGCCCTCCCCAAGGAGGACATCGCGCGGATGATGCGCGAGGCCGAGGAGTTCGCCGAGGACGACCACAAGCGCCGCGAGGCCGCCGAGACCCGCAACACCGCCGAGCAGCTCGTCTACACGACCGAGAAGTTCGTCAAGGACAACGAGGACAAGGTCCCCGGCGAGGTCAAGGACGAGGTCGCGACCGCGGTCACCGAGCTGAAGGAAGCCCTCAAGGGCGAGGACAGCGCCGTGATCCGCGAGGCCACCGAGAAGCTCTCGACCACCTCGCAGAAGCTCGGCCAGGCCCTCTACGCCCAGGCCGGCGAGGGTGCGGCCGCGGCCGGCGGCCCGACCGACGCCCCGCACGACGCCTCCGCCGCTGCCGATGACGACGTCGTGGACGCCGAGATCGTCGACGACGAGAAGCGCGAGGGCGGTGCGCAGTGACCGAGGAGAAGACGCAGGGCGACGAGAAGGAGCCCGGCGCCGACTCCGCCGCGAAGTCCGCGGAAGGTTCCGGGGGCTCCGGGAACGACGGAGCCGCTGAGGCCGGAGCGGCCGGAGCGTCGGGAGCTGAGGAGCTGGCCGAGGCCCGCAAGGCGCTCACCGAGCGCACTACGGACCTGCAGCGGCTCCAGGCCGAGTACCAGAACTACCGCAAGCGGGTCGAGCGGGACCGGGTGACGGTGCGTGAGATCGCCGTCGCCGCGCTCCTGGAGAACCTGCTCCCGGTGCTGGACGACATCGGCCGGGCGCGCGAGCACGAGGAGCTGACGGGCGGCTTCAAGTCCGTGGGCGAGTCGTTGGAGACCGTGGTCTCCAAGCTCGGGCTGCAGCAGTTCGGGAAGCAGGGCGAGCCCTTCGACCCGCAGCTGCACGAGGCTCTGATGCACAGTTACTCGTCCGATGTCACCGAGACCACGTGCGTGCAGATCCTGCAGCCCGGGTACAAGATCGGTGACCGGATCATCCGGCCGGCGCGGGTCGCCGTGGCGGAGCCCGAGCCGGGCGGCTCGGGCGAGTCCGAGGGCGGCACCGAGGCCGAGTCGACCGGCGCCAAGGGCGACGGTGCCGACGAGGACTGAACTGGTGGCGTCCGTGGGACCGTATGCCGGAGCTTCTTGCTCCGGGGTGCGGTCCCACGGCACCATCCCCGAGAACACTTTCTGTGAGGGAAGGAGGCGATTCCGTTGAGCAGCAAGGACTTCGTGGAGAAGGACTACTACAAGGTCCTCGGCGTGCCCAAGGACGCCACCCTCGCTGAGATCAAGAAGGCCTACCGCAAGCTGGCCCGGGAGTTCCACCCCGACGCCAACAAGGGCGACCGCGCCGCCGAGGAGCGCTTCAAGGAGATCTCCGAGGCGAACGACGTGCTGTCGGACCCCAAGCGGCGCAAGGAGTACGACGAGGCCCGGGCGCTCTTCGCCAACGGCGGCTTCCGTACCGGCGGCGGCGGGACCGGCGGCTTCGGCTTCGACTTCGGCGACCTCTTCAACGGCGGCCAGGGCGGCCAGTCCGGCACCTTCGGCGGTTCCGGTGGCGGCGGCGGGCTCGGTGACGTCTTCGGCGGCATCTTCAACCGCGGCGGCACCCGTACGGCCCAGCCCCGGCGCGGCGCGGACGTCGAGTCCGAGGTCACGCTGAGCTTCATGGAGGCGGTCGAGGGCACCACGGTCCCGCTCCGGATGACCAGTCAGGCCGCCTGCAAGACCTGCGCGGGGACCGGCGCCAAGGCCGGCACCACCCCACGGGTCTGCCCGACCTGTGTCGGCACCGGCCATGTCCAGCGCGGCCAGGGCAGCTTCGCGCTGTCCGACCCGTGCCGCGACTGCAAGGGCCGCGGGCTGATCGTCGACGACCCCTGCGAGGTCTGCCACGGCAGCGGCCGCGCCACCTCGGCCCGCACCATGCAGGTGCGCATCCCGGCCGGGGTCGCGGACAACCAGCGGATCCGGCTGAAGGCCAAGGGCGCCCAGGGCGAGCGCGGCGGCCAGCCGGGCGACCTGTACGTCACCGTGCACGTCCAGGACCACCCGGTGTTCGGCCGCAAGGGCGACAACCTGACCGTCACCGTCCCGGTGAGCTTCCCCGAGGCGGCGCTGGGCGGGACCATCCGGGTGCCGACCCTGGGCGGGCCCGCGGTGAGCCTGAAGATCCCCGCGGGGACGGCCAACGGCCGTACCATGCGGGCGCGCGGAAAGGGTGCGGTCCGCAAGGACGGCACCCGCGGCGACCTGCTGGTGACGGTGGAGGTGGCGGTTCCCCCGGAGACCGACGGCGAGGCCCTGTCGGCTCTGGAGAAGTACCGCGAGGCCACCGCTGCGGACGACCCGAGGGCAGCACTGTTCAAGGCGGCAGAGGAGGGGTGAGGTGATGGACGGCAAGAGAGCCGGCTCGGCCGGGCGGGAGCAGTCGATCGGTGTGGGGCTGGGCGGCGGCCTGCCCGGTGGCGTGCCGGGCTCCGGCCGGGGGCGCGGGCCCTCGCGGGGCGGCGGCGCGTATCAGCTGACCGAACTCACGCCGGTGTACGTCATCTCCGTCGCCGCGCAGCTGAGCGGGCTGCACCCGCAGACGCTGCGGCAGTACGACCGGCTCGGCCTGGTCTCCCCCGACCGGACGGCCGGGCGCGGACGGCGGTACTCCTCCCGGGACATCGAGCAGCTGCGCGAGGTGCAGCGGCTGTCCCAGGAGGAAGGGATCAACCTGGCCGGGATCAAGCGGATCATCGAGCTGGAGAACCAGGTGACCGCGCTGCAGGCGCGGGTCGCGGAGCTCCAGGGCGAGGTCGCCTCGGCCGGCGCGGCGGCTTCTCAGCGGGAGGCGGCGGTTCATGCGTCGTACCGACGGGATCTGGTGCCGTATCAGCAGGTGCAGCAGAGTAGTGCGTTGGTGGTTTGGCGGCCGAAGCAGCGGTAACGGTGCGCGTCGGTGGGGGGTTGCTGTTCGCGCAGTTCCCCGCGCCCCTAAACCCCAGGGGCGCGGGGAACTGCGCGAACAGCAACCATCTGCTGACGTGCACATACGCTGAGGGCATGAGCGGTTCTCACCCCCTGCCACACTCGCACCTTTCGCACCGGGTTCCTGATCTGGGGGCGATGGAGTTGTTGCTTGCCGTGATCCGGTTGGGGAGCCTCGGGCGGGCGGCCGCCGAGTTGGGGGTGACCCAGCCGGCGGCGTCCTCGCGGATTGCCGGGATGGAGCGGCAGATCGGTGTCGCGCTGCTGGAGCGGTCGCCCCGCGGCTCTCGTCCCACCGAGGCCGGCGCGCTGGTCGCCGAGTGGGCCGCCCCCGTCCTGGCCGCGGCACAGGCGCTGGACGCCGGCATCGGCGCGCTGCGTGAGCGACGCGACGCCCGGCTGCGGGTGTCGGCCAGCCTCACCGTCGCCGAGTACCTGATGCCCGGCTGGCTGATGGCCCTGCGGACGGCGCTCCCCGGCACCGCCGTGGAACTGCGCGCTGCCAACTCCGCCGATGTCGCGGCGCAGGTCCTGGCGGGGGAGGCGGACCTGGGGTTCGTCGAGGGGCTGCGCACCCCGGCCGGGCTGGACGAGGTCAGGATCGCCGCCGACCGGCTCCACCTGGTGGTCGGCCCGAGCCATCCCTGGGCGCGCCGCCGCCGACCGGTCGACGGGGCGGAGCTGGCGGCGACGCCGCTGGTGCTGCGCGAGGAGGGCTCGGGCACCCGGGAGGTGCTGGACCGGGCCCTCGCCCCGTACGGGGGGACGGCGACGCCGCTGCTGGTGCTGGCCTCCACCACGGCGCTGAAGGCGGCGGCGGTGAACGGCGCGGGCCCGGCCGTCCTCAGCGAGCTCGCGGTGGCGGACGAGGTGGCCCGGGGCCGCCTGGTCTCCGTCCCGCTGACCGGCCTGGACCTGAGCCGCCCGCTCCGGGCCGTCTGGCCGACCGGGACACGCCCGGCGGGTCCGGCCAGGGAACTGCTGTCGCTGACCCGGGGGAAATGACGTCCGCCCCGTCGGCTCAGAACTTGGGCATCCGCCGGGCGTCCTGCGCCGTCGCCACCAGCTCCGCCAGGCCCGCGCCCGTCGAGGCCAGTACCGCGGCGGCCACCGCGCCCTCCACGAACGGGGCGTCCACCAGCACCACGTCCTCCCGGGCGAGATCCTCGATCACCAGACGGGCCGTCAGGACGGAGCTGCCCAGGTCCGGGAGGACCAGCACACCGGCACCCCGGTCCGCGGTCGCGACGGCCCCGGCGACCAGCGCGTAGCTGGTACCCAGCCGGCCGTCGTCGGTCCCGCCCGCGACGGCGACCGGGACCAGGCCGCCGCTCAGCTGGGCCAGGAGATCACGCAGGCCCGAAGCCAGGTCAGGGCTGTGGGACACGAGTACGATGCCGACCGGCGTGTCCGAACCACCTGAACCACCATCAATTGCGCTCATGTGCGCTGATGCTAGGCCCTGCCACCATGAGGAGCCGCTGCATGAAGAAGCTGATCAACTCCCCCGACGACGTCGTGACCGATGCGCTGGCGGGGATCGCTGCCGCGCATCCCGGGCTGAGCGTGGATCCCAAGGCACGGATGATCACCCGGGCCGCGCAGACGAAGATCGGCAAGGTCGCGCTGGTGTCCGGCGGCGGGTCGGGGCACGAACCGCTGCACGGAGGGTTCGTGGGCGCGGGGATGCTCGACGCCGCCTGCCCGGGCGAGATCTTCACCTCCCCGGTGCCGGACCAGATGCTCGCCGCGGCGAAGGCCGTGGACGGCGGGGCCGGGGTGGTCTTCGTGGTGAAGAACTACACCGGCGACGTGCTCAATTTCCGGATGGCGGCAGAGTTCGCCGAGGACGAGGGCATCTCCGTGCAGACCGTCCTGGTGGACGACGACGTCGCGGTCCAGGACTCCACCTGGACCGCGGGACGGCGCGGCACCGGGGCCACCCTGCTGGTGGAGAAGATCGCGGGCGCCGCCGCGGAGTTCGGCGGGAGCCTCGACGAGGTCGCCGCGACCGGACGGCGCGTCAACGCCGCCTCGCGCTCCTTCGCGGTGGCGCTCACCTCCTGCACCACCCCGGCCGCCGGCCGCCCCGGCTTCGACCTGCCGGAGGACGAGATCGAGGTCGGCGTCGGCATCCACGGCGAACCCGGCCGCAGCCGGGAGAAGATCCGCCCGGCCAAGCAGATCGTCGCCGACGCGATGGCCGCGATCCTCGACGACCAGCCGCTGGAGCCCGGTGACGAGGTGATCGCGCTGGTCAACGGCCTGGGCGGGACTCCGCTGCTGGAGCTGTACATCGTCTTCGGCGAGGTGGCCGCGGTGCTGGCGGCGCGGGGCGTGCGGATCGCCCGGAGCCTGGTCGGCAACTACGTCACCAGCCTGGACATGGCCGGGGTGTCGATCACCCTGTGCCGGGCGGACGAGGAACTGCTGACGCTCTGGGACGCGCCGGTGAACACCCCCGCGCTGCGGTGGGGGGTGTGAGGCGGTGGCCGAACTGCTGGATGCGGACGCGGTTCGTGTCTGGATGGCGGGGACGGCGCAGGCCGTCGTTCGCGAGCGCGACCGGCTGACGGAGCTGGACGCGGCCATCGGTGACGGGGACCACGGGGTGAGCATGCAGCGCGGGTTCACCGCGGTGGGCGCTGCGCTGGCGGCGGCGCCGGAGCTTTCGCTCCCCGGGGCGCTGCTGCTGCTGGCCGGGCGGACGCTGGTCTCCAGTGTGGGCGGGGCGTCCGGTCCGCTGTACGGGAGCGCGTTGCGGGCCATGGGTAAGGCGCTCGGGGATGCGCCGGGGGCGGACGGCAAGCAGGTGGGCGCTGCGCTGGCGGCCGCGCGGGATGCGATCGCCGGGCTCGGCGGGGCGCGGGGCGGGGACAAGACCATGCTGGACGCGTGGATCCCGGCCGTCGCCGGGTTCGAGTTCGCCCTCGCGGGCGGAGGGTCTCTGCAGGGGGCGGCAGCGTTCGCCGCGGGCGCGGCCGAGGGTGGGGCAGAGGAGACCGTCGCGATGGAGGCCCGGAAGGGGAGGGCGTCGTACCTCGGGGCTCGGAGCGTGGGGCATTTGGATCCGGGGGCGGCGTCGACGGTGTTGTTGTTCCGTGCGTTGGCGGAGTCGGTCAGTTGAAAGGTGCAGGTCAGCTGTGGTTGCTGTTCGCGCAGTTCCCCGCGCCCCTAAAAGCACGTGCAACTGAGCCAGTTGCAGCCCCCTAGGGGCGCGGGGAACTGCGCGAACAACCATGCACGCGCCGCACTGTTCAGCGCTCGACCGGTGCCGGAATCCCCATCAGGCGGTCCCGCAGTACCGGGAAGTCCGCGCGGGATTTCCCCACGACGCCGGGGTCCAGGTCGACGGTGAGGATTTCCTCACCCTCGCCCGCCTCGGCAAGAACCCTGCCCCAGGGGTCGACCACCAGGCTGTGCCCGCCCTGCGGCACGCCCCCGTGGGTGCCCGCGTTGTTGCAGGCGAGGACGTACGCCTGCTCCTCGACCGCGCGGGCGCGGGCCAGCAGGGTCCAGTGCTCGACCCTGCGCGCGGGCCAGGCCGCGGGGATGGTGAAGAGCTCGGTGCCGGCGTCCAGCAGGGCCCGGAAGAGCTCCGGGAAGCGGAGGTCGTAGCAGGTGGCGAGGCCGAGCGTGCCGAAGGGCGTGGCCGCGGTGACGATCTCGGTGCCGGCGCCCATCGCGACGGCCTCCCCGCTGTCGAAGCCGAAGCGGTGGATCTTGCGGTAGGTGTGGACGAGTTCGCCGGTGGGCGAGAACAGCAGCGAGGTGTTGAAGATGGGGCCGTCGGGGTCGCGTTCGACGATCGAACCGGCGTGCAGCCAGACCCCGGCGTCCGCCGCGGCCGCCGACATGGCGTCAGCGGTCGGCCCGTCCAGCGTCTCCGCCCCTGCTGACCAGGTGTCATAGGCGAAGCCGCCGAGCGGCCACAGCTCGGGGAGCAGCACCAGGTCGGAGCCGCGCAGCCCGCGGACCAGGGCCGCGGTACGGGCCCGGCGGTCGTCGGGGGACTCCGCCGGATCGACGTCTAGCTGGATGAGCGAGGCACGCACGTTGTCACCCTCCCAGGTGAGCGGACTACGATCGGTGCGATCAACATGTGAAAGCGCTGACCCGGTAACACTGGTGAGCGTAACGTGCCAATAGCGCATTCGTCGGTCCGATCGGCCCTGGTCACTGCACGGCACCACCGCTCAGCGACCGGAGCCCGGGGAGCGGGCCGCACCTTCACACCAACAACGCTGTACACCAAACACCGCCGCCCTGTGGCCGAGGGGTCGACTCCAACTCCGGAGAAGAGACGTGACCGACACGCAGATAGTCCAGGCCTACGCCGACGCCTGGACCCAGTCCATCGAGGCCGTCTCCGAACTGGTGGCGCCGCTGACCGAGGGTGAGTGGAACCGTCCGACGGAATGCCCTGGCTGGTCGGTGCGGGACGTGGTCTCGCATGTCATCGCCATGGAGACGGAACTGCTGGGCGACCCGCGTCCGATCCACACCCTGCCGCGCGATCTCCGGCATGTCGTCGACGAGTTCACCCGCTACTGCGAGGTCCCGGTCGACAAGCGGCGCTGCCACACCGCTCCGGAGATGACGGCGGAGCTGGAGTACACGATCATCCGGCGCTCGCGCGCGCTCCGCGACAACACGCGCTACCAGCCGACCGACGAGATCCGCTGGCCGATGGGCCCGTACAGCCGGGAGATCCCCTACTTCCACCTGCTCCGCAACCGGACCTTCGACGTGTGGACCCATGAGCAGGACCTGCGCCGCGCCCTGCGCACCCCCGGCAACCTGGATTCCCCGGCCGCCGTGGTGAGCCGGGACAACCTGATCGAGATGCTGCCGAAGGCCGTCGCCAAGCTGGCCGGCGCCCCGGCCGGCACCGCCGTGGTCTTCGACGTCCACGGCCCGCTGGAGTTCATGCGGACGGTACGGGTGGACGAGAACGGGCTCGGCAGCGTGGACAGCACCGTGCCGCTGGCCCCCGCGGTGCAGCTGACCACCGACTGGGAGACCTACGCCCGGCTGGCCTGCGGACGCATTCCGGTGGAGTCGGCCGACGTCAAGGTCGAGGGCGACGAGGTGCTCGCGCGGCGGATCCTGGAGAACTTCGCCGTCACGCCGTGAGGCGAGCCACGACGGCTCAGGCCCCGAGCTGCCCCGCCCTGAGCTCGGCCTCGCGGCGGGCCGCCTGGGGCCGCAGCCGCAGGATCTGGGTCAGGCCCAGCGCCATCGGCAGGTAGAGCATGCAGAAGGCCAGCCGGAAGGCGTGCGGGGTGTAGCCGTCCCCGCCGCCCGGGGTGAGCAGGTCCAGGACCAGGCCGATGCCGAACAGGGCCAGCACGGCGGCGATGAAGCCGCCCATGTTGACGATCCCGGAGGCCGTGCCGATCCGCTCCGGCGGGTTCACCGGGCGGGCGAAGTCGAGTCCGACCAGGGACGCCGGTCCGTTGCTGCCCATCACCACGGTCAGCAGGACCAGCAGTGCCATGGGGATGTGGTCGCCGGGCCAGCTGAGCACCACGCCCCAGAGCGCGCCGGTGCCGAGCACCACGGTGAACACCAACGGGGTGCGCACCCCTGGACGCCGGGACACCAGCTGTCCGAACAGCAGCGCGAAGCCGATGCCGCTGACGATGACCAGGCTGAGCAGCGAGCCGGCCACCGCCCTGGACAGGCCCTGACCCGACATCAGGAACGGCATCCCCCAGAGCAGCAGAAAGGTCGCGGCGGGGAAGGCCGTGGTGAAGTGCACCCACAGGCCGAGCCTGGTCCCGGGCTCCCGCCAGGCCGCCGCGATCTGCTCGCGCAGCGGCAGCCGGGCAGCAGTCGCCTCAGTAAAGCCGTCCGGTGACGCCACCACCGGCGACCGGAACAGCGAGGCGCGGCGCGGGCTCTCGGGGGTGTCCTGCAGGAACAGCAGGACCAGCGCGAGGACGGCGAGGCCGAGCAGCGCGGTGGTGGCGAAGGTCGGCGTCCAGCCGGCGCTGTGCAGGACCTGGGACAGCAGCAGGGTGCTGACCAGGTTGCCCATCGTCCCGACCAGGCCGGTGAGCTGGGCGATGAAGGGGTTGCGGCGGGGCGGGAACCAGCGGGTGCCGAGCCTCAGCACGCTGACGAAGGTCATCGCGTCCCCGCAGCCGAGGACGGCCCTGGACACCAGCGCCGGGGTGAACCCGGTGGAGAAGGCGAAGCCCAGCTGTCCCGCCGTCAGCAGCAGCAGTCCCATGCTGAGGACCCGGCGCGGCCCCAGCCGGTCCACCAGCAGGCCGACGGGTATCTGCATCCCGGCGTAGACCAGCACCTGGAGGATGGAGAAGGTCGACAGCGCGGAGGCGCCGATGCCGAAGCGGGCCGCCGCGTCCAGCCCGGCCACGCCCAGGCTGGTGCGGTGCACCACGGCGAGGACGTAGACGGCGACGCCGATGCCCCAGGCCGCCCAGGCGCCGGGGACCGGGGTCGCGCCCCGGAGCGGCTGAGCGGCTGCCGCGCCGGATGTGGTCAGGGTCGAGGGCACAGTGACGGCAGGATCGGCAGGCATAGTGCTGCCATCCTATGGTGGGATGAATTCGCTCCTGTCGGCGGTACCCGCTCAGTGCCCGTTGGCATAGTTGTAGACGCCCCAGATGACCGCGCCGAAGACCGGGCTGTAGCTGGTCCAGTCGTTGGGGCCGCCCCGGTCCAGGCCGCCGATCAGGCCGATGACCCGGCCGGTGTTGGTCCTCGGGTCGAGGTCGATCAGCCAGGGGCTGCCGGAGGTCCCGCTGTAGAAGCCGCTGCAGAGGAACCGCATCTGGCTGTAGCCGGGCACCTTGGTGGTGTGGTTCCAGCAGGTGATCGCCCGGTCGGCGGGGACCGCGGAGGCCTCGGGGTAGCCGGTGACGCCGACCCAGTTGTTGTAGCCCGGGGTCGCGTTCAGGGAGTTGCCGTTGACGACGTTCTCCACCTGGCGACCCTTGCTGTCCTTGCCGACCTTGGCGAAGGCGAAGTCGTAGTTGATGCCGGTGCTGGATTCGCTGAAGCGGCTGTCGCTGTACACCTTCTGCACCGCCCACACCCCGTACGGCTGGGTACGCGCACCGGAGCGGTAGTCGGGGACGAAGGCCATCCAGCTGCCGGGGCGGCAGTGCGCCGCCATCAGGATCAGGTTCTTGCCGGGGCTCCGCACCACCGAGGCGGTGCAGTAGTGGGTCTTCAGGTCCTTGCCGGAGTAGAAGATGGTCCCGATCGAGGGCCGGGAGTTGGGGTACGAGCGGGCGACCGAAGCAGCGGTCACGGCTCCGGCGGTCGAACGGCTGCCGCTGGTGGTCCGGTCCTCGGAGGTGGCCGAGGCCATCCGTTCGGGGGTCCAGAACTGCCGTACCGCCGCCGAGTCGTCCTGCGCCACCAGCGGGGCGGCTGCGGTGCTGAGGATGGGCCCGTTCACGGTGGTGACGACGATCCCGGAGCCGGCCGCCTCCGTCAGCGCCGCCTGGGCCGACGGCGGCTCCAGCCCGGCGACGACGGCCACCACTGCGAGCCCGGCCAGCACCGACCGAACCGCGATCCGCTTCTTCCGCACGCCGCCCCCATGTATCACCGCCAGCGCACCGGCACCGCCTGCCGCGCAATCCGACGAATGTAGCAGCGCGCACATGTTCGACAGCAGACAGCGTGGCAACGATTCAGCCGCGAACGTTCCAACTGACGGTCCCGGTCATCCTGTTCGCACGGAACGCCTCGTCCCGCAGCCAGGGCGTGGTGTCCCGCACCGTCGCGGTGACCACGCCCGTCGCCCCGGGCGGCAGGCCCAGCCGCCCGGGATCGAGACTGTCGCCGCCGACCGCGGCCGTCGGCGCCGGGTGTCCGTCCAGTTGCCAGGTCACCTGGAGCCGCTGCCCGCCCGCCAGCGGAATCGGGAAGACCTGGAGCTTCGGCCGTCCGTCCACAGCGTCCACCACGCCCGGAGCCGGCTCGGCGTGGTCGATCGGCGAGACCTGACGGTAGATCGACTCGATGATCGCCTCCCGGGACGGCAGGTTGTAGACGCCGCCGAGAGTGCGCATCACCGAGTCCCGGGTCGGCCGGTAGAGCCCGTTGCCGCTGCGGTACGCCCCCACCGTGCCGCCGCTGGGGTCGGCCGCGCCCAGCCAGCGCCACCATTTGACCCGGCCGGCGCGCATGGCCGTGGCGTCCTGGGAGGAGAGGTTGGGGTAGGAGCTGTCGGCCGGCGCGGCGTCGTACTCGTCGCCCAGGCCGCCGACGGTATGGCCCATCTCATGCTGGATGATCTTCGCCGCGTCCGGGGAACCGGCCGCCAGGGTGGTCGTCGGTCCGCCGCCCTCGCCGCCGTACCGGTCCGAGTCGGCGAGCGCCAGCACGTACTGCGGCCCGGCCGGTGCGCCCGCCCTGGCTGCCACCGCGGCATCGTCGGCGCACAGCAGCCGGGCGATGCCGTCGCAGCCGAAGTGCATGCCCAGCGGCGAGCCCTGGCGCAGGCCCGACTGCGGGGAGACCACGTCCACCCGGCGGACGTCGAAGAAGTGCTGGTAGCTACGGAACGGCTCCACCGCGGTCAGCGCCTGCCACACGGCCGCCGCCTGCGCCCGGTAACGGGGCAGGTCGGCGGCCGTATAGCCGTCACCCAGCAGGACCAGGGTGATCCGCTTCGCCGGATCCCCGTTGTCCACCACCATCGATCCGGAGCCGGCCGCCTCGGCCCGCACCGGCCCCCGCGCCAGCAGCGCGAACACCAGCAGCAGCACGGAACCACTCAGGACCAAGGCACGGGCCTCTGGTCGCATGGGGTACTCCTCCGCCCCTCGACAACGCGGTCCGCGAAGGAGTACCCACCGGGCTCGGACGACCACGCGTCACCCGTTGAGCCTTCACTCGTACGTGGCCGAGTGCGTCAACCCCAGCTGATGAGGCGTTTGGGCTGCTCCAGGATGGCCGCCGTGTCGGCGAGCACCTTGGAGCCGAGTTCGCCGTCGACCATGCGGTGGTCGAAGGAGAGCGCCAGGGTGGTCACCAGCCGTGGCACCACCCTGCCCTTGTGCACCCAGGGCAACTCCCTGACCTGGCCGAAGGCCAGGATGGCGGCCTCGCCCGGGTTGAGGATCGGGGTGCCCGAGTCGACGCCGAAGACGCCGACGTTGGTGATGGTGACCGTGCCGCCCTGCATGTCCGCCGGGGAGGTGCGGCCCTCGCGGGCCGTCTCGATCAGCGCGGTCAACGACTGCGCCAGCTCGGCCAGGGTCTGCGAGCCGGCGTCCTTGATGTTGGGGACGAGCAGCCCGCGCGGGGTGGCCGCGGCGATGCCGAGGTTGACCCGGCGCTTCACCACGATCTCCTGGTTGGCCTCGTCCCAGGCGGAGTTGACCTCCGGGTGCCTGCGGATCGCGGTCAGCAGCGCCCTGGCGACCAGGAGCAGCGGGCTGACCCTGACGTTCGGGCCCAGCTCGCCGCTGGCCTTGAGGCTGCGCACCAGCTTCATGGTGCGGGTGACGTCGACCTGCAGCCACTCGGTGACATGCGGCGCGGTGAACGCCGAGGCGACCATGGCCTGCGCGGTGGCCTTGCGGACGCCCTTGACCGGGATGCGCAGGTCGCCGTCGGTGCTGGTCACCGCCAGGACCGGGGCGACGACCGGAGCGACCTGCACCGCCGGGGCGGCGGCGGGGGCCGGTGCGGGGGCGGCCGGGGCCGCGACGGCGTGGACGTCGTCGCGGGTGATGGTGCCGCCCGGGCCGGTCGGGGTGACCGTGCGCAGGTCGATGCCCAGGTCCTTGGCCAGCTTGCGCACCGGCGGCTTCGCCAGCGGGCGGTCCTCGCCGACCGGGGCGACCACCGGAGCGGCCACTGCCGCCGTCGCGGGGACGGAGACCGGCGGGGTCAGCGCCACCTTGCGGGGGCGGCGACGGGAGGCGCCGGACCGGGGTCCGTAGCCGACCAGCACCTCACGGCGCTCGGGCTCCGGCTCGGGTTCCACCGCGGCGGGCGCAGGTGTCCCCGTTTCGGGGACAACCGCGGCAGCGCCGCCCGCCACGGCCACGGTGATGATGACCTGGCCGACGTCGACCGTGGTGCCCTCGTCGAAGAACAGCTCGCGGACCACCCCGTCGAAGGGGATCGGCAGCTCGACGGCCGCCTTGGCGGTCTCGACCTCGCAGACCACCTGTCCGTCGGTGACGGTGTCACCGGGCTGGACGTACCACTTCAGGATCTCGGCCTCGGTCAGCCCCTCGCCCACGTCGGGCATCTTGAACTGACGTACCGACTCGACTGCTGTCGTCATGACGTCTCCTCAACCCCTCAGAAGGCCATGGCGCGGTCGACGGCGTCGAGCACCCGGTCCAGGTCCGGCAGGAAGGCGTCCTCGACCCGCGACGGCGGGTAGGGGGCGAAGTAGCCGCCGACGCGCAGCACCGGGGCCTCCAGCGAGTAGAAGCAGCGCTCGGTGATCCGCGCCGCCAGCTCGGCCCCCATTCCCAGGAACACCGGGGCCTCGTGCACCACCACGGCGCGCCCGGTGCGTTTGACCGACCGCTCCAGGGCGTCGAAGTCGACCGGGGACAGCGAGCGCAGGTCCACGACCTCCAGCTTCAGCCCGTCCTCGGCGGCGGCCTCGGCCGCCTCCAGGCAGACCTTCACCATCGGCCCGTAGGCGATCAGGGTCAGGTCGCTGCCGGAGCGGGCCACCCGGGCCTGGTGCAGGCCCAGCTCAGGAGCGCCGTTCGGGTCCAGCTGGCCCTTGTCCCAGTAGCGCCGCTTGGGCTCCAGGAAGATCACCGGGTCGTCCGAGGCGATGGCCTGGCGCAGCATCCAGTGCGCGTCCGCCGGGTTGGACGGGGCCACCACCTTCAGGCCGGCGGTGTGGGCGAAGTACGCCTCGTGGGACTCGCTGTGGTGCTCCACCGCGCCGATGCCGCCGGCGAAGGGGATCCGGATGGTCACCGGGAGCTTGATCTGGCCCAGCGCGCGGGCGTGCATCTTGGCGAGCTGGGTGACGATCTGGTCGAACGCCGGGTACACGAACCCGTCGAACTGGATCTCCACCACCGGGCGGTAGCCGCGCAGGGCCAGGCCGATCGCGGTGCCGACGATGCCGGACTCGGCCAGCGGGGTGTCGATCACCCGCTCCTCGCCGAAGTCCTTGTGCAAGCCGTCGGTGACCCGGAACACGCCCCCGAGGCGGCCCACGTCCTCGCCCATGACCAGCGTCTTGGGGTTCTCGTCCAGGGAACGGCGCAGCGCCTCGTTGAGCGCCTGCACCATGGTCCAGGACTTCTTCTGGCCGGACTCGACCGCCATCAGTCGTCCTCCCCGTCGCTCGTTTCGGCAGCCGCGCTCGCGAAGGAGGAGGCGTAGGCGAGGTAGCCCTCGCGCTCCTCGTCCACCAGGGCGTGCCCCTCCGCGTACACATGGTCGAAGATCGAGGAGGGGTCGGGATCCGGCATGGTCCGGACGCCCTCGCGGACCCGGCGGGCCAGCTGCTCGCTCTCGGCGTCCAGCGCGTCGAAGAAGGCGCCGTCCGCCCAGCCCTCGCGGACCAGGTAGGCCTTGAGCCGCTCGATCGGGTCCTTGAGCTTCCAGGACTCCAGTTCCTCGGCGATCCGGTAGCGGGTCGGGTCGTCCGAGGTGGTGTGGGCGCCCATCCGGTAGGTGAAGGCCTCGATCAGCACCGGGCCCTGCCCGGTCCTGGCGTGGTCCAGGGCCCAACGGGTGACGGCCAGGCAGGCCAGCACGTCGTTGCCGTCCACTCGCACGCCGGGGAAGCCGAAGCCGGAGGCGCGGCGGTAGAGCGGCACCCGGGTCTGCTTCTCGGTGGGCTCGGAGATGGCCCACTGGTTGTTCTGGCAGAAGAACACCACCGGGGCCTGGTACACCGAGGCGAAGGTGAAGGCCTCGGAGACGTCGCCCTGGCTGGAGGCGCCGTCGCCGAAGTAGGCGATCACGGCGTCGTCGGAGCCGTCCTTGGTGATGCCCATCGCGTAGCCGGTGGCGTGCAGCGTCTGCGAACCGATGACGATGGTGTAGAGGTGGAAGTTCTTCTCGTCCGGATCCCATCCGCCGTGGTTCACCCCCCGGAACATGCCCAGCAGGTTCAGCGGGTCCACGCCCTTGCACCAGGCCACGCCGTGCTCACGGTAGGTCGGGAAGGCGTAGTCGGTCGGCCTCATGGCCCGCCCGGAGCCGACCTGCGCGGCCTCCTGGCCCAGCAGCGAGGCCCACAGGCCCAGCTCGCCCTGGCGCTGCAGCGAGGTCGCCTCCGCGTCGAAGCGACGGACCAGGACCAGGTCCCGGTAGATGGAGCGCAACTCCTCCGGGGTGGTCTCCAGGGAGTAGTCCGGGTGTTCGACCCGTTCCCCCTCGGGGGTGAGCAGCTGTACCAGCTCCGGTGGGCCCGCGTCCGCGGTGCCACCGTTGGCGGCAGGGGCGATGGTGGGCGCCCCGGCCGTGCTGTCGACGGTCACGTTCACTCCTCGGTCTCTCCGGTCTCCGTCTGTGTCCCTGGGTTAGGGCCAGTACCGGCCACCGGTCCGGTCGCCGTCTCCGTATCACTGCGCGGGGTGTGCGCGGGGTGCGGACCGGCGGTAGGTGTGCCCTGATCCTGCAGGAGAACGTTACCCAGCGGAAGAGCCTGCTGCTCCGCTGGTAGGACGTCCTCGTAACCTTCGAGTACCCCTTCCTGTGGCAAATCAGGCTATTTTCCGCCATCCGCCCATGTGGCCGGAGGCCTGCTGTGCAAATCTTGTGCCATGAAACAATCCGGGCATATCAGGGTTTTTCTCCTCGACGACCATGAGGTCGTCCGCCGGGGCGTCCATGAGCTGCTCTCGCTGGACGACGACATCGAGATCGTCGGCGAGGCCGGCACCGCCGCCGAGGCGCTGACCCGCATCCCGGTCACCCGTCCCGACGTGGCGGTGCTGGACGTGCGCCTGCCCGACGGCAGCGGGGTGGAGGTCTGCCGCGAGATCCGCTCGCGGCAGCCGGAGACCAAGTGCCTGATGCTCACCTCGTTCTCCGACGACGAGGCGCTGTTCGACGCGATCATGGCCGGGGCCGCCGGCTACGTCCTCAAGGCGATCCGCGGCACCGACCTGCTCTCGGCGGTGCGCGACGTCGCCGCCGGCAGGTCGCTGCTGGACCCGGTCGCCACCGGCCGGGTGCTGGCCCGGCTGCGCGAGGGCAACCAGGAGGACGAGCGGCTCAGCGGGCTGACCAAGCAGGAACGCCGGATCCTGGACCTGATCGGCGAGGGGATGACCAACCGGCAGATCGGCCATGAGCTGCACCTCGCCGAGAAGACCGTGAAGAACTACGTCTCCAGCCTGCTCGCCAAGCTCGGCATGGAGCGCCGCACCCAGGCCGCGGCCTACGTGGCGAGGATGCACGCCGAGGAGCGCTGAAGCGCGCTGACGCCGGATCAGCCGGAGACCGCCGCTGTCAAGTGGTCGCCTTTCCCAGCTGCATCAGCAGTACCATCAGCAACGTGACGCAGGCTCAGACACCGGCGGCGCTGCTGGACAGGGTGCACGGGATCCCGGTCGCCGGGGTGCTGGAGCGCTACGACCTCCCCGACGCCTACCCGGAGCTGACGGTGGAACGGGTCAGCCAGGGCCTGCTCAACCGAGGGGTGAGGATCAGCGGGCCGCACGGCGGCTACTTCCTCAAGCAGTACCTGGACGACGCCGGGCACGCGTCCGGCGCCGCCATCGCCGCGCAGCACCGGGCCATAGCGGCACTGCGCGACCGCGGCCTGCCGACCGCTCCCCCGCTCACCGCCAGGGACGGCCGCAGCAGCGTGCTGCTGCGCGGCCGCCGCTACGCCCTGTTCCCCTGGGTCGAGGGGAGCCACCGCACCGGCCGCTCGCTGGACCGGGAGGAGTGCACCGCCCTGGGCACCCTGCTCGGCCGGATCCACAGCACCCTGGCCGAGCTGCACCCGCCGGTGCCGCAGCCCCGCTCACTGCCGAGCGCCGATCCGGCGCAGACCGAGCGCACCATCGCCGACCTGCTGGAACGCTCCCAGCTGCGGACCCCGCAGGAGCCCTTCGACGCGCTGGCCAGGGAGCGGCTGCGGGAGCGCCGCGAGCTGCTGGCCGGCTACCGGCACCGCAGGCCGCAGCCGGACGCGGCGCCGTCCTCCGGCTGGGTGCACGGCGACTTCCACCATCTGAACCTGCTCTACCGGGACGCCGCCCCGGTGGCCGTCCTGGACTGGGACCGGCTCGGGATCAAGCCCTGCGCGGAGGAGGCGGTCCGGGCCTCGACGTTGTTCTTCAACCATCCCGAGACCGGGGTGCTCGACCTGTCCCGGGTGCGCCACTACGCCCGCGGCTACCGCGAGGCCTCCGGCAGCAGCCCGGAGCACCTGGCCGCCGCAGTGCACCGGGTGTGGTGGGAGCGGCTGAACGACTTCTGGATACTGCGCTGGCGCTACCAGCGCCGGGACGAGCGGGCGGACCCGCTGTTCCCGGCGGCGGCGGCGCAGTTGGTGTGGTGGTGCGAGGAGTACGAGCAGGTCCTCGACGCCTGCGTGAACTGAGCCGGGCTCAGGAGGCGGGCACGCTGCTGGAGGCCGACGGGGGACCGGCGGCACCGGTCTGCTTGCCCGTCGCCGTACTGCTCGGGCCGGCCGACTGGCTCGCCGGTGCACTCGCGCTGCCGGACGCCGACGCCGAGGCGCTCGGGCTGGTACTGAGGCTCGCGCTGGGCGAGCTCGACGCCGACGCCGAACTGCTGGCCGTGTTCCGGTTGCCGGTGAACGACGGGGTGGTCGGCGGCTGGGTGCTCGGGGTGGCGCTGGCCGTGGGGCTGGTGGACTCGGTGGGGGACTGCGAGGCCGTCGTGTCCGAGGGCGTGACCGCGGCGGACGAACTGGTGGAGGCCCCCGGGTTCCCGCTGTTGCCCTGGTTCGCCAGCACCACGCCGATGGTGATCGCCGCGATGGCGACCAGGACCGCGATCACCGCGAAGACGGTCCGGCGGTTGCCGTCGCCCTCGCCGTTCCCGTCGTTCGGGTCCCGGTGACGGGGCGGGACCGCGCTGCCGGGGTCGGCCGGCATGGCCCGGGTGCCCATCGGCGGGGTGCCGACGGTGCGGCCGACCACCGTGGGCGCCATCGCGGCGGCCGCGGCGCTCGGCAGCAGCTCGGTCGGTCCGGTGGCCGAGCCCAGGGTGCGCAGGGCGTGCTGCAGATGGGCCCGGAACTCGTCCGCGCTCTGGAAGCGGTCGTCCGGCTCCTTGGCCAGCGAGCGCAGCACCAGGGCGTCCAGCGAGGCCGGGACCCGGGAGTTGGCCTGCGACGGCGGCACCGGCAGGTCCTGGACGTGCTGGTACACCACCGACAGCGGGGTGTCCCCGGTGAACGGCGGACGCAGCGTCAGCAGCTCGTAGAGCATGCAGCCGGTCGCGTAGAGGTCGGAGCGGTGGTCCACGGCCTTGCCGAGGGCCTGCTCGGGCGACAGGTACTGCGGGGTGCCCATGACCATGCCGGTCTGGGTCATGGTGCTGGTCGCACCGGTGAGCGCGCGGGCGATGCCGAAGTCCATCACCTTGACCGCACCGGTGTTGGTGATGATGACGTTCGCCGGCTTGATGTCCCGGTGCACGATGCCGTGGCGGTGGCTGTAGGCCAGTGCCTCCAGGATCCCGGCGGTGATGATCAGGGCCTGGCTGACCGGCGGCGGCTCGTCGCCCTGCAGCAGCTCGCGGACCGTGTGGCCCTCGACCAGCTCCATCACGATGTAGGGGACGGTCTCGCCGCGCTGCGCCTCCTCGCCGGTGTCGTAGACGGCGACGACGGCGTGGTGGTTGAGCGAGGCGACCGAGTGCGCCTCACGGGTGAAGCGGATCCGCGCGGTGGTGTCCTCGGCCAGTTCCGGACGGAGCACCTTGATGGCGACGGTGCGGCCGAGCCGCACGTCCCTGGCCGCGAAGACCTCGGCCATGCCGCCCCGGCCCAGACGGTGCGTCAGCCGGTAGCGGCCCTCGCCGAAGACGGACAGACCGCTGGTGGAGCTGACCGAGGGCTCGTCGGGGACGGGACCCTGACCGGGGGCGCCGGAGTAGGGGTTGCCCTGGGCCGGCGTCGAGGCGGGGTCGCCGTAGCCGTAGCCGCCGTACCCGGGGGCGCCGTAGCCAGGGGCTCCGCCGCCCTGTGTGCCACCCGGTCCGGTGCCTGCCCCGCCGTCGGCCTGCTCGTTGTCTGCCATTACTCTCCGCCGTCGGTCGTTCGCCTGTGCACCGCTCCCCCGCATTCCGCTCGCGGAAGCTCACCCTTGCCCGCCCTGGTCGCACTCCGCGCACGAGGCGCCGACCGGTAGGACCCAGCAGGTGCACGCTACTGGTTTTTCGCAGCGCACGTGTTCACCGATCACCGTGTGGGCCCGGCCGGGGCCCGGTTCAGCCCAGTCCGGCCGAGCCGTCCGGGGCCGGCGCGGCGGCGACCGGGCCGAGCCGGCCGGAGCCGTTGTTGGTGGTGCTCGAACCGGAACCGTTGCTCTGCAGGGCCAGCACCAGGATCAGCACCAGCAGCACCAGGACACCCACGATCACACCGACCACGGCGGCCGCGGCCCCGCAGCCCCGACCGCCCTTGGGGATGGGGGTGTTCGGCTGCTGCCCGGGGTTGATCGGCCTGCCGATCGGGCGTGGGACGGGCGTTCCCGGGCGCAGCGGCTGGGGGATCGGGGTCGGCCGCGGCATCGGGGTGGGCGGCGGGGTCGGCCGGTAGGGCGGCGGAGTCTGTGCGCCCTGCTGCATACCTACCTGTGGATACGGTGTCGGCGTCTGCGGCACTCCGGGGCGGGCGTACGGTGGCGGCGTCGGCCCGGGAGCGAAGTTCTGCGGCGGCTGGGACTGCAGCATCGAAGGCTGGGGCATCGGGTACTGGGGCGGCATCGGCTGCTGCTGGTACGGCTGCTGCTGCGGGGGCATCGTGCCCAGCTGACCCTGCGCGGGCGGGAAGACCGCGTTCGCGCCGGAGCCGCCGACATTGGTCACCCGCGGGCCCTCGCCGATGATCAGCGGGGTGTTGGCGCCGCCGGCCCCGGCCAGCCGCTCGCACTCCTCGCGCATCTCGTCGGCGCTCTGGAAGCGGTGCCCCGGATCCTTCCGCAGCGCCCGCGCCACCAGCGCGTCCACCGCGGGGGTGACGGCGGCGTTGAAGGAGGACGGCGCCGGCGGGGTGTCCTGGACGTGCTGGTAGGCCATCCCCAGCGCGGTGTCGGACTCGAACGGCAGCCGTCCGGTGAGCAGCTCGAAGAGCAGGCAGCCGACCGAGTAGAGGTCGGAGCGGGCGTCCACGGCCTTGCCGAGGGCCTGCTCCGGCGAGAGGTACTGGGGGGTGCCGACGACCATACCGGTCTGCGTCATCGACGTCACCCCGGACTGCATCGCCCTGGCGATGCCGAAGTCCATCACCTTGACCGTGTTGCGCCTGGTCAGCATGACGTTGGCGGGCTTGATGTCGCGGTGCACCAACCCCTGTTCGTGCGAGGCGCCGAGGGCCGCCAGCACATCGCCGGTGATCTTCAGCGCCTTGTCGGTGGGCATGGCGCCGTGCGCGGCGATGTCGTCCCTGAGCACCGAGCTGAGCGAACCGCCCTCGATGTACTCCATGACGATGAAGGGGGCGTGCGCCCCGTCCTCGTTGACGTCCTCGCCGCTGTCGAACACCGAGACGATATTGGGGTGGTTGAGCCTGGCGACCGCCTGCGCCTCACGCCGGAAGCGCTCGCGGAACGAGGGCTCGGCGCTCATGTTGCCGAGCATGCTCTTCACCGCCACCGGGCGGTCCAGAACCGTGTCGTCCGCGAGGTGGACCGTCGCCATCCCGCCCTGCCCGAGCAAATCCCGCAGCAGGTAACGGCCGTGACCGACTGTCCGCCCCGCTGCGCCGCTCTGCCCGCTGCTGCCCTGCTCGCTCATCTGTCTTCTCTTCTCCCCCACGGCCTCAGGGGATCAGGCTAGCGGGCCGTACGGACAGGCGTCGCAGCGCCATCGGACCGAATCCGGTCCGTGACCGCGCTCCGGCGCCGGTCCCGCTACAGGTAGGGGCCCGAACGCAGGTGTCCCTGGCCGTCGTCGCCCTCGTCCAGACCACCTTGGCCGGGCGGCAGCGCCCGTCGCATCTGCTCCAACTGCGCCCTGGCAGCCATCTGTTGGGCGAACAGTGCGGTCTGGATGCCGTGGAAGAGGCCTTCCAGCCACCCCACCAGCTGAGCCTGCGCGATCCGCAGCTCGGCCTCGCTGGGGATGGCCTCCTCGGTGAACGGCAGCGACAGCCGCTCCAGCTCCTCCACGAGCTCCGGCGCGAGACCCGCCTCCAGCTCCTTGACCGAACTGGCGTGGATCTCCTTGAGCCGGACCCGGCTGGCCTCGTCCAGCGGCGCCTGCCGGACCTCCTCCAGCAGCTGCTTGATCATGCTGCCGATCCGCATGACCTTCGCCGGCTGCTCGACCATCTCGGTGATGGGCAGCTCACGGGGCTCACCCTCGGCCGTCGCCCCCTCATCCTCCGAGGCCGGGCGGCGGGCTCCGCCGGGGAGTGCCCCCACGGGCATCCCGTCTGGGCCGACGATCAGGACCTGGGGGCCGTGGGGGCCGTCTTCGGGCCGCGCGTTCGGGCTGTTCATAGCCGTCATTCTGCCCCAACGGACCGGCTTTGGGGCGGCAGCCCAGAGAACACCTGTACGGCCTGGGCCACGGACGCCGGATCCCGTCGCCCACATCCGCCGCTACACCCGCCGCAGCCGCCAGCCGAAAAGCGCGGCCCCGCAGCCGATCAGCGACAGACCCATCCCGAGCGGCAGCAGCCTGCGGCTCAGCAGCTCCCGCGCGGATCCGCCGCGCGCGGCAACCGGCTGACCCGGGAGCGGTTTCGCCGCCAGCGCATCGGGCCCGAGCGGCGGCGGACCCCCGCGCGGCGGCGTCCGACCGGGTTTCTGGTCCTCGGACGTCCGGGAGTGGCGCGAGCCGGCCCCCGCCGTAACGCTCGGCGTACCCGCGGCAGCCACGGCGCTCGACGCGGCGGCGGCCACCGGGGACGAGTCCGTGCCGGGGGTCCGGACCGGCGACCCGGGGAGGGCCGCCGGGAACAAGGTGCTGAGCACCGGCACCGGGAACACCGACGACGACGCCGAAGCACAGTCCGACGGCGACCCGGGCTTCGAGGGCGCAGCCTTCGGGGAGGCCGAAGCCGAGGAGACCGGCTCGGTGGGGCCCGGCCTGGACGGGACGGGCTTGACCGGGGCCGGCTTCGAAGGGTGCGGCTTCGGGGGCGCTGCGGGGCCCGACGGCGCCGTCTCCGTCCGGCCGCCCTCCCTCGGCCACACCAGCCGGACGCTCCCGCCGCCCGGCAGCCGCACCAGCAGCCCGTCGGGCCGGTACGGGGCCGGCGTACGGCCCCCCTGTGCGGGTTGCGCGGCCACAGCCGCAGGCACCGGGCCGACCGCCAGCGCGACCCCCAGCCCCAGCAGCAGGGCGGTGCCCCGCACAGCAGCGGAGGGCGAGGACATGGCCATGCTCCGCACCCTCCAGACCGCCGCCGACCCGGCCCCACCTGAACGGGACCCGCCGACCCGCACCCGACCACAGCTGTCCCTGCGACCCTTACATATACCGTCATACACGGCATTTCAGACAGCCATTCCTACGGCCGGTCGGGGGACCCGCCCGAGTCCGGGCCGTCGTCCCTGGGCCGTCGTCAGAGCCCTCGAAGCCACCGCGGGCGGTCCCGCCACGGCGGGCGCCGCAGCCGCCTTCCTTTGTTTCACATCAATTCGGGCAATTTGCCGCCACGGGAAATCCCAATTCCCCCGAGAAATTGCTTGCTATGATCCGCCTGCGCTATGGGCGGTCGCTGTTTCGAGCAGAGTCCCACGCTGCACATACAGGGGGGAAGCAGGCAAAATGCCAGCAACTACGATATCCAGACACCGGCAGCGATGGGGTGTACTCATCCTGCTCGTCTCAATTCTGGCAGTACTCGTCGGCCCGACCGGCGCCGCATACGCAGCCGCGTCACCGCCGCCGACCGCGAAGGTCACCAAACACAGCACGGCAGCGCACTCGCCCACGCCCGCGAAACACACATTGGTCACCAGGCCCACCGCGCCGGTGAAGCCGACGATTCCCGCCGCCCCCAAGGCCGGCTCGGCCACAAAGCTCCGGGCCACGGCCGTTCACAGCGCCATCGCGCACAGCACGGTGTCCAGCACCTGTTCCGGCGCCATCGCGGCAGACACGATCTACCCCTGCACCGCGCCCACGGGAACCGACAACTACACGGTGACCCTGCCGAACGCGACGGACCTGCTCATCGTGCGGGCCATGGCGACCGGCGGCGGCCTGCTGCCCGTCACCGTCACCGCGCCCGACAGCAGCACGGTCTCCTGTCAGCAGCCCTACTGGTTCCAGGCCCCGCAGTGCGCCACCGCCAAGGCCGGCACCTACACCGTGCAGGTCCAGGACGGCGGCAGCGCCTTCACCCTGGACTACACCCCGCTGCTCTCCGACTCCTCCTGCGCAGTCGCGGACCCCGCCTTCGGCACGCCGAGCCTCCAGGGTTCGCTCGCCGCGGACGCGACCGGCATCTGCTACACGCTGGCCATGGCGAGCGGCAACGTGCTCCACGTCGGCCTGTCCTCCACCATCTACCAGCAGGTGTCGATCGTCGTCTACGACGCGACCGGCGCGCAGATCTGCGTCGACGACATGGGCGACTGCACGCTGACCGGCACCGCGCCCTACCGCGTGCTGGCCTCCGACCAGTACGCGAGCGCGGACTCGTACTCCCTGCTGCTGAACAACATCACCCAGCCCACCGGCTGCCTGACGGTTGCCCAGCAGACCTACGGCACGGCACCGGACGCCGGCTCCACCGTGGGCTGCCGGACGCTGACCGTCACCTCGGCCGACCAGTACCAGGTGTACGCGGCGACCGCGAGCTACGGCGGTGTCACCGGCTCGCTGTACCACCCGGACGGCACGTCGGCCTGCACCAACTCCGGCCCGACCTGCAAGCTGGACCCAGGCACCTATGACTTCGTGGCGACCGCGTACCCCCCGTCCCCGCTTCCGTTCGGCGTCGTCTTCATCGCGGCGGACGAGAGCCGTGGCTGCACCGCGACAGGTGACACGGACTTCGCCACGGGCGCCGCGACCGGCGCCTTCAGCGGGATCGCCGAGGAGATCTGCCTGACCCTGCCGACCGCCTCCGGTGCGTCGGACTACATCTTCGACCAGCCGACCGCGGACGGCAGCAGCCCGTCCATGCGGATCGTGGACGCGACGGGCGCGCAGCAGTGCGCCAACGCCTACTTCACTGCGGCCACCTGCGCGCTCACGGGCACCGCGCCGTTCCGCGCGATCCTCGCGGCCCAGGCGCCCCAGGGCGGCTACCAGTTGCTGGTGCAGCGCACGGACTCCACCGCCGGCTGCGCCGTCTGGCCGCAGTCCGGATTCGGCGGCTCCTGGGGGGCCACGGTCCCGCTGACGGCCAGTTCGGACGTCAAGTGCCTGAGCATCCCGGCAAACCAGCACTCCACCGGGGAGATGATCGACTACACGAACAACGCCAACAAGGTCGACGGCAACATCTCCGTCAACGACCCGACCGGCAAGCAGATCTGCATCGGCACCAGCACCACTATCTGCACCTACAAGCCCGGCGTCACCTACACCGCCCTGGTCCAGGTCATCGGTGTCGCCGACACCTACCGGATCGTCCGACGCGACGTGTCGCAGACGGCGAGCTGCCCCGCTCCGGCGTCCACGACGGTCGGCGGTCCCTCCACCGGATTCCTGCTCACCTCGGCCCTGGACGCGCGTTGCATCCGCGTCAGTGCCGCAGCCGCAGACAAGATCTGGGCGGGCACCCGGGCCGACCATGCCGGGAAGGCCGGCGCGCTGCTGCTGGTCGCGGACGCCGCCGGCCAGTACGTCTGCCGCCAGTGGGGGGTCTCATGCACCGTCACCGGCTCCACCTCGTACCAGGTGATCGTCATCGCGGCCGGGTACGCAGGCATCGCGATCCCGGCACACGTGGACACCTGGCGGGTGGGTACGGCAGCCGGCTGGGCACCGGAGTGCACCGCACACCCGCTCTCGGCGAACGGCTTCGCCCCACGGAGCGGCTCCCTGAGCGAGACGTCCACCGCCTACTGCGCCGTGGTCCAGCTGCCGACCAGCGAACTGCTCGGCTTCGCGATCGCCACGCAGCCCGGCTACGGTGCACCGAACATCAAGATGTTCGACAGCACCGACTGGACGAACCAGCTCGGACTCTGCGGCTACGGCGGTGGTCTCGACAACTTCCCCTTCCAGTGCGAGACGCAGTCCAGCACCCCGGGCCAGTCGGTCATGCTGCTCACACCCGGCGCGTCGCCGACCCCGCTCAGCTACACCCTGCAGGGCGTCTGCACGCAGAACTGCCCCACGCCGCGTGCCGTCCTGACCCTGAGCTCCCTGTCGCCCGCGTCCGGACCGGCCGGGCCGGCGAATCAGGTCGTCGTGCACGGAACGGGCCTCACCCTGGGCACGTCGCTGGAGCTCGCGACCAACGGCAGCCCGGTCGCCTCCCTGACTCCGCTGGCAGCCGGCGCTGACGGCACGTCACTGACCGCGGTGGTCAACACCACGGGAGTCACCCCGGGTCACTACGACCTCCTGCCCTACGGCTACGCATACAGCGGCGGCACCCCCAATCCGCAGTACCTGCCGGGCGCCTACACGGTCACCGCGGGCGCGGTGACACCGCCCAACAGCCGGTTCGTGCCGCTGACGCCGTCGCGGATCCTGGACACCCGGGCCGGACTGGGCGCCCCCAAGGCCCGCGTCGGCGCGCACCAGACCGTGAAGCTCAACGTCACCGGGGTCGCCGGGGTGCCCACGACGGGCGTCACCGCGGTGGCCATGAACGTCACCGAAGTCGGCGCCGCGGCAGCGGGATTCGTCTCCGTCTACCCGGACGGCAAGGCGCTCCCCAACGTCTCCAACCTCAACTTCACCGCCGGACAGACCATCCCCAACCTGGTCATGGTCCCCGTCATCGACGGCAAGGTCGACCTCTACAACGGATCGACCGGAGCCGTCGACCTGCTCGCCGACATCACCGGCTACTACACCGCAGGCAGCTCCGGCTCCCTGCTGACCACGGTGGGCCCCGCGCGGATCCTGGACACCCGGGCCGGACTGGGCGCGGCCAAGGCCCGGGTCGGCGCACACCAGACCGTGCAGCTCGACGTCACCGGCGTGGCCGGGGTGCCCGCCACCGGGGTCACCGCCGTGGTCATGAACGTCACCGAGGTGCAGTCCGCGGCAGCGGGATTCGTGACCGTCTACCCGGACGGCAAGCCGCTCCCCAACGTCTCCAACCTCAACTTCACCGCCGGACAGACCATCCCCAACCTGGTCATGGTCCCGGTCATCAACGGCAAGGTCGACCTCTACAACGGATCGACCGGACCCGTCGACCTGCTCGCCGACATCACCGGCTACTACTCCTCGGCCGGCGCGCTCTTCCAGTCCGTCGGCCCCGTCCGAGTGATGGACACCCGCAGTGGGCTCGGCCGGGCCGGCGGGGCGATCGCCCCCGGCGCCGCGGCCAACCTGGACGTGACGAGCACACCGGGGGTGTCGATCCCCGGCACCGTGAGCGCCGTCGTGCTGAACGTGACCGTGACAGGTCCCGCCCTCGGGGGCTTCCTCACCGTGTTCCCTGACAGTCAGCCCCTGCCGACCGCCTCGAACCTCAACTTCAAGGCCGGACAGACCATCCCCAACCTGGTCGTCGTCCCCGTGATCAACGGACGGATCGACTTCTACAACGGCTCAGCCGGAACCGTCCAGGTCATCGCCGACCTGGACGGCTACTACTCCACCCCGTAACCCACCCGTCCGCCCAACGACCGCGCCCGTGGCCGTCACCCCTGCAGGGGGACGGCCACGGGCGCGGTGCTTTCCCGACTGCCGTCAGACCTGGAGCAGGATCTTGCCGATGTGGGTGCTGCTCTCCATCAGCCGGTGGGCCTCGGCGGCATCGGCGAGCGGGATGACGCGGTCGACGACGGGCTTGACCGTGCCGGACTCGAACAGCGGCCAGACGTGTTCGCGGACGGACGCGACGATCGCGGCCTTCTCGTCCAGCGGCCGGGCACGGAGGCCGGTGGCGGCGACAGCGGCGCGCTTGGCCATCAGCTTGCCCAGGTTCAGCTCGGCCTTGACGCCGCCCTGCATACCGATGACGACCAGACGGCCGTTGACAGCCAGGGCGTCCAGGTTGCGGTCCAGGTACTTGGCGCCGATCACGTCGAGAATCACGTCCGCTCCCTCTGGACCGATGGCCTCGACGAAGTCCTGCTCCCGGTAGTTGATCAGTACGTCGGCGCCCAGCGAGCGGCACGCCTCCAGCTTCTCCGCGCTGCCCGCCGTGACTGCGACCTTCGCGCCGATCGCCTTGCCCAACTGGATCGCCATCGTCCCGATCCCGCTGCTGCCGCCGTGCACCAGCAGGGTCTCGGCCGGGCGCAGATGGGCCACCTGGAACACGTTGGACCAGACCGTGCAGGTCACCTCCGGCAGGGCGGCCGCGGTGACCAGGTCGATGCCCTTGGGGACCGGCAGCAGCTGTCCGACCGGCACCGCGACCTTCTCCGCGTAGCCGCCGCCGGACAGCAGCGCGCAGACCTCGTCGCCGACCGCCCAGCCGGAGACGCCCGCGCCCAGCGCGGCGATCCGCCCCGAGCACTCCAGGCCGGGGTAGCGGGAGGCCCCCGGCGGGGGATCGTAGAAGCCCTGCCGCTGCAGGACGTCGGCCCGGTTCACCGCCGAGGCGGCCACCTCGACCAGCACCTCACCGGCGGCGGGCTCCGGATCGGGGACCTCGGCAAGGACCAGCGCCTCGGGACCGCCCGGCTCTGAAATCGTGATTGCGCGCATGCTTCGGACGCTACCGGATGCGACCTCGCAGAAGAGCGCTGCCGCACGGATGCTGATGCTGGATAAGCTGGTTACCAGGGGAGCGCTCTCATGGGAGGTCCGGCATGGGCGGTTGGCTGTGGTTGTTGATCCCCGCCGTGGTCGTCGGTGGCGGGCGGCTCGGCGAGCTGGTGCAGAGCACCCTGCGCACCCGGCACGAGCGCAAGTTGGAGCTGCTCAAGGCCACCGAGCGACGGCAGCTCGCCATCGACGCGGCCAACCGCCCGCCGGAGCCGGTCTGCGGCTGCACCCACCACCTGGCCAAGCACGACCGCAGCGGCAAGTGCCACGAGACGGTGGAGGCCCCGACCGCCTGGGACGCCCAGCGCAAGCCGCTGCAGTACGAGGCCAGGCCGTGCAACTGCCAGCAGTACATCGGACCGGAGCCGCTGGGGATGGTGTTCGCCCAGGACATCGTCGACCCGGAGAAGAAGCAGTAGGGATTACGCGGGCTGGGGTTCCACCCGCCTGATGGCGATGACCCGGTCGGTCGCCCGGAGCGCGGCGGCCTCGGGGTCGTTGTAGGGGAGCCGGCGGTTGCCGCGGACCACGCAGACGACCAGGTCGTCGCAGGCGAGGGGGTGGCCGCCGACCTCGGTGGGGCCGACCGGGCGGTCGATGACGTCCAGGCCGTTGCCGACCGTCAGCAGGTCGTCCAGCACCGCACCGGCATTGGGGCTGAGGGTGGAGACGCCGAGCAGGCGTCCGGCCGAGCTGGAGCTGGTGACGACGACGGTCGCACCGCTCTGCCGGAGCAGGGGCGCGTTCTCGTCCTCCCGCACCGCGACCACGACCGTGGCGTGCTTGTTGATCTGTCGGACCGTCAGCGTGACCAGCACGGCGGTGTCGTCGCGCTGGGTGGCCACGATGATCTGGGCGGCGCGCTCGACCTGGGCGCGGCGCAGCACCTCGGTGCGGGTCGCGTCGCCGAGGACGCCGACCAGGCCGTCCTCGTTGGCGGCCTCGATCGCCTTGTGCTGGTGGTCGACGACCACGATCCGGTCCTTGGCGATGCCCTTGAGCAGCAGCGTCTCCACGGCGTTGCTGCCCTTGGTGCCGTATCCGACGACGATCACATGTCCCTCGGAGGACTCCTGGCTCATGGCGGCTTTCCAGTGCTTGATCCGCCAGAGCTGGCGGGTGCGGGTGGTCAGGACCTCCAGCGTGGTGCCGACCAGGATGATCAGGAAGACCACCCGCAGCGGGGTGATCACCAGGGTGTTGACCAGCCGGGCGCTGTCGCTGACCGGGGTGATGTCGCCGTAGCCGGTGGTGGAGAGGGTGACCGTGGCGTAGTAGGCGGCGCCGAGCAGGTCGAGGTGGTCGTGGGCGTTGTCGCGGTAGCCGTCCCTGCCGAAGTAGACGACGGCGATGGTGACCAGCATGACCACCAGGGCGAGCACGAAGCGGCGGCGCACCTGCTGCGACGGGGACGTCGCCGGTTCCGGCATCAGGATCTGACGGAGCTGCAGCTCGCCGGGGTCCCGGCCGCTCCGGCCCGCGCGCTCTCTGCGGCCCGCGCGCGCCGTCCCGCTCGTGCGGCTCGTCCCGCTCGTGCGGCTCATCCCGTCGGGACCTCCAGTACCTCCACCCGCGCGCCCGCCGCGCACCCGCCGGGCGGGACCACGGCCAGGCCCTCGGCCAGGGCCAGCCCGCGCAGCATCGCCGGGCCGTCGAAGGCCAGCGGCACCGCCCCGCGCTCGGGAAGCACCACCGGCAGCAGCCGGGTGTCCACCGGGTGCCCCGGGAGCGCAACGGCGGCCTCGACCAGGTACGTCGCGGTACGCGGGAAGCCTGCGAGGGCGCGCAGCAGCGGCTCGGCCAGGGTGACCACCCCGGCCACGGCCGCCAGCGGATTGCCCGGCAGTCCGACCAGGTAACGCGGTCTGTCGGCGCCCGCCACCGGCGGCAGCACGGCCAGCAGCATGGGATGCCCGGGACGCACCCGCACACCGTCGACCAGCAGTTCCGCGCTGACCTCGGCCAGCGCGCGGTGCAGGTAGTCGACCGGTCCCGCCGCCGTGCCGCCGGTGGTGACCACCACGTCGGCCGGGCTGCGGCGCAGCGCGTCGCGGAGCAGGCCGAGATCGTCGCCGACCCGGCGTACGGCGGTGATCCGTGCGCCGTGGGCGCGCAGCCAGGGCGGCAGCAGCGGGCTGAGCGCATCCCTGGTGCGCCCCGCGCCGGGCAGCCCCGAGTCCAGCAGCTCGTCGCCCAGGACCAGGAGTTCGACGGTTGGACGGCGGTGCACGATGAGCAGGTCGCAGCCGGCCGCCGCGGCCAGGCCGAGCACGGCGGGGGTGACGGTGGCGCCCTGCGGCAGCAGCGGCTCGCCGGTACGGCACTCCTGGCCGCGCGGACGGATGTCGCGGCCCTGCTCCAGCGGATTCCCGCCGCGGTCGTGCAGCAGCTCGGCGCCGCTCCGGTCGCGGCGGACCCCGCCGTCCTCGCGCCGGAGCACGGCAGTGGCCCCCGGCGGCAGCTGCGCCCCGGTGGCGATGCGCACGGCGGTGCCGTCGGGCAGCGGCGCGGTGCTGCCGCGACCGGCGAGCAGCTGGTCGCTGTCGTCGGCCAGGGCGGGGCCGATCCGCCACGGTCCGGGGCCGGACACCGCCCAGCCGTCCATGGCGGAGGTGTCGAAAGCGGGCAGGTCGGTGAGCGCTCCGAGGGGAGCGGCCAGTGCGGCGCCGAGCGCATCGGCGAGGGGCACACGCACCGGCGGGAGCGGTCGCAGCACGGCACGCAGGGCCTGTCCGCGCGCCTGCGCCCAACCGAGCGGCTCGGAGGGCGCACCCTTCGCGCCGCTGCCGGCGGCCTCGGCGGCGGCGTAGTCGTACGGCGCCGGGGTAGCCGGTCGGCCGGGATGGCCCGGCTGACCCGGTGTCGACGGTCGGGCGGGTTCCGGGATGGGCGCCGTGTAGTCGAACGGCGCACCGTCACCGGTGCCATCAGCAGCACCGTCGCCGCTCACGACGGCCGTGCGGACCAGGAACGGATAGGCATCGAGCAGGTCCCCATCGGTACTCCCCTCACCGCCCATCAGCCCGACTCCCCGCCGCTCGGCTGCGCGCTGTTTTCCTGCGCGCCGCTCGCCTGCTCCGCGGCCCAGCGCCGGGCCAGTGCCGCGACCTTGCGATTGGCCTCCGCCACCGCCGCGGCGCCGCCACCGGCCTGCGCCGCGGCATAGCCGACCAGGAACGCCGTCAGTGGCGCGGCGGGCCGGGCCACGCCATGGGCCACGTCCTTGGTCATGTCGAGCAGACCGGGTACGTCGACCTCCAGGTCGATCCCCAGCTCGGACTTCGCTTCGGCGATCCAGTCATCCAGCACAGTCCCATCGTCGCTGATCCCCGGGCCCGTGGCGTGCAAGGTAACGTTTCGCTGTCGTGTCACATCTCTCTCGGCGCCCGCGAGCGCGCGTGAGCACGGGCCCGGGCGAGGTCGTCCCAGGTGTCGCAGTCGAGCGCGGCCCCGTCCGCGTCGGCGATCCGACGGGTGGTCAGCCCGCCGACGAGGCGGCGCAGCGGAAGTCCGGCCGGATCGCCCAGGGCCGCGAGGGCTGCCAGCAGCGGTGCGGTGCGGTAGGCGGCGGCCAGGGGCTGGTCCCGACCGTCGGCGTCGACCAGGACGGCCACTGCCACGCCCGGTTCCCCGTCCAGTTCCCGGAGCAGCAGCGCGGCGGTCGCCGGTTCGAAGAACGGTAGGTCGGCGGCCAGCAACAGGATCCGGTCCGCGGTCACCGACGGCAGCGCCGCCGCCACCGCGGCCACCGGTCCGCCGCCGGGTGGCTGCTCGCGCACCCAGCTCACCGGTCGGCGGGTCGGCCGCCGGGGACCGACCACGACCGTGGCCCGCGCCCCCGCGCAGCCGGCCAGGACCCGGTCCAGCAACGCGGTCCCGTCGACCTCCAGCGCCACCTTGTCCGTGGCCCCGCCGAACCGCCGGGCCGTGCCGCCGGCGAGCACCACCGCGTCGTACGTACCCGGCTCACCGTCCATCCGACCAGTATGGATCCAAGAGGGGCTGGTCAGAGCTGGTACTCCGCCAGGACCGTCGCGACCTCGTCCTCGAACGCGGCGGCCGGGCCGAGGAACAGTTCGAGGTGCTTGGCCCAGGCGTGGTAGCGGTGCAGCGGGTAGTCGAGGTCCGCGCCCATGCCGCCGTGCAGGTGCTGGGCGGTCGCGGCGATCGAGCGGACGCCCTCGGCCGACCAGACCTTGGCGGTGGCGAGATCGGCGGCCAGCGGGATGCGCTGCGGGTCGTCCGTGCCCTCCGCCGTGGTGGCGAGGCCCAGACGCCAGGCCGCCTGCCAGAGGGTGACCTCCATCGCCCGCAGGTCGATGTACCGGTCGGCGACCTGCATCGACACGGCCTGGAAGGTGGCGATGGGATGCCCGAACTGCACCCGCTTGCCGGTGTAGTCGGCGGTGATCCGCAGGATCTGCTCGCCCAGGCCCAGGCACAGCGCCGCGGTGCCGACAATCAGCAGGCCGCGCAGGTAGAGCCAGTTGGCGGCGTCCGGCGCGGGTTCCCCCAGCTGCGCCGAGACGTCGACCCGCGCGCCGTCGAAGACCATCTCGGCGGCGAGCTCCCCATGGGTGGTGACCTGGCGCCGCAGCTCCACACCGGGGGCGTGCGGGTCCACCAGGAGCAGCAGGGTGCCCTGGTCGCAGCGCGCCGGAACCACGATCCGGTCCAGCACCTGGGCGGAGGTCACCCCGGTCTGCACACCGTCCAGGATCCAGCCGCCGCCGGAGCTGGTGGACGGGTCCGCCGGCACGGCGCGGACGCCCTGGTCGGCCGGCTCGTGCCCGGTACGGCCGTGCGGGGCGACGCCGAGCAGCAGCCGTCCCGCCACGACCTCCGGCAGCAGCTGCCGGCACTGGGCCTCGCTGCCGTAACGCTGGACGGCGAGCGCGGCGGCGCCGGTCTCCAGCAGCGGAACCCGGGCGAGCACACGCGCTGACTCGCGCAGCACCAGACACCAGGCGACGGGGTCCAGGCCCGAGCCGCCGTACTCCTCGGAAAGTGCGATACCGGGCATATCGGACTTGGCGAGGCGCTGCCACAGCTCGCGGTCGACGTCCTCGGCGACGGGTTCGGAATTGACCGCGGGGCTGGGCACACCGTCCGGAGCGACATCGGCGAAGGCTGCGCGAGCGGCTTCGACTGCGGCCTGCTGCGCCTCGGTGAAGGTGAAGTCCACGGCTCTCCCCTTTGCTGCCCGACCCCATGACGGACCGTCAGATTAGAACGGGTTCTAGTGGATGGGAAGGGCCAGGGCGCTGCGGGGCGCAACCGCCGATTGTGACATTCCAACTAAACCGGTCAATGGTTCACTCCCCCTGTCACAGGAACCACAGGGTCAGTACCGTTCGGGGCGGACAGAGCCTCAGCGAGCGAGCGAGCAGGTACGCGTGCCAGACCATCCGAACCAGGCAACGCAGGACGAAGCGGCGACGCCGCCGCAACTGCCGTCGGCGCCGAAGCACGAGCTGGTGCCTGAACTGCGACCCGCTTCCGGCCCTGACCCCGACGCCGCCCCCGCCCCCGCAGGGGACGACTCCTCTCCCCGCCTCTGGTCCCTGCCCGCGCTGATCACCCTCGCGCTCACCGCCACCGTCCTCATCGCCGCCACCGCCTGGCACCTCGGCACCGTCTTCCTCTCCATAGCCCCCTCCAACCCGGCCTCGCAGCGCTACCAGTCGGCGATCAACGCCCATGTCATGCCCGAGTTCGAGCAGAACTGGCAGCTCTTCGCCCCCAACCCGCTGCAGAACAACATCGCCGTCGAGGCCCGGTTGCAGACCCTCGCCCCCGACGGCAGCCGCGGCCAGTCCGGCTGGATCAGCCTCACCGCCCACGACATCGCGGCTGTCAGGGGCAACCCCGCCCCCAGCCATCTGGACCAGAACCAGCTGCGCCGGGCCTGGGACTACTACACCGCCTGGCACAACCTGCCGAGCGAGACCTCCCTCGGCGTCGGCGGCCCACTGTCCAAGGAGTACCTGAAGCGCATCGGGCTGCAGCGGATCGGCAACCGCGACTGGCAGGGGAACCAGATCATCCAGATCGAGTTCCGCTCCGCCACCACCCCGGTCACCGGACCGTCCTGGACCGCCGCCGCACAGAAGCAGCAGACCAGCTACGTCACCCTGCAGTGGTGGGCGGTCTCCGACGACGACTACACCGGCCTCGGGATCCTCGGATGAACGCACGCACCAGCGCCCTCGACAACCCCCGCGACAGCATCCTCACCGGCTGGACGGCCTTCACCGGACGGGTCCTCGCGCCCTACCAGGCGGCCGTCGTCCGGATCGGCTTCGCCCTGTGCTTCGGCGGCTTTCTGCTGCGCGAGTGGCCGCACCGTCGGGTCCTCTACGGCGACCGCTCGGCCTGGAGCCTCGACCTGGCCCGCCAGATGCTGGCCGGCGACCACGCGTTCACCGTGCTGGCGTGGTCCGGCGACCGCTGGTGGTTCGAGACCGTGTACACGGCGACGATCGCGGTGAGCGTGCTGCTGATTCTCGGCTGGCGCACCCGCGCCATGTCGGTGCTGTTCCTGGTGTGCGTGCTGTCGGTGCAGAACCGCAGCGTCCTGATCGGCGACGGCGGTGACAACGTCATCCACCTGATGGCGATCTACCTCGCCTTCACCCGCTGCGGCACGGTCTGGTCCCTCGACGCCCGCCGCCACCGCCTCCACCCGGAGCGGGCGGGCCGGACGGACCGCACCGGGGTGGCGCTGTGGTCGGCCCTCGGCTTCGCCCTGCTGTCCGTCCAACTCACCGACCCCGGCGGGACGGGGACGCTGAACCCCGGGCTGTACACCTGGAGCACCGTCTTCTGGGCGTTCTGGCTGATCAGCGGCGCACAGTGGCTGCTCGACCGCCGCGCGCCGGACGGCGAACCCCGGGCCGTGCTGGACGCGATGGCGACCATGCTGCACAACTCCGCGATGCTGGTGGTGATGGTGGAGGTCTGCTTCATCTACGCCACCGCCGGCTGGTACAAGATCCAGGGCTCGCTCTGGCAGGGCGGCACCGCGCTCTACTTCCCGCTGCACCTGGACTACTTCGACCCCTGGCCCGCGCTGTCGCAGCAGCTCTCGGCGCACCCGATCCCGGTCTTCCTGATCAGCTACGGGACGGTCATCGTGCAGGTGGCCTTCCCGTTCCTGGTCTTCAACCGGCGTATCAAGAACGTACTGCTGGTGCTGATGATGACCGAGCACGCCGCAATCGCGGTGACCCTCGGCCTGCCGTTCTTCTCGCTGGCGATGATCAGCGCGGACGCGGTCTTCCTGCCCACCTGGTTCCTGGTCCGCGCGGGCGACGCGGTCTCCCGCTTCGCCACCCCCCTCGCCACCCTCGTGCGACATGTGTTCACGCGCCGCGATGAACCATCGCGCTCCTCCGAAGGAGTGACCACGGTCTGACAATCGCGTTGCTCATGACGTCACCACCATTCAATTGAAGGGGACGTCATGCAACACACCGAACAGCCGACCCTGCAGCACTCCGCCTTCCCGGTCACCGGGCAACCGATCCGCGTCATCATGATCGACGGCGAGCCCTGGTTCGCCACGGCAGACGTCTGCCGAATCCTGGGACGATCCAATCCGAGCTGGGCAAACCAGATCGTCCGGCAGCACGAAACGCAGACAGTGGATCTGCGCGACGTAACCCTCACTTCAAGTGAGGGTAAAGACAAAATCGCAGGCCGGAAAGGCTACGAACGTGGAAATCCGCTGCTCGGCGTCGTCAGCGAGAGCGGGCTCTACACGCTGATCATGCGCTCTCGCAAACCGTCCGCCCAGCCCTTCCAGACCTGGGTCACCTCCGAGCTCCTCCCCTCCCTCCGCCGTGGCGACACCGATCTCGCCGCTGAACGCAGAAGGATGGCCGAGACCCTGGCCGAGGCCGTCGGCCATCAGCCCGTTGATCTCATCGCGCGGGTCGAGGGCATCCAGGACACCGACTTCCGCGTCCTCACCGACGGCTCCGTGCACTGCCCGCACGGACGTACGGAGGCGTGCGTCCCCAGGCGCGGTGAGGACAGCGGGCCGCCCTTCGGCCCCTACTTCCGCTGCCCGGAGGTGAAGCGCGTCGGCATCCGTGGCAGCAAGGGAATCCGCAGCTGCGGCACCATCCGCTTCGTCGACGTGGTCCGCCGCCTCGCCGCCCCCCGCGAGCCCGAGACCCCAGCCGCCCCGCCCCAGCCGCAGGCCCCCATCTCGGCGGGGCTGCTGTCCCTGAAGATCGGCCAGGCCCGGGTCCTGGGAACGGCGAAGGAGATCGCCGCGCTGCTCAAGGAGATGGGAGTGGAAGCAGGATAGCCCCGCAGAGGCGAGGGCCGGCCGCCCCACGCCTGCAACGGCATTCGCCCTGCCGCGACCGCACCCACCGTCTCGCGGCTCCGCCGCAAAGCGCCAACTACAACGGGGGGCGGCACCTTTGAGCCGAGCGCCGCAGCCGGCTACGCCGCCCCGCCTCCCCCGCCCACAGCCCCCCGCCCCACCCCCGACATCCAGTGGAACAGTCCCATCCCCACGCTCGTCGCCAGGTTGAAGCTGGAGACCTGGGGGCGCATCGACACCGCCACCACCCGCGTCGCCATCCCCCGCAACTCCTCGGAGATGCCGTGCCTCTCCGAGCCGAAGGCGATGAGGGCGTCGTCCGGGAAGGGCACTGTGCGGATGTCGTCGCCCTCCGGGTCGAGGACGTAGAGCGGGCCGTCCGGAAGCTGGCTGAGCGTCAACTGCTCGACCGACGTCGCGAAATGAAGCCCCGCGCCGGCCCGGACCACGGTCGGGTGCCAGGGGTCGACGTCCCCCGTCGTCACGACGCCGGTCGCGCCGAAGCCGGCTGCGAGGCGGACGACGGCGCCGATGTTGCCGAGGTTGCGGGGGTTGTCGAGGACGACGACGGGTGCGGTGCGCGGGCGGCGGGCGAGTGCCGCGAGGTTGGCGGTGCGCGGAGGGCGCATCGCCAGAGCCGCGATGCCGGTCGGGTGGAGCCGGGGGACGAGTTCGCGCAGCACCGTCGCCGGGACCTCGACCGCCAGCGCATCCACCGCGGCGGCCACGTCCGGCGCCAGCTCTGCGGCCAGCTCCGCCACCCCGGCCCGGTCGCTGGTGAGCACCACCGTCACCTCGGCGCCGAACCTCAGCGCGTGCTTGAGCGCATGGAACCCGTCCAGCAGCACACCGCCCCCCGCCGCCTCGGTGCGCCACCGCGCCGTCGCCTGGGTCACCTGCGTCACGTCCGTCACCCGGTCAACCCTACGTCCGGGCTACGCCCGGCTACTCCTCCTCCGGCTCCATCAGCAGCCGGGCGTAGTTCGCCATCGACCGCTGGTAGCGCGGCAGGTGCGGGGCGAGCGCCGCCACCGCCTCCGCGACGGCCTCGCGCTCGTGCCCGGAGTCGACCAGGCAGAGGGCCAGGGTCGCGCTGATGGCGTCGTCCAGGTGGTCCGAGCCGCGCTCCCGCTCGGCGCGCAGCAGCGCCACGCCCTCCTCCGGGCGGCCCATGTTCCGCAGCGAGCTGGACATCTGGATCACCACCCGGCGCCGTCGCTCGCCGTCGAGTCCGGCCGCCAGCGCCTGCTGGTAGAGCGGCACGGCCAGGTCGGAGTGGCCGGTGGAGTCCTGGAAGGCGCCGCGCTCGAACAGCAGCACCGGGTGCCCCTCGGGGAGCTCGCCGAGCAGCTTCTCGTGCCGGGCCCGGAACTCCTCCTCGGGCAGGTTCGGGAACTCCAGCCAGAGGGCGATGCTGCGCTGGTCCCATTCGGTGCTGAGTGCGGTGCTGAGTGCGGTGCTCGTCTCCGTGGTCATGGGAGGAGCTTGGCAACCTTGCCCGATCCCGCGCCAGTGATTAGGTTCAGACCGAATCACTGTCCTCCCCCCGGAGCCCGCCATCGCCGTCACCCTCCGCTTCAGCGCAGCTGACCTGCGGCGGTGCCGGTTCGCAGTGTCGCCCGCCTTCGAGACCCTGTCCGCCGTGCGGGTCACCACGGGTCAGCAGCCGCCGGACCACCACCGCCCCTGGCTGGACTCCGTCCGCCCCCTCATGGACGGGCCCGACGCCCCCGACCTGCGTCCGCTCACGCTGCTGCAGCCGCGCCGCGGCTACACCCCCGACTTCCTCTCGCCGCCGCCCACCGGCCCGCAGGCCCGGTTCGAGGACGAGCTCACCCGGATCGCAGCCACCCCGCCCGCACAGGTCCGCGCCGAGATCGTGCGCTCGCTCCGGGAAACCCCCGGCGCCGCGGAGTCCGCCACCGGGCGGCTGCTGCTCGGCGATCCCGAGGAGGTGCTCCAGCTGATCACCGGCCTGATCCGCACCGCGTGGACCATGCTCGTCGAACCGACGTGGCCACGGGTACGGGCGCTGCTGGACGCCGATGTGGCATTCCAGAGCCGGCGCCTGGCCGAGGGCGGCCTGGACCGGCTGTTCGCCGAACTGCACCCGATGCTGCGCTGGCAGGGCAATGTGCTGACCCGGGTGCGCGGCGAGGACGACCACCGGGACCTGGACGGCGAGGGGCTGGTGCTGATGCCCAGCGCCTTCAAGTGGCAGGAGGTCGTGGTCATCGTCGACCCGCCCTGGCAGCCCACCGTGGTCTACCCGGTCCGAGGTCTGGGCACTCTGTGGCCGTCCCGATCAGCCGATGCCCCTACCAAAAACAGAACCGCCGCCCTCGCCCGGCTGATCGGGCGCACCCGTGCCGCCCTGCTCACCGGACTGGACACCCCGGCCAGCACCCAACTCCTCGCCCACCGCTACGCGCTGGCCCCCGGCACCGTCTCCGAGCATCTGACCATCCTCCGCGACGCCGGCTTCGTCGTCGGCGAGCGCCACCGCCACGAGATCCGCTACCGCCGCACCGAACTCGGCACGGCGGCAGCGAACGCACAACGTGTGTGCTCTACCTCCGCGTCGCCCGCATCCGGCCGAGGACCGTCGACACGGCGATGATCACCATCGTGCCGATCAGCATGATCGAGCCGATCACATTGATCTGCGCCGGGTACGACCGCTGCACCGAGCCGAAGATGTACATCGGGAAGGTGGTGCGCTGGCCGGCTGTGAACGCGGTGATGATGTAGTCGTCGATCGACAGCGCGAAGGCCAGCAGCGCGGCAGCGGCGATGCCGGGGGCGACCAGCGGCAGGGTCACCTTCATGAACGTCTGCGTCGGGGTGGCGTATAGGTCCTGCGCCGCCCGTTCCAGCGTCGGGTCCATGCCCGCCAGCCGGGACTTGATGGTCACCACCACATAGCTGAGACAGAACATCACATGCGCGATGGTGATGGTCCAGAAGCCCAGCGAGCCCGGGCCGATGGTGTTGAAGAACAGCGCCGTCAGGGTGGCGCCCATGACCACCTCGGGGGCGGCCATCGGCAGGAACAGCAGGGCGTTGATGCCGGAGCGGGCCTTGAAGCGGTGCCGGACCATCGCGAAGGCGATCATCGTGCCCAGCGCGGTGGAGACCAGGGTCGCGATCAGGCCGATCTCCAGGGACAGGCCCATGCTGCTGCACAGTTCCTGGTTGGCGCAGGGGTGGGCCCAGGCCTCGGTGGAGAACTGGTTCCAGGTGTAGTCGTACTTGCCGATCGGCTGGTTGAACGACATCACCAGGATGACGGCGTTCGGCAGCAGCATGAAGATGAAGATCACCACGGTGGCGGCGAGCAGGATGTGGTCGCCGATCCAGGCGAGCGGGCTGCGGCGGCGGATCTTCAGCGGCGCCTTGGAGAGCGGCGCCGGGGAGACCGGGGCCGGGGAAGCGGTTTGAGTCGCCATCAGATCAGGTCCTCCGTACCGGCCTTGCGGATGTACAGCATGACCAGCACCAGCGTGCCGACCATCATGATGACAGACATCGCCGAGCCGACCGGGTAGCCGTCGGTCTTGCGCAGGAACAGGTTCTCGATGCTCTGGCCGACCACGCCGGTGTTGGCGTTGCCGAGCAGCTGGGCGTTGATGTAGTCGCCGATCGCCGGGATGAAGGTCAGCAGGGTGCCGCCGATCACGCCGGGCATGGACAGCGGGAGCGTGATCCGGCGCCAGGTCTGGAAGGTGCCGCAGTAGAGGTCGTTGCCGGCCTCCAGCAGCCGCGGGTCGATCTTCTCCAGCGAGGTGTACAGCGGGAGGATCATGAACGGCAGGAAGTTGTAGACCATGCCGCAGACCACCGCACCGGGGCTGGCCAGCACATGCGTGCCGACGGTGATCCCGAGCCTGCGGGTCACCCCGAGGATGTGCAGGTCGTTGAGGACCCGGACCACGAAGCCGTTGTCCGCCAGGATGGTCTTCCAGGCGATGGTGCGGATCAGGAAGCTGGTGAAGGAGGGCACGATCACCAGGGCCATCAGCAGCGACTTCCACTTGCCGCCCTTGAAGGCGATGAAGTACGCCACCGGGTAGCCCAGGGCCAGGCAGAGCACCGTGGTCGCCACCGAGAAGATCCCGGAGTGCAGGTACTGGCGCCAGTACGGCTTGATCGCGTCCGCGTAGTTGGCCCAGTGCCAGGTCAGCTTGAAGCCGTCGTCGAAGTTGCCGGTCTGGACCGACGCCGACACCGAGGTGAGGATCGGGATCAGGAAGAAGAGGATCAGCCACAGCAGTCCGGGCAGCAGCAGCACCCAGGGGGTGATGTTGCGGCGCGGCCTGCGGTCCTCCGGGGGCGCCTCGGCCGCCGGGGCCTTGTCGAGCAGGGCGGTACTCATGCGGCGCCCTCCTCGTCCAGGGCCGCGCCCGCCTCGATGTCCTGGGCGCCGTCGAGGCCGAAGCCCTGGCTGGGGTCCCAGTGCACGAAGACCTCGCTGCCGGGGCGCTGGATCTCGCGTCCGGTGTTCTGCTCGAAGACCGAGAGCTCCTCGCCGGAGGGCAGCCTGACCAGGTACTGGGTGGAGACGCCGATGAACGAGGTGTCGGACACGGTGCCGCTGAGTGCGTTGAACCCGCTGGGGACGTCGGCCTCGCTCACCGCGAGCTGGACCTTCTCCGGACGGACACCCAGGATCACCTCGCCCGACACCGAGCGACAGCGCTTGGCGTCCAGGGTGAGCTTGCGGCCGTGCGCGGAGACGGTGACCACGTCGTCCGTGGCCGTCTCGACCGTTCCGGGGATCAGGTTGGACTGGCCGAGGAAGTTGGCGACGAAGGTGGTCGCCGGGTTCTCGTAGAGCTCGGCGGGGGAGCCCAGCTGCTCGATCCGGCCGTGGTTCATCACCGCGATGGTGTCGGCCATGGTCATGGCCTCCTCCTGGTCGTGGGTGACGTGCACGAAGGTCAGACCGACCTCGGTCTGGATCCGCTTGAGCTCGATCTGCATCTGCCGGCGCAGCTTGAGGTCCAGCGCGCCCAGCGGCTCGTCCAGCAGCAGCACCTGGGGCTCGTTGATCAGGGCCCGGGCCAGCGCGATGCGCTGCTGCTGGCCGCCGGAGAGCTGGGTGGGCTTGCGCTTCGCCAGGTGGCCCAGCTCGACCAGTTCGAGCATCGCCTCGACCTGCGGCTTGACGCTCTTGAAGCCGCGGCGGCGGAGCCCGAAGGCGACGTTCTCGAAGATGTCCAGGTGCGGGAAGAGCGCGTAGTTCTGGAACACCGTGTTGACCGGCCGCCGGTAGGGCTTGGCATCGGTGACGTCCTTGTCACCGAGGAAGATCTGGCCCGCCGTCGGGTCCTCCAGACCGGAGACCATCCGCAGCGTCGTCGTCTTGCCGCAGCCGGAGGCGCCGAGCAGGGCGAAGAAGGAGCCCTGAGGGATGGTCAGGTCGATACCGTCGACCGCCGTGAACGCGCCGAAGCGCTTGGTGAGGCCGACCAGGCGGAGGTCGCCGCCCTCGGTCCGGCCCATAACGTCAGTGGAGCCCATCGAGAATCTTCTTTCGCATCGGCGTCGGTGAGGTGTCCGTCGAACGGGAGCGGGCGGCCTACTGGCCGATGGCCTGCTGGAACCGGCTGGTGTAGTCGTCGAGCTGGGCGATGGTGAGCTTCATGAACCCGTGCGCGTTCGCCTGCATCTGCTGGGTGGGGACGATCAGCGGCGAGGCGGCCGTCGCCGGGTCCAGCTTCTGCAGCGCCGCCACCGCGCCCTCGACCGAGGGGACGTAGTCGATGTAGTCGTCGAGCTGCGCCGCCACATCCGGCTGGAGGTAGTAGTTGAGCATCTTCTCGGCGTTGGTCTTGTGCCGGGCGAAGTTGGGGATCACGCAGTTGTCGGACCAGGCCAGCAGACCCTCCTTGGGGAGGTTCAGGGTGACCAGGTTGTCCACCCCGAGCTGGGCCACGTCGCCGGAGTAGGCCATGGTCACGGCGGTGTTGCCGTTCTGGAAGTCGCTCAGGTAGTCGTTGCCGGTGAAGGACCGGACCTGGCCCGAGCTCAGCGCCCTGCGCACGTACTCCAGTGCCTCGTTGAACTGCTTCTCGGTGAACTGCTCCGGGTTGTGGCCGATGGCGAGCAGCGCCAGCGCCACGGTGTCCTCCATCTCGCTGAACAGCGAGACCTTCCCGTGCAGGTCGGAGCGGGTGAACACCTCGGCGATGGAGGTGATCGGGGTCTTCACCAGCTTGGTGTTGTAGGCGATGGTGGTGAAGCCGTAGGCCCAGGGGACGGAGAAGCGGCGGCCGGGGTCGACCGGGTCCTTGAGGACGCTCGGCAGCAGGTTGCCGTGGTTGGGGATGTTGGCGAGGTCCAGTTCCTGGATGTAGTCGTACGTCCGGTACTTGGCCACCATGTAGTCGCTGACGACCAGCACGTCGTACCCGGTGTCGATGCCCTTGACCAGGTACGGGTCGACCTTGGTGTAGAAGTCGTTGTTGTCGTTGATGATCTCCAGGTAGTCGACCTGGATCCCGGTCTGCTTGGTGAAGGCGTTCAGCGTGGGGTGCACGCTGGGGTGCTTGTCGTCCTGGATGTCGATGTACGCCGGCCAGGTCGCCCAGACGACCTTCTTCTCGGTGGCCGAGTAGTCCTTGCCCGCCTGTCCGGTCGCCTTGGCGCCGTCGGGGACGACATGCCCCTGGACGCCGCAGGCCGACAGCGCTCCGGCGCCCGCCACGGCGAGACCGCCCGCGGTGGCACCCCGGAGCAGCGAGCGGCGGCTCATCGCGGCGGTGGTGGAACGGGCGCGGGTGCGGTTGGTGAACCGCGCCAGGTCTTCGAGGCTGAGGCCCTTCATGGGAGTGATGTGGCCTTTCTGTCAGGCGGCACGGAAGGGGATGGGGACAGAGATTAGGGCGAAAAGCTGCGGTTTCCAGGCTTCCAAGCGTGTTCGACAGCGGAATCGTTATCGTTCACGCCATTCGGCAACGTGATCCGCATTACCGCTCACCCTGAGTGACCCGGCGTCCCGAAAGCCAGATACAGGATGTAAAAGGCGCAACAGAAGCCCTGCACATCTGACAGCCGAAAGCCGCAGGGGCCGTACGGGAGAATCCCCGTGCGGCCCCTGCGGCTTGAGCGTCATGTGCGGCATCCCTGCTCCGGATTCGGTCGCCCGAACCCGGAAGCGGAGGGGCGTTCACCAGTTTCCCTAGAGTCTGGGCCCTGGTGTCGCCGCACTTCAGCAGGCAGTGCGTCAGTCGTCCGTACGCGTCCTTGACACGTTGCTGCTTCCGGTCCGCGCTACCGCAGCTCGCGCCGGACCTCGACGACCCGGAAGCGGTTGGCCACGAAGGCCGCGTCGCAGTAGGCGGAGTTGGCGGCCGGGTTGGCGCCGGTGCCGTGCAGGTCGGAGAAGGCGGCGGTCTGGTTGACGTAGACCTGCCCGGTGAGGTTCAGCGACAGCGACACCCCCGAGTCCAGGCAGGCGTCCACCACGGCGGCCTCCACCTCCAGCGAGGTTGTGTACGCGGCGGCGGTCATCGCCCCGCGCTCGCGCACGGTCTCGCGCAGCTGCTCGACGGCCTGGGCGGTGGAGTCCACCGCGACCGCGAAGGCCACCGGCCCGAAGCACTCCCCGGGCAGGGCGTCCCTGGCGATGTCCAGGCCGACCAGCGCCGGGGTGCGGACCACCGCGTCCGGGAACTCCGGCACCGCGACGGCCCGCGACGCCACCAGCACCTCCCCGAACTCGCCCTTCTCCGCCTGCTCCAACCGCTGCAGCACGCCCGGGTTGACGATCGCGCCGAGCAGCCCCGCCGCGCGGGCGTCGTCGCCGAGCAGCCGGTCCAGTGAACGTCCGAGGTCGGCGACGACCTCGGCGAAGGTCTTGTGCCCCTGGTCGGTGTCCAGTCCGGCCCGGGGCAGCAGCAGGTTCTGCGGGGTGGTGCACATCTGGCCGCTGTAGAGCGCCAGCGAGAAGGCCAGGTTGCCGAGCATCCCGGCGTAGTCGGCGGTGGAGTCGATCACGATCGTGTTGACCCCGGCCTTCTCGGTGTAGACCAGCGCCTGCCGGGCGTTCTGCTCCAGCCAGTCGCCGAACTCGCTGGACCCGGTGTAGTCGACGATCCGCACGTCCGGGTGCAGGGCGAGGGTCTTCGCCAGCCCCTGCCCGGGCTGCTCGGCGGCCAGCAGCACCACGTCCGGGCTGAAGCCGGCCTCGGCGAGCACCTCGCGGGCGACCGAGACGGTGAGCGCCAGCGGCAGCACGGCCCGCGGGTGCGGCTTGACCAGGACGGGGTTGCCGGTGGCCAGCGAGGCGAACAGGCCCGGGTAGCCGTTCCAGGTCGGGAAGGTGTTGCAGCCGACCAGCAGCGCGGTCCCGCGCGGCACCGGGGTGAACTCCTTCACCAGGCGCAGCGGGTCGCGCTTGCCCTGCGGCTTGGTCCACTCGGCGCGTTCGGGCAGCCGGGTCTGCTCGGCGTACGCGTAGGCCACCGCCTCCAGGCCGCGGTCCTGGGCGTGCGGACCGCCGGCCTGGAAGGCCATTCCGGCCGCCTGTCCGGTGGTGTGCATGACGGCGGCGCCGAACTCGGGGGAGCGGGCGTTGATCCGGGCGAGGATCTCGCAGCAGACCGCGGCCCGCAGCAGCGGTCCGGCCGCGGCCCAGCCCGGGCGCGCGGCCCGGGCCGCCGCGAACAGCGCCTCCGGGTCCCCGGCGTGCGGGTAGGCCACCCCCAGCGCGGGCCCGAACGGCGACTGCTCGCCGCCCTGCTCGGGCCCCGGCCCGACCAGCCCGTCCGTTCCCGGCTGGTCCAGCAGCAGCTCCCGCCCCTGCAGGGCGTCCAGCCCGACCGGCTCCCCGTACGCCCGGGGCGACTCGGGGTAGGGCGACCAGTAGTCGCGTGCGGCGAGCGCCGCGAGGGCCCGGTCCAGCGTGGCCCGGTGACGGTCGATCAGCTCGCGGGAATTCTCGTGGGACATGGAGGCACTCCTCAGTGAGTCCTGGCTACACTGCCGGAACTCAGACTAACCGAATGATCGGTCGGTTCAAGGGGTGGACGCGGACGCCCCCGCCACCTTCCCCAGCACCCGCTCCAGCAGCGCCAGCTCCTCCTGGTCCAGCGCCAGCAGCCGCTGCGGCGGCCGGGCCAGGATCGACTCGGCCAGCTCCGCCATCTCCTGCCCGGCCGGCGTGTTCGTCACGATCTTGCAGCGGCGGTCCTCGGGGTGGACGCTGCGGACCACCAGGCCCCGCCGCTCCAGATCGTCCACGACCAGCGTGGTGTACGGCTTGTCGGTCCGCAGCCGCGCGGTGAGCTCGCTCATCCGCAGCGGCCCGGCCGCCAGCCGCCGCAGCACCTTGCTGCGGATGAAGCTCATGCCGGTCACCTCGGCCAGCTGCACCAGACGCTCGTCCTCCTCCAGCACGAGTTCGCGCATCACCCGGTAGGCCCGGGTCGCGGCGGCCAGCCCCTGCTCCCCGTCCTCTGCAGCACTCATGCGGCGACCTCCGTCCTGACGGCCGCGGGCCCGCTGAGCCTGGCGGCGTTGCGGGCGGCGGTCCCCCGGGCCCAGGCGCCGGTGGTGACCACGCCCAGGACCAGCACCGCGAGTCCGCAGCCCACGGTGATCCACCAGCCGACGTGGCTGGCCTGGGTGAAGGCGGCCGCGCCGGCGGATCCGTGCACCGAGGAGGTCACCACGGAGACGATGACCGCGACCCCCAGCGACTGGCCGACCTGGCGGCTGGTCGAGGCGACCGCGGCGGCCACCCCGGCCTGGCTGCGCGGCATCCCGGAGACGGCGGTGTTGGTGATCGGCGCGTTGACCATCCCGAAGCCGAGGCCGAACAGCAGGTAGGCGGCCATCAGCTGGGCGACCGGGGTGGTCAGGCTGAGCCCGGTGAGCATCAGCCCGCTCGCGGACATGGTGACCCCGGCGACGATCAGCGGGACGCGTGGACCACGGGCGCCGACGATCCGTCCGGACAGCGGCGCGAAGACCACCGTCATCGCGGCCATCGGCAGGGTGTAGAGACCGGCCCGCAGCGCGCTGTAGCCGAGGGCGTTCTGCAGGTAGAGGGTGTTGAGGAAGAGGAAGCCGGCCAGCGCCGCGAAACCGCAGACCGCGATCACGGTGGCCCCGGAGAACGGGACGCTGCGGAAGAACCGCAGGTCGATCAGGGGTTCGTCGCGGCGTGGCTCATAGGCGAGCAGCCCGGCCAGGGCGGCGACGCCGAGGGCGAAGCAGCCGATGGTCTGCGCCGAGGTCCAGCCGGCCGTGGGGGCCTCGATGATGCCGTAGGTGATCGAGGCCAGCAGGGTGATCACCAGCAGCTGGCCGACCGGGTCCACCCGGCGCGCCTTGGCCGCCTTGGACTCCGGCACGAAGCGCCCGGCCAGCAGCAGCGCGGCGATGCCGACCGGGATGTTGATCCAGAAGATCGACTGCCAGCCGACCGACCCGACCAGCAGCCCGCCGAGGACCGGGCCGAGCGCCATGCTGACGCCGACGGTGCCGCCCCAGACGCCGATGGCCCGGGCGCGCTCGCGGGGGTCGGTGAAGGTGTTGGTGATGATCGACATGGCCACCGGGTTGAGCATCGAACCGCCGACGGCCTGGACCATCCGCGCCGCGATCAGCCAGCCCAGGCTGGGGGAGAGGCTGCAGAGCAGCGAGCCCAGGGTGAACAGGGCGAGACCGGCCTGGAAGGTCCGTCGCCGGCCGATCCGGTCGCCGGTGGAGCCGGAGAGCATCAGCAGGCTGGCCAGCACCAGGGTGTAGGCGTCGATCGTCCACTGCAGCCCGGAGACGGAGGCGTGCAGATCGCGCTGGACGGAGGGGAGCGCCACATTCACGATCGTGTTGTCGAGGCCGACGATGAACAGGCTCATGCAACAGATGGCGAGGATCAGGAAGCGCCTTCGGGCGCTCAAGGGTGCTCCGGTGGTGACCGGTATATCGGCTTCCGGCATGGCGACCCGCTTCATCAGTTGGACTCCTATAACCGTTATGACAGTACAACTATCTCCCCGTGGGTGCCACCCAGGGGCTGCCGCTAGGCTGCGCAGCATGGTCGACAACCCGCGCGTACAGCGCCGTGACGCCTACACCGTCGAGACGCTGCTCGCGGTGACGGTGCGGGTGTTCAACGAGCGCGGTTACGACGGCACCTCGATGGAGGACCTCTCCCGGGCCGCTGGCATCAGCAAGTCGTCGATCTACCACCATGTCCGCGGCAAGGAGGAACTGCTGCGGCTGGCCGTGGGCCGGGCCCTGGACGGCCTGTTCGGCATCCTGGACGAGCCCGCCGCCACCGACGGCCGCGCGGTCGACCGGCTGGAGCACGTGGTGCGCCGCACCACCGAGGTGCTGGCCGCCGAACTGCCGTACGTCACCCTGCTGCTGCGGGTCCGTGGCAACACCGCCACCGAGCAGTGGGCGCTGCAGCAGCGCCGCGCCTACGACCACCGGGTCGCGGAGCTGCTGGCCGAGGCCGTGCGCGACGGCGACCTGCGCGCCGACATCGAGCCCAGGCTGGCCACCCGGCTGCTCTACGGCATGATCAACTCCCTGGTGGAATGGTACCGGCCCGGACCGGACGAGAAGTCCGCGCAGCACATCGCCGACGCGGTGACCCTGCTCGCCTTCGGCGGCCTGCGCGCGCCTTAGCCGCCCCGGAGCACCCCCGCGCGTTCAGTCCGGCAGCACCGGCGTCCGGTCGGTCTCGTCGAACACCAGCAGGGTGTGCGTGCCGAGCACCTCCGGGATCGCCTGGATCCGGTTCAGCACCAGGTCGCGCAGGGCCCGGTTGTCCACCGTGTGCACCAGCATCAGTACGTCGAACTCCCCGCTGACCAGGGCCATGTGCTCGACCCCCGGCAGTTCCAGCAGCTGCCCCCTGACAGTGCGCCAGGAGTTCTGCACGATCTTCAGGGTGATGTACGCGGAGGCGCCCTGCCCGGCCCGCTCATGGTCCACCCGCGCGGTGAACCCCCTGATCACGCCGGACTCGACCATGCGCGCGATCCGCGCATAGGCATTGGCCCTGGACACATGGACCCGCTCGGCGACCGAGCGGATCGAGGCCCGCCCGTCCTGCTGCAGCAGCCGCAGGATGGCCCGGTCGATCCGGTCCAGCTGACGCGAGTCGGAGCCGCCAGCATCCGCACCACCCGCGCCGCCGCCCCCCACCCCGTCGGACGGTGACGAGGACGCCGGACCGGCGGGCTTCCGGCCGCTCCGCCGCTCCGGCTCCTGACGGCCGGCGCCGGGGCGCGCGGCGGGGGCCGGCGGATGCGCCGCCCGGCCGCCGACCGAGCCGGGAACGGCGGCCGACGCGGAGCGCTGGCGGGCCCGTTCGGCGATCCATTCGGCCGCCGATCCCGACCGGACGGGGGGCAGCGGCGAGTGCCGGGTTCGGCGGGGCTCACCCGGTCCGGCCATCTGTTCAGCGGACATGGTTCTTTCGCCTCCCCTGGTGGACACCCTGATTCCAGCACAGCGCGGGAGCAGCCGTTTGTCCACCACTTGCTCGTGACAGTAGCCGATTCGATCAATCGACCGAACAATCGGTAGGGAGCAGTGGCCCGCACCGGAGGAGCCCGATGACCGTTCTCGATCATGACCTGGCGGCCGCCTGGACGCCGGACGCGCACGGCCCGCGCCGTGACCCAGCACCGCTGCTCCCCGACAGCGAGCCGGTGCGCATCCTCGGCACGCCCGCCCTGCGCCGCACCGCCGACTCCCCCGGCGGCCGCGAACTGCTGCGCGACCTGCACCGGCGGCTGGTCGTCGGACGGCGCTTCAACCAGCAGGCGACCACCCTCACCAAGCAGGGCCGGCTGGCCGTCTACCCGGCCTCGACCGGCCAGGAGGCCTGTCAGATCGCCGTGGCGAGCGCGCTGCGTCCGGGCGACTGGCTGTTCCCCAGCTACCGCGACACCCTCGCGGTGGTCTCCCGCGGCGTGGACCCGGTGCAGACTCTGACGCTGCTGCGCGGCAACGCCCACTGTGGCTACGACCCCTACGAGCACCAGGTCGCACCGCTCTCCACCCCGCTGGCCACCCAGGCGCCACACGCGGTGGGCCTGGCCCACGCCGCCCGGCTGCGCGGGGAGTCCACGGTGGCGCTGGCCCTGGTGGGCGACGGCGGCACCAGCGAGGGCGACTTCCACGAGGCGCTGAACTTCGCCGGGGTGCTGAACGCCCCGGTGGTCTTCCTGGTCCAGAACAACGGCTACGCCATCTCCGTCCCGCTGGCCAAGCAGTCCGCGGCGCCGACCCTGGCCCACAAGGCGGTCGGCTACGGCATCCAGGGCCGCCTGGTGGACGGCAACGACGCGGTCGCCGTGCACATCGTCCTCAGCGAGGCGGTGGAGCACGCCCGGACCGGGCGCGGGCCGGTACTGGTCGAGGCGGTCACCTACCGCCTGGAGGCGCACACCAACGCCGACGACGCCGGGCGCTACCGCAGCGCCGAGGAGGTCGAGCGCTGGCAGGCACGCGACCCGCTGACGCTGATGGAACGCCATCTGCGCGAGGCCGGGGTGATCGGCGACGCCGACGTCGCCGCGGCGGCGGCCGAGGCCGAGGAACTGGCCGATCGTATGCGGACGTTGTTTCACGTGAAACCTCAGCTGGACCCGATGTCGCTGTTCGCCCATGTGTACGCCGAGCCCACCCCGCAGCTGCGGGAGCAGGCGGCGCAGCTCGCCGCCGAGCTGGCGGCCGAGGCCGCGACGGAGGAGCGACGATGACCACCGCCGCCCCGCCGCGCACCCAACCGCCGCGCACCGCGACCCTGGCCTCGGCGCTCAACCGCGCCCTGCGCGACGCGCTGCGCGAGGACCCCGCCGTGCACATCCTCGGCGAGGACGTCGGCACCCTGGGCGGGGTCTTCCGGATCACCGACGGCCTGGCCGCCGAGTTCGGCGCCGACCGCTGCCTGGACACCCCGCTGGCCGAGGCCGGCATCCTCGGCACCGCCGTCGGCATGGCCATGTACGGGCTGCGCCCGGTGGTGGAGATGCAGTTCGACGCCTTCGCCTACCCGGCCTTCGAGCAACTGGTCTCGCATGTCGCCCGGATGCGCAACCGCACCGCGGGCCGGATGCCGCTGCCGATCACCGTGCGGATCCCCTACGGCGGCGGCATCGGCGGCGTGGAGCACCACAGCGACTCCTCGGAGGCCTACTACGCCCACACCCCCGGGCTGCACGTGGTCACCCCGGCCACCGTCGCCGACGGTTACGGACTGCTGCGGGCCGCCATCGCCTCCGACGACCCGGTGGTGTTCCTGGAGCCCAAGCGGCTCTACTGGTCCAAGGACGACTGGTCCGCCGAGGCCCCGGCCCCGGTCGAGCCGATCGGACGCGCCGTGGTCCGCCGCCAGGGCACCTCGGCGACCCTGCTGACCTACGGCCCGTCCCTTCCGGTCTGCCTGGAGGCGGCCGAGGCCGCCCGCGCCGAGGGCTGGGACCTGTCCGTGGTGGACCTGCGCAGCCTGGCGCCGTTCGACGACGAGACCGTCGCAGCAGCGGTACGGTCCACCGGACGCGCGGTGGTGGTGCACGAGTCGTCCGGCTTCGCCGGGGTCGGCGCGGAGATCGCCGCCCGGGTCACCGAGCGCTGCTTCCACCACCTGGCCGCCCCGGTACTGCGGGTCGCCGGCTTCGACATCCCCTATCCGCCACCGATGCTGGAGCAGCACCACCTGCCGGGGGTCGACCGGATCCTCGACGCCGTCGCCAAGCTTCAGTGGGAGCAGTGATCGCCCTGATGCCTTCCGTGCGCGAGTTCCCGCTGCCCGACCTCGGCGAGGGCCTGACCTCGGCCGAGATCGTCCGCTGGCTGGTCGAGGTGGGCGACGTGATCCAGGTGGACCAGCCGGTCGCGGAGGTGGAGACCGCCAAGGCCGTGGTCGAGGTGCCCTGCCCCTACGCGGGCGTGGTCACCTCCCGCTTCGGCGAGGCCGGTACCGAGGTGCCGGTGGGCGCGGCGCTGGTCACCGTCGCGGTGGCGTCCGCACCGGACGAGCCGGCCGGGAGCTCGGGCTCGGGCAACGTCCTGGTCGGCTACGGCACAGCCGAGCCCTCTACCACCAGACGCCGTCGCGTCGGCGCTGCAGCAGCCCCCGCCCCCGTTCCGGCCCCCGTCCCCGCCGTCATCTCCCCGCTGGTGCGCCGGCTGGCCCGGGAGAACGGCATCGACCTCGCCACCGTCACCGGCAGCGGCCCCGACGGACTGATCATGCGCGCCGACGTGACGTCGGCCCAGGCGGCGCCCCGGGCAGCGGCCGCTCCGACCGAGGAGGTCACCCCGCTGCGCGGCGTCGCCCGCCTCGCCGCCGAGACCTTCTCCCGCAGCCGGCGTGAGATCCCGGACGCCACCTGCTGGGTGGACGCCGACGCGACCGAACTCCTGGCCGCCCGCCGGACCCTGGACCTCGGCCTGCTCGCCCTGCTGGGCCGGATCTGCACCGCCGCGCTGGCCCTGCACCCCGAGCTCAACTCCAGCGTGGTGACCGGTCCGGACGGAGCCGCCACCGGCGTCCGGCGCCACTCCGCGGTCCATCTGGGCTTCGCCGCGCAGACCCCGCGCGGCCTCGCCGTTCCCGTGGTCAGGGACGCGCACCTGCTCAGCACCGGGCAGCTGGCCGCCGAGCTGTCCCGGCTCACCGCGGCCGCCCGGGAGGGACGGCTCAGCCCGGCCGAGCTCACCGGCGGCACCTTCACCCTCAACAACTACGGCGTCTTCGGCGTCGACGGCTCGACGCCGATCATCAACCATCCCGAGGCGGCCATGCTCGGGGTGGGCCGGATCGCGGCCAAGCCCTGGGTGCACCAAGGGGAGCTGGCGGTCCGCCAGGTGGTGCAGCTGTCCTTCACCTTCGACCACCGGGTCTGCGACGGAGCGGTCGCCGGAGCCTTCCTGCGCTTCGTCGCCGACGCAGTGGAATCCCCGGTGACGCTACTGCGGAACCTCTGACCGATCCTCGGCCCGCTGCCCCGACGGCTGCTCGGCCGACTGCCCGGGCAGCCGCCCCGCCGAGCGCAGCACGAACCGGGGCAGGCCGTCGTCGGCGACCCCGTCCCGCTGGAAGCCCGACCGGAGCAGCACGGCCTGCGAGGCCGTGTTGTCCGGCTCGGTGTGCGCGACCACCCGGGCCACGCCCTCCCCGGCCAGCGCATAGGCCGTCAACAGCCGTACCGCCTCGGTGACATAGCCGTTGCCGCGCGCCGACGCGGCGAGGTCGTAGCCGATCTCGACGCCGCCGCCGCTCGGCGGGCCGTGGAAGCCCGCGCCGCCGACGGCCGCCCCGTCCTGTAGCCGGACGATCGCGAAGACACCCCACTCCGGCTCGAACACGCCGCCCTCGACCGCTCTCACCACTCCGCCGCAGGCGTCCCTGGTGCCCTGGAACGGGCCGTCAGGGACCCAGCCGAACCCGCCGTCCCCGCCGCGCGCCAGCGCCTCGGCGGCGTCGGGACCGATCGCGCGCAGTTCGATCCGGTCGGTGCGCAGTACCGGTCGTGCGTAGTTCATCTGGCCCCTTTGCGCCGGTTGTCCACTCAGGCCAGCATGACGGACCGGACCGGGGCCGCACAGGGGAATTCACGCAAGAGGCGGACCCGCCCTACAGCACGAAGGGGTTGCCGTCCGCGCTCGTCATCGGCCGGCCGGCCGCCTCCCAGGCGTACATCCCGCCGTCGACGTTCACCGCGTCCCGGCCCTGGGCCACCAGGTACTGCACCACCTGGGCCGAGCGGCCACCGACCCGGCACAGCACATAGAGCTTCTGCTCCGGCAGCTCCTCGATCCGCGCCATCAGCTGGCCCATCGGGATGTGCAGCGCCCCGTCGACATGGCCCGCCTCCCACTCGTCCTGCTCCCGGACGTCGAGCAGCGCGGCGCCCTCGGCGGGCACGGAAGCGGCGTCCACTGTGGGGACGGAGGCGTGGAACATCTGACTCTCCAGGGGTCGGGTACTGCCATTGTCACCGACAGCGGTCACACCGTGCCGACCAGCCGGTCCAGTTCGGCCTGCCGGGTCGCGACCGACTCCAGCAGCTGCTCGGCCAGCACCTCCAGCAGCGCGTCCGGGTCGTCCGGGAGCAGCATCAGCAGCTGCCCCATCGGGCTGTCGACGAGCTCCGCGCGGGCCTCCTCGATCCGGCGCAGCCGCGCGGTCAGCCAGTCCAGGCGCTGCCGCAGCCAGGCCAGCCGCTCCGGGGTGCCCTCGGACGGGGCCCCGTTGTCGCCGGTCTCCCCGGCCCACTCCTCGGCGAGCGCCGCCAGGGCCAGCACGTCCCCGCGCGCGTAGGCCTCGTTGACCCGGGCGATGAAGGCGCCGCGGAGCTCCTGCTCGGCCGGGTCCTGGGCCAGGTCCGGGTGGGCCCGGCGGGCGAGGTCCCGGTAGAGCCGCTGAGCCTCCTTGTCGGGCCGGATCCGCTGCGGCGCCTGCGGAATGACGGGCTGTTCGGGCCCGTCCCCCTCGGCCGCCCCGTCGGACTCACCGCGGGCCGCCGCCGCGTCGGCCTCGGCGAAGAATGCCTCCAGGTCCGGCATCGGCTCGACCACGTTGCGCGCCTCGAAGGCCCGCCTGATGTCGTCGGGGTCGCCGGTCCGGGCCGCCGTGGCCTCGGCGATCAGCGCGTCCAGCTCGTCCAGGCGCACATACATGGGGCCCAGGCGCTGGTGGTGGACCAGTGCGAAGTTGTCCAGCTCCACCCGCAGGGTCTCGACCTCGACCTCGGCGTCGACCCATCGGGCCTCGGTCTCCGCGATCTGCTCCTCGAGCTGCTGCTCCTCCGGATCGATCCAGCGGACCGGACTGTCGGCAGCCATCTCGCAACCTCACTGCTTGTTGTTTGTCCCGCGTGTCAGCCCCGTCACCCTACTGTCCCCGGGTTGTGCCCGAGGGCGCACACTAGGGCGTGCGAGCCCGCGTGCACCACTGGCCGAGCTAAATGTTCCCCGATGTCAGGCAGCGGAGGCAGGTTTCATGCTTGCCTGGGGTATTCCAGTAGGTGCCGGCGCTCGGAGCGGCAGGTGCACGAGAGAGGGTGAGTATGGCGGAAGAGACCTTCGCGGCTCCTGAGCGAGGGCGGCGCAAGGCTGCCCTGAACGACTCCGCCCTTGGCTCTCCTGCCCCGTACGAGGCAAAGAAGGCGTCGGCCGATCCCGCGCGCCCCGCGCCCCCCGGCGTGGTCGCCGTAGTACGGCTGGCCGCACTGATGATCGATCCCGACGGACGGGTGTGCCACTGGAGCCGCGCCGCCGAGGAGGTCTTCGGCCACCGCCGCGACGACGTCTTCGACCGCCCCGCCGCCGGGCTGCTCCCGCTGGCCAGAACCACCCCGTCGGCCTCCCCCTCGACCGGACGCCTCGGCAGCGCCCTGGACCAGCTGGACGACCTCACCTCCTACAACCCGTCCTGGTCCGGCGAGCTACTGGTGACCGACCGCGACGGCCGGGCCGTCGACATCCTCTGCTGGGCCTACCGGTTGATCGAACCGGCCGGACGCAGCCTGCTGGTGCTGGCCGCCGACGCCAGACCGCTAAGGGCCTCCGGGCCCCGGATCGCCCTCGGCGACCAGCTGCTGCCCTACGCGGCCACGGCCGCCACCGGCGCGGGCGGCCTCCAGGTGGCGCCGGCCCGGTGCGCGCCGACCGGTGTCGCCGACTCGGCCCGCACCGCCGAGCGGCTGACCGCGCTGCTGCCCCGTACCGCGGAGGACCGGCGGCTGCGGCTGATCGGGCAGATCGCGGCCGGGGGCGCGCCCGCGCTGCTGGTCGACGGCACCCTGCGGCTGCCGGTGCTGCCGCAGGAGTTCCCCGACGAGTACTCCCCTTCGACCGGGCACGGGGGGTCCACAGGTCACGGGGGGTCCACCGGTCACGGGCCCGACCCGCACACCGAACGGCTCCGTGAGTTCCCCCAGCCCCGGGGCGAGCAGCCCCGCGGCGAGCGGCCGGTCGGCGTCCGGCTGCGCCGCCCCGGCACCGAGGACGGGCCCTTCAGCGGCCCTCCGACGGTCCCGACGCTGCTGCTCCCGGCCGGCCTCGCCGACGGCCGCACCCCCGTCCCGCTGCCCACCGCGGACCCCGTCAACGAGCAGCTGCGGCTGCTGAGCCACGCGGGCGCCCGGATCGGTACCACCCTGGACCTGGATGTGACGGTCCATGAGCTGTGCCAGGTCGTCGTCCCCGGAATCGCCGACTTCGCCTGCGTCGACCTGCGCGACCGGCTGATCGTCGACACCGAGCTGCCGCGCGACCGCCCCGACGACGAGACCCAGCTGCGCCGGGTGGCCCGCGCCTTCAGCGAGTCGCTGGCCGGCTGGGAGCACCAGGTCCACGAGGGCACCCTGTTCTCGCTGTCCCGCACCACCCCCTCGGGCCTGGCGCTGCAGAGCAACCAGCCGGTGCTGGTGCCGGCGGTCGATCCCGCCGTGGCCGAGGAGTGCGCCGTCGGACGGGGATCGAGCCTGCTGGCGCCGCTGTTCGAGGGCCGCTCGATGCTGGTGCTGCCGCTGGCGGCGCGCGGCACCGTGCTGGGCATCCTGACGCTGCTGCGCAACGCCGACCAGCCGCCGTTCGACGAGACCGACGCCGCGTACCTGCGGGAGCTGGCCGCCCGCGCCGCACTGTCGATCGACAATGCCCGGCTGCACCGGATGGAGGCCAAGACGGCGCTGACGCTGCAGCGCAGCATGCTGCCGAACCGTCCGCCGAAGATCCCCGGGGTGCTGATCGCGCACCGCTACATCCCCGGCGACCGCCGGGCCGAGGTCGGCGGCGACTGGTTCGACGCGGTGCAGCTGCCGGGCAGCCGGGTGGCGCTGGTGGTCGGCGACGTGATGGGCCACGGCCTGCACTCGGCGGTGGCCATGGGCCGCTTCCGCACCGCGATGCAGACCCTGGCCGCCCTGGACCTGCCGCCGGGCCAGATCCTGCGGCACCTGGACAACCTGTCCCAGCGGCTCGGCGACGACCACCTGGCGACCTGCCTGTACGCGGTCTACGACCCGATCGCCCGTACCTGCACCCTGGCCAGCGCCGGGCACGTGCCGCCGGTGCTGGTCCATCCGGACGGGCGCGGCGAGCTGCTGGAGATCCCCTCGGGCGCGCCGATCGGCGTGGGCGGGGTGCCGTTCGCCTCCCGGGAGATCAAGGTCTCCGACGGCAGCATGCTGGTGCTGTGCACCGACGGCCTGGTGGAGATGCGCGGCGGCGACATAGGGGACGGCCTGGCCGCCCTGTGCGGCGACATCGTCGACCCGCGGCGCAGCCCGGACGAGGTCTGCGACACGGTGCTGGAGCGGCTGCACACCGACGACCGCAGCGACGACCTGGCGCTGCTGATCGCCCGCTTCGACGGCATTCCGCCGCAGGACGTGATCTCCTGGTCGCTGCAGCTCGACTCCACCGAGGTGCGCCGGGCCCGGCTGATGGTCCGTGAACAGCTGGCGCAGTGGGGCCTGGAAGAGCTGAGCGAGACGACGGAGCTGCTGGTCAGCGAGCTGGTGACCAATGCGCTGCGGGTGGCCAAGGACCGGGTCGAGCTGCAGTTGATGCGGGTCGGCAAACTGCTGGTGGAAGTCAGCGACGACGACCACAACCTGCCCTCGCTGGAGCCCTCCGAGGCGCTGGACGAGGACGGCCGCGGCCTGAGCCTGGTCAGCCATCTCTCGGCGCGCTGGGGGACCAGCCGCAAGGCGGTCGGCAAGGTGGTCTGGTTCGAGCTGCCGCTGCCGCACCGCGGCTGAGGGACCGGTCTGCGGAACTCCTTCTTTGGTTGTATTATGCAACCAAAGAAGGAGTTCCGATGCCTACCCCCACCCCGCTGCCCACCGCCGCCCGCGCCGAGTCGATCGACTCGATCCAGCGCGAGCTGACCGCCGTGGCCCGCCGCGCCCGCTCGGTGACGGCACAGATCCACCCCGGCCTCACTCTGGTCACCTACACCCTGCTGGACCACCTGCACGAGCGCGGCGGCTGCCGGGGCACCGACCTGGCCGCCCACTTCCTGCTGGACAAGTCCACCGTCAGCCGACAGATCTCCGCCCTGGAGCGACTCGGCCTGGTCGAGCGGACCGCCGATCCGGAGGACCTGCGCGGCCAGATCATCCGCCCCTCGGCGGCCGGCGCGCAGCTGCTCGCCGACGTCCGCGAGCGGCGGCACCAGGCCTTCCTGAGCCGCCTCGCCGACTGGCCGGACGACGACCTGGAACGCTTCGCCTCCTATCTCACCCTCTACAACGCCCGCACCTGACACGGGACGCGACGACCGACCCCAGGCCCGCCCCCCTGCGGACCTGCGGTGCTTGACACCGTCCACAGCGACGTCACATCGTTGAGCCACGACTTGCGATGTATCGCGTCCAATTGGGGGATACACACACATGAACCTCGCCCGGCGGCTGGCCGCCCTGCCCTGCGGAAGACGAAGCAAGTGGGTCGTCCTCGCCGCATGGATCATCCTGCTGCTCGTGCTCGCACCGCTGGCCGGCAAGCTCACCGGCGCCGAGGACAACCAGGCGTCGAGCTGGCTGCCCGGCAGCGCCGAATCGACCAAGGTGCTGAACCTGGAGGGACGGTTCACCAGCACCCAGAGCGCCCCGGCCGTCGTCCTCTACGTCCGCGACTCCGGCATCACCACCGCCGACAAGGCCAAGGCCACCGCCGACGCCGCCGCGTTCGCCTCGGCCCCGCACGTCCAGGGGCAGATCACCGGGCCGGTCGAGTCCCAGGACGGCAAGGCCCTGCAGACCGTGGTGCCCATCGACATGGCCAGCGGCGGCTGGAACAACCTCACCCCGGCCGTCGACAAGATGCGCAGCACCGCGACCCAGGGCGACCCCGGCCTGACCGTGCACGTCACCGGGCCCGGCGGGGTCGGCGCCGACCAGAGCAAGGCCTTCGCCGGGATCGACGGCACCCTGCTCTACGCCACCCTGGGCGTGGTCGTCGTCCTGCTGCTGCTCACCTACCGCAGCCCGACCCTGTGGCTGCTGCCGCTGCTCTCCTCCGGGCTGGCCCTGACCGCCGCCGAAGCCGTCATCTACCTCCTGGTCAAACACGCCGGACTGACCGTCAACGCGCAGAGCGGCGGCATCCTGGTGGTCCTGGTCATCGGCGCGGGAACCGACTACGCCCTGCTGCTGGTCGCCCGCTACCGCGAGGAGCTGCGCCGGCACGAGGACCGGCACGAGGCCATGGCCGAGGCCATGCACCGGGCCGGACCCGCGATCATCGCCAGCGCCGCGACCGTCGCCGTCAGCATGCTCTGCCTGCTGTTCGCGCGGATGAACTCGACCAGCGGCCTCGGCCCGGTCTGCGCCATCGGCATCGCCGTCGCGCTGGCCGCGATGGTGACCCTGCTGCCGGCCCTGCTCGTCATCTGCGGACGCTGGATCTTCTGGCCGGTCAAGCCGGCCTTCGGCACCGCCGAGCCGACCGAGAGCGGCGTCTGGGCCAGGGTCGGCGGCGGTATCTCCCGCCGTCCCCGGCTGGTCTGGGTCGGGACCACGCTGGCCCTGGGGGCACTGGCGCTCGGCCTGTTCAGCCTCAAGGCCGACGGCCTGTCCACGGCCGGCGCCTTCACCGGCAAGCCCGACTCGGTGGTCGGCCAGACCGTACTGGCCGAGCACTTCCCGGCCGGCTCGGGATCGCCGGTGGTCGTGATCACCACGGCCGGCGCGGCGGCGCAGGCCCAGTCCACCCTGGCCGGGGTCCAGGGCATCGCCTCGACCACCCCGCCGCTGGTCAAGGGCGACCTCGCCTACCTCACCGGCACCCTGTCCTCGGCACCCGACAGCAAGGCCGCCCAGGACACCGTGGACCGGGTCCGGGCCGCCGAGCACGCCCTTCCGGGGGCGCAGGCCCAGGTGGGCGGGAACACCGCGGTGCAGTTGGACACCCATCGGGCGTCCCGGCACGACGACTTCCTGATCATCCCGATCGTGCTGGTGGTGGTGCTGCTGATCCTGGCACTGCTGCTGCGGGCGGTGGTGGCGCCGCTGCTGCTGATCGCGACGGTGGTGCTGTCCTTCGCCTCGGCCCTGGGCGTCAGTTCGTTCGCCTTCGCCCACCTGTTCCACTTCCAGGGCGAGGACACCGCCTTCCCGCTGTTCGTGTTCGTCTTCCTGGTGGCCCTGGGCATCGACTACAACATCTTCCTGATGACCCGGGTCAGGGAGGAGTCGTTCAGCCGGGGCACCCGCGGCGGCGCGCTCGCCGGGCTGGCCGCGACCGGCGGTGTGATCACCTCGGCCGGACTGATCCTGGCCAGCACCTTCGGAGTGCTGGGGACGCTGCCGGTGGTCGGCTTCGCCGAGATCGGCTTCGCGGTCTGCCTGGGCGTGCTGCTGGACACCCTGGTGGTCCGCTCGATCCTGGTCACCGCACTGGCCATGGACCTGGACCGGCGGCTGTGGTGGCCCAGCGCGCTGGGCCGGATCACCGCACCGGGCACGGCCCCGGCGGCCCGGGGCGGCACCGCGGCCCTCGACCCGCAGTCGGAACGCACGACCTGACGGGCCGTCGGTCTTCCTCGCCGGCGCCGTCGGCGAGGATGGCACCCGAGTCATCCCGCGTCCCCGTCCCGTCATCCTCACGAGGAGTCAGCACCGTGCCGCTCATCCAGGTCAAGCAGATCGCCGGACGCACCGAGGAGCAGAAGCGCGCCCTCGCCCGCGAACTCACCGACGCCTACGTACGGGTGATGGGGAACAAGCCCGAGTCGGTGTGGGTCACCATCGACGAACTGCCCGCCGGGAACTGGGCCATCGGCGGAACGCTGATCGCCGACCGTTGATCGCCGACCGCTGAGGCACAACGGCGCTGCGGCACGGCGGACATAACGGTTCTGAACGGAACATCCGTCGACCCGTGCCCTCCGCCGTGCCGTTGTGCCACCCTGTGCTCTGCGGGGATCCGACCGGGTACAGCAGGTGTGGGGGAAGCAGCGCCATGAGCAACGAGATCTACTTCAGCAACAACTACCGTGACCTGTGCGAACAGCACGGCACCGGGGCCGGGTTCCAGTTCGAGTTCTCCTGCTGGCGCTGCTCCGACACCTGGCGCTCCGCCTTCCAGCCCTACACCAGCGGACGGATGGCGGGCTGGGCCGACCGCGTGGTGGGCAGCGCCTGGGGCTCGTTCGGCCGCGCCGGCAGCGAAGCCTCCAGCGCGCTGGGCGGGCTGGTCGGCGCCAACTGGGGCCCGGCCAAGGACGCCGCCTTCCAGAAGTCCATCGACGACGCCAAGACCCACTTCAACCGCTGCGGCCGCTGCACCAACTACGTCTGCGCCCGCTGCTGGAACGCCGCCCAGGGCCTGTGCCTCGGCTGCGCCCCCGACACCGCCGCCGAGGCCCTCGCCGCCCAGCAGCGCGGGCTCAACGACGCGGTCTCGCAGCGCGCCTACGAGACCGGCAGCGCCCAGGCCGCCTCCTACGACACCGACCAGCGCCGCCAACTGGTCTGCCCCCAGTGCAGCACCGAGACCCACGGCGCCCGCTTCTGCCCCGGCTGCGGCCACCGGCTCGCCCAGGCCGACCACTGCGCCTCCTGCAACGCCGAGGTCCCCCAGGGCGCGGCCTTCTGCCCGGACTGCGGCACCCGCCGCTGACCCGCGGACGCGAATTCTGGTGCCTTTGTGCCTGATGGGGTCGGTATACGGCCACATTGTGGCCATGAGCGGGCGCTATCGGGCAAGCAGGTTGCGAACCCCCCGAGGATTCATCGGCTTGGACCTCCAGTTCACCCTCGGCTGCGGACCCGCACTCGACGCAGCCCGCAGCGGCCTGCCGGCCCTGGAGGCGGACCTGCGCCAGGTCCAGCCGCAGCGCTGGGGCACCCTGCCGGCCGCAGGGGGCGGCCCCGGGCCGGCTCCCAACGAGAAAAGGTGCCTCCCTCAGCGACTTTCGTCTCTGCTGGAGGCACTTTTTCGTCGGTGCTTCGCTGTGCGCGAGGGGGGATTTGAACCCCCACGCCCTTTCGGACACTGGCACCTGAAGCCAGCGCGTCTGCCATTCCGCCACTCGCGCAGTGAGTGATGTCGTCGGCCCCGCCGCCTCTGCGTTCCTGCGGCAGCGCCTTTCGACAAGAAGAACATTAGCACGTCGGAGGGGTGCTCCTGCCCACCCATTACCGTGCCGGGGACGGCCTCGGGCGCTGTCCCGGCCCAAGCCGAACGGGTGATCCACGGATGACCACCCCCTCCGCCGGGTACGTCTCAGCCTGCACGCCCCGACTCTTACCGGTCGGCCCCCTCGCAATGGCATTCTTCATACAGTGACACCCCGCAAGACCGCGAAACACCGCATCGCCTGCCGTCCCACCGTGACCGACCCCACGTGGCCACTCCTCTTCGCCGAGGAACCGCACGTCGGTCCCGGGCGTAGATACGATCAGTAGGACGACAAGCATGCTGCCGCCGCGCGCCCGCGCGGCGGAGACAGAACGCCCGATGGAAGGGGGTGCCCCGTGGGAGCCCTGAAGAAGTTCGAGCAGCGACTCGAGGGATTCGTCAACGGCGCCTTCGCCAAGGTGTTCAAGTCCGAAGTGCAGCCCGTGGAGATCGCCGGAGCGCTGCAGCGCGAGTGCGACAACAACGCCAGCATCTGGAACCGCGACCGCACGGTCGTCCCCAACGACTTCATCGTGGAGCTCAGCACCCACGACTACGAGCGGCTCAGCCCCTACGCCGCTCAGCTCGGCGGGGAACTGGCCGGGATGGTCCGCGAATACGCCCAGGCGCAGCGCTACTCCTTCATGGGCCCGCTCAAGGTGGCCCTGGAGCAGGCCGCGGACCTGGACACCGGCCTGTACCGGGTGCGCAGCCGGATCGAGTCGACCCCCGAGGCCCAGTCCCCGGCCGCCGACCCCTACGCGCAGCCGTACCAGCAGTCCCCGGCCCGCCCCCAGCCGCCGGCCTACGGCGCGGCGCCCGGAGCCGGCCAGCCCTACGGTGGGCGCCAGGCCGAGGCCTGGCAGCCCCAGGTGCCGCCGCTGCCGCCGACCGCGCCGGCCTTCCCCGCGGTGCAGCCGGGCTCCCCGCCCCCGGCTGCGGCCGTCCACCCCGAGGCCACCCCCGACCACAACAACGTCAGGCCGCTGCCCGGCAGCGGCTACGGCGCCGCCGCGACCACCAGGCGCTGGCTGGAGATCAACGGCGACCGCCACCAGGTGAGCACGCCGGTGGTGGTCCTGGGCCGCAGCACCGAGGCCGACATCCGGGTGGACGACCCCGGGGTCTCCCGCAAGCACGCCGAGATCCGGATCGGTTCGCCCTCGATGGTCCTGGACCTCGGCTCCACCAACGGCATCGTGGTCGACGGACAGCACACCCAGCGCGCTACGCTGCGCGACGGCTCACGGATCGTCATGGGCAGCACCACCATCGTCTACCGGCAAGCCGAAGGGTGACGCGGGGCACATGTCAGAACTGACCCTCACCGTCATGAGACTGGGATTCCTCGCAGTCCTGTGGCTGTTCGTCATCGTCGCGGTGCAGGTCATCCGCAGCGACCTGTTCGGCACCAAGGTCGTCCAGCGCACCACCGCGGCCGGGCGCCGCACCGGCGCCGGCGCCGTGCCGACGGGCCGTCAGCAGCCCCCGCCGCAGCGCGAGGCCCGCGGGCAGCAGACCCAGGGCGGCGGCCGACCGCGCCGCGGCGGCCCGACCCAACTGGTGGTCACCCAGGGGTCGCTGGCGGGCACCACGGTGGCGCTCCAGGGCCAGACCATCACCCTCGGCCGGGCCCACGACTCGACCATCGTCCTGGACGACGACTACGCGTCCTCGCGCCACGCCCGGATCTACCCCGACCAGACCGGCCAGTGGATCGTCGAGGACCTGCAGTCCACCAACGGCACCTATCTCGACCGGACCCGGCTGACCAGCCCCACCCCGCTCCAGCCGGGAGCGGCCATCCGCATCGGCAGGACCGTCATCGAGCTGCGGAAGTAGTCACGCATGAGGCATGGGCAGCAGCCCCCCGTCCCCGACCCGAGCGGGGGCGGTATCGGTTCGGCGCACCCGCGCCCGGACAGCCGGCCCCGCGCACCGTACGATGCATCAACGCACGCTGCACCGGGGCATCGCGCAGGGGACCGAGGGAAGGGGGCGGACGGCACATGAGCCTCGTGCTGCGCTTCGCCGCCGGGTCGCACAAGGGCATGATCCGGGAGGGCAACGAGGACTCCGGCTACGCCGGTCCGCGGCTGCTCGCCGTGGCCGACGGCATGGGCGGCCAGGCGGCCGGCGAGGTGGCCTCCTCCGAGGTCCTCTCCACCATGGTCGAGCTGGACGAGGACGTGCCGGGCAGCGACCCGCTGACCGCACTGAGCCAGGCGGCCGACCGCGCCAACGAGCGGCTGCGGCTGCTCGTCGAGGGCGATCCCGCGCTGGAGGGCATGGGCACCACGCTCACCGCGCTGCTCTGGGACGGCCAGCGCGCCGGGCTGATCCACATCGGCGACTCCCGCGCCTACCTGCTCCGCGACGGCTCGCTGTCGCAGATCACCCAGGACCACACCTGGGTGCAGCGGCTGGTCGACGAGGGCCGGATCACCGAGGAGGAGGCCAGCACCCACCCGCAGCGGTCGCTGATCATGCGTGCGCTGATGGGGACCGGCGAGGTCGAGTCCGACCTGTCGATCCGTGAGGTGCGGGCCGGGGACCGCTACCTGATCTGTTCCGACGGCCTCTCGGGCGTGGTCAGCCACCAGACCCTGGAAGAGACCCTCGGCAGCTACTACGCCCCCGAGCAGACCGTCGCCGAGCTGATCCAGCTGGCGCTGCGCGGCGGCGGCCCGGACAACATCACCTGCGTGGTCGCGGACGTCCTGGACGTCACCGACGGCGACACCATGGCCGGCCACTTCACCGACACCCCGGTGGTGGTGGGCGCGGTCGCCGACGGGCCCCCCACGATCAGCCACCACACCATGGCCAACACCCCGGCGGCCCGCGCCGCCTCGCTCGGCCGCCGGCAGCAGCCCGGCGGCGTGGCCGTGGCCGAGCCCGGCTACGACGGATCCACCGACGGCGGGTACCAGGACGGCGACTACCAGGACGCCGGATACCAGAACGCGGGGTACGACGAGCACACCGACGGCTATGCCCAGGACGAGGAGGACTACCTCCCCGAAGAGGGCAGCCGCCGAAGCCGCCGCCGGGGGCGCAGCGGCCGCAGGCGCTGGGCCGTTCCGGCCGTGGTGCTGCTGGTGGTGCTGGCGCTGATCGGCAGCGCCGGCTACCTCGGCTACCGCTGGACCCAGACCCAGTACTTCATCGGCGCCGACGGCGCGACCGTGGCGATCTACAAGGGCGTCAACCAGAACCTGGCCGGCCTCAGCCTGTCCAAGGTCTACCAGCCCTCGACGGTCCAGCTGAGCGATCTGCCGCAGATGGACCAGACGCATGTGAAGAACACCATCACCACCGCCAGCCTCAAGGACGCCCAGACCCAGCTGGCCCAACTGCAGACCCAGGCGAACGTCTGCAAGTCCGTCAAGGCCGGCACCCTTCCGGGCAGCACCGCCAGTGCCTCCCCGAGCGCCGGCGCCAGCGCCAAGGCCGGCGCCAAGCCGACCGCGACCGCCCCGGCGACCACCGCAGCGGCAGCCAACCCCTCCCCGTCGGCCTCCTCCACCCTCAGCACCCAACAGCAGCAACAGCTGGCTGCCCTGTGCGTCGCCGCCTGAGCAACCTTCGGAGCACCGGTCCCGGGGCGGCGACGCCCCGGGCAGCGCCATGAGCACCTCCGCTGCCCGCGGCAGCATCCCGCGCGGCCCCGCCACCGCGACGATCCTGCCGCAGGGCGCGCCCAACCGCCGCAACACCGAACTGGTGCTGCTGGTCTTCGCCGTCCTGATCCCGCTGTTCGCCTACGCCGACACCGGCCTGGCCATGGACGGCAGGGTCCCGGCCGGGATGCTGGAGTACGGCCTGGGGATGGGCCTGTTCGCGCTCCTGGCGCATCTCGCGGTACGCCGCTTCGCCCCCTACGCCGACCCGCTGATGCTGCCGATCGCCGCCCTGCTGAACGGCCTGGGCCTGGTCTTCATCTGGCGTCTGGACAAGGCCCGCCAGCTGGCGCGCAACTTCCCGGCCGCGCAGAACCAGCTGATCTGGACCGGTCTGGGGATCGCCCTGTTCATCGGAGTGATGGCGCTGCTCAAGGACCACCGCTTACTGCAGCGCTACACCTACAGCGCCGGTCTGGTCGCGCTGGTGCTGCTGGCCGCCCCGGCCTTCATGCCCACCCGCGCCTCGGACTTCGGCGCGAAGATCTGGATCCATGTGGGCAGCTTCTCGATCCAGCCCGGCGAGTTCGTCAAGATCGTGCTGTCGGTGTTCTTCGCCGGCTACCTGATGGCGAAGCGGGACGCACTGGCACTGGCCAGCCGCCGCTTCCTCGGCCTCTACCTGCCGCGCGGGCGCGATCTGGGCCCGATCATCGCGGTGTGGCTGCTCAGCCTGCTGATCCTGGTCTTCGAGACCGACCTGGGCACCTCGCTGCTGTTCTTCGGTGTGTTCGTGGTCATGCTCTATGTGGCCACCGAGCGCACCAGCTGGATCCTCTTCGGCCTGCTGATGGCCGGTCTCGGCTTCTGGGCGGTGGCCGCCACCGAGGCCCATGTGCAGTCCAGGATCACCGACTGGCTGCACCCGCTGACCGCGGCACCGAACGGCGGCGGGGTCGGACAGATCGGCCAGTCGCTGTTCGCGCTGGGCGCCGGCGGTGTCCTCGGCACCGGGCTCGGCCAGGGCCACTCCTGGCTGATCGGCTTCGCCGCCAAGAGCGACTTCATCCTCGGCACCATCGGCGAGGAGCTGGGCCTGGCCGGACTGATGGCCCTGTTCCTGCTCTACGCGCTGCTGTTCGAACGCGGCCTGCGGACCGCCCTGGCGGCCCGTGACCCCTTCGGCAAACTGCTGGCGGTCGGCCTGTCCGGGGCCTTCGCCCTCCAGGTCTTCATCGTCGCCGGCGGAGTGACCGGTACCATCCCACTGACCGGTATGACTCTGCCGTTCATGGCCCAGGGCGGTTCCTCCGTCATCACCAACTGGGCCCTGATCGCCATCCTGCTGAAGATCAGCGATGTGGCCCGGCGCCCGGCCCCGGTGCCGGAGACCGCGGCAGAACCGACCCAGGTGCTCGGACCGTCATGATGACCGTGTAGACAAGATGAGCGTCGACAAGATCGACGTGCAGACAAGTGGTTGACTGCCCGGTACCCGGAGGAGAAGGCACATGAACAAACCCATCCGCCGGGTGTCGGTGTTCTGCCTGGTCCTGGTCCTCGCGCTGATGATCAGGGTGAACTACGTCCAGGGCGTGCAGGCGAGCTCGCTCAACAAGAACGCCAACAACAAGCGCGGCCTGATCGAGGCGTACAGCTATCCCCGCGGCCAGATCATCGTCGGCGGCAAGCCGGTCACCAAGGACATCGAGGTCGACGGCAACACCTACAAGTACAAGCGCGGCTACACCGACGGGGCCGTCTACGCCCCGGTGACCGGCTTCTCCTCCCAGGTCTACGGCAGCAACCTGCTGGAGAACGTCGAGAACCCGATCCTCAGCGGCAACGACTCCCGGCTGTTCATCCGCAACACCCTGGACCTGCTCACCGGCAAGCCCAAGCAGGGCGGCGACGTGGTCACCACGATCGACCCCAAGGTGCAGCAGGCCGCGTACACCGCCTTCACCAGCGCCGGCAAGAAGGGCGCGGCGGTCGCTCTGGACCCGACCACCGGCGCCATCCTCGGCCTGGTCAGCGTTCCCTCCTACGACCCGGGCACGATCGCCGGGAGCGACAACCAGGCCGCCTGGACCAGCCTCAACGCGGACAAGTCCCAGCCGATGCTGAACCGGGCGCTGCGGCAGACCTATCCGCCCGGCTCGACCTTCAAGCTGATCACCTCGGCGGCCGCGCTGGAGAACGGCGTCATCACCGACATCAACGCCAAGACCGTCTCGCCGGACCCGTACACCCTTCCGCAGACCACCACCACGCTGCCGAACGAGGCCGGTGACAACTGCCTCAACGTGTCCATGAACGACGCGCTGAGGGTGTCCTGCAACACGGTCTTCGCCAAGATCGGCGACGAGGTCGGCAACGCCAAGATGGCCGCCGAGGCGGAGAGGTTCGGCTTCAACAGCTCCTCGCTGACCATCCCGGTGGGCGTCACCAAGAGCAACTACGACACCAACATCAACCGGCCGTCCAACGCGCTGTCCTCGGTCGGCCAGTTCGACACCCGGGCCACCCCGCTGCAGATGGCCATGGTCGCCGCCGCCATCGCCAACAACGGCACCCTGATGAAGCCCTACCTGGTCGCCCAGGAGCGCTCGGCCAACGTCAATGTGATCGACACCACCAAGCCGACCGTGCTCTCCCAGGCCACCACGCCGCAGGTCGCCCAGGAGATCCAGACCATGATGGTCAACGTGGTCCAGAACGGCACCGGCACCCCGGCGCAGATCTCCGGAGCCACCGTCGGCGGCAAGACCGGCACCGCCCAGCACGGCGAGAACAACTCCGACAACCCCTACGCCTGGTTCGTCTCCTACGCCAAGATGGGCGACAAGCAGATCGCGGTCGCCGTCGTCGTCGAGGACAGCAACGCCCAGCGTGACGAGATCTCCGGCTCCGGCCTGGCCGCGCCGATCGCCAAGAAGATGATGGAGGCCGGCCTCGGCAAGTGACCGGCCCTCCGGCGACCCGCCCGGGCCGCTCCCAGCTGGGGTTCAGCCCGGCTTCGGCCCGCCCGGGAACCGCCGACACTCGATACCGGTCTCATATCAAGCTGCCCCTCCCGCGTCGGAACCGACCCGGGCCCGGTAGCGTATCCGCAAGCAGCGGTCTGCCCTACCGGTGCCGAGGGAACGGCAGCAGAGCTTCACCCGGGCACCCATGACCGCAGACCGCAGCAGGACCGACAGATCAACCTCGGCAGTGGCGAGGGAGAGGGTTGGAACCATGGAAGAACCGCGTCGCCTCGGCGGCCGGTACGAGCTGGGCGGCGTCCTGGGACGCGGCGGCATGGCAGAGGTCTACCTCGGCCACGACATCCGGCTCGGACGCGCCGTCGCTGTGAAGACGCTGCGGGCCGACATGGCCCGCGATCCGTCGTACCAGGCCCGTTTCCGCCGCGAGGCTCAGTCGGCCGCGTCACTGAACCACCCCTCGATCGTCGCCGTGTACGACACCGGCGAGGACTACATCGACGGCATCTCCATCCCGTACATCGTGATGGAGTACGTCGACGGGTCCACCCTGCGCGAGCTCCTGCACTCCGGGCGGCGGCTGCTGCCCGAGCGCGCCCTGGAGATGACCACCGGCGTGCTGCAGGCGCTGGAGTACTCGCACCGCAACGGCATCGTCCACCGCGACATCAAGCCCGCGAACGTCATGCTGACGCGCAACGGCACCGTCAAGGTGATGGACTTCGGCATCGCCCGCGCCATGGGCGACGCCGGAATGACCATGACGCAGACCGCGGCGGTCATCGGCACGGCGCAGTACCTCTCCCCCGAGCAGGCCAAGGGCGAGCAGGTCGACGCCCGGTCCGACCTGTACTCCACCGGCTGCCTGCTCTACGAGCTGTTCACCATGCGCCCGCCGTTCATCGGCGAGTCCCCGGTGGCGGTCGCGTACCAGCACGTCCGCGAGGAGGCATCGCCCCCCTCGACGTACGACCCGGAGATCCGGCCCGAGTACGACGCCATCGTCATGAAGGCGCTCGCCAAGGACCGCGACTACCGCTACCAGAGCGCCGACGAGATGCGCGCCGACATCGAGCGCGCCCTCGACGGCCTCCCGGTCGCCGCCGCCCAGACCGTCGCCTACGGCGCCGGCCAGATGGCCGGCTACGGCCAGGCCGACCCGTACGGCCGCACCACAGCGATGCCGCAGCAGGCGGGGGCGGCGGGCCAGACCAGCCTGCTCCCCGGCGTCGGCCAGGGCTACGACGTGGGCGGCGACGGCTACGACAACGGCTCGGGCTACGACGACGGCTACGGCGGCCGCAGCGACCGCCGCAAGGCCGGCGGCAGCGGCGGCGGCAACCGCAACACCTCGTGGATCATCCTCGCGGTCGCCGCGGTGCTGGTCCTGGTCGGCGCCTACTTCGTGGTCACGTCCATGCTCAAGGGCAACGGCAGCACCACGGTGGCGGCGCCCCAGCTGGTCGGCGAGGACCTGGCCTCCGCGAAGACGGCGGCGACCAACGTCGGGGGCAACATCACGGTCGTCCAGGGCAGCTCCATCTCCTGCGACCCCAACACCGCCGACAAGGGCAAGATCTGCACCCAGGACCCCGTCGCCGGCACCCAACTGAAGTCGGGCACGACGATCACCGTCCACCTGAGCACCGGCGCAGCCGCCAAGGCCGTCCCGGACGTCGCCGGCAAGTCGATTCAGGACGCCACCTCGGCCCTCAACGCCGCAGGCTTCACTCTGGGCACACAGACCCAGCAGTCGAGTGACACGGTCGACAACAACAAGGTCATCGGCACCAACCCGGCAGCCAACTCGCAGCAGCCGCTCGGCTCGACGATCAACCTGATCGTCTCCACGGGCAAGGCGCAGGTGACGGTGCCGTCCATCCTCGGGCAGCAACCGGCGGACGCCATCAAGAGTCTGCAGAACGCCAAGCTGAACTACTCGCAGGTCAACGGCACCACGTACGACAGCCAGTACCCGGCGGGCAGCGTCACGCTGATGCAGAACAACGGCCAGACGGTCAATGCCGGAGACCAGGTCGCGGCGGGCACCACCATCACCATCACCATCAACCCCGCAGCGCCGAGCTCGGCCTCGGCCAGCGCCAGTGCCTCGGCGTCGTCAAGCCCTCAGTCGGGGGCCACAAGCATCATCGGGGGGGTTAACGGGGGCCAGAACGGCAACACCAACCCGTGACCCCAGATCCCAGCTTGTGCGCCCCCTAACCCCAGCAGCAAGCAGCACCGCACACCCCCGAGGGGCTGTGGCCGCCACCCCAGGCGCCCACAGCCCCTCGGGGGTGTTTTCCTGCACGATCCGTCTGCCTGCCCGAACATGGGCACATGGCTACCGCGATGACCGAACCCCAGTGGCGCGCCTTCCTCAGTGAGGGCACCCGCACCGGAAAGCTCGCCACCACCCGCGCCGACGGCCGACCGCACCTCGCACCCATCTGGTTCCTGCTGGACGGGGACGACCTGGTCTTCAACACCAACAGAGACACCGTCAAGGGCCGCACGCTGGCCCGGGACGGCCGGGTCGCGCTGTGCGTGGACGACGACCGCCCGCCGTTCTCCTTCGCCATCGCCGAGGGCCGGGCGGTCCTCAGCGAGGACCTCGCAGAGGTCAAGCACTGGGCGACCAGAATCGCTGCCCGCTACATGGGCGAGGAGCAGGCCGAGGCCTACGGCGAGCGCAACGGCGTACCGGGCGAGCTGCTGGTGCGGGTCCGCATCGAGAAGATCGTCGCCCTGGCCGCCATCGCAGACTGAGGCCGTCAGCCCCTGCCCTTTCGGCGGCGACGCAGTTCGAGGCCACGGTCGATCCGCAGCTCCGCCACCTCCTGGCGGAGCGCCTCCACCTTCTCGGAGAGGCCCTCCACAGCGGTCTGCAGATCCGTGAGCCGCACGCTCATGGCCCCGATCAGCTCGGCATGGAGCTCCAACGTCCTGCGGTCGACCGAGGACGCGCTGCGCGCCGCCTCCTCCATGTCGAGCAGGTAGGTCCGGACCCGCCGGGCCACTTCGCTGTCGCGGAGCAGCATGGCCACGTTGAGCACCGCCCGACGTGGCAGCAGGGTCAGATGCGTCCGTGCCTGTAGATAACCGATGTTCGAAAGGGACAAGATGTCCCTTTGAAGGACCTGCAGGTTTTCACCTCGCAGCACGACGAGTCCGTTCGAATCGAGCTCGGCCCGATTGCGCTGAATGAGCTTGTGCACAACTTCGTACCCAACCTCGAAGTACTCGGCCGCCATCCTCGCGGTGACGTGCACCCCGTCCGGCAGCAGTTGCAGCGCTTTGACCTTGTCCAGCACCTCCACTCGGCTCCCCAGCGCCGAGCGCATGGTCCGGGACTCCAACAGAACGATCTGATCCGTCATGGCAGGGTTCCTCTCGCTTCGCACGGAGAGAGGCACCGGGGCACGTCCACGGAGGTCGGCACAGAGGTGGCATCGAGAGGCTGGGCAGGGCATGCGGAACCGGTCGACATCACCCACGCGGAGAACATGAACGTTCCCCTGGCGTCGACCGGGATGCACCCGGCACTCTCATACATCCGGACCAACGACCGATCAGACAATCGGTTACGCCTGCTTGTTCAGGCGGATCGTCAGCGCAGTTCCGCTGGAAGGTCGCGGAATTTGTCCACGCGTTGGGTGCGGGTGAGCGAGGCCCAGACGGCCATGCGGTAGCGGGAGGTGTAGGCCGGGGTGCAGGTGGTCAGGGTGAGGTAGCGGCCTGGTCTGCGGTAGCCGGACTCCGCGGGGACCGAGGCGGTCACGTCGACGTCGTACTTGCTGGTCTGCTGGAGGGTGCGGTCGACCGTGTAGACGTACCAGGTGTACCGGGTCTCCACGACGACCTTGTCGCCGGGCCGCAGCTCCGGCAGGTCGTGGAACCTGGCGCCGTGCCCGTCCCGGTGCGCGGCCATGGCGAAGTTGCCGGAGCCGGCCCAGGGCATCGCCGCCGCGTAGGGCCGCTGGTAGACCCCGGCCACGCCCTCGTTGAGGACGTCGGTGCCGGTGCCCATCTTGATGAGCACCTGGTAGCCCTTCCCCAGCCTGGGGATGTGCAGGAAGCCCACCCCGTCCCCGGCCCGGTAGACCCGGGGCGCCGGCGGACGGGAATCCGCGCCCCCCGCGACCGCCGGGGGAGCGGCCCAGGACTGCCGGACCCTGGCCGAGTCGCCGTCCGCGCGGCGGTCGGCGACGACGTCCGTCCACCAGAGCGAGTAGACGACGAAGAGCCCCAGCAGCACCCCGAGGGTGATCAGCAGCTCGCCCAGCACCCCGGCCACGGCGAGGAGCGGGCGGGGGCGGCCGAGGCCGGGGGAGGACGGCGACAGCGGCATGGAACGGGTTCTCCTCGGGCGCGGGGCCTGCGGTCCGTGACCGCACGCCCCGCCCGACGTCCCGTCAGCCCTGCAGCGCCGCGGGCTTCTTCCCCGAGCTCTTCAGCAGGTCTTCGGTCATCGTGCCCCACACCGCCATCCGGTACTTGGAGGTGAACTCCGGCGTACAGGTCGTCAGGGTGATGTAGCGGCCCGGCTTGGTGTATCCGGACTGGGGCGGCACCGGCTGGATCACGCTGACGTTGGTCGGCGAGGTCTGCCCGAGCGTGCTGGTCACCGTATAGGTGTAGTAGTCGTAGGCGGTCTCCACGACGATCTTGTCGCCGGGGACCAGCTTGTTGATGTAGCGGAACGGCTCGCCGTGCGTGTTGCGGTGCCCGGCCAGCGCGAAGTTGCCGGACGCGGCCCACGGGAAGGCCGTCTCCAGGTCCCCCGTGTAGTGCCCGACCAGGCCGTTGTCGAGGATGGACGTCTTGTCCACGCCCTCGGCGATCGGCGTCATCACATCCAGCTTGGGGATGTAGATGATGGCGAACTTGGTGCCGGCGGCTATGGACGCGGGGTAGGCCGGGTGGGCCTTGGCCGCGCCGCCCGTGGAGCCGTTCGGCTGCCACTGCTGCTCCAGGGTCTTCGCGGAGCCGTGCGCGTAGTTGTCGGCGGTGACGTTGGTCCACCACAACTGGTAGGCGACGAACAGGAACATCACCACACCGAGGGTGATGAACAGCTCGCCCATCAGCCGCACCACGATGATCCCGGCGCTCTCCCTGACCTTCAGCTGCTGGGGCTGGAGCTGGGGCGTCGGGCCCGACCGGCCGCCGCGTCGTCTGGACCGCTGCTGGGCGCGGCGCCGCTCGGCCCGCCCGCCGCCACCGCCCGCGGCCGGCTCCTGCGCCAGCGGCGCGGGCCCCTGCGGCGGTCCGCCGAAGGGGAGCCGTAGCTTGAGCGTCTCCGAGCCGTCGTAGCCGCCCTCGGGCCAGTAGACGCTCGGCTCCTGCCAGGGCTCCGGACCGGCGTCGGCGCTGTCGCTGTCGCCGCGCTCCGGGCGCAGCGTGGTCATGCGACCGCCCGCCCGATCACCGGCGCCAGGCCGGCGGAGCGGGCGACGGCGTCCGGATCGCCGCATTCGGCGAGCCAGTTGGCGAGCATCCGGTGGCCACCCTCGGTCAGCACCGACTCGGGGTGGAACTGCACGCCCTCGATGGGCAGGTCGCGGTGGCGCAGGCCCATCACGATGCCGGAGTCGGTCCACGCGGTGACCGCCAGCTCCGGCGGCACGGTGTCGCGCTCGACGGCGAGCGAGTGGTAGCGGGTGGCGGTGAGCGGGGAGTGCAGTCCGGCGAAGACCCCGCCGTCCTCGTGGGTCACCGCCGAGGTCTTGCCGTGCAGCAGCTCGGGGGCCCGGTCGACCACGGCGCCGTGGGCGACCGCGATGGACTGCAGCCCCAGGCAGACGCCGAACAGCGGGATGCCCGCCGCGGCGCAGTGGTGCACCATCTCCACGCACACCCCGGCGTCCTCCGGCGTACCCGGGCCCGGCGACAGCAGCACCCCGTCGTAGCGGGACGCGGTGACCGCGTCGACCGTCACCTCGTCGTTGCGCAGCACCTCGCAGGTCGCGCCGAGCTGGTAGAGGTACTGGACCAGGTTGAAGACGAAGCTGTCGTAGTTGTCGACGACAAGGATGCGGGAACCCATCAGGCAGCGACTCCGGTCGGTACGAGGGGCACGTAGGTGGGCAACGCGGCGCCGTTCAGCGAGGGCGCCGTGGACGGCTTGGCGGACGACTTGCCGGGCGACTTGGCCGTCCCCGACGGTGTGGCGGACGTGCCGACCGGCTGCACGCCGGTGGTGCCGCCGTTGTTCACGGTGACGTCGCCGAAGGGGAGCAGCGGTTCCGCCCAGGGGAAGACCCAGGTGAAGAGGACCGCCACCACCGCGACGAACAGCACCAGCGAGAGGAACAGGCGCACCAGGGCGTTGCCGGGCAGCCGGTTCCAGATCCAGGCGTACACCGCGCTCCCTCCTCTGTCCTTGTTCTCCGCTGTCCTTCTCCACTGTCACTGCCGCACCAGCGTACGGGTCGATCGCGCAACGGTGTGCTGCACCCGGCCAGCCTTTACCGTTCCTACCGGGACCGACCGTTTGGTCCGGTCTTTGTATCTGCCTGCTGAGCGTCCGCCGGCTACTGCTTGGCCTGGGCGTACTGCAGGTCCACCGTGCCCGAGTAGGCGGGCAGCGTCATCGTCCTGGACTGGTCCAGTTTCCAGCCGAGGCCGTAGGCGGCCACGTACTGGAGGTAGTTCTGGATGTAGCTGTCCTGGTCGATGGCGGTGAGCAGGCGCTGCTGGTCGCCGACCGCCCGGATCACATAGGGAGGGGAGTAGACCCGACCCTGCAGGATCAGCTGGTTGCCGACGCAGCGGACCGCGCTGGTGGAGATCAGCCGCTGGTCCTGGACCTGGACGCCGGTGGCGCCGCCCTTCCACAGCGCGTTGACCACGGCCTGCAGGTCCTGCTGGTGCACCACCAGGTCGTCGGGCTGCGGCTGGGGCACCCCGGGGATCTTCGCGGTGGCGCCGCTGGGCGCGTCGTTGAGGGTGACGGTCACTCCCGCCCCCTGCAGCGAATCGAGCCCGGCCGCCTGTTCGAGGGTGGCGAGCCGCTTGGCGTCCGCCGGGTTCTGGGCGTGCTGCGCCGCGAGCGCGTCGATCTGCGCCCGCAGTCCGGCGACGACGTTCTCGGACTGGGCGTTCTGCTGGCTCCGCTGCTGTATCAGGTCGGAGAGCCGGAGCAGGGTGTCGTCATTGCGGAGCGAGGTTCCGTGCGCGGCCAGGGAACTCACATAGAACAGAAATCCGGCGAGGGCGAAAACCATACATGTCGCGATACGCCCGACAATTCGGGGCCTCCTGGATGACGGTTCGGTCCCGGGATCGGTCACGGGCGGAACTTCTTGCGAATCTGCCACGTACCCTTATCTCCTTCTGACTCCGCGAGCCACTACGCTAACGGACGCTGGAGAGGTATGCGGTGCCCCCGGGCCCCGCGCCATCGCCTGCCCACACAACCCCACAGCTCAGCAGGCGCCCTAGGGCTAGGGCCATGCAGTGCAGCGCATCGACAGGAGTGCTCCTCGTGCCGAAGTCCCGGATCCGCAAGAAGTCGGACTACACCCCGCCGCCGGCCACGGCCACCGCGGTGCGGCTGAGTTCGGGACGCAGTTGGATCGCGCCACTGATGCTGGGGCTGTTCCTGCTCGGACTGGTGTGGATCGTCGTCTACTACGTGTCCAGTGCGGCCTGGCCGATCTCGGCCATCGGCAACTGGAACATCGTGATCGGCTTCGCGTTCATCGCGGGCGGGTTCGGCGTCTCCACCCAGTGGAAGTAGCGCTGACCTCACGGTCCGGCGGCGTTGTCCACATGGTTATCCACAGTGGGGAAAACCATGACTATCTGTGGATAACTTGATTCCTTGGCCCCACAAATCCTCTGCAGCAGAGCCGTACAGACGTACGAATCGGCAGGTGAACACGGGTAGACCACTATCAACACAGGCGGCCCGCACATCCGTGCGGGCCGCCTGTGGACAACTCGGGTGTTCGACAACAGGTCAGCTGATCGTGGCCACCCCGACCAGGGTCACCACCAGCACCAGGACGAACACCACCAGCACCGAGCCCGCCTGGACCAGGGCTCGCCTGCGGGGCGGGGTCGCCGGTGCGTGCGCCAGTCCGAAACCGATCAGCAGGCCGCCGACCAGGCCGCCGATATGGGCCTCCCAGCTGATGCCGGGGATCGAGAAGGTCGCCACCAGGTTCACCACCACGATCGCCACGATCGGCCCCAGCGAGAAGCCGCGCCTGCGCTGGATCACCAGCAGCGCGCCCAGCAGGCCGAAGATCGCCCCGGAGGCCCCCAGCGCCGCGGTGCCGGGCGCCGCGATCAGCTGCAGCGCCGAACCGGCCAGGCCGGACACCAGGTACAGCGCCAGGAAGCGCCAGCGGCCCAGCAGCTGCTCCAGCGGCGGCCCCAGCACCCACAGCGACCACATGTTCATGGCGATGTGCAGGATCGCGGTGTGGAAGAACACCGAGGTGATCATCCGGTACCACTCGCCGTTGTCGGCCACCCCGTAGCCCCACATGTACAGGTGGTCCACCGCGTTGGCGCTCAGCACCTTCCAGGCCAGCACCCAGACCACCACATTGATCCCGATCAGGATCCTGGTGACCAGCGCGCGGTCGCCGACCAGACGCCCGCCGAACTCGGTGCGCGCCTCCCGCACTGCCGCGTTGCCGCCGTGGACGCAGTTCAGGCACTGGAAGCCCACCGCGGCCTCGACCCGGCACTCCGGGCACACCGGACGCCCGCACCGGGTGCAGGACACCCCGGTCTCCCGCCCCGGATGGCGGTAGCAGTCGGGCAGGGTGTGCTCCTGCGGGTGGTCGGACGGTACGGGCTGGTCGGAGAGCATCTCATCCTGCCTTCTGGGTGCCTTCTCAGGCACCAGCTTCTCAAGACATGCTCCAGGCCCGGCACCCCGCAGGACAAGCCTGCAGGCGACCGGGCCCGGGAGAGGGCTGCTAGCGGCGGGAGATCCGCACCGACTCGATCACCACGTCCTCGACCGGACGGTCGTTGAACGGCGTCACCTTGGTGCCCACGATGGCGTCCACGACCTTGCGGCCGGCCTCGTTGCTGACCTCGCCGAAGATGGTGTGCTTGCGGTTCAGCCAGGTGGTCGGCGCGACCGTGATGAAGAACTGCGAGCCGTTGGTGCCCGGGCCCGCGTTGGCCATCGCCAGCAGGTACGGGCGGTCGAAGGCCAGGTCGGGGTGGAACTCGTCGGCGAACTGGTACCCCGGGCCGCCGGTGCCGGTGCCCAGCGGGTCACCGCCCTGGATCATGAAGTCGGAGATCACCCGGTGGAAGACGGTCCCGTCGTAGAGCGGCGCCTGCGACTTGGCACCCGTACGCGGGTCGGTCCACTCCCTGGTGCCCTCGGCGAGCTCCACGAAGTTGGCCACCGTCTTGGGGGTGTGGTTCGGGAAGAGCTTGACCTCGATGTCCCCGTGGTTGGTCCTGAGAGTGGCGAACAGTTCCTCGGCCACGATGTGCCTTCCTGCAGTCCTGCGTACATCACGTACGGATCTGACACCAGGAATCCTCCCATGCCCTGCACAAAGCGGCGCAGAGGAGCAGGATGCGAGAAGACGTCCGGTACACCCGGTCCGCCCTGAGGCCGCACCGGCGCGCCTTGGATCGTTCCCGGGCGCATGAACCTTAACTGGGTGGACAGGTGAGAAATCGGACGCCATCGAGGAGGAGGTACTGGTGACCCGCATCGACGCAGCGCGCGAGGCTGCCGGGAAGACCCGGGAGCAGCTCGCCCCCTATGCCGTGAGCGCACGGGACGCGGCAGCGCACTACACGGACGAGGCATGGCAGCGGCTGGCCCCGCGCATCGAGTCCGCCGTTGAGCAGGCGCGAGCGGCGGCCTCCGCAGCCCAGCAGGCCGCCCAGAGCACGGTGGACGGCAAGGTGGCGCCCCGGGTGGCCCCGCTCTGGGAGCAGGCGCGGGACCACGTCCCGCCGGCCGTCGAGGACGCGGTGGGCGAGGCCGCCCGGCGCACCCGAAGGGCCGCCAGGTCGGCGCGCAGGTCCGCCGCCGCGGCCGCCCTCCAGGCCCGCGAGACCGCACGACCGGCCGTCGCCCACGCCTGGGACGAGGCCGCGCTGGCCGCGGCCCAGGCCGCCCAGCTGGCCCACGACCGCGGGGCGGCGGCGCTGCCGGTCCTGCGCGGCCAGGTGTCCCTCGCCGAGATCGAGGCGCTGACCGCCGAGCACGGCCGCTCCCGGCGCTCCCGCAGGCTCCGGCGCTTCCTGGTGCTGGCCGGCCTCGGCGCGGTGGCCGGCGGCGGCCTGGCCGCCTGGAAGTGGTGGCAGAAGCAGAGCAACCCCGACTGGCTGGTGGAGCCGCCGTCCAGCTCGCTCCCGCTGCGCTCGACCCCGGCCACGGCCGCGCACGGCTCCACCGTCTCCTCCCCGGTCGCCTCGACGACCCCGGTCTCCAGCGTGGACACCGAGGACTCGATCATGCCGCTGGCCCCCGACGTCGAGGCCAAGGCGGCCGCGGAGGCCGACGCCGAGGGATACGCCGATCAGGTGGACGGCACCGGGACGGACGACCCGTCCGAGAACGGGAACCCGAGGCGGAAGAAGAAGGCCTGACCAATGAAGGAGCCCCCGTCCGCGGCGCGGACGGGGGCTCCTTCATTGGTTCTGCGTGCTGTGTTCGCGTGCTGTGTTCTCTGTGGAGCCTAGGGGAGTCGAACCCCTGACATCCGCCATGCAAAGACGGCGCTCTACCAACTGAGCTAAGGCCCCTCGGCGGGACCTGTCGGAACCGCCGCGCACTAGGGTACCGGTTCCCGGAGACAATCCTGACCTCGATTGTTCCGGGCTCGGACCCGGGCCGGAACCGGCCGGGCCGTCAGCGGTGGGCCGTCAGCGGGCGCCGACCGGGACCGCGTCCGTCGCCTCGGTCCACAGGTCCTGCTCGGCGCGGTCCGCCTGGACCTGGCGGTACACGAAGTACCCACCAAGAGCAGCCAGGACTACCAGGAGAAGCTTCTTCACCGCGCGACCTCGTCCTTCTGTGCCGGTACTGGAACGGCGGCAGCCGGGAGGGGCTGCCGTCCTTCCGGCCGATGATACACACCTGGTAGGCGGGGCAGGACTGGCTGCGCTCAGGGCCCCACCGCAGCGGGTTGACGTGCTATCAGCTCTTTCACAGGCCCGCCGGACCTGCTCCATAGGTCGGACAGAACCAAAGAGGCGGACACCGTTTCCGATGTCCGCCTCCGAGTGCGGTGGACCTAGGAGGACTTGAACCTCCGGCCTCTTCCTTATCAGAAGTCTTCCCCGCGCGGACATCACATCTGGGACCAGGGTACGGGCGCAGCCGTGGTCCGTCTGCTGCCCCAGAGATCCACCCCCGTACGCCACCGTTGGCGTACGGGATGGGCGTACCTCTGTCCCATGTCAGCGCCGAGGCCGCGGCTGTCTTCGGCGTGTGACTGTGCTCAACGATTCCTCGCGTTTTGTCGGGAGGAGGATATTTCTGGGCGGATTGTCATACCTGGCCCCTAGAGTCGCTTTCGCGGTCTGAAGTCGGGACCGCCCAGCATCTGCATGAAAGAAGGTATCCAGATGGGCAAGCAGAAGAAGCGTCTGCCGACCCCGGTCGAGGCCGCCATCGGTTTCAAGGTTGCCGCGGCGAACTCCCGCAACGTGCTGAACGGCGCGGACCACCTCGCGGATGGACAGCTCTACGGGCCGGCCAGATCCCTGGCCGTGCTCGCGCTGGAAGAGGCGGTCAAGGCCCGCACGCTCGGTTCGATCGTCGCAGCCCACCTCCATGGTCGTCCTCCCGGTTACTCGGACGCGGACATGATCGCCATCATCTACTCAAGCCACAAAACCCGGCACGCTGCGGGGTTCTTCCAGCAACTCGCCGCAGGGAAGCATAAGAACATCTACCTGAAGCTCCTGCTAGGCCAGACCCCCACTGCCGACGAAAAGAAGGCACTGCAAGACCTGGCGAACCTGCTCGGCGCTGCCGACACACAGAAGCAAGCTGGCTTCTATACAGACTTCGACCCGGATTCCTCGGCTTGGGCCACGCCCGCCGACGCCACCCAGGATGATTTCGAAGCGCTCCGAGCCCTCGTCAGCGAGTTCGTCGACGAGACCGAACGACAGGTCAATGACCTGCCCGAGAAGCTTTAAGCCCAAGACTCGTCTTCCAGCGGTCCGACTCGTCCGGACCGCTGGAAGACGACTTCGGAGACGGGCTGGTCCGGCTGAGACCGAGGAGGACCGCACCGCCGAATCAGGGCCCCGGGGTGGACGGAGGCGCCGGGGCCGGGGCGGGTGGCGCCGCTGGCGTGTCCGCGGCGGCGGCTTCGGCGAAGGAGCCGTAGTCGGTCCTGCGGTCGACCAGGATCAGGTCCATGTCGCCGGCGGTGAAGCGGTCGGTGTAGTACCGGCCGGTCAGCGTCGTCGGCTGCCGCCCGGCCACGTTCAGCCGGCAGGCGCCGGTGTGCACAGGGCTGCGCGGCTGGTGCACCACCTGCGGGGTGTTCTCGTAGAGGAACCTCAGCTCGGTGAGGCCGGAGCCGTCGCGCTTCTCCACCGTGCTGTTGGTGGAGCGGGAGCTGCTCTCCGCGGTGCGCAGCGTGGCGTGCAGGGTCCAGTAGGACTGCTCGATGGTGAGGTAGGTGGTGATCGGGCCGCGGTTGCCGCCCGGCGGGATGTCGCTCTTGGGGCTGGTGACCAGGATCGTCCGCCAGGTGCCGTCCAGCCGCGGGTGGCCGGTCAGTTTGTGGATCCCGGGCCAACGCCAGGCCCACTTGTCGAAGACCAGCACGGCGTAGCCCAGGGCGGCCGGCACGTACGCGAAGGCGTACTTCAGCTCCTGGTCCGGGCGCAGACCCAGGATGTATAGCAGCACTCCGTACAGGGTGGACGCGGCGGCAGCGCCCCAGCGGATGGATCGGGCAGGTGAGTTCATCGCGGTATCAGTCCCTGTATCCGAGATAGTCCCAGGCTGCGGCGACCAGCTGGCGCCCGTCGTTGACCTGCCACTTCTGGGTGCTCCCGAACAGCTTCTTGATCTCGTTCGGCTCGGTCATCGCGTCGGTGCTGCCCCACCAGCGGTCGAAGTTGCCGCGCAGGTGGGCGAGCACCCCTTGGAACGCCTGGTCGAATGACGGGGCGAGGAGGGCCTGATCAGGAACGTTGTAGACCAGGCACTCCATGAAGTATGACGGGAGGTCCTTGATCGCACGGGCGGCGACGAGGTCGTTCTCGACCGCCTTCAGTGCGCGGACGGCGTACTTGTAGCGGCGGTTGGTGCGCACGTTCTTCGCCCGGCCGTTGACCAGCTGCTGATGAGACCAGTTGATGATGTGCTTGCCGTCCTTGGTGAAGACCACCGTGCCCTGATTCGAGCCGTGGGTGTAGGTGAAGCAGGGGACCACGTCGGTGTCCGGTCGGCTACCTGGGACGCTGGGCACAAGGAAGGCGACGTTGTGGCTGGCGTCCACGTTGCCGGAGGCGCCCTTCAGGGCTATCCCGAGCTCGCTGCGGAACTCCTCCGCAGTCCACTGCCCGCCGTACTTTTGGTTCTGCATGTACAGCTCCCAGAACGACATCCCGGTAGCCAAGGCACCGGTGAAGACGCGCCGGGTGAACTCAACCTTGATGTCCATGTCGCTGTCGCTGCTGACATTGGTGTTGTTGGCCCACGAGCCCTTCGCCTCTACCGTGAGGCCCACACCGTCGAACCGCGGGTGGCGCTGTACCGCCTGGATGACCATGCGCTTCGCACGCTCCAGCCTGGCAGCCTCTGCCTCGCTCGGCGGACTCGTCCAACGGTTGAGCTTGCTGATTCTCTGCTCTGGTGTCACGTCCTTCTCCTCTACGTTCCAGAGTCGGACCTGGCACACCGTCATCGTCCGCACCCGCGCGTAGATTACGCCCCGGCACTGACATTCCGCGTAATTGATCCACCTGGGCATCCCCGCACCTCGATGACCTGCTCGTCAGGCAGAGTCACCCGCACCGTGGGTCCGAGAGCCTTCATAATCGAATACTAGTTCCAAATAGACAGAGTGGACTTCACTCAGCTAATCCTCAACAGCAGTACGCCCCCTACGTCCTCAGCCTCTCCCCTATATACGAAGCCCACTGCATGTCGTCTGATGCTGGGCTTTGCTGAAACACACGGGTGTTTCAGCAAAGCCCAGCGCGGCGGGGGCGCCGCAGTGCGTCCGTCCCACCGCTGTCCCAGCCATCAGGCCAGGTCAGATACCATGCTGGGACACTGGGACAGCTGGGACACCTCAAGGTTGGGCAGCTGTCCCAGCTACGGCCCGGCAGGGAGCAGGCGACCGGCGGTGCCGTCTCTCGGCAGTCGAAACCCTCATATCTGGATCATGTACAAGACCCTCTCCGCAGGACTTCTGCGCTGTGCGACGCTTGTCCACGACGACGCAGCAGAGAAGGAGGGCGAGTGTCAGGTCAGATCAGTCCTCGGGGGACCTTTCTGAACATCGCGAAGGCGGTACAAGCGCAGATCGAGTCCGATCCGCAGCAGACAGAGCTTCCGTCAATCGCCAACCTCATGGGCGCGCACCACGTCTCGCGAGGCGTCGTACTCCGCGCTTTCGCTGAACTTCAGCGAGACGGTTTCGCGGAGCCTGTACCCGGTGGCCGCTGGCGGGTCGTTCGGCCGGGACACCGCACGGACCGCCGACCGCTTGCAGAGCGCCTCTTGGACGTGTTCACGGATGATGCGCTCTCGGTCGGAGCCCCCTTTCCGAGCGCATCAGCCCTCTGCGACAGGTTCAGCGCCTCGCGGCCAACGGTGAGCAAGGCATTGGACAAGCTTGAGGCGGCCGGCTGGTTGTCTGAAGGAGGCCAGGGGAAGGTCAGGACCGTGCAAGCCCTACCCAGTCGAGAGGACCGTTCGCAGTCGTGATCACCAAGGGACTTACTGAGTGGGCTTTCCCCCTCGCCGAATCGCTGCTCTCCGAGCCGCTCCCACGTAGGTGGAAGCACTCCCAGGGAGTGGCTGGCCGAGCGCGATCGATCGCCCCGATCCTCGGTACAGACGCCGATCTGCTTGAAGCCGCGGCACTCCTTCATGACATCGGCTATTCGCCAGACCTCGCGAAGACTGGCTTCCACCCATTGGATGGAGCCCGGTACCTCCGAGATGTGGCAAATGCAGACGAGCGGGTCGTGCGCCTGGTAGCACACCACTCGTGCGCATGGATGGAAGCAGAGTCGCGAGGCCTGCGCAATGAACTGGAGTCCGAGTTCTCACGCGACAGCCCAGACCTTATTGACGCACTCTGCTACTGCGACATGAGCACCACTCCGGACGGCGCGCCGACCAACCCGGTGGACCGCGTCAATGAGATCGACGGAAGATACGGCCCTGATAGTCTCATCGGTCAGTTCATCCGCCGCGCAGAACCGGAGATCCTGGCAAGCTCAGCGCGCGTATTGACCCGCCTCGCAGCCGTCAAATCTCAGCCAATGTAGGGACTAGTCCCATCCCGGTCCATGGCATGGTCGATCCTGAGTTTCATGGTGGGGTGGATATCGAGGCTCGACAGGTCCGCTGGAGTGAACCAGCGGACCTGTGTTGTCTCATCGCTTGTGCGGATTGTCCCACCGATGAGCTTTGCACGGAAGCAAATGCTGAACTGCTGCCGAGCTTCCCCGTCGTCGTAAACAAGCACATGACCGGGGTCCGTATAAATCCCAGACATGTCGATAACCTCGACTTTGAGGCCAGTCTCTTCCTCGACCTCGCGCACAACTGTGTCGCTGATGAACTCGCCCAAGTCGTGACCACCCCCAGGTAGAGCCCACCGACCGTTGTCGGATCGCTGGATCATGAGGATCTGCCCCAGGTCGTTCTGAACGAACGCCACGACCGACGGTACTACCGAGTTGGCAGCCGGCGCCTTGGGGTCATGCAAATAGTCAATGCGTCCCATGGTCAGCTCCGCTGAAGTCGCGTTCAGTAGCCGGGCGTGCCCCGCCCCATGTCTGTTCGATGCTATTCGCATAGGTGTCGAATAGCCCACCCCCGGGAAGCCTCCGCAGGTGGAAGACAGGCGCCATGAAAGCGCCAATTCCGTAGACATGCGGATTCACAAGCATGTCATCGTCCGCCCGATAGAGCGAGTTGTAGAGCGTAGTGGTGTGCAGACGGAATCCGATATCCGGGTGCCCTCGATAGAGTTCACGGTAGTTCTGCAAGGCGTTTCGAATCTTGCCATCCATGAACCCGTGACCCTCGTCTATGCCACGCTGATGAACAGCTGGAGCTTCAGGATCTCCCAATAGAATTCGAACTTGGGCAGTCCCTTGGACCTTCGCTGCCAGAAGCTCATGAAACCGGGGGTCCTCGGAGAGAAAGAGGCCAGAGTACACGAGCACGTCAATGTACTTCTGCGCCCCTGCATAGAGCTGCCGCCAAAGATCCTGCGGCACCATGTGCCGATGCGGGTAGACGGCTATGATCTCCGCTTTACTAAGGTCCGTAGCGCTCTCGATAGCGCGAGTGTCGTTCCAGAGGGTCGTCACATCGACCTTCAGCAACGATGCTGCGGCGTACTGATGGCTTCGGTACGGCACCTTGCCCTGAGTGATCCACCGTTCGACGGTCTTCGGATTGACCTTGATGGCATCGGCGAGATCCTGCACGGACATGCCCTGAGCCAGGAGGGCTGATCGCAGGCGTTCGTTGGACATCTTCACCCCCGCTGGGACATCTACGGACCTCTTGAAGGTAGCCAGATGCCCCCGAGCTGTCTATCCATGGTGTAACCAACGCCCCCCACCTGCGGCGATTCTGATGGTGCGCCAGGAAGTCCCGGCGCAGAACCAAGAGGTCCCTCCGAACTGCTTGACAGGCCCTTGATGTAGTACCTGTAATACAGGTACTACATCGGCTTCGCCCCGATGCCGCTCCTCTGATCTTGGGAGATCAACCGTGAGAACGTTCGTCGCGGGCCACGAGGCCCTGACCGCAGCCGAGTTCGCCTCCCTGGCACTCGGCTTCGACGTGGAGCTGTTCGCCGGTGCCCCCGGCGAATCCACCATGGACAAGGCGGCCCGGCTGGACGCCGCCGCCGACTTGCTCACCGAGCTGGAGCAGCAGGACCCCACTGCCGCCGCCTACGCGGCTCACCTGCTGTCCACCTCCCCCCTGAACCTGCGCCGCATCGTGATCCCCCGTCCGGTCGTCCGGGTCGAGGTGTCGGCATGAAGCGTCAGGTGATCTACGTCGAGTCCGCCCGCGCGGGCGGCTCCGGCGACGGCGAGGGTGCGAAGTGGGTTGCGCGGCTGGCTGCCGGCCTGGTGCTGTGGCAGTGCTGGCACCTCGGGTTGTGGGGATTCTCCACCGCAGCGGCCACGTACCTGGTGGTCCTGATCGTGCTGAAGGCACGGTCTGGGGGTGTGCGATGAACCGCACCGCTAAGGGCTTCCTGGTCGCCGGTCTGCTGGCCGTGGTCCTGATGGCGTTCCGGGTGTCGTGGAACGCGTTGCGGGACGTGGCCCACACGATCGGCGCGGACCACACCGCCGCCGTGGTCTACCCCCTGGTCGTGGACGGGCTGATGGCCCTCGCCCTGGTGGCAACCCTCGTCCTCCCGGACGAACCGCGCAAGAACGGGAAGGGCTCACCGCGCCGGTTCGCACTGAATGTGCTCGCCGCCTACACCCTGGCCTCGCTGGTCCTCAACTACGTGCACGGGCTCACCGCACCCGACGGCGCCCGTATCCGACTGGCCGACTGGCCCCCCGCCAACTGGGCTCTGGTTCTGCTCGGCACCTCCCTGCCGGTCGGCTCCATCTTCTTCGGCTCCGACCTGGTCGCCAAGGTGCTCCACCACCGCCCCGACTCCGGCAATACGGGATCTTCTACCGCAGACCAGTCGATACCTGACCTGCCCCAGCCCACCCCGCCCGCGACCGAACCGTCGGTCTACCAGCTCGCCGACAACGCCCCGACCACCCCTATTGAGCCCGAGACAAACCCGACGCACCGCCCCCGACCGGCCACCGGCCCGATACCTGCCGCCGCCCGCACTCGGACCCCGACCCGCAGCACCGCCGAACTGCTCGTCGAGGCCCGTCGGGTTACCGCCGACTGGTCGGACGACCAGCTGTCGGGCGAGCGGATCCGCAAGGCCCTGCACACCTCCGCCGCCAACGGCCGTTCGCTGCGCGATCTGCTCCAGCGCGAGCGTGCCCACGCCCGCCCCGGTCTGCACGTGGTCGAGGAAACCCAGCCCGCCCCCGAGGACGCGGGCGCCGTGCCCGCCGCCGCGAACTGACCGGAGGAACCCCCGTGATGACGACCGAAACCGCTGCCCGCGACCAGGCCAACGCCGCCGGCGCTCTGCTCGCCCTGGTCACCCAGTTCCCCGACCTGCCCGCCGCCGACTTCGACATCACCACCGGTCGGGTGGAGACGGACCTGCGCATCAACGTCCACAGGAACCCGTCCGGGTTCGAGCAGTGGCGCCAGGCCCTGGACCTGGACCCCGACACCGCCGACGGCTCCCACTTCCCGACGTTCCAGACGATCGAGATCCCCGGTACCTACGCGGGCATCCGGGTCCTGCTGGTCGGCTACCTGCCGCTGCCCGCCGAACCCGCCACAGCGGCTTGACCATCCACCACCGTGCACAGCCAACCGAGCGGAGGAACCGCCATGTTCGTCAGCTTCCACCTGCACCCCGCCCTCGCGGGCAGCGTCGGCGTCGAGTGCAGCCCCTTCGGCCCGATGCTGGTCCTGGACTGTGAGGGCGTCAGCGCGGCCATCTTCACCCCGACCGTGGAGCACCCCGCCGACGCCGTGCCCTTCGCCCGCGCCCTGCACGAGGCCGCCGCCGAGTTCCTGGCCGCCGTCGAAGCCCACGCCATCGCCGACCTGGACCCCGAAAGCGGCACCGGCACCGGCACCGGGACTGACCGGGCCGCCTAGTTCTGCCGCCGGGGCACGTCACCGCCTGCCAGCAAACGCCGTGCCCCGGCACCCCTTCCCCGTACATCCCGCAGGAACATGAGAGAAGGAACCCCAAGTGAATCACCCGATGGATGACGGTGACCCGGAGCGCGAGCTGTTCGCGCGCCTGGAGGCCGACCTGAACACCCCCACCACCGGCGGGGAGCTGCTGGACCTGGGCAAGGCCGCCCGGGGTGAGCGCGGCAGCGAGGACCGGGCGGCCCTGGCCGCGCTGGACATCGACCCGGACGCCGCGCCGCCGATGATCGACGGCCCGGGACTGGTGGAGCCCTCGCTGCTGGAGAAGGTCAAGGCCGAGCGGCTGCGCCCGGTCATCCCCGCGTGGCTGCGCGAACGGGCGGAGTTCCAGAACGCCGCGAGGTGGCTGGCCCGCCACTACGGGCACAGCGCCGCGTTCCACGCGCTCCGCCTGCCGGTCTACACCGCCAAGCTGGTCGGCCGCGCCCCGCGCGGCGTTGGGCGGCTGCTGCGGCGGATGAGCCGCTGGGTCACCGACGCGGAGGCCGCCCCGCTGCGGGACTTCGCGGTGACCAAGGAGGACGCCGAGCTGTACCTGAAGCTGCTGCGGGCCCGCGACCACCGGGTCATGTGGCGCCGCTGGGTGCTCGGGCTGGCCTCCATGCTGGGGTTCGCGTTCCTGGCCGTGCTGCTGGTCATGACCCCGGACTGGACCCACATGGCACTGCTGGCAGCCTCCGTCCTGGCCGCAGGCGTGGCCGGGGCCCCGGCCGACAAGCCCCTGATCACCCGCGCGGTCACCCGTCCGACGGTGCAGAAGCTCACGTCGGAGATTGTCGAGCGCGCGCTGTCGGTGCTGGGCATCGCGGAGATCACCCGCGCGCTGAGCAAGGGCAGCAAGCTGGTGTTCACCGCACCCATCACCCGCGACGGCCCCGGCTGGCGCGCCGACGTGGAACTCCCCTTCGGGGTGACCACCACCGAGGTCATGGACAAGCGCGACAAGCTCGCCTCCGGCCTGCGGCGCCCGCTCGGGTGTGTGTGGCCCGAGCCGATGCCCGGCCAGCACCCCGGACACATGCTGCTGTGGGTCGGCGACCAGGACATGAACAAGACCAAGATGCCGCCCTGGCCGCTGCTCAAGGCCGGGACCGTGGACCTGTTCAAGCCCGCCGCGTTCGCCACCGACCAGCGCGGACGCTGGGTCGAGGTCACCTTGATGTACATCGCCGGGATCATCGGCGCCATCCCCCGCATGGGCAAGACCTACCTGCTCCGGCTGCTGCTGCTGGTCGCCGCCCTGGACCCCCGCGCCGAACTGCACACCTACGACCTGAAGGGCACCGGCGACCTGGACCCCGTGGGCGAGAAGGTCTCCCACCGCCACCGCGCCGGCGAGGAGGAAGAGGACATCCTCTACGCCCTGGCCGACATGCGCGAGGTCCAGGCCGAACTGCGGCGCCGCGCCAAGATGATCCGCTCCCTGCCCCGCGACATCTGCCCCGAGTCCAAGGTCACCACCGACCTGGCCTCCAAGAAGTCCCTCGGGCTGCACCCGATCGTCATCGGCGTGGACGAGTGCCAGAAGTGGTTCGAACACCCCAAGTACGGCGCGGAGTTCGAAGAGATCTGCACCGACCTGGTCAAGCGGGGACCTGCCACCGGGATCGTGCTGCTGCTGGCCACCCAGCGCCCCGACGCCAAGTCCCTGCCCACCGGGATCAGCGCCAACGCCTCCATGCGGCTGTGCCTGAAGGTCATGGGCCACACCGAGAACGACATGGTCCTCGGTACCTCCGCGCACAAGAACGGCATCCGCGCCACCACCTTCGCATGGGCCGACAAGGGCATCGCCTACTTCGTCGGCGAGGGCAGCGACGCCCGCATCATCCGCGCCGTTGAGGTCAACGCCCCCACCGCCGAACTGGTCGCCACCCGCGGCCGGGTGGCCCGCGAACGCGCCGGGCTGCTGACCGGCTACGCCGCCGACGCCGACAGCACACCCACCGACACCACCCCCGGATACGACCTGCTCGCCGACGTTCAGGCCGTGGTCCCCGCCAACGAGGCCAAGGTCTGGTCCGAGACCGTCACCGCCCGCCTGGCGGAGCTGCGCCCCACCGTCTACGGCGGCTGGGCACCCGATCAGCTCGCCGCCGCGCTGAAGCCGCTTGGGGTGGCCACCGGACAGGTCTGGGGCACCACCGCCGACGGCAAGGGCGCCAACCGACGCGGCATCACCCGCGCCGACATCACCAAGGCAATCGCAGAGCGTGACGGAAAGCCCGCCGCGAGCTGACCGGAACGGGTGCTAGGTCTAGCAGCCCACCCCGCTAGACCTAGCACCCCCGCTAGCACCCCATATATCGCCTGATCAGGACGCTAGTACCTAGCGCCCTCCCCCCAGCACGGCCCAAAACCCGCCCGGGAGGCACCCCGTGACCCTGATCGCCGCCGCTATACCCCTCATCCTGCTCCTCACCCTCGGTTACCTCGCCGTATGCATGGCCAGCCCGTTCGCCCGCTGCCGCCGCTGCAACGGCATCGGCCACCACCTGGTGACCGACCGGCGCGGCAAGCCCCGCCGGGGCAAGGCCTGCCGCCACTGCCGCACCACCGGCCTGCGCATCCGCCCCGGACGCCACCTCATCAACCTCGCCAAACGCGTCCGCGCCGACGCCCGCCGCGCCAACTGACCCGCCCCGCCGCCCGCCGACCCAAGGAGTTCCCCGCCATGGCCGTGAACCTGTCCGCAGTCCTCGTCTTCGGCGCCGCCCTGCTGTTCATGCTGCGCGCCAGGACCCTCGGCGCCGGGGCCGCCCTGGTCGCCCTCCTCTTCGGCTTCTACCTCGCCCGCACCGGCGCCGCACCCCTGCTGTCCAGCGCCGTCAGCTCCGTCTTCACCGCCCTGTCCCACATCCACTGACCCGCCGTCAGGAGACCCAACCGTGAACCCCATCCCCGACCAGAGCGCCCCGGTCACCGTCCTGTACGACGCCGACGGCCACCCCCACTACGCCACCACCGCCGGACCCCTGGTCCGCTACCAGCCCGCACAGGTCCAGCCCGTGGTCTACCAGCCCACCCCCATGCCCACCACCAACCCCGGCGCGCAGCCCACCGGCTACAGCATCGGCCGGGACCCGGTGGCCGTACGGCTGCTGGCCGGCGGCATCGGACTGGGCGCGGCCGGAGTCGGCATCGGGTTCCTGCTCCAGGCCCTGGCCGCCGCCACCACCGCCCTCGCAGCCCTCGCCGCAGTCCTCGCCCTGGTCTACGTCCTGATCCACTCCGGCGGCGGCAGCGGCCGGGGTGGCGCGGTCAACATCCGCATCTCCAACCGCAACCGCTGACCCGACCGGCCTGCCCCTTCGGCCGTGCCACCCGAACCGCCGCCCGCAACCCCGGGGTGGTCGGTGCGGGTGGTGCGGGGGACCGGCAGACCCGCACCCCGCCGCTCTCGCCCTCGTACCACGGCACTTGACCTGTTCCACCCCTGATGTCCTGGGAGGACACCGTGTCCGTCGGAGAAACCACCATCACCATCGTCGGGAACCTGACCGAGGACCCCGACCTGAAGTTCACCGCCGCCGGAGTGGCCGCGGCCCGCTTCACCGTCGCCTCCACCCCGCGCACCTACGACAAGACCACCGGCCAGTGGGTCGACGGCACCGGCATGTTCCTGCGCTGCACCGCCTGGCGCGAGCTGGCCGACCACGCCACCGAGTCCCTGTCCAAGGGCATGCGCGTCATCATCAGCGGCCGTCTGCGCCAGCACAACTGGAAGAACGACCAGGGCGAGAACCGCTCCATGCTCCAGGTCGAGGTCGACGAGATCGGCCCCTCCCTCCGCTGGGCCACCGCCAAGGTCACCAAGGCCAACCGCACCAACGGCGGCAACGGCTTCGGCGCCCCCGCGCAGACCGACCAGTGGGCCACCGGCACCCCCGCCCCCAGCCCCGCCACGGCCGGGGCCGGTAGCGGGTTCAGCGAGGAACCCCCGTTCTAGCAGCTCTCTTTGGCCCGCAGCGGCCGGACTCACCCGGCAAGGTTCCCCGGCCGCTGCGGCCCTCCCGGCACCGATTCCAGACCAGGCAGGAGAACACCCACCATGCACCACGACACCGAACCCGCACACCCCATCGCCCCGACCCGGCTGCCCGCACCGGGCCCGTGGGAGAGCATCGCCGCCCTGGTGGCGTGGCTGGACGCCCACAACGGCACCGGCCAGCAGGAGACCGCGCTGCGGCTGCTGAAGGTCACCGAGGAAGCCGGAGAGGCCGCCGCCGCCTACATCGGCGCCACCGGCCAGAATCCCCGCAAGGGCACCACCCACACCCGCGCCGACGTCGCCGACGAACTGTGCGATGTGATCGTGTCCGCCATGGTCGCCCTGCACTCCTTCTCCGACCATCCCCGCCACCACCTGGCGGCCAAGCTCGCCGCCGTCACCGACCGCGTGCTCAGCCAGGACACGGTGACCGTCGCCGAACTCCACGCCACCGGCCAGGTCCAGGGCGAGGTGGCCCTGTCCGGCACCGTCACCAGCATCGAACGGCACGTCAGCAACGCCGGGTACCCGTGGGCTGAGGTCCGCTTCACCGACACCACCGGATCGATCCGGGTCACGTTCTTCCCCAAGCCCTGGCTGCAGTTGCAGAACATCGTCGCCGAGGGACTGTGCTGCACCGTCACCGGCCTGCTCAACGCCGGGAACGGGGAGCTGACCCTGATCGGCCAGCGCGTCGGACCCGCCGCCCGACAGCCGTCCAGCGCTTCGGCCGTGGGGGGTGCGCGGTGAGCGCCCCGACCTCGGGTCACCTGCTGTGCGGGGCCGGCGGGGACTCCAAGGGCTTCGCCAACGCTGGTTTCGACGTGGCCGTGGGCGCGAACCACTGGGACCGGGCGATCGAGACCCACGCGGCGAACTTCCCCGACGCCGAGCACCTGTGCGTGGACCTGGACCACTACGACATGCGCAAACTCCCCAAGACGGATGTTCTGGTGGGGTCGCCGATCTGCTACGAGGGCAGTCCCGCCGACGGCGTCGCGCGCCCCAAGGCACCCCCGACGCCGGGGCAGTTGGACCTGCTGGAGCAGGGCCCGATTGCGCACGCGGCGTGGGAGCGCACCCGGGCGACCGCGTACGACATCCTGCGCGCGGCCGAGATCCACGACTACAAGGCGATCGTGTGCGAGAACGTGGTGCGGTTCGCCACCGCCTGGCCGCTGTTCCCCTGGTGGCTGACCGGGTTCGAGCAGTTGGGCTACCGCCACCAGGTGGTCTCCGCCAACGCCGCCCACGTCGGCGACCCCGGCAACGACCCCGCCAGCCAGTGGCGGGACCGGATCTTCATCGTCTTCACCAAGCTGGCCATGGACGCCCCGGACCTGCGGCTGTCGCCGCGCGCCTGGTGCCCCACCTGCGGGGTGGACGTGGACGCCGTGCAGGCGTGGCGCAACGGCCGCAAGATCGGCAAGTACCGGCAGCAGTACGACTACCGCTGCCCCAACTCCGCCTGCCGCCACCAGGTGGTGGAGCCCTACGTCAGCCCGGCCGCCGCCGTCATCGACTGGACCGACCTGGGCACCCGCATCGGCGACCGCCCCACCCTGGGCATGCGGCCCTTGGCCGCGAACACGGTCAAGAAGATCCGGCTGGGCCTGGACCGCTACCGCACCCCGACCGTGGTCACCGTCAACCACGACGACCGGGGCGGGGACGGCCGCGCCTTCCCCGCCGCCGGTAGCCCGCTGCCCACCCGCACGCTGCGGATCGGCGACGGGGTGGCCGTGCCGCCGCTGCTGGTGCCCACCGGCGGGAGCTGGAACGACAGCGCGGTACCGGTGACGGTGCCGATGCGCACCCGCACCACCCGCGAGAGCGAGGGCGTGCTGATCCCCGGGGCGTTCATCACCGAGCACCGCGGCGGCGGCTCCACCACCCGCCCCGTCGCCGACCCCCTCGCGACCATCACCGCCGGCGGCAACCACCACGGCCTGGTCATCCCCTACCGCAAAGGAAAGCCGACCACCACCGCCGACCCCCTGCACACCATCGCCACCCACGAGAGCGCCGCCCTCGCCGGGGCCGGAGCGGACCTGGCCGCGCTGGAGCTGGAGGAGTGCCGGTTCCGGATGCTGTCCCCGCGCGAACACCTGCGCGCCCAGCGCTTCACCGACGACTACATCGTCAAGGGCAACGTCGGCGAACAGACCGCGCAAGCGGGCAACGCCGTGCCCTGCAACGTCGCCCAGTGGATCGCCAGCAAACTCCTGGAGGTGCTGTGAGCATCCCCGGACCCGTCGGCGAACTCCCCCTGTGGGAAGCCGTCATGAACACCGCCGCCTACACCTGCCAGTGCACCGGCCAGTGCGGACGCTCCCACACCAAGACCGGCAAGCGCTGCGACCGCACCCACGGCGCCCTGGCCGCCGTCCACGGCGGACGCATCCTGCTCCTGGCCGCACCCGCCGACCCCACCGCCATGACCCAGCCCACCCACCGGCTGGTCACCCTGCCCGCGTCGGCACTCGCGGCGTGGTGCCCGGCCTGCCACGACGGCGCCCGCACCCGCGCCACCAAACAGCAACGCGCCACCACCCCGCCCCCGCCCGACATCGACACCCTGTTCACCCTCTAGCCCCGGGAAGAAGCACCCGCCCGTGAGCCTGAAGACCTTCCCCGCGCACACCCTGCACTGCGACGTATGCGGCCAGGAACTCACCGACCCCGTCAACGACCTGCCGTGGTGGTTCACCGACTTCACCGAGGCCCGCCTGTGCGCGCTGGGAGCCGGGTGGATCGCCACCGCCGACCAGTTCGCCATCTGCCCCGCACCCGACGACGCCCACCGCGACGCCGTCACCGCCCTGCTGCCCCCCGAGCCCGTGTTCGAGGTCCCCGGACAGCTCAGCCTCGACACCGACCCCGAAACGCCCGCCTGAGCCTCCCTCAGCACCACCCCAGTACACGGCCGGGCGGGCGAGACCCCGACTCCGCCCGCCCGGCCGCACCAACCCCCGAAAGGACACCCCTGCTCATGTCCGAGCTGCTGAACGCCGCCCTGGCCTGCGCCGCGCGCGGCTGGCACGTCTTCCTGCTGATCCCCGGCGGCAAGCGCCCCGCCATCAAGAACTGGGACCAGCGCGCCACCACCGACCCCGCCGTCATCACCCACGGCTGGACCAACGGCGCCTACAACATCGGCATCGCCTGCGGCCCCTCCCACCTGCTGGTGGTCGACCTGGACACCCCCAAGCACCCCGGCGACACCCCGCCCCCGCCCTGGCACGACCAGGACGTGCACACCGGCGCCGACGTCCTCGCCCACCTGGCCACAGACCAGGACCCCGGATGGCGCGAGACGTTCACCGTGGCCACCCCCAGCGGCGGCACCCACCTGTACTACCAGGCACCCGCCGGCCGGACCTACCGCAACACCACCGGCACCCTCGGATGGAAGATCGACACCCGCGCCGCCGGAGGCCTGGTCGTCGCCCCCGGAAGCCAAACAGCCAAAGGCCCCTACACCGTGCTCAACGACGCCCCACCGGCGCCGCTGCCGCACTGGCTGGCCGACCTGCTGGCACCGGCCCCGCTGCGGCCCTCAGGGCCGCTGACGGTGCCGCTGCTGCGCGGCAGCGACCGGCGCACCCGCTACCTGAACGCCGCCATCACCCGCAGCATCACCGCCGTCCTGACCTCCCCCGAGCAGCGGCACAACGCCTGCCTGTTCGGCGCCGCCGCCTCACTGGGGGAGCTGATCGCCGGGGGCGAGCTGACCGAGTCCGAGGTGTTCCCCGCGCTGATGGACGCCGCCCGCGCGGTTGGCCAGGGCGAGGGTGAGGCCGCGCGCACCATCCGCTCCGGGTTCCGCCACGGCGCCCAGCGCCCGCGCACCCTGGCCGCCTGATTCGAAAATCCCCCGCTCCGTGACCGTTTCCGCTGTTCAGAGCACTCCGATGGGTTGGAGGTTGACTTGGTAGCCGAGTTGGTTGAGTTGGCTGATGAGCCGTCGGGTCGCTCTGGTCTTGCCGGTGCGTTCGAGGAAGTAGTCGCCGCCGAGGTCGGCGTACTCGGCATCGTTGGTGAACATGTGCCAGATGGCGACGAGGATGGAGTGCTCCAGAGCGACAAGGGCTCTCTTCTTGCCGCGGCGTCCGACCAGGCGCCGGTATCGGGAGGCGAGGTAGGTGTCCTTGGTGCGGGAGGCGGCGACGGCAGCCTGTCCGAGGGCGGCCTTGAGCCAGGGGTCGCCGTGCCGGGTCTTCCCGCTGCTGCTCTTGCCGGCCGATTCGTGGTTGCCGGGGCAGACGCCGGCCCAGGACGCCAGATCGCCGGCGGTGGGGAACCGCTCCATCTGGGCCCCGATCTCGGCCAGGATCACCTCGGCGGCGCGGGTGCCCACTCCGGGGATCGTGATCAGCAGGTCGATGCGGCGGCGAAAGGGCCGCACCTGCGCGTCGATCCGCTCGCTCAGCCGGTTCTCCATCGCCGTGCAGGCGTCGATCCGGTCGAGCATGGCCCGCAGCAAGAACGCGTGGTGGTCGGTGAAGTTGCCGGTCAGTGCCTCGACGAGGTCGGCGGTCTTGCGGCGCATGCTGCCCAGCGCCAGGTCCGCGAGCCGTCCGGGGTCACGTTCCCCGCCGATCAGGGCCTCCAGCATGGCCCGGGCCGACTTGCCCGTCAGGTCGGAGACCACGCTGGACAGCTTGATCCCGGAGTCCTCCAGCAGCTTCTCCGTCCGCTGGATCTCGCGGGTGCGCTCCCGGATGACCTCGGTGCGGTAGCGGGTCAGGTCCCGCAGCTGCCGGATCGGCTCCGGGGGCACGAAGCTGGCGCGGACCAGCCCGTACTCGACCAGCCGGGCAATCCACTCGGAGTCCTTCACGTCGGTCTTGCGGCCGGGCACCGACTTCATGTGCCGGGCGTTCAGCAGCCAGCACTCGATGTCGTGCTCCAGCAGGTAGAACACCGGCTTCCAGTACACGCCGGTGGCTTCCATGCCGACCACGGTCACGCCCTCGGCCAGCAGCCAGTCCCGCATCGCCAGCAGTCCGCTGGTGACCGCGGGGAAGGTGCGGACCTCGCTGCGGCGCCGCTTCCCGGTGCTGGGCGCCCTCACGCACACCTTCACGTCGACCTTGCTGATGTCGATCCCCGCACACCGTTCGTGGATCACGTCCATCGCCCCGGCACCTCCCTCCCTCGACAGCCGCGAGCGCGTGGCCGTCCAGCGGGGGTCCGCAGGCGTAAGAGTCTGATTCGCGTGCTCGGAGCAACATTTCCGGGTGCCTGTCGGTGGACCCCCAGCGTCCTACTGAACCGCGGGCTCGGAACGCGCCAAGGCGAAACGACGTCGGCCAGACGGCCACCAACCAGATTTTCACCCACTCAGGGTCTGCCCGTAAGGGCTTCGGACTACTGAACCCCCGTCACCCCTGCTCCACTGCACCTGAGGGAGGTTCCGTGACTCCAACGCCCCCGCCACACCTGCGCGTCATCAACCCCGACCAGGCCCCCGAGGACGACCAGCCCCCGCAGGACCAGGGGCCGATGGCGTCCGGCTTCCCCACCCTGTGGACAGCCGACCAGCTCATGGGCACTGTCTTCCCCGAACCCCGGTGGGCGGTGCCCGGCATCCTGGCCGAAGGGGTCACCCTGCTGACCGGACCGCCCAAGGTCGGCAAGTCCTGGCTCTCCCTGGGACTGGGGCTGACCGTGGCGGCGGGCGGCACCGCGTTCGGCACGATCCCCGTCACCGCAGGCCCCGTCCTCTACCTGGCGTTGGAGGACACCCCGCGTCGGCTCCAGAACCGGATGGGCAAGCTCCTTCAGGGCAAGCCCGCCCCGGGGGCGCTGACGCTGGTGACGACCTGCCCGCCGCTGCCGCAGGGCGGCGTGCAGGCCATCGCCGGCTGGCTCACCGAGCACCCCGACGCCCGCATGGTCGTCGTGGACGTCTTCGCCAAGGTGCGCGGACAGGCAGCCCCCGGATCTTCCGCCTATGACGCCGACTACACCGCCGTGTCGCAGGTCAAGCGGCTGGCCGACCACTTCGGGGTGGCCCTGGTCCTAGTCCACCACGTCCGCAAAGCCGCCTCTGACGACTTCCTCGCGGAAGTCTCCGGTACCAACGGCCTGGCGGGTGCAGCCGACACCACCATCGTCCTCAAGCGCGCCCGCGGCCAGGCCGACGGCGTCCTGCACATCACCGGCCGCGACGTGGACGAGACCGAACACGCCTTGGCATTCCAGCCCGAGACCGGGCACTGGCGGCTGCTGCCCGGCGCCGCCGCCGAGCACACCATCGCCGACACCCGCGCCACCATCCTGCGCCACGTCCGCACCCACCCCGGTCAGCGCCCCAAGGACATCGCCGACGCCACCGGCCTGGACTACGAACTCACCCGCAAGACCTGCTCACGCATGGCCGCCGACGGCCAACTCAAAGCCGCCAACGGCACCTACACCACCGCCCTGGGACACCCGGACACCCCCGGAACTGTCCCAGCTGTCCCACTGTCCCAGCACACGCCCTGACCAGCACCGACGTCCCCGATGTGCCGGGACAGCACTGGGACACCCCGCCCTAGCAACCGCTTCACACCTGGGGAGAAGCCCGCGATGACCACCGCCGAAGCCCTGACCGTGCCCGAAGTCATGTCCGCCCTTCGACTGAGCCGTAGCAAGGTCTACGACCTGCTCCGCGCCCGTGAACTGCCCAGCTTCCACATCGGCCGGAGCCGTCGGATCGCCGCCGACGCCCTGGCCGAGTACATCCGCCGCCAGTCCGCTGAGGAGAACTGATCCATGGCCAAGCGCAGGCCGAACGGGGCGGGGAGCATCACCCGCCGCAAGGACGGCACGTACCACGGGCGCGTCTACGTGACCACGACCGAGGGCGTGCCGAAGCGGATTTCCCGCTACGGCAAGACCTATGACGAGGTAGCCGAGAAGATCGCCAAACTGCTGGAACTGGAGTCCAAGGGGGTGCCGACCCCCGACAAGACGTGGAAGATCGGCCCCTTCCTGCTCTACTGGCTGGCCGAGATCGTGAAGCCCACCCAGCGGCCGACCACCTACGACAAGTACGAGTCGATGGTGCGGCTCTACCTCATCCCCAAGCTGGGAAAGAAGTCGCTGACCAGACTGAACGTCAAGGACGTCCGGACCTTCCTGCGGCAGATGACCGCCGACCAGACGGGCGCGTCCACCATCCAGGAGTGCATGAAGGTGCTCCGCAACGCCCTGAACAGCGCCATGCGGGAGGAACTGCTGCTCCGCAATGTGGTGACGCTGGTCGGCATCCCCTCGGCCGAGTCGAAGGAGGTCATCCCCTGGTCCGCTGCGGAGGCCATCGCCTTCCTGCGGTCGGCCCGTCCGCACCGGCTGTACGCCGCTTTCGTGCTGGCCCTGGTGCTGGGCCTGCGGCGCGGTGAGCTGCTGGGGCTGCGCTGGATCGACCTGGACCTTGGCCAGGGCGTGGCGCACCCGCGCAAGCAGGTGCAGCGGCAGAAGGGCAAGGGCCTGGTCCACGTGGACCTGAAGACCAAGGCGTCCAAGGGTGCGCTGCCGCTCCCGCTGTTCTGCGTGGAGGCGCTGGGGGAGCGGCGCCGGCTGCTGGAGTTGGAGCGGGCCAAGGCCGGGGAGAAGTGGACGGATCTGGACCTGGTCTTCGGCACCGAGACCGGTGGCCTGTATGACCCTGATCACTTCTCGCAGTGCTTCCAGCGGAGAGTCAAGCGCTCCGCGCAGCGAAGGGTGCGGTTGCACGACACCCGGCACACCTGCGGGAGCCTGCTCGCATGGCTCGGGGTCCACCCGAACGACGCGATGAAGATCCTGAGGCACAGTCAGATTCAGACCACGCTGGCGATCTACACCCACGTCACGACGGAGACCCAGCGGGCCGCCGCCGCCAAGATCAGCGCCCAGTTGCGGGACGGCATGGGGGGTCGCTGATCGCGGGGATATGGATGGCAATTGGATGGCTGGCGTAAACAATGGGGGTAGAGGGCACAAAGAACGCCCCGGAAGGGCTACCTTCCGGGGCGTTTGCGCTGGTGGACCTAGGAGGACTTGAACCTCCGGCCTCTTCCTTATCAGGGAAGCGCTCTAACCGTCTGAGCTATAGGTCCGCGCTGCGTTGCGTTGAAAGATTAGCGCACCTATGCCGATCTGCCCAAATCCGTTCGCAGCCCCCGTAACGGCGGGCTGCGAACGGTCCGCGGAGGACCTACTCCTCCTCCGCGAGGGTCAGCTCGACACCGCCGGTGATGCCCGCGGCGGTGTTGTAGATGAAGGAGCCCAGCGTCGCCAGGGCCGTCATCAGCACCACGTCGATCACGGCGATCAGGGCCGTGAAGGTCAGCACATTGCCGAAGGACAGGTACGACTGGAGGTCGAACCCGCCGGTGGTGTCGGAGCCGGTGGCCTGCTTCAGGGTGCCACCGATCGAGCTGAACACTCCGGCGGTGTCCAGCACCATCCACAGCAGCGAGACGCCCACCACGGTGACGATGCCCATCGCGATGGACAGCAGGAAGCTGATCTTCATCACCGACCAGGGGTCGGTGCGGGAGACCCGCAGCCGTGCCCTGCGGGTACGGCCCGACGGGGGCGCCGCGGGCCCGGCGGCGGGTCCGGGGCGCCTGGCGGCCGCGGCTGCGGGCGCCGCAGCGGGGGACGCCACCGCCGGCGGCACCCGGGTGCCGGCCGCGGGCGTCGCCTGGCCCTTCTGGTAGGTCGTCGGCGTCGAGTAGCCGGACCGCTCCGGAGCCGCCGGGGCGGCCGTCCCGGGCGCGGCCGGGGTAGCGGCGGTGGCCTGCTGGCCCTGCGCCCCGCCCTGGCGGCGGCGCGGATTACCGCCGCCGCTGCCGCCGCCCACGGCGGGCGCGCGCGGCGGCGTGCCCCCCGTGACCGTCGGCATCATCGACGTCGTTCCGGCAGCGTTCTGCCCAGCCGGCCCAAATCCCGGAGTGTGGTCGGCGGATCCGCCTGCCGCACCGCCCGGGGGCGCACCCGGTCCCTGCCGCCCCGCGGCGGCGCCGCCGGCACCACCTGCCGCGCCGTTGGCTCCACTCACCCTGGTCCTCCCGCAATTCCCCGCCGGCACCGGTCGGTGCTGGCCCGTGTCCATGTGTCGGTCCGGTGCGGCGACTACTCGGACGAGCCGTCCGCCTGGTCGTCGTCCCCGTTGTCGACTGCCCCGGCCGTGACCTCGACTGCGGTGGCCTCGGCGGCGCCGGAGTCCGCTGACGCAGTGCCCTCGGTGCCGTCCTCGCCGTTCTCGTCCAGGTCGTCCTCACCGGCTCCCTCGGCGTTGCGGGCGATGCCGACGACGGCGTCCCGCTTACCCAGGTTGATCAGTTGGACGCCCATGGTGTCACGACTGGTTTCACGAACTTCGGCAACCCGGGTGCGAATCACTCCGCCGCCCAGGGTGATTGCCAGGATTTCGTCCGTTTCCTCCACAACCAGAGCGCCGACCAGGGTACCCCGGTCCTCGACGATCTTGGCTGCCTTGATCCCCAGCCCACCACGTCCCTGAACACGGTACTCGTCCACCTTCGTCCGCTTGGCGTAACCGCCGTCGGTCGCAGTGAACACATAGGTTCCCGGGCGGATGACGTTCAGCGAGAGCAGTTCGTCGCCCTCACGGAAACTCATACCCTTCACACCTGAGGTCGCCCGGCTCATCGGCCGCAGCGCCTCGTCGGTCGGGGTGAAGCGGATCGCCTGGGCCTTCTTGCTGACCAGCAGCAGGTCGTCCTCGGCGGACACCAGCACCGCGCCGATCAGCTCGTCGTCGCGGCCCTCCTCGTCGGTGCGGAGGTTGATCGCGATCAGACCGCCGGAGCGCGGCGAGTCGTAGTCCTTCAGCGGCGTCTTCTTCACCAGGCCCTCGCGGGTCGCCAGGATCAGGTAGGGGGCGGCCTCGTAGGTGCGCACCGCCATCACCTGGGCGATGTGCTCGCCCGGCTGGAACGCCAGCAGGTTGGCCACGTGCTGGCCGCGGGCGTCGCGGCCGGCGTCCGGCAGCTCGTAGCCCTTGGCCCGGTAGACCCGGCCCTTGTTGGTGAAGAACAGGATCCAGTTGTGCGTGGTGGTCACGAAGAAGTGGTCGACGATGTCGTCCTGCTTCAGCTGTGCGCCGCGCACCCCCTTGCCGCCGCGCTTCTGCGAGCGGTAGAGGTCGCTGCGGGTGCGCTTGACGTACCCGCCGCGGGTGATGGTGACGACGATGTCCTCTTCGGCGATGAGGTCCTCGACCGACATGTCCCCCTCGTAGGGGATCAGCGTCGAGCGGCGGTCGTCGCCGTACTTCTCCACGATGACCGCCAGCTCCTCGGCGATGATCGCGCGCTGGCGGTCCGGGGAGGCCAGGATCGCGTTGTACTCGTTGATCTTGGCCATCAGCTCGTCGTACTCGGCCGTGATCTTCTGGTGCTCCAGCGCGGCCAGCCGGCGCAGCTGCATCTCCAGGATCGCGTTGGCCTGGAGCTCGTCGATCGCGAGCAGCGCCATCAGGCCCCGGCGGGACTCCTCGACCGTCTGCGAGCGCCGGATGGTGGCGATGACCTCGTCGATCGCGTCCAGCGCCTTGAGCAGCCCGCGCAGGATGTGGGCCCGCTCCTCGGCCTTGCGCAGCCGGAAGGTGGTGCGCCGGACGATGACCTCGACCTGGTGGTTGACCCAGTGCCGGATGAAGGCGTCGATCGCCAGCGTCCGCGGCACCCCGTCGACCAGGGCCAGCATGTTGGCGCCGAAGTTGGTCTGCAGGTCGGTGTGCTTGTAGAGGTTGTTCAGCACCACCTTGGCGACCGCGTCGCGCTTGAGCACGATCACCAGCCGCTGGCCGGTCCTGGACGAGGACTCGTCGCGGACGTCGGCGATGCCGCCGACCCGGCCGTCCTTGACCAGGTCGGCGATCTTCAGCGCCAGGTTGTCCGGGTTGACCTGGTACGGCAGCTCGGTGATCACCAGGCACTGCCGGCCCTGGATCTCCTCGACCTCGACCACGGCGCGCATGGTGATCGAGCCGCGACCGGTGCGGTAGGCGTCCTCGATGCCGCGGCGGCCGACGATCAGCGCGCCGGTGGGGAAGTCCGGGCCCTTGATCCGCTCGATCAGCGCCTCCAGCAGCTCCTCGCTGGAGGCGGTGGGGTTGTTCAGGTACCACAGCGCGCCGGAGGCGACCTCGCGCAGGTTGTGCGGCGGGATGTTGGTCGCCATCCCGACCGCGATCCCGGTGGCGCCGTTGACCAGCAGGTTGGGGAAGCGGGCCGGGAGGACGTCGGGCTCCTGCGAGCGGCCGTCGTAGTTGGCGGAGAAGTCGACGGTCTCCTCGTCGATGTCCCGCATCATCTCCATGGCCAGCGGCATCATCCGGCACTCGGTGTAGCGCATCGCCGCCGCCGGGTCGTTGCCCGGCGAGCCGAAGTTGCCGTTGCCGTCCACCAGCGGCATCCGCAGCGACCAGGGCTGCGCCAGGCGCACCACGGTGTCGTAGATCGACGTGTCGCCGTGCGGGTGGTAGTTGCCCATGACGTCGCCGACGACGCGGGCGCACTTGTAGTAGCCCTTCTCGGGGCGGTAGCCGCCGTCGTACATCGCGTACAGCACCCGGCGGTGGACGGGCTTGAGCCCGTCGCGGACCTCCGGCAGGGCGCGGCTCACGATGACGCTCATCGCGTAGTCGAGGTAGGAGCGCTGCATCTCGCTCTCGAGCTCGACCTGCTCGATCCGCAGGTCGGCCTCGACCTGGACGGGCAGCCCCTGGGGCGCGTCGCCCTCGGGACCCTCGGGACTGGTGGGCTTGTCGTCGTCGACCACTGCTGGTCAGTTTCCTCTCGTGCGTGCTGCCAGGGACCGTCTGACGTGCTCGTACTGCCGAGCGGTCGTCACACGTCCAGGAAGCGGACGTCCTTGGCGTTGCGCTGGATGAAGGAGCGGCGGGCCTCGACGTCCTCGCCCATCAGAATGGAGAACAGGTCGTCGGCACGGGCCGCGTCCTCCAGGGTGACCTGCCCGAGCAGCCGGTGGTCGCGGTCCATGGTGGTGATCCGGAGCTCCTCGGCGTTCATCTCGCCGAGGCCCTTGAAGCGCTGGATCGCGTCGTCCTTGGGCAGCTTGCGGCCGGCCGCGCGCCCGGCGGCGATGACCGCGTCGCGCTCGGGGTCGGAGTAGACGTACTGGAAGTCGTCCTTGCCCCACTTGATCTTGTACAGCGGCGGCCGGGCCAGGAAGACGTAGCCGCCCTCGATCAGCGGCCGCATGAACCGGAACAGCAGGGTGAGCAGCAGGGTGTTGATGTGGTGGCCGTCGACGTCGGCGTCGGCCATCAGCACGATCTTGTGATACCGCAGCTTGGAGACGTCGAAGTCGTCGTGCACGCCGGTGCCGAAGGCCGAGATCAGCGCCTGGACCTCGGCGTTCTGCAGGACCTTGTCGATCCTGGCCTTCTCGACGTTGAGGATCTTGCCGCGGATCGGCAGGATCGCCTGCACCCGCGGGTCGCGGCCCTGCTTGGCGGAGCCGCCGGCCGAGTCGCCCTCGACGATGAAGATCTCGCACTCGGACGGGTCCTTGGACTGGCAGTCCGAGAGCTTGCCGGGCAGCGAGGCGGTCTCCAGCAGGCCCTTGCGACGGGTCAGGTCGCGCACCTTGCGGGCGGCGACGCGGGCGGTCGCGGCGGTGATGGACTTGCGGATGATGTCCGCGGCCTCCACCGGGTTGCGGTCCAGCCAGTCGTTGAGGTGCTCGTGGACCACCTTCTGGACGAAGGTCTTGGCCTCGGTGTTGCCCAGCTTGGTCTTGGTCTGGCCCTCGAACTGCGGCTCGCCCAGCTTGACGCTGATGATCGCGGTCAGGCCCTCGCGGATGTCCTCGCCGGTGAGGTTCTCGTCCTTCTCCCGGAGCAGCTTCTTGTCGCGCGCGTAGCGGTTGATCAGACCGGTCAGCGCGGCGCGGAAGCCCTCTTCGTGGGTGCCGCCCTCATGGGTGTGGATGGTGTTGGCGAAGGAGTACACGCCCTCGCTGTACGCCGTGTTCCACTGCATCGCGATCTCCGCCGAGATCGTGCGGCCCTTGTCCTCGGCCTCGAAGCTGATCACGGTGGGGTGGATCACGTCTCCCTTGCGGGAGTTGAGGTAGGTGACGAAGTCGGAGATGCCGCCCTCGTAGTGGTACGTCACCGTGAAGGGCTTGCCGTCGTCGTCGACGTGGTCGGGGCGCTCGTCGGTCAGCCCGATGGTGAGGCCCTTGTTGAGGAAGGCCATCTCCTGGAAGCGCCGCGACAGGGTGTCGAAGGAGTACTCGGTGGTCTCGAAGATGTCGCCGTCGGCCCAGAAGGTGACCGTGGTGCCGGTCTCGTCGGTCTCCTCGTGCCGCTCCAGCTCGGCCGTGGGGGCGCCCAGCTTGTAGTCCTGGGTCCAGCGGTAGCCGTCGGTCCGGATCTCCACGGCGAGGCGCTGCGACAGCGCGTTCACCACGGACACGCCGACGCCGTGCAGCCCGCCGGAGACGGAGTAGCCGCCGCCGCCGAACTTGCCGCCGGCGTGCAGCACGGTCAGCACCACCTCGACGGCGGGCTTTCCCTGCCCGGGGACGATGCCCACCGGGATGCCGCGGCCGTTGTCGCTGACCCGGACCGCACCGTCGGAGAGGATGGTCACCCCGATGGTGTCGGCGTGCCCGGCGAGGGCCTCGTCCACCGCGTTGTCCACGACCTCGTAGACCAGGTGATGCAGGCCGCGCTCGCCGGTGGAGCCGATGTACATGCCGGGGCGCTTGCGGACCGCGTCCAGACCCTCCAGCACGGTGATCGCGTTGGCGTCGTAGGACGAGTTGTTCTCCGAGAGCGAGCCGGAGGAGGGCGCGAGGGCTTCCAACACCTCCGCGACCTCTTCGGTCACGGGCGCTGCGGCAGCGGCGGCCTCGGCGGACAGGTTTTCGGGGGTCTGGCTGGGGTCGCCGGAATCGGCCACGAAGCGCCCTTTCTGGCACAGCTCGGACCGTCTCCGTACCCCGTGGGTGGGACCGGAGCGGCCTCGGCACTCGACTCAGTCACTGCTAGGTCACTGCTACGTCACCGCAAGCGGCGGTTTCTTTCTCCAGTGTACCGGTGCGACTGACACTCATGGGCCTTTGGCGGCCTCTGGCTTCCCCCGTGCCGCACGAAATCCGGGCGGATTGTCTCCTCCACACGCCCGGGGGGCGAGATGGGCTCACATGGGCACTCAGCCGGTCCGGTCGGTGACCCGCCGCTCACCCCCAGGTGTCACCCGGACCCTTGCTCCCCGGGGCCCTCAGCCGACCGTAGGAACGCGTAGGCCCCGCAGGCCCCTGCACCTTGATCAGTTTCACCGTGCCGTGGCCCAGCTCCTCGTTCAGCTTGCGCACCAACTGGGGTGCCAGCAAACGGATCTGAGTGGCCCAGGCGGTGGAGCTGCAGCGCACCGACAGCACCCGGTCGTCCTCGGAGTAGTGCTCCGGCTCGCAGTGCGCCGCCAGGTCCCGTCCGACGATCTGCGGCCAGCGGCCCATCACCCCGCCCACCGCCGCCGGGGCCTCCCAGCCGCGCTCGGCCACCAGCCGGCTGATCGCTGCGCCCAGCGGCTGGGGGTCGCGCCCGTCCGCGCGCGCGCCGGAGCGCAGCCCGGTCCGCCGGGCCTCCTTCTTCTGCCGCACATTGTCGCCGCGCAGCCGCGCCTGCTCCTTGGCGTTGCGCAGCGCCACCCGGGCCAGGTCCACGCCGGACAGCTGCGGCTCGCCCGCCCCACTGCCTTCTTCGGTCGAATCGCTCACAGCAGACTCACTCTCCCCAGCTTGGGGAAGCAAGCCTACGAGGCCTCACCGACATCAGCTGACCACAGTCGGCATCAGGAGATCCGGTCGACCTCACCGTTCGCGACCGAGTAACGGCTTCCCGCCAGCGCCTCCGGCACGTCCTCCGGCACCGCGGCGGTGACCAGCACCTGCTCGCCGTTGGCCACCAGCTCCGCCAGCCGCTCCCGGCGCCGGGTGTCCAGCTCGGCGAAGACGTCGTCCAGGATCAGCACCGGCTCGCCGCCGTCGGCCCGCAGCAGCTCGTACGAGGCCAGCCGCAGCGCCAGCGCGTACGACCAGGACTCGCCGTGGCTGGCGTAGCCCTTGGCGGGCAGCTCGCCCAGCTGCAGCCCCAGCTCGTCCCGGTGCGGGCCGACCAGGGTCACCCCGCGCTCCAGCTCCTGCTTGCGGGCCACCCCCAGCGCCCCCAGCATCGCCGCGTACAAGGGGTCCCGGCCGCCACTCAACGGCACGCCCTCCCCCATCGAGCTGCGGTACTCCAGGCGGGTCGGACCGCCGCCCGGCGCCAGCTCCTCGTAGGCACTGCGGACCAGCGGCTGCAGAGCGGTGACCAGGTCCAGCCGCTGCGCCAGCAGCTCCGCGCCGGCCCTGGCCAGATGCTCGTCCCAGACGTCCAGGGTCGACAGCTGCGCCTTGGCTCCCGACCTGCGCGCCATCGCGGCGCTCTTCAGCAGCGCGTTGCGCTGCTTCAGCACCCGCTCGTAGTCCTGGCGCACGCCCGCGAGCCGGGGCGCGCGGGCCACCAGCAACTCGTCCAGAAAGCGCCTGCGCTCCCCCGGATCGCCCTTCACCAGGCTCAGGTCCTCCGGGGCGAACAGCACGGTCCGCAGCAGGCCGAGGACGTCGCGGGGGCGGACGTTGTCGGAGCGGTTGATCCTGGCCCGGTTCGCCCGCCCCGGGTTCAGCTCCAGCTCGACCAGGGTCGGCCGCTGCTCGCGCACCACACTGGCGCGGATCACCGCCCGCTCGGCGCCCAGGCGCACCAGCGGGGCGTCACCGGCGACCCGGTGGCTGGCCAGGGTGGCGACATAGCCGACCGCCTCGACCAGATTGGTCTTGCCCTGGCCGTTGGGCCCGGTGAACGCGGTGACGCCCGGATCGAGCGGAACCTCGACCCGGGCGTAGGAGCGGAAGTCGGCCAACGACAGATGCGCGACGTGCATGCTCTGGACTCGTCAGCCTTCTTCTCGTCAACTCTGCTGTCTGAAAAGGGGGTTACTTGCTCTCGACCGCGTGGCCGCCGAACTGGTTGCGCAGCGCGGCGATCATCTTCATCTGCGGGGAGTCGTCCTGCCGCGAGGCGAAGCGGGCGAACAGGCTCGCGGTGATCGCCGGCAGCGGCACGGCGTTGTCGATCGCGGCCTCCACGGTCCAGCGGCCCTCGCCGGAGTCGGCGGCGTAGCCCTTGAGCTTGTCCAGGTGCTCGTCGGAGTCCAGGGCGTTGACGGCCAGGTCCAGCAGCCAGGAGCGGATGACCGTGCCCTCCTGCCAGGACCGGAAGACCTCGCGGACGTCGGTGACGCTGTCCACCGCCTCCAGCAGCTCCCAGCCCTCGGCGTAGGCCTGCATCATGGCGTACTCGATGCCGTTGTGGACCATCTTGGCGAAGTGGCCCGCGCCGATCTTGCCGGCGTGGACGGAGCCGAAGTCGCCCTCGGGCTTGAGCGCGTCGAAGATCGGCTGGACCCGGGCGATGTCCTCGTCCTTGCCGCCGTACATCAGGGCGTAGCCGTTCTGCAGGCCCCAGACGCCGCCGGAGACACCGCAGTCGACGAAGCCGATGCCCTTGGCGGCCAGTTCGGCTCCGTGCTTCTCGTCGTCGGTCCAGCGGGAGTTGCCGCCGTCGACGACGATGTCGCCGGGCTCCAGCAGCTCGCCCAGCTGGTCCACGGTGTCCTGGGTCGGGCCGCCGGCCGGGACCATCACCCATACGACGCGCGGCGCGGGCAGGGCCGCGACCAGGTCCTTGAGGCTGGAGACGTCGGCAAGGTCCGGGTTGCGGTCGTATCCGACCACGGTGTGGCCCGCGCGGCGGATGCGCTCGCGCATGTTTCCGCCCATCTTGCCGAGACCGATGAGTCCGAGCTCCATCGCGAAGTCCTTCGTTTCGAGGTGACTGCACAGCGCGCGGCGCCCTTGCCGCCAGACGTGAGCCTACGCCCGATGCCTTGAGGGCACCGGGCGCAGGGACCCATCCGCGTGAGCTGCCACCCGCCCGCGGGGGTACGGGGGTCGTCCCCCGGGAGGCTGGAGTCAGCCGGACAGCCGCACCGGCATGATCAGGTACTTGTACGCCTCGTCGGCCTCGGCATCCGGCGCGTGCTTTCCGCTGAGCAGCGCGGGCTTGGTCGAGGTGGTGAAGCTCAGCTGGGCGACGGCGGCGTCGATGGCCGCCAGGCCGTCCAGCAGGTAGGCCGGGTTGAAGGCGATCGAGATGTCGTCGCCCTCCAGGTCGGCGTCGACCCGCTCGGTGGCCTGGGCGTCGTCGCCGGAGCCGGCCTCCAGGGTGAGCACGCCCTGCTCGAAGCTCAGGCGCACCGGGGTGTTCCGCTCGGCGACCAGCGAGACGCGCTTGACGGCCTCCACGAACGCCGGGGTGGCCACGGTCGCCACCGAGTTGAACTCGGTCGGGAACAGCGCCCGGAACTTGGGGAACTCGCCCTCCAGCAGCCGGGTGGTGGTGCGCCGCCCGGCGCCCTCGAAGCCGATCAGCCCCTCGCCCTTGCCGCTGCCCGCCAGGGCGATGCTGACCACGTCGCCAGCGCTGAGGGACTTGGCGGTGTCCAGGAGCGTCTTGGCGGGCACCAGGGCGACCGCGGAGAGGCCCTCCTGCTCGGGCTTCCACATCAGGTCGCGGACGGCGAAGCGGTAGCGGTCGGTGGCGGCCAGGGTGACCCGGTCCCCCTCGATCTCCACCCGGACACCGGTCAGCACCGGCAGGGTGTCGTCGCGCCCGGCCGCGGTGGCCACCTGGGCGACCGCGGCGGCGAAGGCCTCGCCGGGGACGGTGCCGGAGACGGTGGGCATCTGCGGCAGCGCGGGGTACTCGTCCACAGGAAGCGTGGGGAGTGTGAATCGCGAGCTGCCGCAGACCACGATGACGCGCACGCCGTCGGTGGAGATCTCCACAGGCCTGTTGGGAAGCGAACGCGAGATGTCGGCCAGCAGCCGACCGGAGACCAGGACGGTGCCAGGCTCCTCGACGTCCGCCTCGGTCTCGACCCGCGCCGAGACCTCGTAGTCGAATCCGGACAGGCTCAGCTTGCCCTCGTCGGCCGCCAGCAGCAGCCCGGCGAGCACAGGCACCGGAGGCCGTGCCGGGAGGCTGCGCGCGGCCCAGGCCACGGCCTCCGCGAGGACGTCACGCTCGACCCGGAACTTCACCGGTAACCGCCTCCTGTGTGCTGCTTGTTGTTCATCGCGTCTTCGTCATGTCTGCGGGTGGGTCTCGGTTTGAGCCCGTCCCCAGGGTGGGGACCATTCCTGTGGGTGCGGAGTCCGGTGCGAGTGGCCCCGGCCGCTCCCTGTTGCTGGAGACAGTCTGACGCACTCCACCGACAGCCGAGGCAGATGGGGGGAAGACGGCTCGAACCCGTGTCGGGTCGCCGTCATCCACAGATCAAGCGCCCACCTGCTTTTCGATCATCCCCGAGCTCTATACGTGGGGTAGTAGTAGTAGGGGTTGTGGAAACCGTGGATAACCCCATTCCACCCAGCTCAGACCCGCTTTTCTGTCCACATTGGACCTGTGGGGAACCGGTGGAAAAACTACCCGGGCTGTGGACGCAGCACCCTTCCCCCACAGGGCAGTTGAGTTGTCCCCAGGTTTTCCCCAGCTGCGTCCCCAGGATTGTGCCCGGTTCTCCCCAGCCCCTCTGACAACATCGTGTGTCGTCTTTCACTCGGAGAAGTGAAATGTGGATTGATGTTGCCGAACTGTGGACATTGCTGTGGAGAACCCGACGAAATCTGGGGACAACCGGCCTGGTCCTGGGGACGGCGCGTGGATAACCCTGGCGCCGTGTTGACGGCCCTTCAGTTGTCCACACCCTGTGGACGACATCTTCCCACAAGCCCACAGGCAGGTGAGCTGCGCGGACAGCTCCATGATGGACCAGCCTGTGGAGGGATTCTGGATAACTCCGCTCTCCCCAGGGTGTGGACGGGGAAAACCCCGTCGTCCTGTGGACCGGGGTTGGTCGGACTGTTCCTGTTCGAATCAGAGGCACTCCCGTGCGGGCCGTCGGAGACGGCAGAAGGGCCCCCGAGGCGTCCTCCGGGGCCCTTCTGCGGCGGTTCTGCGGCGGTCCGGCGGCGGACCGCCGGCGGTCCGCCGCCGCCGGGTCAGCTCTTGATGCGGTTGGTGAGCTCGGTGACCTGGTTGTAGATGGAGCGCCGCTCGGCCATCATCGTGCGGATCTTCCGGTCGGCGTGCATCACCGTGGTGTGGTCCCGGCCGCCGAACTGCGCCCCGATCTTGGGCAGCGACAGGTCGGTGAGCTCCCGGCACAGGTACATCGCGATCTGCCGCGCGGTGACCAGCACCCTGCTCCGCGAGGAGCCGCACAGGTCGTCCACGCTCAGACCGAAGTAGGCGGCGGTCTGCTGCATGATGACCTGCGCGGTGATCTCCGGGCCGGCCTCCTCGCCGCCCGGCACCAGGTCCTTGAGCACGATCTCGGCCAACTGCAGGTCCACCGGCGCCCGGTTGAGACTGGCGAAGGCCGTCACCCGGATCAGCGCGCCCTCCAACTCCCGGATGTTGCGCGAGATCCGGGAGGCGATGAACTCCAACACCTCGGGCGGGGCGTTCAGTTGCTCCTGGAGCGCCTTCTTGCGGAGGATCGCGATCCGGGTCTCCAGCTCGGGCGGCTGGACGTCCGTGGTCAGCCCCCACTCGAAGCGGTTGCGGAGCCGGTCCTCCAGGGTGACCAGCTGCTTGGGCGGCCGGTCGGAGGAGATCACGATCTGCTTGTTGGCGTTGTGCAGGGTGTTGAAGGTGTGGAAGAACTCCTCCTGGGTCGACTCCTTGCTCTGCAGGAACTGGATGTCGTCGACCAGCAGGATGTCCATGTCGCGGTAGCGCTGCCGGAACCCGTCGCCCTTGTCGTCCCGGATCGAGTTGATGAACTCGTTGGTGAACTCCTCCGAGCTCACATAGCGCACCCGGGTCCCCGGGTAGAGGCTCCGGGCGTAGTGCCCGATGGCGTGCAGCAGATGGGTCTTGCCCAGGCCGGACTCGCCGTAGATGAAGAGCGGGTTGTACGCCTTCGCGGGGGCCTCGGCGACGGCGACGGCGGCCGCGTGGGCGAAGCGGTTGCTGGAACCGATGACGAAGGTCTCGAACAGGTACTTGGGGTTCAGCCGCGCGGCCGGCTCGTCCTTGCGCGGGAGCGCGGGCGCGCCGCTGGAGCCGCCGCCGGGACGGTTCCTGGGGTGCTCCGGCGGAGTCGGCTCCTGGCGCAGCGAGGGGAGGTGATCGCCGCCGTCCTCACGGGCCTGCTCGATCTGGTGGCGGGGGTCGCCCTGCCGGGAGTCGTTCTGGCGGGGATCGGCGTGCCGGGGGTCGCCGTGGCGGGGGGATCCGTGCCGGGGGTCGCGCTCGTCCCGGCCGTCCCGCCCGCCCTGGGGCTCGTTCGGGTGGCCGGCCAGGGGCGGGAAGGGCTCCTCCGCGGCGCGGTGCTGCCCCCAGGAGCGCTGCGGCGGCTGCTGAGCGACCGGGGGCCACTCGTCCTCCGGGTCGTGCGGTGCCCGGCCGGGGAACGCGCCCTGGTAGCCGCCGCCGGGTCCGCCGGCCGGGACGCCGTAGTAGCCGCCGCGCTCCTGGTAGGGAGGGACGGGCCGGTCGCCGCGGCGGTCGTAGCCGTAGTCGGGGCTGAAGTCGCGCTGCTGGGGATAGGGGTACTCGTCCGGCTGCGGGAGCTGCTGCTCGGACTCGCGGGGCGGCGGGGGCTGCGGCGCCGGGGCGAGCGGGGCGGCGTTGGCGTCCACGATCACGGCGATCCGCATCGGGCGGCCGTACTCCCGGCTCAGCTGCTCGGTGATCGCCGGCAGGAGCCTGCCCTCAAGCACCCCCTTGGCGTAGTCGTTGGGGGTGGCCAGCAGCGCGGTGTCCTGCATCAGGCCCATCGGCTGGGTGCTCCGCAGCCACTGGGCGTCCATGGTCTTGACGTCCTGGTCGTTGCCCAGTCGCTCGACGACCCGCGCCCACACGGTCGCAAGGTCGCTGCTGTTATCAGCCACTGGTGCACGCTTTCTCGTTCCACCGGGGCAGGTGGTGGGGGCCAGGTGGGGAGGACGGGCGGGAGGAGTTTGCCAACGGTAGTCAGCCGGGGGCCCGCATTCAAGTTCTTGTCCACAGGCTGTGTACAGCAGTGTCGCAGACCGGAAGGGGACCACTGGGCAGGCCGGGTCCGGGGCGTGCTGCGGAAGGGGCTGGTTTGACCCGTGGACCGGCTTCCGCGTACCGTAACGAGGTCGAGTTGTCGATGGCCGCTGCCGCATGCCCGCGGAAAATCCGCACACCACGGCGCGCAGCTACGGGCGTCGTGGATCACCGTACATAACGGTTATGGGGATCGCGCGGACGCACGGTGACGGCTACCGACGCCCCGCGACCCTTCGATTCATCCTGGAGTCCCCCCGTGAGCAAGCGCACTTTCCAGCCGAACAACCGTCGTCGTGCGAAGACCCATGGCTTCCGCCTGCGGATGCGCACCCGTGCCGGCCGTGCGATCCTCGCGGCCCGCCGCGAAAAGGGCCGCGCTCGCCTGTCCGCCTGATCTATCAGGTCATGTCGTGCTGCCTTCCGAACATCGGTTGAGGCGGCGCCAGGACTTCGCGACCGCGGTGCGGCGGGGCCGTCGCGCCGGACGACCGCTCCTGGTCGTGCATCTCAGCGAGAGCAGGGATGTCGCGACCGGGGCGCCGTACGGCGACAGCGACCCCGTGGCCACCACGGACTTGTCGTCAACGGACCCGCACAGCGCCGGGGAGAGCCACTCTCCGGCGCGTGCGGGTTTTGTCGTCAGCAAGGCCGTGGGACCGGCTGTGGTCCGCAACCGTGTGAAGCGTCGCCTGCGTCACCTGATGGCCACGCGTATCGCCGGGCTGCCCGCAGGTAGCCTGATAGTGGTACGCGCGCTGCCCCCTGCCGGGACGGCGGAATTCGCGGACCTGGAACGTGACCTGGATTCCGCACTGCGGAAGCTGTCCGCCCCCCGGGGCGGGCGCTCCCGCGGGACCGGTACCGCACCTCCTGATGCATCCTCGCCGATGGGAGCAGGGCAGTGACGTACCTGCTGGTGGCGGCTGTCTGCCTGGCCGGGCTTCTGGCGGGCCGATACCTGCTGCTGGGCCTGATCAGGCTCTACCAGTGGACGATCAGCCCGCTGCTGGGGCCGGTCTGCCGTTACCACCCCTCGTGCTCGCGCTACGGGTTCGAGGCGATCAGGGTCCACGGCGCCGTCAAGGGCACGGCCCTGACTGCCTGGCGCATCCTGCGGTGCAATCCGTGGAGTGCGGGCGGCGTCGACTACGTTCCTGCCCGGAAGCACCCCGTCTGGTACCGGCGGATGCGCAATGTTCTGTCCCGGGACATCCCCGTCTCCCCTAAGACCGACGACTTGGGACCCCACACCTCTAGCCGGGCCGATGTGCCGGCTCCCTCGACCAACGCCCAAGGAGCATGACCGTGGGGTTTCTCGACCCGATCCTAGGCCCGCTGTACACAGCCGTCTCGTGGATCATCGTCCAGTTCCACTCGCTGTACAGCCAGGTCTTCACGCCTACCGGTGGCTGGGCCTGGGGTCTGGCGATCGTCTCGCTGGTGATCCTCGTCCGCGCCTGCATGATCCCGCTGACGATCAAGCAGACCAAGTCGATGCGGGCGATGCAGGCCCTGCAGCCCCGTCTGAAGGTCATCCAGGACCGCTACAAGGGTGACCGGCAGAAGCTCGCCGAAGAGCAGATGAAGCTCTACAAGGAGGCGGGCGCCAACCCGGCCTCCAGCTGCCTTCCGCTGCTGATCCAGTCGCCGTTCTTCATGTCGCTGTACGGCGTGCTGAGCAATGTCGCGCACAACAAGCCGGTCGGCGTCATCAAGGGCAACCTGCTGGCCAGCGCCCAGCTGGCGCACATCTTCGGCGCACCGCTGTCCGCCTCGTTCGTGCACTCCACGCTCACCAGCGTCAAGGTCGTCACCGCGATCATGATTCTGACGATGTGCTTCACGCAGTTCCTGACCACGCGCCAGCTCATGACGAAGAACGTCGACCTCACGGTCAAGACGCCGTACATGCAGCAGCAGAAGATGATGATGTACGTCTTCCCGGTCATCTACATCTTCTTCGGCATCAACATGCCGGTCGGCGTGCTGATCTACATGGTCACCTCGAACATGTGGACCCTGGGCCAGCAGCTGGTGATCATCCGGCAGAACCCGACGCCGGGCTCGGTGGCCTTCAAGCAGCGCCAGGACCGGCTGAAGGCCGCGGGCAAGCTGAACGCCGACGGCACCCCGGTCAAGGCCGGGCTGGCCTCGCTGGTGAAGGGCGGCAGCGCCCCGGTCGAGGAGGCTCCCGAGGACACCGCCCCGGTGCGCCGGCAGCAGCCCAAGCGGCAGACCAAGGCCCAGCGCCAGAGCGGTGCCGCGGGCGCCGCCGGGACGGCTCCGGCCGATGCCGTGGTCGAGGCGGCCGAGGCCGAGACAACAGCGAACAGCACGGCGAAGAACGGCACCCCGAAGGCGACCACGCCCAGCAAGCAGACGCCCGACAACAAGACGCCGAGCCAGGCCCGTGGGCGGGCCAAGACGGGCGGCGGCGGTGCCGCCGCGGGCAGTGGCGCCGGATCCCCGCAGAGCAGCGGCCAGAAGCGCACCAACCAGCCGGGCAAGCGCAACCCCCAGCCGGCCGGTCGGCCGAAGAAGAAGTCCTAGGCACGTCCTGGCGACTACTTCCGCACTGTTTTCCCCTGTCAGCATCAAAGAATCCAAAGGAGTCCACCCGTGACGGAAGGAACCGTGGCACCCGTCCCCAGCGACGAGTCGAAGAGTGCCGCGACGGCCACCGACGTGCTCGGCCACCTGGAGCAGGAGGGTGAGATCGCCGCGGACTACCTGGAGGCCCTTCTCGACATCGCGGACCTCGACGGTGACATCGACATGGATGTGGAGGGCGACCGCGCCTCCGTGTCGATCATTGGCGAGGGGCCCGGAGACGACCGCTCGCTGCTGCGTCTGGTCGGCCAGGACGGCGAGGTGTTGGAGGCTCTGCAGGAGCTGACCCGGCTCGCCGTGCACCGGGAGACCGGGGAGCGCAGCAGGCTGATGCTGGACATCGCCGGGTTCCGGGCGCGCAAGCGTGCCGAGCTGGCCGAGCTCGGTGCTCAGGCGGCCAAGGAGGCCAAGGAGAGCGGTGAGCCGGTGAAGCTGCGGGCGATGACGCCCTTCGAGCGCAAGGTCGTCCATGACGCCGTCGCGGCCGCCGGGCTGCGCAGCGAGTCCGAGGGCGAGGAGCCGCAGCGTCGCGTCGTGGTGCTGCCGGCGTAGTCGGGCTGTTCCACACTGGGACAGGGTGATGTGAACGAGTGACGGCCCCGTCTGCGATGTGCAGACGGGGCCGTGCTGCCGCGGTGAGGGAGAGGTTCGGCAATGTCGGAGGCGGACGGGCGTGTGGTGGCCGAGGAGTTCTCGAGGGAACTCCCGGAAGCCCCTGCGGCGGCGCGGGCGGTGTTCGGGGACCGCTTCGGGCTGGCGGTGCGCTACGCCGAGTTGCTGGCGGACGCGGGGGTGCGGCGTGGGCTCATCGGTCCGCGCGAGGTGCCGCGACTGTGGGAGCGGCATGTGCTGAACTGCGCCGTGCTGGGCGAGCTGCTGCCGCAGGACGCCTCACTGTGCGACGTGGGCTCGGGGGCCGGGCTGCCGGGTATTCCGGTCGCGCTGGCACGCCCGGACGTTCGGATCACCCTGCTGGAGCCGCTGCTGCGGCGGACCACCTTCCTGGAGGAGGTGGTGAAGGAGCTCGGTCTGGAGAATGTGACGGTGCTGCGGGGGCGGGCCGAGGAGATGGTCGGCAAGCTGGCGGTGGATGTGGTGACCGCGCGCGCGGTCGCTCCGCTGGACCGGCTGGCGGGATGGGGACTGCCGCTGCTGCGTCCCTTCGGGGAGATGCTGGCGCTCAAGGGTGATTCGGCTGCCCAGGAGTTGGTGGACCACAAGGGCGCCCTGGTGAAGCTGGGAGCCACCGAGTGGTCGGTGGACGTGGCCGGCGAGGGTGTGGTGGAGACCCCGACCCATGTGGTGCGCGTCAAGGTCGGGGAGAGCCCCGGCGGCGTCCGGGCGGCGACCCGTCGGGCCAGGGCGGCGCGCAAGGACGGTCGCGCCCCGGGGCAGTCGGCGGGCGGCGGGAGCCGGGGAAGCTCCAAGCGACGCCGCTAGAAGTTGTTCCACGGGAGCGGAAGGGCCCCTGTTTCACGTGAAACGTGAAACAGGGGCCCTTCCGCTTTCCGGAGTGTCGTTCCGTCATATATCACCTATAACGGGCATCGTGTTTCACGTGAAACGTCGCTCTCTGCTTCCCGGGATCCTGAGCCGCAGTCGTGGAGCCGCTCAGTTCAGTCGTCGTTTGGGTGAAGATCGGCCATCAGTGGGCCCAGAAGGGCCACAACCGTCCCCGCATGTCACTGGGCTGCGCGATGATTTCATCGACAGCCGTGACGGAGAGGGGGGCGATCCCTTGCCCAGCGAGACTCACACCGTAGAGGGACCACTGCCAGGGCCGCGGGTCCGGAGTGGACAGATGGGGGCCGCTGTTTCACGTGAAACAGCGACGCATGAAACACTGGCGCCCATGCATCCCATGCAGGAGTCGGAAGCACCGCCGCTGATTGACGACACACCCATCGGACGGGCAGCCCAGGCCGCCGTCGATGCGATGGGACGGGTCGGGGAGGCGCTGCCGCGCCCCGCGGCCACTCGAGTGATGGTGGTCGCCAACCAGAAGGGCGGGGTGGGCAAGACCACCACGACCGTCAATCTAGCGGCCTCTCTGGCCATGCACGGAGCCAGAGTTCTGGTGATCGACCTGGACCCGCAGGGGAACGCCTCCACGGCTCTGGGTATCGACCATCATGCCGACGTCCCTTCGATCTATGACGTCCTGGTCGAGGGCAAGCCGCTCGCCGATGTCGTGCAGCCGGTGGTGGATGTGGAGGGCCTCTTCTGCTGCCCGGCCACCATCGACCTGGCCGGTGCGGAGATCGAGCTGGTCTCGCTGGTGGCCAGGGAGAGCCGGCTGCAGCGCGCCATCGAGGCATATGAACAGCCGCTGGACTATGTGCTGATCGACTGCCCGCCGTCCCTGGGCCTGCTGACGGTCAATGCGATGGTGGCCGGCCGCGAGGTGCTCATCCCGATCCAGTGCGAGTACTACGCGCTGGAGGGGCTGGGCCAGCTGCTGCGCAATGTGGACCTGGTGCGCGCGCACCTCAATCCTCATCTCCATGTGTCCACGATCCTGCTCACCATGTACGACGCCCGCACCCGACTGGCCTCGCAGGTCGCGGACGAGGTCCGCAGCCACTTCGCGGACGAGGTGCTGAGGACCAGCATTCCCCGCTCGGTGCGCGTCTCGGAGGCGCCGAGCTACGGGCAGACGGTTCTCACCTATGACCCCGGGTCGACGGGCGCGCTCTCCTATCTGGAGGCCGCGAAGGAGATCGCGCTGCGCGGGGCCGAGAAGGACCAGCGGGCCGCGGACGAGCGCTTCGCCGCATCGCCGGGGAATCCGGGTGTCTATCAGCAGCAGCCCCGCCGCATGGCGGAGCAGGACGGTACCGGACAGCACGCCGCAGGGCAGCACGCAGAGCACGGCACGATGGAGGGGCAGCGGTGAGTGAGCGTCGTAGAGGTCTGGGTCGTGGTCTCGGGGCACTGATCCCGGCGGCCACCGGTCCGGAGAGCAGGCCGGCCCCCGCCGCGATCGGGGGTACCCGGTCTCCGGGCGAGGTTCCCTCGCTGAACGGGGGGACGGAATCCGGCTCGGGCGGTGGCGGGGTCGGCACCCTGGAACGCACCGTCGAGAGCGCTGTTTCACGTGAAACGGTGACCGCCCCTGAGCTTCAGGCGGTGGAGGGGGCGTACTTCGCCGAGATCCCCCTGGACGCGATCACCCCCAACCCGCGCCAGCCGCGCGAAGTCTTCGACGAGGACGCCCTCAAGGAGCTGGTCCACTCGATCCAGGAGGTGGGCCTGCTGCAGCCGGTGGTGGTCCGGCAGATGTCCCCGGACCGCTATGAGCTGATCATGGGCGAGCGCCGCTGGCGCGCTTCGCGCAAGGCGGGGCTGGAGACCATTCCGGCGATTGTCAGGGCCACTGAGGACGACAAGCTCCTTCTTGACGCCCTGTTGGAGAACCTGCACCGCTCGCAGCTCAATCCGCTGGAAGAGGCGGCGGCCTACGACCAGCTGCTGCGTGACTTCTCCTGCAGCCATGAGGAGCTGGCCGACCGGATCGGACGTTCGCGTCCGCAGGTCTCCAACACGCTGCGTCTGCTCAAGCTCTCGCCCCGGGTTCAGCGCAGGGTCGCGGCGGGTGTGCTGTCCGCGGGCCACGCCAGGGCTCTGCTGGCTCTGGACGATGCCACCGAGCAGGACAAGCTGGCGCATCGCATCAACGCCGAGGGACTCTCGGTGCGTGCGGTCGAGGAGATCGTCAAGCTGATGTCGGAGGAGCGGAACCCCGAGCGTCGTCCCCGGGGTCCTCGCGCCGGAAAGCTGGTGTCCCCCGCCCTCGCCAGTCTGGCGAGTCGGCTCTCCGATCGCTTCGACACCCGGGTGAAGGTCGAGCTGGGCCAGAAGCGCGGGAAGATCGTGGTGGAGTTCGCCTCGGTGGAGGATCTGGACCGCATCCTCGGCTCCTTCGCTCCCGGGGAGGGCCAGCTGCTGAAGCAGGGGATGGACAGCGAGACCGTGGAGCCCGGCGCCTGAGCCGGAGACAGCACAGCTGCGGAAGGGCCCTTGTTTCACGTGAAACAAGGGCCCTTCTGGTTGCCCGGACCGGTGACTACGATGGCGCCGAAGGCTCTCGGCAGCGCTGTCGAGCCCATGGAGGGGCCATGCGTGAGCACAGACGAGCGGTGTTCCTGACGGCGGAACTGGTGGCCGGTGTGCTCGGCGGCTTTGTCTCCGGGATGATCCTGGACCGGTCCCGACACGGTGCTGTCGACCTGAATCCCACGCAGCGCGCGGCGGATCTATCGTGGAACCAGGATGCAGCGCGGCTGACCGCCGCCGAGCCCAAAGGTGTGGTGCATGGGACGCAGGCTGGTACCGCTGACTCTCGACTCTCTCGCTGAAGTTCCGCTCAGCTGTCGCTCCTGCGTGTTCTGGGAGCTGGACCCGGTGAACGGGGAAGCCGCGATCAAGGCGGGGCAGGCGGAGCTGGAGAAGGAGTCCTGGATCTCTGCGGTCCTGCTGGAGTGGGGCTCCTGCGGCCGGATCGCCTACGTCGACGACGCACCGGTGGGCTTTGTGCTCTATGCGCCGGCCGCCTATGTCCCCCGGTCGCTGGCCTTTCCGACCAGTCCGCTCTCTCCCGACGCGGTGCAGCTGATCACGGCTCGGATCCTGCCGGACTATCAGGGGCAGGGCATCGGACGCACCCTGGTGCAGGCGGTCGCCAAGGATCTGGTGCGGCGCGGCTTCAAGGCGATCGAGGCCTTCGGTGATGCCAGGTGGTCCGGGCCGGGCTGTGTGCTGCCGGCGGACCACCTGCTGGCCGTCGGCTTCAAGACGGTGCGGCCGCATCCGCGCTATCCGCGGCTGCGGCTGGAGCTCCGCTCGGCGATCTCCTGGAAGGGGGAGATGGAGGTCGCCCTGGAGCGGCTGCTCGGCGCCGTCCAGAAGGAGCCCTCACTGCGGCCGCTCTGATGTTTCACGTGGTCCAATCTTCCGGGGGCGACCCCCGGACGCCCGCGCGAACCGAGCCACGCTGATGTTTCACGTGAAACGGGCGGGAGCGCTCAGCTGCTGCGGAGGTCGGCGGGCAGGTGCAGGACGCCGGTGGGGGCGTCCTCCTCCGGGGGGAGGTAGAGGCGCTGCACGGCCACTGCGATGGCCTCCACGGCCTGCGCGCGCACCTGCGGGGAGACCAGGCGCATGGCGTCCTCGGGGTTGGTCAGATAGCCGAGCTCCAGGCGTACCGCGGTCATCCGGGTGGACCGCAGCAGGGTCCAGGTCCGGGCATGGCTGCGGTTGTCGCCGAGGCCGCAGCGGGCGACCAGCTCGCGCTGGAGCAGGCCGGCGAACTGCTTGCCGGTGTGGGACCAGCGGCCCCGGCTCTCGTCCCCGTAGTAGTAGCTGGAAGCGCCGGCGGCCTGAGGGTTGTGGTGCCCGTCGAGGTGGAGCGAGAGCATCAGATTGGCGTCGGTGGCATTGGCGAACTGGGCGCGCTGGGCCTCGTCCCCGCCCTGCTCCGCATTGCGGGTGAGGTAGGTGCGTACCCCCAGGGCGGTGAGTCGGCCCTCCAGCCGGGTGGCGATGTCCCAGACGATCGCCGCCTCGGTGTGGCCGTGCGCGGTGACGCCCGGGTCATCGCCGCCGTGGCCGGGATCAATGACGATCACCTTTCCCGGCAGGGCCGCGCCGGAGCGCAGCAGCATCTCGGTTTCCCGCATCACATGGGGTGCGCCGCCGACGACGGTGCGGGCCAGCCGGGCCAGGACGGTGTAGGTGGCCGGGCCCAGGGTGCCGTCGGGATAGATGCCCATATTGCGCTGGAACTCGCTGAGGGCCTGTGCGGTGGTGGCCCCGAAGATGCCGTCGATCCGACCCGGGGTGAATCCCATGTCGAGCAGCCGCTGCTGGAGCTGGGCGACGTCGTCACCGACCTGGAGGTTGCCGACGACATGGGTGAGGACGCGATCGCCGAGCTGCCAGCGGGCCTCGTTGAGGTGCCGATAGGTCTCCGGTCCGACGATGCCGTCGGCGGTGAGTCCGCGCTGCTGCTGGAAGTAGCGCACGGCGGCGTCGACCAGGGCGTCGAAGAGTGAGCTCGCGGAGGGCAGCGAGCTGCCCACGGTGCTGTCCACGGCGGGCAGGAGTCCCAACAGGCCGAGCTTGAACCGGATCTCTGCCACTACCGGTCCGGTGTCACCGAGCTGCCATCGGTAGGCGTGCGCTGGTTGCTGCTGGGTCATGACGTGAGGGTCCCCTCCTCATCGGCTGCCATGATCGTACGCGCCGTTCCGGGTAGTTCGATGCCTTCGGGGCCGACCCCTCGGAGCCCTCGCAAAACCCCCACCGTTTCACGTGAAACATGCGAACGCCGGGACGGCCACAGGGTGGTGGCCGTCCCGGCGTCGTGTACTGCTGCGGACCTAGGCGAGGAACTCGGCGAGGTCGCGGACCAGAGCGCTCTTGGGCTTGGCGCCGACGATGGTCTTCACGACCTCGCCGCCCTGGTAGACGTTCATGGTGGGGATGGAGAGAACGCCGTAGGTCGCGGGGACGTTGGGGTTGGCGTCGATGTCGAGCTTGGCGATGGTGATCTTGTCCGCGTACTCGGCGGCGATCTCCTCGAGCGCGGGGGCGACCTGGCGGCACGGGCCGCACCAGGTGGCCCAGAAGTCGACGAGCACAGGCTTGTCGCTCTTGAGCACCTCGGTCTCGAAGGTGTCGTCGGTCACGGTGATGGTGGCGCCGGCCACGGGGGCTCCTTGGGGGTGCTGGGGTGATGACTGAGTTGGCTCAGTGGGTGATGGAGAGGTGGCTCAGACCGCGACTGCGGCGTGGCTCTCGGCGTGCGCGAGGGCGGCCAGGTAGCGCTCGGCGTCCAGGGCGGCGGCACAGCCGGTGCCGGCCGCGGTGATCGCCTGACGATAGGTGTGGTCGACGACGTCGCCGGCGCCGAAGACACCCTCCAGGTTGGTGCGCGTGGAGGGGGCCTGGACCCGCAGGTAACCCTCGTCGTCCAGCTCCAGCTGGACCTTGAAGAGCTCGGTGCGCGGGTCGTGGCCGACAGCGATGAACAGTCCGGTGACGGGCAGCTCACGCAGCTCCCCGGTGACCGTGTCGCGGAGCGTGAGTCCGCTCAGCTTGGCGTCGCCGTGGATCTCGGCGACCTCGCTGTTCCAGGCGAAGCTGATCTTCGGGTCGGCGAAGGCGCGCTCCTGCATGGTCTTGCTGGCGCGGAGCTCGCTGCGGCGGTGCACCACGGTGACCGACTTGGCGAAGCGCGACAGGAAGGTCGCCTCCTCCATGGCGGTGTCCCCGCCGCCGACCACGACGATGTCCTGGTCGCGGAAGAAGAAGCCGTCGCAGGTGGCACACCAGGAGACGCCGCGGCCGGACAGCTGGTCCTCGCGGGGCAGTCCGAGCTTGCGGTGCTGGGAACCGGTGGTGACGATGACGGCCTTGGCCCGGTGCACCGTGCCCTCGGAGTCGGTGACGGTCTTGATGTCACCGCTGAGGTCCACCGCGATGATGTCGTCCGGGATCAGCTCGGCGCCGAAGCGCTCGGCCTGACCGCGCATGTTGTCCATCAGCTCCGGGCCCATGATGCCGTCCTGGAAACCGGGGAAGTTCTCCACCTCGGTGGTGTTCATCAGCGCGCCGCCGGCGGAGACCGCACCCTCGAAGACCAGAGGCTTCAGCGAGGCACGTGCCGTGTAGAGCGCGGCCGTGTAGCCGGCCGGGCCGGAGCCGATGATGATCACGTTACGGACGTCGCTCACTGAACATCTCCTGAATCGCTTCGCAAGCCTGGGGCTGACGCGTGGGCGGGTCGCTGCCCACCCCGCTCAACGGTTACCCAGTGTCTCGCATTCCCGGAGGGTTCAGTCGCGCGGCACGGTGCGGTTGAGCAGGACCTGGCCGGGCTGGGCGGGCGAGGCGGTGGCCGCAGTGGCGCAGGACGAGGCGACCAGATAGACGTCCACGGTGTGGTCGGGGTCTTTGGTGTCGCGGTAGATGAGGGCGAAGACGGCGATGCCCTGGTAGGTGCCCTGGGCGGAAGCCAGCAGCTGTTCCGTGCCGCGGTGTGCCGCCAGGGTGACGCAGTCGGGCACGGTGATGCTCGCCCCGGCCGGGGACTGCTCCGTCGCGGCGCTCCCGGTGGCGGCTTTGGGAGAGTCTGCGGGCACCAGCTGCCGTGCCTGCTCGGCCAGCGTGGCTTCGGTGAAGACCAGGCCCGTCCTGGCGCCGTTCTCTAGCTGTCCTGCCGCACGGGGAACCGCACCGGAGGACGCAGTGCCGCTGGAAGTGCTCTGGGGGTGGATCTGCATCACTGAGGCGGTGACGACTCCGACGACGGCGAGGGCCGCCAGACCGAGGGCTGCCCGGCGAAGTCCCCGTGCCGACGGGCGTCGGCGCTTGCGTCCTGGTCCCCGGCTGCCGTCGGAGGGCCCGGACGGGCCGTGCGCGGCGCCGGGGGAGCTCTCGGTGCCACGGGAGCCACCGAGGGACCGCGAGGGCGCTGAGGCCGTCTCAGGGGCTGCGGCGGGCTCGGTCGAGCTGAGCAGGGCCTCGGCGGCGAGCGCCGCGTCGATGCGGATCGCGATGTCCTCGGGGAGCTGGACCGGCTCGGCCTCTCCGAGCAGCGACCGGATCTCCTCGATGGCCGCGTGCGTGTCGAGGCACTCGGGACAGCCCGCGAGGTGCTCGCTCAGTTCGGCCGCGGCCTCGGCCGGGAGCAGGTCCTCCAGGTAGTCGGAGATGGCCTCGACCGGGGGGTGGCCGGAGGAGTCGAGGCCGAAGGGCGGGGTGGCCTGGCTCATGTCGGCTGCTCACCTCCTGCCTCGGGTCGTTGCTTGGCCAGTAGTGGGACGGTCGGTCCCTGGTTCGGGTTCCCTTCCCGTCTGGGTGGTGCGGTACCCGCCTCGCCAGGGGCGTGCGGGAGCACTGATCCGCCGCCCGTTCCCTTCGGATCCTCTGTTTCACGTGAAACATCAGGCGAGTCGGGTGTCGTCGCCGGGGGTCCGGGGGTTGTCCCCCGGGAGGTTGGAGTACGTGAAACATCAGGCGACGCGTCCGGGGCTTGGCTGCGCCGGAGGTGGGCGATCTGGGGGAGCAGCCGGGCCCTGCCGCGGGCGCAGCGGCTCTTCACCGTTCCGACGGGGACGTCGAGGATCAGTGCGGCCTCGGCTACCGGGTAGCCCTGGACGTCGACCAGGACGAGCGCCGCACGCTGCTCCGCCGGGAGTGAGGCGAGTGCGGTGCCCAGCTCGCGGCGCAGCTCCCCGCGCTCCGCCGAGATGTCGGCGCCTTCGCCGTGGCCCAGGAGGTCGTCGGGCGTGGACTGCTCGTCGAGCGGTCGGGTGGGCCGGCTGGCGTTGCGGCGGACCCGGTCCAGGCAGGCGTTGACCACGATCCGGTGCAGCCAGGTGGTCACCGCCGAGCGCCCCTGGAAGGTGTGCGCGGACCGGAAGGCGGAGACGAGGGCGTCCTGGAGCGCGTCGGCGGCTTCCTCGCGGTCGCCCAGGGTACGCAGCGCCACCGCCCACAGCCGGTCGCGATGGCGCCGGACCAGCTCGCCGAACGCGTCGTGGTCTCCCCCGACATGGCGCGCCAGCAGTTCGGCATCGCTGTCTTCCTGCGGCGTACCGGCCACGTGTGTGCTTCCCCCCTCGGAGATCGGGCACCAGAGTGTCACCCAGGACCGGCTCTGTCAGCCGGAGCGGTGTCATCCGACGATCTGGATCTCCGAGATTCCCCCGCGGTACGCGGCGGAGTTGCTGGGCTCCGGCGGGAGGCTGGTGATGTGGATGAGGATGTAGCGGGTGCGGACCGGGGTGGCGAGCAGGGCGCTGTCGAAGGTGGTGCCCACCGTCTTCAGGTTGGCGATCCGCTGGGTGTAGGCGGAGCTGGCGGAGGTGGGCGCGGCGCCGGCGTCGGCGGGCGCAGCCAGGACCTCCAGGGTCTGTCCGGCCACGGGCAGGGTGAGCCTGACCCCGGAGACGCTCTGGACGCTGCCGAGGTCGACGATGATGCCGCTGCCGTCGGCGCGGCTGCTGAGGTTCCCGAAGTTCGGGTAGTTCTGGTACTCCGAGGTGGTCCAGGCGGTGCTCGCCTTGCCGTCTATGGCCAGCGGCACCTGATCGGCCTGTATCGGCGCGCCCAGCGGGGAGAACTCGGCCGCTCCATTGATCTTCAGCAGGTGCTGCGCCGCCGCGCTCGACGAGGTCTGCGGCTTGGCGGAGGTGGCGCCGCCGACGCCGGCGTTCACCGGGAGCTGGCTGTTGCCGGTGCCGGGCTTGTCCATCAGGGCCTGGGCGGTCGCCCAGCTGCCGAGGCCGACGGCGGCCAGCAGAACCAGGGAGACACCCCACTTGAGCGCCTTGCCGGTACGTCCGGGCAGGGCGGGCGGGGGCGTGGGCGGCAGTGGTGCGCTGGGCCGGCGCGGCGGGAGGGGCACCGTGGTGCCCTGGTCCCGACGGGGGTAGACGGTGGCCGGGTACTCGGGCAGCACCAGCGGCTCGGGCTCGGGCTGCTTGATCCTGGGGAGCTGGGCGATCGCCTTGGCGAGCTCCTGAGGGGACGTCAGCGGCTCCAGGTGGCGCACCGGGTGCTCGCACAGGACCCGGGAGCACAGGTCGGACAGACCCCGGTGGATGGCGGCCTTGACCTGCTCGGGCGGCACAACGCCGACCGTCCTGGGGATGCCCTGCAGGCCGTGCCGGTCCTCCGGGTAGGGCCAGCGATGGGTGAGCGAGGCGAAGAGGAGCGTGCCGATGGCCCGGGTGTCGTCGAGCTCGGCCGCCGCGCGGTCCTCGGGTGCCAGTCCGTGCAGCGCGGCGTCCATGGCCAGGCCGTTGATCCGGTACTGGCCGCTGTCGCTGCGCAGCACGCAGGAGGGCGTGAGCCGCAGGTGCGACATCCCCCTGCGGTGTGCGGCCGCGATGGCGTCGGTGACCTGACGGACCATCTGGTAGGCCTCGTACGCCTCCAGCGGTCCCTCGGCGAGCATGGTGCCGAGGTCGGTGGCGTCCGGGAGCCATTCGCGGATGATGTAGACCAGCTCGCCCTCCTCGACCGCGTCGAGGACCTGGACGAATCGCGGGTCGCCGAGCAGCGCCGCCTGCCGGGCGGCGGCGACGGCGTCCTTGGAGCGCTGGTGGCCCGAGGCGAGCAGATGGATGCCGACGGCGCGGCGCAGCTTCTCGTCGACGGCGCGCCAGCTGGTGAAGACGCCGGCCTGGGTCAGGCACTCCTCCAGCCGGTACCGGTCGGCGATCCGGTCGCCGCTGTGGCGCACCGGGGCGGGCAGCAGCGGAGCCGTCTCGACGGTCGCGGCGGGCTCGACGGTCTCAGTGGGCTCAGCTGAGGATTCGCTGTCCTCGGGGGTCTCCGGGGTCTCCGGGGCTGCTGGGGCTTCCGGGGTCAGTGCGACCGTGGCGTCGTCGCCCGGGGCGTCGAGGGCAGCTCTCTCCTCGACGCCCTCCTGCTCATCCCCCTCCTGCTGCTCCCCGGATGAGTCGTCGTCAGCGCTGATGTCGCCGACGATCTCCTCCGCGGTGAGTTCGGCCGTCAACTCCGCGGTGGGCTCGGCGGGACAGGCGTCCGCGCTGCTCTCCGTGATCGTCTCGACCGGAGCCTTGCTGCGATCCGCCACCTTCGTCCTGCCTCCCCTGTGCTGTGCCCTCGATCATTCCGGGCCGCGGTCAATTGTGCCAATGCCCGCTCGTCGACTACGACCCACGATCCCCCTCGGAGGTTGCCCCGGGGAGGTGTCCTCTTCGCCAAAATGAGGACGAGTCGGTCTCAGCGGCCCAGTTTTGTGCGAACCATGCCGATCAGACCGGTCAGTTCCTCGATGCGCATCCGCTGGGCGATCACGACGAACAGTCCGATCTGCAGTACTGCGCCGACCACCAGGGCGGCGATGTCCGGGAGCAGGCCGCCGCCGAGGGAGTCGACGATCAGCTTGGAGACGGTGAAGCCGATCGCGGCCGGGATGATGCTGGCGCCGATCAGCCGCCCGTAGGTGCGCTTGCACCTGGGCCCGTCCAGGTCTCCGATCCGGCGCTTCAGCCGGGGCAGTGCGACCAGCAGTCCGACCAAATAGGAGAAGCCGTAGGCGAAGGCCATGCCGGTCACCGCCCAGTCCGCGGGGAGCACCAGGTAGCAGAAGCCGGAGAGCAGCGCGTTGCTGGCGGCGACCCAGACGGTGTTGTAGAAGGGCGTCCTGGTGTCCTCGTAGGCGTAGAAGCCGCGCAGCAGGACGTACTGGGCCGAGTAGGGGATCAGTCCGAGTGCGAAGGCGGAGAGCATCCAGCCGATGGAGGCGCCTCCTTGGGAGGAGTTGCCGAAGCCGTAGAGCACCGAGCCGATGACCGGGCCCAGGGAGAGGAACAGGAAGGCGGCGGGAACGATGGCCACCGCCGAGGTGCGCAGCCCGTACGAGAGGTCGTCGCGGACGGATGCGGCCTGGCCGTCGGCGGCGGCCCGGGAGATCCTGGGCAGCACCGCGCCCATGACCGAGACGGTGATGACGGCCTGCGGCAGCTGCCAGATCAGCAGGGCGTTGGAGTAGGCGGACAGGCCTGCTCCGTTGCGGCCCGAGGCGTTGCCGGCCGCGGTGGCGAGCTGGGTGACCACCAGGTAGCCGGCCTGGTTGGCGAGCACGAACAGGAAGGTCCACTTGGCGAGCTTCGCGGCGTGGCCCAGCCCGTGGCCGCGCCAGTCGAAGCGGGGGCGGAACCTGAACTCCGCGGCCCGCAGGTAGGGGATCATCGACAGGGACTGGACGACGAGGCCGAGCAGGGTGCCGATGCCCAGCAGCCGTACGCCCTCGGGCGAGATGTTGTGCGGGTTGACGCCGGTCTTGTTGAACGAGCCGTACACCCAGGCGTACATGCCGAAGGTGAAGATGACCACGATGTTGTTGAGCACCGGGGTCCACATCATCGCGCCGAACCGGCCGCGGGCGTTGAGGATCTGACCCATCACCACATGGACGCCCATGAAGAAGATGGTGGGCAGGCAGTAGCGGGCGAGGGCGACGGTGACCTCGGCGCTCTGCGGATCCCGCATGATCGAGGCGGAGACCAGCCGTACCAGCAGGGGCGCGGCGAGCACGGTGACGAAGACCACGCCGCCGAGCCCGACCACGATCAGGGTCAGCAGCCGGTTGGCGTAGGCCTGGCCGCCGTCCTCGTCGTTCTTCATGCTGCGGACCAGCTGGGGGACGAACACGGCGTTCAGTGCGCCGCCGCCGACCAGGATGTACAGCAGGGTGGGGAGGGTGTTGGCGACGTTGTAGGAGTCGCCCATGGTGTTGACGCCGATGGCGAAGGTGATGATCATCGTGCGGATGAAGCCGGTGCCCCGGGAGACCAGGGTGCCGGCCGCCATGATGGCGCTGGAGCCCAGGATGCCGCCGGTCTTGCCGCCCTGTTTTCCGCCGGGTGGGGCCGCGGGCACTCCGGCGACGGCGCCGGGGGGCGGTGGGGCCATGGGGTTGAAGCGCAGCAGCGGGATGGTGCCGGTCGCCTCGGCGTCGCCGCCGCCGGCCTCGCCGTACCAGCCGGGGGCGTAGGAGGCCTGGTCGCTCTCGCGGAAGAGATAGGCGTAGGGGTCGCTGTCGGCGTCCTGATTGCTGCTGTCCTGCTTGCTGCGGGTGGCATGGGTGAGCAGTTCGTCGACGCCGACCTCGGCGGCGGGCGGCTGGGCGGGCTGCGGCACGGACTGGCCGTAGGGCTGCGAGAAGCCCTGGGGCGGCCCGAAGCCGGGGACGGTGGCCCCGTCGGGGGCCGCGGGACCGCCGTACGGCTGCTGTTGCTGCTGCTCGTACGGCTGCTGGTACTGGGGCGCGCCGTATCCGGGCTGCTGGTAGCCCTGCTGGGGGTAGGGCTGCTGCGGGTACGGGGGCTGGGCGTACTGCTGCTCCTGGACGTACGGCTGGTCCGGCGCGTAGGGCGGATCCTGGCTGTACTGCTGGTCCTGGGCGTACGGCTGGGCCTGCGGGTACGCCTGCTGCTGCGGATACGGCTGTTGGTTCTGCGGGTACGGATCCTGGGTGTAGGGGTCCTGCCCGTACGGGTCCTGGGCGTACGGATCCTGGGCGTAGGGGTCGCGCGCGTAGGTCTCGTCCAGGTAGGGGTCGGTGCCCTGGCTCTGCTGGTCCGGGCCGGGGGCGGCGGGGGGCGTACCTCGGTTGGGGCCGCGTCCACCGCGTCCCTGCTGGGTTCTGCCGTCACGCGGCGCGCTCATGCCACCTCTCCGGATCCTTGGACTAGGCGGCCGGGGGTGACTCGGCCGTCCATGGGGTCCACCCTCTCATCCGGTGGCTCACAGCCAGTGTTTCAGGTTGTGTTTTTCTGATCCTGACGTGCGCCTTTCTCCGGCGCGCCGTCGGCGCTGCCGGCGTCCTCGCCATCGCCCGGCGTAGTGTCGTCGTCCTCGTCGACGCCTTCCCCGACCTGGGCGTGCTTACGCTTCGAATACAGCCGGACCCCCGCGAGCAGCACCAGCAGCACGCCGCCGGCCACGACGGCGATGACACCGTTGCGCAGTTGCTTGATGTCGACGGTGAAGACGACCGGACTGCCGTAGGCCTTCATGTCCGTGGTGTAGAGCTGGGCGGTCATCTCGACCGGTCCGTTGGCGGTGGCCTTCACCGGGAATCTCAGGGTCTCCACGGTGTCGCCGTTGGCGCGCACGTCCATGAGTCTGACGCTGGGGGTGTCCTTGCCCAGGCTCAGCCGGGTCGGGCTGAAGGAGGTGAGCTCGATCTTCAGGTTGAGGACCGCCTGGGGCAGGTCGTTCTGGACGGTGATGGGGATGGTGGCCGACCCGCTGCCGGACAGGGTGATCGAGTTGTTGGGTTTGGGCAGGATCGAGACCGAGCCGTACAGGTTGTCGAGGTAGTCATTCGCGTTCTGGCGGTAGGCCGTCCCCTGCGCGGACTCGTCGCGCCACTGGGTGGACACCGACCGCAGCACGGCCGAGCTGAAGGCGGTACGGATCGGCGCTGAGTTCGACATGATCTTGCCGAGGTCGGTCAGCTTGTCCTGAGTGCCCGTCACCGCGGTCAGGTCGTCGCTGGTGAGCTCGTTCTTCCTGGCGGCGGACGGGTAGTCGGAGACCGACGGCACGGTGGTGCCCGCCTGCGGGGTCGGGGTCGCCGAGGCCACCTCGCCGTACGAGGCGGCCTTGGCCCACTTGGCGTTCACGGCCGCGCCCACCGAGTTCGCCAGAGTCTGCGCGGTGCTCGCGGTCATGTCGCGCGGCGGCATCACCAGGATGCTGCGCTGGTTGTTCGGCTGCTCCAGGGTGATTGCCAGGGTCTCGGCGAGGAAGCGCTGCTCGGCGAGGACCTGGGCGCTCTGCGTGGACAGGTCGCCGGCGAAGATGTCGGCGATGGTGGCGTCGGCGACCACGGCCGTGGTGCCGTTGCCCATGGAGCGCGCGGCGTTGGGGGTATAGATCAGGCTGCGGGAGTCCGGCAGGCTGCTGCTGTTGGTGATGATCTGGGTGCTGCCGATGCTGCGGGCCAGCGAGACCACCGAGGAGTCGATGTACCCCTGGTAGGGCCAGGCCACCGTGCCGGAGGCGCTGACCTGGAGCAGGCTCAGGCCGACCTGCCCGAGGCTGGTGGCGACCTTCAGGGTGTCCTTGAGGGACTGGGAGTTGCCGCCGTTGTGCGCGATGGAGGCCAGGTCGGGGTCGGCGACGGGCAGAGAGAGCACCTGCTGGCTGCTCAGGCCGGCCAGGTTGCCCTGCATGGCGCTGAGCCAGCTCTTCGCTGCGTTCTGGCCGCCGCCGGCCGTGGTGCAGTGGCAGGACGAGGTGGCGCCCTTGGTGTCGCCGGCCGAGCCGGCGACCTGGTAGTTCGACTCCATGTCATGCACGCTGGTGATCAGGTCCGGGTCGATCACCCAGGTCGGCTTGAGGGCGGCGATGCTGGCGCCGCGCGACGCGAGCTGGCCCAGCCGTCCGTCCGCGCCCAGGTCGTCGGCCAGGGTGTCGTCACTCAGCACAGCCTGGTCCGACGCCTTGGAGTCGCTGTAGGTCTGCGGCTGCACCCGGGGCGTCTCCACGACCGGCCACAGGGTGGCGATCTTCGTGGGCTGGGCTCCGCCGGCGGTGTCGTACAGCGGCAGATAGGTGCGGGCGACGCCCAGCGGACGCACCGTGGAGCCGGAGGTGCTGCCCTGGGCGTCCACCGCCAGCTCGAACACACCATGGCTGGAGTTGAGGCCGAGGTCGCTGATCTTCACGGTGAGCGTGAACGGGGCGCTGGTCGCGCCTGGCGCCAAAGTGCCCAGCGTCGGCTGCAGACCGCTCTTGTCCAGCTCCGCCGGGTCCTGGTCGGTGGGGCCGGAGAGCGCGGCCACTGCGGCGATCGCCGAGCGGCTGTCCAGGGCCCGGGTGTCCGCCCACACCCCCACGTGCAGTGAGCTGATCGAGGTGCTGCCCCGGTTGGTCACCGTGCCGGTCAGCGTGACGCTGCCGCTGGCCGAGGGCGTCTGCGGGCTGATCGTGTCGAGCGTCACCACGGCCGCGCTGCCGCTGCTCGCCTTCGGGGCGCTGCTGGTGGTGGACGCCCGGACGGCACCGGAGCCGACCGTGTGGACGTCGCTGACGGTGTACCGGGCCTGCGCCGCGTATGCGGCGGCCGGCGCCAGGGTGGTGCCGGTGCCCAGCACCAGACCCGAGGCCAGCGTCACCGCACCCGCCCGGCGTGCCCGCCGCAGTGCTGCTCCGCCGTGGGCCGTGCTCCTGCGCCGACCGTCGCCGCGCCCCGCCTGCCGTGCCGCCACGTCCACGCGCCCTCGCCGTTCTCGTCGCTTACGGTGTCTCGGCCGCTGCCGCCGTCACTGCCCGCTCCCGGGATGCCACCCAGCCCCCCGGCATCGTAACGACGTTGCCTGGCAACGGGTGCAGCAGGACCGTCCAGGCGTGCCCGGATGGCCGCACGCCTTCCTACGCGTTCCTACGAGCTATAACGAGGCGCGGCCGGTGCGTCACGGCACGTACCCTTGTCTGTCGTGCCGTACGACAATGATCCCAGCGATTTCCCCCCGGACGCCGAGCCCCTGGGCGGGGCCGCGCCGAGCGCTCCCGCCGCCGCGCTCAGCGCCGTTCAGCTCTCCGCCGTCAGCGAGGTCCTGGGGGCCTACCCGGTCGCCGGGGAGCTGGGACGCCGCTTCCAGCAGGCCGGCTTCCGCCTCGCGCTGGTCGGCGGCTCCGTACGGGACGCGCTGCTGGGCCGGCTCGGCAACGACCTCGACTTCACCACCGACGCCCGCCCCGAGCAGATCCTGGCGCTGCTGAAGCCGTGGGCGGACGCGATCTGGGACGTCGGCATCGCTTTTGGCACCGTGGGCGCCCGCAAGAAGGCCAGGCCGACGGCCGACCCGGAGCACGGGGAGCTGTTCGACTTCCAGATCGAGATCACCACCTACCGCTCCGAGGCCTACGACCGGGACTCGCGCAAGCCCGAGGTCTCCTACGGCGACACCATCGAGGAGGACCTGGTCCGCCGGGACTTCACGGTGAACGCCATGGCGGTGGCGCTGCCGGAGGTCGCCTTCATCGATCCGCACCACGGCCTGGCCGACCTCGCGGCGAAGGTGCTGCGCACCCCGGGCACCCCCGAGGCGTCGTTCTCCGACGACCCGCTGCGGATGCTGCGGGCCGCCCGCTTCGCCGCGCAGCTGGACTTCGAGGTCGCCCCCGAGGTCGTCACCGCGATGACGGAGATGGCCCAGCGGATCGACATCGTCTCCGCGGAGCGGGTCCAGGCCGAGCTCAACAAGCTGCTGCTGTCCGCGCACCCACGCAAGGGACTGCTGCTGCTGGTCGACACCGGACTGGCGGAGCGGGTGCTGCCGGAGCTGCCCGCGCTGCGGCTGGAGCGCGACGAGCACCACCGCCACAAGGACGTCTACGACCACTCGCTGACCGTGCTGGAGCAGGCGATCGCCCTGGAGGACGAGGGCCCGGACCTGACGCTGCGTCTGGCCGCGCTGCTGCACGACATCGGCAAGCCGCGCACCCGGCGTTTCGAGGACGGCGGCGGGGTCTCCTTCCACCACCACGAGCTGGTGGGCGCGAAGATGACCAAGAAGCGGCTGCGCGATCTCAAGTACTCCAACGAGCTGATCGACGACGTGTCCCGGCTGGTGGAACTGCACCTGCGGTTCCACGGCTACGGCAGCGGCGAGTGGACCGACTCCGCGGTGCGCCGCTACGTCCGGGACGCCGGTCCGCTGCTCTCCCGGCTGCACAAGCTGACCCGCTCCGACTGCACCACCCGCAACAAGAAGAAGGCCGCCGCGCTCTCGCGCTCCTACGACGGACTGGAGCAGCGCATCGCCGAGCTCCAGGAGAAGGAGGAGCTGGGCGCGATCCGACCCGACCTCAACGGCCACGAGATCATGGCGATCCTGGGCGTGAAGGGCCGGGACGTGGGCGCCGCCTACGACTTCCTGCTGGAACTGCGGCTGGAGCACGGCCCGATGGGGCCGGAGGCCGCCGAGGCGGCGCTGCGGGAATGGTGGGCCGGCCGGGAGCAGTAGGGGTTTCTTTTTCCCCGGAAAACGGAATTGATACCAACAACAAATGTGTCGCCCATAATCCTGGATTCATGGGTGATGTAACTGTCATGCCTGATTCTCGTTACTCCATTTCGGGGAGGCGCGGAACCTCCCGGAAACGGAGGGAATGCGATGACAGGCGATGACGTCCTCTTGGAGTCCCGGACCATGCGCGCCGCCCTCGCCGGGCGGATCGAAGCCCTGGAACGGGTCAAACCCCTGGGCGCGCTCACCCTGCCCAATGGACTGCACCTGCTCACCGAGGCCGTCGCCGACTATTTCGCGGTGCCGACCAGGGCGGTCCACTCGCTGGTGCTCGACCACCGCGAGGAATTGGAGGCGTACGGATATCAGGTGCTGACCGGGCCGCGGCTGACCGCGTTCAAGAATGCCAGCGGAATCCAGTCCAGGGCCCGGCAGCTCGCGCTGTTCAACCGGCGCACCGTGCTCTGCGTCGCCATGCTGCTCAGGGAGAGCGACATCGCCCGGCAGGTGCGTTCCCGACTGCTGGACCTGGAGGCGGGGGCGCGCTTCCTGCCGGTCGACAACCCGCTGCGGCAGCCGGCCGGCGGAGTGGAGCCGGATCCGGTCGAGGTCGCCTCGACGGCGCTGCGCGCGGTGATCGGCAGCACCGTGGTGCCGCTGCTGAACGCACTGCTGGAGCAGGCCGGGACGCAGGAGCTGGCGCTGGGTGAGGTCCGCTGCCGGCTGGAGCAGCTGGAACTCATGATCGTCGAGGAGGACGGCTCGGCGAGGCTGGGCCGCCGGTTCCACCTGGTGCACGGGGTGGAACCGGTGGCCCCCGACGACCGTGACGGGCCGTGAGACGACGGGCGGGTGAGCCGTCAGTTGGCGACGAAGACGTCCGCGGTCAGGATGACGACGAACAGCAGGACCAGGCAGGCGGGCACCAGGAGCCCCAGCGCCTGGGGGCGCTTGAACAGCGGCAGGCCCGGGTCCGGCTGTTGGGCGCCCGGCGCGGGGGCCACCTCCGGGAGCGCCTTGATCTTGTTGAAGGCGATGGAGTTGCGGATCAGGGCGATGCTGCTGAAGACCCAGGAGCCGTAGCCCCACCAGCCGCGGACCATGGTCCGCGCGGACATGTCCCGCATCACGGCCGTGCCGCAGGTCCGGCAGAACGGGCCCCGGGTCTTCAGGAACTCCATGACGATGATCATGCCCCGGTGGCCGTGGAAGGTGACGTCGGCAGCGGGGAAGCCGCCGCAGAAGCGGCAGGTCGGCGCGTTGGGATCGTACTGCTGAGGGATCTGTCCCGGGCCCGGCCCGCCGTACGGGGACTGCTGCGGCTGCGCGTAGCCCGGCGGCGGGGCGTAAGCCTGCGGCGGCGGTGGGGCGTAGCCCTGCTGGGGTGCTGCGGGATAGCCCTGCTGGGGAGGTGCGGCGTAGCCCGGTGCGGGCGGCGCGTAGCCCTGTGGCGGTGCATAGCTCTGCGGAGGCGCATAACCCTGCGGTGGGGCGTAGTTCTGGGGTGGCGCGTACCCCTGGGGCGGAGGCGCGTAGCCCTGGGGCGGGGGGACGGTACCGGGCGCGACGCCGTAGGGGTTGGGCTGCTGGGGGGCCTGTGGCGGCTGCGGGGCATAGGGGTTGCCCGGCTTCGCATAGGGGTTGCCCGGCATGGGCGGAGGCGGGGAAGCCATAGGGATCCTCTGAGGAGGGAGGGCTGACAGGTAGGACAGGGATCCTTGGCACGCTATCCGTCCGGGGAGGCCCACGGGACAGGAGCGGGTGAATCCACAGTGCCGGATGGACTCCTGGTCATCTGTCAGAAGGTACCGGCGTGCCCAGACAGGGTGAAACCGGTGGCTTGTGACGCAGCGTCAGCCCGTATGCCACGGCGGTGGCGGCGTAGAGCGCCGAGGAGCCCAGCACCACCGCCACCGAACGGCCGCTCGGGGACATCACCAGGGCGGCGACGGCGGCGGCCGCCACCAGCGACGCGTTGAAGAGGACGTCGTAGACGGCGAAGACCCGGCCGCGGTAGTCGTCCTCCACCTCGGTCTGTACCACGGTGTCCGTGCTGATCTTGATGGCCTGGGAGACCAGCCCCAGCAGGAAGGCGGCGGTCATGATCGGGACCGGGGAGAAGGACAGGCCCAGCACCGGAGTGAGCACCGCGGCCGCCGCCGCGCAGCCCACCAGCCACGGGGACACCCCGATCCGCCGGGTCGCCCAGGGGGTCAGCAGCGCGGCGGCGAAGAAGCCGAACGCGGAGGCGGTCAGGGCCAGTCCCAGCCAGCGGATGCCGGCCGCCTGGTCGTCGGGGGCGGCGAAGGTGTTGCGGCAGAGCATCAGCAGCAGCACCAGCAGCAGCCCGTAGCAGAAGCGGCAGACCGTGACGGCGCCCAGCGCCCATGCGGCCGGGCGGCAGTCGCGCACCAGGTGGTGCAGCCCGGCGAGCAGTCCGCGCAGGGTGGCGGCGACCGCGGTCGCCAGCGGTTCCCGGGCCCGTCCGGCCCGGTCCCGGTTCGAGAGCTGTGGGCCCAGCAGGTCCGGCGCCATGGTGGCGGCCGCCAGGGCGGCGCTGCCGTACCCCAGTGCGGCCAGCACCAGCAGGGAGGCGTTGGCCCCGGGGCCGCCGGGGAGGACCAACCGCACCAGGAATCCGGATCCGCCGCCGACGGTGGCGGCGATGGTGCCCAGCGTGGGTGCGATCGCGTTGGCCCCGATGAGCAGGGCGGCCGGGACGACCTGCGGCAGCGCGGCCGACAGGCCGGCCAGCACGAATCGGTTGGCGCCGGTGACCAGCAGGGCGGCCGCGAAGAAGACCGGGGTGGGGACGCGCAGCAGGACCAGGACGGCGGTGCCGAGGCAGAGCAGCAGCCGGACCAGGTTTCCGTACAGCAGGATCTGCCGCCGTCGCCAGCGGTCCAGCAGCGGTCCGGCGAACGGGCCGATGACGCAGAAGGGCAGCAGCATCACCGCGAAGGCGGAGGCGATGGCCCCCGGGGTGGGCTGGCGTTCCGGCGAGAAGACCACATAGGACGCCAGCGAGACCTGGAAGACCCCGTCGGTGAGCTGGGAGAGCAGCCGGGTGCGCAGCAGGCGGCGGAAGTCGGGCAGTCGCAGCAGGGCCGCGGCGGGGCCCTGGGGGGCGGGCGCACCGCGGATGATCGACACCTGCACAGCGTGCCACGTCGCACCGGCGATGTGCATGCCCAAACGCCTGCGGGCGGCCCCCATTCCCGTTCCACGGTTTCACGTGAAACAAGGAGAGGAGGCCGCCCGCAGGCGTTGCCGTCCGGGCTCAGCAGTGAGCGGTCAGCGCTCGACCTCGCCGCGGATGAACTTCTCGACGTTGTCGCGTGCCTCGTCGTCGAAGTACTGGACCGGCGGGCTCTTCATCAGGTAGCTGGACGCGGAGAGGATGGGGCCGCCGATGCCGCGGTCCTTGGCGATCTTCGCGGCGCGGACGGCGTCGATGATGACACCGGCCGAGTTCGGGGAGTCCCAGACCTCGAGCTTGTACTCCAGGTTCAGCGGGACGTCGCCGAAGGCGCGGCCCTCAAGGCGGACGTACGCCCACTTGCGGTCGTCCAGCCAGGCCACGTAGTCGGACGGGCCGATGTGGACGTTCTTGGCGCCCAGGTCGCGGTCCACGATCTGCGAGGTGACGGCCTGCGTCTTGGAGATCTTCTTGGACTCCAGCCGGTCGCGCTCCAGCATGTTCTTGAAGTCCATGTTGCCGCCGACGTTCAGCTGCATGGTGCGCTCCAGCAGGACACCGCGGTCCTCGAAGAGCTTCGCCATCACGCGGTGCGTGATGGTCGCACCGACCTGCGACTTGATGTCGTCGCCGACGATCGGGACGCCCGCCGCGGTGAACTTGTCGGCCCACTCCTTGGTGCCGGCGATGAAGACCGGGAGGGCATTGACGAAGGCGACCTTGGCGTCGATGGCGCACTGGGCGTAGTGCTTGGCCGCGATCTCCGAGCCCACCGGGAGGTAGCAGACCAGCACGTCGACCTGGCGGTCCTTCAGGACCTGGACGACGTCGACCGGCTCCTCCGAGGACTCCTCGATGGTCTCGCGGTAGTACTTGCCGAGGCCGTCGTTGGTCGGGCCACGCAGGACCTGGACACCGGTGGTCGGCACGTCGCAGATCTTGATGGTGTTGTTCTCGCTGGCGCCGATGGCGTCCGCGAGGTCCAGCCCGACCTTCTTGGCGTCCACGTCGAACGCGGCGACGAACTCGACGTCGCGGACGTGGTAGTCACCGAACTGCACGTGCATAAGTCCCGGCACGCGGCTGTTCGGGTCGGCGTCCTTGTAGTACTCGACGCCCTGGACAAGCGAGGCGGCGCAGTTGCCCACACCTACGATGGCTACGCGAACCGAACTCATTTCGGCTGCTCCCTGTTGTGATCGATTTGGAAACTTCAAGTGCGGTACTTCGGCGGTACATGCAGTGCCACCCGTCGACCCGGTCCGCTCCGGGGTCAGCGCTCCTCGGGGGAGCGCGCCGGGCGGTCGGGGGGCGGTGCGGCATTGGCTGCCGGCCGTTCCCTGCCGTCCGAAATCTGTGGGGCCGTTCCGCCGGTGCGGTTGGCGCGTTCGGTCTCGATGAGCTCGTTGAGCCAGCGGACCTCGCGCTCCACCGACTCCAGGCCGTGGCGTTGGAGTTCGAGGGTGTAGCCGTCGAGACGCTCCCGGGTGCGCGCCAGTGAGGTGCGCATCCGTTCCATCCGCTCCTCCAGGCGACTGCGGCGGCCCTCCAGGACCCGCATCCGCACGGCTCGGTCGGTCTGACCGAAGAAGGCGAAATGGACGCCGAAGTGCTCGTCCTCCCAGGCGTCGGGCCCGGAGTCGGCGAGCAGCTCCTCGAAGCGCTGCTTGCCCTCCGGGGTGAGCCGGTAGACGATCTTCGACCGCTTGCCGTTGAGTGCGGTGGCCGGGATGTACTCGGTGCCGGGGTTGTCCTCGACCAGGAAGCCCTGGGCGACGAGCCCCTTGAGGCACGGATAGAGCGTGCCGTAGGAGAAGGCACGGAAGGAACCAAGCAGCACGTTCAGGCGTTTGCGCAGTTCGTAGCCGTGCATCGGGGCATCGTGGAGCAGCCCGAGGACGGCGAACTCAAGGATGCCGGAGCGTCTGCTCACGCTGTCCCTCACCTCTCCGTCGCTGCCGCTATGCCGTCTCGATGTATCGACTCGATACATCGAAACGATAGGCCGCGATCGCCGTTCGGGCAAGAGGCGACTCCGTGAAGGTGATCACAGCGGTGCTTCCGAGGCGCCGTTCCTGGCTGCCGGCTATCCCCCCGCCGTGCGTTCCAGGTGGGGAAGGGCTGAGGCTTTCGTAAGTATCTGCGGGCAGTTTGCCCCGATTGATGGTGACTGCCCGTTTAGCTGCCTTGAACCCCTGCGTACTCTGTCGCCTATGCAGGAAGCCGGGAACCGAAGTGACACCTGTGGCGCCACAGCCCTTGGTGCCGTGCGGCGGCCCCGGCCGGTGCCCCGGGGGACTCGCGCGCAGGCCGGCCGGGCCGCGACGAATCGGAAGTGGACCACCGCCTTCAGGCCGCGCGGCCTGTTCGAGGAGCAGCTGGAAGCATGAGCGAACATCGGCGCAAACAGTCGAATCCGGATGGCGCCCCTTCCGGGCGGCGCGGCCAGCAGCCGCCGCCCGCCAGAGGCGGCCACCCGCAGGGCCAGCCCCAGGGCCAGACGCAGAGCGGAAACGGCTCGGGGCCGGGATCGACCGCGCCGCGCCGAACCGCTCGCCCGCAGGGCCAGCCCGCGCGCAACGGTATGACGGGCCAGCAGCCCAGGCTGACCCGCGCCGAGATGCGCAAGGCCGCCCAGGGCAAGGGCCGCAAGGGCGCTGCAACTGCGGCCGCGGCGCCCGCCGGGCCCCGGCCGAAGCGTTTCATCGACTACCCGCGCTGGGGCAAGAGCGGCGTCCGGCACTGGATGCCCTCGTTCAAGCAGCTGCTCAGCGGCGCCCTGCTGTTCTTCGCCGTCTCCGTGGGCGTGGTGGGCTACGCCTACGCCAACACCACGGTCCCCCCGATCAACCCGAGCACCCAGCAGCAGAACAACATCTTCTACTGGGCCGACGGCTCGGTGATGGCGACCACCGGCACGGTGAACCGCCAGAACGTCTCGCTGCAGGACGTCCCCGTGAAGGTCCAGGACGACTTCATGGCGGCCGAGGACGAGACCTTCATGACCAACTCGGGCATCGACGCCACCAGCATCCTGCGCGCCGTCAAGAACATGGTGACGGGCGGTCAGATCCAGTCGGGGTCGACCATCACCCAGCAGTGGGTGAAGACCAGCATCCTGTCGAACTCCAACCAGACGGTCTCCCGCAAGTTCAGCGAGATCATGATCTCGATAAAGATCGGGAACGGCCACTACACCAAGAGCCAGGTGATGGAGGGCTACCTCAACAGCAACTACTACGGCCGGGGCGCCAACGGCATCGAGGCCGCGGCCGAGGCCTACTACGGCATCCACGCCTCCCAGCTGAACGTCTCCCAGGGCGCCTTCATCGCCGCGACCGTCAACCAGCCCAGCTTCTACCAGAACGTCACCAGCGATGCCGCGGTCAAGACCGCCGCGGTGAACCGCTGGACCTACGTGCTGGACCGGATGGCCAAGAACGGCTGGCTGACGGCGACCGAGCGGGCCGCCTACACCCCGGCCCAGTTCCCGATGCCGAAGAAGTGGACCCTGAACTCCACGCTGAGCGGCCAGATCGGCTACCTGGTGGCGACGGCCACGAACTACGCCGAGGAGCACACCACTCCCAAGCTCACGGACGCCGACTTCGCCAAGGGCGGCTACCAGGTACACACGACCTTCGACAAGACGCAGACCGCCGAGATGACCACCGCCGTCAACAAGATGACGAGCGCGCACATCGACGCCAAGAAGCGGCCGCAGTACGACACCAACATCCAGACCGGCTCGGCGACGGTCGATCCGGCCACGGGCGCGGTGAAGGCGCTCTACGGCGGCCCGGGTATGGACAAGGGCTACTTCATCAACAACGCCAACACCACCAGCGTCCCGGTGGGCTCGACCTTCAAGCCCATCGTGATGGCGGCAGCCCTGGAGAAGGGCGCGATGCTTTCGCCGGGCGCCGCGTACTCGGCGATCACCCCGGACAGCAAGTTCAACGGTGACAACGGCATCACCATCAGAACGCAGGCGGGGACGCTGATCACGGACACCGATCCCAAGGACAAGTCACCGGACGGCCTGCTCCATCAGCAGAACGACAACACCAACATGCCGGGGTACGTCACCCTGCGGACCGCGATGGACAACTCGATCAACACCCCGTTCGTCCAGCTCGGCGAGTACGTCGGCTACAGCAACGTCACGGCGATGGCCACCAGCCTGGGGCTGGACAAGAACATCTTCGCGAGCGACACCCCCGGCTTCTTCATCGGCACGTCCACCCCGAGCGCGATCCGGATGGCCAACGTCTATGCGACCTTCGCCGACGGCGGGGTCTACCACGACCCGTACACGGTCAGCAAGGTCACCCAGAACGGGGTCGCCACCGCGGACCAGCCGGTGCTGGCCAAGCCCAAGTCGGCGTCGGTGATGTCGGCCTCGACCGCCAACACCATCAACAGCATGCTGCAGGAGGTCGTCCAGAAGGGCACCGCCACCAGCGTGAAGGCGCTGGGCCGCCCGGTGGCCGGCAAGACCGGTACCACCGACTCCTTCAAGTCGGCCTGGTTCATCGGCTACACCCCGCAGCTGTCGACGGCGGTCACGATGTTCCGCGAGGACCCCACCAAGGGGGTCCTGGAGAGCATGCAGGGCAGCGGTGACTCCGGGACCGGCAAGTTCTTCGGTGGCCGGCTGCCCGCCGAAGCCTGGCTGAACTTCATGGAGGCGGCCCTCAACGGTACGCCGACGGTCTCCTTCCCGGCCGCTCCCACGCTGGGCAAGGGCGCCAATGAGTCGGGGGCGCCCTCGCCCTCCGCCTCGGCCAGCAACAGCCCCTCGGCCGCTGCCTCCTCCAGCCAGCCGGCGGTGCAGTCGCAGAGCCCGACGCCGACGCTCTCGCAGACGCCGACGCTGTCGACCAGCCCCTCCGCGACCAACACCTGCGGCGCGTTCTCATTCGGCTGCGGCAGCTCGACCTCGGCATCGGCCTCGGCGAGCGCGAGCCGCACCAAACCGGGCCACTCGGCATCGGCCTCGGCGTCGATCTCGTCGATCCTCGGCGGAGGCTGAGCAACCCGCACGGCCGCTCCCTTCCGGCCCCGGTACGAGCCACCCCCGGGTGGCCCGCGCCGGGGCCGGCGGCGTCCCGGGGCACCGGGCCGAGAAAAAATGGACAGTTAGCCCGTTCCGGGCTCCGGCCCATGTCCAACTGCCGGGTGCCCGGTGCTCGGACAGGAAGGTGCGGCAGGATGTCCGGCATGACGTCGAGCGAGCGTGACGAGGCAGCGGCGCCCGAGCCGGACAGCACCCCCGACAGCGCCCCGGTGCGCGCGGCCGAGCGGGGCACCCTGACGATGCCCGCGCCGCCGCCCGAGGACACCGTCGTGGTGCCCGCCGACGAGGATCCGGTCGCGGCCGCCGGGAGCGAGCTGTTCGGCGGCGCGCCCGGCCGGCGCGCCCTGCTCGGCGTCGGCTGGTGGACGGCGGCCCGGGTGCTGGCGATCTGCACGATCGTCGTCTTCGCCCTGGGGATGGTGCAGAAGATCCCCTGTTACAACACCGGCTGGTTCTACGGCGCGACCGCCCAGTACGACCACGCCTGCTACAGCGACATCCCGCACCTGTTCACCCTGCGCGGCTTCTCCATCGGGAACATCCCCTACCTGGACAAGATCCCCAGCGCGACCCCCGACATGCAGTACCTGGAGTACCCGGTCCTCACCGGGCTGTTCATGTGGCTGGCCTCCTGGCTGACCCCCTCGGGCGGCGGGGACGTCCACCGCGAGCAGGTCTTCTGGCTGCTGAACGCCGGGATGCTGATGGTCTGCGCGGTGATCGCGGTCGTCGCGGTGATGCGCACCCACCGGCGCCGCCCCTGGGACGCGCTGCTGTTCGCGCTGGCGCCGGTGCTGGCGCTGGACTCGACGATCAACTGGGACCTGCTCGCCGTCGCGCTCACCGCCGTCGCCATGGCCCTGTGGGCCGGTCGGCGCACCCTGTGGTGCGGGGTGTTCCTCGGCCTGGCCACCGCGGCCAAGCTCTACCCGGTCTTCCTGCTGGGTCCGCTGCTCGTGCTGTGCTGGCGGGCCGGGCGGATGCGCGCCTTCGGCGAGACGCTGGCCACCGCGGTGGCCGCCTGGCTGGCCGTGGACCTGCCGTTCATGCTGCTCAACTTCAAGGGCTGGGCCACCTTCTACACCTTCAGCCAGACCAGGACCATCGACTACGGCTCGTTCTGGCTGATCCTCAGCCAGAACGGGATCATCAACTGGTCCGTCAACACCGTCAACACGGTGATCGCCATGCTGCTGGCGCTGTGCTGCCTCGGCATCGCCTGGCTGGCCCTGGCCGCCCCGCGGCGGCCGCGCTTCGCCCAGCTGGCGTTCCTGATCATCGCGGCGTTCACGGTCACCAACAAGGTCTACTCGCCGCAGTACGTGCTCTGGCTGCTGCCGCTGGCCGCGCTGGCCCGTCCGCGCTGGCGGGACTTCCTGGTGTGGCAGACCTGCGAGGTCCTGTACTTCCTTGCTATTTGGTACAACTTCGCCTACACCTCCAGCTCCGCGCAGAAGGGGCTGCCCACGGACTGGTACCACGGGGCGATCGTTGTCCACATCCTGGGGACGCTCTACCTGTGCGTCATGGTCATCCGCGACATCCTCGTACCGGAGTACGACGTGGTGCGCTGGGACGGCAGTGACGATCCGTCAGGTGGCGTCCTGGACAGGGCAGTTGACATTTTCGCCAACCCCGGGAGGCGTGGCGCCGCAGCCAAGTACCCGGACACCGTGCCGGATTGAGAAAATGCGGCCCTGTGGATAACTCACCCCGCCCCTGTGGACAACGAATTGTCCACAGGGGCGGTCGGCTGTTCGTCAACCTGGCGTCGAAAAGCACCAGTTGGACGTAAGACCGTGCGATCGTCGGGGGCGGCTCCGAACATCGAGCCGACCGCCCGGCCGGGGCTCAGCCCTGGTCCACGATCCGGTCGAAGAGCGTCGTGGTGTGCCGCAGTGTCGCCTTCAGCTCCTCGCCCACCTGCGGGGGCTGGACCTCGCCCGGCAGCCACAGCAGCGAGACCTGCATGTGCGGGGGCTCGGCGAAGGCGACCTTGGAGCCGTTCCAGCTGAACGGGGAGGCCGTGCGGTTGAGGGTGGCCAGGCCGGCCCGGGCCAGGCTCTTGGCGCGCGGGGTGAGACCGGAGAGGTTCTTCGGGGCCTCCAGGCCCACCCCGTGGGCGGTGCCCCCGGCGACCACCAGCAGATGCCCGTCCCCGGCGGCGCGGTGCTGGCGGTAGCCGAACCGGTCGCCCTTGGCCAGGGCGTGCACGTCCATGACGGTGCCGCGGCTGTCGATCGCGCCGTGGTCGCCGAGCCACAGCTGGGTGCCGATCCTGGGCCGGAAGTGCACGTCCGGGTAGCGGCGCCCAAGCTCGACGACCTCCTCCTTGCGGAGGTGGCTGACGAACATCCGTCGCAGCGGCAGCCCCGCCGCCCGCAGCCGGTCCACCCACTGCGCGGTCTCGGCCAGCGGGTCCACGCCCTCGGGCCGGTCCATCGGCAGATGCACGGCGAAGCCCTCGACCCGGACGTCGTCGACGGCCGAACGCAGCTTGGCCAGGTCCTCGGGGAGCACCCCGTGCCGCCGCATGCTGGTCATGCACTCGATGATCACGCGCCCGCCGACCAGGCCGCGCACGCCCTCGATGGTGCCGACGGTGCGGATGACCCGCTGCGGCAGCGGCACCGTGTCCTCGCGGATCCGGTAGGGGGTGAGCACGATCAGGTCCTTGCCGAACCAGTCCTTCAGCTCGGCGGCCTCGTAGGCGGTGCCGACGGCGAGCACGTCGGCGCCCATCCGCGCGGCCTCCTCGGCCAGGCGGATGTTGCGGAAGCCGTAGCCGTTGCCCTTGGCGACCGGGACCAGCCCCGGGAAGGCGTCCACGACGGAGCGCTGGTGGGCACGCCAGCGGGGGGTGTCCACGTACAGGGAGAGCGCCATGAGGTGGGGGATACCTTCCGGAGACAGAGGATCGAACGAGATCGACGTACTGGACTGTCAGCGTTGCTCAGCGTCGCTGCATATACATGTCGAGCGCCTTGTGCAGCAGCTTGTTGAGCGGGAAGTCCCACTCGCCCAGGTACTCCGCGGCCTGCCCGCCGGTGCCGACCTTGAACCGGATCAGCCCGAACAGGTGGTCGCTCTCGTCCAGGGTGTCACTGATGCCGCGCAGGTCGTAGACGGTGGCGCCGAGCGCGTAGGCGTCGCGCATCATCCGCCACTGGATCGCGTTGTTGGGCTGGACCTCGCGCTTGTGCACGGTGGAGGCGCCGTAGGAGTACCAGACGTGCTCGCCGACCGTGATCATGGTCGTCCCGGCCAGTGCGTCGCCCTCGTGGTAGGCCAGGTACAGCCGCATCCGGTTGGGGTCCTCGGCGGTCAGGGCCTTCCACTGGCGCTGGAAGTAGGAGAGCGGGCGCGGGATGAACTGGTCGCGCTCGGCCGTCTCCAGATAGAGCTGGTGGAACACCGGCAGGTCGTCGTAGCCGCCCTGGACGATCTCCACCCCGGCCTTCTCGGCCTTCTTGATGTTGCGGCGCCACAGCTGGTTGAAGCCCTTGAGGACGTCGTCCAGCGAGCGGTTGGCCAGCGGCACCTGGTAGACGTAGCGGGGCTGGACGTCGCCGAAGCCGGCGCCGCCGTCCTCACCCTGCTGCCAACCCATCCGGCGCAGCCGGTCGGCGGTGTCGATGGCCCGCGGCTCGTACCAGTCGGCCTCGACGTCGCGCAGCCGCTTGGCCTCCTTGCCGGCGATGGCGCTCTTGATCGTCTCGGCCTGCCAGCGGCGGATTATCACCGGCGGGCCCATCTTCACGGTGAAGGCGCCCTGCGACTTGAGGTGGTCCAGCATCGGCTGCAGCCAGCGGTCCAGGTTCGGGTCGAACCAGTCGATGACCGGGCCCTCGGGCAGATAGGCGAGGTAGCGCTTGAGCTTGGGGATCTGCCGGTAGAGCACCAGGCCGGCGCCGACGACCGTGCCGCGGTCGTCGAACCAGCCGATGCTCTCGGAGCGCCACTCGCCCTTGACATCGCCCCAGGAGGGGACCTGCATATGGCTCGCGGAGGGCAGACTCCTGATGAAGGCCAGGTGCTCCTCCCGGCTGATGGTCCTCAGGCGCAGGCTCATATGGGGGTGCTCCTCGGGCTTCAGTTCGCGTCAATCGCGAAGCCTACTGCCCAGGTGGGGCACCCCCATAGGGGCGCTGCTGAGAGTCGGGTCAGTAGAGCCCGCCGTGGGCCAGACCGATGCCGAAGCCGGCTGCGGCCGCGACCCCGGCGCAGACCAGGACGAAGCGTTCCATGGTGGTGACGGAGATGTACTGGCCCACGGCCGCGGTGCCGATGCCGACCAGGCCGGTCCAGGAGGCGACCAGGTGCAGGCCGCGGAACATGCAGGTGGCGATGGAGATGGCGGCGAGGATCAGGGTGACCCCGGCCAGCGTGTCGGCCAGCGGATGCGCCTTGCCGTCGCCGGTGTGGAGCCGTGAGCCGGGCCCGTAGGGGGACATCGGCGCGAGCGAGGGCAGCGAAGTCGGCTGGTTCTGCTGCGGCTGTGAGGGACCGATCGAATGTGCCATGGGACCCGCCTCCTTGGGGAGGTTGCCTGGACCGTCGGCCGGGGGCGGCCGTACGGCCACGGGTGAGGATGGCGCACTGTAGCGCGACCCCTACCCGATGTATACAGATTGCGGCGATTCGGGGGTGGATTTCAAGACCCCATTCGGGTGCCTGTAGGCTGGACCGTCTGCACCGGTGTGGCGCGGCTTGTTGCCGCGACCCGTGCGCTGTCGTTGCGGTTCTCCGCCTCGTTGTCAGTGCCGACCACTACTGTTGCGACGCGTTCAAAAACCCTCCTGCCACGGAAAGACCGTGGCCGCTGAGTCCAGAGGAGGTGGGTTCCACATGCGTCATTACGAGGTCATGGTGATCCTCGACCCCGATGTCGAGGAGCGCGCTGTCTCCCCCCTGATCGAGAACTTCCTCAATGTCGTCCGCACCGGCGGCGGCAATGTGGAGAAGGTCGACACCTGGGGTCGTCGTCGTCTGTCGTACGAGATCAACAAGAAGTCCGAGGGCATCTACTCGGTGATCGACCTCAAGGCTGAGCCTGCGGTCGTCAAGGAGCTCGACCGGCAGCTCAACCTGAGCGAGCAGGTCCTCCGCACCAAGGTGCTCCGCCCGGACACCCACTGAGGTTTTTCCCAAGTGCCCCATTCGTCCGAGCATCCGCTCGGCGGAGCAATGAGGCACTGCACCGCACGGCCGTCCGTACGGCCGGCGCGGTGAGCACTGCTTGAACGGAACCGCTCCCACCGAGAGGTCGTAAACCACCATGGCAGGCGAGACCGTCATCACCCTCGTCGGCAACCTCGTCGACGACCCCGAGCTGCGTTTCACGCCGTCGGGTGCGGCCGTCGCGAAGTTCCGCCTCGCGTCAACCCCCCGCACATTCGACCGTCAGACGAACGAGTGGAAGGACGGCGAGAGCCTCTTCCTCACGTGCAACGTCTGGCGTCAGCCGGCGGAGAACTGCGCGGAGTCGCTTCAGCGCGGTATGCGCGTCATCGTCCAGGGGCGTCTGCGTCAGCGTACGTACGACACCAAAGAGGGCGAGAAGCGCACCGTCTACGAGGTCGAGGTCGACGAGGTCGGCCCGTCGCTGCGCTCCGCCACCGCGAAGGTCACCAAGGCCCAGCGGACCGGCGGTCAGGGCGGCGGTGGCTTCGGCGGCGGAAGCGGCGGCCAGCAGGGCGGCAACGGCGGCGGCTGGGGTTCGCAGAACTCCGGCGGCGGTCAGTCCGCTCCGTCCGACGACCCCTGGGCGTCCAGCGCCCCGGCGGGCGGCGGACAGCAGTCCGGCGGAAGCGGCGGCGGCTGGGGTGCCCCGGCCGGCGGCGGCTTCTCGGACGAGCCTCCGTTCTAGTCCTTCTCGGACGACAGCAGTGTGCTGGGTCGCCTTCCCCGGAAGGCAGCCCGCTCAGACTTGATCCCGTGCGACCCGGGCGTCGTTCTCGCAACCGCGAGGGCAACGACCGGATCGTGAACACCAGTTGGAGTACATGATGGCGAAGCCGCCTGTACGCAAGCCGAAGAAGAAGGTTTGCGTTTTCTGCAAGGACAAGATCACCTACGTCGACTACAAGGACACGAACCTGCTTCGCAAGTTCATCTCCGACCGTGGGAAGATCCGCGCCCGCCGGGTCACCGGCAACTGCACCCAGCACCAGCGCGACGTGGCCACGGCTGTGAAGAACAGCCGCGAGGTCGCTCTGCTGCCCTACACCTCGACCGCTCGCTGAATAGGAGGGTGACCGAACAATGAAGATCATCCTCACGAACGAGGTCTCCGGCCTCGGTACCGCCGGCGACATCGTCGAGGTCAAGGACGGATACGCCCGCAACTACCTGGTCCCGCGTGGCTTCGCCATCCGCTGGACCAAGGGCGGCCAGAAGGACGTGGACGCGATCCGTCGCGCCCGCAAGATCCACGAGATCCAGACCCTGGAGCAGGCCAACGAGGTCAAGGCCAAGCTCGAGGCCGTCGCCGTGAAGCTCGCCGTGCGTGCGGGCGACGCGGGCCGGCTCTTCGGCTCGGTGACCCCGAGCGACGTCGTCGAGGCCATCAAGGCCGTCGACGGCCCGCTGGTCGACAAGCGCCGCGTCGAGATCGGTTCGCCGATCAAGACCACCGGTGCCCACCAGGTCACCGTCAAGCTGCACTCCGACGTGGTCGCCAAGATCAACGTCAACGTGGTCGCTGCCTGACGCACGCCGTACTGGGCTCTGCGGTTTCGCCGAGCCCATGGAAAGGCCGGTCCCTACTGGGGACCGGCCTTTTCGGCGTTCCCGCGCGTACTCAGAAGCGGACGGCAGTCTTTTGAGTACCGGTTTTGAGTACCGGTCTGAGTAGGTCCACGGATTCCAAGCCCTGTGACGGCGCGCACGATGAAGTGGTACTGACCAGTAACTTACCAGGGAGAGGTCATGGCCATCGAGGTCACCAAGGTGACCGACCGGGCGGCGCTGCGGGAGTTCTGCGAACTGCCGCTGCGCCTCCATCCGCAGTCCCGCTATGTGCCCGTGCCGGAACGCCGGATCCGGGCCTGGTACGAGGGGACGGGACCGCAGCGTCGCTACGGACCCGTCGACCTCTATCTGGCCCACGACCGCGGCGGCCGGGTGGTGGGGCGCACCTGCCTGCACCGCAACAGCGCGCTGGACGCCCGGGTCGGACGGCAGGTCCAGCTGTTCGGCCTCACCGAGTTCGCCGACGCGCGCAGCGACCCGGCGCTGGTGGTCGGCGGCGACGACCCGGCCAAGGAACTGCTGGACCTGGCCGAGCAGGCGGCCACCGTGAGCGGCTGCGACCTGCTGCTCGGCCCGGTCGAGCTGCTGCCGGACCAGTCCCCCGGGGTGCTGGTCTCCGGCTTCGCCGAACGCGGCTTCAGCGGCGGCGGCTGGAGCCCGGCCTACTACCCGGCCGCCTACGAGCGGCTGGGGTTCACCCGGCGCTGGCCCGGGCGGACCTGGATCGTCGAGGGCCTGGACGACCCCGGGCGGCTGCGCCCCGAAAAGGCCTTCGTGGTGGACGAGCAGCGGATGCGGGACGAGGAGCTCCGGGTGCACCGGGGGAGTCGGCGCTCGCTGCGGCGGATTCTCCCCGTGCTGCGGCAGATCCTCAACGCCTCCGCGGAGCAGGTGGAGCAGCGGACCGAGGTCTCCGCCGCGGACTTCGCCGAGCGGGCGGCCGGGCTGATCCGGGTGCTGGACGAGCGACTGCCGCTGTACCTGACCAGGGCGGGTGAGCCGGTGGCCTTCCTGCTGGCCGTCCCGGACGTGTCCCCGTTCCTGGTGGCCGCCCGGGGCCGGCCCTCGGAGTGGCAGCGGCTGGCGCTGCGCGCGGCGGCCTGGCGCGGGAATCACCCGGACGAGGCGGCGCTGGTCGCCTCGGGCACCCTGCCGCAGTGGCAGGGGCGGGGCTACCTGACCCTGCTGGCACGGGAGCTCTACCGGGCGCTGGGGGAGGCGGGGTACCGGACCCTGCGCGGCTACCGGGTGCCGGAGGGGGACCGGGCCGCGGAGGCGCCGTACCGGGGGATGGGCGGGCGGCCGCTGCACCGCACGACCTTCTACGAGCGCCGGCTGCGCTAGGAGGGCTCCTGGGCTGCGTCGGGGTGTGCGCGGGCTGGGCCGGCAGGTGCGGCGGGTGGCATTCGGGGGCACAGGCACGGGCACAAGCGCAGGCAGGGGCGCAGGCGCAGGGCCTCAGGCCCGCACCGCACCGGTGACCAGCCAGGCCCCGGTGCGGGCCCGCAGGGTCATGAAGAGCAGCCGGACGGCCATGCACAGGGCGATGGCGCCCCAGAGCGCGACCAGGCTGCCGCTGCCGATGGTGAGCGCGACCGGCGCGTACGCCGCCAGGGTGCCCAGCATGGCCCAGGCCAGGTAGGGGCCGTCGCCCGCGCCCATCAGCACGCCGTCCAGGACGAAGACGACGCCGCACACGGGCTGGGAGGCCGCGGCGATCAGCAGGACGGTGCCGAGCTGCTGCCTGACCGCGGGGTCGTTGGTGAACAGCGGCAGATACAGGGGGCGCGCGAGCAGCAGCAGCGCGCCCAGCATGACCCCGGTGCCGATCCCCCACTCCACCATCCGCCGGGTCGCGGCGCGGGCTCCCCCGGTGTCGTCGGCGCCCAGGTAGCGGCCGATGATGGCCTGCCCGGCGATGGCGATCGCGTCCAGGGCGAAGGCCAGGAAGTTCCACAGCGACATGGCGATCTGCTGGGAGGCCATCGCCGTGTTGCCGAGCCTGGCGGCGACGGCGGTGGCGATGAGCAGGATGGCGCGCAGGCTGAGCGTGCGCACCAGCAGCGGCGCTCCGGCGGTGGCGCAGGCGCGGATGCCGGGCAGGTCGGGGCGCAGGTCGGCGCGGGTCCTGAGCAGTCCGAGCCGGCGCGCTCCCCTGGCGACGACGGCGAGATAGGTCGCGGCCATGCCCCACTGGGCGATCACCGTGCCGAGGGCGGAGCCGGCGATCCCGAGCCCGGCGCCGTAGACCAGGCCGAGGTTGAGCAGCAGATTGACGGTGAAGCCCGCCACGGCCACCGCCAGCGGGGTGCGGGTGTCCTGGAGACCGCGCAGCACGCCGGTGGCGGCCATCACGATCAGCATGGCGGGGATCCCGGCGGCGCTGATGCGCAGGTAGTCGACGGCGTAGGGGGTGGCGGTGGGGGAGGCGCCGAAGACCCGGATCAGCTCGGGGGCCAGTCCCACGGCCAGGGCGACGACGGGCACGGCCAGCAGGACCGCGAGCCAGATGCCGTCGATGCCCTGCCGGACGGCGGCGCGGCGGTCGCCGGAGCCGACCCGGCGGGCGACGGCCGCCGTGGTGGCGTAGGCGAGGAAGACGAAGACCCCGACCAGGGTCGAGAGCAGCGAGGCGGCCACGCCCAGGCCGGCCAGCTGGGCGGTGCCGAGGTGGCCGACGATGGCGGAGTCCGCCATCAGGAACAGCGGTTCGGCGATGAGGGCGCCGAAGGCGGGGACCGCCAGGGTGAGGATCTCCCGGTCGTGCCTGGTCCGGCGGACGGGCGGCTGAGGGAGGGCGGGGGACGTCGGTCGCATGGTCCTACCGTAGTCATCCACAGGTAATGTCCGCATGCCTGTTTCAGGTATTACTCATGAGTGCTCCGTGTAGCGGTTCGCGCACCCCTGGTCGTGATCTTCATGCTCCGCGTGAAATTTTTCTCCTACACAAGGGGTGATGGGTGTTATTCCAGGTCAGCGTGTTGACGGTGGAAAGATCTTCGGGTTATCCACAGGTTGTCCCCCGGGCCGTGCACAGCTTGGGGTCGGTTCTCCACAGTCCGGGGCCCTTCATCCACATGGCCTGTGGATAACCATCTTGGCCGATGGGCTGATCCCCCCTTAGCGTGAGCGTTCCGCCGACGCGCCGCAGAGGGTGCAGGTGCCCCGGTGTCAGTGGGGTGCCGTATAGAAGAGAGTGACGGCGGGACGGCCGGGCACGGGGCGGAAACATCAGGAGGCGCGGCATGCAGCAGGGACGCGAAGGGGCCTCCGGCGGGGGTGCCCGGTGAGCGACGTGCCGTACGACGACCACGACGAGGTCCCGCCACCGGACGAGGAGTGGCCACCGCCGCCGAGCCAGAGCCCGGGCGACCGGCAGCCCTTCAAGGTCTTCCAGGGGAAGGGCGGCTCCGGCGGCAACCAGGCGGACCGTTCGTCCTACGACAACGCCGGCAGCAAGGGCGACTCGCGCGGCGACTCAGCCGCCTACGAGCGGGTGCCCCCGCAGGACCTGGCGGCCGAGCAGTCGGTGCTGGGCGGCATGCTGCTGTCCAAGGACGCGATCGCCGACGTCGTCGAGGTGCTGAAGCCGGTCGACTACTACCGCCCCGCGCACGAGCTGATCCACAGCGCCATCCTCGACCTCTACGCACGCGGCGAACCGGCCGACCCGATCACCGTCGCCAGCGAACTGGTCAAGCGCGGCGAGATCACCCGCGTCGGCGGCCCCTCCTATCTGCACACCCTGGTCAACTCGGTCCCCACCGCCGCCAACGCCGAGTACTACGCCGAGATCGTCCACGAGCGCGCGGTGCTGCGCCGCCTGGTCGAGGCCGGCACCCGCATCGCGCAGATGGGCTACGCCGCCGAGGGCGACGTCGACGAGATCGTCAACGCCGCCCAGGCCGAGATCTACGCCGTCACCGAGCAGCGCACCAACGAGGACTACGCCCCCCTCGGCGAGATCATGGAGGGTGCCCTCGACGAGATCGAGTCCATCGGCTCCCGCAGCGGCCAGATGTCCGGCGTCCCTACCGGCTTCGCCGACCTCGACTCGCTCACCAACGGGCTGCACCCGGGCCAGATGATCGTCGTGGCGGCGAGGCCCGCGATGGGAAAAAGCACGCTTGCGCTCGATTTTGCCCGTTCCTGTTCGGTGAAACACAAGATTCCGAGCGTCTTCTTCTCGCTGGAAATGGGGCGCAACGAGATCGCGATGCGTCTGCTCTCGGCGGAGGCCCGGGTCGCGCTGCACCATATGCGGTCGGGGAACATGACCGACGAGGACTGGACCCGACTGGCGCGGCGGATGCCGGAGTTGAACGATTCTCCGCTCTTCATCGACGACTCCCCCAACCTGTCGATGATGGAGATCCGGGCCAAGTGCCGGCGGCTGAAGCAGCGCAACGACCTGCGGCTGGTGGTGATCGACTACCTCCAGCTGATGCAGAACGGCGGCTCACGGCGGCCCGAGAGCCGGCAGCAGGAGGTCTCCGAGATGTCGCGAAACCTCAAGCTGCTCGCCAAGGAGCTGGAACTCCCGGTGATCGCGCTGTCGCAGCTGAACCGTGGCCCCGAACAGCGAACGGACAAAAGGCCGATGGTCTCCGACCTTCGCGAAAGTGGATCCATCGAACAGGATGCCGACATGGTCATCTTGTTGCATCGAGAGGATGCATACGAAAAGGAATCGCCGCGTGCCGGTGAGGCCGACCTGATCGTCGCCAAGCACCGCAACGGTCCCACGGCGACGATCACTGTGGCCTTCCAGGGCCACTACTCCCGCTTCGTGGACATGGCCCAGAGCTGAGCGGAGTGAGCGCGTGGCTGCTGCTCAGCGCCGCGTCTCGTACCTGGTCAGGAGCACGCCGCCGGGAAGCGTCCGGGTCTCGACCAGGTTCAGGTTCACCCAGCTGTCCAGCGCGGTGAAGAACGGCGTGCCGCTGCCCACCAGGACCGGGTGGGTGGCGATCGCGTACTCGTCGATCAGCCCGGCGCGCATGGCCGCCCCGGCGAGCGTTGCGCCGCCGATGTTCATCGGGCCGCCGTCCTCGGCCTTGAGCCGGGTGATCTCGGCGATCGCGTCGCCGGTGACCAGGCGGGTGTTCCAGTCGACCTTGTCGATCGTCGAGGAGAACACCACCTTCGGCGTGTCCCGCCAGTTCCGCGCGAACGCGATCTCCGCCGGGGTGGCGTCGGGCTGCTGGTCGCCGGTCGGCCAGTAGGAGCTCATCGTCTGCCACAGCTTGCGCCCGTACAGCGCCAGGCCACTCGCCTGCTCGTGGTCCAGCCACCACTGGAACAGCTCGTCGCTCGGCGGTCCGCTCCAGCCGATGTCGTCGCCGGCCGCGGCGATGTAGCCGTCCAGGGTCAGGTTCATGCCGTAGATCAGTTTCCGCATGGCTCAGCCTTCCGTTCGTGGGTGTCCGGCGTAAAGACCAGCGTGGCGCAGGCTGCTTCTCGGAGCACTGGCTGGTTCTTGGCAGCCAGCAGTTGCAGCTCCTGGAACTGCCGCTTGTCGGTGGGCTTCGGCCGGCACAGAACCCGGGCGACCTCGCGTACGCCGACGTCGCGCAGCAGCCCGGCCAGGTGGTCGGGCGACCAACGGTAGGCCGTCACCACCGAGTGGTCGAAGGACTGCGACGGGATGGCAGGGTCGTCGGTCGAGAAGCAGCTGATCAGCAACTGGCCGCCGGGGGCCAGGACCCGGGCAATCTCTGCGACCACGGACGGCAGGTCCTGCGGCGGGGTGTGGATGATCGAGTACCGCGAGAGCACCCCGCCCAGGACACCGTCCGCGATGTCCAGCGCTGCCATCGAGCCCACCTCGAATCGCAGACCCGGGTTGGCCTCCCGGGCCAGCCCGATCATTGCGGGCGAGGCGTCGACGCCGAAGGCAGGCAGCCCCAACCCGCGCAGATGGGCGGTGACATGCCCCGGCCCGCACCCCAGATCTGCGACCTCGCCCTCACCACCCGCACGCACGGACTCGGCGAACGCAGCGAGCAGAGCCCGCTCCAGCGGTCGGTCGCGCAGGCTGTCGGTGAACTGCTGCGCGTAGCGTGCGGCGACGGCGTCATAGGCGTCGCGGGTGGCGTGGAGGGAGTCGAGTTCGACCATTCGGGGGACTGTAGCGGACGCCACTGACACGTTGGCTGCGCGCGGAGGGGGTGGGCGGTTACCAGGGCAGTGGGCCCTTGGCGTCGGTGTAGGTGCCGGTGGGGCCGTCCGGGGTGAGCCGGGCCATGCGGACGATGATCTCGGCGCCCTGTTCGACGGTCTGGGTGCCGGTGTTGCCGTTGAGGTCCGTCTTGGTGAAGCCGGGCTCGACGGCGTTGATGCGCATGGTCGGGAACGCCTTGGCGTACTGCACGGTGACCATGTTGACGGCGGCCTTGGAGGCCGGGTAGGCGACGCCGGGGTAGGCGTAGGTCGGGGTGTCGGTGGTGGTGACCCGGGTGAGCGAGGCCAGGCCGCTGCTGAGGTTGACGATGACGGGGGCGGCGGAGCGCTGCAGCAGCGGGAGGAACGCGTGGGTGACGCGTACCGTGCCGAAGACATTGGTGTCGAATGTGCTCCGCATCAGGTCGGCGGTGAGGTCAGCGGCGCTGATGATGCCGTTGTCCTCGGCCCGCTCCTCCACGCCGGCGTTGTTGACCAGCACGTCCAGGCCGCCGTCGGCCTCGATGGTCTTCGCCGCGGCGGCGACCGAGGCGTCGTCGGTGATGTCGATGACGACCAGCCGCGCGCCCAGCTGCTCGGCGGCGCGACGGCCGCGCTCCGGGTCCCGGCTGCCGATGTACACGGTGTGGCCTGCGGCGATGAGTTGACGGGCGGCCTCGTAGCCGAGCCCCTTGTTCGCTCCGGTGATCAGTGTCGTGGTCATGCCTCCACGATGCTGCGCGGCGATGCCGTCAGCCAGGCGTCCGGTCTTCCTGGGACTGCCAGTACCAGGCACCCGCGGGCGGCGCGGTGCACAGTGGTGGCATGGCGACCACGGAGTTCGGGCGGACGGTGCGGCGCTGGCGTGACCGGGTCCCGCCGGAGGCGGCCGGGCTGCCGGCCGGCGGCCATCGGCGCGCGGCCGGGCTGCGCCGCGAGGAGCTGGCGCTGCTGGCCGGGATCTCGGTCGACTATGTCACCCGCCTCGAACAGGGCCGGGCGGCCAACCCGTCGGAGCAGGTGGTCGAAGCGCTGGGGCGGGCGCTGCGACTGAACGGGGAAGAGCGTGAGCATCTGTTCCGGGTCGCCGGGCTGGTCGCGCCGGGCCGGGGCACGGTGCCCGCGTACATCACGCCCAGCGTGCAGAGGATGCTGGACCGGCTGACCGGGACGCCGGTCGCGGTCTCCGACGCGGCGTGGACGCTGTTGCTGGCCAACCCGCTCTACACCGCGTTGATGGGTGAACGGCACGGCAAGGAGCGCAACGGGGCGTGGCGGAACTTCCTCGGCTCGGGCAGCCGGGTCCGCCACACCCCCGAGTCCCGGCGGGCGTTGGAGACCGCGGTCGTCTCCGATCTGCGGGCGACGGCGAGCCGCTACCCGGCGGACCCGCGGCTGCGGCGTCTGATCGCCGATCTGCGCGGAAACAGCGAGCGGTTCGCTGAGCTGTGGGACTCCGGCGCGGTGGGACACCAGGAGGCCTCGCGCAAGACCATCGACCACCCGCAGGTGGGATCGCTGACGCTGGACTGCGACGTGCTCAGCGTCGCGGGCAGCGATCTGCGGATCATGGTCTACACGGCCGAACCCGGCACCGAGGACGCCGAACGGCTGGCGCTGCTGGCGGTGATCGGCACGCAGGCACTGGTGAAAGTCGCCGGCGAGGGCCTCGGGTGAAGCCGTGGCGGAGCGCCGAGGCGGTGCGGCAGGTGGTGGCCCTGACCACCCGGCTGTTCCCGTTGCTGCCCGGTGGGTCGGACAGCAACGGGCCGGACAGCAACGGGTCGGGCGGTGGCGGTACCGGCTGATCCGCCTGCGGGGGAGGCACTGCTGACCGCTGGTCAGGGCAGCAGGACGATCTTTCCGCGGCCGCCGCCCTGCTCGCCGAGCCGGTGGGCGGCGGCGGCGTCCGCCAGCGGGAAGGTGGCGCGGACCGGGGCGGACAGGGTGCCCGCCGCGTGCAGGGCGAGCGCCCGGGCCAGGCCCTCGGTGGCGGTGTCGGCGCTGCCGCCGCTGGTGAAGGCGACTCCGAGCGGGCCCGCCTCCTGGGGGTCGGCGATGGTGATGACCCGTTCGGGGCCGCCCACCAGCGCCACGGAGTCCGCCAGGACCCCGGCGCCGCTGGCGTGCAGCACCGCGGTCACCGGCTCGCCGTCCGCTGCCTCGCGGACCCGGTCGATCACCCCGTCCCCGTAGCGCACCGGGGTGGCGCCCAGCTCGCGCAGCGCCTCCTGGTCCCGCTCCCCCGCCGTGCCGATCACCCGGATGCCGTCCGCGACCGCGAACTGGACGGCCATGGTGCCGACCGCACCGGCGGCGCCGTGGATCAGCAGGGTCTCCCCCGGCTTCAGGTTCAGCAGCCCCAGTGCCCGTACCGACGTTTCGGCGGCGACCGGAAGTGCCGCTGCGGTCGCCACCGGGAGGTCGGCGGGCCGGGCGGCCAGGGTGGCGGCCTCCGCGAGGGCGTACTCGGCGTAGGCGGCCACGGCCGAACCGAACACCTCGTCGCCGATCTGCCAGGAGTCGACGCCGGGACCGGTGGCGACCACCGTTCCGGCCGCCTCCAGGCCCAGGACATGCGGGAAGTTCACCGGGAAGACCCCCTGCATGAATCCGCGTCGGATCTTCCAGTCGAGCGGGTTGACGGCCGCGGCGGCGACGCGGAGCAGGACCTGCCCGGGGCCTGGCTGTGGGACGGCCTCGTCGGTGAGCCGCAGTTCGTCGGGTTCGCCGTACGCGCCGAAGGAGACGGCCTTGGCGTTGGTGGGGAGGGTCTGGTCGGACATCGTGATCGCCTTCGTCCTGGAGTAGTGGGGTCGTGAAGCGGTGAAGCCGTGAAGCCGAGTGCGGGGCGGGGGTTCCGCTCCCAGGACGAGAGTTCCACGGGACGGCCGGGGCGACGAGCGGAGCGCTTTCCCTAGGATCGGAAATCCTGGGATCCGGTCACACGGCGGTACCGACGCCCTTCGGGCGGGACCGGCAGGTGGCCGACTGCTCGTCGGCACGGCCCCGGCGGAGCAGGGAGAGGGCCAACGGGCCGAAGGCAGCACTGTAGAGCAGGGCGCCGACCGGCATCAGGTCCAGGCTCGCCGCCATGACCAGGGTGCCCAGCAGGATGCAGACGGGTGCATACAGGCCGATGCGGCGGGGGCGGCCGAGGGCGAGTGCGCCGGTGAGCAGGAGCAGTCCGAGGTAGAAGAACGCCGGGACGACCGAGTAGAGCAGCGGGGTGACCCCCGGGTGGCTCTGGAAGTGGTCGTAGCGGGTGTTCATGGCGGCCCGGTCGGCGGAGACGGCCCCCACGTAGAGGTCGACGGCGGCCTGGCCGAGGACGGCGCCGATGCCGAGCAGGCTGAGGACGGCGCCTGCCGTGGCGGTCGCCCGGCGGGCGGGCCCGGAGCCGGCAGCCGTGCGACGGAGCGTGAGCACGGCGGGGACGAAGCAGAGCAGGCCCAGGATCAGCAGGATGTGGCCCGCCGTCCACCCCGGGCCCGGGCCGTGGTGTCCGTCGAGCAGCCGGACCACGCCGTAGCCGAGCAGCAGCAGGGGTCCGGCCAGGAGGGCGGTGCCCGTGGTGGTCAACTCGCCTGCGGTGTAGGGGTGCTGGGTGCTGATCTGCGGCGTCCGGGTCATGGGGGAAGCATCCCGGGGGCCGCTGCCCGGGCACATCGGTCATGTCCCTGAGCCGCCCCTGAGTCGACCCCTGAGGCGATACTGGGGACATGTACCAGGAGCGGGCGGCGGCCGCGGTGCCCGGCGCGGTGCTGTGGACGCGCAGTACCGGGCCGGACGGCGAGCGGTTCAGGGTGCTCCCCGACGGCTGTATGGACCTGCTCTGGATGGGCGGGGTGCTGGCGGTCGCGGGGCCGGACACCGTGGCGCATCTGGGGGAGAGCGGGGCCGGGGACAGCATCACCGGTCTGCGGTTCGCTCCGGGGACGGCGGCATCGGTGCTCGGCGTGCCGGCCTGGGAGCTGCGGGACCGCAGGGTCGCCCTGGACGGACTCTGGCCGGACCGGGTGGTCCGGGAGCTGACGGAGCGGCTGGCGGCCGCGGCGGATCCGGCCGCTGAACTGGAGGCCGTCGCGGTGCCGCGACTGCGCGGGGCCGAGCTGGACCGGGTCCGCGCCGGGGTGCTGGACGGCCTGCGGCGCGGGGTGCGGGTGGCCGCACTGGCGGACGAGTTGGGGTTGAGCGAGCGACAGTTGCGGCGGCGCTGCCTGGAGTTGTTCGGCTACGGGCCCAAGGTGCTGGACCGGGTGCTGCGGCTGGACCGGGCGCTGGCCGCGGCGCGGAGCGGTGCGCCGTTCGCGCGGGTCGCGGCGGACGCGGGCTACGCCGACCAGCCGCATCTGGCCCGTGAGGTGCGGGCGCTGGCCGGCGTGCCGCTGGGGGAGCTGCTCGGGGTGGGTTCGGTGGATCAGGACGACAGTGGGGCGAAGAGGTCGGTGGGGTTGCCGTCCGGATCGAGGACGACGGCGTAGCGCTGCCCCCAGAAGGCGTCCCAGGGCTCCCGGTGCGAGCGGTGGCCGGCCGCGGTGAGCTCCGCGTACACCTTGTCGACCTCGGCGGGGTCGTCGCAGCGGAAGGCGAGCGCGCTGCGATGACCGCCCTGCGGCGGCGTCCATCCGGGGTCGACGCTCCGCACGGTCTCGACGGTGTCCCAGGCGACCCGGAATCCGCCGGGCAGCACGGCTTCGACATGCGGCTCACCCTCGGCCCCGGCAGGGATGCCGAGACCGAGGCGCCGGTAGAAGTCGAGCGCGGCCGCCATGTCGGCGGTGACGATGCTGATGAGATCAAGTCGGGGAGTCATACGGCCACGCTAGGCGGCAGGAGCCCCACCGGTCTTGAACGAATCGGACGCGCCCGAGCCGAGGCTCAGGGCGAAGCGGCGGCAGACGTGGACGCAGGTGAACTCGGCTCGCAGCTCCGCCTCATGCTCCAGACCCGCATGCAGGAAAAGCGACGTCGGAGGCGGCTCTGGCCTGCGCGAGCAGCGCGGAGCCGATGCGGCAGCGTTGGTGGTCCGGGTGGACGGCGATTGTGTCGATGGTGGAGGGTCCGTCCTCGACGACGACAACGATGATTCCGATGACAGTTCCGTCGCCGGCGAGAGCCACAGGTTCGAAGCTGGGGGCAGCGATTGGCGTCTTTGACGTCAGTACGTCATCAAAGCAAGAACTGTTGAGGAACGACGGCACCCGGCAGCGCAGCCATGACTGCTCGTCGGCGGGGGTGTAGTCACGGATGGCGAAGGCGGGGGCGGTGACGTGGGTGATCCTTGAGGTCTGCTGTGCTCTGAGGGCAGGTGGGCAGCGCGCGGGAGGCGCGTGCGCGCGGTGTCGGGATCACGCTGTGGAGTCTGGGCGGGGTGCCTGGGCGCAGGCAAACGTTTTTGCGTGAGAGGCGGAAGTCAGTAACTCGATCGAGTGAAGTGCGTCCGAATGCAGCAAAATGCCATGAAATGCCTTTCTGGCGTGGCGAACGGAGGTGATTCGCAATGAGCGAATACGAGATGCCGCCCGCTGGGGCGGTTCGTCCGGACGCGATCGACATCAGCGACTTTGTCTACGCCGCGACGGGGGCGAAGGTGCGGAGGCTGACGCTGCCGGACGGGAGCCACTGGTTCCCGGTCATGGATGTCTGCCGCGAACTCGGCCACAGCAATGTGACGGAGGCGGTTCGGCGACATGTTCCGGAGCGTATGCGACGCGTAGCCGGAAGCTTCATTTCCCGTGAATCTTGGGAGGTCATGGCTGGTCAGGGCCTTAAGAAGAACATGGTGATGCTTAGCCTGAACGGCCTCGTGAGACTTGTGAACGGCTCGGTGAAGCCTGACTGCGAGCCGTTCAAGAACTGGGTCACCGAGGTTGTGGTCGCGGTTCAGCGGACCGGTTCCTACTCCCTTGAGCGTGCTGCCGCAGCACCGGCGGAGGGCAATCGAACGACGGGATATCCCTGCCGGACCCGGTGATGGATGTCATCGTCCGGCTGGAGGAGCGTAATGCGCGGCTGGACGAGGAGTTCGCGACGCTCCGCAGCGAAGAGCTGAGGATGCAGCGTGAGATGCTCGCGACAATGGGACGGTTGGCGGATTCGGCGGAGCGGATCGCATTCGCTCTGGCGGGTGACCGGGACCGGTCGCAGCCAGTGAAGGTGACGGCGGATCAGGTGTTGTCGGGGTGGCGGGCCAGGCTGGTCATCACGGCTGATGTGTGGGCAGTGGCGGAGTGCATCGTGCCGCCCCTGGAGGAGCACGGCCGGGTTGCCTACAGCGTCGAGTCCATTGCCCATCGCACCGGGTTGACGCTCGACCGGGTTCGCGACTGCTTGCGTTTTCTGCAGAAGCGGGCCTGCATCAGGCAGATCGATGTGAGCCCGGACGGTGCTCCACGCTATGAGCTGGCCTGTCCGTAAACCCACCCCAGGGGCACCACCGGGCCGTCCCCTGGTGGTGTCGTCCCGGAGGCTGGCGCGGGCTGTGAAGCCGGCGGCTCGGGATCAGGCTCAGGCGCGGGTGTACTGCGGGGTGTGGGGGGAGGTCGTGGGCCAGGGTGCGGGCGGCGTGGCGGGGCCAGTAGGGGTCGCGGAGCAGTTGGCGGCCGAGTAGGACGGCGTCGGCGCGGCCGGAGGCGATGACGGCCTCGGCCTGGTGAGGGTCGGTGATGAGGCCGACGGCGGCGACCGGGAGGCCGGTCTGCTCGCGGACGGCGGTGGCGAAGGGCACCTGGTAGTCGGGCGCCACAGGGATGTCGGCGTCGGGGACGTTGCCGCCGGTGGAGGCGTCGAGTAGGTCGACGCCACGGGCCTGCAGTTCTTTGGTGAGGCGGACGGTGTCCTGGCCGGTCCAGCCGGAGGCGCCAGTCTCCTCCAGCCAGTCGGTGGCGGAACTGCGGAAGAAACAGCGGCAGTTCCTCGGGCCAGACGGCGCGGACGGCGTCCACCACCTCCAGCGCGAAGCGCATCCGGTTCTCCAGCGAGCCGCCGTAGACGTCGGTGCGGGTGTTGGAGCAGGGCGAGAGGAACTCGTGAACTAGGTAGCCGTGGGCGCCGTGCACCTCGGCGACCTTGAACCCGGCGGCCAGGGCGCACTCGGCTGCCTCGGCGAACTGACGGACGACGAACCCGATCTGGTCGGTCGTCAGTTCTGCCGGCACCGGGTGGGAGCCGAAGGCGACAGCGCTGGGGCCGAGGGTCTGCCAGCCGCCCCGGTCGGCGGGGACGGCGCTGCCGTGGTCCACCCAGGGGGCGTTGACGGAGGCATTGCGGCCGGCGTGGGCCAGCTGGATGCCGGGGACGGCGCCGGCCGACTCGACGAAGGCGGTGATCCGACGGAAGGCCTGCTGCTGGTGCTCGTTCCAGATGCCCAGGTCGGCGGAGCTGATCCGGCCCCCGGGGCTGACGGCGGTGGCTTCGGTGAGGATCAGCCCGGCGCCGCCGACCGCGCGGGCGGCAAGGTGCTGGAAGTGCCAGTCGTTGGGGGCGCCGGTGTCGGGCCCCTCGGAGGCGGCCGAGTACTGGCACATGGGAGCCATCCAGGCCGGTTGGGGAGGGTGACTCCGCGCAGGGTCAGCGGCTCGAACAGCTTGCTCATCGGTCGTCCTCGGTCGTGGGTGCTCAACAGTGCCGCGCCCAGCGATAGAAAGCGTAAGCAATATGTGCAAGCGCATGGATCTGCGGCGGCCTGCCGGCCAGGCGTCGGCTCACCCGTTCGCGCGGGGGAGGCGGCGGGGGTCAGCCGATGCGCGCAGGCTGGGGGGACGATCACCCGCAGCGGAGGAGTAGCGCGATGACGCACAGCGAGGCCGGGGATGTCGGGGGTGGGGACGTCGGCGCTGGAGCCGTGGAGTTGGTGGTGGAGGTCTTCACCGGCCCCGAGGCGTCGTTCTTCAGCACGTCCGCGCTGGTCCACGGCCCGACCGAGGCTTTGCTCGTCGACACCCAGCTGACCCTGAGCGCCGGGCGGGAGCTCGCCGAGTGGGTCGCCGGGCGGACCCGTCGGCTGACGGCGGTGCTGATCACCCACCCGCATCCGGACCACTACTTCGGCACCGAGGAGATCCTCCGGCTCTTTCCAGGGACCCCGGTGTACGCGGTGCCCGAGGTGATCGAGGGAGTCCTCGCCACCGGTCTCGCCAAGGTGGCCGAGTGGCAGCCGGTGTTCGGCGACGACGTCACCTCCTTCCCGGTCGTGCCGGGTCCGCTGCCGGGCCACCGGCTGCGGGTGGACGGGGCCGACGTGGACGTGCTGGAGCTGGGCCAGGGCGACTGCTCGGCGAGCAGCGTGGTCCATGTCCCGAGCGCGGACGCGCTGATCGCCGGCGACCTGGTCTACAACGGGACGCACCTCTGGACCGCGGAGACGACGCCCGGGCAGCGCGCCGACTGGATGGCCAACCTGGAGGTGCTGCGCGGCCTGGGCACGGCAAGGGTGGTGGCCGGGCACCGGGCCCCCGGGCAGGACGACGACACCGGGCGGGTACTGGACTTCACCGCCGACTATCTGCGCGCCTTCGACGCCCGCCTGGCGGAGCACCCCCGTGACGCGGCGGCGCTGGTGGCCGCGATGAACGAGACCTACGCCGAGCTGACCCTGCCGGCACTGCTGGAGATCAGTGCGGCCGCCAACACCGCGGGGGAGGCGGAGTAGGTCGCGCTGGCCTTGACGTCGGCGTCAAGGTCTACCGTCGTGGTCAGTGGCACGGCGGAAGGCGGGGCAGGGACATGCGGATCGGTGAGCTGGCGCAGCGCGCGGGGACGACGACGCGCACCCTGCGGTACTACGAGTCGCGCGGGCTGCTGCCGGCCCGGCGCGCGGTGAACGGCTACCGCGCGTACGGCGAGGAGGACCTGCGGCTGCTGCGGCAGATCAGACTGCTGCAGGACTTCGGATTCGAGCTGGAGGAGACCCGGCCGTTCGTCGACTGCCTGCGCGCGGGACACCCCTCCGGGGATTCCTGCCCGGCCTCGCTGGAGGTCTACCGGCGCAAGCTCGCGGAGATCGACGAGTGCCTGGAGCGTCTGCAGGCGGTGCGCGAGCAGGTCCGCGGGCAGCTGCTGCGGGCGCAGGTGGGGGCGTCGGCGGAGCACCCGGGCGAACCGCTGTGCGAAGTGAAGCCGAGTGAATGGGTGGAGGGGAACTGAGATGACCATGAGTACCGATGTGGTGAAAGTGACGGACGAGACGTTCGCGTCCGAAGTCCTGGGATCCGGATTTCCGGTTCTGGTGGACTTCACGGCGGACTGGTGCCCGCCCTGCCGGATGCTGGCGCCGGTACTGGCGGATGTCGCCAGGGAACAGCAGGGAAGGCTGAAGGTGGTGACGATCGACGTCGACGCCAACCCCGCGACGCAGGCCGCCTACGGGGTGCTCTCGATGCCGACACTGATCGTCTTTCAGGGCGGTGAGCCGGTTAAGTCGCTGGTGGGAGCACGTCCCAAGCGTCGGCTGCTGCAGGAGCTCGAGGAGTGGTGCGCCGACTGACGGTGGCTCGGGGGGCGTGTGGGAACTGCGGACGGTAGCGCGTTTGCGTCTCGCGCGCCCCATTCTTCTCACTATTTATGGGATGAGCTGTTTGCTCATGCCACGCTGCGGTTGGCAGGAGGTCTGCCCGCCGCCGCCGCACGAATCGTCGCTGTCGGACTGCGCTGATACGACGGGAGAAGAAACCGAAAGGTGTCGATCGGAAGCGCTCTCAATCGAAACGGCCTGCCGCGAATTAGGCAGCCGAAACAGTCGAAGTCGTCCTCCGGACAGTCACAACCCCCGCTCACCCCGCCGCCTCCTCCTCCTCCTCCTCCTCCTCCCCCGCCGCCGCCCTCTCCGTCGTCTCCGCCGTCCGGGAACTCGGGGAACTCCGGGAACCAGGAGGAGCAGGTCGCCCAGGAGGCGATACCACGGCCGGCACCGACATCGGGCGTGGTGGACAACCTGCCCGCGCGCCCCTCCTACGCGCCGATCATCAGGGACGCTCCCGGGCTCAACTGGGTGGGTCCCGGGGACGCCTGGTCCCGGGCCTGGGGTGTCACGGAGCGGCAGCCGTACAGCGCTCCGGTCCTGCCCGCTCCGATTCTGCCGGCGGTGGGGACGTTCGGGGCCGGGCCGGGCCTCCCGGCGATGCCGTCGGCGCCACCGCTGCTGCTGCCCAACGCCGCGGTGGCGGTGGTACCGCTGGCCGGGCGGGGCCAGGCCGCGGCGTCGGCAGGGCCGACCGCCGACGACATCGCGCTGGTGCGGCGCAGCCTCGGCGTGCTGGAGTCCGTCGCCGACCGGGCCACCGCGCACTTCTACGCGGTGCTGTTCCTGCGCCACCCCGAGTTGCGCGCGCTGTTCCCGGCCGCCATGGACCTGCAGCGCGACCGGCTGTTCCGGGCCCTGCTGGTGGCGGGCCGGGCGGCCGACGATCCGGTCGCGCTGACCGAGTACCTGGACCGGCTGGCCAGGGGGCACCGCAAGTACGGGGTCCGCAACGAGCACTACGGGCCGGTCGGCGAGGCACTGCTGGCGGCGCTGGAACGATACTGCGGGCGGTACTGGGATCCCGAGACCGAGATCGCCTGGCGCCGGATCTACCGGGTGATCTCCGAGGTGATGATGGCCTCGGCCGAGGCCGACGCCCAGGTCGCGCCCGCTTCCTGGCAGGCCGAGGTGGTCGCCGTCGACCGCAGGGCCGGTGAGGTCGCGGTGGTCACCCTGCGCACCGACCAGCGCTACCCCTACCTGGCGGGGCAGTACACGACGCTGGAAGTGCCGATGTGGCCGCGGGTGTGGCGGCACTACTCGCCGGCCGGCGCCCCGCGCGACGACGGACTGGTGATGCTGCACGTCAAGGCGGTTCCGGCGGGCTGGGTGAGCAACGCCCTGGTCCACCGGACCAGTCCGGGGGACGTGCTCCGCCTGGGGCCCGCGGCGGGGACGATGCACGCCGACCACGACGGCGACGCTCCGCTGCTGCTGATCGGCGGCGGCACCGGGATCGCTCCGCTCATCGCCATCGTCGAGGCGGTCGCCCAGCACGGCCGGGCGCGCACCGTCGAGGTGTTCTACGGCGCACGGCGGGAGCAGGATCTGTACGCCAGGGAGGAGTTGGAGGCACTGGCCCGGCGCCACCCCTGGCTCGCGGTGCACACCGCGGTGTCCGAGGGGCGGGCGGAGGGGGCGGGTTTCTCGGGGTCGCTCCCGGCGGTGGTCGACCGCTACGGGCCGTGGGACGAGTACGAGGCGTTCGTGAGCGGACCGCCGGCGATGATCCGCCGGACCGTCGCCGTACTGCGTGAGGAGGGGGTGCAGGGCGACCGGATCCACCACGACCTGTCCGACCCGGCGTGACCGGCGCTCCCTTCCTGTTGCCTGCCCCGCTACCGCGGGCCGAGGTCGTCGGCGAGCAGCGCGGTGATGCCCTCGATGTTCGCCGCCAGGTACGCACGCAGCGACGGCGGGACCACGTTCACCGAGGTCACCCCCTCGCGGGTGAAGGGGAGCCGGACCACCTCGTACTCGCCGTTGGGCTCGTCGACCTCGGGACCGTGGCGCTGCGAGAGGTCGATCGACTCGACCCGGCAGGCGAAGAAGTGCTGGACCTTGACGGCATCTTTCGGGACGCCATCCCCGGCAGAGGTGCCCGGTACCGCGTCGTGCAGTGCGATGCTCACCGTGTCGACGAAGGCCGGCACCACGTTCCCGGCCTTGCCGCCGATCTCCTCGGACAACTCCCGGTGCAGGGCGTCCACCACGGTCGGGTCGGTCGGTTCCACGCCGCCGCCCGGAGTGACCCAGTACGGGGGCCGACCTGGCTTGGTGCGCTTGATCAGGACGAGTTCGGGGTTCTGCAGATCACCGTCGAGCAGGATCGCGCGAGCGGTTCGCTTGACCACCGGACGTGGCATGGAGTCCTCCGGGTGTTGCGGCAGTGCGGCGTTCCGTTCCCAGCAGTGTGCCGCGCGGTGCGGTTGGTGAAACAGGGCTTGCACCACCCCGCTGCACCACCTCCTCCGCACCACCCCCGCCGGGTCCCTCCGTTCGGCGGGCACGAACCAGCCGTTTGGTCGAGGCAGAAGCGGAGGAAAGAGTGCATGATGTGAAGAAGTCGGACCAATGCGGTAGTTGACCACCGCCCTTGCATGAGTATGTCCGGATATATCGCGTGGCGAGGGGGAACGGGAGATGGCGACCGCCGAGTGGCCGAGACTTTCCGGCACCGCGGAGCGTTTGAGTGTGCGGATGGGGCAGGTGATGGAGCAGTTCTCCCCCACCGGGTACAGCCAGGCGCGGGTCGGTGCGGCCCCGGACAACGAGAGGTGCTGAGCGATGCACGCAGAGGACGCCGAAAGCGCCCGGAGCCAGGACTTCGGGAGTCAGTGCACCGGGCGGCTGGTGATGAGCCTCCAGGTCACCAGCGAGCTCGCCCTCGACGTCGACGTGCGGCTGCGCTACGACCCCGCCGACCCCTACGCCGTCGCGCTCACCTTCCACCTGCCCGGCGACCCGCCGGTGCACTGGGTCTTCGCCCGCGAGTTGCTGCTGGACGGGATCAGTCGCAGCAGCGGTGAGGGCGACATCGTGATCGAGCCGGTGCCGGGCCCGGACCCGGACTTCCAGGACGTCAGGATCCGGCTGCGCTCCCCCGCGGGCGAGGCCGTTCTCTACTCGCCGGCGCTGCCGCTGATCGCCTTCCTCGGACGCACCGACCGGCTGCTGCCGATGGGCGGCGAGCAGACGGTGAGCGATCTGGACGCCGCGCTGGAACTCATCCTGAACGGGCACTCCCGCCGCGCGGGCTGAGCCGACCGGTGGCCGGAAGTGCCCGCCGGCAGATGTGGGCGGGTGTCGGCGGTGTCAGTCCTCGTCGCGGAAGACCATGTGCAGGGCCCAGGCGACGATGCTGATGATCAGCGACCCGAGCAGGGCCGGCACAAAGCCGTCCACGTGGAAGTCCAGGCTCAGCTTGCCGGAGGCCCAGGAGGTCAGCCAGAGCATCAGGGCGTTGATCACAAAAGTGATCAGTCCCAGTGTCAGGATGAACAGCGGCAGTGAGAACAGCTTCACGATCGGCTTGATCACAAAGTTCACCACGCCGAAGAGCAGCGCCACCAGGACGACGGTGAGCGTCTTGTGCTGCCAGTCGCCCGAGGTGAGGGTGATACCGGTGACAACCGCTGTCGCGACCCAGATGGCCGCCGCGTTGATCAGAGTCTTGACTACGAAGCGCAACATGGGGTGATCGTCGCAGGAGTCCGGGCCGCGGCGGAAGCCCCGGCGGTGGAGTGTTGCGGGCTGATACCTACCTGGTACGCGGTGCGGACGTGACGGCCCCGGCTGGTTGAATACCGACAAGCGACCGACCGCTGGGAGTGGGGAATCCGATGCAGGTGTTCCGGATGGACGACCTGGACGCTGAACGCGCCGCAAATGAGGGCGCCTACCTGCGCTTTCTCAACGAACGCCATATGTCCGTGGGTCTGTACGCGCTGGACCAGGGCGCGCTGGACCCGCAGCAGCCGCACAAGCAGGACGAGGTCTACGTCGTCGTCAGCGGGCGGGCCTATCTCACCGTCGGTGACGAGACCACGACCGTTGGCCGCGGATCGGTGGCCTATGTGCCCGCGGGCATGCCGCACCGCTTCCACCACATCAGCGAGGACCTGCGGGTGCTCGTCGTGTTCTCCCCTCCGGAGAGCTGATCCGTGGACCCTGTGCGCTCCGGCTCCATCAGTTTCAGTGACGAGCTGTGGCAGGCGTCCGAGGACACCTACCGGGCGATCCTGGACCACCCCTTCCTGCTCGGGCTCGCCGACGGCACCCTCCCCCGGGCGGCCTTCCGTCACTTCGTCGTCCAGGACTCCCACTACCTGCGCGACTACGCCAGGGCGCTCGCGGTCTGCGCCGCCAAGGCCCCCACCGAGGCGGACGTCAGGGCCTTCGCCGACGACGCGGTGGGCGCGCTCGCGGCGGAGCAGGAGATGCACGCGGACTTCTTGAAGGACCGCAGCTTGAAGGACCGCAGCTTGAACGACCGCAGCGTGAACGACCTGGGCCTGGACGGACCGGGCGCCCCGGTGGACGACGCCGAGGTGCTGCCGACCACCCGCGCCTACACCAGCTACCTGCTCGCGACCGTCTACGGCGGCTCCTTCGCCGAGGGTCTGGCGGCGGTGCTCCCGTGCTACTGGATCTACGCCAGGGTGGGCGAGGCGCTGCTGCGCACCTCGTCGCCCGATCCCCTCTACGCCCGTTGGATCGAGAGCTACGGCGACGAGTCGTTCCAGGCCGTGGTCCGCCGGGTGCTGAAGCTGACCGACCGGGTGGGCGCCGAGCTCTCCCCGGCCGAACGGCGGCGCGCCGTCGGGCACTTCGCGACGACCTCGCGCTACGAGTGGATGTTCTGGGACGCCGCCTGGCGCGGTGAGCGCTGGCCGGTCTGACGCCGGGAGCCGGGCGCGGACCGGTGACCTGCGGGTAACCGACCCCGACCTGCGGATGACCGTCCCCGGGGGCGACGGTAGGGGCCTTATCCGGGTTCTCTCAGGGGCGCGAAGCGTCCACCGGAGACCCCTGCGGCCGTACGATCGAGTCAGCAGGAAGAAGCAATCGGGCCGGTGGCCCCGAGGCCCCGGGACGACAGACCCCGCGGGGGAGGACGGACAACATGAACGAGATCTGGAAGACGCTCCCTGGCTGGATGCGCAACATCGTGGTTCCGGTCATCGTGCTGATCGTGGCGCTGTGGGTGGCGTCCGCCGTGGTGGGAGCGATCTTCGGAGTCATCGGCTTCCTCTTCGGCTGGATCATCAAGGTGATGTTCGTGGTGGCGCTGGGGGCAGTCGTCGTCATCCTGGTGAAGCGGGCGTCGCGCTGACGCCGGTCTGACGTCCTTTCACTCGCGCCAGCACCTGTGCCCCGTACCGGACTTCCGGTACGGGGCACAGGTGCTGGCGGTTCTGGTGCTAGCGGCGGTGGCGGTGCCGGCCGGCGGCTGCTCCGGCGCCGGCTCCTGCTTCGGTCGCAAGAACGGAAGGGGCCCGGCCCTGGGCTGGGATGGCCACGGTCGCGGGGCGGGTGTTGTGGCTGGCCACGAGCGCGGCGAGGAAGGTGGTCAGCGGCACCGAGGCGATCAGGCCGATGCTGCCGACCAGTGTCCTGACCACCTCCTCGGCGACGATCTCGCTGGTGGCGACGGTCCAGACGCCCCGGTTGGCGATGGTGAACAGCAGCATCAGCGGCAGTGCCGCTCCGGCGTAGGCCATGACCAGGGTGTTCACGGTGGAGGCGATGTGGTCGCGGCCGATCCGGATGCCGGCCCGGTAGAGCGCCCTGGTGCCCATGGTCGGGTCGGCGGCGCGCAGTTCCCACACCGACGAGGCCTGAGTGACCGTCACGTCGTTGAGCACACCCAGGGATCCGATGATGACCCCGGCCAGCAGCAGGCCGGGGAGCTTGATCCCGGTGAAGAGGGAGTGGACCAGGGCGGTCTCGTCCGAGGTGTTGCCGGTGAGATGGGTCAGACCGATGAACACCTCACCCAGGACGCCGATCAGGGCCAGCGACACCAGGGTCCCGATGACCGCGACCGAGGTGCGCGCGGACAGGCCGTGGCACAGGTACAGCGCCACCAGCATGATCGCTCCGCCGCCGACGACGGCGACCCGCAGCGGGTCCTCGCCCTTGAGGATGGCCGGCAGCACGAACAGCGACAGCACGGCGAAGCTGATCCCCAGCGCGACCAGGGCGGCGAGCCCGCGCAGCCGTCCGACCAGCACCACGGCCAGGGCGAAGATCCCGGCCAGGATGGCCATGGGCATCGAGCGGTCGGCGTCGCCGATCGTGTACTGCAGCGCGGCGGGGGCGGTCGGGGAGTAGTCCAGGACCACCTTCTCCCCCGCGCTGTAGACGGCGGTCTGGTCCGGGGTGAGGGTCAGTTGGACGGTCCTGCCGGAGTCCTTGCCGCTGGTGACGGCGACGCTGACCAGTGAGCAGGCGTTCTGGGCCGCCGTTGCCGCTGCCGTGGAGGCCGCTGTCGCCGAGCCCGCGTCGCAGGGTGCCGCCTTGGTCGCGGTGACCCGGCCGCTCACCGTGGGCTGGTCGAACCCCAGTCCGGTGGAGGCGTGCGCGGGCAGCCTGCCCGGCCACATCAGCACCATGCCCGCCACCACCGCCACCGCGAACGGGATCAGCACGGCGGCGATGACCGCGCGCAGCCGCCGGGAGGCGGGGCTGGCCGGGCCGTGGTCGTGGCTGTGGCCGTGCTCGTGCTCGTGCGGGTGGTCGGCCACGGGAACAGTCCCTTCCGGATGGGCTGCGGCAGTGCACCGTACCGGAAGCGTGTGAGATCTGGCAGCACCGACGCCCCCTGGCCAAGCCGGGGCCCGGCTCGCTACGGTGGGCGGCGTCTAGATTGCAGACGCGGGAGCTCGGAGCACCGGGCTGAGAGGGCGCTGACCGCCGTACGCAGAATTCGTACGGCAGCTGCTTGCGCCGACCGCAGGAACCTGACCGGGTAATGCCGGCGTAGGGAGAAGTGGGTCTGATGACCAGCACGTACGACGCACAGCAGCAGCATGCCGCTCGCGCCACCGAAGCGGCCGATGCCGCCAAGGGCCCGTCCAGCACCGGGACCGGCTACCCCACCCCCGCCTGGACCAAGGCCTACCACCAGGGATCGCGCCCCGACCTGCGCGTTCCCTACCGGGAGGTGCGGCTGGGCAACGGCCGTACCGTCCCGCTGTACGACACCTCGGGCCCGTACACCGACCCGTCGTTCGAGGCCGACGTCCGACGCGGGCTGCCGCCGCTCCGGGACGGCTGGATCAGCCAGCGCGGTGACACCGAGGACTACCACGGGCGCGAGCCGCGTCCCGAGGACGACGGACTCAGGCACACCGCCTCGCGCGGCGGGCTGGGCCTGGCCAACCTCGACGCGGTCTTCCCCGGCCGCCCGCGCCGACCCCGCCGGGCCCGGGAGGGCACGGCCGTGACCCAGCTCGGCTACGCCCGCCGGGGCGAGGTCACCGCCGAGATGGAGTTCGCGGCGCTCCGGGAGGGGATGGACCCGGAGCTGGTCCGGGCGGAGATCGCGGCCGGCCGCGCCGTCCTGCCGGCCAACGTCAACCACCCCGAGGTCGAGCCGATGCTGATCGGCAGCCGTTTTTTGGTGAAGATCAACGCCAATATCGGCAACTCGGCGGTCACCTCCTCGATCGAGGAGGAGGTCGAGAAGATGTCCTGGGCCACCCGCTGGGGCGCCGACACGGTGATGGACCTCTCCACCGGCCGCAACATCCACACCACCCGGGAGTGGATCCTGCGCAACTCTCCTGTGCCGATCGGCACGGTCCCGCTCTACCAGGCGCTGGAGAAGGTCGACGGCCGGGCCGAGGAGCTGAGCTGGGAGGTGTACCGGGACACCGTCGTCGAGCAGTGCGAGCAGGGCGTCGACTACATGACCGTGCACGCCGGCGTGCTGCTGCGCTACGTCCCGCTGACGGCCCGGCGCAAGACCGGGATCGTCTCCCGGGGCGGCTCGATCATGGCGGCCTGGTGCCTGGCGCACCATCAGGAGAACTTCCTCTACACGCACTTCGAGGAGCTCTGCGACATCCTCCGGGCCTACGACGTGACCTACTCGCTGGGGGACGGGCTGCGCCCCGGCTCGATCGCCGACGCCAACGACGAGGCCCAGTTCGCGGAGCTGACGACCCTCGGCGAGCTCGGCCGGATCGCGCGCTCGCGGGACGTGCAGGTGATGATCGAGGGGCCGGGACACGTCCCGATGCACAAGATCCGCGAGAACATGGAGCTGCAGAAGGAGCTCTGCGACGAGGCGCCCTTCTACACCCTCGGCCCGCTGACCACGGACGTCGCCCCGGGCTACGACCACATCACGTCAGGGATCGGCGCGGCGATGATCGCCTGGTGGGGGACGGCGATGCTCTGCTACGTCACCCCCAAGGAGCACCTCGGCCTCCCCGACCGCGACGACGTCAAGACCGGCGTCATCACCTACAAGATCGCCGCCCACGCCGCCGACCTCGCCAAGGGCCACCCCGGCGCCCAGGCCTGGGACGACGCCCTCTCCGACGCCCGCTTCGAGTTCCGCTGGGAGGACCAGTTCAACCTGGCCCTCGACCCCGAAACGGCCCGCACCTTCCACGACGAGACCCTCCCGGCAGAACCCGCCAAGACGGCGCACTTCTGCTCGATGTGCGGCCCGAAGTTCTGCTCTATGAAGATCTCACACGGCATCAGGGAGAGCTTCGGCGACGACCCCCTGCTGACCGGCGAAGACGAGATCGAAGCCGGAATGCGCGCCAAGGCCGAGGAGTTCACAGCCTCCGGCGGACGGGTGTATTTGCCCCTGGCTGAGTGATCCTGGGGAGCGGTGAGCATCTGGGGGTACGAAGCGCCTCCAGATGCTCAGCCCCTGTGCAGCCACTGGCTGACTGCCCGCCTCGGGGGCCGTACGACGACGCGGCCGAAGCTCTTCTTGCCTACCAGCTCCACATGGAGCGTGACCGGTGCGCCGGGGGCGGGGGCCTGACGGATTTTCAGTTTGCTGAACTCCAGGTTCAGGGCGTCGGCATCGACGACGATGCCCGGCCTGGTGATCAGCGTCAGGGTCTTGCCGCGCATGTCCAGGTCTATCCGCAAGGTGTTCTGTGTGATCACCGCCTGCGTGAAGTCGAGCGTCACCTCGCAGAACTCCGTTGCGAGCTCAAGGCGTCGTGGCACCACCCAGCGCCCCACTCGCTCGACCGGGCTGAACTTCTGATCGATCCGGAGTACGTCCTTCACCTCCGCCACGACCGCGCCGCCGGAGGCCGACACGGGCGGCAGGTCGGCGGTGAGGACGGCCAGCTCGCCGACGGTCCGCGCGGACAGGGCGGCCTCCAGGCGCTCGTCCAGCTCGGCCCCGGTCAGCCGGCCGTCGCCCGCCGCGACCCGCAGCACGTCGACCACCCGATCCCGGTCCGTGTGGGAGGCCCGCAGCTCGGGCGGCGAGTCGTGGCCGGAGCTCTTCCCGGGGCGCGAGATATCTCCCGACATAGTTCCCGTCCTGATCCAGTCGAAGGTCTTCGCGCGATGGAGCAGCGGCGCGGCTGGGAACTAACGATATATCGCGACTTGGATTCCCGCCAAGGGTGCAGTTCCTGCAGATCGACTGATGTCCTTTGAGGACCTCAGTCGTCACTGAGTTGTCCACAGGCCGTCCGGAAAGTGGGGCGGCCTGTGGACAAATGGGTCAGCGGCGTCGGCGACGCTTGGCTGGGATGGCGCCCAGGCCGAAGCCGGGGAGGAGCTGGGCCATGCCTTGGCGGAGCTCTGCGACGTCCTGACGCATGGCCGACATGTCGCCGCGCAGCTCGCGGACGTCATCGCCGACGCGGCAGAGCTGCTCGCTCATCGCGCCGATGACGCGCCCGTGGGCGTCGAGGCGGTGGTCCACCGAGTCGGCCCAGGCGAGCCATCGTCCCTGGTCGGGTGCGCTGTACTGCTCAGGGGTGACGACATCGGGGTGGGCCTGGAGGTACTCGTACTCGTCCCAGTGCGGGCCGGGTCCGAGCCGCCGTCCGGGCGGCATGCCCCAGGAGGGCGGACCCTGCCGGTGCGTTGCCTCGGTGTCGAGGAGGTAGGTCCGGACCCTGCGGGCGACGGCGCTGTCGCGCAGCAGCATCGCGACGTTGAGAACGGCGCGGCGCGGGAACAGGGCGAGCGACCCCGTCCTGACGTGGACGCGACTGATGTCCTTGAAGGACATCAGTTCCTGACCTGCGATGACGCGGTAACCGTTGGCGGTCAGTTCGCTGCGGTGGTCCTTGATCAAGGACTGGATGGTCTCGACGCCGACCTCGAAGTAGTCGGCGACCATCTTCGTCGTGACGTGCATGTCGTCCGGGAGCAGGACGAGGACCTTGACCCGGTCCAGGGTGTCGGTGCGGTCGGCGACGCTCTCGCGCAGGGCGCGCGATTCGAGCAGGGCGACTTCGGGTGGCATGGCTGTGCCTCCCCCTTCGCTTGGGGTGAATGGAATGGGTGCCCCCATCCCGGGGCTCAGGGCCGTCCCACCCGGACGGTCAAGGGCATGAGTCGCAATCGTCCACAGATCCCATGGGCCGGACCGAACCGGCCAACTCTCGAAGTCACCGCTCGCCGTGTCATCCAAGCCATCTTGCTCATGCGCACTCTGGGCAACGATCGGATCGTCCTACGGTTACGCCGAGCGAAGGAATTCCCGGCCGTGTGTGCGGGAGGCGGAAGACTTGCGGAGTGGGGGGCTGGGCCCGGTGTCCGAGCGGCGGATATTCGGGTCGGGGAGTCGGGCGGGCCGCCTACCCTGTGGGTATGAAGATTGGAATTGTGGGTGCCACGGGCCAGGTCGGGGGCGTTGTACGCCGGATCCTCGAGGAGCGGGACTTCCCGGTGACGGAGCTGCGGCTGTTCGCCTCGGCGCGGTCGGCCGGGAAGGAGCTGCCCTGGAAGGACGGCGTCGTCACGGTGGAGGACGCAGCCACCGCCGACTACGCCGGTCTGGACATCGTGATCTTCTCGGCCGGTGGCGCGACGTCCAAGGAGCTCGCGCCCAGGGTCGCCGCGGCAGGCGCCGTGGTGATCGACAACTCCTCCGCCTGGCGCAAGGATCCACAGGTCCCGCTGGTGGTCTCCGAGGTCAACCCGCATGCCATTGCGGACCGTCCGCTGGGGATCATCGCCAACCCCAACTGCACCACCATGGCCGCCATGCCGGTGCTGCGTCCGCTGCACCAGGAGGCGCAGCTCACCGCTCTGGTGGTGGCCACCTACCAGGCCGTGTCCGGCAGCGGGCTCAGCGGTGTGGCCGAACTGCAGGGCCAGATCGACGCGGTCGGCAGCAAGGCCAGCGCGCTGACGCACGACGGTGCGGCGCTCGACTTCCCCGAGCCCAAGCAGTACGTCCGCCCCATCGCGTTCAACGTCCTGCCGCTGGCGGGCTCGATCGTGGACGACGGCCTCAACGAGACCGACGAGGAGCAGAAGCTCCGTAGCGAGAGCCGGAAGATCCTGGAGATCCCCGACCTCAAGGTGTCCGGGACCTGCGTCCGGGTCCCGGTGTTCAGCGGGCACTCGCTGCAGGTCAACGCCCGTTTCGCGACGCCGATCAGCCCCGAGCGGGCTCGGGAGCTGCTGGCGGACGCGCCCGGCGTGGAGCTGTCGGAGATCCCGACCCCGCTGCAGGCCGCCGGGCAGGACCCGTCCTATGTGGGCCGGATCCGCGCCGACGAGACGGCTGAGAACGGTCTGTCGCTGTTCATCTCCAACGACAACCTGCGCAAGGGTGCCGCGCTGAACGCGGTGCAGATCGCGGAGCTGGTGGCCGCCGAGCTGGCGGCCGAGTAGCTCTCAGGACGGTTGCTCCTCCTCGGCGTCGTCGGCGTTGGGGAGGAAGCGGCCGCCGGACCCGGATCCGGACAACGCGGAGCCGGCGCCGTTGCCCACCGAGGCCTGGGTCCGTGACGGCGGGACGGCCGGCGCCGGGTGCTCGAAGGGCTGCCGGATCACCTCGAACGTCGGGCTGCTGTATCCCGGGCTGCTGAAGTGGCTCTCGTCGTCGTCCGACTCGAACTCCTCACCGCGCTCGTTGGTGATCCTCTCGGGTCCCGGGCTGGTGAACCCCGGGCTGGTGAAGTGGGGCTCGGCGCCCTCCTCGGGTTCGACCTCCTCGCCGCGCTCGTTGGTGATCCGCTCCGGTCCTGGGCTGGTGAAGCCGGGGCTGGTGAAGCCCAGCCGCGGGCGGGTGCGGACCAGGCTGACGCCGGCCGGGCGCGGCCTCGGCGGGCGCGGGGTGGTGCCCAACTGGGCCAGGAGATAGGGGAGCAGGCCGCGGTCCCGGAGCGCGCTGTGCCAGGCCTCGCGGGCCTTGGCCAGCTCCGCGTACAGCTCGGGGTTGCGGCCCTGCGGCGGCGACGAGGCGTCGCGGGCGGCGGTGAGCAGCAGTCCGATGATGTCGGCGGCGATCGCGGCCACGCAGATCACGGCCGCGACCAGCCCGGCGGTGACCAGCGGCTGGCCCAGCTTCTGGCCGTCGGCGCGCAGGCCGTAGCCGAGCAGGAGCAGCAGCAGTGCGCTGAATCCGGAGAGGATCGGCAGCAGCACGGCGACCAGCGGAACCAGTCCGGCCCGCTCGGCGGCGATCAGCGCGCTCTCGGGCTCCTGCCACTGGGCCGGGTCGTCGCCGCCCAGACGTTCCCAGTCCGGCACGGGGGTGGTGCGGCGGGCCTGTTCGCGCAGCTCGACGAAGTAGGAGTACTCGACCGCCGCGGTGCCGGCGACGGTGGCGGAGTCGCGCATGGCCCGGGTGTGCAGTTGTTCGGCGTTGGGTCCCGTGGGCGCGCGGCGGAGGGCTGAGCGGACCTGTTCGTTGTGAAGGAGTTCCTCCAGGATCCGCTCGTAGTCGAGCTTGTCCTCAGCCTGCAGGTACGGAGCGCTGTCCATGTTCTACCCAGCCCTCTTCTCGTCGACCCTGTGCACCCTGCCCGCCGGTTCCGGGTTCGCGCGGGGTCCGGGAGTCCGGGGGGTCGCCCCCGGAGGATTGGAGCCACCTGTTCCCCGAACGCCCCGTCAGCATCCAGGTCTGGAAGGGCGGAGCGGTAGCAGCAGGGACTTCGATGGTAGAGGTCGGCGCGGACCCGTTGACAGTCGGTTTCCGGAATTTCCGGGACAGGTGGGGCACCTGTTGCCGTTGGCACGTGCCGCTGGCATTCCGTCAGTTCGAGCGCAAAACAGTGCCCGCCCGGCGCCCTCAGACCAGCGGGAGCCGGGCGATCAGCAGTCGGCCTTCGCCCTCCATGGTCACCCCGCCGTCCATGGCGATGGCGAGGTCGTCCGCGTAGACGTGCGGCCCGGTGACCTGCTTGGCCGGGTGCCCGTCCTCGGTCGGGGTGTCGCCGAGCAGGTAGGGGATCGGGCTGTGGCCGTGGACGATGCGCCGGCCGCCCAGCACGTCCAGGAGTTCGTGCGCCGAGGCCGCGCCGGTGTCGCCGCGGAAGGCGAACCGCTTGGTCATCCGGCGGAAGCAGTCCCACCACTCGTCGCCGTCGCCGCGGTTCAGCACCTCGTGGATGGCGTCGTTGACGGCGTCGACCGAGTCGCCGTACTCCAGGTAGGCGGTGGTGTCGGAGTGCAGCAGCAGGTGGTCGTCCTCGACGGTCATCGCCGGGAGCCTGGTGAGCCAGGCGACATGGTGGTCCTCCAGCCGCTCCATGTCGGTCGGCTGTCCGCCGTTGAGGCGCCAGGCGGCGAGGAAGGAGGCGGTGCCGGCACTGGACTGTACGGCGTTGTCGCCGAAGCGGTCGGCGCCGAGCAGCAGCAGCTCGTGGTTGCCCATCAGCGCGCGGCAGTAGCCGCCCGAGGCGGCGGCCTCGGCGGCGAGCTGCATCACCAGGTCGATGACGCCGATGCCGTCGGGGCCGCGGTCGGTGAAGTCGCCGAGGAACCAGACCCGGGCGCGACCGGCCGCCCAGTGCCCCTCGTCGTCGATGAGCCCTTCGGAGTGCAGCCCGTCGAGGAGTTCCTGCAGATAGCCGTGGATGTCGCCGATGACGTAGAGGGGGCCGACCGGCTCCTCGCCCTCGTAGACCTCCTGGCTCTCCTGCGGTGGGTAGCCGAGCGGCTCGACCAGGGTCGGCGGATGGCTGTGCCCATGGACGTGGCCAGGGCCGCCATGGCCGTAGAGGTCGGGGCGGGTGCCGGGGACGGCTGCCACCGGCGGCCCGAGCTCCAGGGTCGGCGGGTCGTGCGGGGCATGGGCCGGCGGTGGCAGCGGTTGGAGCGGTGGGGCCATGGCCGTCGGCGCCGGGTAGGCGGCGGCGGTTACGGCGGGGCCGGGGGTGACGGCGGGGCCGGGGAAGCGCTCCGGTGGTGGGGTGAAGAAGTCGTACGTCGTGGACCCGTCGCCGTTGAGGGGCGCCCCGCCGGGGTGCTCTGGCGTACGGGGGCCTGGGTCCGGCAGGTCAGGCCGGGCGTAGGGGTCCACCGATGTCATTCGCCCATCATAGGAAGCTGCTCTTCGCGGTGTACGCACCTGGGGCGCATCAATCCCGCGAGGCGGGTGGGACGATGCGCCGAAGATGAACGTTTGTCATGGTTTTTCGTCGCTTCGTGACTCCTTACTCCTCGCCGGGTTCGCGCGGTGCGCTGACTGTGGTGCGCGGAGGACGCCGCTGTGAGGAGCGTCGGACGATCAGCTCGGTGGGCATCAGCTGCCCCTCGGGGGTGTCGGTCCCGGGGACCGGACCGATGCCCTCGATGGCGTCGATGAGCAGATTCACCACGGTGGTTCCGATCCGCTGCGGCTTCAGCGAGAGCGTGGTGATGGGTGGTTCGGTGGTCGCGTAGACGTCGCTCTCGCTGCAGCAGACCAGGAGCAGGTCCTCGGGGACCCGCAGTGCGTAGCGGCGGGCGGCGGCGAGCAGGTCGGTGCCGTTGGGGTCGAACAGGCCGTACACGGCGTCGGGCCGGTCCGGACGGGCCAGCAGGCGGTCGGCGGCGACGGCCCCCGCGCAGGGGTCGTGCGCCGGGTACTCCTCGTACAGCGGTTCCTGGCCGACCCGGCGGCACCAGCCGAGGTAGGCCTCGGTGCTCAGCCGGGTGTAGGTGTCGGTGCTGGTCCCGGTGAGCAGGCCGATCCGGCGGGCGCCGGCGGCGGCCAGGTGGTCCAGGATCTCCAGGACGGCGCTGGCGTGGTCGTTGTCGACCCAGGCGGTGACCGGGCAGTTGCCCGGTCTGCCGTCGCTGACCACCGGCAGGCCCTGCCGGTAGAGCTCGGCGACCATGGGGTCGTGGTCCGGCGGATCGATGACGACGGTGCCGTCCAGGGCGACATTGCCCCAGACGTCGTGGCGGGAGGTGGCGGGCAGGACCACCAGGGCGTAGCCGCGGGTGAGCGCGGCGGAGGTGGCTGCCCGGGCCATCTCGGCGAAGTAGGCGAACTCGGTGAAGGTGAACGGTTCCTGGCCGTAGGTGGTGACCGTGAGCCCGATCAGGCCGGAGCGCCCGGTACGCAGGGTTCGCGCGGCTGCGGACGGGCGGTAGCCCAGCCGCTCGGCGACCTCGCGCACCTTGCTGCGGGTCTCGTCGGGGAGTCTGCCCTTGCCGTTGAGGGCATCGGAGACGGTGGTGATGGACACCCCCGCCGCGGCGGCGACATCCCTGATTCCGGCACGCTCCATGCGCCGGGCGTGGGTGGGTCGCCGGCCGCTCTGGTTGGCTGCTGCTGCTGTCATGTCTGACCGATCGTATGGCTCATCACCGTTAGTAGATGGGGGTCTGGGATGGTTTGTTGAAGATACGTTTCTCCATGAGCATTTGTGCCCTTTGCCCTTCCAGGGACGACCAGTTGGGTTCGTATACCTGCGTTTCCTGCATGGACCGGGTGCGTCGCCGAGGAAGTCTCGGCGGACACCGGGTGGAACATCTCACTCGCACGGGTGAGATATCGCCGATCGGCTCGTATGGTGATCTCGACCGGGTGCACGGCGAGGGTGCACGGCGTGATGTGCGAAGGAAGACCACGTGAGCGAGACTCCACTGCCGCAGCAGGGCCCCCGTCTGCGGGAGGCCCTCCGGGGCATCCCGGCCTACAAGCCCGGTAAGCCGGCCGTCGGCGGTGAGGGCGCGCCCGCGTACAAGCTCTCCTCGAACGAGAACCCGTACCCGCCGCTGCCCGGCGTGCTGGAGTCGGTGGTCGCCGCCGCCGACAGCTTCAACCGCTACCCGGACATGGGCGTCAGCGCGCTCGTCGCGGAGCTCGCCCAGCGGTTCGGCGTCCCTGAGTCGCACATCGCCACCGGCACCGGGTCGGTCGGCGTGGCCCAGTCGCTGCTGCAGGCCACCTCCGGCCCGGGCGACGAGGTCGTCTACGCCTGGCGCTCGTTCGAGGCGTACCCGATCATCGTCCAGATCAGCGGCGCGACGTCGGTGCAGGTGCCGCTGGCCGAGGGCGACGTGCACGACCTGGACGCCATGCTGGCGGCCGTCACCGAGCGCACCCGGCTGATCTTCGTCTGCAACCCCAACAACCCGACCGGGACGGCGGTCCGCGGGGCAGAGCTGGAGCGGTTCCTGGACGCGGTGCCCAGCGACGTCCTGGTGGTGCTGGACGAGGCCTACTGCGAGTTCGTCCGCGACGGTGAGGTGCCGAACGGCATCGACCTCTACCGCGACCGCCCCAATGTCTGCGTGCTGCGCACCTTCTCCAAGGCGTACGGACTGGCCGGCCTGCGGGTCGGCTTCGCCATCGCGCACGAGCCGGTCGCGGCGGCGCTGCGGCAGACAGCGGTGCCGTTCGGCGTCAGTCAGCTCGCCCAGGACGCGGCGGTGGCCTCGCTGCGCGCGGAACGGGAGCTGCTGCGACGGGTGGACGCACTGGTCGACGAGCGCACGCGGGTTGTCGCCGCGCTCACCGCCCAGGGCTGGACGGTCCCGGACTCCCAGGCCAACTTCGTCTGGCTCCGGCTGGGCGAGCGCACCCTGGAGTTCGCCGCGGCGTGCGAGGCGGCGGGGGTCGTCGTCCGCCCGTTCGCGGGGGAGGGCGTACGGGTCAGCATCGGGGAGGTCGAGGCGAACGACCTGTTCGTGGAGGCGGCGGGGGTGTTTCGCAAGGGGGTGTAGCTGTCGGGGGAGGCGGGGCGTCGTCCGCTGGTGCAGGGGGGTGCTCGCCCGCCCCGTGCCCCGGGCGAGCGTGCTTCGCGGCGGGGCGGTTAGCAGGGGGCTGTCGGGAGGTTAGGGGCTTGCTGGTAGCGGGAGGGCCTGGGGTGTGGCCGAAGGTAAGAGTCGGCAGGGAGGGTGCGGGTTTTTGCCCTTGGTTGTCGGGTTTGCGGTCGGAGTTGTTGTCAGCGAACTCCCAGGAAGTGTCCAGCTGATCGCTGGCAAGCACGGCCAGAGTCCCGGCCATGAAGGCGCTTCCACGACGGCGCAGGGCCGTCCTGCTCAACTCCCTGCTCGCGGTGGGTCTGCTGGCCGGGGCCGGGGCTGCCTACGCAGCCGTCGGGACCTCCTCCTCCAGCAGCAAGGCGAGCAGCAGCACCAGCACGACGGCGACCGTGCAGAAGGGAACCGTGCTGGCGACGGTCTCGGGCTCGGGGAGCCTGGTGTCACCCACGGACGCCGGTGACAGTTTCATCACCGGTGGCACGGTCACCAAGGTCTATGTACAGGCCGGTGACAAGGTGACCAAGGGCGAGGTGCTGGCCAAGGTCGACCCCACCAATGCCGACGAGACACTGACCCAGGCCAAGGCGGCGCTGGTGTCGGCAAAGGCCAATCTGGTCTCCGCCGAGGCGGGCACGACCACCACGACGACGGTCGCCAACACGTCGAACTCCTCCAGTGGTTCCAGCAGTTCGAGCAGTTCGGGTGGTTCGGGCAGCTCCGGCGGGTCGAGCGGGTCGACCGGTACGACGACGAGCACGGCGACGGCCACTGCCACCACCAAGACCACCACCACCGTCAGCGCCAGCGCCGTGGCGTCGGCGAAGTCCGCGGTGACCTCGGCGGAGAACGCCGTCACCGCTGCTCAGACCGCGGTGGACGGCACCGTGCTGAAGGCGAGCGTCGGCGGCACCGTGGCCTCGGTGAGCAACAAGGTCGGCGACACGGTCTCCAGCTCCGGCTCCAGTACCGGCACCAGCTCCACGTCCAGCAGCAGCTCGACCACCCCGACCGGCTTCGTGGTGATCACCAACCCGAGTGGGATGGAGGTCACTGCGGACTTCTCCGAGACCGACGCGCTCAAGCTGAAGAAGAACCAGGGCGCGACGGTCACGCTCAACGCCGAGAGCAGCACGATCCTGAACGCCAAGGTCGTCTCGGTCAGTTCGCTCCCGGTCAGCTCCTCCTCCACCAGCGGCAGTTCCAGCAGCGCGGTGGAGTACGAGGCGGTGCTGAAGATCACCAGCAACACCAGCGGTCTGCGCACCGGCCTCTCGGCCACGGTCGCGGTCGCCACCGGTGAGGCCGACAACGCGCTGTACCTGCCGACGGCGGCGGTGACCGGCACCGGGACGACCCGGACGGTCCAGCTGATCAACGCCGACGGCAGCACCACCACCACGTCGGTGACCGTGGGCGTCGAGGGCACCAGCGGCATCCAGATCGTCAGCGGGCTGACCGAGGGTCAGAAGGTCAAGGAGACCACCGTCTCGCAGTCCAGCAACAACGGCTTCCCGGGTGGCGGCGGTGCCGGCGGCGGGTTCGGCGGGGGTGCGGCCGGCGGCGGTGGCGCCCGCCCCGGCGGTGGCAACTGATGGCGCCCCGGTACTCGGCCCTGGCCAGGCGGACGAAGGCCGACAAGGCCGCTGCCGCCCTGGCCGAGGCGGACGCGCCGAAGGTGCGGCCGCCGGTCATCGCGGTGCGCCGGCTGGTCAAGTCGTACGGCTTCGGCGACGCCGCGGTGCACGCGCTGCGCGGCCCGGAGGACCACGAGGGCAACCCCCAGGGCGTCGATCTGACGATCAGTGAGGGCGATTTCGTCGCCATCATGGGCAGTTCGGGGTCGGGCAAGTCGACGCTGATGAACATCCTGGGCTGCCTGGACGTCCCGACCTCCGGGCGGTACCTGCTGGACGGGATCGACGTCGGCTATCTGGACGAGCACCAGCTGTCGCTGGTGCGCAACCGCAAGATCGGCTTCATCTTCCAGTCGTTCAACCTGGTTCCGCGCACCACCGCGGTGGCTCAGGTCGAGCTGCCGCTCGCCTACGCGGGGGTGCGCAAGTCTGAGCGCCGGCGTCGGGCGATGGCGGCGCTGACGCTGGTGGGGCTGGCGGACCGGGCGGACCACCGTCCCAACGAGCTGTCGGGCGGGCAGCAGCAGCGGGTCGCGGTGGCCCGTGCGCTGGTGACCAGTCCGGCGATGCTGCTGGCGGACGAGCCGACCGGGAACCTGGACAGCCGCAGCACCGACGACGTGCTGGCCATCGTCGACCGGCTGAACGCGGCGGGTCGGACGGTCGTGCTGATCACGCACGAGGACGAGGTGGCCCGGCACGCCAAGCGGGTGGTCCGGCTGGTCGACGGCCAGATCTACGAGGACATCCGGCAGGCCCCGGTGCACGGGCAGCCGCCGGCGCTGCTCGACCCGGTCGAGTTCGCCGCGCACACCCTGCATGTCCAGAACGTCAGGGCCAACGCGGTCGGAGGCGCCCGGTGAACCCCTTCCAGACCCTGCGCTTCGCCCTCGGCGGCCTCGCGGCGAACAAGATCCGTTCGCTGCTGACCATGCTCGGCGTGCTGATCGGCGTGGCGGCGGTGATCCTGCTGCTGGCCGTGGGCAACGGCTCCTCGGCGGCGGTCAAGGCGTCCATCACCGCGCTCGGCGCCAACTCGCTGACCATCACCTCGGGCACCGGGAACAGCAGCACCTCCACGGCGACCAGCACCAAGCCGCTGAGCGTCTCGGACGCGACGGCGCTGGCCGACACCACCAAGGCCCCCGACATCAAGAGCGTCGCGCCCGAGGTCAGCACCTCGGGGACGGCGATCTACCAGGGCCTCTCGCACTCGGTCAGCTCCATCATCGGTACCTACACCGGGTACTTCGAGGCGACCAACAGCAAGGTCGACAAGGGCGACTACTTCAGCAACGACGACATCCTGAACGACCGCAAGGTCGCGGTGATCGGCTCCACCACCGCCACCGACCTGTTCGGGACGGTCGACCCGGTCGGCAAGACCATCACCATCGGCAGCACCCCCTTCAAGGTGGTCGGGGTGCTGGCCACCAAGGGCAGCACCGGCCTGACCTCGTCGGACGACGTGGTGGTCGCGCCGCTGACCACCGTCCAGAACGCCTTCACCGGCTTCGGCTCGCTCACCCAGATCGTGGTGGAGGCGACCTCCTCGTCCGCCATCACGGCGGCCACCAGCGAGATCAGCACCATCATGATGAACCAGCACGGCATCACCAGCGCCAGCGCGGCCGACTTCCAGATCAGCAGCGCGACCTCGCTGCTGAGCACCCAGGCGTCGACCAACAAGACGTTCACGGTGCTGCTGGGGGCGGTGGCGGCGATCTCGCTGCTGGTCGGCGGGATCGGGATCACCAACATCATGCTGGTCACGGTCACCGAGCGGACCCGGGAGATCGGCATCCGCAAGGCCATCGGCGCGCCGAAGGGCGTCATCCTGTCCCAGTTCCTCGCCGAGGCCGTCCTGCTGTCGGTGCTCGGTGCGGGGCTCGGGGTGATCGTGGCGCTGATCGGGACGAACTTCAAGATCGACAGCATCAAGCCGGTGATCATGCCGGCCTCGGTCTGGGGCTCGTTCGGGATCTCCGTCGCCATCGGCCTGTTCTTCGGCAGCTACCCGGCCAACCGGGCGGCGAGCCTGCGGCCCATCGAGGCGTTGCGCCATGAGTGACGGGACGAAGGACAGCACGAAGGACAGCACGAAGGACGGCGCGAGCGACGTCGTGAACGACAGGCATTGTCAAGGAGAGAGGACACCGACCATGGCCGCGAAGCAGTCCGAGGATCTCGTCACCACGGCCCGGGTGCCGGTGGTCAATCTTCCGGTGCCCTACGAGTCCGGTGCCGCGGTGCCGGCGCTGATCGGTGGCGAGGATCCCGAGGCGATCCTCGCCGAGCCCCCGGACACCCGCGACATCAGCGCGGAGCTGGCCGAACCCCCGCGCCGCAAGCTGCCGTTGCTCAGCATGCTGCTGTTCGCCGGCATGATCGCCGGACTGGGCTTCGCCGGCGGCGCGTACTACGAGAAGCAGAACGGGACCAGCACCGCGGCGGGCGCGGCGATCTCCCGCACCGGCGGCGCCCCCGGCGGCTTCAGTGCCGAGGGCGGTGCCGGCGGTGGGTTCGGCGGCGGGGCCCCGGGCGGCGCCGGCACCACCGGCGGCGGTACCGGCTCGTCCACCAACTCGACCTCCGGCACGGTGAAGCTGGTGGACGGCAGCACCGTCTACCTGACCACCAGCTCCGGCAGCGTGATCAAGGTGACCACCAAGAGCTCGACCAAGGTGACCACGACCAAGACCGGCAAGACCACCGATCTGACCCCCGGTCAGACCGTGACCGTCGAGGGCACCACGGACAGCTCGGGCAGCGTGGCGGCGACCACGGTCACCGAGGCCGCCCCCAGCACGTCTGGGTGACGGCAGGGTTGGCGTCGGTGTCAGGTGGTCGGGCTGGGGGAGGGGCTGCCGCTCCTGGTCGGCAGCAGCACCTTGCAGGTGTTGTAGGCGGCGGCGGTCTTGGGGTCGGCGGTGTTCAGCGCACGGGTACCGCCGGTCGCGGGGACCGTCACGCCGTGGTCCTTCATGCAGCTGGTGAAGGCCGCCATGTCGGTGCTGTTGAAGCCTCCGCCCCCGCCGCCGAAGCCGGCGGCTCCGCTCGGGCGGACCGAGGCGCAGGCCTGCATCGCGGCCTGCATGCTGGGGTTGGCCGAGGCGCCGCCGAAGCCGCCGCCGAAGCCTCCGCTGGGACGGACGCCGCTGGGCCGGGCCCCGCTCGGACGGGCACTTCCCCCGGGGCCGCCGGGGCGGCCGCTGGGCAGGGTGACGCCGTGCTGGGCCAGGCAGTCCCGGTAGGCCGAGTTCTGGGCGCTGCCGGAGGCCGACGAGTTCGGCTGGGCCGTGGTGGCCGTGCCTGACGAGGAGGAGCAGCCGGACAGCACCAGAGCGCCGAGGCTCAGGACTCCGGCTGCCGCGAGGGCGCGAGGGTGGAGTGCGGTCATGACGCCAGACAGAACCGTACCGGGGTGGAGGATCCCTGGACGCCCTCTGGCAATTGCCTGTGAGCCGCGGCGCCGCTGAGCGCGTTGGCAGTCGGCTGGGCGGCGGCTATGCGTTGTATATCAGCGTATGGGCGGCGCCGTGCCGTTCGCGGTGTACAGGGAACTCCCAGAACGCTCGCAGGGCATGACAGGGCGACCGGGCCAGTCTGTGCGCCATGAAGGTGCTCCCACGACGGCGCAAAGCCGTTCTGTTGAACTCCGTCCTCGCCCTGGTGCTGGTCTCCGGGGCCGGGGCCGCGTACGCGACCGTGAACAGCGGCAGTAGCAGCACCGCCAAGAGCACGACCCGGACAGCCACCGTCCAGCAGGGAACGGTGACCGCCACGGTGTCCGGCTCGGGCTCGCTGACCTCGCCGACCGATGCCGGTGTGAATTTCACCACCGGCGGCACGCTTACCGAGGTGGACGTCACCGCAGGTCAGAAGGTCACCGCCGGGCAGGTCCTGGCGAAGGTCGACCCGACCACGGCGAACGAGACACTGACGTCGGCCCAAGCCCAGCTGACCTCCGCGCAGGCCAACCTGACCGCGGTGGAGAACGGCACGGCCACCAGCAGCGGCAACGGCGGCAGCTCCTCCGGCGGCAGCAGCACGACCGGTGGCAGCACCGGCAGCTCGACCGGCGGCAGCACCACCGGTTACACCAGTTCGGGTGGCAGCAGCTCCGGCGGCAGCAGCTCGACCGGCGGCAGTACCGGCTCCACCGGTACCTCGCACAGCGCCAGTCCCACGCCCAGCCCGTCGGCCTCGGCCAAGCCGAGCGCGTCGGCGAGTCCCTCCGCCAGTGCCTCGGCGTCGGCGTCGGCCTCCGCGTCGAAGACGCCGGCTGCGAGCGTCCAGGACGTCGGCTATGTCACCGCCGCCACCGCGAGCGCCACGCCCACGGTCGACCCGGCGCAGCTGGCCTCGGCCGAGCAGCAGGTCACCACGGCGACCAACGCCGTCGCCACCGCCCAGCGCGCGGTGGACGGCACGGTGCTGAAGGCGCCGGTCAGCGGCACCGTCGCCTCGGTCACCGGCAAGGTCGGCGACAGCGTCTCCGGCACCTCCGGTTCCGGCTCGGGCTCGGGGGGCAGCAGCAGTTCGAGCTCCACCAGCTCCTCCTCGTCCCTCAGCGGCTTCGTCGTGATCACCAACCCCACCGGGATGGAGGTCTCGGCGGACTTCTCCGAGTCGGACGCCCTGAAGCTGAAGTCGGGACAGTCGGCCAGCGTCACCCTGAACGCGCAGAGCGGCACCACCCTCACCGCCAAGCTGCTCTCCATCAGCTCACTGCCGGTGAGCAGTTCCAGCAGCAGCGGCGGGGGCGGGAGTTCCAGTTCCGCGGTGCAGTACGCGGCGCTGCTGTCGATCACCAGCGACACCTCGAACCTGCGCACCGGTCTCAGCGCCAGCGTGCAGGTGACCACCGGCTCGGCCCAGAACGCGCTGTGGGTGCCGACGACCGCGGTCACCGGCACCGGCGCCAACAGCACCGTGACCGTCGTCAACGCGAACGGGACCACCACCCGCACCCCGGTGACCGTGGGCATCCAGGGCGACACCCAGGTGCAGATCACCAGTGGCGTCCAGGCCGGCCAGACGGTGCAGCTGACCGTGGTGTCCACCAGCGGCAGCAACGGCTTCCCGGGCGGCGGCTTCCCCGGCGGCGCCGGTGGTTCCGGCCGGACCAGGACCGGCGGCGGCGCCGCGGGCGGTCTCGGCGGTGTCGGATGAGACTCCGCAGCAGGCCGCGGCAGCCCCCTCCGGACGCGCTGCCGGCCCCCCGTGGCCCGGTGCCGATCCTGGCGGTGCGCAAGCTGGTCAAGACCTACGGCCAGGGTGACGCCGCGGTGCACGCCCTGGCGGGTCCGCGGGACGCCGACGGGGTGGAGCAGGGCGTCGACCTGACGGTCTATCAGGGTGATTTCGTCGCCATCATGGGCAGTTCGGGTTCGGGCAAGTCGACCCTGATGAACATCCTGGGCTGCCTGGACGCTCCTACGACCGGGCGGTACCTGCTGGACGGGATCGACGTCGGTTACCTGGACGAGCACCAGCTGTCGCTGGTGCGCAACCGCAAGATCGGCTTCATCTTCCAGTCGTTCAACCTGGTTCCGCGCACCACCGCCGTCGCCCAGGTCGAACTCCCGCTCGCCTACGCGGGGGTGAGGGCGGCCGAGCGTCGCCGCCGGGCGATGGCGGCGCTGACCCTGGTGGGTCTGGCGGACCGGGCGGACCACCGTCCCAACGAGCTCTCCGGCGGCCAGCAGCAGCGCGTCGCCGTCGCCCGCGCGCTGGTCACCGGACCGGCGATGCTGCTGGCGGACGAGCCGACCGGGAACCTGGACAGCCGCAGCACCGACGACGTCCTCGGCATCGTCGACCGGCTGAACGCCGCCGGCCGCACCATCGTCCTGATCACCCACGAGGACGAGGTGGCCCGGCACGCCAAGCGGGTGATCCGGCTGGTCGACGGCCAGATCTACGAGGACATCCGGCAGGCGCCGCTGCAGGGCCTGCCCCCCGCGCTGCTCGACCCGGTCGAGTTCGCCTCGCACACCCTGCACATCGGACACGTACGAGCCCACGCGAACGGAGGCGACCGATGAACCCCTTCCAGACCCTGCGCTTCGCCTTCGGCGGCCTGGCCGCCAACAAGGTCCGCTCCGGCCTGACCATGCTGGGGGTGCTGATCGGCGTCGCCGCGGTCATCCTGCTGCTCGCCGTCGGCAACGGCTCCTCGCAGGCGGTCGCGGCCTCCATCCAGGCCCTCGGCACCAACGCCCTGACGGTCAGCTCGGGTTCCAGTTCGAGCACCTCCACCGCGACCACGATCAAGCCGCTCACCGTGGACGACGCCCGAGCGCTGGCCGACACCAGCCAGGCCCCGGACATCAAGGGCGTCGCGCCCGAGGTCAGCACCTCGCAGACGGCGATCTACCAGGGCACCTCGCACACCGTCAGCTCCGTGGTCGGCACCTACCCCGCCTACTTCGAGGCGTCCAACAGCAAGGTCAGCAAGGGCGACTACTTCAGCAACGACGATGTGCTGAACTCCCGCAAGGTCGCCGTGATCGGGTCGACCACCGCCACCGACCTGTTCGGCACGGCCAGCCCGATCGGCAAGGTGATCACCCTGGGCGGCACCCCGTTCACCGTGGTCGGTGAACTGGCCACCAAGGGCGGTACCGGCTTCCAGGACCCGGACGACACGATCATCGCGCCGCTGCCGACCGTCCAGAACGCCTTCACCGGGTTCAGCGGCTCTCTCAGCCAGATCCTGATCGAGGCGACCACCGCGGACGCGACCACCCCCGCCCAGAACGAGATCACCACGATCCTGATGGGCCAGCACGGCATCACCAGCGCCAGCGCGGTGGACTTCCGGATCAGCAGCCAGACCTCACTGCTGAGCACCCGTACCTCCACCAACCAGACCTTCACCGTGCTGCTGGGGGCGGTGGCGGCGATCTCGCTGCTGGTCGGCGGGATCGGGATCACCAACATCATGCTGGTCACCGTCACCGAGCGGACCCGCGAGATCGGCATCCGCAAGGCCATCGGCGCGCCCAAGGGCGTCATCCTGTCCCAGTTCCTCGCCGAGTCGACCCTGCTCTCCATGGTCGGCGGCGGACTCGGCGTGGCCACCGCGCTGATCGGGGCACATTTCAAGATCGTCGGTATCAAGCCGGTGGTGATCCCGTCCTCGGTGTACGGGGCCTTCGGCATCGCCGTCGCCATCGGCCTGTTCTTCGGCAGCTACCCGGCCAGCCGGGCGGCGAGCCTGCGCCCGATCGAGGCGTTGCGTCATGAGTGACCGTCACACATCTGAGGGGACAACGGACATGGCCGGACGACACGGCGAACTCGTGAAGGCGAACGACTCGTTCGTCCCCGGCCTGCGCGAGGAGGAACCCACCCAGGTGCTCGACGTGGTGGCCGGTTCCGAGCTCAGCCCGGCACTCAGCCCGGAGGAGATCCTGGCCGAACCGCCGGACGCCCGTGACATCGCCGGGGAGCTGGCCGCTCCGCCGCGCCGCAAGCTGCCCTGGCTGACGCTGCTGCTGGCCGGCGGGGTGATCGCCGCCGCCGGCTTCGTGGGCGGCGTGCTGGTCGAGAAGAACGTCACGCCCGCCACCACGACCGCGGCGGCCGGCGGTTTCGGCGGGTTCACCCGCGGCGGGGCCGGCGGCACCGCGGCCGCCGGCGGGACCGGTGCCGGGGCAGCCGCCGGTGCCGGTGGTGGCGCCACCACCGGCACGGTCAAGCTGGTCGACGGCAGCACCGTCTACCTCACCGACTCCTCCGGCAACATCGTGAAGATCACCACCGGCAGCTCCACCAAGGTCACCCTCTCCAGCACCGGCAAGGTCAGCGACCTCAAGGCGGGCCAGACGGTCACCGTCCGGGGCACCACCGACTCCTCCGGCAACGTCGCCGCGACCACCGTCAGCGAGGGTGCGGCCACCGCGGCGGGCGGATTCGGCGCAGGCGGATTCGGGGGTGGCACCGCCGGCGGCTGAGCATCTTTAGCCGTTCCTCATGCACGCCCCTTACCGTGCACACTGCGACCGTTTAGGAACCACCCCCCTCACCCTCCGTCACACCTGTCAGGGGACGCATATGGACAGCACCGAAGCCAGTCTCCTGGTCGTCGACGACGAACCGAACATCCGGGAGCTGCTCTCGGCCTCGCTCCGCTTCGCGGGCTTCAACGTCTCCTCCGCCGCCTCCGGCGCCGAGGCCGTGGCGGCTGTCGCCAGGCAGCGGCCCGACCTGGTGCTACTGGACGTGATGCTGCCGGACATGGACGGCTTCGCCGTGGTCCGGCGGCTGCGGGACGAGCAGCCGGGCACCCCGGCCGGGCGCGGCGGTGAGCGCGACCGGATTCCTGTGATCTTCCTCACCGCCAAGGACGGCGTCGACGACAAGATCAGCGGACTGACGGCGGGCGGCGACGACTACGTCACCAAGCCCTTCAGCCTGGAGGAGCTGATCGCCCGGATCCGTGCCATCCTCCGCCGCACCGGCGGCCCCGCCGACGCGGGCCGGCTGGTCGTGGCCGACCTGGAGCTGGACCCGGTCGGCCACCAGGTGGTCCGCGGCGGCCTGCCGGTCTCGCTCTCGCCGACCGAGTTCAAGCTGCTGGAATACCTGATGAGCAACACCGGCCGGGTGGTGTCCAAGATGCAGATCCTGGACCACGTCTGGGCCTACGACTTCGGCGGGGACCTCAGCATCGTCGAGTCCTACATCTCCTACCTGCGGCGCAAGATCGACTCCGGCGCCAACGGCAACCCCAAGCTGATCCACACCGTCCGGGGAATCGGCTATGTCCTTCGTCGTCCGCCTGCTTGACCGGGCGCGCGGCGCCGTCGGACGACGGCTGTCGCTGCGCGGCCGGCTGCTGGTGCTCGCGGTCGCCCTGGTCACCCTGGGCCTCGCGGTCAGCGACACCCTGGTGATCACCACCGTCCGGTACCAGCTGGTGCAGCGGGTCGACGACCAGATGCGCCGGGTGGCGGCGCCGAACCTGGAGCGCTCCTGGGCGCCTCCGCAGGGCCGTGCCAACGCGGGGAGCAATCTGCCCAGCAGGTTCGTGATCACGGTCCGTGAGCCCGACGGCAGCTACCGCCCGTTCACGGACCAGCTGGTGACCTCCACCGACCCCGTCCCCAGCCTGCCGGCGCTGACCGAGAGCCAGGTCACCGCACGTCTGGGCAAGGCGTTCACGGTCCGCAGCGACCACGGCGGCGGCAGCTGGCGGGTGCTCATGCTGCAGCGCAAGCAGGACGGCGTCACCGTCACGGTGGTGGTCGCCTCCTCGCTGGACGACACCGACGCCACCGTGGCCAAGTTCGACGAGGGCTTCCTCGCCATCGGTGCCGCGGTCATCCTGCTGATCGGCCTGGCCGGCTGGTTCGCGGTCCGGCGCGGGCTCAAGCCGCTGCGCCGGATCGAGGCCACGGCCACCGAGATCGCCACCGGCCAGACCCTCTCGCACCGGATGCCGGAGGGCTCCCAGCGCACCGAGGTCGGCCGGCTGGCCGGCTCGCTCAACTCCATGCTGGCCCAGATCGAATCGGCCTTCGCCGCCCGCGCCGCCTCCGAGGACCGGATGCGGCGCTTCGTCGCCGACGCCTCCCACGAGCTGCGCACCCCCCTCGCCGGGATCCGCGGCTTCGCCGAGCTCTACCGGATGGGAGCGCTGAGCGAGGAGGCCGACATCAAGCGCACCATGGCCAGGATCGAGAGCGAGGCGCTGCGGATGGGCGGCCTGGTCGAGGACCTGCTCACGCTCGCCCGGCTGGACGAGCAGCGCCCGCTGGAGCTGGCGCCGATGGACCTGCGCACCCTGGCCGCCGACGCCCTGCACGACACCACCGCGCTCGACCCCACCCGCCCTGTCGCGCTCACCGGCCCCGGCGGCGGCACCGCCCCCACCGCCGCGCTGGTCCTGGGCGACGAGGCCCGGCTCCGCCAGGTGGTCACCAACCTGGTCGGCAACGCCGTCAAGCACACCCCGCCGGGCACCCCGGTACGGATCGGCGTCGGCACCGTCGAGGGCCAGGGCGTCATCGAGGTGGCCGACCACGGTCCCGGCCTGACCACCGAGCAGGCTGCCCGGGTGTTCGAACGCTTCTACCGGGTCGACTCCTCCCGCAGCCGCCAGGACGGCGGCGGCGCGGGCCTCGGCCTGGCCATCGTCTCCGCGCTCACCACCGCCCACCACGGCCAGGTCGACCTGATCACCACCCCGGGCGAGGGCGCCGTCTTCCGCGTCAGCATCCCCGCGGCGCGCTAGTTCCTGCCTTCGGACCGTAGCCGGCTGGGCGCGCAGTTCCCCGCGCCCCTGAGGGGCTGCAACTGGACCCCGCTGCAAAACCCCGAAACCGGGTAGGTCATAATACTTTGTGAATGTGTTCACGTTCACAAGGGAACGATCGCGTCGTGCCTGCGCTCGAACAAGAACAGAAGATGCATAACTAGGCATGACGATCGTTCGGAACGACCCGAGGAGGCACCGAAGTGGAGCTGGCCCTGGCCCACGAGACGATGGCGCGCTGGCAGTTCGGCATCACCACCGTGTACCACTTCCTCTTCGTCCCGCTGACGATCAGTCTGGCCTTCCTCACCGCGGGACTGCAGACCGCCTGGGTCCGCACCGACAAGGCCAAGTACTTCAAGGCCACCAAGTTCTGGGGCAAGCTGCTGCTGATCAACCTCGCCCTCGGGGTGGCCACCGGGATCGTCCAGGAGTTCCAGTTCGGGATGAACTGGTCGGCCTACTCCAAGTTCGTCGGCGACATCTTCGGGGCGCCGCTGGCGATGGAGGCGCTGCTCGCCTTCTTCTTCGAGTCCACCTTCATCGGCCTGTGGATCTTCGGCTGGGAGCGGCTGCCGAGGAGGATCCACCTCGGCTGCATCTGGATGGTGGCCATCGGCACCGCCCTCTCCGCCTACTTCATCCTGGCCGCCAACTCCTGGATGCAGCACCCGGTCGGCTACACCGTCGGCGCCAACGGCCGGGCCCAGCTGACCGACATCGGCAAGGTGCTGTTCCAGGAGACGACCCTGGTGGTGGTCTTCCACACGCTCACCGCAGCCTTCCTGACCGGCGGGGCGTTCATGGTCGGCATCGCCGCCTACCAGCTGCGGCGGCAGCACCGCAGCCAGGAGACCGACGCCGCAAAGATCGGCGCCATGCGCGCCAGCCTCCGGCTGGGCCTGGTGATCACCGTGATCTTCGGCATCGGCACCGCGGTCAGCGGCGACTCCCTGGGCAAGGTGATGTTCCGTCAGCAGCCGATGAAGATGGCCGCGGCCGAGGCCCTCTGGGACACCCAGAAGCCGGCGCCCTTCTCGATCTTCGCCTACGGCAACGTCAACCAGGGCCGGAACACCATAGAGCTCTCCGTCCCCGGCCTGCTCTCCTTCCTGGCGACCAGCAACTTCCACGACGCCGTCCCCGGCATCAACGACATCCAGGCCCAGGAGCGGGCCAAGTACGGCGACAAGGCCGCCAGCTACGAGCCGAACATCCCGACCGCCTTCTGGGGCTTCCGCTGGATGATCGGCTTCGGGATGACCTCCTTCGCCATCGCCGCAGCCGGCCTCTGGCTGACCCGCAAGCGCTTCTGGCTCGCCCCCGAACACCGCCGCGGCGAAACCGAGTTGCCCCTCCTGATGCTGACCAGGAGCCGGGAGCTCGGCCCCTTCCTCACCACCTGGGCCTGGCGGATCGCGATCCTCACCATGGGCTTCCCGCTGATCGCCAACTCCTGGGGCTGGATCTTCACCGAGACCGGCCGTCAGCCCTGGGCCGTCTACGGCCTGATGACCACCGCGGACGCGGTCTCCCCCACCGTCTCCATCGCCGAACAGATCACCTCGCTCACCATCTTCACCCTCCTCTACGCCCTCCTGGCCGTGATCGAGATCCGCCTCATGATCACCTACGCCAAGGCCGGACCCACCGACGAGGAGCCCCCGAGCCAGGACCCCACCCTCCGAGGCCCGTCCGGCGACGCCGACCAGCCCCTCGCCTTCGCGTACTGAGGAGAACCATGCAACTCCACGACGTCTGGTTCGTGCTGATCGCCGTCCTCTGGACCGGCTACTTCTTCCTGGAGGGCTTCGACTTCGGGGTCGGCATCCTGACCAAGCTGCTGGCCCGCGACGAGCCCGAGCGCCGGGTCCTCATCAACACCATCGGCCCGGTCTGGGACGGCAACGAGGTCTGGCTGCTCACCGCCGGCGGCGCCACCTTCGCGGCCTTCCCCGCCTGGTACGCCACCCTGTTCAGCGGCTTCTACCTGCCCCTGCTCGCCATCCTGGTCTGCCTGATCGTCCGGGTGCTGGCCTTCGAGTACCGGGCCAAGCGCAGCGACCCGCAGTGGAAGCGCAACTGGGAGCACGCCATCTTCTGGACCTCGCTGCTGCCCGCCTTCCTCTGGGGGGTGGCCTTCGCCAACATCGTCCACGGCGTGAAGATCAATGCCGCCGGCGACTACGCCGGCAACGTCCTGGACCTGCTGAACCCCTACGCCATCCTCGGCGGGCTGGTGACCCTCTCCCTCTTCACCTTCCACGGCACGGTCTTCGTCGCCCTGAAGACCCTCGGCGACATCCGCACCCGCGCCCGTACCCTGGCCCGCACCCTCGGCCTGATCACCGCGGCGCTGGCGCTGGCCTTCCTGATCTGGACCCAGACCTCCAGCGGTGACGGCTGGTCCCTCGCCGCCGCGGTGATCGCCGTCGTCGCCCTGGTCGCCGCCCTCGCCTTCAACCAACTAGGCCGGGAGGGCTGGGCGTTCATCTTCTCCGGCGTCACCATCGTGGCGGCCGTGGCGATGCTCTTCCTCGCGCTCTTCCCGGACGTGATGCCCTCCAGCCTCAACCCGGCCTGGTCGCTCACGGTCTCCAACGCGTCGTCCTCGCACTACACCCTCAAGGTGATGACCTGGGTCGCCGGGATCATGACGCCGGTCGTGCTCATCTACCAGAGCTGGACCTACTGGGTGTTCCGCAAGCGCATCGGCGTCCGCAACATCCCCGCCCACTGAGGTGCTGTACCCATGAAGCCCGTAGACCCCCGCCTGCTCCGTCACGCCAGGACGACCAGGACCTTCCTGCTGCTCTCCACGGCGCTCGGCGTGCTCAACGCCCTGCTGGTCATCGCCCAGGCCATGCTCATCGCCGACATCGTGGTCGAGGCGTTCCAGCACAACAAGAGCGTCACCGCCCTCACCGCCCCCCTGCTCGCCCTCGCCGCCGTGGCCGCAGCCCGTGGCCTGACCTCCTGGGCCACCGAGACCGCCGCCCACCGGGCCTCCGCCGCCGTCAAGTCCGAGCTCCGGTCGCAACTCCTGGCCAGGGCCACCGCGCTGGGCCCCAGCTGGCTGACCCGCCAGCGCAGCGGAGAGCTGGTCACCCTCGCCACCCGCGGGATCGACGCCCTGGACGACTACTTCGCCCGCTACCTCCCCCAGCTCGCGCTCGCCGTCGTCGTCCCGATCGCCGTCATCACCCGGATCCTGCTGGCGGACTGGCTCTCGACCCTGATCATCGTGCTCACCCTGCCGCTCATCCCGGTCTTCATGGTGCTCATCGGCCTGGCCACCCAGTCCCGGATGGACCGCCAGTGGCGCACCCTGGGCCGGCTCTCGCACCACTTCCTGGACGTCGTCGAGGGCCTGCCCACCCTCAAGGTCTTCGGCCGCGCCAAGGCGCAGGCCGCAGCGATCCGGCGGACCACCGACGACTACCGCCAGGCCACCCTGCGCACCCTGCGGATCGCCTTCATCTCCTCCTTCGCCCTGGAACTGCTCTCCACCATCTCGGTCGCCCTGGTCGCCGTCGGCATCGGCACCCGCCTGGTCGACGGCAGCCTGGACCTCCGCACCGGCCTGCTGATCCTGGTCCTCGCCCCCGAGGCCTATCTGCCGATCCGTCAGGTCGGCACCCATTACCACGCCAGCGTCGAGGGCCTGGCCGCCGCCCAGCAGATCTTCACCGTCCTGGAAACCGAACCCCCCACCCCCGGCACCCTCCCCACCCCGCCCCACCCCACCATCGAACTGCGCGACGTCACCGTCCCCCACGTCCAGCCCCTGAACCTGACCGTCCAATCCGGCGAAACCCTGGCCGTCACCGGCCCCTCAGGAGCGGGAAAGACCACCCTCCTCTCCCTCCTCCTCGGCTTCACCATCCCCGCCACCGGTACCATCACCCTCAACGGCGCGCCCCTGACCAGCCACGACTGGCACAAGCACGTCGCCTGGGTCCCCCAGCACCCCTACCTCTTCGCCGGCACCATCGCCGACAACGTCCGCCTCGCCCGCCCCGAGGCCACCGACGCGGAACTCGCCACCGCACTCCAACGCGCCCACGCGCATGAGTTCATCGACGCCCTCCCCCTGAAGGCAGCCACACCCCTCGGCGAACACGGCTCCGGCCTCTCCGCCGGCCAGCGTCAGCGCCTGGCCCTGGCCCGCGCCTTCCTCGCCGACCGCCCGGTGCTGCTCCTGGACGAGCCCACCGCCAACCTCGACACCGCCACCGAACAGGCCGTCGTCGAAGCGATCCGCGAACTCGCCCGCGACCGAACGGTCATCCTGACCGCCCACCGCCCGGCCCTCCTGGCCCTCGCCGACCGGACCATCACCCTGACGATGGCGCCGCCTGTCCCTTCTCCCCCCACCGCACGGGAGGGGGTGGGACGGGGCGGGGTGGTCGTGGCAGGGGCCGTCAAAGCGAAGAACGAGTCAGCGGCGCTGAAAGGCGGCGACACGCCTACCGACTCGTTCTGGAGCAGGCCCCAGAGCGACCACCCCGCCCCGGCCCGCCCCCGCCCCACTGCACAACCCGCGCCGCAGGCAACCCCAGCGCCGCAGTCGAACCCCGCGCCGCAGGCAACCGCAAACCCCCTCAACCGCATCCGCAAGGCCGCCCACCGCAAGGGCCACTCCCCCCGCACCGCCCTCGCGGTCACCCTCTCCGCCCTCGCCCTCCTCAGCGCCACCGCGCTGATGGGCACCTCGGGCTGGCTGATCGACCGCGCCTCCCAGCAGCCGCCGATCCTCTACCTGATGGTCGCCATCACCGCGGTACGCACCTTCGGTACCGCCCGCGGCGCCCTCCGCTACGCCGAGCGCCTGGTCAGCCACGACCATGTGCTGCGCTCGCTCGGAGAGCTCCGCACCACCGTCTACCGACGCCTAGAACGCCTCAGCCCCGACGGCGCCGGCGGGCGCCTCCGCGGTGACCTGCTCTCCCGCATGGTCGCCGACGTCGACGCGGTCCAGGACTACGTCCTCCGCTTCCGACTCCCCGCAGCCGCCGCCGCCCTCAGCGCCGTCGTCACCGTGACCGCCGTCGCGCTGATCCTGCCCGCCGCCGGGGCAATCCTGGCCGGAGGCCTGCTCCTGGCCGGGGTCGCCGTTCCCGCCCTGACGGTCCGGCTGTCCTCGCGGGCCGAACAGCTCCGTGCGCCCGCCAGGGGACGGCTCTCCGCCGAGGTCGTCGACGTCCTCGACGGCACCGCCGAACTGACCGTCAGCGGCGCGCTCCCCCAGCGCCTGGACGGCCTCCGGGCCACCGACGCCCAGCTCACCGCCCTGGCCCGGCGCTCCGCCGCCGGGGCCGGCCTGGGCACCGGCCTCAGCACCGCGCTGACCGGCCTCACCGCCACGGCCTGCGCCGCCGCCGGGGTGGCCGCAGTGTCCGCCGGAACCCTGAACGGCGTCTGGCTGGCCGTGATCGTGCTGACCCCGCTGGCCGCCTTCGAGGCCGTCACCGGACTGCCCGTCGCCGCCCAGATCCGCCGCCGCAGCGAGCGGTCCGCCGCCCGGGTCCTGGAACTGGTCGACGCCCCCGAGCCGGTCCGCGAACCCACCGTGCCCGCCGAGCGACCCGCCAACCCCCTCCCGCTCCGCACCACCGGCCTCACCGCCCACTGGCCCGGCTCGACCAACACGACACCCGCCCTCTCCGACATCACCCTGGAACTCCGCGAAGGCCACCGCATCGCCGTCGTCGGCCCCAGCGGCTCCGGCAAGACCACCCTGGCCCACGTCCTGCTCCGCTTCCTGGAGCCCGCCTCCGGGACGGTCACCCTCAACTCCACCGACATCACCACCCTCGACAGCGACACCGTCCGCACCGCCGTGGGCATCTGCGCCCAGGACGCGCACATCTTCGACAGCTCGCTCCGCGAGAACCTGCGGCTGGCCCGCCCCGACTGCACCGAGACCGACCTCTGGGAGGCCCTCACCGCAGCCCGCCTCGCCGACTGGATCCGCGACGACCTCCCCGAGGGGCTCGACACCATGGTGGGGGAGCACGGCGCCCGCCTCTCCGGCGGCCAGCGCCAGCGACTCGCCCTGGCCCGGGCGCTGCTCGCGGACTTCCCGGTACTGCTCCTGGACGAACCCGCGGAGCATCTGGACCTCCCCACCGCCGACGCCCTCACGGCCGACCTGCTGACCGCAACCGAGGGCCGGACCACCCTGCTGATCACCCATCGGCTGGCCGGTCTGGACGCCGTCGACGAGATCCTGGTGCTGGACCGCGGCCGCATCGTCCAGCGCGGCACCTGGTCCGAGCTGGTCGCCGCCGACGGCCCGTTCCGCCGCAGCTGGGAGGATGAGCGCCAGGCCGACACGCTCCTGCTGGTCTAATCAGGCGACCCGCCTAAACCGGCGCAAAATACCCTGGACCCATGGAGCACCTCCCGCCCGCCCTCGGCCTGGACGCCCTCGTCACCGAGGTGTCCGAACGGCTCCACGCCGTGGCCGCCGTCAACGACCGGATGCGGGAGCTGCTGGAGGCCGTGGTCTCGGTCAGCTCGGGTCTGGACCTGCACACCACCCTGCGGCGCATCGCCGGCGCGGCCGCGGACCTCGCGGACGCGGAGTACGCCGCCGTCGGCGTGCTCGCCCCGCACGCCCCGGGGCTGGTGGACTTCATCCACGTCGGCCTGTCCGACCAGGACGCCGCCCGGATCGGCCACTACCCCGAGGGCCGGGGCCTGCTCGGCGCGATCATCGAGGACCCCAGGCCGCTGCGGCTGGAGGACCTCACCGCCGACCCCCGCTCGGTGGGCGTCCCGGCGGGGCACCCGCCGATGCGCTCCTTCCTCAGCGTCCCGATCCGGGTCCGCGACGAGGTCTTCGGCAACCTCTACGTCACCGAGAAGAACGGCGCCGCCGAGCACCACGGCGCCGCCTTCAGCGGCGAGGACCAGCAGGTGATGGAGGCGCTCGCGGCGGCGGCCGGGGTCGCCATCGCCAATGCCCGCCTCTACGAGGAGGGCCGGCTGCGCGAGCGCTGGATCGCCGGCGCGGGTGAGGTCACCACGTCCATGCTGACCTCGGAGGACGCCCATGCGGCCCTCGCCATCGCGGCCGAGCAGGTACGCGACCTCGCCGCGGCCGCGCTGGGCATGATCCTGCTGCCCACCGGCGACGGCGGCCTACGGGTCTCGCACGCGGCCGGCGAGGCCGCCGACTTCGTCGTCGGCGAGCACGTCCCGGCGGGGGACCAGGTCGCGCTGCTGATGGCCGGTCAGAACGTGATCATCGAGGACCTGGGCAGCGACAGCAGGGTCTCCTCCAGGATCGCCAAGGTCTTCGGCCCCGGCATGGCCCTGCCCATGAAGAGCGCCGGACGCATCCTCGGCGCCGTCGCGGTCTGGCGCGAGGTCGGCACCCCGCCGTTCACCGAGGACGAGGTGCAGCTCGCCGGGGCCTTCGCCGGCCAGGCCGCGCTCGCCCTGCGGCTGGCCGAGGGCCAGCAGGACCAGCAGCGGCTGGCCGTCTACCGGGACCGCGACCGGATCGCCCGGGACCTGCACGACCTGGTGATCCAGCGGCTCTTCGCCACCGGCATGATGCTGGAGAGCGCGGCCCGCAAGGCCCTGGTCCCCGAGGTGGGCGCGCGGATCGGCAAGGCGGTGGACGAGCTGGACGCCACCATCCAGGAGGTCCGCACCACCATCTACGCCCTCCAGCACGACGACACCCCCGCCGACGTCGACCTGCGCAGCCGCATCCTCCGCGAGGCCGGCCAGGCGGCCGGACCGCTGGGCTTCAAACCCTCCGTCGGCTTCGTCGGGCCGGTGCAGACCCTGGTCGGCGAGCGGGTCGGCCGGCAGCTCATCGCCGCGCTGCGGGAGGCACTGTCCAACGCGGCCAGGCACGCCCGTGCCTCCACGGTGGCGGTGAGCGTCGACGCCACCGCCCACATCGACGACGAGGGCCGGCTCACCAGCGCCCGGGACGGTTTCGAACCGGCCGAGGGCGCCGACCTCCCGACCGCCCTGCGCGAGGCGGGGGCGGGCCGCCCCGCCGTACTGCTCACCGTCCTCGACGACGGCGTCGGTATCCCCGAGGGCGGCCGCCGCAGAGGCCTGCGCAATCTCGCCGACCGTGCCGCCGCGTTCGGCGGCACGGCCTGGCACCAGCCGGGGCCGGACGGCAGGGGCACGCTGCTCTGCTGGACGGCCCAGCTGTAGCCGGGGGAGCAGGAGTTGGGAGGGTGGAGACGGGAGGGGGCTGTGGGTCGCACGTGATTGATAACCGGCGCATGGCTCGCTGACAGGACCTCGTGGTGGGCTGATGTTTCGTCCGCATAAGTAACTGAGGAGCCAACAGCGATGACCACTGCCCTGAGTAGCACCCTCAAGCGCCGGGTCGCCCCGGCCGCGGCGATCCTGGTCGCAGGTGGCCTGCTGCTGACCGCATGCGGATCCAGCTCTTCCTCGTCCGCGACCACCACCACGCCCACCAGCGGCGCCAGCTGTAGCCGCCCCTCGGGGATGGCCTCCGGTGGGGCGATGCGGTCGGGTGGCGCCATGCCCTCGGGGATGCCGTCCGGCGGCGCGATGGCGTCCGGTGGCGCCAGGCCGTCCGGGATGCCGACCGGCGCCCGTCCCAGCGGCAGCGCCGGCTTCGGCGGCGGCTGCGGCTTCGGCGGCGGCCAGGGCGGTGCCCCCGGCGGGGCCGCCCCCAGCGGCGCCCCCACCAACTAGCCACAGCGGGAACTGCATGAGGGCCCGGGACTTCGGGCCCGGGCCCTCAGCTCACGGCCCTCAGCTCAGAACCCTCAGTCCGCGACGCCGATCAGTGTCTCGATGACCTCGGCGACCCCGTCCTGGTCGTGGTCCCCGGCCCGCAGCAGGCAGCTGGCCAGCACCGCGGGGTGGGCGTTGGCCATGGCGTACCCGCGGCCGGCCCAGGCCAGCATCGGCAGATCGTTCGGCATGTCGCCGAAGGCCACCACCTCCGCGGCGGCGATGCCCCGCTCGGCGCACCAGCGCGCCAGGGTGGTGGCCTTTGTCACGCCCTTCGCGCCGATCTCCAGCAGCGGGCTGGAACGGGTGATCTCCGCCAGGTCCCCGGCCGCGCCGCAGGCCCGGCGCAGCATCTCGTCCGGGTCCATCCCCGGCACCTGCGCCAGCACCTTGAACACGGTGGCCCCCTCGGGCCCGGCCAGCAGCTCCTCGGCGGAGGCGATCCGGCTCGCCGGGTTCCCGTCGAGTACCGAGCGGTAGCCGGGCTCACGGACGAATCCGCCCGGGTACTCGAAGGCGAAGGCAGCCTCCGGCAGCTCCGCCCGCAGCGCGGCCACCACGGCGAGCGAGTCCTCCGGCAGCAGCGGTGACGTCTCCACCAGCTCCTTGCGCCGGACGTCGTACACCGCCCCGCCGTTGGAGCAGATGGCGACACCGTGCCTGCCGGTGTGCTCGGCCAGCGACTCCAGCCAGCGCGGTGGCCGGCCGGTGACGAACACGATGAAGACGCCGGCGTCCTCGGCGAGGGTGAGTGCGGCCTGGGTGCGGGTGGACACGGTGCCGTCACTGCGCAGCAGGGTGCCGTCCAGGTCGGTGGCGATCAGGCGGGGGCGAGTGGCGGGGGTGGCTGTCACCTCCCCATCTTCGCTCAGCGCCGATCGTCGAATGCCGGTGGGCCGCACCCCCGGCGGGAGTGCGGCCCACGGCCCGACGGGATCGGTCGGTCAGCCGACGGTCGGGAGCGGGCTCTCCGCCACCTCCTCGCCCCGCGGGGACCCCGACTGTTCGGACTCCGGGTCCTCGATCACCGCCGGAACTCCGCGCAGGGCGTAGAGCGCCGCCACCGCGCCGACTGCGAGGATGCACGCACCGATCATGGTGCTGACGTGGATCCCGTGGACGAAGGCCTGCTGCGCGGTGCCGACCAGCGCGGGACCCTGCGGTGCGGGCAGGGCCGCCCCCGCGGCCATCGCACTGCCGACGTTCTGGTGCGCGGCGGCCACCGCCTGCTCCGGCAGCCCGGCCGGGAGCCGCAGCCCGCCCCGGTACGCACCGGCCAGGACCGAGCCGAGCACCGCGATCCCCAGACCGCCGCCGAGCTCCATCGCGGTCTCGCCGATCGCCGCAGCCGCGCCGGCCCGCTCCTTGGGGGCGGTGGCCAGCATGGTGTCCTGGGTGACGCCGAAGATGAAGCCCATGCCGATGCCGTTGAGGACCACGACCGGGGCGATCATCCAGTAGGCGGTGTCCACGCCGACCCGGGCGAGGCCGACCATGCTGACTGCCATCAGCCCCAGTCCGGTCGCGGTGGTCCGGGCCCGCCCCACCCAGGCGATCATCGCCGCGCTGCTCGGGCCGCCGACCATGGCGCCGACCGGTCCGGCCAGCAGCGCCAGCCCCGCCGACAGCGGGGACCAGCCCCGCACGTCCTGGAAGTACTGCGAGAAGGCCAGCGACAGCGCCGACACCGAGACGATGGTGACCAGGTTCGCGCCGACCGAGCCCGCGAAGGCCCGCTCCCGCAGCAGCGGCAGGTCGATCAGCGGGTTGTCGATCCTGGACTGGCGCAGAGTGAACACGGTCAGCACCAGAACGCCGCCGACCCCGGCGACCAGCACCGGCAGTGATCCGAAGCCGTCGTGGGCACCGGTCTGCACCGCGTACACCGCACCGAACAGGCCGACGACGGACAGCAGCAGGCTGGGCCAGTCCATCCGCCCGGGAGCGGGGTGGCGCGACTCGACCAGCAGCACCGAACCGGCACCGATCAGCAGCACCAGCACCGGAACGTTGATCAGGAACACCGAGCCCCACCAGAAGTGGTTCAGCAGTGCCCCGCCGACCACGGGCCCCACCGCGAAGCCCATCGCCGCGACCCCACCGGAGATCCCCATCGCCAGGGTGCGCTCCTTGGCGACGTTGAAGGTCGAGCGGATCAGCGAGGCCGTGGACGGCAGCACGGTCGCCCCGGCGACGCCCTGCAGTACCCGTGCCACGATCAGCAGGTCCGGACTGCCGGAGTACGCCGCCAGCAGCGAGGCCAGCCCGAAGCAGCCGGCGCCCACCAGCAGCAGCTTCTTGCGCCCGATCCGGTCCCCGAGACCGCCCATCACCACCAGCAGGCTGGCGAGCGCGAAGCTGTAGGCGTCGGCGATCCACAGGATCTGGGTGGAGGAGGGGTGCAACTCCCGCACCAGGTCCGGGATGGCGAGGTTGAGGACGGTGTTGTCGATTCCCAGGAGCAGCCCCGCCACCGTGCAGATGGCCAGCGTGCCCCACTTACGCGCCGCGGAGATCTTCGTCGAGGAGGTCATGCCCCAACACTGGGATCCCCCACTGACCACCCCCTGACCAACCACTGACCGCGCGCCCCCCAGGGGCGCGGGGAACTGCGCGCCCAGCCCACCCCCACCCCCACCCGCACCCGCCGCACCTCAGTGAACCCCCCACTTCCTACCGCGCTCCCCCAGTCAGAACCCGCACAGCATCCTCGACCGACCCCCCTTCCCCCCTCAACACCCCCGCCGCCACCACCACCTCGTCAGCACATTCCTCCCGCCCCTCGCTCCGCAACAACTCCGCGACCACCTCCGCCGCAGCCGCCAGCGCAGGCCGGTTCCGGGTGTCCACCCCCACCGGCAGCGCCTCCCGCACATACCCCCGCGCCGCGACCACATCGCCCTCTGCAAGAGCGATCCGGCCCAGCTCCAGCAGCACGCCGACCCGCTGCCAGTCCCCGCCGAACCACCCGGGCGGCGCCGCCTCCAGCAGCTCCGTGCACAGCTCCCGCGCCGCCCGCAGGTCACCACGGAGCCGCGCCACCGTCGCGAGCAGCAGCCGGGGCCGTCCCGCGTTGTCGACCGCGCCGACCCGCCGGTACAGCGCGATGGACTCCTCGCAGTCGGCGACCGCCGCGTCCAGCTCCCCGCCGCTGATCCGCCGTTCGGCGCGGGCGTGCAGCTGGTCGGCGATGTCCTCGGTGGCGCCCAGCTCCTGCGCCAGCCGCAGCGCCGTCGCCGAGTACTCCTCGGAGGCCCCGGTGTCGCCGCGCCAGTGGCTGAGCAGCGCCAGTTCGCCCGCGGCCATGAGCCGGCCCCAGCGGTCGCCCAGCGCCCCGAAATCCTCGGACGCGGACCGGAAGTGACGCTCCGCCGCCTCCCTGTCCGCCAGGACGTACTCGGCGTGGAAGCCGTTGCCGATGTGCATCAGGCCGCGGTGCCAGGGGTCGGCGGCCAGCCACTGCTCGGCCGAGGCCAGGTCGATCTCGTCCAGGTCGGCCGGGACCCCGGTGACCGGCGCCCACAGCAGCAGCACGACGGGGAGCCGGCAGGGCGACAGCCGCAGCCGGCCCATCAGCGCCTCGGCGACGGCATAGTGCTCGGCCAGGGCCTCGCGTCCGCCGGGGGTCTGCACGCCGAGGACCACGGAGATCGCGTACTCCTCCTCCAGACCGGGCACGGGTTCCGGCGGCAGCGAGCGCAGCGCGGCGCTGGCGTAGGGGCCGCCCTCGAAGCGCAGGCCGCGCAGCAGCCAGTAGCCGCTGAGCTCGCCGATCAGCCGTAGCGCGTCGTGCGGCCCGGCGCTGCCGAGCGCGGCGTGGAAGTTGTCGTGGTCGGCGGCCAGCCGGCGCAGCCAGTGCAGTTGGTCGGCGCCGCGCAGCAGCGGGCCCGCCTCGGTGGCGAGCCCGGTGAACCAGCGCAGATGGGCCTGCCGGGTGCGCTCCTCCTCGTCGGACTCGGCGAGCTTCTCGGCGGCATAGGCGCGGACGGTCTGCAGCAGCCGGTAGCGGACCTCGCCCGTCGCGTCCTGCTCCACGCCGACCAGCGACTTGTCGACCAGTGCGCCGAGGAGCTCCAGCACATCGTCACCATCGGTGCAGCAGACGGCTTCCGCGGCGTCCAGCGTCCATCCGCCGGAGAACACCGCCGCCCGCCGCAGCGCCCCGCGTTCGGCCTCCGGCAGCAACTCCCAGCTCCAGTCGACCACCGCGCGCAGGGTCTGCTGCCGGGGCCGCGCGGTCCGGCTGCCGCCGGTGAGCAGCCGGAAGCGGTCGTCGAGCCGGTCCGCGACCTGACGGGGCGACAGCATCCGCAGCCGGGCCGCGGCCAGCTCGATGGCCAGCGGCAGGCCGTCCAGCCGACGGCAGATCTCGGCGACGGCCTCGGCGTCCCGCCGGGCGTCGAAGTCCGGACGGACGGCGGTGGCGCGTTCGGCGAACAGCGTGACAGCAGCGGGCTCCGGCAGCGTCGGCACCGGGAACAGGCGCTCGCCGGTGATCGCCAGCGCCTCCCGGCTGGTGGCGAGGACGGACAGTCCGGGGTAGGCGGCCAGAAGATCGGCGGCGAGCCGCGCCGCGTCGGCGACCAGCTGCTCGCAGTTGTCCAGGACGAGCAGCAGGTCGCGCTGGGCCAGCGCCGAGGTCAGCCGCTCCAGCGGCGCGGGGCCCTCGTGTCCGCCGAGCAGGCCGGAGCCGCGGAGTCCCAGCGCGTTCAGGACGGCCTGCGGCAGATTCGCGCCCGCGGCGAGGCCGGAGAGGTCCGCGAAGCAGCTGTCGCCGGGGTGCCGCGCGGCCGTCTCCACGGCGATCCGGGTCTTCCCGGTCCCCCCGGGGCCGGTGAGCGTGACCAGACGCGCCTCCCGCAACATCCCCGCGACCGCCGCCAGCTCCTCCCCCCGCCCGATCAGCCCGCTCAAACTCCCCGGCAACGCCAACCGCTCCGGGCCCCCGTCGGCGCCGCCTACTGGGCCCGCCCCACCCCGCGATGTTCCACGTACTCCAGTCTCCCGGGGGACAACCCCCGGACCCCCGGCGACGACCCCGTCCGCCCCACCCCGCGATGTTCCACGTGAAACATGGTTCGCATGCCCCCGCAGGACCGCGAGGTGGGCCGCGGCGAGCTCGGGGCCGGGATCGGCGCCGAGGGCGTCGGCGAGGGCCTCGCGGGCATCAGCGAACGCGGAGAGGGCTTCCGCCTGCTGTCCGCTGCCGTGCAGGGCCCGTATCAGCTGGGTGCTGAGCCGCTCCCGCAGCGGATTCACGGCGACCAGCTCCCGCAGTTCGGGGACGAGCACTCGAGGATCGCCGAGGCCGAGCTCGGCCTCGATACGGTCCTCGTTGGCGGTGAGCCACTGCTCCTCCAGCCGGACGGCCTGCGGCCCGGCGAAGGGCGCGTCCCCGACATCGGCCAGGGCCGGCCCCCGCCACAGCGCCAGCCCGTCCCGCAGCAGTTCGGCCGCCTTCGCGGAATCCCCCGCGGCCAGCGCCTCACGTCCCTGCGTGGCCAACCGCGCAAAGCGGTGGACGTCGACCTGCTCGCGGTCGGCGGCGAGCCGGTACCCGGCCGGGTGGTTCTCGATGACGTCGCCGCCCCCAGCGGCACCGCGCAGGGCCCGCCGCAGCCGGGAGACCTGCGACTGCAGCGCATTGCCGACCCCGGCGGGCGGGTCCTCCCCGTAGAGGCCGTCGATCATCCGCTGGACCGTGACGATCCGTCCGGCGTCCAGCACCAGGAGCGCCAGCGCGGCCCGCCGTCCCGGTCCGCCGAGCGGGACCGGGGTCCCGTCCGCGTCCCACGCCTGCGTCGCGCCCAGAATCCCGAATCTCACCCCTGGATTCTCCCGCACGCCCCCGCCTGCTGTCGGCAGACGAAACAGGTGGCTCAGGGGCGGGGCCAGGGGCGTCCGTCCAGGCGTTCGATGCCGGTGTTGAAGCGCTTGAGATGGGCGACAAAGTCGGCGACCTCCTCCGGCGTCCACTCCGCCAGCAGATCGCCGAAGTTGCCGACCCGTTCGGTACGGGCCTCTTCGAGGCGGCGGGCACCCTCCTCGGTGACGTGGAACTTGCGCGCCATGCCGCCGTCCGCGTCCGGGAGGCGTTCCACCAGTCCGGCAGCCAGCATCGCCGCAGTCTGCCGATTGAGGGTGGAGGCGTTCAGACCGAAGGCGTCGCTGAGCTCCCCGATGGACATCGGGCCCTGCATGCTCAGCCGGCTGAGCAGGATGTACGCGCTGCGGTCCAGGCCGGCACTGGCGTGCTTCGAGCTGGCGCCCATGTGGCTGTGCCGTCCCATCAGCATCATCTCGTACTCCACCGCGTCCGTGGGCTTGTCCATCTGCTCTCCGATCCTCGTTCCGACACGTCAGTGTGCCCTTGTGCAGACTAATGCATCATGCATGAGTTGTGCATAATGCATTAGCTATGTATGGTGCATATATCGCTGAGACCAGAGAGCCAGAGACCAAGGAGAACCCCATGGAAGGATCGAAGCCGGCGCCGAAGCTGGGAGTGATCGTCGCCGTACTGGCCACCGCCGGCATCGTCGCCTCGCTGATGTCCACGCTGATGGTGCCGTTGATCGGCAAGCTGCCGACGCTGCTGCACACCTCGGCCTCCAACGCCTCCTGGGCGATCACGGTCACCCTGCTCGCGGCCGCGGTCACCACCCCGGCCATCGGGCGCCTGGGCGACCTCTACGGCAAGCGCCGGATGCTGCTGGTCTGCGCGGTGCCGCTGATCGTCGGCTCGGTGGTCTGCGCCCTGGCCGGCTCGCTGCTGCCGATGATCCTCGGCCGCGCCCTGCAGGGCGTCGGCGCCGGCATGGTCCCGGTCGGCATCAGCGCCCTGCGTGAACTCGTGCCCCCGCAGAAGCTGGGCAGCTCCATCGCCCTGATCAGCTCCTCGCTGGGCATCGGTGGCGCACTCGGCCTGCCCCTCGCCGCAGCGGTGGCCGAACACGCCGACTGGCATGTGCTGTTCTGGGGCGCGGCCGCCCTCAGCGCCGTGGTCGCCGCCCTGATCTGGTTCTTCATCCCGGCCACCCCGGCGCAGGCCCAGGGCCGCTTCGACCTGGTCGGCGCGCTCGGCCTGGGCGGCGGACTGGTCGCCCTGCTGCTGGCCGTCTCCAAGGGCGCCGACTGGGGTTGGGGCAGCGCCACCACGCTGGGCATGCTGGCCGCCGCGGTGGTCGTGCTGCTGCTCTGGGTCTGGTGGGAGCTGCGCTCCAGTGCTCCGCTGGTCGACCTGCGGGTCACCGCCCGCGGCCAGGTGCTGATGACCAACGCGGCCTCCGTCGTGGTGGGCTTCGCGATGTACGCCTCGGCCCTGATCGCCCCGCAGCTGCTGCAGCTGCCCACGTCCACCGGCTACGGCCTGGGCCAGTCGATGCAGGCCGCCGGCCTGTGGATGGCCCCGGCCGGCCTGATGATGATGCTGGTCTCCCCGCTGGGCGCCAAGCTCTCCGCCCTCCGCAGCCCCAAGTTCACGCTGGTGTCCGGCAGCCTGATCGTCGCCGTCGGCTACGGCGCCTCGATGGGCCTGATGGGCTCGGTCTGGGGCCTGCTGGCCGTCTCCATGATCATCAACTCCGGTGTGGCCCTGGCCTACGGCGCGATGCCCGCGCTGATCATGGGCGCGGTGCCGCCCTCCGAGACCGGTTCCGCCAACAGCTTCAACACCCTGATGCGGTCCATCGGCACCACCCTCGCGGCCGCCGTGGTCGGCATGGTGCTGGCCCATATGAGCACCACGATGGGCACTGCCACCGTGCCCTCCCACGACGGCTTCCGCACCGGCATGCTGATCGGCTGCGGCGTGGCCCTGGTCGCCGCGGCCACCGCCTTCGCCATCCCCTACCGCAGGACACCGGCGGTCGTTGCCGCCGCCGTCACCGCCCCGGAACTGCAGGCAGGGCCTGTGCCGGCAGCGCTGAAGAGCACCGAGAAGGTCTGAGCGACCGCACCCGATCAAGCTCAGTGGGGCCCTCGGCAAAGCCGGCGGGCCCCACTGCGTTGTACGGCCCTCGGAGTCTGCGTCCGCAGTGGACGAGGGCTCCGCCGTACCACGTCCTCAGTAAGCCCAAAGGTCCGCGCCCGCACGACGACGAGAGATCCCGGTTCCGCGAGGGTTGAAGGGTACCCACAACGGATGGGGGGAGCCCGCAGCGGCGTCCTTCCCCGACCCAAAGGAAACTCCCATGAAGGCTCTGCTCTCCTCCAGGCCGGTGCTCTGGTTCCTGTTCCTCTTCAACCTCGTCGTCGCCGTGGCGGCCCCCTTTGCCGTCCACGGCTCCCAGGGTGTGATGACCGCCGTCGGCATGGGCGTCGTCTCCCTCGGCGCGGGCAGCGCCCTGCTCCGCGGCCGCCCGGCCCGCCCCGCCCGTCGCGTCACCGGTTGAGCTGGGCGAGGCCCTCGGTGGCGATCTGCTCGAACACGGCGAGGTCGTTGTCGAAGACGGAGTCGGGGACGGGCCAGTGGACGACGATCTCGTCGATGCCCAGGGCCTGGTAGGTGCCGGCGTAGTCCACGAAGGCGCCGAGGGACTGCAGCGGCTGCTCGGCGGTGGAGCCCTGCAGCAGCACCTTCCGCAGCGAGGCGTAGTCCCGGCCGTGGGCCTCGCACGCGGCGCGGAGCCTGGCCAGCTGGGCCTCGATCACCGCGGGGGCCTTCTCCACCGGGACGTCGGCCGCGCCGCGGGGGTCCCCGTAGCTGACCCAGCCCTGGCCGTACTCGGCGGCGAGCTTCAGCCCGCGCGGGCCGGTGGCGGCCACGTAGAAGGGGACCCGGGGCTGCTGCACACAGCCGGGGATGTTGCGGGCCTCGACGGCGGAGTAGTACGCGCCCTTCCTGGTGGTGGAGGACTGCGTCAGCAGTTCGTCCAGCAGCGGCAGGAACTCGTCGAACCGGTCCGCCCGCTCCCTGGCGGTCCACGGCTCCTGCCCCATCGCCGTGGCGTCGAAGCCGGTCCCACCCACCCCGATGCCCACGGTCAACCGACCGTTCGAGATGTCGTCGACCGTCAGCAACTCCTTCGCCAGCGTCACCGGATGCCGAAAATTGGGAGACGTGACGAGTGTGCCAAGACGCATACTCTGCGTGACTGTCGCGGCGGCGGTCAGCGTCGGCACGGCCCCGAACCACGGCTCGTCGCGAAACGACCGCCACGACAGGTGGTCGTAGGTGTAGGCGGCGTGGAACCCCAGTTCCTCGGCCCGTCGCCAGACTTTCTGTCCCTCGGACCAGCGGTGGATCGGCAGAATCACAGTGCTCAGACGCATACCTGCGACCCTACGGGAACCGTGTTCCCAGCGCCGTGGCAGCGCTCTCGGCTCAGGGTCCGGAAGGCGCGTCGCCACTGCCTTCGAGGCCGTTACGGTGGTGTCATGGGTACATTGGGCAAGGCGGAACTCGAGGCCATGATCGACGAAGCCACTGTCGATGCCTACAGCGAGGACGAGCAACTGACCGGCCTGTTCACCATGCTTGAGGAGAACCTGGCCGTGCCGTTCATCACCACGGTCCTCGGAGTTGAGGTAGTCGTGCGCGGCGTCGACCTGGCGTCGGACGGTCGGATCGTGGCGCTGTGCTCTCGCGACCGAATCCGGCAGGCGATCGGGATCCTGGAGCTACCGTTGCCCACCCCAGGCCCAGAGGGCTCGGAGTGGATCGAGGCCTACCGCCAGTGGGCCTGCTGAAGCCGCTTCGGACGGTGGAAGCGAGCCCGGTCCCGGAACCCGCAGTCTTGGTAGGTCATGTATTACACTTCGGTACATGGACACCCCACGTTCCGGCAGGACCCGAGTGACCAGCGTCTCCCTGCGCGCCGAGACACTGGAGGCGATTCGCGCTCGGGCCGGGAAGCAAGGGGTCTCCTCCTATATCGAAGAGGCCGTGCAACGACAGCTCCAGCGCGAGGCCATCGACGAGTACATCGTCGCCGCCGAAGCCGAACACGGGCCCGTCGATGCAGCCGAGGTGGCAGCTCGGGCGGAGCGCATCCGCGCACATCACGCTGCCCACCGCGGTGATGCCGCTGGGGCGGACGCCGCGTGAGCGGAACCCTCGTTCTCGACAGCGAGGCGCTCTCCAAGCTCTCCCGCCGACACCCGGACATGACCGTGTGGCTGGACGTCGCCCGCACGCTGGACCTCCTGGTCGTGACGAGCGCGGCAACACTGGTCGAGGCGCGCGATCCCAAGGTGCCGCAGGCGGCGTTCGACCACGCCGTCTCGCTGACCAAGGTGCGCCCGGTCACAGAAGAGATCGCACGCGCTGCGAGCAAGCTGCTCGCAGCCGAGGGACTTCACGGCCACAAGTACGCCATCGACGCGATGCTTGCCGCTACGGCTCACCTGGAGCACGGGGACGTGACGGTCGTGACCAGCGATGTCGAGGACCTGCGCCGGCTGTGCCACGCGCGCATCGCGGTCGAGCAAGTCTGATCCGCAGCTGGGTCGTTCCAGGCCCGACTCTGGGTCTTCGCAGGTCAGGCCATGATGGGCGAACGAGGATTGACGGACGTTGCAAGTGTACCCAGTCGGATACTCTGCGTGACTGACGCTGCGGCGGTCAGCGTGGGGATGGCTCCGAACCACGGCTGGTCGCGGAATGAACGCCAGGAGAGGTGGTCGTAGGTGTAGGCGGTATGGAACCCGAGCTCTTCGGGCCGCCGCCAGATCTTCTGCCCCTCGGCCCACCGGTGGATAGGGAGGATCACCGTACTCAGTCGCATGCCCTCGACATTACGCGTGCACTCCGGCGGGTGAGGTTTCCAGTAACCCGCAGCGACGGCACCTGCGCGACCGCTAGCGTGACGCCATGGGTGCTTTGGGCAAGGCCGAGCTTGAGGCCATGATCGGCGAGGCCACCGTGGACGCCTATGGCGAGGACGAGCAGCTGACCGGCCTTTTCACCATGATGGAGGAGTCCTCGCGGTGCCGTTCAGCACGACGGTTCTCGGAGTGGAGGTGACCGTGAGCGGCATCGACCTCGCTCAGGACGGCGCGATCGTCGCACTGTGCCACAGCGGTCGTATTCGACAGAAGATCGGGATCTTGGAGCTGCCGATGCCGACGCCTGCCCCCGACGGAGCAGCGTGGGTCGAGGCCTACCGACACTGGGTCGGCTGACGCCAAGCAGCCTGCACGTGTCGGTTCGTACGGGAGGTCAGGACGTGGCGATCGCGGCACAGGACGCGAACGACGGTATCGGTGCGCGCTCGCTCGCCGATCTCATCGAACACAGCGCCGATTTAAAGGGCGAACTGGTCGCCTTCTCACAGAGCGCGCGATTCGACCGGTGGCTGACTCCCCTCTTGCTGGAGGCCGCAGGCCCTGAGCGACGGTTGGACGAGGGTGAGGCCATCCGGATCATCGACCGCTTCATTCTCCGCTACCGCCTGCCGGACGGTGCCACCGTGGTGGACCGATTCGTCTCCTCACGGCAGAACCTGAGCGATGCCGACCGGGAGATGCTGCTCGGCTGGCGTGACCCGGTCGAGGGCATCTTTGAGATCGGGCGCAAGGACGGGGACGGCCTCGTCCTACTGAACCTGGTCGACGACCTGGAGTACCGCACGTACTCAAATGTCGGGCCGGGGGCCTTCCGCGGGATGTCCAGGGGCGGATTCCTTCTCACCTGCCTGGTGCCCGTCCCCTCGGCCGACGGAGCGTGGCTGATCTCCGGGGCGATGTCGTCCTACCCGAAGTCCAGTGCCACGGAGATTGCCCGGGCCGCGCTCCAACTGGCCACCAGTCAGCCCGAACTGGTCTTCCGCAACCCCGAGAAGATCGAGCAGGGGTGGCAGCGGATGCGGGAGGACCGGGCCGCATTCGTCGAGTTCTGCGGCTTCGACGAACTGGTCCTTCCTCCTGCCGAAGCCGAGGACCGGCTCAACGCCTACTACCGACATCGGCAGGAGGCCGCCCTGGCCGGACGACGCGAACGCGCGCGAGGCAGGCGGCTCCCGGGCCTGGATTTTCCGGCCTTCGAATTGTCGCGAGACCTCGCGGACTCGGACACCGTAGGCGTGATCTACGACGAGGTCGACGGACTCAACTTCTACCCGGACTACGGGCTGTTGCGGGACCTCTTCGCCAACCCGGCCCTCCCGGGGCGCAGGCTGCACCAGAACCTGCTGCGCACGTATCTCCGCGAGGAGTCGATCGCACCGCTGCCGATCCGCCGACTGGCCGCGGCCTACCCGGCGACCGTCGACACGGTGTTCCGGAAGGTACTGCGGAACCCCGGGTTCACCTGGGGCGAGCACGGCGAGGCACTACTGCGGCGACACAAGCCCTGGTACTACGAGCACGACCCCCGCCCGGGCGTTTCCGTGATCGGGGAGCGCCTCAGTGAGCTCGCCGCCGGTAGCCGACAGCGGAAGTTCACAGGGAGACGGCCCAGGTCAGGCCGTGATGGGTGAACGAGGATTGACAGAGGTCACCAGTGTGCCGATTCGCATACTCTGCGTCACTGTCGCGGCCGCTGTCAGGGTCGGGACTGCCCCGAACCACGGCTCGTCCCGGAATGACCGCCAGCTCAGGTGGTCGTAGGTGTACGCGGCATGGAACCCCAGCTCCTCGGCCCGTCGCCACACCTCCCGGCCCTCGCTCCAGCGGTGGATCGGCAGAATCACAGTGCTCAGACGCATGAATCCGACCCTACGCGGCCCGTTGCCTCATCCACGTGACCAGGCGTGGAACGGTGCCAGCTCCGCGACATCCGAGCCGATGCCACGCAGCGCTACCGCGAAGTCGGACGCCAGGTCCATGCACATCCCCAGGAGTTCCGCGCGGTCACAGACCTCGGTCATCGGGTTCGGAGTCCGCGCTGTTCGGGAGCCGCAGTCCACCTCGGCCGTCTCACCCTCCGGGAACCGGAAGGTTCAGTGTCCGTTCGACGCCCTGCGGGTACAGGTCGAGTTCGAACTGCTGCTGGTGCCGCACGGCTGCGATGAGATCCGGCAGGCTCTCCATGAGTGCTGACAGGTCGTAGGAGATATCGAATTCCCAGTCGTTCCTGCCGAAGCCTCCGATGAGGGACGATGCGTCGGCGCTGGCCAGGTCGGCGCAACCACGCATGACCAGATACGTGTAGTCGGAGTCGTCCTCCAGCGGCCCTCGATTCTACAGGCGCTCGTCGCTCAACCGTGTCTCCGTGGGCCTGGTCAGGCGGAAGCGGAATCCCATACGCGTGCCCTCTCAGAAGCCGTTGCTCTATCGATCTTGGTGAGCATTGGTTCGAGTGGCTGCACTCGGTGGGGTGATCCTCGGTCGGGGCGCGCATGAAGACAGGGCCCCTGGTGAAGCTCGGGTTTGCGAAGACCAACGAGATCGCCAGGAGGCCCTGTTGTCGCAGTTCTACGCCCTCGCCGGGGTTGGTTCCAAGTCGGCCGCGCGTGAGTGTGACTGCCTCGCGCACCGGTTCGGGAACGCCGGGGACCAGCCGTACAGGCGGCCGAGGTATCCCTCGGACATGACAGACGCGGAGTGGGCGGTGGTGCGTGACGCGATGCCGGTGCCGCCCTGGCTGGAGGGCAGGGGCGGGCAGCCGGAGGGCTACTGCCACCGGCAGATGATCGACGCGGTGCGCTACCTGGTCACCGGCGGCATCACCTGGAGGTCGATGCCCGCAGACCTCCCCCGCTGGGACCGCGTCTACGCCTTCGCCAAGCGCTGGCGGGTGAAGGGCCTGCTGGCCGAACTGCACGACCGGCTGCGCGGCATGGTGCGCGAGGAGGCCGGACGCGACCCGGAGCCGACTGCCGCGATCATCGACTCGCAGTCGGTCAAGGCCGATGCCATGGTGCCGGCCGCCAGTCGCGGCTACGACGGGGGCAAGAAGATCAACGGTCGCAAGCGGCACGTCGTGGTGGACTGCCTGGGCCTGCTGCTGGCTGTCATGGTCACCGCCGCGAGCGTCACCGATCGCGATGCGGCGATGCCGCTGCTGGCACAGGTACGGTCCCGCTTCCGCAGGATCACCCTGGTCTGGGCCGACGGCGGCTACACCGGCCGCCTGGTCTCCTGGGCGAGAGAGACGCTGCGGCTGACACTGGAGATCGTCAAGCGCAGTGACGACGTATCAGGGTTCGTGGTGCTGCCAAGGCGGTGGGTGGTAGAGCGAACCCTGGGCTGGCTGATGCGCTCGCGTCGCCTGGTGCGCGACTACGAGTCCCTGCCCGAAGCCCACGAGGCCATGGTGCTGTGGTCGATGACCCGGCTCATGACCCGGCGACTGGCGAAGCGGACAGGGTGAAGCGTCCAGGCGCAGGCTCGGCCGCCCAGCCCCGGTCCGCCAGCCGCTTCATCTTCGACCGGACCCCCTCCACGGCGGCCGGGACCGGCGGCAGCCCGAGCGCGGCCGCGATCTCCTGGCACGTCATCGCCCCGCCACCGCCCGCACCGAGCTCTACCAGCACGGCCAGGATGCGCTGGTAGTCCACGGCCAGCACGTCCGCGCCCAGCGCCGGCCGCCACACCGGGACGATCGAGCCAGAACGCGCGGCCCGTGCTGTTGGCAGCCCGGCGCACGCGTCCGCGACGAGCTCCGGCTGCGGCACGGACAAGACCTCGCCCACGCGCTGACGCGCGATCAACCACTCCCGCCAGTCCCTCTCCGCGTCTGCGAGCTCGGCCAGAATCCGGTCCGCCTCCTCCCGCAGCCCCTCCACACGCTCCCGCGCGGCCAACTCCCGGCCCTCCAGAAGACCCACGACCGACGCCATCTCGGCACCTCCACCCACGAGAAAACCCGACAGCCCGAGCCTGCCACGCCAGCTCCCACACTATTCCTGAGCTGCGGAAACACGCCGATCAAGTTCGGTAAGACAACGGCTTCTCACTTCTCCGCTCTTGATGAGTTGAGGCCTACCGGCACTGGGCCGACTGACGCTGAGTAGCCCGGCCATCCCTGATCTTGCAGGGTATCCCCGGCTTTAGCCGGGGAGGGAATGCATCCTCGATGCGGAGGCGCGGAGCGCCGGAGCCCGGTTCGGTGTGTTGGGCGGCACATGTGCTCGGGAAGTGGTTGTCAGTGGTCCCAGCTAGGTTGTTGGTCAGTGAAGGGGGTGGGTCGGATGATTCGTGCGTACAAGTTCCTCATGCGGCCCACCGTGGGTCAGGATCAGGCGCTGGGCGAGATGTTGCGGGATCACTGTTCGTTGTACAACGGGGCGTTGCAGGAACGGCGTGACGCCTACCGGCACGTCTCGAAGACGAGCATCAGGTACGGGATGCAGTCCGCGCAGCTCAAGGACATTCGCGGGTTCAACCCGGAGTGTCAGGGCCGGTGGTCGTTCTCCTCCCAGCAGGCGACGCTCCGCCGCCTGGACAAGGCGTTCGCGGCGTTCTTCCGCCGGGTCAGGGCCGGTGACACCCCCGGCTACCCGCGCTTTCGCGGGGTGAACTGGTTCGACACGGTGGAGTTCCCCAAGGACGGCGACGGGGTCCGGTGGGACGCGACCCCGCACGACCCGGTGACCCGTGTCCGGTTCCAGGGCGTGGGGTGTACGGAAGGTTGGGACGTGGCGATCACGGCACGGACAGGTTGATCCGGATCCGCTGCGCCCCGAACAAGGTCGATGCTGGTAAGTGGTGTATTACACTCGTGTGCATGGATAGTCCGCGCCCTGGCAAGACCCGAGTCACCAGTGTCTCCCTGCGGGCTGAGACGCTGGAGGCGATCCGTGCACGCGCCGGCAAGCAGGGAGTCTCCTCCTATATCGAGGAGGCGGTGCAACGACAGCTCCAGCGTGAAGCCATCGACGAGTACATCGCCACCGCTGAAGCTGAACACGGGCCTGTCGATCCGGCCGAGGTGGCAACGAGGGCGGAGCGCATCCGTTCTCACCACGCTGCCCACCGTGGCGATGCCGCCGGGGCGGACGCCGCGTGAGCGGCACCCTCGTTCTCGACAGCGAGGCGCTCTCCAAGCTCTCCCGTCGACACCGGGACATGACCGTCTGGCTGGACGTTGCCCGCACGCTGGACCTTCTGGTCGTGACGAGCGCGGCAACGCTGGTTGAGGCGCGCGACCCCAAGCTGCCCCAGGCAGCGTTCGACCACGCTGTCTCGCTGACCAAGGTGCGCCCGGTCACAGAGGAGATCGCACGTGCCGCGAGCAAACTGCTCGCAACCGAGGGACTTCATGGCCACAAGTACGCCATCGACGCGATGCTTGCCGCTACGGCCCACCTGGAGCACGGGGATGTGACCGTCCTGACCAGCGATGTCGAGGATCTGCGCCAGCTGTGCCACACCCGCATCGCAGTCGAGCAACTCTGAGCGCCGGTCCTGTCGGTCCAGGCCCGGCTCTACATCACCACAGGTCAGGCCGTGATGGGTGAACGAGGCTTGACAGACGTGACGAGTGTGCCAAGGCGCATACTCTGCGTAGCTGTCGCTGCAGCGGTCAACGTGGGGACCGCCCCGAACCACGGCTGGTCCCGGAACGACCGCCAGGACAGGTGGTCATAGGTGTAGGCAGCGTCGAACCCGAGCTCCTCGGCCCGCCGCCACACTTCCCGCCCCTCGCTCCAACGGTGGATCGGCAGAATCACGGTGCCCAGTCGCATACCGCCGACCCTACGCGAGGCGTAGGGTCGGCTCCGGGTCCGCTGCCCCGACGGGGCCGCGGTTCAGCCCAGAGCGATGCTTAGGCAGTTCAACTGTGGTAATGGTAGCGGGCTTTGAGGATCTTTACTTCCTTCTCGTCGGCCCGGTACACCAGTCGGTGCTCGTCGTCGATGCGGCGGGACCAGTAGCCGGAAAGATCACCCTTGAGCGGTTCGGGCTTGCCCACGCCGGAGAACGGGTCGCGTTGGATCTCGCCGATCAGACGCGTGATCCTTCTCGCCATCTTCCGGTCCGAGCCCAGCCAGAACAGGAAGTCATCCCAGGCGGCTGGGTCGAAGTGGACGTTCCTCACATGTCACCCGCCATGGCTTCCAGTTCGTCCATCGTCTTTGCGACGGAGGTGCTGCCTGCCTTGTCCCGGGCGACGGCCTCCATCAGGCGCAGGGCGTTCGCAGGGGAGCGCAGTAGGTAGATCGTCTCTTGCCAGGCGTCGTAGTCGTCCGCCGACATGAGTACGGCATCCCCGGCCTTGGAGGTGATCCGTACCGGTGCATGGTCATCATTTACCTGCTGAATGAGAGGGAACAGCCGGGACCGGGCCTCGCTGGCGCTAAGAGCCATGTGCCTCTCACTCTCTTTCGAATGGTACTAGTAAACGGTACCATTGTTGTCCCTGAATACGGGACAACTTCCTGGACCGAGGAGACCGGACCGGAGTCGTACGCGGTCAGCCCTGCGGGGTGGTGCGCAGGTCGGCGAGGAGGGTGGTGAGCAGGCGCTCCTCCATGACGGCTCGGCCCTCGGCGGTCAGGGCCGCGGTGAGGGATGGGTCCCAGGGGCTGGCCGCGGGGCTGCCGGTGAGCGGGGTGGTGCCGCCGTCGGCGAGGGCGGTGCGGTAGTCGTCGGCGGACATCCGCCACGGGACGGCGCGGTGGCGGGCGAGCCCGTCGGCGGTGATCCGCAGACCGGTCCAGTCGAAGTCGGCGCGCCAGCGCAGCCGGGCGCCGTGCCGGACGGCCTGACCGAGCAGCTTGTGACAGGCGGCCGAGGGAATGCCCTCGGTGCAGACCAGCGGCGGGCAGGCGTCGGAGAGCTCGGCCGCGGCGACCGCCAGCACAGCGGGGTTCTCGCAGACGTAGATCTCGGGAACGTCGGGTAGGACCGGGTCGGCGGCCTGCTGCTGCAGGGTCAGCCGGAACGGGATGCCGAAGTCGGCAGCGTCGTTCAGCCAGCCGTTGACCACCGTGTCGCCGCCACAGCGGACATTGAGCAGCAGCACCTGGCTGGCCAGGTCGTCGCCGACGGCTCCGGCGCTCTCCCACAGGGCACGCTGCCCGGCCCGGTCGCGGGGAACGCCGGATGTTCCGGTGCGCCGTGCCAGGGCCCGCAGCACCAGGGTTGCCAGCGGGCTGCCGGGGACCAGGGCCTTGGTGTCGCCGGTGCACCACTCGGCGAGCACCGGGAGCGGGATCGGTACGGCCCGGTCGGTCCCGATCAGTCGTTCCAACACGGTCGCGGCCAGGGCGAGCTGAACCAGGTCGCCGCGGCGGGCCAGCCGGGTCAATGTGCCGTCGGCGGCCAGCGCCGCCAGCCAGTCGGTGTACCAGCCATGGGCGGCCAGCCGGCTCGTGGCCGCTTTCGCCCCGGCGTCGTCGATCTGGTGCTCCTCCTCGGAGCGCTCGGCCGCCCGGTCCCTGACCGGGCGGCCGTCCAACGCTGCCAGGGTGGCGAGCAGCCCGACGCCGTGCCGCCGGCGCAGTGCCAGGTCGAGGTCGCCGAGGTGGACGGTGATCCGCTTGGTCTCCTGCGCGCGGTAGGCGCCGGTGACGCCGATCACCACCCGGCGCTCGGCCTCGCTGGGCGCGGTCAGGCCGATGTCGCCGTCCAGGGCGCCGCTGGTGCGCTCCAGTCGGCGGCGGGCCGCTGCGAGCAGCCGCAGCCAGCCCTCGCCGCGCATCTCCTCCAGGCCGGAACGGCTGCTGCCACTGCCCATGCTGCCGCCGTCCCTACCGTCGCTGCCCCGACCGTCGCCGCTCATACCGCCTGCTTGCGGCGGGTGCCGGGAGAGCCCAGGACTGCGGCGAGCTCGCCGCCGTCGTCGGCGAGCAGCCGTGCGCCGTCCCAGACCAGCAGCAGTGCGCTGACGGTGTGGTCCACCGGGGAGTGCGCCAGGTCGTAGTGGGCGGCTGCGGTGACGTGGGGGTGGGTGGCCCACAGGTCGTAGCCGGTCATGAACAGGTCCAGGTCGAACTGGGCTGCCAGACTCATCAGTTCGCCGCGCCCGGTGTCGTCCACCCCGGCGAATGCCTCGTCCAGCGCCAGCAGCCGCGGGGCGTGCGGCTGGGCCGAATTGAGCATGGCGTGGGCCGCCGCGAACAGCGGCAGGTGCAGCGAGACGGACTGCTCGCCGCCGGAGAGCCGGCTGTGCCGGGACCGGGTCAGGGTCTCCTCCGAGCCGTCCGGGCGGACCAGCTGGAAGGCGAACTGGCGCCAGCGCCGGTAGTCCAGCACCTGGGCCAGCAGCTCGCGGTAGGGCAGCTCGCGGTACCTGGCCCTGGCGGTCTTGATCTGCGCCGCGAACAGGCTGCGCATCCGGGCCAGCGCGTCCGGGGTGAGCCGGGCCGCGTCGGCGTCCAGCAGCCCGCAGACCGCGCGCTGCTCCTCGTCGAGGGTGTCGGCGAGCCGCCACTGGACGCCGACGGTGGTGCCCGAGGACATTCGCCGCTGCCGCATGTCCTTGTTCATCCGGCCGATCAGGTCCCTGGCGTCCACCGTGCGGTCGTGGATCTGCTGGGACAGCCGGGTGAGCAGGGCGTCCTCAAGAATGCGCTGTTCGGAGTCGCTGAGCAGCAACTGCTGGTCTCGCCGGGCGGCGGAGATCCGGGCCGCGAACGCGCCCACCGGCAGCGGGCCCTGCTCGTCGGCGATCCGCACCACGATCACCCCGTCGGCGGTGTCCCACTCCGGGTGGTAGTCCTGCCCGGCCGCGCCGAGCTGGGTCTGCAACTCCTCCAGGGCCTTGGCGAGCCGGGTCGCCGAGGTCTTCAACGACGCCTCGGTGGGCGCGAGTTCACGGGTCGCCGCCAGGACAGCGTCATGGACCGCGACGACGGCGGGCGGCAGTTCGCCGCCCTCCCAGTCGGCCGGCTGGGAGGGCCAGACCAGGCCCGGCGGGCACTTCAGCACATCCAGCAGTTCCCGGGCCGCGTAGGGCGCCAGACCGTGGGCGGTGTCCCGCTCCTCGGCAGCGGCCACCTCCAGTGCCGCCCCGGCCGCCGCCACCCGCTCGCGGGCGGTCGCGGCGGCGGCCAACGCGGTGTTCGCGGCGGCGCGGGCCGCCGCCTCCTCGCGCTGCGCCGCGACCACACCCGCCTCGGCGGCCTCCACCTGGGCCACCACCTCACGGGCCTCGGCGCCGACCGCTCCCTGCAGTGCCTCCAGCTTCGCGGCCTCCTCGGTGTGCCGCAGCCTGGCGGCGCGCTCGTGGGAGACCGCCTCCTGCTCCTCGGCGTCGGCCGTCTCCAGCCGCTCCAGGGCGTCGGCGTGGGCGTCGCGCTGCCGTTCGGCCTCACGCCGACGATCAGTCAACTGCCTTGCTGCGGAGTCGAAGCGGGACACAGCGGCTTCGACCTGCGCCAACTGCCGCGGGTCGAGCGCGTGCTCGGCGGCGGTGCGGCGCAGGGCGCGCTCGGTGACGGTGCAGGCGGCTACGGACTGGTCGTACTCGTCCTGGGCACGGTCGGCGGCGGCCCCGGCGGTGCGCAGACGGCCGCTGCCGCGCTGCTCCTCGCGCAGTGCGGTGTGGATCGCCCCGGTGCGCGGGAGGGCCGCGCGCGCCTCGGCGAACGCGGCCTCGGCGTCGTCCAGGGCAGCCTGTCCGTGTTCCACCTCGTCCAGTCGGGCGTCGACGGCGGCCAGTTCGACCTCGCACTGGGCGATCCGCTCGGCCCGGCGGCGGGCCCGGGCGGTGGCGCCGATGTACTCGGCGTGCGGTTTGGTGTGGGCACCGGCCGTCACGCCGTGGGCGTAGCGGCCCTCGACGGTGATCTGCGCGGCGGCGGCGAACGGCTTGCCGCCGGTGGCGATGGAGTGCAGCAGCGCGGTGATCCGCTCGGCCGGCACGGATGCGTCGGGCTCCGCGGTCAGCAGGTCGGCCAGGCTGCCCGCGCCCTTGGCGACCGGCTCGCCCGGCACCAGCCAGCCGTCACTGAGGTCTCCGGGGACGCCGCTGGGGGCGTCCCCGGGAGAGAGCCAGGCGTCAAGGAGGCCGGTGGCCTCCAAGGCGGCCTCCAGCGAAGCGGCCTGATCACCCGTCACCGAGTCGGCGAAGTTCACGAGCTGCCACAGCGGCGCGCCGGCCCGGCCGGTGCGGTCGGCGCTGCGGCCCGGGTGCGGTGGCGGTGCGTCGTCGTGCTCGGCGGCGACCCGCTTCCGCTCGGCGACGATCTCCTTGCGGCGCCGCTGGGCCGACTCACGCTCTGCGGTCAGCCTGGCCCGCTGCTCACGCAGATCCCGCACGGCAGCCAGTACGGCGGCGTCGAAGCGGGTCTCCATGGTGGGGCTCTCGGCCTCCGAGCCCAGCTGCTCCAGGGCCTCGGCGAGATCCTCGGCCAGCCGGTCCGACTCCTCGCCGGGCAGCAGCGCGCGGTGCTGCCCGGCCCAGGTGCGCAGGGCGTCAGCGGCGTCGGCGCGGGCCCGCTCGACGGCGGCCGCCGCGGCATCGGCGGCCTGCTCGGCGGCCTCGGCCTCGGCCTGGGCCCGGTCCAGCGCCAACCTGGCCAGGTCGCGGGCCTGCTCGGCACGGCCGTGCACCTCCTGGGCGCGGCGGACCGCCCGCACCGCCTCCTGGCGGGTGGCGGCCAGCGCGCCCGCCCTGGCCGCCAGACCCTCCGCGGCGCTGTCCGCCGCTGTCCAGGGCAGTCCAGCCGCCGCCGCGTGCTCGGCCAGTTCGGCGGCGCTGCGCGACACCGCTGCCTCCAGCTCGGCCAGCAGCGTTCCGGCCCGCTCCACCTCGGCGCGGGAGCGGCTGCGGGCCGCTGTCCGCCGACCGGCCTCGGCCGTGGCCGCGGCCGCTGCGTCGGCGCAGGTGCGCACCAGTCGCTCCAGGTCGGCGAGCTGCTCAAGGGCCTGGTAGGCGGCGCTCGAACGGAGCTGGTCCACGGTGGCCCGCAGCCCGGTGAGGGCGGCCTCGGCGCGCTCGCTGCGGGCCTCGGCGGTGGCATGGCCGTCCTCCGCACCGGCCAGTTCCCCGGCGGCGGCGGTCAGCGCCGACCTGCGGGCGGCGGAGTCCTCGCGGCGGCGGGTCAGCGCGTCGGCGGCAGCCCGGGCGTGGGTGCGCAGATAGGTGGTGTAGCCGGCGAGGAAGGCTCCGGTGGCCTCGTCGGCGGCGGTCAGGCCCTCCAGGGTCCGCGACACCGCCTCCATGTCGTCGAAGGAACGCGCCGCCTCCGCGATCAGGTCGTCGTCGACCGGACGCAGTCCGTCGGTGAGGGTGTCCGACAGCTTCACCGGGTCCAGGTTCTTCGCCAGCTGCGGCCGGCGCAGCGTCAGGATCAGGGTGAGCAACTGCTCGTAGCGCTCCCGGCCGAGGCCGAAGAGCCGCTGGTCGATCGCGGCCCGGTAGTCGGTGGCGGAGGTGAACAGCGCGCTGTCGCCGATCTCCTCGGCCAGCTGTTTGCGGGTCATCGGCCGGTCGTCGTCGGTGAGCAGCGAGAAGTCCTCTCCGACCCGGCCTTCGGAGACGAAGTGCCAGCGCACCGGGGTGTCCCGGTGGCGCTGGGCGTGCATGCCGATGCCGACGGTCACGCAGGCTCCGGTGTCCCGGTGCCGCAGTTCCAGCCAGACGTAACCGACCGCGTTGTCCTGCCCCCGGAACAGCAGGTTGGACTTCATCGTGCGGTCCTCGGCGGCGAAGGGATTGAGCCGCTTGGGGTCGATCCGGCCGTCCAGCACGAAGGGGAACAGTACTTCCAGTGCCTTGGTCTTGCCGGAGCCGTTGGGTCCGCGCAGCACCAGCCAGCCGCCGGCGAAGCCGAACTCCTCGTCCCGGTAGTCCCACAGGTTGACGATGCCGGCCCGGGAGGGTTCGAAGCGGGTCACGCGAGGTCGTCCTTCGGGTCGGAAGCGTCGTCAGGTTCGGACGCGGGTTCGAGGAACAGGGCCATCTGCTGCTCGTCGGGAGCGGAGGAGCCGGCGGGCGTCCGCGGGCGGTTCCTGACCTGGGCGGTCGCGCCCCGGTAGCGGGCCAGCAGCGGGAGGACCAGTACGCCGCCGTCCACCCGGCCCAGCAGGCCCATCGAGGCGAGCAGTGCCAGTGCATCGTCGAGCAGCCGGTCGGGGTCGCCGACCTGCTTCTCGGCCATGCCGGCGCCGAACTCGGCGAGCAGCTTGCGCAGGGCACCGCGCAACCAGGCGTCGGAGAGGAAGGGGTAGGCGGCCTCGTCGCCGGGCCCCCCACCGTCGTCGTCGGGGCCGGCGTCAGCGACCTCCGCGACCTCGCCGATCAGCAACTGGGCGGCGGCCCCGCGATCCGGGAGGGCGGTGTCGATCCGGCGGGCCGCCGCCTGCAGCCGCTCGGCCGCCGTTGCGGCCGGAAGCCGCTCGGTCCGGCCCCGGTCCGCGACGACCCGTGCGGCGATCACCGTGCACAGCAGCAGCGCCGACTGCGGGACGGTGCCGCCGCTGGGGAACGCGGTGTCGGACAGCCGTCGCGACAGGTCGATCAGGGCCACCCCCTCGGCTCGCCGTTCCAGCTCCAGACCGGTGAGCCGCTCCAGGTCCTCGGCCAGCGCCGGGGCCCGCAACTGGCCGCGCAGGCTCTCGTCCACGTCGGCGTAGTAGACCACCGGCTGCTCCAGGACCAGGCGCCGGGCCCGACGGGCGGCGGTCCGGCGCCGCGCCTCCTTGCCACCGACGGCCAGGCTGCCCGCCGAGCCGCTGTCCAGGAGCTCGGTCACCGAGCCCAGGTGCTGCAGCACCCGGCTCGGCTGGTACACCGCCGCCACCACCTCGCGGTCGATGTCGTACAGCGCCTCGGCCCGGTCCGGGTCGTTGGCCCAGTCCACCGCGGACCCGTCGGCCATCCGCAGGGCGCCCCGCGCTTCGAGCCAGGCCACCGCGTCCACGAAGGCGTCCCGGTCCGGTTTGCGCCCGGTGTCCATGCCCAGTCCTTCGACCCGTCCCGCGTCGGCCGCGACGGCGTCCGCCATCTCGCTCAGCGCGATCTGGGTGCCGGAGCGGCCCAGCGCGGACAGGGTCAGCGCCAGGTAGGCGTAGCGGCGGCGGTCGAAGGGCCGCCTGGTACGGCTGATCGCGGGCCTGGTGCCGTCCAGGGTGTCCTGGGCCCGGCGCAGCCGCATGGTGTCGCCGGTCGAGACGAGGGCGTAGCCGAGCACCTCGCCCAGGTCCCGGCGCAGCTGCGGGGCCCAGCGGCGCAGCAGCGGCAGCGCGGCCGGGTTCGGGTGCACCGCGGTGACCAGCGGGTTGTTCAGCAGCAGTCGGACCGCCTTCTGGTACTCCGGCAGATCGAGACCGCTGACGTCCTCGGCGACCCTCATCCCACGGCCTCCAGTTCCAGGGCGAGTCCGTCCAGCAGCAGCCGTCCGCGCACCGTGTCCACACTGGTGGAGCCCGGTGCCGGTCGCAGCGTCAGCCGCACCCCGTGGGCGCTGCCGGACGGGGCGTCGACCGGCGCGGCGGGGCCGGCGACCTTGCGGCTGACCGGGGCCCTGGCCGCCAGCGCCAGGTCCAGCAGCCCCAGCAGGGCCCGGGTCTCCGGCTCGTCCAGCCGTCGCCCGTACACCCCGTCGGCCGCCAACTGGGCCGCCGAGGTGCGGCGTTCGGCGGTGGCCTTGAGCTGTTCGGCGCGCAGCCGCTGTCGCTGCTCCTCATTGCGCTCGATCCGGCCCGGGCCGTGCAGGGCAGGCGTGCGGCCGTTGCGGACCAGGGTCCTGGCCAGCGGCACCGGGTCGGCCTCCCACCAGGAGGTCCGGCCCGGGATCTGCTCGGGGTCCTCGTAGGGGACGGCGATATGGCGCGGGCCGCCCAGCCCCAGTACCGCCTGGAACAGCGCGTGCGCGTCGCCGTCGCTGGGGCAGGAGGCGAACCACCGGGCCAGGTGCCGCAGTTGGCTCTCCCGGCTGACCCCGCCGCGACGCGACTCGGTGACCCGGCGCAGCAGCGCGGTGACGTTGGAGATCGCGGTGACCGTGGCGTCCTGCATCCGCTCGGCCTCGTTGTGCTGCCCGTCCCCGCGGTGCCTGTCCGCACCGAACCAGTGCACCAGGCCGCCCCAGCGCAGCCGCCAGTCGGCGACCCGTTCGGTCTCGCCCCGGAACAGCCGCTCGTCGGCCTCGGCCGCCAGCCGGGACAGCCGCTCCGCGTCCGGCCCGGCGACGGCGGCGACCTCGGCCACCGCGTCGGCCAGCAGTGGCGCGTAGCGCGACAGTTCGGAGTTGAACTCGCGCATGTGCGCCAGCAGGGCGTCCTTGTGGCTGAGGAACACCTCAGGGCGGGTGTCGTTGGTGCGCGCCAGGTCGCCCAGCATCAGGTAGAAGCGGGCCGCGCGCTGCGCCATGTCGGCGAGCACCCCGTCCAGCCGGGACAGTTTGCGGTAGACCTCGGCGGCGTCCCCCGCGACGACCGCCTCGGCCAGCGCCCTCAGGTCGGCCAGGATGTCGGGGAACACCAGCCGGGACAGCTGGGCGTCCTCCAGGCTCGCCCCCAGGACCTCCTCCACCGCCCGGAAGGCCCGGTAGCCGGCTTGGGTGAACTGGTAGACGTAGTGCCGGTTGCGGTACTCGGCGAGATTGGCGGCCCGGGTGCCGTCGTAGGAGCGGTCCAGTACCTGCCAGTCCGCCAACGCGTCCAGCAGCGGCTGCACCTCGGCCACGGCCGGTTCCTGACGGTGCCCGGTGCGGAGCTCGGCGGTCAGCTGTGCCAGCAGCGCCTCGGCGTCGGCGACGTGCAGCAGCACCTGGTAGTTGGCGCGGGCCCGGTCGAAGGCGCGGAGCAGCCACAGGTACTCGTGCCGCTTCTCGGCGGCGGCGAAGTGGAACAGTCGCAGGCGGTCGTCCAGCGTGAAGGCGTCGATACCGAAGGCATCTGCTTCCACACCGTCGGCGGGTTCAGCGGGGGTCTCGGTCACAGGCTCTGCTCTTGCCGGGGATCTGTCAGGGGTACGACGAGGTGCACCCGTCACTATCATGCCGGACCCGAAGCAGTGCCGGTGACCTGCTTGATCCGTGGGCCGGAAGGTGCTAAGGCCTGTCTGGAGTCCAGGCCGTCCGCCCGGGTCAGTCCGCTGAGCTCGCGCAGCACGCCCAGGGCCGCGCCGCGGCTGAGGTCCTCGTGGTGGCGCTCGTTGCGCTGGGTGCGCAGACAGCCGTAGCAGGAGGTCTCCAGGCCGCAGTCGCAGGACGCCGTCCGCAGCAGGGCCGCCGCCACCGCCTGGTCCAGCGCCTCGGCCACCCGCAGCGCACCGCCCGCGCCGCCGGGCACGGTGTCGAACAGCACCAGCGCGCTGCGGCCGTCCGACCCCGCGTGTACGGTGCCCCCGATGTCGTCGCGGCTGATCTCCAGGCCCTGGGCCGCGCCCTCCAGCAGCGCGTACAGCAGTGAGTGCCACTGCGCGCGGGTGTCGAGCCCGGGGGTGTCCAAGCGCAGCCGCAGGATGTCGGTCTCGTAGCTGTGTGCGAGCGAGCGCCAGCGCAGCGGCCCGGTGCAGGGCCTGCCGCGGAGCGGATCGGCGTGGGTCTTCGGCGCCCGACCCCGGTTGGCACCGCCCCAGCCGCACCAGTCGCAGATCAGGAAACCGCTGTTGCCGGGCCCCTCGGACAGCGCCACCAACCGCCCGCGCGCCCCGGACCGGCACCAGGCGACCGCCCCGCCGCCCTGCGCGCGCGACTCCCAGCGGGACTCGGCCAGTTCCTCGCCCAGCGACACCACGTGCACCGCCCCGCTCCAGGAGCGCTGCGGCGGTGCCCCGCCGGGCTTGCCGGTGCGGGCGTCGGCGACGAAGCCGAACTCGGGCACGCAGTACTCCCGCACCGGGCCGCTGCCGGGACGCCCGCAGGCCGGGCAGGCCGGTTCGAGCTCGGCTCCGCCCTCGCGGTAGTGCTGGCAGCCCTGGCAGACGGTGTAGCAGCGGGTGATCAGCTCCCGCCCGGGCAGGCGGTAGACCCCGGCAGAACGCCACAGCACCCCGCCCGCCACCAGTTCCGCCCCGGGGGCGTACTCGTGGATCGCCACCGACAGGTCCCGGGTCAGCTCGAGACGAGCGCCGACCTGGCTGTCGCAGTGCGCGGTGCGCAGCTCCACGGTGTCCACCGGGAAGCCGTACTTGGGCAGGATGTTGCGGTTCGCCAGGAAGCCGATCAGCGGCCGCCTGCTCAGGGTGTTGACGCTCCGTTCGAATCGGGCGGCCAGATCGCTGCGCCGGTTCGCGAAGGCATCCCTCCGGCGCTCCTCGAACACTGAGACGTCCTGGGCCAGCTCCTGCCGGACCTGGTCCAGGTGCCCGCACAGCTCGTCCACCCAGCTGCCGTCGTCGACTCCCAGCAGCTTTCGCACCTCGTTCGGCAGAACCGTCCGCAGGGCCAGGGCGACTTCGGCGGGCACCGGGCTGAGGAACCCGCGGACCCGCTCACAGGGGGCCTCGCCCCGGTTCTGCCCGGGCAAACTGTGCTTTCCAGGCAAAAAGAAGGCTCCGGCGGTCTTCCACTCCTCCCCCGAGCGTTCCTTGGCGTCACGGAAGAAGGCCGCCAGGGCGACCGAGTGGGCGTGCCTGCGGTCGATCCTGGGATTGCCGAGCGGGACGTGCGGGGCGCGGACCAGCCCTGCCAGCATCGTTTCCGGCACCTGGTAGCGGGACAGGTCGTGCGAGCGCCGCTGGGCGTAGGTCAGCACCAGGGCGGGGCTGCCGCTGCGGCGCCCGGCCCGGCCGGCCCGCTGGATGTAGTTGGCGGTGCTCGGCGGCATGTTGCGCAGCATCACCGCGCTGAGCGCACCGACGTCCACCCCCAGTTCGAAGGTGGTGGAGCAGGACAGCACGTTGACTTCGCCGGCCAGGAACCGCTGCTGGATGTCGGATGCCTCCAGGCCGGTCCACTGCGCGGTGTGCTCCCGGGCCGACAGCGGGACCGGGGCGGTGTCCCGGTACAGCGCCCGGTAGTGCTCCTGCGGTTCGGCCGCGGCGGGCGCGAGCGTCCCGGTGCAGCCGAGGGTCGGGCACACCCCGCGCAGCGAGGCGGCGGCGGTGCGGCGGCACAGGCCGCAGCGCCACAGCTGCTCGGCGCCGGGGGCGACGGTCAGCCAGCTGTGGTCCACCTGGTGCACCTGGCCGAGCCTGGGCAGCGCCACCGCGTGCAGCCAGCCCTCCGGGAGCGCGGTCAGCGCCCGCCAGCAACCCGCCAGCACCTCGCGCGGTTCGGCGTCGGACCCGAGGGCCGCCAGCACCCGGCGCAGGTAGTCGAGACGCTTGTTGACGCCTCGGGTCGGCAGCCAGCTCAGCACCTTCAGCCTGGCCTCCGCGCCGTCCTGCCGGACGTGGATCGGGCCGCGCCGGGGCTCGAACATCTCGTCGGACGGGTCCACCTCCTCCGGCATGGTCAGCGCGCCCTGCAACCGCAGGGTGCGCAGCAGTTCGGTGAGCAGCAGCCAGCACTCCTCCTCGGCCAGGCCCAGCGCCAGCAGCGGCGCGGGGGTCCGCCACCCCGGCTCGCGGTCCAGGCCGACCTGGAGCAGCCCGAGGCCCTCCAACGACTGCCGCTCGTCCAGCGCCACCAGCTCCCGCAGCACCCAGCGGGCGCACTCCCGTCGTCTGGCCTGCCGGGAGTCCCGGCGGTTGAACACCCCGACTGCCCCCGCCGCGGCGGCGGTGCCCTCGATGAGGTCGTCGACCGTGCCGAAGGGGTCCTTGGCGGTGGCCCTGGCCAGCCCGTCCAGGATCAACCCGCGCTGCAGCACCAGGGCATGGCTGGACTCCAGGTACGGGGCGAAGTACGCGGCGGCCTGCCGGGAGTCGCTGAAGGTCAGCAGTTTGCGGCCACCGCCGGGACGGTCCGCCTGCTCCTGGTCCGGCGGCAGCGCCTGGTAGAGGGCGGTCGCCAGGACCGCGGCCGCAGCCTCGTTGCCGCTCTCGAACAGCCGCACCGTACCGCTGCCGCGAGCGCCGCAGGACTGGCAGCCGGTGGGCATGCCGCCGCGCACCGCGAGCCGTCGCACCGGCCGGGGAGTCGGCTGCGCGCAGCCGCAGGACCCCGCCGTGCCGTGCAGCGCGCCGCAGCCGCCGCACAGCACGGCGGGTGTCGCGGCGCCGTCGCCCGCGTCGGGGTCCAGCGTCTCGTCGTCCTCGTCACCCGGTTCACTGCCCGGTTCACTGCCCGGTTCGCCGCCGTCGGGGCCGTCCTCCAACAGCAGCCAGGCGCGATCCTCGGCACGCACCGGGTGCGGGGTGAACCACTCGCCGCGCGAATCCTGTTCCAGCGCGCCCACCAGGTGCACCGCGCCGCAGCGCTTGCAGCAGCCGAACTCGTGGACCGGGGCGTCCTGACCGGCCCGCGCGCACTCCCCGCAGACCTCGTGCCGACCCAGCCAGACATGCGGACCGAGCGGCGACAGGCAGCTGAACGCGCCCTCGGTGGCCCGGGCGAACAGGTGGTAGCGGGCGGACAGCACCGGCGCCCCGGCGGAGTCGCGCACCCGTGAGCCCAGCGCCACCAGCGCGGCCAGGCCCGCCTGGGCCCGCGCAGGGCCCACCTCGTCGGCGGCCGACGGGAACACCTCGCGGGCCAGTTCGGCGAAGGGCCGGGGCCCCTTGGCCAGGATGCCGCGCAGGGAGGCCATACCCTGCTCATGGGCCAGGCCGCCGGGAAGGTCGGCCACCGGTCCCCGGGCAGTTTCGGCCTCGGCGGCCAGTTCCGCGTACCGCTCAGGACCCAGCGGCCCCCAGTAGGGACCGGCCGGGACGTCCTCGCGGCTGGCGGCGATCAGATCCTGCCGCGCGGGATCCCCGGGCAGCCATTCGAACGGTGCGTCGAACAGCTTGCTTGCGAAGTCGACGGCGGCTTCGGGGCTGTCGCCCACGGTGGCACTGGTCGCGATGGCCTGGAAGGCGGTACGTCCGTGCGGGGACTGCCGGCCGACCCGTTCCCGCAGCCGACGCAGCAGCATGCCGACCTCCTCGGCCTTGGCACCGTCGTACACGTGTGCCTCGTCCAGCACCACGAAGCGCCAGCTGCCGCCGTACCTGCCCTCGAACAGCTCCAGGTCGGCCGGTCGCAGCAGCAGGTACTCCAGCATCGCGTAGTTGGTGAGCAGCAGGTGCGGCGGAGTCTCGCGCATCTCCTCGCGGCTCAGCAGTTCGTTGGGCAGTCGGGGCTCGCCCGGGTTCAGCGCCTCGAACAGGGAGGTGCCCTGGTGGGCCCGCTCGGGGGTGTCGCCGGTGTAGCGGCCGAAGGTCAACTCGGGTGAGTCGGCCAGGAGTCGCCGCAGCCGCCGCTGCTGGTCGTTGGCCAGCGCGTTCATCGGGTAGAGCAGCAGCGCCCTGACCCCGGGACCGAGTGTCCCGGCCGCCTGCTCCGCGCACAGCGAGGAGAGTACCGGCAGCAGGAAGCTCTCGGTCTTACCGGAGCCGGTGCCGGTCGCCACGACCAGGTTGCGGCCGGCCGCCGCCTTGCGCAGGGCCTGCTCCTGGTGCAGGTACAGCGGGCGGTCCAGCGGCAGCGCCGGGCCGCCCAGTCGGGCGAAGCCCGCCCCGAGCACCCCCTCGCCGATCAGTTCGCGCAGGCTGGCACCGGTCCGGTAGGGCGGGGTGGCCTCCAGCAGCGGACCCTTCGTCAGCAACGGGCTGCCGGTGATCTGCGCGTCCAGTGCCGCGGCCAGTGCCGGGTCCCTGACCGGCAGCAGCGAGCGCAGGTAGCGGCGGTAGGTGCCGCTGAGCAGGGCGCTGGTGGCGATGGGATCCACAGGGAGCTCCAGGAGGAAGGCGGTACGGGCGGCACAGGCGTTCAGCGTAGGAGCAGCGATGACCGCCCGTGGACCCGGTGGTCAGGACTGCACGGTGATCCAGGGGTCGGCAGCCGGGAGCGGGGCGGTGACGGTGGCGACGGTCGCCTCGTGCCCGGCCACAGTGATCCGCAGCTCGGCCCGGCCGAGCGCGGCGGCTGTGTCCAGCAGCCGCCGCAACGGGTAGCGGCCCTGCCGGGACGGCTCCAGCCACTGCACGGTGCGGCTGTCGGCCGCGACCACCGCCAGCGGCGGGTCGCGGTCCAGCCCCGGCAGGTCCAGCCGGAGCGCCCCGCCGCGCCGCAGCTCGGCGGGGCCGATCGGCAACGGGCCCGCGTTGTGCCAGGGCGTGGCGGTGTTCCCGGAGCCGGGTTCGGGCTCGATCCTGACCCGGAGGTGCGGCGGGGTCGTCAGCAGTGTCCTCACCACAGGACCGGCGACCAGGCGCACCGGTGCGCAGAGCATCCCGGTGGCGAGTTGGACGGCGCCCGGCGCGGAGGTCATCCCCGCTGCCGGTACCAGCAGGGCCGTGCCGGGCTCGGGCCCGGTGGCGCCGGTCAGCCGCAGCGGCGGATCGTACTGGACGTCCAGGCCCTCGGCGACGAAGACGATCCCGCGCAGTCCGGCCGGCGCCTCCGTCCGCTCGCCGCCTTCGTCCAGAGCGACGGCGGTGACCAGCAGTTCGCCCAGCAGCGGGCGGGACACCCGATCCCACAGCCGCCGGTCGTCCCAGTCCCGAGCCGATCCCTCGGCCCGGCCCAGCAGCGGACCCCCGGGAGAGCGTCGAACCTCCACCATCCAACGGGACTCCCCGCCCGGGAGCCTTATCACAGGCAGACGGTGATGGACGGTCAGGCCGTGCTCGGAACTCAGCCCGGGAACGGCTGGGCCGGGCACGAGGGACGGCCGGGACCGGCCCCGCACCGGTCGCCGGTCCGTGCCGGGGCCGCTTCCGACCGCCAGCCAGGCGGCCTGGCCCAAGTCCACCTGGATCAGCCGCCAACCCCGCCAGGGCAGCGGCAGTCGACTCTCGACGACGGTGCGCAGCGTGACGTCGGCCCGCAGCCCGGCATCGTCACGGCACAGCGCCCAGACCGGCTGCGGTGGCAGCGCGGCTCGCAGCATCGCTCCGTCCTGGTCGAACACCAGCAGGTCGGGAACGGCGGCCCCGACCTGGTCCGGGGTCGCCGAACGCCAGTCGCGTCCGTCCGGGTCCACAGCCAGCAGCACCCCCCGGCCGTACGGGTCGAGCCGCAGCGGTCGGACGCCGTCCGGGTCCGGTGCCGCCAGGCGGACTGCGGCCGCCAGTCGGCGCGGCAACTGTTCGTCCGGTCCTCCGTCGTCTCCGGCCAGTGCCGACCGCAGTCCGGACAGCAGCGCCCGTGCGGCCGGCTCCCCGGAGTCGAGCAGCAGTTCCACGGCCGGATCGATCCGGGCCAGCTCCCGCTCGGAGCCGCCGAGGCGCAGCAGCCGTAGCAACTCGGGCAGGCAGGCCGCCGGGATCGCGGCCTGTACCAGCACCGCGGTCCTGGGGTCGGCTGCTTCCCGTCCCAGCACGCGGAGCGCCGTCAGAAACGCCCCACCCCAGGCCGCGTCGGCGGCCCCGGAGGCCCGGGCGCCGCAGGCCCGGTGCCACGCGGGCCAGAACCGGCCCCGCCGGTAGCCGTCGCCGGCCACCCCGGCCAGCGCCACCGCCACGCAGCCGGGCCAGCGCTCGGCCAGTGCGCCGGGGGAGCCCTGCCTGGTCAGCCCGCCCAGCGCACGGGCGATGGTGTGCGGCAGTTCGGGCTCCACGTCCACGGCCCCGGCCAGTCCGCCCGCGAGCAGATGATTGCGCCATCCTGGCTCCAACAGTCCCAGCAGCTCTTCCGCTCCGCCGCCCATGCCCCGGTCTCCGCCCGCTTCCTGTCCGCTGCCGCGCTGTCCTGTCGGGTCCAGCCCGCGACCGGTGCGCCGGTACGAGCTTAGGCGCGCCCGGCCTTGCACTGCCCGGCCGAGACCCCACGGAACGGTCGGCATCGATCAGCAGCGGGCCGTGTAGCTGGACGTTGCCCGCAGCCTGGACCTGCTCGTCGTGACGCGTGCGGCCACGCTGGTGGAGGCACGCGACCCGACGTCACGGTCGCCACGAGCGACGCCGCTGGGCCGAGGCCGGGTCGTTCCAGGCCGAGCCCTGCGTTGTCGCAGGTCAGGCCGTGATGGGTGAACGAGGATTGACGGAGGTGACGAGCGTGCCCAGCCGGATCCGCTCGGTCGCGCAGGCGGCAGCGGTGAGTGTGGGCACAGCCCCGAACCACGGCTCGTCCCGGAACGACCGCCACGACAGATGGTCATAGGTGTACGCGGCGTGAAACCCGAACTCCTCGGCCCGCCGCCACACCTCCCGCCCCTCGCTCCAGCGGTGGATCGGCAGAATCACAGTGCTCAGACGCATGCTCCCGAGCCTACGCGAGACAGGCCCGCGGACCTTGGACGGTTCCGCAGGGGGGAGGGGTGTCAGGCCCGGCCCGGGGCGGGTGGCTCGCTGTCGTAGGCCAGGCGGGCGGTCTCGACGGTGTCGAGGTGGTCGGCGGACCATTCCGCGAGTGACGCGAACAAGGGGGCCAGGCTGCGGCCCAGTTCGCTGATCTCGTACTCCACCCGCGGCGGCACCTCGGGGTGGTAGGTGCGCAGGACGAGGCCGTCGCGTTCCAGCTGGCGCAGCCGCTGGGTCAGCACCTTGGGCGTGATCGTGCCGATGTGCCGCTGGAGTTCGACGAAGCGCAGGCGGCCCTCGTGGTGGAGGCTCCAGAGGATCGGCGTGGTCCAGCGGCTGAAGACCAGGTCGACCACCGGGCTGATCGGGCAGGCCTGTCGGGTGCCGGCCGGGGCCTGCGCCTTCCTCCCGGTTGCACGGTCCCTCATCCGGATCCACATCCCTTCCGCATAGTCGCTTTCCTCTAGGTACCTACTATGCCGACGATGTTAGCTTCGTTCCAGTCGCTGCGGGAAGCCCTCGCGGTGAGGCCAATTCCGCCTGCTCAAGCGTGAGTTGACGTATCGAAACGAAGACACAGGGGTGTTGGACATGATCGTGGTAACCGGAGCGACCGGTAACGTCGGACGACCGCTGGTGCAGGCACTGGCGGCGGCCGGTGAGGAGGTCACGGCGGTGTCCCGGGGAAACCCGGGCGGCCCGGTGCCGGAGGGGGTCCGGCACCGGCGGGCGGACCTGACCGACGCCGAGAGCCTGCGACCGGTCCTGGACGGCGCCGACGCACTGTTCCTGCACGACGGCGGGGGCGGTGCGCAGGGATTCAGCGTGCCGGACATCCTGGACGTCGCCAAGGCCGGCGGGGTCGGACGCATCGTGCTGCTGTCCTCCCAGGGCGTCGGCACCCGGCCGGAGTCGGCCTCCCACGGGGTGGTCGGCCGGGCCAGGGAGGACGCGATCCGGCAGTCGGGCCTGGAGTGGACGATCCTGCGGGCCGGCGGGTTCGACTCCAACGCCTTCGCCTGGGCGGAGTCGGTCCGGGCCGGACGGACCGTCAGCGCGCCGTTCGGCGACGTCGGCCTGCCGACCGTGGACCCGGACGACATCGCCGCGGTCGCGGCGGCAGTGCTGCGCGGGCAGGGTCACGACGGGCAGGTCTACGAGCTGACCGGGCCCGCGCTCAGCACGCCCCGACGGATGGCCGAGGCCATCGCCGCCGCGCGCGGCGAACCGGTGCGGTTCGTCGAGCAGAGCGTCGAGGAGGCCCGCGCGCAGCTGCTGCAGTTCATGCCCGAGCCCGTGGTCACCACCACGCTGGAGATCCTGGGCGCCCCCACCCCCGCCGAGCAGCGGATCAGTCCTGACGCCGAGCGGATCCTCGGCCGCCCGGCCGGCACCTTCGCGGCCTGGGCGGAACGCAACATCGCCGCCTTCCGGTGACCGCCGGCCGTCCCTGCTCCAACGGGCTTGCGCGGCAAGGCAACCATTTCGCCCCCCGGAGCCACTTGGGGGTACGGCACGTACCACGCGGGCCGTACCCCGTCCGGGACGACCCAGGGAGCGCGCATGGCCGGCACACGAGGCAGGAACAACCGCAAGGTGTGGCGTCGCGGGACCATGGTGGTCCTCCCGCTCGCGGCGGTGGCGACCGCGATGGGGGTGTCGGTGCACGCCGCCTCCGGGGGCACGCCGCATGAACGGGCGGTGGGCAGCGTCGCGGGAGTAGCTGGGGCAAGCGGTGCCGCCGCCGGGTCGTCGTCGTCATCATCGTCGTCCAAGGCGTCTGCTTCGGCCTCGAAGTCCGCGGCAGCCGCCAAGTCCGCCTCAGCATCCGCCTCCGCCCGCGCCTCGGCCGCTGCCGCGACCAAGCCCGCCGCCTCCGCATCCACGCCGCTCGCGCAGCGGCTCAGCACCACCTCGCTGACGCTCTCCAGCCCGCTGCACTACCTGGAGCAGGGCTACAACGAGATGCCCCAGTGGACCCGGGTCGCCGTCGCCGCCGCGCCCGGCGGAAAGGTCCAGGTGGCCTGGCCGGCGGCCAACGGCATCCATGTCACCCCGCTCGGGCCGACGCTGAACCGCAGCGGCGCGGACACCGTGGTCGCCGGCGCCCAGGAGGTCGGCGGGCTGGTCGCCCACGACGACGGCTTCGCGCTGCTCACCAGGGTCGCGGACAGCAACAAGTGGAACGACACGGCCGCCGCCCTGATCCGCTACCGCAACGGCGCGCGGGTGTTCACCGACAAGCTCACCGGGACCGCGAGCAACGACACCTCACCCGTCCTCGACGGCCAACTCGCCTGGAACGGCACCGAGTACGGCGCCTACTTCGTCGTGCACGGCGCGGGCGGATTCGCCGACGGACACTTCGGCGACAAACTGGTCTACACGGGCGCCACCGGATCCCGGCTGAGCGACGGCTGGGACTGGGGCTGCAGCCACAACGAGGGCATCGCCCTCTACCCGGAGAAGTCCGGCCCGTTCACCTCGGTCTGCCTGGACGACTGGCGCTCCGGACTCTTCGTCAGCACCGGGATCGGCGCCCCGGACGTGGCCCCGGTGCTGGGACGGGAGCAGTGCTGGGCGGGCTACTGCGGCGGAGCCTTCCCGGACGGCACCGGCACCATCGTCAAGTCCGCCGCCGGCCGCTACGCCGTCGCCGTCGCCTCGCGCGGGGCCGCCTCGGCCCAGAAGAACGTCGCCGACTCCAGCGGCCGCGGCTGGACGGTGACCCCGCGCTGGAGCACCCACCAGGTCGCCGTGGACTTCCTCAGCAACTCCTCCACCCCCAGCGGGAAGGCCGTCTATCTGACCGCCGACCCGAGCACCGACCATGTCAACGTCCGCATCGCGCCCTACGGCGGGAGCCGGCTGCTGGTCACCTGGGAGTCCGTGTCCGGAGCCTCGTGCGCCAGCGGCACCTGCACCGGCCGATTCAGTGGAACGCACCTGGAGCTGATCGACTACTCCGGCCGGGTGCTGACCCCCGCGGTGGTGGTCCCCGAGCACATCTCCGGCGACATCGCGGTGCTGCCGGGCGGCGACCTCGCCTGGGCCTCGGTCGCGGCCACGCCGAACTACTCCACGGCGCTCGGGGCCTCGCCCACCACCACGACGCTCTCCGTCGCCAGGCTGCAGCTGGTCGGCAACTGAGCCCGGCTGAATTCCGGCGGGCCACATAAGGGGCGGAAGGGGATATTCCACTACGCAATTGCCATGGCGCGGCGGCATTGCGTATCAATTGAATAACCAAGTTGTGCGGCAGGTATGAGGATGGACATCATGGCTGTTCGTGCCCCTGCCGAGCGTCTCCTGACGGTTGTGGAGCGCTCGGCCTCCCCAGGGTGGGAATGAGGCGAATCACCATTCTGCGGGGTTGTCGTGGGGGAAAAAGAAGACGTGTCCGGTGTGCCCGAGGGCGGTTACTATCCGCCTGTTCCACCGCCGCCGGTGGGATTTGTCGCTCCTCCGGCCGATGGCAGCGGGCCGGGCCCGCGCAGGAGTCGCCGGGTGGCCCTGGCCGTCGCCTGCTGGCTGGTGATCGCGGCGGGTACGGCCACCGGGGTGGTGCTGGTGGGCGACGGCGGCGGGTCGACGCAGGCCGCCGCAGCGGCGCTGCCCAGCCCCAGCGCCTCGCCCTCGGCGGTGGCGACCAGCTCCGCGCCGGCCGTGCTGCCCACGCCGACGGCCGCGCCCAGCCCCAGCTCCACCGTGAAGGGCTCGGTCAACGGCTCGACGCACAGCGGCGACCTGCGCTTCTTCCTGCTGCCCGTGCCCAGCGACGCTGAGGCCTACGGCAATGCCGACGGCGACAAGATGTCCGTCGACGACCTCGCCAAGACCCTGGGCAACCCCACCACCAGCAAGAAGATCCTCAACGAGTACGGCTGCTCCGGCGGCGCGTACCGCAGCTACCGCAGCAACGACGGCACGGTCACGGTGAACACCCAGCTGATGCACTTCGACAGCTCCGGCCACGCCGGTGACTGGGTGTCAGGGCTGACCTTCGGCAAGGGCAAGGAGTTCAGCGTCTCCGGGATCACCAACGGCAGGGGCATCGCCTTCGACCCGACCACCGACGGCGGCGACGGCGAACTGCTCGGGATCTCGCATGTCGGCGACGTCGAGTACGAGATCACCGTCTCCGGGACCGGGAAGCTGGACCACTCGCTGCTGACCCCGCTGATGCAGCGCGAGGAGCAGCGGCTCAGCACCGGCCACTGAGGCGCTGCCGCGCCTGCCCGAACTCCCTTCCCCGACCGTCCCGTGGAGGACCGTTGACCACCGAAGCAGCCGACCCGGCGGCCCCCGAGCCCCCGGAGGCGGCGCCCGCAGTACCCAAGGACCAGACAGAACCCGTACTGCCCACGGCAACTGACACACCATCGGATGCAGAGCCCGAGCCCGAGTCTGAGCCCGAGGCTGTTCCTGAGCCCGTGCCCGCAGCTGAGCCCGAGCCCGCGACCGTGCCCGAGGCCGAACTCGCGCCTGAGCCGGAGCCTGGTCCTGTGCCCGCACCCGCGGCCACCGCTGCTCCCGCTTCCGCCCCCGCACCCGCCGCAGACGAGGCCGCCGCAGCCGCGGAGGCACCTGCAGAGGTCCCCGCCGTGGAGGGGCCGTCCGCTGCGCGCAAACCCCGCCGTCGGGGGAAGACCGCGCTGATCATGGCGGTCGCTGTGGTCCTCGGCATTCTGGGCGGCGCCGGGGTCGGCTACGCCGTGCAGCAGCACCGCGCGCCCACCCCGCTGCCCCCGCTCGCCGTCGCCCAGCCGTCCTACCCGGCCGGCCACTCCACCGCCCCCGCGCTCACCGCGGCCGAGGACGACATGGTGAAGACCGACGGCGACCTCACCAAGCTCCTGGTCCCGGCGCCCGCGAAGGCCCAGGCGGATCCTCTTGAGGCCGGCATCGACATCTATCTCGACCTGGCCCAGTACGCGGAGACGCGCGAGAACCCCGGCGGGGCCTTCACCTGGTACGCCGACAACCACTTCCGTCGCGCGGCGCAGGCACGCTGGCAGTCCGGGTCGGACTGGACCACCGTCAGGCTGGTCCAGTTCGCGCACGCCTACGAGGACAGTGCGCGGACGGACGTCCAGGACCAGCAGGGGTACATCAAGGGCGTAACGCCCGTCGCCATCCCCGGCACCAGTGCCGGCGAGGTCTTCCCGGGCACCGCGGCCCAGCACGACAACAGCGGCACCTACTACGAGGGCTATGCCTTCTTCCAGCACGGGGACATATCCGCGCAGTTGGAGGTCTGGTCGCCCCACCCCGTCAGCGCGAAGGCTCTGCTGGCCCTCGCCCAGAACCAGATGGAGCGACTGTGACGGCCGAACTGCCGCACCCTGAACCGGTCGGGAGCCCGGCTCAGCCATCCCCGGACCCGGCATCTCCGGACCCGGTCTCCCCCGACCCGGCGGCCCCGGCCCGCACCCCCGGCAGGCGGCGCTGGTTGGCGATGGGCGCCCTGCTGGTGCTGTCCGCCGTGGCGGTCGGTGGCGGCGTCGGCTTCGGCATCCTCCAGGTCGAGAAGAAGCCCAAGAAGGTCGTCGCGGCTTCGCCCGCCTCGCCCGCGCCGTCCGCGTCGCCCCGCTACGGCGCGCTGTCCGACGGCAACCACTTCGGCGCGCTGAGCGATCTGCTGCTGCCGGTGACCGCCGGATTCAGCCTCGGTCCGGACGATCCGGGGATCGGCAACGACACCACCCTGACCACGGCGCAGTACCACGCGATCTTCAAAGAGGACATCGCGTCGCTGTCCAGCAGCGACCGGCAGAAGCTGGACCAGGACTTCAACGCGAGCTACATCAAGGGCGACGCCGTGCGCACCTACCAGGTGAGCGGCAGCCTGGTCGTCGAGATCGAGCTGCGCCAGGAGAACCAGCAGGTGGCGTCCTACGGTGCGACCCTGCTGAAGTCGCTGGCCGACAGCACCCAGGCGTTCCGGGCGGGTCCGGCGGTGCCGGGCTTCCCCAAGGTGCACTGCTACCTCCCGCCGCTGCCCAGCGGCGACAAGCTCGACTACCTGGACTGCGACGCCTCCGTGGGCGACATGTACGTCCGGCTGTCGGCCTACGGGGTCGCGCCGCTGGACTCGTCCGTGGCCACGGACCTGCTCCGGCAGCAGCTCGAACGACTTGCCATCCCGGGAGCCCTGACATGAGTGAACTGACCGAACCCACACCCACGCCCGGACCCGCGCCCGCGCCCGCCCCGCAGTTCGACGCCGCCTCCGTCTGGGCCGTACCCCCGGATCTGCTGCCGGCCGCCCCCCGCAACCGCACCTGGCTGCGCACGGCGCTGCGCTGGACCACCGCGGTGGTGGTCTGCGCGGCCGTGGGCACCGGCACCGCCTTCGCGGTGATGGCCCCGCGCCGCACCGACATCCCCGGTCTCCGGACTCCGACCGACGGGCGCTATGTCTTCCCCGCACTGACGCTGCCCGCGCTCCCGTCCGGGGCGGTCGGCCCGGTGGAGGGGGCCACCGGTACGGGCGAGGGCCTGCACGCCGTCGACCTGCGCAAACTGCTGCTCCCGGCGCCGGCGGGCGCACAGGTCGACACGTCCTACCCCGGTGCCTCCGGCTGGTACCCGGTAGCCACCTTCGGGCAGAAGTTCGACTATGTGCCCACCTTGAGGACGCGGCTCCAGGACGACGGCGCGCGTCATGTCGCCGCGACGGGCTGGAAGGGTCCCGACGGCACCCGTACCGAGATCTTCCTGGTGCAGGTCCGCTCCTACAACACCGCCACCGACCTCTACCAGCTCGCCTGCGGGACCGCGCCGGACGCGGCGCCCAACGCCCTGGTGGACCCGGAGTTCGTGCTCCCGGACATCGCCGGGGGGACGGTCTACACCTCACGGGTCGGGGACGCGCAGTCCGGGCATCCGGCCGCCCGGATCACCTGCGTCCAGAACGGTGACGTCGCGGCCGTCATCCTGATGACCAACCCGGTGCGGGTGAACCCGGTGGTCACCGAGCAGGTGGCCACGCTCCAGGCCGAGCTCCTCCTCGGCTGACGGCGTCCGGACCGGCGCCCCGGGTGCGTCCCCTAGGGGACGCACCCCCGCCGGTACGCCGGAAGAGTGGGGGAAGCCGCTGCCCCCAGACTGATGCGGCACGGATCGCCGCCCCGATACGGTCCTCCTGTGTCTGTCATCATCACGGACAACCTCACCAAGAGGTTCCCCCGGGTCACCGCGCTGGATCGACTGACCGTCGATGTGCAGCCCGGAGTGGTCGGCCTGGTCGGAGCGAACGGCGCAGGCAAGTCCACACTCATCAAGATCCTGCTGGGGCTCGCCCCGGCCACCGAGGGCACGGCCCGGGTACTCGGGCTGGACGTCGCCACCGAGGGCGGCGCCATCCGCGAACGGGTCGGCTACATGCCCGAACACGACTGCCTGCCACCGGACGTCTCGGCCACCGAGTTCGTCGTCCACATGGCGCGGATGTCCGGCCTGCCGGCCTCCGCCGCCCGTGAACGGACCGCGGACACGCTGCGCCACGTCGGCCTCTACGAAGAGCGCTACCGCCCCATCGGCGGCTACTCCACCGGCATGAAACAGCGGGTGAAGCTCGCCCAGGCGCTGGTGCACGACCCGCAGCTGGTGCTGCTGGACGAGCCCACCAACGGCCTCGACCCGGTCGGCCGGGACGACATGCTGGGCCTGATCCGGCGGGTCCACGCCGAGTTCGGCATCTCCGTGCTGGTCACCTCGCACCTGCTCGGAGAGTTGGAGCGGACCTGCGACCATGTCGTCGTCATCGACGGGGGCAAGCTGCTGCGCTCCTCCTCGACCGCCGACTTCACCCAGGTGACCCAGCTGCTCGCGGTCGAGGTGACGGACCGGCAGTCCGATCCCACGTTCGACGCGGACAAGGCCCTGCTGGAGCGCCTCAGCGCCGACGGGCTGACCGCCAGGGCCGACGGCGGCCGGGTGCTGCTGGTCGAGATCAAGGGCGACGAGACCTACGACCTGATCCGGGACGCCGTGGCCGACCTGGGGGTGGGCCTGGTGCGGATGGAACAGCGCCGACACCACATCTCCGAGGTCTTCAGCTACGACGAGGCGGAGCCGGCCGTCCCGTCCGACCGCGAGGAGGACTCCGCCCATGTCTGAGCAGACCCCCACGCAGCTGCCGGTGCAGTCGTCCCCGACGCAGGCGGTCCCGCAGCCGGACCGCGCGGACGTCATCCACGACATCGGCTACCGCCACTACGACGGACCCCGCCTCGGCCGCTCCTACGCGACCCGCTCGCTCTACACCCTGAGCCTGCGCGGCAGCTTCGGCCTCGGACGGTCCGCCAAGTCCAAGATCCTGCCGATGGCGCTGCTCGCGGTGATGTGCCTGCCCGCGCTGATCATCGTCGCGGTCACCGTCTACACCAAGCTCTCCAAGTACCCCAACGCGGCCAGCTACCCGCACTACCTGGGGCTGATGCAGTTCGTCATCGCGGTGTTCGTCGCGGCCCAGGCGCCGGTGGCGCTCTCCCGCGACCTGCGCTTCATGACCCTGCCGCTGTACTTCTCCCGTCCGCTGACCTCGCGGGACTACGTGCAGGCGAAGTTCGGCGCGATGGTCTCGGCGATCTTCGTGCTGACCGGGCTGCCGATGCTGATCCTCTGGATCGGCTCGATGCTGGCCTCGATGGACTTCGGCTACAACCTGGCGCACTTCGCCTACGGGCTGGTCGCCGCGGCCTTCTACTCGCTGGCCTATGCCGGGATCGCGATGGTGATCTCCTCGGTGACGCCCCGTCGGGGCTTCGGCGTGGCCGCCATCATCGCGGTGCTGCTGATCAGCGAGGCCGTGGCCGGGATCATCTACGGGGTCCTGCACTTCCACGGACATGTCTCCGGAGCCGGCTGGGCGTTGATGATCAGCCCCGACACCCTGGTCTCCTCGACCGTCGACTGGTTGTTCGGGCTCGGCAACGACAACAGCTTCAAGGTCCCCTCGAACTTCGGCGGCTTCGTCTTCCTCGCCGAGATCCTGGTGCTCGCCGCCGCCTCCTTCGGACTGCTGGTCCGTCGCTACCGGAAGATCTGAGAGGCCGCCATGACCACCATCAGCATCGACCAGGTCTCCCGCTGGTTCGGCAATGTCGTCGCCGTCAACGACGTCAGCATGACCATCGGCCCCGGTGTCACCGGCCTGCTCGGCCCCAACGGCGCCGGCAAGTCCACCCTGATCCACATGATGAGCGGCTTCCTGCCGCCCTCCTCCGGGTCGGTCACCCTCGACGGCGTCCAGGTGTGGAAGAACCAGGAGGCCTACCGGCAGATCGGGCTCGTCCCGGAGCGGGAGGCCATGTACGACTTCCTGACCGGCCGTGAGTTCGTGCTCGCCAACGCCGAGCTGCACGGCCTGCCCGACCCGGGAGCGGCGGCCCAACGCGCCCTCGCCACCGTGGAGATGGAGTACGCGCAGGACCGCAAGGTCACCACCTACTCCAAGGGCATGAAGCAGCGCGTCAAGATGGCGTCCGCCCTGGTCCACGACCCCGACGTGCTGCTGCTCGACGAGCCCTTCAACGGCATGGACCCGCGCCAGCGGATGCACCTGATGGAGCTGCTGCGCCGGTTCGGGGCCGACGGCCGTACGGTGCTCTTCTCCTCGCACATCCTGGAGGAGGTCGAGCAGCTGGCCCGTCACATCGAGGTCGTCGTCGCCGGACGGCACGCGGCCTCGGGCGACTTCCGCAAGATCCGCCGCCTGATGACGGACCGTCCGCACCGCTACCTGGTGCGCTCCAGCGACGACCGCAAGCTCGCGGCGGCGCTGATCGCGGACTCCTCGACGGCCGGGATCGAGCTGGACTGGGCCGAGAAGGCGCTGCGCATCCAGGCCATCGACTTCTACCGCTTCACGGAGCTGGTGCCCCGGGTCGCCAAGGAGGCAGGCATCCGCCTGCACACCGTCTCCCCAGCCGACGAGTCCCTGGAGAGCGTCTTCTCCTACCTCGTCACCTCCGCCCGATGAAGCCCGACAAGAAGGTGACCCGCTCGTGAACATCACCGTCGCCCGGCTGACCGTACGCGGCCTGCTCGGCCGCCGCCGCGGCCTGCTGCTGCTCGCGGTGCCCGCGCTGCTGCTGATCCTGTCGGTGGTGATCCGGGCCGCCGCCGGCCAGGACGAGTCCACCACCGTCAGCATCCTGGGCACCCTCGCCCTGGGCACCCTGGTGCCACTGCTCGGCCTGATCGCCGGGACCGGGGCGATCGGCCCCGAGATCGACGACGGCTCGATCATCTACCTGCTGGCCAAGCCGCTGCCCCGGTGGAAGATCATCACCACCAAGCTCGCCGTGGCCATCGGCTGCACCGTGGTCTTCGCCGCGGTCCCGACGTACCTCGCCGGGGTCATCCTCTTCGGCAACTTCGAGAACCTGGCACTGGCCTACGGCGTCGGCGCGCTGATCGCGGGGGTCGCCTACAGCTCGATCTTCCTGCTCTTCGGCGTGATCACGCGGCACGCGGTGGTGGTCGGCCTGATGTACTCGCTCCTCTGGGAGAGCATCGTCGGCAACTTCGTCACCGGGGCGAAGACCCTGAGCGTCCAGCAGTGGGCCCTCTCGGTGGCCAAACGGATCGCCGACCCCGGCGTGGTCAGCTCCTCGGTGCACCTGCCTACGGCGGTACCGCTGTTGATCGTGGTGACGCTCGGCGCAACGGCGTTTGCCGCGGTGCGGCTGAGCCGGTTGACGCTGGCGTCGGAGGAATAGGCTCTACCGCCGTTTCGCGCAGTTCCCCGCGCCCCTGGACGTTCGCAACGGACCCTTCGTTGCAATTGCTAGGGGCGCGGGGAACTGCGCGACAAGCCCGCTACGGCCTGAGCGTATGAGCCCTACCCGCACCCAACCCTGCGGTAAGAGCAACCCCGCAGCAGGCGAGCAGCAGCACCAACGGCAGAGTCCACCCCCCGGTCAGCTGATGCAGGGCCCCGAACCCGACAGGCCCCGTCGCCGCGATGAAATACCCCACCATCTGCGACATCCCGGAAAGCTGCGAAGCCACCGCCGCACCCCCCGAGCGCAGCACGATCAGCGCCATCGCCAGCCCGAAACCGCCCCCCTGGGCGATCCCCAGCAGCACCGCCCAGACCCACGCGCCGCCCACCGGCGCCAGCACCAGGCCGAGGATCCCGCCGGCGTTGCAGGAGACCATCAGCGCGACCAGCCCCCGCTGGCTCCTCATCCGCCCGGCCAGCGTCGGCACGACGAACGCCCCGCCGACCTGGATCAGGTTGCAGAAGGCGAAGACCGCCCCCGCGGTCCCGCGGTCCATGCCCTGGTCGGTGAGGATCGTCGGCATCCACGCGATCAATGTGTACGAGAGCAGCGACATCACGCCCATGTAGACGGCGAGCTGCCACGCCAGCGGATGCCGCCACAGCCCGGCGACCCGCTCCCCGACCGGCTGAGCAACCACGTTCCCCGCCGGACGGCGAACCTGCGGAAGCCAGACCACTGCGGCGAACAGCGCCAGTACCGACCAGGACGCCAGCGACCCCTGCCAGCCGCCGAAGGCATGCTCCATGGGGACGGACAGCGCCGCGGCCAGCGTCGCACCGACGATCATCGAGGTGGTGTAGACGCCGGTCATGGTCGCCGCACGGTCCGGGAAGTCCCGCTTCACCAGCCCGGGCATCGTGACATTCAGCAGGGCGATGGCCGCGCCGATGACGACGCTGCCCGCGAACAGCGCCCACGCACCGGAGGCCACCCGCACCCCGACCCCCGCCGCCAGCAGCGCCAGCGCCCCGAGCACCACCCGCTCCGGGCCGACGCGCCGCACCAGCCTGGGGACGAACGGCGCGGTGACACCCATCAGCAGCACCGGCAGGGTGGTGAGCAGCCCGCCCGCCGTCGACGACAGCCCGTAGCCGTTGCTGACGTCGGTGAGCAGCGGCGACACCGCGGACAGCGCGGCGCGCATGTTCAGCGACACCAGCAGGATGCCGACCAGCGCCGTCGCCGGGTGGACGGCGATCCTGGCCGCCAGGGAGGGCGCGGGGACTGATGGGGAGTAAGTCGTCGGGGCGTCGAGGGTGGTGCGCGACATGGCGTTCTTTCCGGAGTTGCAGGTGGGGTGGATCAGTTGTCGCCGAGCAGGCGGCCCACGGCCGCCATCGGCTCGGCGAGGAGCAGCCGGCAGGCCGCCTCGGCGGCGTCCGGGTCGCCGGACTCGACGGCGTCGATCAGCGCGCGGTGCGAGGCGAGGTCGACCTCGGGCATGTCCTGGTCCCCGGAGGAGGAGCGCATGGACTCCCGCACCGAGGCGCTGAAGTAGCGGTAGACCTCGGTCAGCGCCGGGTTGTGCGCGGACTCGACCAAGGCGGTGTGGAACTCCAGGTCGTGCTCGACGGTGGCCTCGCGCCCGGACCGCTCCGGTTCGTTGCGCAGGATGGTCTCCTCGGCGTCCAGCGCGGCCCGCATCCGGGCCAGGTCCTCCGGGGTGTGCCGGAGCGCGGCGAAACGCGCGGCCTCGGTCTCCAGTGCGGCGCGGACCTCCAGCACGTCCCGCACCCCGGAGCGCTGCACTCCGTGCAGTACGGCGGCCGGGTCGCTGGTGCTGCGGACGAAGGTGCCCTCGCCCTGCCGCGACTGCAGCATCCCGGAGTGCACCAGCACCCGCACCGCCTCGCGCACGGTGTTGCGGCCGATCTGGAGCAGCGCGGCGAGCTCGTGCTCGGTGGGGATGCGGTCGCCGACCTGCCAGGCGCCGCTGCCGATCTGGGCCCGGAGCTGTTCGATGGCGGAGTCGACCAGGGAGGTGCGGCCCGCGGCATGCAGGTTGCTGCTCATCGTTCGCCCGTCCTCCGGTCGTCCTACATCCTCTTGCCCAGTCATCCTACAATTGAATTCTGACGCCGGCGACCCCTTTGCGCCATCGGTCGAGTCAGCCCCGGCCGAGCAGCGGCATCGCGCTGGCCATCACCGTGACGAACGGGATGTTGGCGGCCAGTGGCAGCGAGGCCATGTGCAGCAGGGTGCGGGCGACGTCCGCCACGTCCATCGTCGGCTCGGCGGCGATGCGGCCGTCGGCCTGGAGGGTGCCGGTGGTCATCCGCTCGGTCATGTCGGTGGCGGCGTTGCCGATGTCGATCTGGCCGCAGGCGATGTTGTGGCGGCGTCCGTCCAGTGCGAGGGACTTGGTCAGGCCGGTGATCGCGTGCTTGGTCGCGGTGTAGGCGACGCTGTTGGGACGGGGCGCCTGCGCGGAGACGGAGCCGTTGTTGATGATGCGTCCGCCCTGCGGGTCCTGAGCCATCATCAGCCGGTAGGCGCCCTGGGCGCACAGGAACGAGCCGGTGAGGTTGGTGTCCACCACCCGGTGCCACTGCTCGTGGCTCAGCTCCTCCGGCGGGGCGGACAGGGCGGCGACTCCGGCGTTGTTGAACAGCAGGTCGAGCCGCCCGAAGCGCTCCTTCACCGCGGCGAAGAGTCCGTCGACGGACCCGGGATCCGTCACGTCGGTGGGCACCACCAGCACGTTGTCGCCTGCGGCGGTCTCCCGCAACGGCGCCTCACGCCTCCCGGCGAGGGCCACCGCCCACCCCGCGTCGAGCAGGGCGCGGGCCGTCGCCCGTCCGATGCCTGAGCCTGCTCCGGTCACGACCGCGATACCCGTGTGCATAGGGGCACCCTAACCGCGGTGGGTGGTTACCGACTGCGCGAGGCTCTACCGCCGTAGATGGTTGTCGCGCAGTTCCCCGCGCCCCTGGGGGGTTAGGGGCGCGGGGAACTGCGCGACAAGCCCCCCACCTACGGAAACAGGAGCTCCAGCACCACAGCGACCCCGTCCGCGTCATTGCTGGACGTGACCTCGTCCGCCGCCGCGACCAACGCGGGATGCGCATTCGCCATCGCAACGCCATGCGCCGCCCAGGCGAACATCGGCAGATCGTTCGGCATATCGCCGAAGGCCAGCGCGCGGTCGCGCTTGACGCCCAGTCGGGCCGCCGCCAGGGCCAGGCCGGTCGCCTTGGACAGGCCCAGCGGCAGGACCTCGACGAACCCGGGGCCGGCCATCACCACGTCCACCAGCTGCCCGCCGACCTCCCGGACGACCTGCGTGAGCTCGTCGTCGGTCAGGGTCGGGTGCTGCAGGAAGAGCCTGGTGATCGGCTCGGCCCAGAACTCCGCGAGGTCGGTGATCGCCCGGACGTCGTCCTCGCCGGTGCCGGGCATGCGGTAGCCCGGGCCGGCCAGGACCTCGCCGTCCAGCCCCTCGCGGCCCACCGCGAGGGACACCGGGCCGGTCTCCGCCTCGATCTTGGCGAGAGCCACCTGCGCGAGCTTGCGGTCCAGGGTGATCGAGGTGAGCAGCTTGTGCGCGGCCGCGTCGTATACCTGGCCGCCCTGGCCGCAGACGGCCAGGCCGGTGTAGCCGATGGCGTCCAGCGTCGGGCGGGTCCACGCCGCGGAGCGGCCGGTGACCACGATGTGCTGGGCCCCGGCGGCGGAAGCCGCCGCCAGTGCCCGCCGGGTGCGCTCCGACACGGTGTGGTCGGAGCGCAGCAGCGTCCCGTCCAGATCCGTTGCGATCAGGTCGTACGGACGGGAGGGCCTCCCGCTGGTGCCGCTCACTTGCCGACCGGCTCCAGCACGGAGCGTCCGCCGAGGTAGGGCCGGAGGGCCTCCGGGACCACCACCGAGCCGTCCGCCTGCTGGTGCGTCTCCAGGATCGCGACGATGGTGCGCGGCACCGCGCACAGCGTCCCGTTCAGCGTGGCCAGCGGACGGTTGCCCCCCTCTCCCCGCATCCGGATGTCCAGCCGGCGCGACTGGTACTCGGTGCAGTTGGAGGTGGAGGTGAGCTCGCGGTACTTGCCCTGGGTGGGGATCCAGGCCTCGATGTCGAACTTGCGGGTCGCCGAGGAGCCCAGGTCGCCCGAGGCCACGTCGATGACCCGGTAGGCCAGGCCGAGCTTGTCGAGGAACTGCTTCTCCCACTCCAGCAGGCGCTGGTGCTCGGCCTCGGCCTCCTCGGGGGAGGTGAAGACGAACATCTCGACCTTGTCGAACTGGTGCACCCGGATGATGCCCCGGGTGTCCTTGCCGTAGGTCCCGGCCTCGCGGCGGAAGCAGGGCGAGAAGCCGGCGTAGCGCAGCGGCAGCCGGTCCGCGTCGATGATCTCGTCCATGTGGTAGCCGGCCAGCGGCACCTCGGAGGTGCCGACCAGGTAGAAGTCGTCCTCCTCCAGCCGGAAGACGTTCTCCGCGGCCTGGCCGAGGAAGCCGGTGCCCTCCATGGCCCGCGGCTTGACCAGGGCGGGGGTCAGCATCGGGATGAAGCCTGCCTCGACCGCCTGGGCGATGGCCATGTTGACCAGGGCGAGCTCCAGCAGCGCGCCGACCCCGGTCAGGTAGTAGAAGCGCGAGCCGGAGACCTTGGCGGCGCGCTCGATGTCGATGGCGCCGAGGATCCGGCCCAGTTCGACGTGGTCGCGGGGCTCGAAGCCCTCCGCGGCGAAGTCGCGGGGGAGGCCGACCTCCTCCAGCGTGACGAAGTCCTCCTCGCCGCCGATCGGGGCGTCGGGGTGCAGCAGGTTGGCGAACAGCCCCTGCAGCCGCTTGGCCTCCTCGTCGGCCTCGGACTGCTCGGCGTTGGCCGCCTTCGCCTCGGCGGCGAGGGCGGAGGCCTGCTTGAGCAGCTCGGCCTTCTCCTCGCCCTGGGCGCCGCGGATCTGGTTGCCGATCAGCCTCTGGGCGTTGCGGAGTTCGTCGAAGCGGGAACCGGAGGACCTGCGCCGCTCATCGGCACTGAGGAGGGCGTCGACAAGGGCGACGTCCTCTCCTCGGGCACGCTGCGAAGCGCGCACACGGTCAGGGTCCTCACGGAGCAGGCGAAGGTCAATCACGGGGACGAGCCTACCGGTCCCGGACTCCCGCTTGCCGCTCCTTATGCTGCGCAGCGTCCGTCCCACCGCGGGCGACAGCCGACGGCCTGCTCTGCGGTGGTTTGTCACGTATCTGTCCCGGACCGTCACCAGGGCGGTACAGCGCTCCTCAACCGCTCGCCGTCCTGCGAAGGTGGGGGACAGGCACCGGAACCACCCAGGGGGATCCCATGAGCATGCGTACGAACATCCGAATAGCGCTGGCAGGCGCCATGGTCGCGGCGATGGCCGCCACGCTGGTGGGATGCGGGTCCGGGGTCCAGTCCGGCAAGTCCGCGGCGGGGGGCTCCGGGGCATCCGGTACCGCCGCGCAGCCCTCCGCCGCGCCGACGGCGAAGAGCACCTCGGGCGACAACGTCCCGCCGGGCGGGACGGCGGCGGTCAGCCCGTTGATCGAGTACACCACGGGGGCCACGGGCCATGTGGTCGCCCTCACCTTCGACGACGGCCCCAGCGCGGTGTGGACGCCGAGGATCCTGGCGCTGCTGGCCCAGTACCACGCCCATGCCACCTTCTGTGAGATAGGCCCCAACGCGACGGCCGCCCCGGCGGTGGTCAAGGCGATCCTGGCGGCGGGCGACAGGCTCTGCGACCACTCGGTGTCGCACAGTGAGACCATGAGCACGTGGAGCGCGCAGCGGCAGACCTACGAGATCGCCGGCGCCAAGAAGATGATCGAGGACGCGGGCGGCCCGGGGACCCAGGTCGACTGGTTCCGTGCGCCCGGTGGCGACTTCTGCCCGCTGAACCGGCACCTCTCCGTGGCGAACGGGCTGCGGCCGCTGGGCTGGACCGTGGACAGCGAGGACTGGAGGCGACCGGGTGTGCCCAGGATCCTCGCCAATATCCACAAGGAACTGGTGCCGGGGGCGATCATCCTGATGCACGACGGCGGCGGGGACCGCTCGCAGACGCTGGCCGCGCTGAGGCAGCTGCTGCCGGAGCTCGTCAGCCAGGGCTACTCTTTCGAATTCCCCGTTAAATGATCACAGATTGACACTCTCTGTCCTAATCTGACTGCAATGAGTGAGTCTGTGACTATGCGGCCACCTGGGGATAACCCGCCTCGGCCTGTGGATATCTCGGTGACTCCGGAGGATTCATTGATTTGTCCACAGTTGCCACGGCCGGCCTGTGGATCGCCGAAGGGGTCGGCGATGCTACTCCGGACCGCTCCGGTGGGCGGCTAAACCTCAGCTTTGATGGCGGTGGTGTGACTTTTGACGAACCTCGGGCGGCGAAAAAGGAAACAGGCCGCACATATGCCGAAATGTCCGATTCGCAAGACGGGGCCACTGGAGCCGGGCTCAGAGGGATTTGTCGATTCATCCCCAGCCTGTGGATAACTCACCCTTCATCCACACCCGGCCTGGCCTGGGGAAAACACGCAGCGGCAGGTCAAGGGTCGTCAACGCGACATCGCAAAAAGCTGATCCAAAGCGATCTAACATGATCAACGGGGCCGCCTGCAGTCGCCTGCAGCGGACCGCTACTGCTCTCCTACTGCTCTCCGCGTCCGTCCAGGCAGCGGGAGAGCCAGTCGGCGGCGCGGCTGAACTCCTCGTCCGAGGTACCCGGGCGGACCTGCGGCGCGATCTCGTCGGCCCGCGGGTAGGAGCCGAGGAAGCGCACCTTGGGGCAGATCCGGTGCAGGCCCATCAGCGCCTCGCTGACCCTGCGGTCGGTGATGTGTCCCTCGGCGTCCACCGAGAAGCAGTACTGGCCCAGGCCCTCACCGGTCGGCCGGGACTCGATCCGCATCAGGTTCACCCCGCGCACGGCCCATTCCTGCAGCAACTCCAGCAGGGCGCCGGGATGGTCGTCGGCGAGCCAGAACACCGCCGAGGTCTTGTCGGTGCCGGTGGGCGCCGCGGTCCGTCCGGGGCGGCCGACCAGGACGAAGCGGGTGGTCGCGGCCGCGGCGTCGTGGATGTCGCTGGCCAGCGGCTCTAGGCCGTAGAGCGGGCCCGCGAACTCCCCGGCGAAGGCCCCGTCGAAGCGCCCCTCCTGCACCAGCCGGGCGGCGTCCGCGTTGGAGGCCGCCGACTCCCAGTGCGCGGTCGGCAGATTCTCCGCCAGCCAGCGGCGCACCTGCGGCTGGGCCACCGGATGCCCGCTGACCGTCTTCACGTCCGCGAGCGCCGTCCCGGGCCGCACCAGCAGCGCGAACGCGATCGGCAGCAGCACCTCGCGGTAGATCATCAGCGGCCGTCCGGTCGCCAGCTCGTCCAGGGTGGCGGTGACCCCGCCCTCCACCGAGTTCTCGATCGGCACCAGCGCCGCCGCGGCCTCCCCGTTCCGCACCGCGTCCAACGCCGCCGGCACCGACACCGAGGGCACCAGCTCCCGCGTCGCCGCCTCGGGCAGCGTACGCAGCGCGGCCTCGGTGAACGTGCCCTCGGGACCGAGGTAGGTGTAACGGGTCGCGGACAACCGGGGCCTCCGTGGGTGGGGTGCCGACCAACGGCCGACGACAGTGGACCACAGCAACGTTAGCCACTGCCGCCCACGGGAGTCCCCCGATCTCAGGGTGTGGTCGCTACGCGATGGGCGCGTAGTAGCCCTCGAGGTCGGCGACGACGTCGATGTTGCCGTTGGCGTTGTACACGGTGATGTAGCCACTGCTGTCGATGGGGACGCTGGTGAGGACCGGCCGGATCTGGCCGGGGAGGAGGTTGATGACGGATGTGGTCGGGGTCTTGCCACTGCCGTAGGTGGTGAGCCAGGTGGAGGCACTGGGCGCGACGCCGGTCAGGTTGACCAGCGCGGCGGTGGCGCCGTCGGGGATGCCGTGGGTACCGGCGACCTTGATGCGCAGAGTCGCGTTGGCGCCGAGGCGCTGCTTGAGCGTGCCAGTGCCATTGCGGGTGTCGACCAGGCGGGTCGGGGCCATCGGCAGGTAGCCGGTGGCTGGCTGCTGCGAGAAATTGAAGTAGTACCCCTGCAGGTCGACGAGCAGTTGCACATGCCCCGCGTGGTTGCAGAACAGAGTGGACGGGGAGTCGTCGACGGGGGCGACGACCATACTGGAGGTCGTCTGCCCGGCCTGGAAGTTCAGGTTGGAGGTGCTGGGCTCTGCCTGCCCCGCCGGATAGACAGTGATCAGACTGCCCGAGTCCGCCCCGGTCGCGGTGACACTGAGCACCGCCGCCGCCACCCGGCCGCTGCTGGGGAGCACGTACGTGAATGCATGCGATAGACACTGTCCGGGGCCCAGCGGCACCTTCTGTCCGCCGAGGCCGCTCCGGGTGTCCACGACCCGAGTGGGAGTCATCGGGACGAAGTAGGTTCCGGCTGGCTGTATGTCGACAGAACCAGCTACGGGAGCAGTGCTGAAGTACCCCTGGATGTCGCCGATGAGGTCGACGCTCCCGTTGCCGTTCCAGAGGTCGACATAGCCGTCCTTGCCGACCGGGACCGTGACGAGGTTGGGGTTGGTCTGCCCGGCTCGGAAGTTGAGGTTGGAGGCGGTGGGGCGGGGCGAGCCGTCCGCATAGGCGGTGATCCAGCTGTCGGCGGAGGCATTGGTGTCGGTCACATTCATCGTGACCGCTGCTACTCCGCTGCCGGGGATGCCCGACGCGCCCGCCACCTTGACTTTCACGACGCCGCCGGGGCCGACCTTCGCCTTGCGTGCCCCGGTGCCGTTGCGGGTGTCCAGGACCCTCTGCGGCGATGCGAGAGGAATGAACGAAGTTCCGACCGTGAGCTGCCTGCTGCTGGTCGCTGTGCGACCGCCGGCGTCAGTTGCGGTGTCGGTAACGGTGTAGGTGCCCGGGGCTGGGAAGGTGTGCTCGGGCAACTGAGGTTTGGCTCCATCAGCGTGCACGACTGGCGAACCGTCACCGTAGTCGACTGTGTGGCCGGTCACGGCCCATGGCGAGATCGCGGAGGGGGTGGTCATGACGGAATCCGGTTGCGAGGACGCCGTACCGAAGGTCAGCTGCGGTACCAACGGCCCCGGGCTGCCGACCTGAATGGTGCCCGTACTCTTGCTCGACACGCCGTCAGCCCGGTGCGCCGTGACGGTGACGGTGTATGACCCGCCGGCTGGAGTGACGGGATTCTGGAACGTGTGGCTCAGAGCAGGCTCCGTGGAGTCCTGGGCAGAGGTGCCGTCACCGAAGTCGAAGGTGTAACCGGTGATGGGGGTGGACCACGGGTTCTGGACGGCGGCGGTCACGGTCACCGGCAGCGGCGCGGGCCCCTGGAACGGGGTCATCGACACAGCCGAGATGCTGAACGGGTTCTGGAACTCGTAGGCGCCGCGGTCGGTCGTTCCGCTGCCGGTACCTGAGTTCGGCACGTTCGGATCATCGACACGAGGGTGTCCGAAGAAGTCGGTTGCGGACTCGCCGGGTGCGCTGGCATCACCGGAATCGATCACCGGCGATCCCTCGGCGATGGGGAAGGCGCTGTTCGTCAGCGTGTCCACATCGTGTTGGCCCTGGCCGGTGGCTGCGTAGAAGTCCGCACTGGAGTGGTAGGTCTTCCCGCCCCAGTTGTAGGCGGTGTAGTAGGTGCTGCTGCCATCCGCTGTGACAGCGTTGTAGTCCTCGGTGACCGAGGCCACCGATTCGGCCGTGACCTTGATCTGCGTCCGGGCCAGCGGTGAGATCACCGTGTTCTCGATGGATCCGGAAGAGCTACCCGCGATGGTGATCCCCGTACCTGCGGACGTGTCCACGGTGACGCCTGCGATCCGCAGATTCGTTGTGCCGTCGGCTTCGACCCCAGTGCTGGTTGCCGAGGGGTTGGTGTAGAGCAGGGAACTGGTCACCGTGAGGTCGGACGCGCCGACGGCGGCGTTGATCACGGTGCCCGAGTCGCTGTGACAGCTGCAGGCCGTGACGTTCACATCGGACGAGTTGCCGTCGATGTACAGCCCGTCCATGCTCCCTACGCCGTACAACGTCGATCGGCTCAGGTTGATGTGCTGGGCGTTGACGAGGCTGACGGCAGCTGTGCCGCCTTTCACTGTCCCTATCGCCCGTGTCCTGTCCAGGTTGATGTACTGGGCGTTCTTGATAGTCAAAAGGGCGCTGTCCGTACTGAGGGCGCCTGCGTGCTGGAAGATGCCGGAGAAGGTGATGGGCGCCGCTGCCGTTCCCGATCGACTGACCACGACTGGCTCTGAATTCACCGAATACCGGACCACGACGGTCTGGCCGGGTTGCACTACGTCGGCTGCGGCCTGGGCCGAGCAGAACGGCACTGTCTGGCTGCCGGGCGCTGTGTCATTGCAGGCGGCAGATGTCCCGTCGACGTACAGAGTTGTCGCAGCCCCGTCGGCGTGGGCAGCAGCGGCTGCGACACCGCCGAGCGACAGAGCGGCGACAGTGGTGGCTATCAGTGCGCGGCTGCGCGGCATACGAATGTCCCCCCGGCTGGGGGAACGCATGTGGGCACGCTGCCACCCCGGCCCGTTCCGTGTGAGGTCTGTGTGTGCACTGAGGTTAGCGTGTGACGGCGCGCGCAGGTCAAGAGAATGCGGCTGCGGGGTCAGGGCTTCGGCAGAACCTGACCGACATATCCCCCGTCGGTGCGCACTCCGCCCAGGGCGGCGCAGAGGCGAGTGCCCCGGTAGCGGACCACTACCGGGGCACAGACGGTTCCGCCACGGACTACTGGGGGAGTGCGTAGTAGCCCTCGAGGTCGGCGATGACGTCGACGCTCCCGGCGGAGTTGTAGACGGTGATGTAGCCGCTGCTGTCCACAGGGACGATGGCCTGGATGGGACGGCTCTCGCCGGGGAGCAGGTTCAGGTTGGACGCGGTCGGGGTGGTGCCGCCCGAGTAGGTCGCGAGGTAGGTGCCCTTGGTGGCGTTGGTGCCGGTGAGGTTGATGGCGACGGCGGTGGCTCCGTTCGGGACGCCTTGACTGCCGGTTACCTTGACCCGGACGACGGTGCCCGGTCCGACCTGGTGCTTCGCGGTTCCGGTCCCGTTGCGGGTGTCCAAGATGCGAGTGGGGGACAACGGGACGTACTGGGAGTCCGAGGTGCTTCCCTGCCCGGCGTAGTAGCCCTCGACATCCGCGATCAACGCGACTCGACCGGCCGCGTTGTACATCCGGACGGTGTGGGAGGCGTCGTAGGAAACGGCGACCAGGTTGGAACGGGTCTGCCCACGGCCGAGGTTGAGCAGCGACGTTCCGGGCAGCGAGCCAGTGGCCGGGTACGCGGTGACGTAGGTGGTTGCCGTGGCCTGTGCTGCGGTGACGTTGAGCAGCACCGTGCCACTGCTTCCGAGGGTGCTGGGCAGGTGCACGGTGGTGACGCTGCCTGGGCCGACGGTGGGCGAGGAGGGGTTGCTGCGGGTGTCCAGGAGTCGAGTCGGACCGATGGGAGTGGAGTAACCGCCCTCCGTGTCGCTCAAGGGTCTGAGGGTGAAGTAGCCCTCCGCATCGGCGATCAGGTCGACGTAACCGGAGCGGTTGTAGAGGGTGACCCAGCCGTTCTTGTCGACCGGGACGGTGACCTGGTTGGTGGCGGTCTGTCCGGCCAGGAAATTCAGATTGGAGGTGCTGGGACGGGTGTGATCGTCACTGTAGGCAGTGATGTAGCTCGCCGCAGTGGCGTTGGTGGCGGTGAGGTTGAAGGTCACTGAATTCATGTCGGCGGGCGACATCACGTAGTTCTTTGACACGATGAAGGTGAGCGACTGGCCAGGGCCGAGTTTTCGGAAGTCACCAGCACGGGTGTCCAGCAGACGCTTGGGTGGGACTGGGACGAAGTAGGCGCCGATCCGAGCGGTCGTGGTGGTGGCAGTGGTATGCCCGTGGGAGTCGGTCGCCGTGACCTTGATGGTGTAGCTGCCGGGTGCGGCGTACTCATGGCCGGCGTCGCCCATGGATGTTGGCTGGCCAGGGGCGCCGCTGGGCCAGTCCACCTTCTGGATGCCGGTGCCGTCTCCGAAGTCCACAGTCACTCCGGTGACCGGCCAAGCGCTGGTCGTACTGATACTGACGCCGTAGCCACCGGGGTTGTTCGGATCGGACCCGGGCAAGAGCTTCACGGCGGGTGGGCCGTCTGTGGGTACCCGGAACGTGGTTGACGTCTTTGCCGTGCCCGGGGGCACCGGTTGGGAGACCGTCGCCGTGAAGGTGTTCCCGCCGTCGGTGGGCGGTTCGGTATAGATGTGCTCCACTCTGGAGGACGTCGAACTCACCGGTGCGCTGCCGTCGCCGAAGTCGAAGAGGTAGGGACCGGTGAACCAGGCATCGCCGGAGCCGGCGAAGAAGGTGACATCCAGGGGATAGGTCAGCTTGGTGTAGTCAACGCCATCATCCGTGAGCGAGGCCGTCTGTGAACCGCCCGGGTCCTGGAACTCGAAGGCGCCCCGGTCGACGATGCCGCTACCCGTACCGGTGTTGGCGACCAGGGGATCATCGACGCGTGCTCTGCCGTCGTAGTCGGTGGCCAGCTCTCCGGGGGCGGTTGCGTCGCCCGAGTCGATCATCGGGGAATGCTCGTTGGGGCGACCGTCCAGGTTTGGGTCGGGAGAGGGCACCTGGGTGTCGTGTGCCGCCTGTCCAGTGGCGGAGTTGAAGGCCGCAGCGGTCGCAAAGGAGGTGTCGGCCCATACGTAGCGGGCGCCGGGGGACGGCCATGTGCTGACGTAGTTGTAATCGGAGTGAATGTTCGCGACGGAGTCCGCGCCTACGGAGACACCTGCCGTCGGGCTGCTGCTCTTGCAGGGGCCGGGGCTCATGCTCTGGATGACGGAGTTCTCGACGGAACCGCTTGAGGCGCCGGTGATGCTCAGCGCCGTGCTGCAGTTGGGGGCGAAGGTGTTCCCGGCGAGTTGCATCCCACTGACGCCGTCGGCGCGGACGCCACCGGTTACGGCTCCGGCATTGGCGTACGAGTTGAAGTCGTCGTCGGCCAGCGTGATCGCGGACGCACCCGACTGGATGTCCAGGTCCGTCCCGAGAACTCCATGGGCCTGTGTTCGTGTGATGGACACATCGTGCGAACTGCCGTCGATGCTGATGACGTCGACTGGAGGGGTGCTGTCGGTAAGGGGCTGGCTGAGGGCGCTGAAGGCGACGCTGGAGTCAACGGTGATGTCGCTTGCGCCACTGATGTTGAGTGCCTTGGTGCCGAGGCCTTCCAGGTTCACTCTGGTGAGGACGATGTCGTGTGCGCCGGTGATGGAGAGGGGCGTTGTACCTGCCGTCGCTTTCAGCTCCACTGCCGTGCCGCGGTTGTGGTTGACTCCGCCGTCCACGGTGATGGGTTTGCTCGGTTCGCCGGAGTGGCTGATCACGACCCCGGTGCCGATAGCTGTTTCCGATGCCTTGCGGACGTGCACAGTCTGTCCCGGAAGGGCGGCGTCCACGGCGACCTGCAAGCTGCAGAAGGGAGCGGTCAAGGCACCGATGCCGCTGTCGGTGCAGGTGGCGCTGCCCGAGTTGACGTAGATGTCGGTGGATGCGGTGTCGGCGTGAGCCGTGGTGGCGCCGAGGCCGCCGGCGAGCAGGGCGGCGGCAAGGATGGCTATCAGGGCGCGTGGGCGCGGCATACGGGTTTGTTCCCCCTGAGTCATTCAGCGGCCCTTCGGGCCTCGCGGTGGGACGGGAAAATCGGGGGCGTCGTCGGCGTTTGTGCCCCTGCCACGCACGGGGAACGGCAGCATGGTTGTCGTCCGTTCCGGATGACTCCGGATCTACTCTGGTGCCTGTGAGCCCGCACCTGAGTCTGGTGGCGGAGGGCGGCCACGGGAACCGTGGATTGTTGCCACGAGCACGAGCGTCAGATTGCATGCTGACCCCAGCCCTCCCCGGAGCGGTGTCCGACCGACTGCCGAGGCAACCCCGGAGGGGTGGGAGATGGACGTCGTCCACGAGCGCGTCGCCGCGCTGGACGTCAGCAAGAAGGACGCCAAGGTGTGCGTCCGGGTCCCCGGCGCGCGCAAGGGGACCTTCACCAGGGAGGTGACCACCTGGGGGTCGATGACCGGCCAGGTCCTCGAACTGCGTGAGTTCCTCCTGGACAAGAACGTGACGCTGGTCGTCATGGAGGCGACCGGCGACTACTGGAAGCAGTTCTACTACCTTCTGGAGGACGCACTGCCAGTGCAGTTGGTCAACGCGGCCCACGCGAAGAACCTGCCCGGCCGCAAGAGCGACGTGAACGACGCCCAGTGGCTGGCTCAACTCGCAGCCCACGGGCTGCTGCGCGGCTCACTGGTGCCGCCGCCACCCGTGCGTGAACTGCGCGACCTGACCCGCCTGCGCTCCAAGCTGACCAACGACCGCTCCAAGGAGCACCAGCGGCTGGAGAAGCTCCTGGAGGACGCGGGCGTCAAACTGTCCGTGGTGGCCACCGACATCCTCGGCGTCTCCGGTCGGCTCATGCTCGGGGCCCTGTGTGCGGGCACGGCCGGCCCCGAGGCGATGGCCGAGCTGGCCAAGGGCCGCATGCGCTCGAAGATCCCCGAGCTGCGCGAGGCCCTGACCGGCCGCTTCACCAGCCACCACGCCTTCCTGACCCGCCTGCACCTGCAAGTAATCGACGGCTTCGATGCGGCCATCGCCGAACTGGAGGCACGGATCGAGGTGGTGATGGAGCCCTTTCGCCCCCTGATCGACCTCCTGCTGACCATGCCCGGTATCGGCGAGAAGACCGCGCAGGTGATGGTCGCCGAGGCCGGTGCGGTCATCGACTGCTTCCCCAGCGCCGCATGCTTCGCGTCCTGGGCCGGACTCGCCCCCGGCTCCAACCAGTCAGGGCCGAAGACCAAACCCGCCAGGACCAGACATGGCAACACCTACCTCAAGGGCGCCCTCGGCATCGCAGCGCTGTCCGTCTCCCGCTCCCGCGGCACGTTCCTCAGCGCCCGCTATCACCGCATAGCCACCCGCCGAGGCCCGATGAGAGCCCTGGTCGCCACCGAGCACTCCATGGCCACGGCGATGTGGCACATGCTCACCCAGGGCGTGCCCTACCTCGAACTCGGCGGCGACTACTACACCCGCCGCGAGCCCGAACGCGCCAAGGCCCGCATCACCGCCCAGGCAGAGGCCCTCGGGCTCGCCGTCACCTTCAGCCCCATCGAGCCCGACACCGCTTCCCAATGAAGTTGTCAAGCAACTGCGGTGACTGGCGGTGCAACTTGGTAGCACCGTCGGTCACGGATCAGAGCCCAGAAGACGTTGACGCGTCGGCGGGCCAGGGCGATGACGGCCTGGGTATGGCGCTTGCCCTCTGCGCGCTTGCGGTCGTAGAAGCGGCGCGAGTTGGGGTCGCAGCGGATGCTGATGAGCGCGGAGGTGTAGAAGACGCGCTGCAGGCCGCGGTGGTACTGCTGAGGGCGGTGCAGGTTGCCGCTGGTCTTTCCGGAGTCGCGTGGTGCCGGTGCCAGGCCGGCGAACGCCGCGAGGCGGTCCGGGTTCGCGAAGGAGTCCATGTCACTGCCCACGGCGGCCAGAAACTCGGCTCCGAGAAGGGAACCGATGCCGGGCATGCTGGTGATCACCTCGGCGAGCTCGTGCTGGCGAAACCGGCCCTCGATGAGCTTGTCGATCTCCGCGATCTTCCCGTTGAGAGCCACCACCTCCTCTGTGAGCGTGCGCACCATCGCGGCGAGGGTCCCCTCGCCGGGAACCGCGGTGCGCTGGCGCTCAGCGGCCTCGACCGCGGCAGCGGCCAGGGCCTCGGCGCCGCGAACCTTGCGGGCACGCAACCACTTCGCGAGCCGGGCCGCCCCCAGGCGCCGGATCGCGTCCGGGGTCTGATATCCGCTCAGCAGCACCAGCGGCCCCGTGTTGGTCAGCTCCAGAGCGCGCTCCAAACCGGGGAACATGCTGGTCAGCATGCCCCGCAGGCGGTTGACCGCGCGAGTTCGGTCGCAGACCAGGTCGGTGCGCCGATTGGTGAACAGGCGCAGTTCGATGCTCGCCTCGTCGCTGGGGCGCATCGGCTTCAGGTCCCGGCGGATGCGGGCCTGGTCCGCGATGACCAGCGCGTCGCGGGCATCGGTTTTGCCTTCGCCGCGGTAGCCGTCAGTGGCCCGGTTGACCGCCCGCCCGGGGATGTAGAGCAGCTCCTGTTCGTGGTTGACCAGCAGAGCGATCAGCAGGGCGGCCCCGCCGTCGGCCATGTCCACCGCCCAGGTGACCTGGTCTGCCAGGGCGAGGACGTCGGCGAGGAGTTGGAGGAGCTCCGGTTCGTCGTTGGCCACCCGTCGGGACAGCAGCTTGGCGCCGTCGGTGTCCAGCACCACGCAGTGGTGGTGGGTCTTGCCGCTGTCGATCCCGGCCCATATTCGGCTCATCGTGCTCCCAAGAGTCGTTCCTGCAGTGCGTACCACGGACGACCTCGCCGGCATTGCCTTACGCAGCGACTTGTTCGCACTTCCCAATCAGCGGCCCGGTCGTCGTGGGGTGCCGGGCGGCGAAGCGAAGTCAGCCATGGACGGCAGCCGCCTGAAAGCCACACCCGGCACCCCTGGGCGACCCAACCCTACGAATGGCTCGATCAACCCGTCCAACAACGTAAGGCCGCCTGACAACGCCCACAGTGCACCATTTGCGCAGGCCGGCCGCCACCGGTTCCCGAAGCATGTCAACAAGGCACCGCCGCACCTTCCGTCTGCCGGGCTGACCGTGATTTTCGCGTCAGAAGCCGGGGGAGCGCGTGTGGGCGCGCTGCTACCTCAGCCTGGTGTGTGTGAGACCTGTGCGGGTGAGCGTAGCGGGTGACGATGAGAGCTGGTCAAGAGAGTTGATCAGGACTCCAGGAGGGTCTGGCCGACATATCCCCCGCTGGTGGGCACACCGCCCGGGACGGCGTAGAGGCCGGTGGATTCGTGGCGGATGAAGACGGAGAGGGCGTCGCCGCGGGCGAGTTTGCGTTGGACCGGGACGAAGCCGGTGAGGGGGTCGGCCTGGAAGGCGGTGAAGAGCAGGCCGGCGTCGGGGGCGCCGTCGCTGCGGAAGCCGTCGTGGTACGAGTAGCCGCGGCGGAGCATGGCGGCGCCCTGGTTGGCGTTCGGGGTGGCGACGCGGATGTGGGCGTCGCCGGGGACGGCCAGGGAGCCGTCGGCGTTCTGCTTGTTGAGGTCGACGGCGGTGGTCTCGGTGCCGCCGGAGAGCGGGGCGCCGGAGGCCTTGCGGCGGCCGATGACCCGTTCCTGACGGTCCGTGGACTGCTGGTCCCAGGCGTCCAGCAGCATCCGGATCCGCCGGAACACGGCGTAGCTGCCGCCGGCCATCCACGCCGGGTCGCCCTTGGCTGGGACGAAGACCCGGGCGTCGAAGGTGGAGTCGGTGGGCCTGGGGTTGTTGGTGCCGTCGATCTGGCCCATCAGATTGCGTCCGGTACGCGGCTGCGCGGTCGCGCCGGGGGAGCGGCTGAAGCCGCTCATCTGCCAGCGGACCGTGGCGGCGCCGGCCGCCAGCCGCTGCAGGGTGCGCATGGCGTGATGGGTGACCAGGGCGTCGTCCGCGCAGACCTGGACCCAGAGGTCGCCGTCGCTGCGGCTGCGGTCCAGCGCGTCCTCGTGGAACGAAGGGAGCGGCGCGAGGGCCGCGGGAGCGGTGGCGGAGATCTTGGGGAAGACGGAGGCGCCGAAGCCGAAGGTGACGGTCAGCGAGGAGGGGCCCGCGTCCAGGGCCACGGCGTCGTCGGCGAGGCCGGGCGGGGTACGGCCCTCGGCCAGCGCCGCCGCCGCTGCCGACCAGCGCTTCATCAGCGCGACCAGGCCGGGGCGGGCCGTCCCCGGGGTGAGGTCGAAGGCGGTGGCGACCAACCGGGCCTGCATCGGCTGGACGATCCCGGCCTGGTGGACGCCGTGGAAGGGGACGGTGTCCGCGCCGAGCGAGGTCAGCGGGGTGGCGGCTGGGGCGGCCGGGGCGGCTGCCAGCGCGTGCGCGCCGAGGCCGGCGCCCGCGCCGACGGCGAGGCCCGCGGCGCCGGCCGTCCCGGCGGTGGCGAGCAGTCGCCGCCGGGACAGGCCGTGCGGGTGGTCGTCCTGGTCGTGCGTCGTCATCTCAGGAGCTCACGTTCATGGTCGCGGTCACGGTCGTCTCGTCGATGGCGTCCGAGCGGACGCTCACCGACAGCCGCCAGCTGCCCGCCATCGGCAGTTGCAGGGCCGAGGCGGCCCAGTGGCCGACGTCGAGCTTGGACAGCTTCACCGGCAGCGGGCCGAGGCTCTTCGCCGGCAGGGTGAGGGTGACGTCCAGTTCGGGCTCGTCCACGGGCTTGCCGCTGCTGTCGTAGACATAGGCGTGCAGGACGTTGGTGCCGACCCGGGACGGGTCGACCTCGATGCTGACCTTGCCCTTGGCGTTGGCGCCGGGGCCGCCGGTGTCGAACGGCAGGGTGAGGTCGGCCGGTCCGCTGGTGATCTGCTGCACCTGGCCCGCCGCCCGGGCCTGCGCGGTGACGGAGCGTCCGGGCGGCGCGTTGGTGAGCAGGGTGGTGACGACCAGCACGACGACGGCGAAGACCACCTCCAGCAGGACGGAGCGCAGCAGCATTCCCCGGGCGGGGCTGGCCTCGCGGGCCCGCTGCGCGGTCGCCGTGCGGCGGGCGGCGTCCTGGCGTTCGAGCTGGGCACGGCGGACCGGGTCCGGTTCGTCGGACGGTTCGTCAGCGGGCTGCTCGGCGGGCACCGGGACGGGTTCCGGCTCGGCCGCGGGCTCCGCCGCCGGCTCCGGCTCGCTGCCGAGCAGCGCGGTCCAGCGCCGGGAGATCCACGCTGCGGCGAGGATCACCACCACCGCGCCGACCTTCACCAGCAGCAGTCGGCCGTAGGTGGTCGAGGTCAGTGCGCCCCAGGAGCCCAGACCGCGCCAGGCCTGGTAGACACCGGTGGCGACCAGCGCCGACACCGAGCACAGCGCCACGGTGGAGAACATGCGCACCTGGGCGACCCCGATCCCTCCCTCGGCAGCGGGGACGCGCAGCCCCACCAGCACCGTGGTCAGGCCGCCGAGCCAGAACGCCATGGCGAGGATGTGCACCACGTCCAGCGGGACGGCGAGACCGACCTGGATGCCGACCGAGGCGTGGTCGGCCAGCGCCCAGGTGCAGGCGAGGGCGATCGCGAGCACCGCGCCCGCCACCCCGAGGACGGCCCGCAGCCGTCGTTCGCCGGCTTCGCCGGCTTCGCCGGCTTCGGTGGACTCGGTGGCGGGACCGGCCTCGTCGGCCGGCCGGCCGACCCCGTTCTGGCCGCCCAGCATCGACAGGAACACGCCCGCCGCCGCGAGCAGCAGCATCCGCACCACCAGCATGGTGCCCAGATGCTCGCCCAGCGTGCGTTGAATCACCGTCAGGTCGAAGGCCTGCCCGATCCCGGTCGCGGCCTCGTACGGCCCGCGCAGCAGCAGTTGGGCGACCGTCGCCAGCAGCAGCGCCGCCCAGCCGCCCAGCATCAGCCGCTGCACCGAGCGCCGCCGCACGCCCGCCGGCCAGCACAGCAGCACCAGCGCCACCGAGCCGACCAGCAGCGCGTACGCGCCGTACTGCACCGTGCGCGAGCCGCCGTAGAGGGCGCCGACAAGGGTGGTGCCCTTGACCGGCTGCTCCCCGGCGACCGGGGTGGTGCTGGAGGTGTGCCCGTAGGAGAAGGTGAAGGCCCCGGAGACCGGGTGGGTGTCGGCGGAGACCGCGCGCCAGGCCACCGTGTAGGTGCCCTGGGCCAGGCCGGACGCCAGGGCGACCCTGGCGGTGGTGTCGTCGCTGCCGTTGTGCCCGGTGGACCCGCTGTCCACCCGCTTGCCCGCCGGGTCGAACACCCGCATGTCGTCGGCGGCCAGCGTGACCTGCTCGCTGAAGTGCAGCACGACCTGCGTCGGCGCGGTCTGCACCACGGCGTTCTGGGCCGGGTCGCTGGACAGCAGCGCGGCGTGCGCGGACGCGGAGGTCGCGCCCGCCAGCATCAGCGCGAGCAGCAGCCCGAGCAGGGCGGTGAGGGAGGCCAGGGAGGCGACGCGGGTCCGGGGGGCAGTCTGCATGGCCGTCACTTCGTCGTTGGAGGCTGGTAGGTCAGCGGCTGGACGGTGGCCTCGACCGTGACCGTTCCCGAGTGCTGGAACGACAGCCGCAGCTCGATCTGCCGCCCGACCTTCGGCGCGGGGTCGAGGCCCATCAGCATCACATGCGTGCCGCCCCGGGCGAGCTGCGCAGTGCCGTGCGCGGGCACGTCCACGCCGTCTATCTGCCGCATGGACGTCTCGGTGGACTGGTTGAGCGCCGCGCTCTGCACGGACGGGCTGGTCACGCCGGTCAGCCGGTCGGCGGTGCCGCCGGTGTTGCTGATGTCGAAGTAGGCCACGGCCATGTCCGGGGTCGCGGACAGCGGTATGTAGGCGTTGCTGACGCTGATCCGCGCGGGCGAGGCGGCCGTGGACGCGCCGCCGGAGGAGCCTCCGCAGGCCGTCAGCCCGAGGCTCCCCGCGAGCAGCGCGGCGCCGACGAGGGCTGCCCCGCGCCTCATGCGGTCACCCCCTTGATGAGCAGTGGCAGGTCGTGCAGGTAGGTCGCCGAGGTGGTGCCGCTGGTGTAGAGGATGTGCGCCTTGTTGTCGGTCGGTGCGTAGGCCAGGACCTGGGCCCCGTGCACCGGTTCCTTGCCCTTGGTGGGGGCCTCCACCGCGACGCCGACCGACTTGGCCGCCGCGATGATGGTGGTGATGTCGCCGGTCAGCCCGATGAAGCCGCTGTTGAAGGAGTTCAGCCAGCTGCGCAGGGTGGCGGGGGTGTCCCTGGCCGGGTCGGTGGTCACGAACACCACCTCGACCGACTTCTGCTGGTCCTTGGGCAGCTTGGAGATCGCCACCGCGATGTCGCCGATGGTGGTCGGGCAGACGTCCGGGCAGTGCGTGTAGCCGAAGTAGAGCAGCACCGCCTTGCCGGCGGTCTGCTTGGCGATGTCGAAGGGCTTGCCGCTGGTGTCGGCGAGGGTGGCGGCGGGCTTGTCGAAGGTACGGCCGAGGTTGACGCCCTGGTAGGGGGAGTTGCTGCCCTGGCCGCTCAGCTGGTTCACGGCGCCGGAGTTGTCGCCGGAGGAGGAGGCGGACGAGCCGGAGGAGCTGCCGCAGGCGGCCAGCAGCAGGCCGGCGGAGGCGGCGACGGCGCCGGTGAGCAGGGAACGGCGGCGGAGGTGCGGCATTCTGTGGTCCATTCATGCTGCGGGTCTGCGAGGTCTGCAGGTCTGCGAGGTCTGCGGGTCTGTTGGAGCAGCGCCGGTGCGCGGGGGCGGGCCCGGACGGTGGGGCCCTGGGGCCCGCCCCCGCGCGGGATCACTCGCCGCCGGTGCCGCGCGTCGTGCCGCCGCGGCGCCAGCCGAGGAAGCCGAAGCCGACGCCGAGCAGGCCGACGACCACGCCGACGCCGGCGAGGACCCGGGCCGTGGTGTCGCTGCCGGCCTTGGTGGCCGTCGTCGCGGTGGTGACGCTCGGCTGCGCGGCGGCGGAGGCTGAGGCTGGGGCCGAGGCGCTGTCACTGCTGCCGGAGCCGGCCGCGCTGGTCAGGTGGAGCACCGGGGCCGGGTTGGCCGGCTCGGTCTGGCCCTCGACGGTCGGCTGGATCCAGCGGACGATCGAGCCGTCGCTGTAGGTCTGCAGTGCCTTGAAGGTGAGCGTTGTGGTGTCGGTGGGCATCGGGCCCAGCGACAGCGCGAAGTCCTGGAACTGTCCGGGCTTGATCGTCCCCCCGGTCCAGGTGATCTCCGAGACCGCCTCGGTGACCTGACCGTCGTCGGTGGTGAGCGGCTTGCTGAGCTTGGTCTTCTGCACGGTGACGGTCCAGCCCGGGACGGCCTCGGTGGCGACGGAGGCGATCGGGTGGTCGGTCGGCAGGTACAGCTGCACCTGGGTGGTGTTGACGCTCGTCTCCTCGTTGGGGACGCGCACGCTCACCGCGGTGTAGCTGCCCTGGGCGACGCTGCTGGGGTTGACGGTGACGTGCGCGGAGGCGGGTCCCGCGAGCAGCAGCAGGGCCGTCGCGGCCAGGCCGGTGACGATGACAGTGGAACGCATGATGGAACTCTCCAGTGCTGGAGGTACGGGGGCAGGGAGGCATGGCCGACCTGCCCTGCCCGTGCTGCCGGAGAGGTTCCTCGGGTCGTGTCGGGGTCGGGTCAGGCCGGGAGGGCGCACAGCGGCGGCCCGCGCCTGACGACCTGGTGGCGCAGCAGGACGCCGCGCGGCCGGGTCCGGTGCTCCCGGGCGTGGCTGCGGCGGGCGGCTGCGGCGGCGCCGTCGAGGCTGCCGAGCCGGCCGCGCAGCAGCGCGGCGGCGAGGGCGAGCAGAGTGCGCAGCGGCGCGGTCCAGGTCTGAGCGAGGGTCTCGGCGACCTGGCCGGTCAGCCGCAGCAGCCGCCAGAGCGCCGCTTCGCCGCGGCGGAGCCACCAGCCGGCGGTGAGCGCGGCGAGGAGGTGGCCCAGCAGCATCAGCGGGCTGAGGCCCAGCGGTCCGCTGTGGGTCCAGAACGCGGACAGCTGCGGAGTGCCGCTGATGACCAGGTGCGGGTCGATGCCTGCCTGCTCGACCAGCTGCGCGGCGGTGGTGCCGCGCGGCAGCGCGGAGGCGGCGGACCCCGCCGGGCCGCAGAGCAGCTTGGCGGCGAGCGCGGCGAGGGCGCTGCCGGCGCCGGACGAGCTGCCCGTGCCGTCCATGCCGGCCATGCCATCCATCCCGGCCATTCCGCTCATGCCAGACATGCCATTCATGCTGCCCATGGCCGCCTGGTGGAACAGTAGGTGCAGAGCGAGCTGGCCGACCGCCAGCGCTCCGACGATCGACGGCAGCCGCCGTTCCCGTCCGGCCAGCGCGGCGGCGATCGCCCACACGGTGAGACCGCCGAGCAGCAGCGCGCCCACCGGGATCCTTCCGCCGCCGGCGAGGCAGTGCCCGACCGCGGACACCACGACGCAGACCACCGCGAAGGGCAGCGCCCTCAGCATGCGGAGGTCCAGTGCGGCGGTGCGGTCCGGCGTGGTCACCGGGGCGGCTGGGAACACAGACATGACGTCGGCCAGTCTCTCACCGCACCCCGGGCCGCCCGCGCCTGGGTGTCCGGTACGCCGTCGCGGTAGGGGAGCGTGCGCCCGCGTACCCGTCCACGGACACGCCGCCGAGGTGCTCCGCCGTGCGCGCTCCGCTTCCGTACGTCCGCTAAGGGGGTGACAAGTTCCCGCCGTGACGATTGATTCCCCTGACGGTCGGTTATAGGTAGTGATATGTGGAGCCGCAGCCAGGAGGAGCCTGCCGTGGACATCTGGTGGTCTCTGCACCTTCGGCGTGAGCCGGCGAGCGTTCCGCTCGCCCGCCGCATCCTCCTGGGGACCATGGCTTCGGCCGGTGTCGACCCGGACATCTCGCACGAGGTCGGCGTCGCCCTGACCGAAGCCTGTGCCAACGCGGTGGAGCACGCCGCGCATCTGACGGACACCGGTGAGGACAGCGGATTCCAGGTCACCGCGACCATCGAGGACGGCTGTCTGCGGGTCGAGATCACCGACACCGGCCCCGGCTTCTCGGCCGACCCCGGCTGCGCGTCACCCGCCCCCGGGACGACACCGGCCGAGATCCCGGCGACGACCCGGATCCGTCCCTGCGCCCCGGCCCGCAGCCACCGCGGCCGCCGCCACGGTGCGTTGGCGCCGGCGTCGGCGCAGGTCCGTCCGCGTCCGGTGCCGGTTCTCGGCCCGGACCTCGAACTCGGCGCGGACGCGGCGGCCTTCGCCGACGCCGGTCACGAGCTGCCCGACCTCTGCGCCGAGAACGGTCGGGGCCTGTTCCTGATCCGGGCGCTGATGGACCACGTCCAGTTCCGCAACCACCCCCACAGCGGCGCCGTGGTCTCCTTCGACAAGATGCTCAAGTACCGCGACCGCCCGCTGCTGCACGCCTCCTGAGCGCTGCCGGCTTGACCCTCACGCGACGTGAGGAACCAGGCTGGTCGGCGGAAGGGAGAGCGAGCCATGAGCTACTCGGTGGGCCAGGTCGCCGGCTTCGCCAGGACCACGGTGCGCACCCTGCACCACTACGACGAGATCAAGCTGCTGTCGCCGAGCGGTCGCACCGCGGCCGGCTACCGCCGCTACGACGACGCCGACCTGGACCGGCTGCAGCAGATCCTGTTCTACCGCGAGCTCGGGTTCTCCCTCGAAGAGATCGCCACCATCCTGGACGACCGCGACATCGCCCCCTCCGAGCATCTGCGGCGTCAGCACGCGCTGCTCACCGGGCGGATCGAGCGGCTCCAGCGGATGGCGGCGGCCGTTGAGGAAGCACTGGAGGCACGCACCATGGGAATCAATCTGACCCCCGAGGAGAAGTTCGAGATCTTCGGCGAGGGCTACCAGGAGTACGAGGACGAGGCGCAGGAACGCTGGGGCGGGACCGACGCCTGGGAGCAGTCCCGGCGGCGGACGGCCGAGCTCACCAAGGACGACTGGATCCGGATCAAGGCCGAGGGCGACGAGATCATGCGGCGCATCTCGGCGGCGGTGCGGGGTGGCGTGGCCGCTGACAGCGGGGTGGCGATGGACATCGCGGAGGAGCACCGGCAGCACGTCTGCCGCAACTTCTACGACTGCAGCTTTGCCATGCAGCGGGGGCTGGCGGAGATGTTCGTCGCGGACGAGCGGTTCCAGGCCACGTACGAGGAGTTGGCCGAGGGGGCGGCCCGGTGGTTCCACGACGCCGTCCTGGCCAACGCGGAGCGGGGTGAGCGTCGGTAGCGGGCTCCACGTCCGCGGTGGTTGCTCTTCGCGCAGTTCCCCGCGCCCCCAAAGGGGCGCGGGGAACTGCGCTGCCAACCATGCACCTTCGTAGAGGGCTGATCGCGCAGTTCCCCGCGCCCCCTGAAAGAGCTGCATCAGCCCTTGAGCTGCGCCATCCAGTTCTCGACCTCGGTCGAGCTGCGCGGGAGCGAGGCCGAGAGGTTGCGGCTGCCGTCGGCGGTGACCAGGATGTCGTCCTCGATCCGCACGCCGATGCCGCGGTACTCCTCGGGCACCGTCAGGTCGTCGGCCTGGAAGTACAGGCCGGGCTCGACGGTGAGGACCATGCCCGGCTCCAGCAGGCAGTCGACGTAGGTCTCGGTGCGCGCCTGGGCGCAGTCGTGGACGTCCAGGCCGAGCATGTGGCCGGTGCCGTGCAGGGTCCAGCGGCGCTGCAGCGCGAGCTCCAGGACGCGTTCCAGCGGGCCCTCGACCAGGCCCCACTCGATCAGGCGCTCGGCCAGCACCCGCTGGCTGGCCTCGTGGAAGTCGCGGTAGCGGGCCCCCGGCTTCACCGCGGCGATGCCGGCCTCCTGGGCGTCGTACACCGCGTCGTAGATCTTCCGCTGGAGCTCGTCGAAGCGGCCGTTGATCGGCAGGGTGCGGGTGACGTCGGCGGTGTAGAGGGTGTGCGTCTCCACGCCGGCGTCCAGCAGCAGCAGCTCGCCGGGGCGGACCTCGCCGTCGTTGCGGACCCAGTGCAGGGTGGTGGCGTGGGGGCCGGCCGCGCAGATGGAGCCGTAGCCGATGTCGTTGCCCTCGACCCGGGCCCGGCGGTAGAAGGTGCCCTCGATCCAGCGCTCGGAGCTGGCCACGGCCTGGGCCAGCTCGCGGACCACGTCGGTGAAGCCCTTGGCGGTGGCGTCGCAGGCGGCCTGCAGCTGGGCGACCTCCCACTCGTCCTTGACCAGGCGCAGTTCGCTGAGGAAGACCCGCAGCTCCTCGTCGCCGTGTCGGGTGGTGTGCTCGGCGAGTGCGGTCTCCAGCGCGGCGTCGTAGGAGCGGACGATCCGGGTGGTGGCGGGCCTCTCCTCGGCCGCGAGCGTCAACTCGGCGACGGCCTGGCGGACGTCGCGGGTGAGCAGGCCGAGCAGGGCCTCGGCCTCGGCCAGGCTGTGCCGGCGGCCGACCCACAGCTCGCCCTGGCCGTCCAGCCAGAACTCGCCGTTCTCGCGGTTGGAGCGCGGCAGCAGGTAGGCGGTGGCGTCGTGGCCGCCCTCGCTGCGGGGCTCCAGCACCAGCACGGCGTCCTGGCTCTGGTCGCCGGTGAGGTGGACGTACTCGGTGGCGGCCCGGAACGGGTACTCGGTGTCGTTTGCGCGGGTCCGCAGGCCCCCGGCCGGGACCACCAGGCGGTCGCCGGGGAAGCGGGCCGACAGCGCGGCGCGGCGCTTGGCCGCGTAGGCGGACTGTTCGACGGGGGCGAGGTCGCGCAGCTCGGTGTCGGCCCAGCCGGCCTTCATGACCTCGGCGAGCTCGTCCGAGAGCGCCGGGTAGAGGCCGTTCTTCCGCCCCTTGATCGGCTGGTCCTGCGCCTCGTCGACAGCCTCGGGTGCCTCGGTCGTGGTCGGCTCGGTCGCGTCGTTCACCTGCGTCGCCTCCTGCTCGTACGGGACCACCCGCGGACGGGGGGGTCCCTACGATCCTAGGACCTGCGAACAGATGGCCGAAAGGGTCGGAAGCCCGCTGCGTCCCTTACTCGATCTCCCTCGCTCGAAGGCCCCTACTCGAAGCCTGCGGCCAACAGCACGATGTCGTCCGCCCCGGCCGGGCCGTCGGCGCCGTCCAGGCAGGTGCTGAGCAGGTAGGCGCAGAAGCGGTCCGGGTCGTGCCGGGCCTCGCGGGGGGCCGCCGCCGCGGCCGAGCGCAGTTTGGCCTGCCCGGCGTGGAGCGAGGTGCCGCAGCGGCGGGCCAGGCCCTCGGTGTAGAGCAGCAGCAGGTCGCCACGGTCCGCCCGGAGCTCCACGCCCGGGGCCTCCCAGCAGCTCAGCATGCCCAGCGGAGCGGAGAGCGAGGTCTCCACGAAGCTGGCGCCGAAGGAGGTCACCAGCAGCGGCGGGCACTGCCCGGCGCCGGCGATGGACAGCTGCCGGGTGCGCGGGTCGAGGTAGGCGTAGAGCGCGGTCGCGGTGCGGGCCGGCTCGGTGGTCTTGAGCAGCAGCTCCAGGTCGCCGAGGACGGAGACCGGGTCCTCGCCCTCCAGGACGGCGTAGGCACGCAGGGCGGCGCGGATCCGGCCCATCGCGGCCGCGCAGTCGGGGCCGCCGCCGTTGACGCTGCCGACGCTCAGGGCGAGGCTGCCGTCCGGCAGGGCCAGCGCGTCGTACCAGTCGCTGCCCGCGGAGAGGTCCAGCCCGGCGGGCAGGCAGCGGGCGGCGAGCTGGATGCCGGGGATCCGGGGGAGCCGGTCCGGCAGCAGGCCCCGGCGCAGCGCCTCGGTGGTGCGGCGGAGCCGGTCGCGCTCGATCTCCTTGGCGATCAGGCGGGAGGCGGCGGAGCAGTAGAGCGCGGCCAGGCGCTGCTGGCTCTCGGTCGGGACGGCGCAGTACCGCTGGGCGAGCCCGGCCCGGCGGGCCTCCGTGTCGAGCGTGTCCAGCACGCCGGGCGTGACGGGTGCGCCGGGCGCGACGGATGGTGCCGAGAAGAACCAGATGGCCGCGCCGAAGGGCTCCCCGCCTTCACCGGGGGCCGCGAGCGGGAGGGCGAAGGAGGCGTCGATGCCCAGCTGGCCGGCCACTTCTCGGAAGCGGTCGCCGACCGCCCCGGCGCTCCCCCGGGCCGCGGCGGCCTCGGCGCCGAGCAGCCCCCAGGCCATGGCCTGGCTGGCACCCGCGAGCAGGCCCGAGTACGGGCCGCTGTCGCGCGGGACGGTCTCCAGCGCGCCGAGGGCCGGGCGGTCCAGGCCGTAGCCGATAGTGGTGCCGGGGGAGTCGATGGTGCCGAACGCGGCGAGGCCGTCGGGACCGTCGGTGCCGTCGGCGTTGTGGACCGGGGGGTCGGCGAGCAGCAGCATCCCGCGCTGGGCGCCGAGGATGGCGGCGCCGGCCTTGAGGGCTCCGCGCAGGGTCTCCTCCAGGCCGGAGGCGGCGGTCAGCCGCTCGGTCAGCTGGTAGAGGGTGGTGAGCTCGGACTGCTCGGTACCGGGGTCGGCGTCCGTTGTGGTAGGGCCGGTTGTGGTAGTGCCGGACATGGTGGGGCCGGACCCGCCCGCGGCCTGGTCGACGGAGCTGGTCGGGGCGGGGACGGCGGGCGCCTGCCCGTCGAGGGTGCGGGCGTCGGGTGTGTGTCCGTCGAGGGTGCGGCCGGTGCGGGGTGAGGGGGAGTCAGCCATGGTGTGCGCCCTTCGCTGCGGGTGCGGGCTGCAAGGGGGACGCACCGAGGGGAAATACAGAGCGTGAAGTGATTTGTCCGAAATAACTAATTTTGCACCCCCGTGTCATGCCGTGAGGCAATTAGTGACTTACTTCTACACACACCGATCGGGTGATGTCCAGGACTGTGAGGTGCCAGGTGATTGGTGTCTTTGCCCGAATACCTGGCCGAAAAACATCGCTCTTCGTCATCGGTGCGCGGAGAGGGTCCGTCCGACCTCGCGCCACTGCCCGAACTCCCGCAGCCCGGCCCGCAGTCCCCCGCGGCGCGGCCGATGGGACCAGTCGACCGGGACCTCGACCACGCGGAATCCGCGCCGCATCAAGTCGATGATCAGACCGGCAGTTGCCCCGGCGCCGCCGGACAGCGGTTCGGCGGCGGTAAAGGCCTCCCTGGTCAGACACAGTTCGGCCGCGATGGGGAAGCCGGCCGAGAGGCCGGTGGCCCGCTCGATGCCCCGGCGTGCGCGGCGTGCCGCAGCGCCCGCCTCCGGCGCCGCGCTCCCGGCCCGGGCCAGTACCGCGTCGGCCTGGCCGGCCTGGACCGGCTCCAGCAGCCGCACCGCCTCGGCGGCGCCGGACATCACGTCGGGCTGTAGGAAGAGCAGATGGCGCGGCCCGGACCGACCCGATCCGGCCACCTCCGTCCCGGAGGCCTCCAGCGCGGTGACCCTCGCCACGCCGCGCAGCAGCGCCTCGGTCCGGTCGGTCCGCGCCCCCAGTCGGAGCACCTCGGCCCCGGAGTCCCCGGCGACCCGCGCGGTGGAGTCGGTCGACCCGGTGTCGACCACCACGACCAGGTCCACGCCGGGCAGCCGCCGCGCCGTGATCACCGTCAGGGCGATCCGTGACGCTTCGTCATGCGCCGCGATCACCACCGCGACCGAGCGGTTCGAGGGAGTTCTCCCGCCATCGAGCTCGTCATTGAGCTTGCCGCCGTGCGGGCCGTCCGGCGTCGGTTGTGCGTCCATGTCCGGATCGTACGAGCACGAGGGGTCGGCCGCTGCCCTTCCGGGCCCTTCTGGACATGCCAATCTGCCAACGGCGCGGAGAAGCCGGGTGACCCGATCGGTGGAACCATCGCCGGTTCGCCCGCGTCATTCCGGACGATGCGTCAATCTCGTGAGTGAACGTGTTCCTGAGGCCCTCCGGCGGGCCGCCCGGGGAAGCAGCCCGAAAACATCCCGCAAGCCGTCGCGGGAATGCTGAGGCAACATCCGGGTTCCGGGGTACAAGCCTGACAGGGCCGGCGGAACAATCGCCACCCTGCGCCACCCCCCCGCCAGGTTCCGCAGAGCGCGTCGGGCGTGGTGCGCTTCTCGTTGCGCGAGATCACGTACCGATCCTTGACTGGTCACGGAAAGGAACGAGTGCTCATGCGCGGGGTTCTCAGCACGATCCGCCCTCGGAACCTGCTTGCACGAGGGCTCGCACGGGCGCTTTCCGCCGGTCGGCGCAGGGAGCGGTCACTGCTCCTGTCCGCGGCCATGACCTGCTCGCAGGAGTGGGGCTGGCCGGTGCTGCCGGGTGCCGCCACGGGCTGGGAGGGCTGTGCCTGCCCGCGCCCCGACTGCCCCACTCCGGGAGCGCACCCCTACGATCCGCCGCTACTGGCTGCGACCACCGACAGCAGGATGGTGCGCTGGTGGTGGCGATGCCATCCGGACGCACCGCTGCTGCTGGCGACCGGCGGTCCGGTCTCGGCGGTGAGCCTGCCCGCCTCGGCCGGGGCGCGGGTGCTGGAGTACTTCGACGCGCTGCGGATCCGGACCGGTCCGGTGATCGCCACGCCCACCAGGTACGTTCTGCTCGTCGCGCCGTACACCATGCAGGAGTTGGCGGAGCTGCTGATCGCCCAGGAGTGGGTGCCCACCAGTCTGCGCTACCACGGCAGCGGCGGGTACGTGGTGCTGCCGCCGTCCAGGACCGGGGCGGGGGTGCTGCGTTGGGCCCGGGAGCCGGTACTGGATCCGGGGGCCGACGGGACGCCGTGGCTACCCTCGGTGAGTGATCTGATGGGGGCTCTGGTCGCGGCCAGTGCGGCGGTCCCCGACGGGGCACGGCTGGCGTACTGAGCGGGCCGCGCATCGGCGGGCCGACGGCCGGGCAGCCGAAAAGACAATGCCCGGCCGCTGGCGACGGGGGATGCACCAGCGACCGAGCTGTTTAAACCGTAACAAGTTTTGGCCCCCAAGCAAATTCCCCCGGGGGAGTCAGAAGCGGTGTTTCTGCCTCCACCTGGGGAATTGTGATGCACATCACTGCCAAAAGGGCACGGGTCGACATTCGCTGTCGCCGAACGTGCCCGATCGAGCGCAATGCGTAAACGGTCCGTTGTCAGCCGAGGGTGACCTGACGGTTCACCAGACCGGCGCGCGCCCGGCGCTCCTGACCCGTGAGCGGCGCACTGTCGGCGAGTGCGCCGGCAAGGCGCTCGGCAAAAGCGGCGGCCGGCTTCTCGCAGTCCTCCGCCGTCATCTCCGACGGCAGGTCCCACACCGGCACGGTCAGTCCGTGCGCCCGGAACGAGCCGACCAGCTTGGTCCCCTCGCCCAGGCCGGCTTCGTCCTTCGCCGCGAGCCGCGCCAGCGCGTCCAGCAGCCGGTCCTCCGCATGGGGCATCACCCAGCGCAGGTGGTTCTTGTCCGGCACCGAGCACCAGTACGCGGTCTCCACCGAGGCCAGCCGCACGGTCGGGATGATGGTGGCGTTCGCGCTCTCCAGCGAGGCGGCGACCTCGCCGACCGCCGCGTCGGCGTCGTCCAGCCAGAACTCGAAGCCGCTGTGCAGGGTCGGCTCGAACGGGGCCGAGGTGTCGACCAGTTCCTGCAGCCGCGGCGCGTCCGCGGCCGGCCGGCGCGGCGGCACCGGCGTGCCCGGCTCGACGGACAGCGCCTGCAGCAGCGCGTCGCCGAGGTCGCGGCTGATGTCGCCGGAGGAGCCGTGGGTCTGCAGACCCAGCAGCACGCTGCCGTCCTGACGACGCATCGCGGGCCAGGCCATCGGCAGCACCGTCGCCAGGGTCACCGCGGGGACCTCGCCGTTGGCGCCCTTCAGCGCCGCCGCGGTCAGCGTCAGCGGCACCGTGGCTGCCGGGACGAGCTCGCGCAGCGCCACCCAGTCGCCCTCGCCGGGCAGCCCCTCGAACGGACGCTGCACCAGTTCCTGGACGGCGTGCGAGGCTTCGCGGCCGTGGCAGGCCTTGTAGCGGCGGCCGGAACCGCAGGGGCAGGCCTCGCGCGCGCCGACGACGGGGATCTCCCTCGCGGCTGCTGCGCTGGCTGAGGTGTTCGACCCGGCGCGGGCGGGCGCCTTCTGCGGAGGCTTCTTGGCCATGGTGCGGTATCTCCCGGTGCGGCGGCTGCTTTTGTTCCGCACCGAGCCTAGTGGTGCCGCGGGTCCCCGCCGGTCACCCCGCGGTGCCTTGCGGTCGCCGCACCCCTGATGCGGTGTCAGCCCGTTCGGGGCCGAGTCACCTGTTCGCTCACCCCGTCGTGACGCCGTCGCGCCTGGCGTGACGGGCCCGCACCGGGAGCACCGCCCACACGGTCACCTCGCCGGGGGCGTCCCTGACCCCCCAGTCGCTCGCCAACTGTCCGACAATGCCCAGGCCGCGGCCGCCTCGCGCGGTCAGCGAGGGGCTGCCCCGGCGCGGCCGGGTCGGCCCGCCGCCGTCGGTGACCTCCACGGTGAGCAGCCCGTCGCTGTGCAGTTCCCAGCCGACGACCACCCGTCCGCAGTCCGCCTGACCCTGGCTCTGTCCCAGCCAGGCGGCCTGGGCGTGCGCCCGTGCCGTCGGCTGGTCGGTGTTCGAGCCCGGGTGGACGCCGTCGTGCGAGGAGGCCGGTACCGGCTCCAGGGGCCTGGCGTGCCTGCAGGCATTGCTCAGAAGCTCGGAGAGTATGAGCACCGCGTCGTCGATGACGACGTCGGGCAGATGCTGCGCGGCGAGGTCCTTTCGCAGTCGACGCCGTGCAGTGCTCACGCTCTCGGGACCATGGGGCACGGCCATGGTCGCCGAAGAAGTCGGCACATCACGCGCTACCACCAGCGCCACCCCCGGACCTCCTCCTCAGCTGTCAGCCAGGGTGTGAATGCCCGTTGCAAGCACGGCGGAAACGAGAACAGAAGCACCTCGGCATGCCGAAAAAGCAGCTGAAGTCGGAATCAAGCCACCCATTTTACTAAGCGTAGCCATGTCGTCACTGAGTGTTTATCGGGGGTGGTGAAGAATGGTGAGCCGGGTGAATTTCCGGCCATTCCCATGCGCCCGCGCACGCCTGCCCAAGCAGGCTTCCCGGCTCCGCCATAGTCCGTACTAGCGGCCCAACTGGTCAAGTACCCGGCGCGGATGATTGGTGATGATGGTGTCCACGCCGAGCCGCAGACACAGCTCGACGTCCGCCGGATCGTCCACCGTCCAGACGTGCACCCGGTGCCCGGCGCGGTGCAGTGCGGCGACGTAGCCGGGGTTGGCGCGGACCAGGTCGATGCCGGGTCCGGCGATCCGCGCCCCGTGCGGGAGGGTGCCGTCGCGGAACCGCAGCGGCACCCGCTCCATCAGGAAGACCGTGGGAATGGCGGGGGCGAGCTCCCGCACCCGGCGCAGCGAGAGCTGACTGAAGCTCATGATCCGCACCGGGGTGCGCTCGCCGTCGGCCGGGGTGACCAGATCGAAGCGGTGCAGCAGCTCCAGGAGTTTGCGCTCCACGAGACCCGCGTAGCGGGTGGGGTGCTTGGTCTCGATCGCGAGTTCGATGCGGCGGCCGCAGGTGGTGGCGAATTCCAGCAGCCGCTCCAGGGTCAGCACCGAGGTGTGCTCGGCGTCGGCCCAGTCCGCCTCGTCGCCGTCCTCCATGTCGCCGGCCGCGCCGGTCGCGGGTGTCGCCTCGGCCGCGCCGCTTGCGACCGCTTCGCGCCCGGCCTTCCAGGAGCCGAAGTCCAGCTCCGACAGCTGGGCCAGTTCCAGCGTCGACACGACGCCCCGCCCGTTGGAGGTCCGGTCCACCCGGCGGTCGTGCACGCACACCAGATGGCCGTCGGCGGTCAGCCGGACGTCGCACTCCAGGGCGTCGGCCCCCTCGTCCACGGCCAGTTTGTACGCGGCCAGGGTGTGTTCGGCGAGGGTGCCGGAGGCGCCGCGGTGGGCGACCACACGGGTGCTCGTGCGATTGGGCAGCACCAGCTGCCGATGGGCGTTCGACTGGGGAGCGTTCGACACGCCACAAGCCTAAAACGCACCCCCGTGCGGCCCCGGCAGCGGCAGATGAATTCTGCCGGTGCGACCGGTTAACGCCCCCGTTCGCAGCCCCCGGCGGAGCTCACAGCCCCCGGCGGAGCAGCGGTGTCAGCGCCCAGGTGATCAGGGCCGGGACGACGAAGGAGAACAGCGAGGCCGAGGTCCACACCTGCGGGTGGATGTGCAGGGCGTTCTGGGCGTGGGCCCAGAAGGAGGGCCAGGAGCCGGCCCAGCCGGTCAGCTGCGCCGGGGCGATCAGCTGGTAGACCGCGAAGCCCACCGCCCACGGCAGCAGCGTCAGCCACCGAGTAGGCGCGGTCTCGGTCAGGTCCCAGCCTCCTTCGCTCCGCCCCGCCCCGAAGTAGAAGTCCACCGCCAGCACCGCCGACAGCGGCACGAAGACCGCGCCGATCAGTCCCAGGAAGGACACGTACCCGCTGAAGTCGGTCACCAGCAGAGCCAGCACGGTGACCAGGGCGCCGAGTCCGACGGTGAGAATCCGGCGGTCCACCCGGGGCAGCAGGTTCTGCACCGACATCGCCGTCGAGTAGACGTTGGCGAAGGACTGGTCCGCCTCGCGCAGCACCAGCACGGCGAAGAACAGCCAGCCTGCGGTGATGCCCATGAAGGTGCTGAAGATCTTGTTCGGGTCGCCGCCGACCTGCAGCAGCGCCAGCAGCCCCACCACGTAGCACCACACCTGGGAGACCGTGTAGCCGCTGAACGCGCCCCAGAAGGAACTGCGGGTGCTCCTGGCGTGCCGGGTGTAGTCGGCGGCCAGCGGGACGAAGGAGATGGAGACGGCGATCACCGAGTCGACGGCGGGCAGGAAGCCGGTCCAGTTGCCCGGGGAGGGGTCGTGCACCCCGTGCCGCAGCAGCTCCACCGTGAAGAACAGCATGGCCACGCCGACCGCGACGGCGACGTACTTGCGCAGCACCGCGATGGCGCCGAGCGGACGGATCGTCATCGCCGTGGTCAGTACCCCGGCCAGCACCACGTACAGCCAGTGCGGTCCGCCGCCGAAGAGGGCGTCGGCGCCCATCGCGATCACGGTCAGCTCGAACACGCCCCAGCCGAGGCACTGCACGATGTTGAGCACCGTCGGCAGGTAGGACAGCCGGGTGCCGAACAGCCCGCGCAGGATCGCCATGGCGGGCGCGCCGGCCCTGGTCCCGATGACGGCGGCGATGCCGAGCATCACCGAGCCGATCACGGTGCCGACGACGATCGCGGTGAGGGAGGCGGCGAGGGAGAGGTCCTTGCCGTTGAAGACCAGCACGGTCGCGGCGCTCTGGAAGCCGATCAGGCTGACGCCCAGGTTGGTCCAGAAGGCCGCCTGGTCGCGGAAGCCCAGGGTGCGCGGGGGCGAGGTGTCCAGCACCAGCGGCGCTTCGACGCGCGGGGACCCCACGGCCCGGTCGAGGACAGGGGAGGGTGGAGGCGAAACGGACGTCACGAGGCTCAGCTCCCTACGCCGGCATTACCCGGTCAGGTTCAGGCGGTCGGCGCCCCGTGTTCGGCGCCCTCTCAGCCTGGATGGGTCCAAGCTCCCGCGTATGTGTTCGAGGCCATGCTAGGGGCAGCCGGGCAGCGAGCCAAGGATGAATGTCCGATGAGCTGTAGATGAGCTGTGAGCGGGCGGCGTAAGAAAGCTCTCAGATCGGTGCGCTATAGATGCGGCCAAGGGAAGCGCCAAGCTGGCCCTTACGATGCCCTGACAGTGGGTGGGCAATGCTTTGGGACGCGAGTCCCGCAGGAGGAGGTCATTCGTGAGCACCGAGCACGAGGGTGGGGCTGTCCCCACCGGTGGGGAACCGGTGGAACCCTCCCTCGACGCGCAGTCGAACGGGGTGCCGCGCGACGCAGCGCCCGCAGCTGCTCCCGCTGCGGACGACACGGTCGTGCAGCCGGTCCAGGCGGTCCAGCCCGCTCAGTCCGCTCAGTCCGCTCAGTCCGCTCAGTCCGCTCAGCCCCAGGCTTCGCAGCCTGAAGACACGGCCGTGCTCCCGTACGGCTCGGTCGAGCCACCGGCCGACCCCACGCTCGCGGACTTCCCGCCGCCGGCCCCGGCCCCGCCGCAGCCGCCCATAGCGGAGCCTGTGGCACCCCCGGTGCCCCCGGCCCCGGTGGCCGCTGCTCCCGACGGCGCCGTGTACGCGGAGGCTGCGTTCCCGGAGACCGCGTTCGCGGAGACCGCGTTCGCGGAGACCGCGTTCGCGGAGGCGGCCTACCAGAAGCAGTCCCACCCGGCCGCGCCGCCGGTCCCGACCGCGCCCCCGCTGGGAGCCCCCGTTCCCAGCGCCGGCGCTGAGGCGACCTCTGTCCAGCCCCCATTCGACCCGGCCTACGGCGCCCCGCAGGGCGGTCAGCCCCCGTACGGCGGCCAGCCTCCGTACGCCGGCCAGCCCGGCCTGCCCTTCTACGGCGGCTACGGCCAGCCCGTTCCGCCCCGCAAGAAGCGCCGCGGCGCGCTGCTCGCCCTGCTGGCGATCACCGCGATCATCGCGGGCGGCATCGGCGGCGGGATCGGCGCCGCGATCGAGAACAACGACAGCTCCAACGGTTCCACGACGGTCACCAGCAGCGTGGACCCCAAGGCGCTCAGCCGCGCCCCCGAGAGCATCGCCGGGGTCGCCGCCAAGGCGCTGCCCAGCGTGGTGACCATCTCGGCCAGCAACTCGCAGGAGTCGGGCACCGGCACGGGCTTCGTCTACGACACCCAGGGCCACATCCTGACGAACAACCACGTCGTGGCGCCTTCGGAGAACGGCGGCAAGCTGTCGGTGAAGTTCTCCGACGGCAGCAGCTACCCGGCCACCATCGTGGGCCGCGCCTCCGGCTACGACGTCGCGGTGATCAAGCTGACCGGGACCCCGAAGAAGCCGCTGGTGCCGCTGGCGCTCGGCAACTCCGACCAGGTGGCGGTGGGCGACACCACCATCGCGATCGGCGCGCCCTTCGGCCTCTCGGGCACCGTCACCTCCGGCATCGTCAGCGCCAAGAACCGCCCGGTCGCCTCCGGCGACTCGACCGGCGCGCAGACCTCCTACATGAACGCGCTGCAGACCGACGCGTCGATCAACCCGGGCAACTCCGGCGGCCCGCTGATGAACGCCTCGGGCCAGGTCATCGGCATCGACTCGGCGATCCAGTCGACCGGCAGCAGCACGACGACCGGCACCCAGTCCGGCAGCATCGGCCTGGGCTTCGCCATCCCGATCAACCAGGCCAAGTGGGTCGCGGACCAGCTGATCAAGACCGGTACCCCGGTCTACCCGATCATCGGCATCCTCCGCGACGACTCCTACACCGGCGAGGGCGCCAAGATCGCCTCCTCCGCGGTCCAGGGCAGCGCCCCGGTCACCGCCGGCGGCCCCGCCGACAAGGCCGGCCTCAAGGCGGGCGACATCATCACCTCGCTCGACGGAGTCCAGATCGACAGCGGTCCGACTCTGGTCAGCGAGATCTGGTCGCACCACCCGGGCGACGTCGTCACCGTCACCTACACCCGCAACGGCCAGAGCCACACCACCAGCGTCACCCTCGGCTCCCGCACCGGCGACCAGTAACCCGCCGACCCGACACCCTCCGGCACCACCCGGCCCCGTACGGCAACCAGCACCTCCGCCGTACGGGGCTATTGCTGCCCGAGCACACCCCCAAACATGAGAAGATCCCTGAGCGCGGACAACCACCCGGGGGGCTCGCCCCCTTAGTGCTGCCCACCCGCGCAAGGAGAGCTGCCCGAGCGGCCTAAGGGAACAGTCTTGAAAACTGTCGTCACGGGGAACCGTGACCGAGGGTTCGAATCCCTCGCTCTCCGCAGGTAGCGAACATGCAGGTCAGGGCGGTTGCTGGGATCACCCCAACAACCGCCCTTTTCGATTCCTATCTCACCGTGTCTCACCTGTATACCGGTCTCGACCAGCGCGTCGGGGCCAGGCCGGGGCCAGGATCGCTACAGAGTCGGCATCGCAGACTCGTCGTCGGCCGCATCGTTCAGGGCCTGCTCAATCTTGCTGTTCGCCTGCTCGCGCTTACCGTCCAAGACCTTGGCGTAGAACCGGTAGAGGACGGCGACGCTGTGCCCTGCGCGCCGGGCAACCTCCGTGGGATCGACCCCGGAGACGAGCCACAGCGTGATGCCTGCTTTCCGTGCCGCGTAGGGCACCTCAGCCAGTGGTGTTGCCGCCTGTTCTTCGGAGAGCGCGACCGCACGGGCAAGTTTCCAGACGGTTGAGTAGTCCTTCGACTGCACGACACCTCCCTCCGATGCTTGGAACAGACGCCCTCCGACGCCGGTGCCGTAGACCTGCAGATGCTCGCGGAGGATGGCCACCAGGACCGGGGGAATGGGTACATCCCGTGTGGCCTTGCGGGCACGTCGCTTGAGGCCCTTCTCGTCGTGTGATCTCCCGTCGTCCGTCCAGGTGGAGCCTGCTCGGGGAGAGCTTCCGGCGAGCAGGAGTCGCCCCCACCCGGATTCCGGCAGGGTGCAATCCTTCTTGCGCAGGTCCATCACTTCCGCCGGCCGCATGCCCGCGTAGTACATGCAGGCGAAGAACGCGGCCAAGTGGCGTCCGCGCGGACCTACCGTGCGGGCCGCCGCGATCAGCGCTTTCGACTGCTGCGGGCTCGGTACGTACCGCCAATCGATCTCGTCATCCGTTTCCGGAGGCGACCAGTCGATGAACTGGAGTGGATTGGCGGTGAGCTGACGGCGCTCGATGCCATAGCGCAGGCAATTGTTGAGGACCATGCGCTTTCGGCGGATTGTGGTCGCGGCGGCCTGTGCACCGTTGAGCTGCAAGGTCAGAGCCTCCAGCGCTGCCCGTAGGACGTCCGACTCCTCTAGCTGCGACATGGGGACGGACTTGCGCTCCAGCCATTCCAGGGCTGCCACGATCTCTTCCGGAGGCGGGGGTGTCCTCCCGGAGAAGTTGAACGCCCAGCCGGTCAAGGCTCTGCGGAGTACCCGCGCTGGTGGGGCTCCCTTGCGGTCCGTCACCAATGCGGGGGTGACCGTGGCGAGTGCGTCCGCCCTGGTGCCCCTGCTCTTGGCGGATGACCGTGGCCACTTCATCTCGGCGTACTTCTTCGCGTGCTCGAACCATGTGCTCTGGTCCTTGAGGCGCAACTCGGATGCGGGCACACCGGTTTCGACGTCGAACTGTTCGCCCTTGCGCATGGCCGTGCGCAGTTCAGCTTCTCGCCCCTGCGCGAGCGTCTTGGTCGTGTAGCTCTTGGAATGCCGCTGGATACCGACCGTCCACCGTAGTTCGTACGGCTTTGGCCGGCCGGGGCGCTCCCGGATCTCGTTGATTCGCACGTCAAAGGAGAGCAAGGCGTGTCCTCACAGAAGGAAGGGCCCCCAGATAGACCGGGGGCCCTTGCGGTGAATGCGACAGTTCGTCAGGCTGCCCTGGTCTCACAGGAAGCCCACCAGGCGTCCAGGTCCGAGCGGTGCACCCGAAGGTGGCCGTTGGGCAGCTTGTGGATACGCGGGGCTTGGCCCCGAGCACGCATCCGGTAGAAGGCAGCACGGCTCATGTCGATCTCGATCAGAACTTCGGGCAGCTTGAGCATCTGAGGGCGAGACACGGATGGACTCCTTGGCTGGGCGCAGGGATGTTGGGTTCGCGGTGCTCTGAGTCGCGGCTCGGAGCACCGCCCGACAGTTCCGGGGCGTGGCTGTCCTAGGTGCGGATTTCTGCGTCACCGCGTCATCTGCGTCACTCGTCGCTCTGACCTGCTGGTTTGGGTGACGCAGGGGTTTTTTCCTGCGTCACCTGGTGACGCAGGCTGCGTCACGCGGTGACGCAGGTGACGCAGAATGACGCAGAGAAATCCGTCTGCGTCACGCCTGTTGCGGCAGGTCAGAGGCCGTTTTTCGGCGTCCGGTGACGCAGTGACGCAGGATTCCCTCTCTTAGGACAAAAGAGAGGGCCTGAATGGGCGTTCGGGGCGCGCTCGTCTCGGCCGACAGACAAGAGGAGCACCCCTCGCCGGTGCGGGTGCTCCTCTTGTCTTCCTTGACCTGGTGCGTCGTTCAGGTCAGCGGGTTTTGCTGGTGGGGCGGTGGTGTGGACTGCCGGGTCATGGCGATGTAGCGAGCCTCCCGTTCCCGGCCCCAGTCGATCAGGACGTTGCGGGCGGTCAGGGTCGGTTGAAGGCGTTTGAGGCGGTCGGAGAGGACTTTCCCGGTGGTGGGCCAGCCCTTGGGCAGCGGCCGGCATTCGTCCCCGCTGTACAGGCCGGTGAGGCAGTGCAGCCATTCGGAAGACGTCATCCGCGTCTCCGCGCCGGGGGTGAGGGTGGCGGCATGCTTGAGGACGGTCTGTGCGAGCAGGTCGCCTTCGATGACGTCGTCGTTGAGGTCGTCCAGGCTGGTGCGGTAGGCGTTGAGCGTGGCGAGACCGGTAGCTGTGTCCAGTTGTGCGCACAGGTGGGCGAAGTCGGCCATGCGCAGGTCCGTAGGGATGTCGGCGTCGGTGGCACGGACTTGAACGGTGAGGTCGAGCAGGGAGCCGAGGATGACGGGCAGGGCCTCTTCGAACTCGGCCCACAGTTCGGCTTCGGTGCGCCGGACGTGGGGGCGTTCTAGGCGGAGCGGTAGGAGGCGTTCGGCGAGGTCGGGGCGGATGACGCCGACGTCGATTCCGGTCAGGAGCAGGGGGCGGCGGTAGCGGGCACGGACCACGTCGCCGTCGGTGTACAGGGCGCGTTTGATGGTCTCGGCCCCGGTGACGATGCAGCACATGAGGTCGGAGAGGTCCGGGGCCAGGTGGGACAGGTTGTCCAGGGCGGTGACCCATCCGGCGGCGACGGCCGCGATCAGGTTCTCCTCATCCTTCGGGGCACGGCGCAGGTCCCCGCTCATGCCCTCGATGATCCGCACGAGCATGCGCCCTGCGGTGGACTTGCCCGCGCCTTGCGGGCCGGTGAGGAAGGGTGCGGGCACGGGCACCGACGGCCCCAGGCAGCCGATGAGCCAGGCGATGGCCAGGGACTCGGTGTCCGCGTTGGCGAAGTTGCACAGCCTCAGCAGCAGGTCGACGCCCTTGCCGTCGGTGTCCGTGGCCGGCAGCGGCAGTTCCCCCGTCAGCTGGGTGCGCCGCCAGCACACTTCCTGCGGGTCGGGGGTGAGGATGTGCCACCCCGTGGGGTGGATGCGCACCGACTGCCCGTCGTTGCGGCCCAGGTCCAGCCAGGTGGCCCCGTCGTGGCCGGGTGCGACGCGGATGTGGACGGGTTGGACGTGCTGGCTCATCGCCAGTGCCTCGATCAGGTCCAGTGCCTCCTTGAGGGCGGTTCCGTTGAACACCCCGTGTCCGTCGGTGAACATGCCGACCATGAGTTCCTGCCGGTGGCTGCCGGAGGTACCCTGCGAGCGGATCGGCCTGGCCACGGGGTGGCCGTTCTTCTGCGCGTACACGGTCCCGTCGGCGGTACGGAAGTACCGGAAGTGCTGCTGCGCGTAGTCAGCGATGACCTGGCGAGCTGGGTTCTTCTCCTCCTCGGACATGGCTACAGCCCCAAGCTGGTACGGGCGTTGGTCCAGGCATCAGCGCAGTGCCGGGGCGATTCACCCTTGGCCTGCGCTGCGGCGAACAGCCGTCCGACGTGGGCATCGGTCAGGCAGCCGCACCGGCCGTGGGTGGACAGCACGGCCAGGAACGTGCGGTAGACGGTCGCGTGGATCGCGCTGCGGGCCTCGGTGATGCGCTGCTCGGCCATGGCGATGCCGCGCTCCAAGTAGGCGGGTGTGCGGTGTCGGCAGACCCGGCCCCCGACCGGCGAGGGTGCCGTGACGGGCGGTGTCGCTCGGACCGTGGAAGGCTCCTTCACGACGGCCAGGGCGCGCACGGCCTGCGGCAGGTCCGCCAGGGTGCCGATGCCGGGGCCCAGCCAACGGGCGTAGGCCATCAGGGACTTGATGTCGACCCCGGGGCGGACCGCGTTGGCGGAGCGCATCGCGCCCTGGTAGAGCCAGTGCTCTCCGCGCGTGGTGGTCACGGTGCGGGTGGGCGGAAGGTGCTGCCGGGCCCAGCCCAGGGCGTCCGGGGTGTCCAGGTCCAGGACGGTCAGCCCGGCTTCGCCCGGGTGGTAGGCCACGGCATCGGCTTGACGCCATGCACGGCCCCAGCCGCCCGAGGTGAGTACGCGGGTGTCGGTGGTGGCCGCAGCCCAGCCGTGACAGGGGGCGGGGCAGTGGCAGGGGCCTGCGGTTTTCATGGTGGGCCGGCCGCCGCAAGCGTTGCCCGCGCAGGTGCGGCAGTTGCCGAAGGGCACTTTGCCGACGCGTAGCGGCAGCACCGGCAGCCCAATGGCGGCCAGACGCACAGCGAGGGTGAGGAGGTCGGGGCGGGGCGAAAACCTGTCCTGGTCGCCCTCAGAGGCGGCCAGGACGGCCGTAGAGCGATCGATGCCTGCCTTCATAGGGTGGCGCTCCCTTCACGGCGCGGGAGGGGCACTCGGACCCCTCCCGCATCTCAACTAGCTTTCAAGAGAAGTGAGTTGGCGTTCGGTGGCGGTCACGCGGCCATCGTGAGCGGGCGACGGGACGCCAGGTTCATAGCGTGGATTTCGGCATAGGAGGCGGCCATGTGCGTTTCGTGGTCGGCGTGGAACCGGTCGATCAGCGCCTTGCAGGCGGCCTGACCGATGGCGGTTTCTGACTGGCCGCATTTGCACACGTAGTCGGCCTCCGGTGCCGGGGCCCCGCGCCAGGTGGGGGCGTAGATGCGGATGCCGGGCCGTTCCGGGCTGGGCATCATGTCCGGGCTCGCGTTGCGACGCAGAGCGGTGCGGCCGTTGGCGGTGATCGCCTTCATGCCGCCGCTCCGTCCTGGCCCCGGCCTGCGGGCAGCGCCGGAAGACCGGCGGCAGTGATCGCGGCGGGGTCGTAGCCGGGCATCACAGCGCGGGCGGCCAGGGCGTGTTCCAGGGCGGCGGCGTAGGCACCGGCCTGCTGGGCGACCTCGATCTGTGCCCGGGCCCGGATGGACTCCACGGTTTCCACGTGCCGGTGGTCCTCGTGCCGGACCACGGTGGCGCGCTCGAACGCGAGGGTTTCGCGGCGGTCGGTGCGCCAGTGCTTCGCGGCCAGGACGTAGGCCAGGACGGTTGCCACCGACCAGAGCAGCAGCGGCAGGGCAAGGCCGGTGGCGTAGGCGGCCACCCCGGCCAGGGCCAGGGCCCCGGAGGCGGTGAACGCGATATCGGTCGTGGTGGGATCGGTGTTGCTGCTGGCCTTGGCCCCGCCGGCAGCGGCGGCGATGGCCAGGACGGTCATCAGGGCGGCGTCGCCGGTGGAGTGGTGGGCACCGTTGGCGTTCCAGATCCGTGCCAGGACCAGCACGGTAGAAGTCGCCAGGGCCGGGGCGGCTTTGGGGGCCAGGTCGGCCAGGGTGAGGGGTTCGAGGTTGCGGGCCATGGTGCTGTTCCCTTCGGGTCAGCGGTGCGTCAGTGGCTCTTGCAGGCGGGGTAGTGCGAACCGTGCGGGCACTGGCCGTAGATGGCGGCGGTGACCTGGTAGGTGGCGGTGCGGCCCCGCGGGTCGCGCAGCGTCAGGTAGTAGTCGGTGGTGGGGGTGCCGGGGCTGTGGACGGCGTAGTGGCCGTTGACGGTGCCGGTGGTCTGCGGGACCAGGAAGTCGGTGCGCAGCGTGGTGCAGGCGAACACCGCCAGGGCGGAGGTCATGGCGAGCCCCAGGACGTTGCGGCCGAGGTTGTGCGTGCGGTGCGTGCGGCGGCGTGCGGACATGGCGGGATCTCCCGTTCCAGGGGACGACGTGCCGGTCTGGTGACTGTGCGTGAAGGGGAGGGGGCAGGGGTGTGGCCAGGAACCTGACTTCTAAGGCTGTTTGGGCAGGTCGGCGGACCGCCTCCCCTGCCTCCCAAACGGTTGATCTGCGCTGATCAGGGCAGGGAGGTGGCGTTGGGGAGGTGGTAGGGGAGAACTCCCCTCCTCCCCTACCGCCTCCCCTTACCGTGCGTCACTGCTCGGGGGTGTCCTCGGCTCGCTCGTCCAGTGCGCGGAGCACCTTGGCGGTGGTGACGTGCATGATCCCCTGGTACTTGGTCGGTGCCGCGTCGACCAGTTCCAGGACCTGGGTCAGGTCGGTGAAGCCCCACCCGTGGTAGTGGGTGCGGTTGCGCTCCACCAGGTGCTGAATGACTTCCTGGGTCCGCATCCGGATCGCGTCTCCGAGCACGGCGGCGATGTCCGCCAGCTCATCCACGGCCTCAGCGGCCGGTGCGGCGGGGGCTACCTCGATGCCCTCGCGCAGAGCCAACGCCCGGGCGACGATCGGGCTGATCTCGTCCACGCTGGCGTCCTTGCGGACGTAGTAGGAGCGGATCACCTCGAACGGCTTGGGCGTGAAGCCGACCGTGACGGCGGTGCCCCGGTTCTCGATCGGGGACAGGCCGGTGGCGGTGACTCCGGCCTTGTACTTGCCCGAGCCGAGGATGCCGTCGTTGGCGATGTAGTCGCCGACCGCGAACGCCACCCCGTGCGAGGTGTTGCGGGTGACCTCCTTCGGAATCGACGTAGCGGTCGGGGAGACGGTCACCCACACCAGCGTGATGCCCAGCTTGCGGGCCTTCTTCATGACCTTCTTGGCCAGGTCCTCGGCCTCGGCACCGTACTTCTTGTGCTCGAACAGCTCGTGGCACTCATCGAACACCACCACCCGAGGCCGCATGCGCGGGTCGCGCTGCGCCAACTCCCGGGTCAGGGCCACCGATTCGCCGCCTAGCTCTTCGAGGATCTTGCCGCGTTCGGTGACCTCGTTGCGCAGCTCCCGCAGGGCCTCAAGGGCGGCTTCGACCTGCTCGTCGTCGTCGCCTTTGACCAGCGTGCGCAGGCGTTCGCGCATCGGGTCGTAGTCGACGTTGTAGGCCATCACGTACACGTCGATCTCGACCAGCGGATCGAGCATCGCCCCTAGCAGTAGGGCGATGACCAGGGATGATTTACCCGATCCCATGATCCCGCCGAACATGTAGTTCGCGGCCATCAGCCGGGCGGTGACCTCCTCGCCGCGCTGGGACACGGCGACGGGCACGCCCTTGAAGTAGTCGGTGGTGCCCTCGGTCAGCAGCGGCCAGGGCGGCACCGGGCCGTTCAGGGAGCCCTGGTCGGCAACCCACAGGTCCAGTACTCCGGGCTGCTTGGGGGGTTCGGTGGGCCAGACCTCCACCGGCAGCCGCAGCAGGTTGTGCGCCAGCACCGCCTTCTTGGCCGCGATCATCTCCACCATCACGCCCAGGGGGAGCTGCAACTGGGTGTGCCAGCCGTTGCCCATGCGGGTGGTCGGCTGCACCCAACGCGGCTGCCACCCCTCCTTGAACGCCTTGTTCATCGCCGGGATGCCCAGGTTCCGCAGCGCGTCCAGGATCGCGCCCTCATCGGGGACCACGTCCCGCGTGGTGGGATCTTCGGGCAGCGCCCATGTGGGGGCGGCCTGCCGCTTGGCACCAACCGCCCAGCAGCCAGCTACAGCGGCCCAGGGGGCGATGGCGACCAGGGGGCCCCAGACCACCGAGACGATGAACACCACCCACGTGGCCAGGTGAATCAACGCCATCGTCGGCGCGATCACCTCACCGAAGTGGTGCGTGCCAATCGCCAGGGCGATCCCGAGCAGGAGCAGGCCGCCCATCAGGCCCAGGGTGCCGACCACGGCACTCTTGGCCAGCTTGATCGGGGCGGTGAGCATGTCCATCCGCCGTTGGTGACGGCCCTGACGGAAGGCTGCGGCGCGCTGCTCCCACTCCAACGCCATCTCCGGCTGACCTGCGGCCTCGGCGCTGCGCATCATCCGCTCGTAGCGGGCGGTGGTGCGGCCCTCCCAGGTGCGGCGGGCCACGATCAGCGCCCCGTTGGCGGTGTAGAGGCTGTGCCGCATCACCAGCCGCGACGCGGTAAGGGTGCGCGGATGGGTGGTCACCGTGCGTACCACCCGCGCACTGCGCACCCACCCCGACACCGGGGCGACCGGCATCGGCGCGGGCGGCTGGTCGGCCTGCTTGGGCAGAACGATGCCCTCGATCGGGGTCCGCTCTGCGTCGACGGGGGGCTTGGTCAGAGTGGCGGGGGTGCGGCCGGCGCGGTGGTCGGCCAGGTCGTGCACGGTGCCCAGGGTGGGTTCCGTGACTGGGTCGGTCATGATGGGCTTCTCCTGCTCTTAGTCATGGGGCCAGGGGCCCGGGACGGCCGCACGCTTGCCGGCACCACGGCCGTCCCGGGATCGAGCATCAGCACTGTTCAGGCGGCGGACTTGGGCGGCAGCGCGCGGCAGGTGGCGGCGTGGCTGTTGGCGGCCTTGTGGTGGTTTTCGAGGCTGTAGTGCCGGTCGCTCTGGGTGTGGCAGCCGGTGCACGACCACGCCATCAGCGACCGGGGACCGGTCTCGGTGGCGGTGATCAGCACCAGCGCGCCGCCCAAGTTCAGGTAGCGGACCAGGACCAGCGACGGGGCGTCCTCGGGGATACGGCCAGGCATGGGGAATCTCCAATACGGTGCTCGGATACGCGGGAACGTGCTCAATGGCCCGTTGGGGCCGGTGGCGCTGTTCGTTCAGGCGGCCCGGGCCTGCGGTTCGGTGCACGGCACGCAGGTCCCCAGCGAGGTGGGGATCACGTAGCCCGCATCGGCGCGGCAGGTGGGGCAGGTGCGGCGGGCACGCATAGCCGCCGCTAGAGCCGTGGCTTTGGCCGGTGTCATCGCACGCACCGGGCGGGCCAAGTCGAGTCGGTACAAGTAGGCGACCCGGGGACCTTCCCCGAGCCGGGAGAACCACATGAGCTGAGCGGCCACCGGCTGACCCGCTGGCCGAAGTCCCCGGGCGCGCAGTTGACGGCGCGTCAGCAGGCCGTCGGGGGCCAGGTGGAACGGGTAGGTGGGGAGGCCGTAGCGAGTGCCGGTGGGGTCGTAGAACCTCACGCCGCGCCCTGGTCACCGGACGCGTCATCGCCCGGTACCACCTCATCGGCGGCCGGTTCCGGTGCCGGGGGTGTCGCGTCGGGCACCGAGTGCAGGGGCCGGTTCGCGCGCTCCGCCTTCAACGCGTCCCGCAGCGCACGGGCGTTGACCGACGAGGTGTGCACGGCGGCGCGGATGCTGTCGGCCGTCAGTCGGGCATCCGCCCAATCGGCGGTCGCCGACCGGGCTTCGGCCAGCAGCTCCGAGGGAGTGCGAGACGGGCGCTTGCTGCGGGCGGCAGTCGGCACCGTGCCGGTCGCCCGACGCGGCCGACTGACCGTTGCCGCAGCCGCCCGAACCGCCGGTTCTGGGTCGGCGACCAGGGCGGGTGCGTCGGCTGCCGGGGTCGGTAGCGGGTCGGGGGCGACGTAGACCGACGTCAGCGGGGCGGTGTCGGCCGACTGTTCGAGGTCAGGCACCGACCCTTTTGTGATGATCTGTGCCGACTCGTCAGTGTTCGGCTGGTGGTGCAGTACCTTGGCGACAAGGTCTGCGCCGAACGCGATCGACCCGACTGGCAGTGAGGTTGCCAGCAGCATCAGTGCCCAGTCGGCGGGTGCCCAGTCGGCCAGGTGGACCCGGCCACCCGACTGGATCGCCGCCACCATCCCATGGTCGTAGTTCAGCACCAGCGAGGCGGCGGTGTAGGCGGCCAGTACCCGCAGCGCGAACCTTCGGTCGGCCTTGGGCAGCACCAGGGCTGCCACCAGTGCCAGTGCCATCAGGCCGTCCACGACTACCGGGTACAGGACGGCGGCGGTGTGGTCCGCGCCGATGGCCCGGGCCACGTCCCGCAGTGCGTTCCAGGACACCCGGAACGCCATCAGGACCACGGCGACCAGGGCCAGGACCAGGAGGATCTTCGGGCGGCGGCTCATGCCTGCCACCTCCTGACGATCTCCTCGGTGGCCAGTGTGGCGAAGTGCAGGTTGGCCGTATTGGGTGTCGCGCCCCGGTTGGCGCGTTCCTGGGTGTCGCGCAGGAACACGGCCAGCGAGCGGACCACGGTGCGCAGGCTGTCGACCTCGCTTAGCAGGTCCTCAACCGCGTCGTCCATGACCACGAAATCGCGGAACTCGTCCTCGCCCAGCACGCGGATCGCGGCCAGGCGCTCAGGGGTGATGGTCATGCCGCCACCTGCCCTAGCAGGCGGACCATGCCGGCCTTACCCATGCGCGGCGTGCCACCGAGCAAAAGGGCCACGTGGGGACTGGTCATCTCGGTGAACCGGTCGGCGGCGGCTTCCGCGAGGAGCCGGGCGGCGTGGTCGGCCAGGTCCGGATCCGTGTGTGCCAGGTCGTTCAGGATGTCGTGAGCGGCAGCGAGGCGAGCAGCCCGCTCCGGGGCGGACTCGCCACCGGCGGGGCCGGTGAAGAGTTCGGTGTCGATGCCGAGGGCGAGTTCCGCGAACTCGAACTCGTCAGCGGCCTCGTGGCCTGCGACGATGTTCCTCATGGTCACTCTCTTTCCATACAGGAGAGGGGCCCTGCGGGGGCGGCTGCCGTCCGGCCAAGGAATCGGCAGTCGCCCCAACGCGCGGGCGGGGGACCACTCATCAGGTGACGAGTAGCCATGGACCCCGACGCACCCCACCGGGCGCGCCGAGGACCAAAGTCACTCGTGTTCATCAGGCACTCTGTTGAGTTCTCAAGGAGCAAACGCTTCCTTTGGGCGGCTCTCACCCCGACCCTCCGGGCAGTACTGGCTAGGCTCTGGGCAGCCCGAAGAAGGCCCCCAGTTGCACGCTGTCCTAGGACTGCGAGCTCCTGGTAAGACCATGCCGCACAGTCCTGGGACTGTCAACAGTCCTGGGACTGTGGTTGACTTGTCTCATCGAGAGGAGTTCGCATGGCGCCGAAGTGGCGAGAGTTGGCAGACCGATTGGCCGAGCGGATCAGGAGCGGCGAGTACAGCCCTGGTCAGCAGCTGCCTCACATTAGAGATCTTGTCGAGGATGGTGAGGGCTCAAAGTCCACGGTTCACGCTGCATACAAGGCCCTTGAGGCGGAAGGTCTGGTCACCTCATCACGTGGTCATGGCACCGTCGTACGCCCGCAAGCTCCGCTCAAGCGCCTAGGCATCGAGCGCTACGACAAGGTCAAGTGGCGCGACGGCGATGAGGTCGCTTTCATTGCTGACCGCGTGGCTTCTGGCCGTACGTACCGTCGTGGTGAACAGACGCAGTCTGTCTCTCTCGTCGTCGCTCCGCCGGCCGTTGCAGCTGCACATGGGTTGCCGGACGGTACTCAGGTCTATGCGCGAGCACGACTCGTCAAAGAAGGCGAGCAGCCCACCCATACTCTGACCAGCTACTACCGGCCCGAGCATGTTGAGGGCACCCGGATTCTTGACCCATCCCCCGGCCCCGCCGGTCGCGGCGGGGGATTTCGGGTGCTGTACGACCACGGCTACGAGATCGACCATATGAGAGAGGAGATCTTCGCCAGGGTTGCCACCCCAGAGGAAGCGAAACTGCTGATCCTGCCAACAGGTGAGCCGGTTGTAGAGTTGCATCGGACCACGTACACGGCCGACGGTACCGTGGTTGAATTTGCCATCGGAGTTCACGCCGCTTCACGTTTCGCATGGGCATACGATTTTAAGGTTCCCGACTCGGCACAGAATGGAAATGGCGAGCAGTGATCTCGGAAAAGCACTGGACAGATGCTCGGCAGCTTTGGGATTTCCAAAAAATGCACCACGAAGCCAAGCCATCCTCTGTAGCGATCGGCCTAGGCAGTCACGACATTGGCGTTGCCGATGCGACCGTAAATCTCTACCGGCGCGGCATGATGCCCCTTATCGTATTTACCGGGGCCACGAGCCGGACAACGCATGCTCTTATGCCCCGTGGTGAAGCCGTTCACTACCGAGAGCGTGCGTTGCAACTTGGTGTTCCTGACTCCGCTATTCTCCTGGAACCACGCGCTCGAAATACAGGTGAAAACATCCGCTTCTCCCGGATGCTCCTGGAAGAATCGCACATCGATGTATCGTCCGTGCTGCTGATCAGCAAACCGTACGAGGAAAGGCGCGTCTACGCCACGGCACGTAAGCTGTGGCCTTCTGTGGACATCGTCAGCGCATCGACACCAATGAGTCTTGAAGACTATGTGGCCTCGATTCAGGACGCGCACCTCGTCATCGACATGCTAGTGGGTACAGTGCAGCGCCTAATCGTGTATCCCGAGCAGGGATTCATGATTAGACAAGTGGTGCCTGACGAGGTAATGGTCGCATACGAGCGCCTTCGCCACGCTGGCTTCACAGGTCGGCTCCTGCCAGATCGCTAAAAGTCGTCCCGGTGAGATTGTCCGCCCTTGTCCGTAAGATTCGACAGCAACTCACGATGTGGCTTCCTGGGTTGATCTTCGAGCTATGCGTGCAGATGGCCCCACCGTCATACCGCAGCTCGCCAGTGCAGTTCGATCCAGTGGTGCGCTCGGCCCTGCATGTCAGCATGTAAGTCCGCTTCGCTGATGTGCCGCACGACGGTAGAGCAAGGGAGTCCTGCGAGCCTTAATCATGATCGTCATCAATGCTTGCAGTAAATTGCGAACGTGCTGCGGCGCTGGCAATGCTGCGGTACAGTAAATTTTACTCACCAGTCGTTAGATACTACAGGAGTCTCTGATGTCGTTTGAAACAGTCAGTTTTGGCGTCGGAAGCCTATTTCTTCAAGTAAAGGATTCCGAGCGTGAAGCTGAATGGGAGAATGTAGTTGCAGAAGCCCTTGGGAAGATTCCCTCCGTTGATGATATCAAAATTGATACGTCGAAGAGAAGGGCTAGATTCGAGGCGCTTTCAGGTGCCGACCCGAATGACAGTCAAGTTATTTCCCAGGCTATCCCAACTAGAGGCTCGATTCGATTTAGCCTGCAAATTCCTAAGAGGACCCAAGTTGAGCTCTCAATCTTTCGCTCCGCAGCAGTTTCGGAAAGTGGAAAATTTGAAGTTATTATTCTTATGGATGGTGACTATCCTGTAACGTTTGTCTTCCCTAAGGACGTAGGCCGTAATGAGGATGTCGCTACTGCCGTAGTGGTCGTGAGGGAGTTTCTGGAAAAGGAGCTAGGGAAGCTGGGCGAGGATTCTCCTGTTTTGCTCAAGTGCCTAGGCCCTAGTCCATTTCATGCCGAGTTTCATGTCAGCTCTGGCGTTGGTGAGAATCTGCTCGTCGGGGGCTTGTCGTATTCCCATTTCAAGGCGCGATCGTATGACCAATATGAGATTTTCTGCGATGATCAAGAATTCCCAGATCAAGCTTCTGCTTTGGATGCTGTCATCGCTTACCTCATGCCTGAGTTTGGCATGTTTTACTTCCTGGGAGCGCAAAGGTATTTGAATTATGTTAAATTTAGTAGTATTGCGGCCGAATTTGATCGCCTGACTTCCCAGAGTATTAGCCGATCTTTCAAGAGTAGAATTAGGACAGTCTCAATCGGCTCTTCAATTCGCGATATTCGCATTCTTCTTTTGCAATTCCAATCGCGCGTGTTGAGCGTCGGTAAATATAGCCGTGGTCAAGTGGACTCCCTCGACTCTACGCGGCCTGTTACCGTCTTGAAGAATCTGATCGAGGAAATGTTGGAGCGTGATTTCGAAAATCAAATTGAAACCTTTGAAAAAACGCTATCCCTTCTGGATTCGAGTCATACGCAGACAATTCAACGTGTAACTTCATTCGCGGTCTCACTGCTTGGCGTTTTTGTAGGTGCGATTCTCACGGCTTGGCTGCGGAAATAGAATTCTCGCGCGGGTCCCGCTAGGAGGTCAGGTGGTCGCAGATCCCCTCCGGGGCCAGATCGGGGCCACGAGGGACACTCGTGGGTGAGTTGCTCTCTGCATGGCAGGTCGCAGCCCCTATGGCGGTACATCCGCCTTCGTTCTTGAAAACTGTCGTCACGGGGAACCGTGACCGAGGGTTCGAATCCCTCGCTCTCCGCAGGCCAGAACGCGCAGGTCGGGGCGGGTGTCGGGGATTTTCCGATTCCCGCCCTTTTCGATTTGTATCCCGTGGGTGTTCGCACCGTCCCATGGTCGGTCAGTTTCTGTGGACCACACGTGGACCGGATTCGGGTGGCATCGCCGTGGCATCGCCGCTGTTGGGACGTCCATGGGCTGAACCGCCCCGGGTTCGGCAGAGATCTCAGTTGGTGGTTGTGACCAGGGGTTTTGTGGTCGTGAGGGACCCTGTTGCCCATTTTTGTTGGCGGCTGGTGATCATGCTGTCGTGGCTGTCACGGTGGTGTGTGCGGTCGGGCGTCTTCCGTTCCCCGGCGGCGGGGGTGGGGCGATGTCGATGGAGCCGATGCCGTGGCCGGAGCCGGTCGGTGAGGTGGTGCGGGCGGTGCGGGCGAAGAACTACGGGCGCAGGACACCGCTGGCGGTGGCGGTGCGGGGCCGGCTTGGGGAGTTGTTTCCCGACCAGGAGTACGTGCAGGCGTTCGGGAGGACGGGTCCGGCGGGCTGGTCGCCTGGCCGACTGGCGCTGGTGACGGTGCTTCAGATGGCGGAGAACCTGACCGACCGGCAGGCCGCCGATGCGGTGCGCGATCGGTTGTCGTGGATGTACGCCTTGGGCCTGGACCTGGGGGACACCGGTTTCGACCATACGGTCCTGACGCAGTTCCGGGACCGGGTGATCGCGCACGGCCTGGAGGAGAAGGTGCTGGACCTGCTGCTGGCGCGGCTGAAGGAACTGGGGCTGCTGCAGGCCGGCGGCAAGCAGCGCACCGACTCCACGCACGTCATCAGCGCGGTGCGGGACCTGAACCGGCTGGAGCTGGCCGGGGAGAGCGTGCGCGCGGCGGTGCAGGCCCTGTCGGCGGCCGCTCCGGACTGGGTCGCACAGGTGCTGGACGTGTCGTCCTGGTCGCGGCGCTACGACACCCATATCGATGTCTACCGGATTCCCGCGTCGGCGGTCGGGCGCGAGCAGTTGGCCGTCTCGTATGCCAAGGACGGCTATCAGCTGCTGCGGGCCGTTTACGATCGGTGTTCCCCGCAGTGGCTGCGCGAGCTGCCCGCGGTGCAGGTGCTGCGCACGGTGCTGGTGCAGAACTTCCGCGTAGACGTCGACGCCCGCGGCCGGGAGCACGTCACGCGCCGGCAGGACGTCACTGAGGGCGGGGACGGCCGTCCGCCGGGGGCGTTGCGCATCGCCTCGCCCTACGACCTCGACACCCGGTGGGCGGCCAAGCGCGCCCTGTTCTGGAACGGGTTCAAGCTGCACGTCACCGAGACGTGCACCGACGCGGCGGAGGAGGACAGGCATGCCCCGAACCTGATCACGGACGTGGCCACCACCGCGTCCACGGTCCCCGACATCCAGGCGTTACCCGGGATCCACGCGCGGGAGAAAGAACGCGGCCTGCTGCCGGAGCGGCACTACCTCGACGCCGGGTACTCCAGCGCGGAGGCGATGCGCACCGCGCTGTCGCGGCACGGCGTCGCGCTGATCACCCCGGCGCTGCTGGACACCTCCCGTCAGGCCAGGCAGAAGGAGGGCTTCGCCACCGCGAACTTCACCATCGACTGGAAGCATCGGCTGGCCGTCTGCCCGATGGGGCAGGCCAGTTCGTCGTGGAGCCCGTGCCGGCAGGGCAACCGCCCGGTGATCGTGGTGACCTTCGCGAAGCTGACCTGCCGGCCCTGCCCCGCCCGGCCGCAGTGCACGCGCGCCAGGAGCGGAGCCCGGCAACTGTCGCTGCCCGGCGAGCCCCGCGCCGAGGTCCTGCTGCGTCAACGCCGAGCCGAACAGGACACCGATGACTGGCAGGCCGACTACGCCCTGCGCTCCGGAGTGGAGGGCACCATCCGCCAGACGGTCGCGGTCACCGGCGCCCGCCGGGCCCGCTACCGCGGCCAAGCCAAAACCCACCTCGAACATGTCACCGGCGCCTGCGCCCTCAACATCCATCGCCTGGACGCATGGTGGAACGAACGCGCACTCGACCGCGCCCGCGTCAGCCACCTCGCCCGTCTCGAAATCAGCCTCACCACGACTTAACCGCCAATGGGCAACAGGGTCGTGAGGTAGTAGTTGGTCTCGTACTCGACGGGTGGGACGTGACTCTCCTGGCAGGCACAGGTCGCCGCCGGAGTAGACGTGTGGAAGGGCGGTGGCGCGCGGATGCACTGCCAGGCACCGCGGCCGATCCGGACGCCGGGCTGCGGACCTGGCTGCGGGCATGGACGAAAGACATCCGCGCCGCGGGTTCCGCCCCGCATTCCACAACGCCCGCGCCGAGGGCTGGGCGGTGAGCCACAAGAAGCTGCAGCGGCTGTGGCACGAGGAAGGCCTACGCGTGCCGGAACGCCGACGCCGCAAACGCACCAGCACGGCACCCGACCGGCCGGCACCCGACGCCGCCCGAAGTCCAGACAGCGGACGACAGCCGCTGATCGGTCTCGTGTCGCCGGGAGAGGGGCAGCGATCAGGGCGAATCGGATTCCCTCAGCTAGGACCTTCTGCGTTTTCGAGCTTGGCCCAGATCCGGGTGATGGCAGCGATGTCATCGTCGTCGAGGGGATCGACAAAGTATTTCTTGACCGAATCTTCGAAGGTTCGTCTGACCGTCTCGGCGAAGTTCCGTCCGCTCTCGGTGAAGCTGATGAGCGACACCCGACCGTCGCCCTGGTCGGCTCCACGTTGGAGGTGCCCGGCATCGATCAGTCCCTGAACCAACCGTGATGCTCTGGTCGGGCTGACGCTGACGAGTTCGCCGGACAGACCTCGAAGCGACTGAGGCTCGGCCTCCAGGAGCCAGCACAGGATCTCGACGGTGCTGAACGAGATCTTGTGCTGGTCCATCAGCACGGCGTCGATCCGCCCGGTGACCCTGGCGTGGGTGGACAGCAGCGCAAACCAGCCGTTGACCTGGTCCGGGGAAATGATTCGCGGTTGCGACACGGGTGTCCTCACGCTCGGCAGTGTACCCGAAAATTTGATGCTCGCCCATTTACATGCGCGCGCACGCATCTGTTACGGTGGGCATGCAGCCGTGAACGGGAGACCAGCCCCGTCTGCGGAGCGCTTCGCATGAGCGGCGTCAACTCGCCGGCCCGACGTACCTCGCAGGTCTACACATCGATCGGCCTTTCGGCGGTTCGGCCGACAGAAAGGTAAAGGTCAACATGCTCACACTTGATGGCAAGGTCGCCGTGATCACTGGAGCAACCTCTGGGATGGCGTTGGCGACGGCCAAGTTGTTCGTGACCGAAGGCGCCTATGTGTTCATCACCGGGCGAGACAGGGACAGACTGGACGAGGCGGTCGCGGCCATCGGCCACAACGTGACGGGCGTACAGGCGGACTCGGGAAATCTGGACGACCTGGCTCGTTTGACCGAGACCGTGCGGGAGCACCACGGACGAGTCGACGTCCTATTTGCGAGCGCTGGCGTCGCGTCGGTGTCCGACCCGCTGGGAAGTATCACCCCCGATACGTTCGATGCGCTGGTGGGCGTGAACTTCCGCGGCACTGTGTTCACCGTTCAGTACCTGCTGCCATTGATGAGCGATGGTGCGTCGATCATCCTGAACGGCACGAGCAGCGCGACGAAGGGCATCCCCGGTGCCGGCGTCTACTCGGCGAGCAAGGCCGCCGTTCGCTCACTTGCCCGCACCTGGGCCGCGGAGTTGAAGGTCCGCGGTATCCGGGTGAATGTTGTCAGTCCCGGTTCGATCGACACCGCGCTCTTCAGCACCGTGCCCCTCGAGTTTCGGGAACAGATCACCGCCGCCATCCCGCTGGGTCGGCTGGGAACCAGCGAGGAAATCGGGGCTGCCGCGCTGTTCCTGGCCTCCTCGGACGCCAGCTTCATCACCGGCGCGAACCTAGTCGTCGACGGCGGGTTCAGCCAGATCTGACGGCGAGTGCCGACCAGAGGAGTGCCTCATGTCGGCGCTCCGACCTGACCGCACGAGGAGCAGACCCACCATGGCAGCACGGCCGTTGTTGGTGCCCCCGTGCACGGGTTCACTGTCGGCTTCTGGTGGGCCGTCGGCCTGTTCTGGCGTCGCGTCGCGGCTGACCACGAACGAACGACAAGGAGACATCGATGCCTGACTACGGTCATCCCCTGCGTTTCGCAACATTCCTCGGTCCCACCAACTCCCCGCCTAGCCGTCCGGTCGAGTTGGCGCAGCTAAGTGAGCGGCTCGGCTTCGACTTCGTCACCTTCCAGGACCATCCCTACCAGTCGAGCTTTCTCGATACCTGGACTCTGCTGAGCTGGGTGGCCGCGCGGACGGAGCGCATCGGAGTGTCCGGCAACGTGCTGAACCTGCCGCTGCGTCAGCCCCCCGCCGTACTCGCCCGCGCGGCGGCCAGCCTCGACCTGCTCTCCGGTGGACGGACCAGCCTCGGACTCGGGGCCGGCTTCTACTGGGATGCCGTGCAGGCGATCGGCGGACGGCGGCTGACCCCGCTACAGGGCGTTGCGGCACTTGACGAGGCAATCGACATCATCCGCGGGGTCTGGGATGCCGACGGGCCCGGCGGCGTGGATGTTGACGGCGAGTTCTATTCGGTCCACGGCGCCGAGCGTGGACCCGCGCCCGCCCACGAGATCCCGATCTGGCTCGGCGCCCACAAGCCGAAGATGCAGGGCTTGGTGGGACGCAAGGCCGATGGTTGGCTGCCGTCGCTGCCGATGATGGAGCCGGGCGGCGTGTCAAAGGGAAACGCGATCATCGACGATGCCGCCCGGGCCGCCGGCCGCGATCCCCGCGAGATCACCCGTCTACTCAACATCTTCCCGGGCCAGCAGACTCCGGAGGCACTGACCCAGTTGGCCGTCGAGGACGGCGTCAGCATCTTCATTCTGGCCAGCGACGACCAGGACGTAATCGAGCGCTTCGCCGCTGAAACCATCCCCGCGGTACGCGAACACGTCGCCCACGAACGCAACTAGTCCGCGAGTCAATGCTGCGTGGCCAAAGCGCTTGACGCAGCCCATCAGACCGGCAACACACTCCCTACCGGCAGCTCCATAGACAGCAAAGGAACACGTCATGACCACCATCAGCATCATCGGTTCGGGCAACATGGCCACCGCCATCGGCAGCCGGGCAGCCAAGCACGGCCACGCGATCGAGCTCATGAGCCGCAACACCGCCAAGGCTTTGGCGCTGGCCGACCAGATCGGCCACGGAGCCACCGTCGGCGCGCTCGGCGCAACGCCGGCAGGTGACATCGTCATCGTGGCCGTCCCGTACACCGGCGCAGTCGACGTAGTCACTCACTACGGCGACGCGCTTGCCGGCAAGATCCTCGTCGACATCTCCAATCCCTTCAACGCCGACGCCAGCGGACTCGCGACCACCCCAGACAGCTCGGCAGCCCAGGAGATCGCTGCTGCCGCCCCCGAGGGCACACCCGTCGTGAAGGCGCTGAACTCGGTCTTCGGCCACGTCCTCGCTCACGACACGCCCCTGGACGTTTTTGTTGCCGGTGACGACGCCGCAGCGAAGGCCCAAGTCGCGGCGTTTCTGGAGAGCATCGACTTGCGGCCCCTGGACACGGGAGGGCTCGAGATGGCTTCGGTCCTCGAATGGACCGGCATCCTGCTGATGGGGCTGGCCCGCAACGGCGCCGGCTTCGACATCGCCCTCGGCGCCGAAGTCCGCTGAACACCCTTTCGGTTTGGGCTGGCCGTCTCGTCTTTCCCGTGCTGACCGAGAGAGGTAAGTAGGCGGCTGTATGACTGGTACGACCTGAGCGACTGAGGGCAACGTGTCCAGGGACGCCGTTGCTAGGCCACCTGAACATCAACATCTTCTGGTCGCCGGCCCAAGCCCGAGTCGTGATCAGCGACTGGAAGGAGGACTACAACCGGCCACTTGCGGCCTTACCTGTCCGGTTCGGCATGCGCGGTGATCATGATCAAGCCCAGTGTCTGCAGGGCTTCGGGGTCGCGGCGCAAAGGCTGACGCGTTACTCGATCTGGTCACGATCGGAAACGTTCGCTCGTGGGCGTTCCGGTGACCGGGTCCCGACCCGCTGGGTGCGAGTCTGAGGGGCTCAAATTTAGGATTCTGGTCCTGATGATGCGGGTCGTTGGTCGTGCCGGCCGGTGGTGGCACGGTGTAGCCGCAGTCGGCGCAGCATGACGTGGGCAGGTCGGGGGGTTGAGATCTTCAACAAGGGAGAGATGCAGACCGCCCTCCTGGTCGAGGCCGAGCGTGGGGTGCAGTTGAGCAGGGACGTCAGTGGCGACCTTGAGTGGTACGACCAGAACGGACGCGGCTACGACGCTGTCGGGAACTCTCCCGCGCAGTACCTCGACGTCGCGAAGTTCACGCAGTCGATCGCCAGCCACCTGCTGAAGTCTGACCTGAGAAGCCGTTGCTCTATCGATCTTGGTGAGCATTGGTTCGAGTGGCTGCACTCGGTGGGGTGATCCTCGGTCGGGGCGCGCATGAAGACAGGGCCCCTGGTGAAGCTCGGGTTTGCGAAGACCAACGAGATCGCCAGGAGGCCCTGTTGTCGCAGTTCTACGCCCTCGCCGGGGTTGGTTCCAAGTCGGCCGCGCGTGAGTGTGACTGCCTCGCGCACCGGTTCGGGAACGCCGGGGACCAGCCGTACAGGCGGCCGAGGTATCCCTCGGACATGACAGACGCGGAGTGGGCGGTGGTGCGTGACGCGATGCCGGTGCCGCCCTGGCTGGAGGGCAGGGGCGGGCAGCCGGAGGGCTACTGCCACCGGCAGATGATCGACGCGGTGCGCTACCTGGTCACCGGCGGCATCACCTGGAGGTCGATGCCCGCAGACCTCCCCCGCTGGGACCGCGTCTACGCCTTCGCCAAGCGCTGGCGGGTGAAGGGCCTGCTGGCCGAACTGCACGACCGGCTGCGCGGCATGGTGCGCGAGGAGGCCGGACGCGACCCGGAGCCGACTGCCGCGATCATCGACTCGCAGTCGGTCAAGGCCGATGCCATGGTGCCGGCCGCCAGTCGCGGCTACGACGGGGGCAAGAAGATCAACGGTCGCAAGCGGCACGTCGTGGTGGACTGCCTGGGCCTGCTGCTGGCTGTCATGGTCACCGCCGCGAGCGTCACCGATCGCGATGCGGCGATGCCGCTGCTGGCACAGGTACGGTCCCGCTTCCGCAGGATCACCCTGGTCTGGGCCGACGGCGGCTACACCGGCCGCCTGGTCTCCTGGGCGAGAGAGACGCTGCGGCTGACACTGGAGATCGTCAAGCGCAGTGACGACGTATCAGGGTTCGTGGTGCTGCCAAGGCGGTGGGTGGTAGAGCGAACCCTGGGCTGGCTGATGCGCTCGCGTCGCCTGGTGCGCGACTACGAGTCCCTGCCCGAAGCCCACGAGGCCATGGTGCTGTGGTCGATGACCCGGCTCATGACCCGGCGACTGGCGAAGCGGACAGGGTGAAGCGTCCAGGCGCAGGCTCGGCCGCCCAGCCCCGGTCCGCCAGCCGCTTCATCTTCGACCGGACCCCCTCCACGGCGGCCGGGACCGGCGGCAGCCCGAGCGCGGCCGCGATCTCCTGGCACGTCATCGCCCCGCCACCGCCCGCACCGAGCTCTACCAGCACGGCCAGGATGCGCTGGTAGTCCACGGCCAGCACGTCCGCGCCCAGCGCCGGCCGCCACACCGGGACGATCGAGCCAGAACGCGCGGCCCGTGCTGTTGGCAGCCCGGCGCACGCGTCCGCGACGAGCTCCGGCTGCGGCACGGACAAGACCTCGCCCACGCGCTGACGCGCGATCAACCACTCCCGCCAGTCCCTCTCCGCGTCTGCGAGCTCGGCCAGAATCCGGTCCGCCTCCTCCCGCAGCCCCTCCACACGCTCCCGCGCGGCCAACTCCCGGCCCTCCAGAAGACCCACGACCGACGCCATCTCGGCACCTCCACCCACGAGAAAACCCGACAGCCCGAGCCTGCCACGCCAGCTCCCACACTATTCCTGAGCTGCGGAAACACGCCGATCAAGTTCGGTAAGACAACGGCTTCTGAAGGGCCGCCCGGTGAGTTTTATCCCCGTTGATGTCAGCACCTACACAATCGATCAGATCAGTCAGATCAAGGCCTATATCTCGGGACCCACGAGTGCCGAACGAGCACGCGTCTTCTTGGTCGGAGACCACGCCTAAACTGGCTGGGGACTTCTGGGGTATGCGGGACCGTGTGGTGCGGATCAGGCCACACGGTCGCCGCCTGGCCCGTGAAAACAGGAGGCAGAGTGAGCAAGCTCATCAGCTTGGCCGAGGGCGATCCTAGTTGCAACTGGTTCGGAACGTCCGGTCTCTTCGATTGGATCGTGGGGTTCCTGCGTTCGAGGGTGACCGACCCCGCTGTTAGCGAGCAGATGCGCCGCGACGCGATCGCCGGATACCTGTTTGTGGGCAGGCTTCCCCCCTCGTCAAGGGCGGAGGTACTGAGGGCGCTCCGGAACGAGTTGACTACGGCCGTCGACACGGAGCTCTATCCCATGCCGTACCGTCGTAACAACGGCCAATTTGCGGATCGGGTCAAGCAACTGGCCACAATGGCTGTCCGGCTCGCCGAACAGGAGTCCTCAGTCGCCCCAGCGGCTCCAGAGCCTGCCGCAGACAAGTAGCAGAACTCGTGGTCGGAGCCAACCTCACATCAGCGCCATGAGCTACCCCCTCATGCCCCACAACCCGCGCGGTCTTCTGCTGCAGCGAGCTGACGCGGTGCCCGGGTTTCCCTTCCTTGAGGAGGGAGATCCGCGTGCCGGGGTCTGCCCTGACGACCCGGGTCTCGCTCTGTCCCATGATGTGGCCGAGGCCGTCCGCGTGTGGTGCGTGACGCCGGGTGACGGGAAGCGTGGGGTCACGGCTGCGCTGGGTTTTCGGGTGGCTGCGGAGCTGGGTCCCGGCTGGACGCTGAGTTGTCATGACGAGGTTCACGGCGGTACGCATCTGGTCTGCTGGCATTGCGGCGGGTTCCACTGGCGTGACAGACCGCACGTGGTGCCTGAGCTTCCTCGGGTTGTGCAGGTCAAGGGGCAGTACGCCTACTGGCCGTTGCGGGCAGAGGGAGTCGGTGACTTCGCCCCCGACGACCCGACCACCGGACTGGAGCTCACGGCGGGGCTGGTGGACGACTTCTATGCGTGGAGTCAGGCCGTGCGTCGCCAGGCCCAGTACGGCACACCTGACGGCCCGGACCTCGACGCGAGGGGCGCTGCCCTGGCCGACAGGCTTGCCACGGAGCTGGGCCACGGCTGGACGGTCGAGTACCTCGCCTTGGAGCACGGGAACCGGGGATGGATGTGAACACCGAAGCACTGCGCCGGTCACTGACCGCTGGGGGGATCGACCCGGCCCGGCTGCGCATCGCCGGGGAGCAACCGCTGGCTGTCCCCGGCGGTGAACTCGTTGACGCGCTCTTGCTCACCGGCAGTGACCGCACCGGCCGCTGGTATCTCAAGGGCAGTAGCGAACTGGAGCCGGGCTGGCCCGGCGTACTGGCGCAGTTCCCCGACGAACAGAGCGCCTGCCGCCGGGTCCACGAGGAACTCACCCGACACAACGGCACCCCCTTCGCGGTAGAGCGGGCGACCTGGGCGCGGACGACGGCTGTGTTGCGTGCCCGTGCCGAGGAGGACCTGGCACGCACCCACCCCGCCCGAGCCGAGCAGCGCCGACTGCGCGACCAGGGGCTGCCGCTGACCACGCGTGCCGAACTCGAAGCGGCGCTGAAGGCGTGCGGCAGCAACGAGCCCTACTACATCGACCACGATCCGGCCGACCCCTGGACCGAGGACAGCAATCCGCTGCTGCACCACTGGCCCACCGACGTCTTCGCTCTCATGTGGGACGAGTTCGACGAGCTCTGGGTCATCGGCGTCGCGAAGAAGGACGTTCAGCCGGCTATCCACCTCCGCTTCACCGACGAGGCCGAAGCCTGCAGCTACGTCTTCGAACTGCTCACCCGCCCACCGTCCCTGCCCCGACGCCTCACCGCAGCCCAGTGGCACGCCCTGCGCGGAGACCGCCGCGTCCGACCCGAGTGACAACTCAACCCCGCCTGAAACTCCGCCCAAGCCTAGGTCGCCCCTAACCCCATGATCTACGATGCCCGAGTAGCTACCGCAGCCGTGGCGGCTATCAACGCCACGGCTGCGACCGGCATTCTTGCGACATGGCCTGGGCTAGTTGGTGAGCCCGGGACTGCAGTGCACGGCGCCCGGGTTGGAGGTGCCGGACCACAGGAACTGGAAGCAGACCCTGGCCTGGTATCCGGGGCCGTCCCAGTAGTTCTGCGGCGTGTAGGAGGTGTCGGGTGCGAGAGTGACGTAGCCCGACTCGTTGTACCAGCCGGTGTTGTTGACGTTGCGTTCCATCCAGAAGCGGCAGTCGTAGCCCGTTCCGGCGGCGTCCAAGTAGTAGAGGGTGACCTTGGAGCCAGTGGTGTCCTGGACGTCGCCGAAGCAGAAGCCGGAGTTCATGGTCTCTTTTACCTCGCAGTCCACGCCGCTGTAGCAGGCGCTGGTGGTGCTGGCGTGGGCCGCGCTGCCGGCGCTGACGAGGAAGAATGGGGCCATGACAAGCGGCAGCACGGCCTTGGCGATCTTGCGCATATTGATCCTTTGATGCGTCAGTTCCGCTCGGGTACTCGCACAGTCGGCCGGATCGGGCGACTGTGGAAGCGGGTAGGAATTCCTGGAGCGGCAGCATCCGCTTGTGCGGACGACCGGCTCCAATAGGGCGAGAGTCAACCGTGTGCCGGGACACGCGATCAAGCCCCGGCCTGCAATATGACGATATCTTGGGATGGAATGCGGTCTGGCCTGCAGAGTTGCGCATCCACGTGATGGTTGGCAGGGACGATGCCTCCGTCGTGGGCGGAGCCGGCCCGGCCTGCAGGAGCTCGCCCCGATCCACGGCCGCCGGCTCCTGCGGATCCGCGTCCTCGGCGGCGTCATCAACGAGTACCGCTACGCCGCGTGACCTGCAGCAATGACTTCCCGATTCGGGGGTGTGAATCGATCACGGGAACACAGCGGTGCGGGCGGCGCACCTTGGCGTCGCCCGCACCGGGGTCACTACTGGTCGAGTACTTTGCCGGTCAGTGCATGCCGACCCAGGTGGAGGGCCCGGCTGCGTTCAGGTACCAGGCGCCTGATGCAGTGAAGCCGACGTACCAGGTGCCGCTCCAGCGGCCCTGGCCGGCGCTCAGCCGGTAGTAGCCGTTGGCGTCGGTAGTGGTGCGGGCGGCTTGCGACCAGGCCAGAAGGGCCTCGGAGCCGCCCCTGACCCGCACCAGGACCTCGCCGGGCCCCGCTGCCCCGCGGGTGTGCACCAGGTCGGATCTCGCCGGGCTCGGCAATCGCCGCCATGGGAAAGCGTTGGCCCCTATCGGTTCGCCGTCGCTACGGTGCTTGCAACGTGATCGACGAGGGAAGGCAACACCGTGGATGTCCCAGGGCCGGCGGTGTTGGCGGCATTTGGGTTGATCGGTGAGCCGGTCCGCTTGAGCGGTGGTCAAGGACGAAGCTTCCGCGTCGGGGAGGTCGTCCTCAAACCCGTCGAACCGGACCTGCGCCTGACGCAATGGCTGGCGGAAACCCTGGCGGCCGTCGAAGAGGTCGGTTTTCGGGTATCCCGCCCCCTGCGCACCACTGAGGGCTCCTGGACCAACGGGGGCTGGACGGCCTCATGCTTCGTTCCAGGAACGGAACCCGACCACGGCTCTGCTCCCCGCTGGCTCGACATCATCGTGGCCGGCCGCGCCTTCCACAACGCGCTCGCGGGCCGTCCACGTCCGGGCTTCCTGGACGACCGCTGCACCTGGTGGGACATCGGCGACCAGGTGGCCTGGGGCGAACGCGACGCGGACTTCATCCCACCGCTGGACCGACTCCATCGGCTCTTGAGGTCTCTGGCCGGACCACGGCCTCCCGAGGAACCCCAACTGGTCCACGGGGACTTGACCGGCAACGTGCTGTTCGCCCCGGGCCTGGCCCCGGCCGTCATCGACCTGTCGCCCTACTGGCGTCCGACCGCCTTCGCGGAGGCCGTCGTGGTGGGCGACGCGATCATCTGGCACGGAGCCGGACAGCCCCTGCTGCGCGCGGCCGCGTCCATCAGCGGGCCTCACTTTGCCGAACACGTTGCCCGAGCCGTCATCTACCGGCTGGCGACCACCAACCAGCGTCTGCGTTGCAGTCCCGGGGGCCCTTCCCGCAGCCTCGCCGACGAAAGTGACCGCTACGACCGGGCCGCCCGCATCCTTGGAGCCTTCGCCTGAGAACCGCATGGTGCGCGACCCCGCGCGACGGGAGGCGGGGAGTCACGGCCGCACTGGGCTTCCGGGCAGCCGCAGAGCTTGGTCCCCGCTGGGTGCTGAGCTGCGAGTGGGAGCACAGCGTCGAAACCAGGAGGAAGAGGAAGTCAGTGACCGTAGAGATCAGGCCGTTCGTCCCGGCTGAGACGGCCGAGGCCGAGTTCGTCGGGTTTCACGAGCTTGCCCTGGCGTCCATCGCCGCTGATCGCCCTGATGCCCCGCTGCCGACTCGCGAGGCGGTCATCGCGGAGCTGTTGGAGCCGGTCACGGGGCCGGGGCCGACGTTGTTCTGGACCGCGCACCGGGACGGCCGGCTGGTCGGCCTGGCGAATGTGCACGTGCCCGAAGAAGCTGAGAACAGCCGCATCACCACTGTGCGCATCACCGTTGATCCGGCGTCGCGCCGCCAGGGCATCGGCACGGCGCTGCTGCGTGAAGCGATGCCCGAACTCCGCCGTCGTGGCCGGACGCTGGTGGCCTGTCACGGAGTGACCGAGGGCGGCGACGGTGAGCGGTGGGCGTACGGGCTCGGATTCCGGAGGGTGCACCGCAGGGTGCTGCAGCGGTTGGTGGTTGCCGACGTCGAGCCGAGACTGTGGGAGGTCGAGGCGCCGAGCGGCTACCACCTGGAGCAGTGGCTGGGAGCGGCGCCGGAATCGCTGGTGGACTCGTTTGCCCGGGCGCGCGGCGCCATCCACGATGCGCCCTTCGGCACGTCCAGCTTCTCCGTGCCGCAGTGGGACGCGAAGCTGGTGCGCGAAGAGGAGGAGGACTGGGCAGCGCGAGGCTTCGAGTACTTCGTCGTGGCCGCGTGCGACGACGATGGACAGGTCGTCGGGCTGACCGAGATGGTGCGCCATCCGGGCCAGCCCGAGGAAGGGTGGCAGCAGTACACCGCGGTCCTTCCGGAGCATCGCGGCCATGGTCTCGGGCGCTTCGCCAAGGCGGCGATGATGCGTCGGCTTGTCGCGGAACGCCCGGAGATGCTGTCCATCAGCACCTCGACCGGGGCCGAGAACACCCACATGATCGAGGTGAACCATCGGCTCGGCCACTCCACCGTCCGCACCATGGTGGTGGTCGAGGCCGGAATGGACGCTCTGGAATCCCGGCTGCGTCAGGACCCTGCTCCACGGTGAACCAGGCCGGGGCGCCAGGTCGCCCTGGGCCGCTGAACGAGCAGTTGGCGCGTCGGCATGGACGGTGCACTGGGTGTCCATGCCGACGCGGTTATGGCGAGCGGGGTGGTGATCAGCCCAGGCCGAGGGTGGACAGGGCGGTGGTCCAGTCGGTGGCGATCGCGTTCTGGGCGTCGGCCAGGGTGACGCTGCCGTTGCAGACGGCCGTCTTGAGCTTGTTCTCGACGGTGTCCTTGTTCGCGGCGACCTCGCCGGTGCCGGTGTCGTAGCGGGGTTCGGGCCAGAGGTTGCCGGGGTCGGTGGGGGAGCCGCCGAGTTCGAGGGGGATGAAGTGGTCTTCCTCGTAGTCGGCGGTGGAGGTGTCGGTGTAGCCGTACTCGGCGATCTGCTGGATCTTCAGCGCGGTGGTGTACGAGGCGGGCGGGCGCACGGTCTTGGTCCAGCCGGAGACGCAGATCGTCGAGTCGATGGTGTCCTGGGTGACGTCGGGGTTGGTCACGCCCGGGGTGCAGCTGGGGTCGGGGAGCGGGAGGTAGGCCTGCGAGCAGGAGATCGTGTCGGCGTGGGCGGCGGAACCGGTCCCCAGGGCAAGGGCTGCCCCACTGAGAACGAGCGCCAGTCCGGCGGCGGCGAGGCGTCGACGGGTTGCCTGCATGGTGACTCCATGGGGTAGATCCCGGAGCGAGCACCGGGATGCGTGAGGTGTGACAGCAAGGCGGCCCCGTCCCTGGGCCTTCTGTCATGCTCACGGTCTGTCCCGTCGCTAACGCCGTGCCGACGCGGTGCTAACGCCACCGCCGGCGTACCCCCGTCCCGTCCCCTCGCGGCTCAGGCCTCGCCGGCCGGCCCGTCGAAGTCCGCCTGCTCGGGCAGCACCTCCATGTCGATGTCCTTCCGTCCGAGCAGCGCCGCCAGTGCCAGGCCGCGCTCCGGCGGCCAGAACTCGGGCTTCCCGCCGGGGACGGGGTCGTCCCCCGCCTCCAGGAACAGCGCCTCGCCTCCGCCGGGGGTGTAGAAGGCCACCATGTGGGTCTCTTCGTCGGTGATGTTCCGGAACCGGTGCCGGGTGCCCCTGGGCACGAAGACAAAGTCACCGGCGTTCGCCACGAAGGTCCGGTCGCCGTTCAGGAACTCCAGCGCGCCCGAGACCAGGTAGAAGGCCTCGTCGGCGCTCTTGTGCACATGCGCCACCGGACCGTTGCCCGGGGGCACCCGGCAGTCGATGAAGCCCAGTGCGCCGTTGGTCGACTCGGCCGTGGCCTTGATCTCGTAGACGTCGCCGGACATCCACTTGACCACGCCCTCTCCGGCGGGGATGTGCGAGATGCACGGGCGGTAGGGGTCCGGCGTCTCCGTGTCGCTGTTCGGCGGTGCAGAACTCATGTCGTTTCCTTGGAAGTCGGGAGGAAGTCGGGAGGAAGTCGGGAGATGGCACGTCATGGACAGGGCGTAGGAAGTCAGCGCGCGCCGAGGCGCCGGGCCTGCTGGGTGGCGGTTCGGACGCCGTCGGCGAAGGGTTCGCCATGGCCGGGCAGCAGCAGGTCCGCCTTCAGTTCGTCGAGGCGGTCCAGGGCGGCGAGCGCGGCCCTGCTGTCGTGGGTGAAGCAGCGGCTCACGATCGAGGGCCCGGTGTGGCTGGAGAACGCGTCGGCGGTGACCAGGGCGTCGCCGGTGAAGAGCAGCCCGCGGTCGGCGAAGAGGTACGCGGCGCTGCCGGGCGTGTGGCCGGGCAGCACGACGGCCTGCGGGGCGCCGGGGACGTCCTCCAGCACCCGGTCGGCGTCGAAGACCCGCGCGCCCTGGACGGCGGGGGCGGTGAAGGCTCCCCCGCGGGCCAGCTGGAGCGGGAGGACGAGGGCGGAGGGCCTGCGCAGCAGGTAGGGCAGCATCGAGCGCTCGGGCTTGGCGTAACGCGACACGCTCCGCGGGCCGTCGCGAAGGATGCCGGCGTCCCGGTCGTGGATCCAGATGTCGGCTCCGGCCTCCTGGAGGGTGTGGGCCAGGCCGGTGTGGTCGAGGTGGCCATGGGTCAGCAGGACGGCGCGGACGTCGGCCACCGAGCGGCCGAGGCCGGCCAGCAGCCCGCGCAGCTGCTCCAGTTGGGCGGGCAGCCCCGCGTCGATCAGGATGAGACCGTCGCGGTCCTCGATCAGGTAGAAGTTGACAGCGTGATCGCCGAGACGGTGGACGCCGGGTGCCACCAGCGTGGGCGCGGGACGGGACATGAGGACCTCCGGCAGCCGAGCAGAATTCGATACAGTCGACTGTACCAAATTTGGGGAGTGTGCCCATGGCGGACGAGAAACCACGCCGGACCTACAACTCCGGGCGCCGGCGCGAGGCCGCGCTCCGCAACCGCGCCGCGGTGCTGGCGGCCTGCCGTGAGCTGCTCTTCCAGGAGGGCTACCACGCCACGACCGTGCGTGCCGTGGCCGAGCGGGCGGGTGTGTCCCCGGAAACGGTCTACAAGACATTCGGCGGCAAACCGGGCATGGTCAAGGACCTGTGGGACATCACACTGGCCGGGGACGACGAACCGGTGCCGATGGCGGAACGCCCCCAGATGCGAGAGATCCTGCGGACCGGGGAGCCGCACGCCAAGCTCCGGCTCTACGCCGCGTACGTGCGCGGAATCCATGAACGGATGGCCCCGCTGTTCACCCTGCTGACCCAGGCCGGTCCGGACGTCGGGGAGGTCCTGGAGACCGGCGAGCGGGAACGGATCACCGGGGTCACCGCGTTCGTCGCCCACCTCGCCGAGACCGGTGCGCTCGATCCGGATGCGGATCAGGCCCGCCTGGCGGACGCCCTCTGGGCCCTGGCCGGCCCGCAGTTGTACACCCAGCTCACGGCAGGACGGGGCTGGTCGGCCGACATCTACGAGGAATGGCTGGCCGCCACCCTTGCCGCCACGCTCCTGCCCCCGTCGCCCCGGAAGGGATAAGGCGGGCAGGTCAGCCGGCTTCCCCCATCGTCGCGGAGATCTTCGCGAGGGCGTCCAGGCGCTGCTGCAGGCTCGGGTGGGTCGAGAAGAGATTGCCCAGACTGCGTTCCTTGGTGAACGCGGGGGCGAAGAAGAAGGCGTTGAAGCTCTGCGCGGTGCGGAGGTCCTTGGTGGGGATGCCGGCCATCTCGCCGTCGACCTTGACCAGCGCGGAGGCGAGCGCGGACGGCCTGCCGGTGAGCTGGGCGGCGCTGCGGTCGGCGGCCAGCTCGCGGTACCGGGACAGGGCGCGGATCAGTAGGAAGCTCAGGGCGTAGACGGTGGTCGAGATCACCATGACCGCAGCGAAGATCAGCGCCGTGTTCTGGTCGCGTCGGCGTCCGATGCCCGAGTAGAGGGCGAAGCGGGCGACCAGTCCGGCGATCACGCCGAGGAAGGAGGCGATGGTGATCACCGCGACGTCGCGGTGCGCGACATGGGAGAGCTCATGGGCGAGGACGCCGTCGAGCTCGGCGGGCTCCAGGCGGCGCAGCAGACCGCTGGTGACGCACAGCACGGTGTGGTCGGCGTCGCGTCCGGTCGCGAAGGCGTTGGGCAGGTCGCTGTCGGAGACGGCGATGCGCGGCTTCGGCATGTCGGCCAGGGCGCATAGCCGGTCGACGGCGCCGTGCAGCTGCGGTGACTGCTCGGGGGTCACCTCATGGGCGTGCATGGCGAAGAGCACGATGCGGTCGGAGTACCAGTACTGGGCGGCGAGCAGTGCGGCGACGATGACGATGATCAGGACGGTGGACTTCAGCAGCAGGACGAGTGCGGTGACGAAGGCCACGTACAGCAGTCCCAGCAGGAAGACCACGGTCAGCATGCGCACCGTCAGCTGTCGGTCGGAGTCGAAGCGCGAGCGCATCGGACTCACCTCCGTCCCGCGATCGGTTGGGAGGGCTTGAGCAGAATCCGCACGGTCATGACGCTGTCTCCCCAGGGGGTGCCGGCAGGTGCCTCACCCCCAGCATGACCCCGGCGCCCCCGGCCCGGACAGGGGACAACGGGATTTTCTGGGGGAGTGCGGGTGATGAGACGTCAGGTGCATGGCTGTACGAAAGGCCGTATTCACTGGGCCGTCATCGGGCGGCAGCAGGGTTGGGCGGTCCGCTGCGCCTGCCCTGGAGGAACACCATGGACTCACCACTCGAATCCGCCGAGGAGCCCGGAGGGCTCTCACGTCGCCACGCCCTCGGGCTTCTGGGCACCGCAGGGGCAGGGGCGGTGGCCGTGCCGCTGCTCGGCGCCGGCACCGCGGAGGCGGCGACGCCGGTCGGGGCCCCCGCCTTCAGCCTGACCCCGGACGCGGCCGGCGCCCCGCCGGTCCAGGGCCTGCACCTGACCTTCGGCGCCGACCCGAGCAGCCAGATGGTGGTCTCCTGGATCACCGACGGCGCCGTCGACAAGCCCCAGGTGCACTACGGGACACTGCGGGACGGCTTCGGCTCCAGCGCCGCCGCGCAGACCCGCAGCTATGTCGACGGCAAGTCCGGCCGCACCGTCTATGTGCACCACGCCGCCCTGAACCGGCTGAAGCCGGCCACCGACTACGTCTACCTGGTGTCGCACCGCGGCACCACCCCCGACAGCGGCAACTTCCGCACCGCGCCCCGCGGCCGGGCGCCGCTGACCTTCACCAGCTTCGGCGACCAGGCGACGCCCGAGGTGACCTGGACCGCCGCGGGCCCCGTGGGTCTGGACGCCAACTCGACGCCCGCCTCCAAGGACATCGTGGCCGGCATCGAGCAGGTCGCCCCGCTGTTCCACCTGCTCAACGGCGACCTGTGCTACGCCAACCTGGACGTGGACCGGGTCCGTACCTGGAACAACTTCTTCACCAACAACACCCGCTCGGCCCGCTTCCGCCCCTGGATGCCGGCGGCCGGCAACCACGAGATCGAGCGCGCCAACGGCCCGATCGGCCTGGGCGCCTTCCAGACCTACTTCTCGCTCCCCTCGACCGAGACCGACGCCGAACTGGCAGGCCTCTACTACGCCTTCACCGCGGGCTCGGTCCGGGTGATCGTGCTGCAGAACGACGACAACTGCCTCCAGGACGGCGGCGACGTCTACATCAGCGGCTACTCGGGCGGCCGTCAGCTCTCGTTCCTGGAGAAGGAGCTGAGGGAGGCCAGGGCCTCGCGCGAGATCGACTGGATCGTCGTCGCGATGCACCAGGTGATGATCAGCTCCTCCGACGCCAACGGCGCCGACCTCGGCCTGCGCCAGAAGTACGGCCCGCTGTTCGACCGATACGGCGTGGACCTGGTCGTCTGCGGCCACGAGCACAACTACGAGCGCTCGCTGGCGGTCAAGGGCGTCGTCTCCGGCAGCGAGACGCTCACACCCAACCCCGTGTCCACCGCCACCGACGACATCGACTCCGCCCTCGGCACGGTGCACATGATCCTGGGCGGCGGCGGGGTGTCGGGCACGACCAACCAGGCCTTCTTCAAGGACGGCACCGCCAAGGTGATCACGGCCGTCTCGGCGACCGCGGGCTCCAACGGCAAGCGCACCTCGACCTACGTCAAGGAGCAGGCGGTCTGGACCGGGGTCCGCGACCTGGACCACCCCTACGGCTTCGCCGCCTTCACCGTCGACCCGGGCCGCCACCCCGGCGACACCACCCGGCTCCAGGTGACCTACTACAACGTCAACATGCCGAACGGCAACCTCTCGGTCTTCGAGCAGTTCACCATGCACCGCAAGCGTTCCGACGGCCACAGCTGACCTGCGTAAGGCTGACGCACACGGCACAGCACGGCACGGAAAAGGCCGGGGCCCCGTCGACCAGTGGTTCGGTCGGCGGGGCCCCGGTTCGTGGTGCGTCACATGTAGTAGCCGAAGACGTCGGCGATCACATGGGTGGTGCCACTGACGTACAGGTCCACCTTGCCGTCGGAACCGACGGGCACGATCACCTGGTTGGGGATCGGGCTGCCGTTGGTCCAGTTGAGGTTGGACGATCCGGGCCGGGCGGCGCCGTCGGCCCAGGCGGTGAGGTAGCCACCGGTCGTCGCGCCGACCACGGTGACGTTCAGGACCACGGCCTTGATCCCGCTGGGGATGCCGGACCGGCCGGTGATCTGCAGCGGCACGTAGGTGCCGCCGGTCACCGGGGTGGTGGTGCTGACGCCGTTGGCGGAGCGGGTGTCCAGCAGTCGGGCCGGGCCCGCGCTGGTGAAGGAGCTGCCGCTGGTGTCGGCGGTGTAGTAGCCGAAGACGTCGGCGAGCACATGGCTGGTGCCGGCGACCTTGATGCTGACGTTGCCGTCCGCGCCGACCGGCACGATGGCCAGGCCCGCGATGACGGTGTTGGTGGCGGTCCAGTCGAGGTTGGACACCGTCGGGACGGCGGTGCCCTCCGGGTAGGCGGCCAGGTAGCCGGAGCTGCCGGTGCCGACCGCGGTCAGGTTGAGCACGACGGCCTTGGCGGTGCTGGGGATGCCGTTCGCACCGTCGACCTTGAGGCTGACCGTGCCGTTGGTGATCTTGGTCGTGGTGGCGATGCCGGTCGCGGAACGGGTGTCCAGGATCCGGGTCGGCGCCGTGGTGCTCAGGGTCTGGCCGCTGGTGTCATTGGTGTAGTAGCCCTGGACGTCGGCGATCACCTGGGTGGAGCTGCTGACGTAGAAGTCCACGCCACCGTCACCGGAGACCGGGACCGTCACCAGGTTGGCGATGGTCTGGCCCTTGACCCAGTTGAGGTTGGACGTCTTGGGACGCGTGGTGCCGTCGCCCCAGGCGGTCAGGTAGCCGGCCGCGGTGGTGCCGGTGACCGTCACATTGAGGACCACCGAGGTCACCCCGGAGGCCGGGATGCCCGCCGCGTTGCCCTCGACCTGGACGCCGGTCATGCCCATGGACGGCACGATGCCGGTCGAGCGGGTGTCCAGCACCCGGGTCGGCGTGACCGTGTGGTACGTGCCGGCGCCGGTCGCCGGGCCGGTCAGCGAGGCGCAGAGGCTGGTGCTCAGCGCGGCGGCCTGCGGCTCACCGAGACCGGTCGGCAGGTCGTAGCCGGTGCCGGCGTTGTAGCCGACGTTGTTGTTGGCCTTGTTGTTGCCGGTGGTGATGTCGGTGTAGTCGCTGGCGTAGCTGGTCTTGGCCGCCGCGTACAGCGCGGGGTTGATGAAGCCGAGCGGGCCGTTGGCCTTGCAGGTCGCCTGGGTGCTGGCGATGGCGAGCATCGACGCCCAGGTCGGGGTCGCGCCGCTGGTGCCGTAGACCAGGCCCCAGCCGCCGCCGATGTAGACCGGGTAGGCCGAGGTCGAGCTGGAGTCGGCTGCGACGTCCGGGCTCTGCCGGCAGGTGTAGCCGCTCTTCGGCGTGCAGGCGGTGCTGCTGAAGCCGGCGCCGGTGAAGCCGGACTGGTAGTTGAAGGACGAGCTCAGCGACCAGTAGTTGGAGGTGCCGCCGCCGGAGCCGCTCCACGCGGTGCGGGAGGTGGCCGGGTCGCCGGAGAGGGCGGTTCCGCCGACGCCGGTCACGAACGGCTGGCTGGCCGGGTCCGAGATCGAGGCCGAGTTGATGTGGGTGCTGCCGGTGTTCCGGAAGCAGCCGGTCGCGCCGTCGTCGCCGGAGGAGGCGAGGATGGTCTGACCCTGGGCCGCGGCCTCCTCGGAGTAGTAGTTCTCGGCGTTCATGGTCGCGGACGCGGTGTCCAGCTCGCAGCCGCCGTAGCTGATGGACAGCACCGTGGCGCGGTCGTCCACGATCATCGCCCGGTAGTTGTCCAGCCAGGTGGCGTCGGTGGTGACGTCCAGGTCGGTGCCCATGTAGTCGATGATCGAGGCGCCGGGGGCCAGCGACGCGACGTCCTCCAGGTCCAGCAGCGACTCGATGCCGTTGTTGGTGGCGGGGTAGACCGCCTCCTTGGGACCGCCGTCGGTCTTGAAGCGGCTGACCGAGACGCTGGTTCCGTAGCAGGCCTGGTAGGCGGCGAGGTCGGAGTCGGAGAAGTTCTCCATCTCGAAGACGCCGATGGTCACCCCGGCACCGCTGGTGGCGGTGTGCTCCATCCCGTACGTGGACGCCAGGTTGCCGGCGCTGTAGTAGCCGCTGCCGTCACTGCCCTGGGAGCTCAGCGCGCTGGTGGCGCTGCTGCAGATCTGCGGTCCGGTGGAGGCCGCGGTGGAGCGGGTGGTGGCCGCCGTGCTGCGCGTGCCGGTGGCGGCGGTCTTGCTCGACGTGCTCTTCACCGAGTGGAACGAGTGCCGCTCGGTCAGCGACTCCAGGCCCGCGACGCCGGAGACGTAGCCGGCGACGTTCCCGGCGAACTCCGGGGCGGCGCTGTTGGCGTAGCCGGTGGTGCCGTCCTTCAGCTTGTAACTGGCGAAGCTGGTGCCGAAGGCGTGCGCGGCGGCGGCGAGGGTGGTGGTGACCGGGATGGCCAGGCCGTCGGAGCTGACCTTGCCCGGGTTCAGGCCCTCGGCCTTGAGCGAGGCGACGACCTTGGCGATGGTGTCCGAGGTCGGTCCAAAGGTGGCGGCGAACTGCCCCTTGGCCAGGTAGTGGTGGTACTGGGCGTTGCCCTTGGTGGACACCGCGGCGATGAACGACTTCAGGGCCGCCGGGTCGCGCGGTTCCAGGCCGACGCTGAGCGTGACCTCGGTGCTGCCGGCAGGGGTGCCGGTCTTGACCGCCCCGTCCGGGATGTGTGCGGCGGTGCCGACCCGCGTGGGCGTGGTCGACGTGCTCGCGCCGCTCGCCCCACTGGTCCCGACGGCGCCGAGCGAGGCCGCGTCGGCGGCGGCGGCGGTGGTGGCGAAAAGAGCGGCGGCGGTGGTCGCGGCCACGAGCGCGGCCTTGCCTATACGCCCGCTCCGGACGGCATTGACCCGTATGGCCATGCAGATTCTCCTCGAAACAGACACGACGTCATGCATCAAGAGCTGTCGCGCGCAGACGCCAACAATCGCCGGCCGACGGCCGGATCATGGCGTATGCGGGCGTTTGCTGTTCTTTGGTGGATTTGGCACCACCAGAACGCCCCCCGTGCAGAACGAAACTAGGTGCACTTTCTATCAGGAGCGATCCAATGTTGTCGCTGGGTTCGGAGGGTCGTGTGACTTCGTTATGACACCGCAGTGAAGGCTGTGGCGTGCGTCATACGGAGAGGGCCCCGGGGGCGGGGCGGCGAGCCTACCGAACAGTAAGATGTCATGTACGGAACCGGCGCCGGTCAGCTCCGCGCCTCCTGCTGTTCTCCCCGGGTCGGGAGTCTGCACAACGGGTCGCAGTGACCCGCTTTCTGACAGACCTTCAGAAGGAGACGCCGGCTCATGAACGCAGCACGCCGCATGAACTTCGCCACCGTGGCGGTCACCGTCACCTGCGCGGCCGCGCTCGGCCTCGGCATCGCCGACCCGGCCGCCGCCGCCCCGGCCCGCGCCACCGCGGTCTCGGCCAGGAGCGCCGCCGCCAGCACGGTCACCTACGCCACCTGGCTCGCTGACGTCACCGCGGCGACCGCCCCGGCCCAGGCCTACCTGCAGCAGCGCGTCGCCGCGGCCTCCTCGACCAGCAAGCTGGCGATCGTCCTGGACATCGACAACACCTCGCTGGCCTCGTACTTCTACTCCAGCTACCCCGTCCCGGCCACCCCGCCGGTGCTCGCGCTGGCCAAGTACGCCACCGCGCACGGGGTGAAGGTCTTCTTTGTCACCGGTCGCCCCGAGCTGATCGACGAGATCACCGAGTACAACCTGACGTCGGTCGGCTACACCGTCGACGGCCTGTACAGCCGCAATGTGCTGGAGCTGCTGGAGTCGCTGCAGACCTTCAAGACCGCGTCCCGCAAGCAGATCGAGGGCGACGGCTACGACATCGTCGCCAACGTCGGCAACAGCGCCAGCGACCTCGCCGGCGGCTACGCCGACGCCACCTTCAAGCTGCCCGACTACAACGGCCTGCTGGACTGAGCCGGGCCCCTGCGGCCAGGAAGCGCCCGGATCAGAAGTGCACCAGGGCCTGGTCCGGGCTTCTGTCGATCTCCTCGGGGTGCCGGCCGCGGCCGCGTTTGGCGAAGCGGAGGTAGAGCGAGGGGACGACGAAGAGGGTGAGCAGGGTCGAGGTGATCAGGCCGCCGAGGATCACCACGGCCAGCGGGTACTCGATCTCGTGGCCGGGCTGGTTGCCGAGCACCACCAGCGGGACCAGGGCCAGTCCGGTGGCCAGTGAGGTCATCAGGATCGGGGCGAGCCGTTCGCCCGCGCCGCGGACCACCAGGGCCGGGCCGAAGGCCATCCCCTCCTGTTCCTCCAGGTGCTGGCAGTGGTTGACCAGCAGGATGCCGTTGCGCGCGGCGATGCCGAAGACCGTGAAGAATCCGACCAGGGCCCCGATGGTGACCACCCCGCCGCCGATCCAGATCGCGATCAGCCCGCCGACCAGCGCCATCGGCAGGGTGAGGAACACGAAGACCGCCAATCGCCAGGAACCGAAGGCCAGTTGCAGCAGGATCAGGATCGCGAGTGCGGCGATCACGGCCGTGGTGAGCAGGCTGTTCTGGGCGCTCTGCCGCTCCTTGTACTCGCCGAGCAGCGTGTAGTGCGAGCCCTGCGGGACGCTGAGGCCCACCAGGTTGTGCTGGATGTCCTGCACCACGTCCGACAGGTCGCGGCCCTGGACGTTGGTGCCGACGTCGATGTAGCGGGAGTTGTCCTCGCGGGTGATCAGGTACGGGTCGGGCCCTATGGTCACGCTCGCCAGGTCGCCCAGGCGCACGCTGCCGCCGGACGGGGTGTCCAGCCGCATGTCGCTGATGGCCGTGGGGTTGTTGCGGGCCGAGGGCACGCTCCACACGTACACCCCGTACACCTGGTTGCCCTTGAAGACGTTGCCCATCTCCTGGCCGGCCACCATGGCGGCGGCCTGGCGGCGGATGTCGCCGGGCTTCAGGCCGTACTTGGCGGCTTTGGCCAGGTCCACCTCGACCTGGATCTGCGGGGTGTCGACCGACAGGTCGACATGCGGGTCCACCACGCCGGGGACGGACTGGATCCGGCTCAGCACGGAGTAGGCGGTGCTGCGCATCGAGGCCAGGTCCTGGCCGTAGACGCGGATGGTGACGGCCTCCTTGGAGCCGGACAGCACCTCCTCGATGCGCTCGTTGAGGTAGGTCTCGACGTCGCGGTAGAGGCCGGGGTAGCTGTCGACGACGGCGCGCACCGCGGCGACGGTGCGGTTGTAGTTCACCTTCGGCGAGATGCTGATCCACACCTCGGCCGCGTTCATGCCGACGACCTCCTCGCCCTGCTTGGCCCGGCCGATGTGGGCGCCGAAGTCGGTGACGCCGGGGATGGCGCTCAATTCGGAGTCGAGCTTGGTGGTGGTGCGGACCATCTCGGCGTCGGAGGTGCCGGGGATGGCGTCCCAGTGGATCAGCAGGTCGCGCTGCTGGAAGGTGGGGAACAGCGACTGCCCGAGCTGCGGGGCGACCAGCGCCCCGGCGAGGACGACCAGGCCGAACACCGCGTAGGCGGCCCGCGGCCGGGCCACGATCCGGCCCAGCGCCGCCCCGTACCAGCGGCGCAGCACCCGTACCAGCGGGGACTGGAAGCGCTTCAGCTCGGCCTTGCGCAGCAGGATCAGGGTCAGTGCGGGGGTGACGGTGAGCGCCACGGCCATCGAGGCGGCGATGGCGAGGGTGTAGGAGATCGCCAGCGGCCGGAAGAACGAGGCGGTCAGCCCGTGCAGCAGGAACACCGGCACGGACGCGCAGACGATGATCAGGGTCGCGTAGACGATGGGGCTGCGGACCTCCAGCGAGGCGCCCAGGATGATCCGTGCGGTGGACGCCCCCTCGTCCTGCTTCCTGGCCTCGCGCAGCCGGCGCAGGATGTTCTCGACGTCGATGATCGCGTCGTCGACCACGGCGCCCAGGGCGATGATCAGCCCGGCCAGCACCATGGTGTTGACGGTCGCGCCGAAGGCCCGCAGCACCAGCAGGGTGGCGGCCAGCGACAGCGGGATGGTGATCAGGCTGATCAGCGCGACCCGCCACTCGAAGAGGAACAGCACGATGATGACCACGACCAGCAGGAAGCCGAGCAGCAGGGCGTCGGTCAGGTTGTGCACCGAGTCGCTGATGAAGTCCGCGGGCCGGAAGATGTGAGTGTCGAACTGGACGCCGGGCAGGCCGGGCTGGAGCTGGGCGATGACCTGGTCCACGTTCCTGGTCACCTGCAGGGTGTTGCCCCAGGGGAGCTTCTCCACGACCAGCAGCAGGCCCGGCTTCCCGTTGATGACGGCGTCGCCGATGATCGGCGTGTAGTCCTGGACGATCTGGCCGACGCTGCCCAGCGGGACGTTCTTCCCCTGCGCCGCCGGGTCCTCCAGCGGGACCTGGGCCAGGGCCGCCGGGGTCTGGATGGAGAGCTGGTGGCCGACCAGGTAGCGGGAGAGCGGGTTCTCCACGGCGCCGCCGGCGCCGACCACCGAGCCGGTGGAGAACTGCAGCGCGCCGGAGTCCAGGGCGTCGGAGGTGGTGCGTTCGACGTCGTCGAGGGTGGTGTGACTGGCCGCCAGCTTCGCCGGGTCGACCTGCACCTGGAAGGTGGGCTGGCGCTCGTTCCAGATCGACACGTCGGCGACGCCGTCCACCCGGAGCAGCCGTGCCTTGACGTTCCAGTAGGCGAGCTGGGACAGCTGCGTGGTGCTCAGCGTGCTGGAGGTCATGCCGATCTGCAGCACCCGGCCGGTCGCGGACACCGGCGGCAGCATCACCGGCGGGCTGGCCCACTTGGGCAGCGTGGGCCGGACCGTGGACAGCCGCTCCTGGACCAGCTGCCGGGCGTGCAGCAGGTCGGTGCCCGGCTTGAAGATCAGCACGATGGAGGAGAGCTGCGGCACCGAGGTGGAGCGCAGGGTGTCCAGACCGGCCATGCCGTTCATGGCCAGTTCGAGCGGGACGGTGACCAGGTTCTCCACGTCGGAGGTGGACAGGCCCAGGCTCTCGGTCTGGATCTGCACCTGCGGCGGCGCGAACTCCGGGAAGACGTCCAGCTGGGTGTGCGGGACGGTGGCGATGCCCACGGTCATCAGCGCGACGGCGGCGGCGACCACCAGGAAGCGGAAGTGCAGGCTCCAGGAGACGATGGCCTGCATCGCCGTGCGGCGCGGGCGGCGGGTCGGTTCCATGGTCATTCCTCCCCCACGCCGTACTCGGTGCCCAGGAGTTCGGGCGCGGCCACGTCCACCACCGGTGTGCCGGCCGACGGGCCCGAGCGCAGCAGCACCTGGCCGTCGAGGGTGCGGTCGACCACCACGGCCACCCGCAGATAGGTGCGCGGCGCCGGGACGGTGTAGGTCCAGGGCCGTCCCTCGGGGTCGTAGACCAGGGCGGTCTCCGGGATCTGCAGCAGCCCCCCCGAGCCGGCGACGCCGAGCACCGGAGTGGTGGCGATGGCGAGGCGGCCGACCGCCCCGGGGGTGAGCACCACCCGGTGCAGCGGGCTGCCCGGGATCGCCACCAGGGTGGCCGGCCGGACGTCGTGCGCGGTGGCCGACTTCGGCCCGCAGGCGACCAGCAGGGCGCCGCCCAGGACGACCAGAACCGCTGCGGCGATCATGCGCTGACGTCGCATCAGTGCACCTCGCCGGCTGAGGTGGGGTCGGCGGAGGTGGGGTCTGCCGAGGTGGGGTGGGCCGAGGCGAGGCCGGCTGAGGTGGGGCCGCCGGAGACGCGACCAAAAGGGGACGGATCCCCCGGCGCGAGGACGTCCGGGGCGGGATCGCCGCCGGGCAGCCACAGCTGCAGGGCTGGCAGCAGCACCAGCGTCACCAGGGTGGTGCTGACCAGCCCGCCGAGGACGACCAGCGCGAACGGCCGGGCCAGCTCCATGCCGGCGACGTCGCCGCGCACCACGAAGGGGGCCACCAGCAGCGCCAGCGCCACCGCGGTGGTCAGCACGGCCGGAGCCGTCCGCCCGGCCGCCCGGCGCACATCCGCCTCGTCACGGGACTGCTCGCTGCGGGGCTGCTCACTGCGGAACTGGTGGAACAGCGTCAGCCCGCCGTGGACGGCGACGCCGAGCAGCGCCAGGAAGCCGACCAGCGCCCCGGTGGTGATCCGGGAGCCGTTGACGAGCGCCGTCAGCGCCCCGCCGGAGAGTGCCAGCGGGAGCACCAGTAGCAGCACCGCCGCCCGGCTCCAGCTCCGCAGCGCCGCCTGGAACAGCAGCAGCGCCCCGGCCGCGCAGGCCAGCACGCACAGCACCAGGGTGAGCTGCCCGTTCTGGGTCTGCTCAAGACCGCTGGTCACCTCGGCGTGGTAGCCGAGCGGCAGCTCCACCGCCTGCACGGCCGAGCGGACCCGGCTCAGCGTGGTGTCCAGGTCCTGGCCGCGGACGGTGGCGGTGACGTCGAGGTAGCGGGAGGCCTGGTCGTGGTCGATCTCAGTGGGCGCGGGCTGGATCGAGACGGTGGCGATGGACTTCAGCGCGACCTGGCCCCCGCTCGGGGTGTCCAGCATCAGGTTCTGCAGGTCGGCGAGGTTGTCCCGGACGGCGGGGGTGCTCCACACGGCCACGTCGAAGATCTGCTGCTGCTGGTAGTAGCTGCCGACCGGGATGCCGGCGACCAGGACGGCCGTGGCGCGGCGCACGTCGCCGGGCTTGAGGCCGTACTTGGCGGCCTTGGTGACATCGGTGGCGATCTCGATCGAGGGCTCGGTGGTGGCCTGCCGGACGGTCGGGTCGGTGATGCCGGGCTGGGCGGCGACGGCCTGGCGCAGCCGCTCGGCCTGCGCGGCCAGGACCGTGGTGTCGGTGCCGTAGAGCCGGACCCGGACCGCGTTGTCGCCGTCGGTCGCCCGGTTGGTGGCGTCCTGGAGCGCGAGCTGGGGATAGGTCAGCAGGGTGTGCCGCACGCCCGAGCGGTCCAGCGCCTTGCGGACGGCGGCCGTGGTACGGCCGTAGTCGGCGCCGGCGGTGAGGGTGACCCAGGTCTGCGCCGAGTCGACATTGACGATCTGATCGCCCATCAGGGCCTGGCCGATGTCCGTGGCGACGTCCTTGACGCCCGGGAGCGCCCGCAGGCTGTCGCCCGCCGCGGTGGTGGTCTTCTCCATCGCGGGCAGCGAGGTGCCGGGCGTGGCCTGCCACTGCACCAGCAGGTCGCGGTCCTGGGCCTGCGGCAGCACCCCCTGCGAGGTGTGGGTCAGCTGGGGGACGATCGCCACCGCGGCCAGCGCCAGCACGGCGGCCAGGGAGCAGGCGACGACCGGGCGCAGTCGGCCGTCCAGCAGCCGGTGGTAGCGCTGCTCGATCCAGTGCGGTTGCGGTGCCGGCGGGGAGGACGGATCGGTGTGCTGCTCCGGGGCGGGCGCCGGCTGCCGCCGGAGTCCGGGCCGGAGCAGCAGGTATGCCAGCGCCGGGGTGACGGTGAGGGCGACGGCGGTCGCCGCGAGCAGCGCGAGCACATAGGCGATGACCATCGGTCGCGCCAGCGATCCGCCGAGGCCCGGGATCAGCAGCAGCGGCACCGCGGTGAGCAGCAGCACGGCGAGAGCGAAGCCGAGCGGCCGCCGGGCGTCGACGAGGGCCTCGATCAGCAGCTCGGAGAGCGGTGGACCCGGATCGGGCGCCGTCGGCGGCGCGGCCCGGTCCGCTGCGCCGGCCGGGTGGACGCCGTCGTCGTGGGCCGACGGGCCGTCACCGTTGTGCGGGACGGCGGTCGCCCCGGTGGGGGGCTGCGGATCGTGCGCGGTGGCGCGGTCGCCGCCGCCTGCGCCATCGCGTGCGTCACCGTTGGCCGCCGCGAGGGCGTTCGTCCGCCGGAACCCGGTGAACGGGCGTACCACCGCCCCCCGCAGCGCCAGCACCCCCGAGACGGCGTCGTCGACGACGATGCCCAGCGCCGCCAGCATCCCCAGCAGCGTCATCTCATTGAAGGTCGACCCGCGCAGGTACAGCACGTACGCCGCCGCCACCAGCGGCAGCACCACGGCCACCAGCCCCACCAGCGCGACCCGCCAGGAGCGCCAGCACACGCCCAGCCACACCGTCAGCAGCAGCAGCCCGGCCAGCGCCGACCAGCCCAGGTCGTGCAGCGCGGACTGCACGAAGCCCGCCGGACGGAAGACCGAGGTGTCGACGGTGACCCCGGTCAGTCCGGGCTTGAGCTCCGCCATGGCCTGCTCGACGCCCTTGGTGACGGCAAGGGTGTTGGCGCCGGGGAGCTTCTCCACGACCAGCAGGAACCCGGAACCGCCGGCCAGGACGGCGTCGCCGCGCATCGCCGGGTGGTCCTCGACGACCTGGGTGACGTCGCCCAGCTTGACCGTCCTGCCGGTGGTGTCCTCCAGCGGCACCTGGGCCAGGTCCTGCGGCCGGGTGATGGGCAGGATGTGCTGGACCGACAGGCGCTGGTTGGGGGTGTCGATGAAGCCGTCCGCGCCCGGCGAGGACGCCTCGACGAAGGTCAGCGGCGAGGTCCACATGGCGTCACCGGTGGTGTTGATCACCTGCGACAGGGTGACCCCGGCGGCGTGCAGCTTCGCCGGGTCGACCAGGACCTGGAGCTGCTGGTCGCGCTGGCCCCAGATGGTCACATTGGCGACACCCGGGACGGCGAGCAGCCGGGGCCGGATCCGCCAGCGGGCCAGCGTCGACAGGTCGATCAGCGAGGTGGACTTCGACGACAGTCCGATCATCATGGTGTTGCTCTGCGCCGACTGCGGCTGGATCATCACCGGCGGCGTGCCCACGTTCACCACGGCAGGACCCTGGGCGACCCGCTCGGTCACCAGCTGCCTGGCCTTGTAGATGTCCGTGCCGGGCTTGAAGGTCAGCTCGATCGACGACAGCCCCGGCACCGACTGCGAGCGCATCCGGTCCAGATAGGCGAGGCCGTTGAACTCGTCCTCGAGCGGGACGGTGATCAGCTGCTCGACCTCTTCGACGGACAGCCCGAGTGCCTCGGTCTGCACCTGGACCTGCGGCGGCAGGAACTCGGGCAGCGTGTCCACGGACGCGTGCCGCAGCGAGCCCACCCCGACCACCATGACTACGATCGCCGCCGCCACCACGGCAGCGGCCAGTCGCAGACTCGAACTCACGATCCAACGCATGACGTTCCCCCCGAACCGTTGTCCATGACAAGGCGCCCCCACCCGTCATCTTCCGAGGGTCCCCCGATGGGGCGACTCCTACACCCATTGCTCACTGAACGTGTACAAGTCGTCACCTGATCATCATGAACGTTGATATGCGAAATGCGGGGATGTGACACGAGTTGCTCCAGGGGTGCCTGAAGTCTGCTCGTCCTCGTTATGAGAGTCCACTTGCATGAAGCGGTGAGAGCTGCCTATACTCATGAAAGTCAGCTCTCGTAAACACGACGACAAGGACTCCGCATCATGAGCACTCCCGCTTCCACCCCCGCCTCCGCCGGCACCACCCGGACCGTCGACCTGCCCGGCGGCGTGTCCGTGACCGTCGCCGAGTTCGGCGCCAACACCGACGGCAGCGCCGTCCTGCTGCTGCACGGCGGCGCCGGACCGCGGACCATGGTCGGCCTGGGCGCCGCCCTGTCCGAGCATGTGTACGTGGTCGCCCCGACCCACCCCGGCTTCGACGGCACCCCCCGCCCGGAGGGGTTCGACACCGTCGCCGACCTGGCGGTGGCCTACCTGGACCTGCTGGACACCCTGGACCTGTCCGGCGTGATGGTGGTCGGCAACTCGGTCGGCGGCTGGATCGCGGCCGAGATGGCGCTGCGCGACACCCGCGGCCGGCTCGGCGCGCTGGTGCTGCTCAACGCGGTGGGCATCCACGCCCACATGAAGGAGAACGAGGTCCGCGACGTCCGGGTGATGGCGCCGGCCGAGATATCCCGGCTGGCCTTCCACAACCCGGCCTTCCGTCCGGACTTCTCCACCTTCAGCGACGAGCAGCGGGCCGCGTCCGCCGCCAACCAGCAGGCCCTGGCCACCTACGCCGGTGAGGCGTTCAGCTACGACCCCAAGCTGCGCGGCTGGCTGCACCGGGTCACCCTGCCGGTGCTGGTGGTCTGGGGCGAGCAGGACGGCATCGCACTGCCGGTCTACGGCCGCGGCTACGCCAAGTCCTTCCCCAACGGCCACTTCACCCCGATAGCCGAGGCCGCCCACTTCCCGCAGATCGAGCAGCTGGGCGCCACCCTCGGCGCCATCGGCGACTTCGTCGACACCGTCGTCAAGCCGGACGGGAACGCCTGATCACGGGGGCTCGGCTGCTTTGTGAGAGCATGCTCTCACGAGTCGGCGCTGACCGGAGGACGAGAGGTGGACCGATGACATCGCAGAGCATGTCCCAGAACATGTCGCAGAGCACAGCAGGCCGTGCCAACCAGAAACTGCGCACCCGGACCGCGATCGTCCAGGCCGCGGCCGAACTCAGCCGCACCGGTCGGGAAGTGACAATGCCCGAGGTCGCCAGGGCAGCCCTGGTCTCCGAGGCCACCGCCTACCGCTACTTCCCCGACCTGGTCAGCCTGCTGCAGGAGGCCTTCGCCGGCCAGCTCCCCAGCGCCGCCGAGGCGCTGGAGCCGGTCGCCGACTCGGTGGACCCGGTGGAGCGCGTCGCCGCCGCGACGGAGTTCCTGCTGCGGCACGTCCTCGCCCGGCAGGGCGTGGTCCGCGCCATGATCGCGGCCACGGTGGTCCGGCCCGGCGGGGCGTCCGCCCGGCCGGGCCTGCGCTTCGGCCTGATCGACCATGCGCTGTCGCCGCTGGACGGCACCCTCGGCGCCGCCGACCCCGCCGCGCTGACCCAGCTCAAACGCGATCTGGCCGTCGTGGTCAGCGCCGAGGCCCTGTTCGTCCTGACCGACCTGCAGGGACTCGACCCCGACGACGCGATCACCAGCCTGGTGCACACCGCCACGACCCTGACCCGCGCCGCACTGCCCTGAGCAACACCGAAACGAAGGGGACCGCCGCATGAGCATGGCCTACCTGGCAGAGCCGGACCAGCAGCAGAAACTCGAATGGCTCGACGGGGGAGTCTTCTCGGTACTCCTGGACAGCGCCGCCACCGACGGGCAGTTGACGGTCGGCCGATTCACCGTCAGCAAGGGCGAGGCCCCGCCCTACCACCTGCACACGCGCGAGGACGAGGTCTTCATGCTCATCAAGGGCAGCGCGCTGGTGTGGTCCGACGACCAGGAGCTGGAGCTGTCCGAGGGCGGCATCGTCTACCTGCCCAGGAATGTCCCGCACGGCTACCGGATCACCTCGAACACCGCCGACCTGCTGATGATCTGCACCCCCGGCGGGATCGAGGGCATGTTCCGCCACGCCGGACGCGATCTGGCGACCCCGCGCCCGGAGGACTTCCGGATCTCGCCGGACCGCCTGGCCGAAGCCGCCGACCTGTACGGCCAGGTCGTCCTCGGCCCGCCGCGCTGACCACCGCGCCGGCCCTGCCCTGACCTCACCTGCCCGAAGTCCGCCTGAAAGGCGCCTCCCATGACCCGCAAGCAACGCCAGACCCTGGACGAACTCCTGCGGCACGCCCCCCTCGACATCGGCGGCGACGTCGTCGAACAGCGGGCGGTCTTCCACGAGATGATCGCCTCGATACCGCTGCCCGCCGATGTCTCGGTCACCCCGGGCGAGCTCGGCGGCGTACCCGTCCTCACCGTCGAGACGCCGGGGAACGATCCGTCAGCCGTACTGCTGTACTTCCACGGCGGCGCCTACGCCATCGGCTCGGCGGCGGACGGGGCCGGGCTGGCCGCCGACGTCGCCAGGCGGGTCGGCGCCCGCGCCGTCTGCGTCGAGTACCGGCTCGCCCCCGAGCACCCGTTCCCCGCAGCGGTGGACGACGCCGTGGCCGCATACCGCGCGCTGCTCGACGACGGTGTCCCCAGCTCCAGGATCGCCTTCGTCGGCGAGTCCGCGGGCGGCGGCCTGGTCGTCGCTGCGCTGGTCGCGGTGAAGGCCGCCGGCCTGCCGCAGCCGGCGTCGGCCGCGGTCTTCTCACCTTGGACCGACCTGACCCTCTCCGGCGGCAGCCTGATCGGCAAGGCGGGCGTCGATCCCGCGCTCACCGCGGCCGGCCTGCGCATCCGCGCCCGGGACTACCTGGGCGATACCGACCCCGCAGTGCCGCTGGCCAGCCCGGTGTTCGCGGATCTGACCGGCCTGCCGCCGCTGCTGGTCCAGGTCGGCTCGCACGAGATCCTGCTCGACGACGCCACCCGGCTGGCGGCCCGCGCCGCCGAGCACGACGTGTGGGTCGAGCTCCAGGTCTGGCCGCAGGTGCCGCATGTCTTCCAGTCCTTCGCCGCCGTGCTGGACGAGGCCGACGCCGCCCTCGACGCCGCCGCGGCCTTCACCCGGGCGCAGTGGGCCGCCGCTGCTGCGGAGCTCGAGGCCCAGGGGATGTCGTAGTAGCGCAGGTCACAGCCTGTGAATCCGCACAGGCGCCTTGTCTGAGCGTGCAGATCTCGTGCCGACTGTGCGAACAATTGGCCAGGCCGCTGGGGGGAGCCAATGCGGATGAGCCGGAGCTTCACGTGCGCCAGTTGACGGCTGGCCTGGCCTGTCACCTGTGTGGACTGCGATCGGCTCCGTCTTCGTGGTCGAGAAGGTCGTCTCGTGCGCCGGGCCGGCTCCGCCGCTAGGCCGCTCCCGGTCAGATGATCTGCAAGGATCTGACCGTGATACGACGTTGGAGCCGGCGGCTGCTCGCCGAGGCCGCCGCAGGCGGACTACTGGTGCTGCTCGCGCCGGGTGCCGGGATTGCGACCGGAATTGCGATCGGGACCGCGTACGGGGCGGCGGCGGGCGGGGACATCACCGCCGCCGTCCTGGCCGGTCAGGACGTGGTCCTGACCGGTGACTCGGTGGTCACCGTGCCGTCGGGCACCCACAACTACAACGGGGTGATCAGCGGCCAGGGCACGCTGCGGGTGACCGGGACCGGCACCCTGGTCCTCACCAGGAACAGTACCTTCACCCTGCCGGCATCCCGGCAGCACCAGAGGGTCGCCGTCCTCGGCGGCAACCACCCGTACAGCGTGGTCAGTGATCCCGACGCCCCGGCGGTGACGGTCGACCGGGGTGCCACGCTCCAGTACGGCACCGGCGGAGCCACCGGCCTGATCGGCAGCTTCCCCTACAACACCCCCGGCTACCAGCAGAACCAGGACAACATCAGAGTCGACGGCACCCTCCGGCTGTCGCTCACCGGCGGCTACAACATCGGCATCATCAGCGGCACCGGACTGGTGGCCCAGCCGACCAACATGTGGGGCACCTTCCAGATCGCCGGCAGCAACCCCTTCTCCGGGGTGATCTACAACGGCACCGGCGTCGCCTTCGGCGCCACCGTCTACCCGGCCGCGCTCCCCGACGCGCGCACCATCGTCAACCAGGGCTCCTGGATCATCGACACCCCGCTCGGGCAGACCATCACCCAGCGGCAGGTCTTCTACAACCAGGCCTACGGCAGTGACATCAACGTCCACTCCCGGCCCGGCAGCAAGGTCGTGCTGACCGGCTACTACAGCTGGAGCGACTCGGGATCGGACACTGCTCCCTCGCTGAGCAATCCCGCGCTCAACTGGCAGCCGGTCGCGCACGGCAGCAATGTGCGCGGGACCAACATCGAAGGCGCCGACGTGCAGTGGGGCGACGGTACGACCCATGCCATATTCATGCCCGGCACCGCGCAGACGGTCTACATCAACCTGCACGCAGCCAAGTCCCAGCGCGCCCTGCTCACCTTCGACTACGACGGCCCGGTGACCCTGGGCGCGCCGATCGGCGGCGGCAGGTACCACGACACCCTGGCCGCTCCCGGGCAGGGCGACATCGTCATCGCCGGGACCAGCGGCAATGACGTCACCTTCGCCGCGACCCAGTACTACGACGGCGCGACCACGATCCAGCGGAACGCGGTGCTGCGCCTGGGCTCCGGTGCGGCCGGCGGCGACGGCGGCCTCTACACCGGGGGCGCGCTCTACCGGCTGGTCGACGACGGCTCGCTGGTCACCGCCAATGTCGACAAGGCCCTCTCCCTGTCGAGGATCAGCGGCACCGGTTCCTTCACCCAGAACGGCGCCGCGACCACGACCTTCACCGGCTCGGTCAGCTACACCGGCGCGACCACCGTTGCCAAGGGCACCCTCGCGGTGACCGGCGCGAGCCTCGCGTCCAGCAGCGGCGTCGCGCTCACCTCCGCCGGTGCGGTGCTGGACCTCCATGCGGCGGGCAGCAGTCAGAGCTTGAAGGCGCTCAGCGCGGTGGCGGGATCGAAGGTCCGGATCGCCGACGGGGCCGTGCTTCAGGTGGGCGGACAGAAGGCGCAGCTGACGGGCGCCCAGGTCGTCGTAGCGGGGACGCGGTTCTCGGTCCAGCACAGCGGCGGGACGACCACGCTCACGGCCACTGGCCCGGCCACGCCCACCGCCAGCGCGAAGGCCAGTTCGTCCGGGTCTGCGGCCGCTGGGACCTCGTCGGAGGCGAGCGCCGGGGGTGGGAGCACGGTCGCCGGGGCTGCCGCCGGCAGCGGCCTCAGCGCCTGGCAGACCTCCGGCGCGGCGGCGGCGTTGCTGTGTGTGGCGGCCCTCGCCTACGCCTTCGCGCGCTCGCGCCGGCCACGCCGGCCACGTCCGGCCGGGCGCGGCGGCGGTGGCGGCGGACGGCATTCGCGCTGAGCCTGCCTGACGTACCGTCACGGCCGTCCGCGCCCTGATCCGCGAGCTGCTCCGCACCCCTCCCCGACGGCCTGCGCCCGCTGGGCCCGTCGCGCGGGCGGACGGCCTGAGGGGCATCAGCCTGAGGTAGGTCAGCGGCTGCGCAGCCATTCGGCGAGGCGGCCCGCTGCCGCGTCGGTGACGCGTCCCAACTGCTGTGCGGTCCGCAGGAGTTCCTCCTGCAGTTCAACGCGCCCGGTGTTGCCGGGTGCGGCGGGCCCGTTCGGTGCGGGTGCGGGTGCGGGTGCGGGTGCGGGTGCCGGTGCCGGTGGTGGGACGGGTGTCGGCGCGGTGCGGACGGAGGTGCCGCGGTATCCGATCGGGCCCTCGTTGACCCGCTGGTAGAAGCCGACAAAGCCGGAGCCGTCCCGGTGCAGCGATATCGAGCCGCCGTTGGTCCGCTGGTCACGCCAGGTGATGCGTTCCATGGGCACCCCACCGTGGTCCACCAGCAGGTGCAGGTCGCCGGACTGGTGCCAGCGTCCGCCCCAGCCCTCCTCGGTCCTGAAGTGGTGCACGGGGACGTCGGCCGTCCCGTCGGGAAAGGCCCAACGCCCGGACAGCCGACCGCGGAACTCGGCGATCGTGCCGTCCGCGGCCCGGTGGTGACCGAGGAAGTCGGTCATCGCGGACTGGAAGCTGGCCGCTCCCTCGGCTCCGTCGGTGCTCCGCCAGGAGAGCTGCGACGGCAGGGCGTACTCGCCGCGCTCGATGTAGAGGCGCAGTTCGGGCCCGGGCACCCAGTCCCGCGTGCCGGCGGGCAGCCGTTCGGTACGGTAGGCGAAGACCGCCCGTTCGGCGGCCTTGGCACCCATCGCTCGCTCGGAGCGGTCCCGGTCGTAGACCGAGTCGAGGGTGATCCGGTAGAGCCAGAGCATGGTGGCGGACTTCTGAGAGCTGTGCACCGTCACGGTGTTGGTGCCGGGGTGCAGCATCTCGCCGGGCACGGCGTACGACAGGGCCTGCGGCAGGTCGCCGCCCCCGGGGATGGTCAGGCCGTCGGCCAGGGTCCGACCGTTGACCACGATGTCCATCGGCGCGAAACCGGGGGAGGGGCCGAGCTTGGACGTCAGCGCCGTCACCTTGAGCGTCGCCTCGATGATCTGCTCATCGGGCGCGATATCGAAGTCCAGTTCGGCGCTCCCGTCGGCTCCGAGCTTGAGATGGTCCCCGCCGAACACGCAGCCCGGGGTCCGCACCACGCCGTTGCCGAGCAGCGGCGGGGACGCCGAGAAGTCGGCGAAAGTCGGTTCCATGCGGTGCTCCTGACGAACAGTCGAATCGGTGGGCGAGGTGCCTGGCCATGCGACGGCGATCCTAACGCCGGCCACTGACAGCGTTGCCTGGCGATGAATAGTGCGTCGGATTGGTGTGTGGTCGGCGGCCGCGCGCCCGGGGCGTGCGGTTTTCGCAGGCCGCGAGCCCCCTGAAGGTCAGGGCGGGGGGTCGGGGGCTGCCACATTGCCGGTGCGGCAAGGGAAAACCGTTGTGGGCCGAACTGTTGGCCGTTCGGGGGCCAGGGCTCCCATGTCACGCGTACGGGGGAATTGGTCGGTGACCGTTGGATATTTGTCGACTCGCTGGGTCAGTCTTGCGGAGCGACGTCGCAGTCCCGGAACGCCCCGTCTGGCCATGGGTCGGTCCACTCGCACTTCGGCTTCCACCACGTGTACCTGGAGGATTTCATGTCCCGTATCCGTATCGCCCTCGCCGCCGCCCCGGTCGCCCTCGCCCTGCTCCTGGCCGGTGCCGGCGTCGCCTCCGCGGACAACGGCTCTTTCGCGAGCGACCACTCCAACAGCAGCATCGTGTCCGACTCCGGCAGCGGCAACCTCAGCGGATGGGTGGACGGGAACTCCAACTGGACCCAGCAGACCGCAACCGGCTCGGGTGCTTCCAACGCCAACAACACCCTGGGTGTGAAGGGCAACTCGGGTGTGGTGTACAGCAGTCAGTCCAACAGCAATGTGCGCATCTTCTTCTAGTCGTCATGCGCTGAACTGAGCGGTGCGACAGTCAGCCCCGGGGCCGGTCCCACGCCCCGGGGCTGACTGCTGTCTTGACGCATGCACGTTATCTGACGCACAGTCAGATTCGTGACCGACACCTTCCAGGCCTACACGGGACGCCCCGCCGCGGTGGGCGGACGAGCGCTGGATCTCGTCAACGCCCCCATGATCCGCCACTGGTGCGAGGCCATGGGCGACGCGAACACCGCCTACACCGGTCCGCACGCGATAGCCCCGCCCGCCATGCTCCAGTCCTGGACGATGGCGGGACTCGGGGACCCGCGAGGCGCGGGGAGTGCGGGGAGTGCGGCGACGGGTCGGAGCGAGGCCTATGACGAGCTCCTCGGGACGCTGGACGCCCACGGCTTCACCTCGGTCGTCGCCACCGACTGCGAGCAGGAGTACCTCCGGCCGCTGCGCCCCGGCCAACGGGTGCTCTACGACTCCGAGATCGAATCTGTCTCCGGGGAGAAGACAACTGCCCTGGGCGTAGGGCGCTTCGTCACCACCCGTACCGATCTTCGGGCCTACGACGAGGCGGCCGGGGAGAAGCCGGAGGAGGCGGCGCCGGTCGCCACCCACCGCTTCCGCATCCTGAAGTTCCGCCCCGCGGGGGCAGTTGCAGGGCAGGGGCCGGGGACTGTGGAGTCGGGTGACCCGGCGCTGCGTCCCCGTCCGGTCGTCAACCGCGACACCGCCGGCTTCTGGGCCGGCGTCGCCGAGGGCGAGCTGCGCTTCCAGCGGTGCACCCATTGCGCCACCCCGCGCTTCCCCTGGCTGCCCGGATGCAACGCCTGCGGCTCGGACGGATGGGTGCCGGAGGCGGCGAGCGGCGTGGGTACCGTCTACTCGTACGTGGTCGTGCACCACCCCCTGCCTGCCGCTTTCCGCGGACAGGGCCCGTACGCGGTGGCCCTGGTCGAGCTGGAGGAGGGCGTGCGCGTGGTCAGCAACGTGCTGGGCCTGCCGGCCGCCGAAGTCCGGATCGGACTCCCGGTCCGGCTCGACTTCGAGCGCTGCGACGAGGAGTTGACCCTCCCGGTCTTCCGTCCCGCCGGCGCGGACCACCTCCCGCCGCTGCGCATCCCGGTGACCCGCACCCTCATCGTGGCCGGAGCCATCGCGTCCCGTGACTACCAGGACGTGCACCACGACGCCGAACTCGCCCACGCGAGGGGCGCACCGGACATCTTCATGAACATCCTGACCAGCAGCGGCCTGGTCGGCCGCTACGTCACCGACTGGACCGGACCGCGTGCCCGGTTGACCGGCATCTCCATCCGTCTGGGGGTCCCCGCCTACCCCGGCGACGAACTCACCTTCACCGGGCGGGTCACCGAGCGCGACGGCCCCCGGCTCACCCTCGCCGTCACCGGCCGCACCCGGCGCGGCGCGCACGCCACCGCCACCGTGCGGCTCACCCTGGAGGATCACGTCGTGCACGTTGCGGAGGACCAGCCGTGAGCCTGCACCGACCCGACACCCTCGGCGGTCGCGCGGCCATCGCCGGCATCGGCGCGACCGAGTTCTCCAAGGATTCGGGACGCAGCGAGCTGAAGCTCGCCGTCGAGGCCGTGCACGCCGCCCTGGACGACGCCGGGCTCTGTCCACAGGATGTGGACGGACTCGTCACCTTCACCATGGACACCAACCCGGAGATCACCGTCGCCCAGGCGGCCGGTATCGGCGAGCTGAGCTTCTTCTCGCGGATCCACTACGGCGGGGGCGCCGCCTGCGCCACCGTCCAGCAGGCGGCCCTGGCCGTCGCGACCGGCATCGCCGAGGTGGTGGTCTGCTACCGGGCCTTCAACGAACGGTCACAGCATCGCTTCGGGGCGGGACTGACGTCGCGTCAGGCATCGGCCGAGGGCGTGGCGATGGGCTGGACCATGCCCTACGGTCTGCTCACCCCCGCCTCCTGGGTGGCCCTGCACGCCCAGCGCTACCTGCACACCTACGGGTTGAGCCCGGACGCCTTCGCCCCGGTGGCTGTCGCGGACCGGTTCCACGCCGCCACCAACCCGGCCGCGTACTTCTACCAGCGCCCGATCACCCTGGAGGACCACGCCGCCTCCCGCTGGATCGTCGAACCCCTGCGGCTGTTCGACTGCTGCCAGGAGACCGACGGCGGCCAGGCCCTCGTGGTCACCACCGCCGAGCGCGCCCGCGACCTCCGCCACACCCCCGCCGTCATCACCGCCGCCGCCCAGGGCGCGGGCCGCAACCAGGAGGCGATGACCAGCTTCTACCGCGACGGCCTCACCGGCCTCCCGGAGATGGGCGTCGTCGCCCGCCAGCTCTGGCGCACCAGCGGCCTGACCCCGGCCGACATCGACACGGCCGTCCTCTACGACCACTTCACACCGTTCGTGCTGATGCAGTTGGAGGAGTTCGGCTTCTGCGGCCCGGGCGAGGCAGCCGACTTCGCCGCCGGCGGCAGGCTCCAACTCGGCGGCGGCGGCCTCCCGGTCAACACCCACGGCGGGCAACTCGGCGAGGCCTACCTGCACGGCATGAACGGCATCGCCGAGGCCGTCCGCCAGCTGCGCGGCACCGCGGTCAACCAGATCGAGGGCGGCGCGGAACGAGTCCTGGTGACGGCCGGGACGGGCGTCCCGACGTCGGGGCTGGTGCTGGGGCGGGGGTGAGGGCGGCGGGGCGTGCGTTGCCCGGCGGCCCTAGGCGCGAATTCGGTTGACCGGCTTCTCCGTGCCTCGGAGGATGGTCGCTCATGAGTAGTGACGACCGTGAGTACACCTGGCGACCCATCACCATCGACGACACGGACGCCTGGCTTCGGTTGTACAACACCCTCGCCGAAGCGGACGGCACCAGTGAGTATTACGGCCGTGAGCAGGTCGTGGAGACGTTCGAGTCCTCCTACATCGACTTCCCGCGCGGCTCCGTCGCCGTGTTCGCCGAGGACGGGGAGATGGCGGCGTACTGCTGTCTGCGGGCGCGGACGGCGGCCGAGCCGGTGCATGACTGCATCGTGGAGGGTGGGGTCCACCCGGCGCACCGGGGGCTCGGGCTCGGGACGCGACTGCTCGAATGGGCGGCCGAGGCGGCCGTGCCGCTGCACCAGGAGCGATTTCCGGGGGCCCCGCTGAACCTCTTCGTCCAGGCGCTCGTCGGTCATGCCGCCGCGGGGCAGCTGTTCGCGGACCAGGGCTACGAGCAGCGCCGTTGGTTCAACACCATGCGCATCGACCTGAGCCGGGAGCTGCCCGAGGCGCCGCTCGCGGACGGTGTGACCGTACGGACGTTCACGCCGGAGCGTTCCGAGGACGCCCGGCGGATCCGCAACGAGTCCTTCCGTGATCACTGGGGTACGACCGAGAGCAGCCCCGAGCTTTGGGCGCAGGTCACCGGCGGTCCCGCGTTCCGGTCGGACCTCACCGTCGTCGCCTACGAGGGGGAGGAGCCGCTCGCGCTGGTGCTCTCGGAGGAGTTCGAGGCGTACCGGGAGGCGACCGGCAAGCGGGACCTCTATATCGGACTCGTCGGCACCCGCCGCATCGCCCGCAAACGCGGGCTGGCCACGGCCCTGCTCACGCAGGTGCTGTCGCAGGCGCAGGCGGAGGGCTTCGACAGTGCCTCGCTCGGTGTCGACGCCGACTCGCCCACCGGGGCTCTTGGCGTGTACGAGCGCATCGGATTCCGTCCCGAGCAGGTCTGGGTCGTGCAGATCAAGCCGGTCATCCCGGTCACCTGAACGCCCGCGATCCGCTGCCGGGTCAGTCGTGCGCGTCCCGGCGGCCGGTCAGGGTCGCGCCCGCGCTGGCTGCGATCACGCAGGCGATGCCCAGCAGCTGCGCCCCGCCGAGGACCTGGCCCAGGACCACGAGCCCGACGAGCGCGCTGACGGCCGGTTCCAGGCTGGCTATGACGCTGAAGACCCGTTCCGGGAGCCGCCGGAGCGCGACCATCTCCAGCAGGTAGGGGATGACCGGGAACAGCATGGCGACCCCCGCTGCGGCGGCGAGCAGCAGCCAGGGGTCGGTGCTGCCGGCGAGGCCGTGCCAGGCCTGGGGGAGGCCGAAGGGGGCCAGCGCCAGGGCGGCGACGGTGAGGGAGAGGGCCAGGCCGTCGAAGCCGTCGAACGCCTGCCCGACCCGTTGGGTGAGCAGGATGTAGCCGGCCAGGCAGGCCGCCGCGCCGAATGCGCTGGCCAGGCCGTGCGGGTCGAGCGAGGTGGAGTGTGCGGCCCCGACCAGGGTGAGCAGGACGACCCCGGCTCCGGCCAGTACGGCCCAGAGCACATGGCCGAGCCGTCGGGAGAAGAGCAGGGCCACGGCCAGCGGTCCGAGGAACTCGATGGTCGCCGCCGTGCCCATGGGCAGCCGGTGCACGGCGTCGGCGAACAGCAGGGTCATCCCGGCCGAGGCGAGCCCCAGCAGCCCGGCCGACAGCAGGGCCCGGCGGGAGCGTCCGCGCAGCCGGGGCCGGGTCCAGACGAGCAGGACCAGCGCGGCGGTGGTCATCCGGAGCGAGGTCGTGCCCGCGACGCCGAGGGTGCGGAACAGCGGGGTGGAGAGGGCGATGCCGGTCTGCACGGTGAGCATGGCGGCGAGACAGAAGAGCGGCGCCGGGATCGAGTCCAGGCGCCGCTGCGGGTTCGGGGTGCTGCCGCCACCGGGTGGTGACGATCCCTCAGCCGCTGGCGGCCGCCCCGCGGCTCGGGTCCAGCCGCCGTGCTCCTCAAGAGGAACGGCGGACGGCGTGGGTGCGGCGGCAGGGAGGGACATGAGGGCAGTCTGACGTAAGGTCCGTTCGGGCGGCAAGCGCGTTACTATGGCGTGGCTAATCGGGATATATCGGATATTCAGGTCACGATCGCGTGTGACTACTCTCCGAACGGCAGTTGATGCCGCCTCCGCTTCCGTGTCCTCCGTAGTCCTCAGCGCGATGCTCTCCCTCGGTTGCCTGGCATCCGTCTGCACCGGTGCCGTGGCGGACCCGGGCTCCCCGGACGCCGGTCTGCAGCAGCGCGGCCTGGACGCACAGATCCAGTCGCTGGCACCGATCCAGCTCTCCGACCTGGAGGCCGTCGCGGTGCCGGACCTGGCCGCACCGGATCTCGCCTCGCTGAGCGACGACGCCGTCATGGCGGCACACCTCGCCGCCCCGGACTCCGCCCCCGATGCCGCTCCCGACGCTGTCCGGAACCGGCGGGTGTTCCGGGGCCAGGCCTTTGACACCTGTGCCGCTCCCGGCCTCGGCGCTCTCCGCACCTGGAAGCGCAGCTCCCCCTACGGTGCCCTCGGCGTCTACATCGGCGGCCGGAACCGGGCCTGCGCCCAGCCGCAGCTCAGCGCGGACTGGACCCGGTCCGCGGCGTCCATGGGGTGGGGGCTGCTGCCGCTCTACGTCGGCCTGCAGGCCCCCTGTCTCAACAGCGGCAGCTCCGCCACCATGAACCCGGGCAACGCCGCAGGCCAGGGCACCGCCGAGGGCCGGGACGCGGTGAACCGGGCCAGGGAGCTGGCCATCCGTCCCGGCAGCCCGCTCTACCTGGACATGGAGTCCTACGCCCGTGGCAGCAACAGCTGCACCCTGACGGTGCTTCAGTACACCGCCGCCTGGTCCCACGCGGTCCGCGCGGCCGGCTATCTGTCCGGCTTCTACAGCAGCTCCGACAGCGGCGTCGCCGACCTCTCCTGGGCCGTGGGCCGCCGCCGCGTGCCCGAGCTGCCCGACATCGTCTGGTACGCCCGCTGGGACGGCCGGAACGACACCAGCGGCTACGGCGCGCTGGGCTCCGGCCAGTGGGGGTCCCACCAGCGGGTGCACCAGTTCGTCGGCAACACCAGCGAGTGCCACGGCGGCGTCCGGATCCACATCGACCGCAACGCCGTGGACGGACCGGTCGCCGTGGTGCGCTGACCGTGCTCTCCGTGCTGACAAAGCGGCTGGTGAGCGACACAATCACCAGTCATACGCACCTACTGAGTGGTAGGCAGTGCGCACGGTCAAGGAGGACCCAGGTGCTCAGCACGATGCAGGACGTCCCGCTCACCATCGGCCGCATCCTCGCCCACGGGGAGACCTTCCACGGCCGTTCCACCGTGGCCACCTGGGACGGCGAGAAGGCCGTCGCCAGCAGCTTCGCCGAGATCGGCGCCCGCGCCGCGCAGCTCGCCAACGCCCTGCGGGACGAGCTGGGGGTCACCGGCGACCAGCGGGTGGCCACCCTGATGTGGAACAACACCGAGCACCAGGAGGCGTACCTCGCCGTCCCCTCCATGGGCGCCGTGCTGCACACCCTCAACCTGCGGCTGCCCCCGCAGCAGCTGGCCTTCATCATCAACCACGCCGCCGACCACACCGTGATCGCCAACTGCACCGTGCTGCCGCTGCTCGCCCCGCTGCTGCCGCGGCTGAACCCGACACTGCGTCATATCGTGGTCGTCGGCGAGGGCGACCTGGCGCCGCTGGACGGCTTCACCGGCGGAGTGCACCGCTACGAGGAGCTGATCGCGGACCGCTCGACGGTCTTCCCCCACCCCGCCGAGCTGGACGAACGCACCGCCGGCGCGCTCTGCTACACCTCCGGCACCACCGGGGACCCCAAGGGCGTCGCCTACTCGCACCGCTCCATGTACCTGCACTCCATGCAGGTCCTCTCGTCCGAGAGCTTCGGTCTGACCAGCGCCGACAAGGTGCTGCCGGTGGTCCCGATGTTCCACGTCAACGCCTGGGGCATCCCGTACGCCGCCTTCATGGCGGGGACCTCGCTGCTGATGCCCGACCGCTTCCTGCAGCCGCAGCCGCTCGCCGCGATGATCACGGCCGAGCGCCCCACCTTCAGCGCCGCCGTCCCCACCATCTGGACCGGCCTGCTGGACGAGCTGGACGCCCACCCGGGAACGTACGACACCAGCACCCTCAGCCGGGTCGTCATCGGCGGCTCCGCCTGCCCGCCCGCGCTGATGAAGGCCTTCGAGGACCGCTACGGCATCAATGTCATCCATGCCTGGGGCATGACCGAGACCTCCCCGCTCGGCAGCGTCTCCCACCCGCCGGCCGGGCTCGGCCCCGAGGAGACCTGGCGCTACCGGCTCACCCAGGGCCGCTTCCCGGCCTCGGTCGAGCCGCGCCTGATCGGCCCGGACGGCACGGCCCTGCCGCACGACGGCGAGTCGGCCGGCGAGCTCGAAGTGCGCGGCCCCTGGATCGCCGCCGCCTACTACGGCGGCGACGGCAAGGCGGCGGAGACCGGGGAGAAGTTCAGCGAGGACGGCTGGCTGCGGACCGGCGACGTCGGCACCATCAGCCCCGACGGCTTCCTCACCCTCACCGACCGGGCCAAGGACGTGATCAAGTCCGGCGGCGAGTGGATCTCCTCCGTCGAGCTGGAGAACCAGCTGATGGCGCACCCGGAGGTGCTGGAGGCGGCCGTGGTCGCCGTGCCCGACGAGAAGTGGGGCGAGCGGCCGCTGGCCACGGTGGTGCTGCGGTCCGGGAGCGAGGTCGGCCTTGCCGAGCTGCGCGCCTTCCTCGCCGAGCGGGTCGCGCACTGGCAGCTGCCGGAGCGCTGGTCGATCGTCGAGTCGGTGCCCAAGACCTCGGTCGGCAAGTTCGACAAGAAGGTGATCCGGAGGTCCTACGCGGAGGGCGCGCTGGACGTGACCACCCTGAGCAAGGGCGAGTAGCCACCACCCGGCCCGGTCCGGCTACGGCCCGAGGCTGCCGATCTTCCCCAGCAGGTCCACTATCCGGGCCTGCACCTCGGCACTGGTCGAGCGCTCCGCGAGGAACAGCACCGTCTCGCCGGAGCGCAGGCCGGAGCTCTCCGCGGGCCCGTCCACCGAGGTGTAGACGACCAGCGGGGTGCGCTGCAGCTGGTTGCTGCCGCGCAGCCAGTCCACGATGCCGACCCGGCGGCGGCGGATCAGCATCAGATCCATCACCACCAGGTTCGGCTGGACGCTGCCGGCCTTCTCCACCGCGTCGTTCTCACTCAGCGCGTGCACGACATGCATGCCGCGCCGTTCCAGCGTCGCCGTGAACGCCGCCGCGATGTCCGGGTCCTGCTCGACGAGCAGCACCCGGGGCGCGTGCCGCTCGCTGTCGCGCGGCGCCAGGGCGCGCAGCAGCACCGCGGGGTCGGCGCCGTACGCCGCCTCCCGGGTCGCCTGACCGAGCCCGGCCGTCACCAGCACCGGCACATTGGCGTCCCCGGCCGCCGACCGCAGCGACTGCAGCGCGGTACGGGTGATCGGCCCGGTCAGCGGGTCCACGAACAGGGCGGCCGGGAACCCGGCGACCTGTCCCTCGACCTCCTCGCGGGTACGGACGATGACGGGACGGTAGCCCCGGTCCTGCAGCGCCTGACGGGTCGAGGGGTCGGGCTCCGGCCACACCAGCAGACGGCGCGGCCGTCCGTCCGCCGCGGGGGCGACCATGGTCGGGTAGTCGGCCCCGGCGATGAACTCCAGCCGGCTCTCGGTGCCGGCGGCCTCGTCCGCTCCCTGCTCGTGGCCGCCCTGCTCCCCGGTCCGATCGGGAGCGGCTTCGAGCGCGCGCGAGTTCGGCGCCGGAGCCAGGGCGGCCCCGCTGCCGTTGCTGCCACCGCCGTCCGGGCCGAACCGGCCGCCGAACGGCGCCGCGGCGGGAACCGGCTGCAGCGCGGCCGGACCGGAGGAGGTCTGCGGCTGCTGCTGGGCCGGCGCGGGGGCCTGCGAGGGCACCGGCACCGGTGCGAGCTCCAGCGGTCCGGCGACCGGAGCGCCCTGGTTCGCGCTGTTCTGATTGGCGCCGTTCTGGTTCGCACGGCCCTCGTCCGCCCCCGGGGGCATGGCCAGGCGTCTCCGACGGCCGCCGTTGGACGCGGAGAGTTCGGCGACGGCGGCCGGAGCCGGGGTGTCGAGCCTGCTCCCGGCGGGCGGAAGGGCGTGCTCAAGGCCGGGGTAGACGGGTCCGCCGATCAGCCCGGGGAACCCGTTGGTCCCCTGGCCCTGCGACTGTTCTTGAGCCTGGGCTTGAGCCTGAGCCTGGGCCAGTCGTTGCTGCTGCTCGCGCTGCTCCCGTTCGGCCTGTTCGACCTGCTGGGCCCGTTGCGCCTGCTGAGCCTCCGTCACCGCGCGCGGCGGACGGACGACCTCGGGCGCGGGCAGGGCTCTGCGCCGCCGCGAGCGGTCTATCCCCTCGGCCGGTGTCTCCGACCGGACGGCGGAGCCGCCCGCGGTGCCACCGCCCGTGCCACCCGTGCCGTTCTCCGAGGGCCGCCCGGGCAGGCTCTCGTCACTGCGCCGCGCGGCCGGCAGCGCGGCGCCGACGCCCGCCGCGGGACCCGCCGCAGCAGCGTCCAGGGGGCCGCCCATGCCGGGGAGCTCCGGCAGCATCGCGGTGTCGTTCTCCTTCGGCCGGTCCGCCGTCCGCGCCGCGGCTGCGGCACGCTCGGCCGCCTCCTGCGCGGTCGCCGGGTCCAGCGGCAGCTCCACCACATAGGTGCGGCCCTGCTTGCCCGGAAGCTCGTGCGACTGGAGCACGCCGCCGTGCCGCTCCACCATGCCCCGAGCTATCGGCAGATGGACCGGACTGCCGCCCGCGCTCGGCCCGCGTACCTCGATCCGCGCGACCGAGCCGCGCTGCGCTGCCGCTATCACCACGGTCGGGCCCTGCGCCGGTGTCCCGGTCAGCCCGGAGGCCACACCGACGGCCATCCCGTACAGACCGGCGCCGCTCCCCGAGGAACTCTCCGGGGGGCTGTCCGCGGCCGAGGCCACGTCCGCGATCAGATGTCCCAGGGCCTGCGCCAGCCGCTCCTGGTCGGCGATCACCTCGACCTCGGACGGGTGCACCGCGAACCGCACCCGGTCCTCGCCGACCAGCTCCGTCGCCGCCGCGACCGCCCGCCGGACCACCTGGTCCAGGCCCACCGGACGGCGGTCCAGGCTCTCCCGTCCGGCGTCCAGCGCCGCGTCGAAGCGCTGGTACGACAGCACCCCGTCGACCAGCCGCGAGGTGCGCGAGATGTCGGCGGCCAGCCGCCGCAGCACCCAGTTGGCCTCCGGCCACAGCTGCCCGGCCGGGTCGGCGGCCAGCTTCTCCAGGGTGGTCTGAAGCCGCGTCAGCGGGTCCTTCAGCTCCTCCTGCAGGACCGCGGTGAGGTGCTCGTGCCGCGCGGCCAGGGCCAGGTAGGCGCTGCGGTCGGTGAACGTCATCACCGCGCCGACCAGCTGCTCCCCGTCCCGCACCGGGGCCGTGGACAGCTCCACGTTCACCGGGCGGCCGTCCTTGCGCCACAGCACCGCCGTCCGCACCCGGTGCTTGCGGCCCGAGGCGAGGGTGTCCGCGAGCGGCGACTCCTCGGCGGGCAGCGGGGTGCCGTCCGCCTTGGAGTGCTGCACCAGCGGGAGCAGCTCCTCGCCGCCGAGCTCGCTGGCCCGGTAGCCGAGGATGTGCGCGGCGGCCGGATTGACCAGCACCACCCGGCCGTCGATGTCCACGCCGAGCACACCCTCGCCGGCGGCGCGCAGGATCATCTCGGTCTGCTTGTGCTGGCGCCGCAGCTCGGCCTCGACCTCCATCCGGCCCGACAGGTCCCGCACCACGATCAGCAGCAGCTGCCGGTCGGCCGGCCGGCCGCTGCCGCCGCTCGCGCCGTAGCCGTAGCGGGACACGCCGCCGTAGGAGTCGTAGGGGCCGTAGCCGTCCCTGCTGCTGTTCTCGCCCAGGCCGCCGCCCAGCAGGCCGTCGTCCTCGAACTCGTTGCCGGCCACCTCGACCGGGAAGACCGTCCCGTCGGTGCGCCGTGCCGACATCCGCACCGGCGTGCCGTCGTCGTCCTCGGCACCGTCCTCGCCGCGGGCACGCGGGCGCATGGAGCCGGGGATGCGGCTCGGGTCGAACTCCGGGAGCAGGTCGAGCACGCCCATGCCCACCAGCGAGGTCCCCGGCGTCTGCAGAGCGCGCACGGCTGCGGCATTCGCGTCCACCACGGTGCCGTTGCTGTTGACCAGCAGCAGGGCATCCGGAAGCGCGTCGAGTATGGCTGCGAGGCGAGCAGTGCCTCGGGTCGGCCTGCTGCTCACAACGAGCCGTCCTCCCTAGCTGAACATCCCTGCCGCACCGGCCCGGTCCGCCGCTGCGTCGGCTGACCTCCCCCCAGGCTCACCAGCAAGCACTATCCCACACTCATTTTTGCGATTGCGGCGATCCGCCTAGTAACGTGGTTACCGGTTGGCCGCAGCCCGCGTGGCTGTGGCATCATCCATGCAGACGGCCGTGATCGCCACCTGGCGTTTTACGTCCCACGCAGGGAGGCTTCGCCTAGTCCGGTCTATGGCGCCGCACTGCTAATGCGGTTTGGGCCTTCAAGCCCATCGAGGGTTCAAATCCCTCAGCCTCCGCGTGATGAGGGCCCCTCGCTCCGGCGAGGGGCCCTCTCTGCTTCTCCACAGCATCCTCACCGCAGCTCACCCTCGCAGCGCTTCGAGCGCCAGCGCCCAGGGAAACCCCTCACCCTCCGCCCCGCGCCGGATCCGCACCCCGGCGTCCCGCAGCTCGTCCAGGCTGCGCCCGAAGACCCGGTTCGCCGCGAGCGCGTCGCTGACGGAGGGGAGCACCGCCACCGGCAGCCCGAGCCCGGTGGCTTCCGCGAGCGAGCCCAGTGCGTAGTTGTCGACGATGCCGGCCGCCCACTTGTTGATGGTGTTGTACGTCGCCGGAGCGACCACCACCGCGTCCGCCGGCGGCTGCCGCTTCGCCTCGCCCGGCCGCCGGTACTCGCTGAACACCGGCCACCCGGTCTGCGCCTCGATCGCCGCCACATCCAGGAACGCCACTGCCGCCGGGGTCGCGATCACACAGACCTCCCACCCCTCACCGATCGCCGCCCCGACCAGCTCCCCGACCCCGGGCGCCGGCGCACCAGCGCAAACGATCACGTACAGCACCCGCGAACCACGCCCACCACTCATCCGCCGATTCCAGCGCCCCACGCCCCCGCCCGCAACCCCCACCCCGGACGGAGCCCAGGTCAGGACCCCCGGTAACTCGATTTCACCCGAGGCCGGGGCTCGTGTACTGTAGTTCTCGCAAGGCAGCGGGGCGAACAAAAACGCCCGGAGGCCAAGCAAGGCGCTCATAGCTCAACGGATAGAGCACTTGACTACGGATCAAGAGGTTGCAGGTTCGAATCCTGCTGAGCGCACCAGCTCAGAGGCCCCACCCGAGAAATCGGATGGGGCCTCAGGTCGTTTCTGGGGCAGTGATAGCACGGAAGTACTGCACAACGGCTCAGGTGAGCAGGAGCCGCGGCCGTCCGGGGTTGTGGGCGACGGACCGGTCCAACGCGCCGTCAGGCCTGCAGAGCGATGCTAGGCGACCGGTGTGGGTTGGTCGGTGTAGGTGTGGCCGGTGGGGGCGGTCCAGGTGACGTTGCCGGAGGTGGTGTTGTAGCCGATGTGCCAGCCGGCGCGGTGTTTGGTGAGGTGGTGGCGTCGGCACAGGGGGATGAGGTTGTCGGGGGTGGTCGGCCCTCCGGTGTGGGGGTTGGTGTGGTTGAAGGGGGTGACGTGGTCGAGGTCGCAGCGGGGGGAGGGGCGGGTGCAGCCGGGGAAGCGGCAGTGGGGGTCGCGGGCGGTGACGTGGCGGGTGACTTCGGTGGTGGGGCGGTAGGTGGTGGGGTCGGTCTTGAGGACCTGGCCGGTGGTGGGGTGGGTCAGGAGCCGCCGCCAGACGCTGCCGGGACGTGATGCCAGGGCGCGGGCTTGGCCTGCGGTGATGGGGCCGTGGCCGTGCAGGTCGGCGGGGTGTTCGGCGGTGCCGATCAGGGTGTCGAAAGGGACGGTGACCACGATCGTGGGGCTTGGGGCGGTACTTGTCCCGGTTCCGGAGACAAGTTCCACCAGGGCGTCCGCGCGGCGTTGGGGCAGGGTGCGGCCCTCGGGGTTCAGGGTGTGGGCGTGGGCGGTGACGGCGGCGTCGACCAGGGCGGCGTTGCCCGCGGTGAGCAGGGCGCCGTACCAGGCCATGCCGTCGGGGTGGGCCTGCAGGGTGGTGCGGCGGTCCTGGGCGGCGCGGGTGTGACGCTGCTCGGCCCCGGCGGGGTCGGCCTTGAGGACGGCGCGGGTGATGGCTTTGCGGGCCGCGCCCACGGTCTGGGTCGGCAGCTTGGCCAGCACCAGCTCCTCCACCCGTGCTGCAACCTCGTCCTCCAGCACAGCGGTGTGCTCCAGCAGGGCTTTGAGGTGCATGATCTGCACCCGGCCCGCCGCCAGCAGTCCCAGGGCGGCCGGGAAGCGTGCGGTGAGCTGCTGGGCCTCGACCAGGCGGGCACCGGCGGTGTCCGGGGAGACCCGCAGCGCACAGGCGACCTGTTCCTGGGTCTCCAGGAAGTCCCCCAGAGCATCGGGGTGCCCGGGGATGCAGGTCAGGGGCTGCTCGGTGAGCCCGGCCAGCATGGCGATCTGGACGGCCTCCAGCCAGCACCGCGCCCGCTGCACCGCCACCAGCGCATCGATCCGCCCGGCCGCCGACAACTCGGCACCCTCCAGCTCGGCGATCCCGGCCACGCTCACCGCCCCCGGCACCGCCCGCGCCAGCCCCGCCGCCAGCACATCAGCCGCGTCCATGCCGACCACCCCCTCCAGGTGCTCCGTATACTCCTGATTCTACCGTGACCTACCGTCAAAAGGGCATCTGAGCTGTATAAACAGTTGCATTCCGAACCCCCGCACGCCCCCCGAACCTGTCTCCAAAACCGATACAAGCCTTTCCGGTGGACCGCACCGCCATTCGGTATGACGGGACGGTCGGCTGAGCATGATCCACAGCGTGATCACACCACGCAGGCCGGAGCGGCTCACCGCAGGTGCCGCAACCACGCATGACGTCTGGTACGCCGCGTACGGCTCGAACATGCACCTTGATCGACTGAACTTCTATCTCGCCGGCGGACGGCCTCCCGGCGGCAGGCGCACCTACCCCGGATGTCGCGACAGCCGTCCGCCGCGGCGGACGATCCCCGTCCTGCTGCCCGGTGGGCTCTACTTCGCTCTGGAGTCCATGGCCTGGACCGGCGGCATGGCCCTCTACGACGTGCTGGACCCGGGGGAAATGCCCGCGCGCGCCTACCTGCTGACGGCCTCCCAGTTCGCCGATATCGCTGCTCAGGAGATGTACCAGGAGCCCGGCGAGGACCTCGATCTGAGCGCTGTTCTCGCCGACGGACAGGCGAGCCTGGGCGAGGGGCGGTATCAGACGCTCGTCTGTCCTGGGGCTCTGGACGGCGTGCCGGTGCTCACGTTCACGGCTCCTTGGCGCTGCGCGGAGGCGGCGCTGAACAGGCCGTCGGCGGCGTACCTGTGCAACCTGGCCTTGGGGCTCCGGGAATCCCATGGCTGGACGCGTGAGCGGATCGCCGACTACCTCGCCGGCCGACCGGGTGCCGAGGGCGTGTGGGATGCGGCCGACATCGCCGCTCTGGTGCCTGTAGGAGGGAATTAAACGGTGGCGTGTACAGTTAGTTGCTGGTAGCAAGCAATAATGTGGCGATCAGCATGATCAGGGAGGGCTCGCCATGGAACCGACAACAGCGGCGGCGGAGCCGACGCAGAGTACGGCCACCGCGGCGGAGGCCGCGCTCCTGCTCGGCGACGAGCTCAGCCGGTTCTCGCGGCTGATCCATGCGTGGAAGCTCCGGGCCCGGGAGGAGAACGGCGGCGGGGACCGCCTGCTGCTCGCGCGCCTGGTCAACTACGGCCCGCGCCGGGCCACCGACCTCGCGGCCGAGACGCTGCTGGACCTCTCCACGGTCAGCCGGCAGGTCCGTTCGCTGGTCGACCGGGGCCTGGTCGAGCGCACCCCCGATCCCGAGGACCGCCGCGGCACGCTGCTCTCGGCGTCCGAGGCGGGCGTACTCGCCTTCCAGCATTTCCGGGACCAGCGCAACCAGCGGCTGGCCCGGCTGCTCGAGGGCTGGACGGCCGAGGACCGCTACGAGCTGGTCCGGCTGTTCGGACGTCTCAACGACGACTTCGCAGAGAACCACCACGAAATCTTCGGCGGAGCGCTCGGGGTCACCGCCCCGACGGCGACCGCCGTGGCAGGGCAAGGAGAGCACACGTGAGCAGCAGTAACAGCAGTAGCGGGGGGACTGCGGCGATAGCGTCGCCGGCGCCCGTACCCGCGCCGGGCGGGCTGAGTCACCGCCAGATCATGACCATCCTCAGCGGTCTGATGATCGGGATGTTCCTGGCCGCCCTCGACCAGACCATTGTCAGCACCGCGATCCGGACCATCGCCGACGACCTGCACGGCCTCAGCCAGCAGGCCTGGACCACCACGGCGTACCTGATCACCTCGACCATCGCCACGCCGCTCTACGGCAAGCTCTCCGACATGCACGGCCGCAAGCCGTACTTCCTGGCCGCGATCAGCATCTTCGTGACCGGCTCGATCGCCTGTACGTTCGCCACCTCGATGATCGAGCTGGCCGCGTTCCGGGCCTTCCAGGGCCTGGGCGCAGGTGGTCTGATGTCCCTGGCGCTGGCCATCATCGGCGACATCGTGCCGCCGCGGGAACGCGCCCGCTACCAGGGCTACATCCTCGCCGTGTTCGCCACCTCCAGCGTGCTCGGCCCGCTGGTCGGCGGTTTCCTGGCCGGTCAGAGCACCATCCTCGGCATTGCCGGCTGGCGCTGGGTGTTCCTGGTGAACGTGCCGATCGGCATGGTCGCGCTGGTCGTGGTCGCCAAGGTGCTGAACGTCCCGCACACCCGCCGCAGCCACCGGATCGACTGGTGGGGCGCGGTCACCATCGCCCTCGGCGTCGTCCCGCTGCTGCTCGTCGCCGAGCAGGGGCAGAGCTGGGGCTGGCTCTCCGGCCGCTCGGTGGCCTGCTACGTCATCGGCGTGGCCGGCGTCGTCGCCTGGATCCTGGTCGAGCGCCGGATGGGCGACGCGGCGCTGATCCCGATGCGGCTGTTCGGCAACAAGGTGTTCAGCCAGACCAGCGTGCTGTCGGTGCTGGTCGGCATGGGGATGTTCGGCGGGATGCTGATGATCCCCCAGTACCTGCAGATCGTGAAGGGCGCGTCGCCGACCAAGTCCGGGCTGCTGATGCTGCCGCTGATGCTGGGCATGATGTCCGCCGCGATCGCCACCGGCCAGCTCACCTCGCGTACCGGCCGCTACAAGATCTTCCCGGTGATCGGCACCGCGCTGCTGGTCGTCGCCATGCTGCTGTTCCACTTCGAGGTGCAGTGGAACACCCCGCTGCTGGAGACCATGGCCTTCATGCTGCTCTTCGGCATCGGCCTGGGCCTCACCATGCAGACGCTGACCCTGTCGGTGCAGAACGCCGTCCCGGCGAAGGACATGGGCGTGGCCACCGCCTCGTCCACCTTCTTCCGCCAGCTCGGTGCCACGGCCGGTACCGCGATCTTCCTGTCGGTGCTGTTCAGCACCGTCGGCGGCAAGATCAACAATGCCTTCACGGCCGCGGCGAAGACCCCGCAGTTCCAGCAGGCGCTGAACAACCCCGCCATCGCGGGCAAGGCCGGCAACCAGCCGGTGGTGCAGATGATCCAGCACCCGGGCTCCAGCAGCGGCAGCGCTTCGGTGCTGAGCGACTCCTCGTTCATCCAGAAGCTGGACGAGGTGTTCGCGGCCCCGTTCAAGCAGGGGTTCGCCGACTCGATGCACCTGGTGTTCCTGCTCGGCGCGGGCGTGATGGCGCTGGCGTTCGTGCTGGTGCTGTTCATCAAGGAGGTGCAGCTGCGCAGCGTCTCCGGGATCCAGGCGCAGGCGCAGGCCCAGGCGCAGGCGCAAGCCGCGGCCGTGGCTGTGGAGAAGGCCGCCGCCACGAAGGAAGCTGACGCTTCGTAGCACCGTCGGACGCGTGCAACGGCCCCACCGCGAGGTGGGGCCGTTCGCGTGTTCGGGGTCAAACCTGGGAGGGTGTGCCCGCGCCAGTTCTCCTGTCTCAGCCCCGAGTCACCAGTCCCAGTCCCCAGTCACTCAGCCCCCTTGTCCCAGTCGCTGGCGCCGGACAGTACGGAGAAGAACACCATGAAGGGTTTCCGCAGTTTCCTGCTGCGCGGGAACGTCGTCGACCTCGCGGTCGGCATCGTGATCGGCGCGGCCTTCACGGCCGTGGTGAACGGGTTCGTCACCGCGTTCCTGACGCCGATCGTCGGCCTGGTCACTCACTCGACAGGCGACTTCACCAAGAAGAACTTCAGCGTCAGCGGGGTCACCTTCCCGTACGGCGCCCTGGTCTCCGCCCTGATCAGCTTCGTGCTGATAGCGATCGTCGTCTACTACTTCGTCGTCATGCCGATCAACCGGCTGCACGAGCGCTTCTTCCCGGCCAAGGAGCCCGACGCCCACACCAAGGACTGCCCGGAGTGCCTGAGCACGGTCCCGGCCGCCGCGACCCGCTGCTCCTTCTGCACCATCCCGCTCACGGTGGCGGTCGAGATGCCGAAGCAGCAGCAGTACCCGGAGCAGTACCCGAAGCAGTACTGAGGTCTGCTCAGCGGTCTGCTCAGCCGATGACCAGCGCCGGACGGCGCGGGTCATCGGCCCGTACGACCAGGTCGGCCGCGTCCGTCGGCAGGGTCTCCGCCTCGTAGCGGGCGAAGGCGGGCAGGGTCCACAGCTCGTCCGGCGGCGTTCGGCGCTCCAGCGCGGCGGGGCTGAGCCGCAGATGGACCGTCAGGTCCAGCGGCAGCCAGCGGCCGAGCAGCAGCGGACCGTCCAGCAGCAGGACGCCGCCGGGCGGCAGCGGTACGGGCTGCGCGCGGACGGCCCGGTCCGCCCGCGCGTCCCACAGCGCGGGCAGGACCTGGCCGCTGCCGCCCGGCTCCAGCGGGTCGAAGGCCTCACGGAACAGGGCGTTGGCGTCGAGCCAGCCGTCGAAGTAGGCGTCGGCGTCCTGGTGGCCGTACTCGAGGCGGAGCGAGGCCGGGCGCAGGTAGTCGGCCGCACTCACGCGCACGACCGGCCGTCCGAGCAGCCGCAGCAGATCGGCCACGGCTGCGGCGAGGCCACCGGGGTCGGCGGCGGGGGCGCCGTCCACCGCCACCCGCAGCCGGCCGCCCTCGGGGAGCGGCAGGGCATGCACCCGCTCCGCGAGGGTGTTCGCGAGGGCTTCCGGTGTCAGCGGACGGACCTGCACGTCTGCCTCTTCCTCTCGTCCTGTCCTGCCGAGCTACGCGGACGCGGACGCGGCCGTGAGCAGCTGGATCTCGTCCTGGCCGAGCTCCAGGTCGATGGCCGCGATCAGGCCGGGCAGCTGCTCCACCGTACGGGCACTGGCGATCGGCGCGGCCACGGTCGGCTGCGCCAGCAGCCAGGCCAGGGCGACGGAGCCGAGCTCCACGCCGTGCGCGGCGGCGACCGTGTCCAGGGCCGCCAGCACCTTGGGGCCGGTCGGGCCCTGCAGGTACGCGGACGCGCCTGCGGCCCTGGGGCTGTCCACGGCGGCGCCGCCCGGACGGTACTTGCCGGTCAGGAAGCCCGAGGCGAGACCGGAGTAGGGGACGGCCGACAGCCCGTACGCCGTGGCGACCTCGGCGAGCTCGCCCTCGTAGCTGTCGCGGGAGACCAGGTTGTACTTCGGCTGCAGCGCGACGTAGGCGGCGAGGCCCTCACGCTTGGAGAACTCCAGCGACTCGGTGAGCCGGCGCGGAGAGATGTTCGACGCCGCGATGTGACGCACCTTCCCGGCGCGGACGAGAGCGTCCAGCGCGGTGATGATCTCCTCCACCGGGGTGCTCTCGTCGTCGAAGTGCGTGTAGAGCAGGTCGATGCTGTCCGTGCCGAGGCGGCGCAGGGACTGCTCGGTGGCGGCGGCGATGGTGGCCGCCTTCAGTCCCTTGTACTCGGGGTGCGAGCCGACCTTGGTGGCGACGACGATCTCGCTCCGATTGCCACGCGCGGCGAGCCACTTGCCGAGCACGGTCTCCGACTCGCCGCCGGAGTTCCCCGGCGCCCAGGCCGAGTACACGTCGGCGGTGTCGACGAAGTTGCCGCCGGCAGCGGCGTAGGCGTCCAGAACGGCGAACGACTCGTCCGCGTCAGCGGTCCAGCCGAAGACATTGCCGCCGAGGGAGAGGGGGGAGACGGAGAGGTCGGAGGCGCCTAGGGCAGTGCGCTTGGGGGAGGGGTTGGTAGAGGGGGAGGTAGGGGTCATGATCAGGGACAACGTGGGGGTGGGGTGGGGTATTTCCGGGGGAGTGGTGCCGTCGCGGAAGGGAGAGTGCCGTTGCAGGTGTGGGGCGTAAGCCCGCCCCGCCGCCGGCCCCAGCCCGCGCTACCGCAGCGTTGTTCCTGCCTCTGCGTCCAGCAGGGACAGTTCGGCGCGGGTTGGTTGGCCGGACCAGTCGTTGGGGACGGTGACTGCGAAGGCGCCGGTGAGGCAGGCGAGGTGGAGGCGGGTTTCGATGGGGGCGCCTTCGAGCAGGGCGGTGAGGTAGCCGGCGACGAAGGCGTCCCCTGCGCCGACCGGGTCGAGGGCTCGGACCGGGACGGCGGGGCGGTGGAGAGCGGGGCGGCCGTCCGCCGGGTGGACGGAGGCGCCGCGTGCTCCGCGTTTGATCACCAGTTCGGGGCCGCCCAGCCGGGACACCGCTGACGGTTCGTCGGTCGCGTCCGCGAGCAGCAGGAGTTCCTCCTCGCTGCCGAAGAGGTGGGAGAGGTGCGGCAGCAGCGGCGTCAGCCGTTCCCGCAGCTCAGCTGCTCCGCCCAGCGCGGCGCGGTGGTTGACGTCGAGTGAGATCAGGGTGTTTGCCGCGACGGCGAGCTTGACCGCGTGGGTGACGGCCTCGGCGGCGCTTCGGGAGAGCAGTGGGGTGATTCCGGTGAGGTGCAGGACGTCGGCGTCGGCGATCACGTCGGCGGCCGCGTCCACGTCGGCGGGGCAGAGCCGGGAGCCTGCTGAGCCGGTGCGGTAGTACTGGACGCGGGTGACGTCCGGGGTGCGCTGTTCCTTGATGAGCAGGCCGGTGGGCGCGTCCGGATCGACGAGCGCGCCCCGTACGTCGATCTGCTCGGCGCGCAGCCGTTCCAGGACCAGGGCGCCGAACTCGTCGGCCCCGACCCGGCCGATCCAGGCTGCCGGGTGGCCCAGTCGGCGGACGCCGATGGCGACGTTGGACTCGGCGCCGCCGATGGAGAGGTCCAGGTGGGGGGCGTGCCGCAGCGGGCCGGGGCGGGGGGAGGAGAGCACTGCCATGCTCTCGCCCAGGGTGACCATGCCGGGCATCAGCGGTCCGCAGTCGAGGTCGCGGCGACGTAGGCCCGGGTCCGTTCGGCGAGGGCGGACAGCGCGGCCGGGCTGCTGTCGTGTGCGGCCTCGCGGAGCAGCGGGGAGCCGACGCCGACGGCGACGGCGCCTGCGGCGAAGTAGTCGGCGATGTCGTCCAGGGCTATGCCGCCGATGGCGATGAACGGGACGTCGGGGAGTGGCGCCCGCAGGTCGCGCAGGTAGCGGGCGCCGCCGACGGCGTAGGCGGGGAAGAGCTTCACGGCGACGGCGCCGAGCCGTACGGCGGCCATCGCCTCGCTGGGCGTGAGCGCTCCGCAGAGGACGGGGACGCCCTGGTCGGCGCCCTCACCCAGGACCTCCTCGGCGACGCCGGGGGTGACCAGGTAGCGGGCCCCCGCGTCGATGGCGGCCTTGGCCTGGTCCCGGGTCAGCACCGTCCCGGCGCCGAGCAGGGTGCCGATCGGGAGGGTGCGGTCGGCGGCGGCGCGGCGCAGCGCGGTGAGCCCGGCGTCGCTGGAGAGGGTCAGCTCGATCATCCGGACGCCGTTGGCGGCGAGGACAGAGGTGGCGGCGGTGAGCGCGTCGGCGTTGCCGCCGCGGAGGACGGCGATGAGCCGGTCCTGGCGCAGCAGGTCGAGGACGGGGGAAGGGGGACGCGGGGCGATGGACGGCACGGCTGTCTCCAGAGGTTGGCCGGCGAAGGCAGCACGAACGATAATCGATCGGATCGATGCCGGATACCCCCCGACCGATAGAGTCGGTTCCGACAGTCCACCGACCCGGCCCCCTGCCAGGTCCTGCCCGGTCCCAGCGAGGAGCACCCGCCATGGTCGCTGAGCCCGCCCTCGGCGGACGGTTGTCCGACCAGGTGTACGACCTCGTCCGCGCCGCCATCGCCGCCGGCGAGCTGGAGCCGGGCGCCCGGCTGGTCGAGCTGGAGCTGGCGCGCCGGTACGGCGTCAGTCAGGCGCCGGTGCGGGACGCGTTGCGGCGGCTGGCGGCCGACGGCCTGGTGCTGCAGTTCCCGCGCCGGGGCAGCTATGTCGCCGACATCTCCGAGGAGGACGCCCGCCAGGCCTACCGGGTGCGGGCGGTGCTGGAGCAGTTCGCTGCCACCGAGGTGTGCCGGCTGGCCCCGGCCGGGCTGGCCGAGGTGCTGCTCGCCGACGTGGCCGCGATGCGCGAGGCGGCCGGCCGTGACGACGTCGCCGGGGTGGTGGAGAGCGACGTGTCGTTCCACCGGCATGTCTGGGAGGCGGCGGGCAACGGCCTGCTCGCGCGAATGTGGACGGTGACCGAGGCCAGCCTGCGCAGCTTCACCGCGGTGTCCAACACGGTGTACTTCGGCCGGTTGGAGGAGATCGTGGAGCACCACACCCCGCTGGTCGCGGCGTTGCAGGGCGGCGTTCCCGAGGTGGCGGGGATTCTCTTCCGCGAGCATGTGCTGGACATCTGGGAGCGTATCGGCGCCCCGATCGGCGACTGATTATCGATCGGATTGCCTCGTCGAGAGGGCAGGGTGGGGTTTCCGTGCCCTCAATTCGTTCAGTAAACTGAATACAGTTCATGAACATGAACATACTCATGCCCTGCTGAGGAGCCCCATGGACCTCCATGCCGTACTCACCCCGCCGCTGTCCTTCCCGCTGACGCCGTTCACCGACGACGACCGACTCGCCCTGGACGTCCTCGCCGTCCACGTCGAGCAGCAGGTCGCGGCCGGTACCACCGCGTTGTTCATCGCCTGCGGGACCGGGGAGTTCACCGCGCTCAGCCGGGAGGAGTACCGGGAGGTCGTCGCCCTCGCCGTGAAGACCGTCGCCGGACGGATCCCGGTGTTCGCCGGCGTCGGCGGCGGTCCGGCCGTCGCCCGCGAGTACCTGGCCGAGGCCGCCGACTGCGGCGCCGACGGTGTGCTGCTGCTGCCGCCGTACCTGGTCAGCTCCACCCCGGAGGGCGTCCTCGGCCACATCCGCTACGTGGTCCGGGACAGCCCGCTGCCGGTGATCGTCTACCAGCGCGCCAACGCCCGGCTGAGCCCGGCGACGGCGCTCGCGCTGCTGGACCTGCCGCAGGTGGTCGGCCTCAAGGACGGCCTCGGTGACGTCGAGCAGATGCAGCGGATCGTCGCCACCGTCCGTACCAGCGGACATGAGCGGGCCGCCGACTTCTACTTCCTCAACGGCCTGCCGACGGCCGAGCTCTCCGCGCGCGCATACGCCGCGATCGGCGTCGGGAGCTACTCCTCGGCCGTGCACTCCTTCGCCCCCGACCTGGCCCACGGCTTCGCCCGCGCCCTGGCGTCCGGTGACGACGCGCTGGTCGACGCGCTGCTGGCGGCCTTCCTGCTGCCGCTGGCCGATCTGCGCGACAAGGTCCCCGGCTATGCCGTCTCCCTGGTCAAGGCCGCCGCGGTGCGCGAGGGTCTTGCTGTCGGGCGGGTCCGTCCGCCGCTGGTGGAGGCGCAGGAGGAACATGTGGACGAGCTGGTCCGCCTCATCGCTGCGGGACGGGCCGTCCTGGCCGCGGCCACCACCACTAGCCCCGCAGCCGCCGCGTCCACCGTCGAGGAGGCCAAGTGAAGATCCGTCAGGTCACCGTCACCCCGGTCGCCTTCCACGACCCGGCCCTGCTCAACGCCGTCGGCGTGCACGAGCCCTACGCGCTGCGCAGCATCATCCAGCTGCACTGCGACGAGGGCGTCGTCGGTCTCGGCGAGTCCTACGGCGATGACGCCTTCCTCGTCCTGCTGGAGGCCGCCGCCGAAGCCGTCGTCGGCCTGGACGTGTTCCACCTCGGCCTGATCGAGCAGGCCGTCCGCCGCGCCGTCGGCGGTGGCGCATTCGCCGACAGCCATGGGCTGACCGGCGGGTCCTCCAGCTCCAAGACCGTGCTCTCGGTCTTCTCGGCGTTTGAGGTCGCCTGTCTCGACGCCCAGGGCAAGTCCGTCGGCCGTCCCGTCGCCGACCTCCTCGGCGGTGCGGTGCGGGACCGGGTGCCCTTCTCCGCCTACCTCTTCTACAAGTGGGCGGCCCACCCGGGCGACGAGGAGGACGAGTGGGGCGCGGCGCTCGACCCGGAGGGCATCGTGCGCCAGGCCCGCCGCATGATCGACCGCTATGGCTTCGGCGCCGTCAAGCTCAAGGGCGGGGTGTTCCCTCCTGAGGAGGAAATCGAAGCGATTCGCGCGCTGCGCGCCGCCTTCCCGGACCTCCCGCTCCGGCTCGACCCCAACGCCGCCTGGACCGTCCCCACCTCGCTCAAGGTCGCCGCCGAACTGGACGGCGTGCTGGAGTACCTGGAGGACCCGACCGCCGGCATCGAGGGCATGGCGGAGGTCGCCCGGCAGGCGCCCATGCCGCTGGCCACCAACATGTGCGTGGTCGCCCCCGAGCACCTCGCGCCGGGGCTGAAGCAGCAGGCCATCGGGGTGCTGCTGTCCGATCACCACTACTGGGGCGGGCTGCGCCACTCCCAGCAGGTCTCGGCGCTCTGCGCCACCTTCGGCGTGGGCCTGTCCATGCACTCCAACAGCCATCTGGGCATCAGCCTCGCCGCCATGGTCCAGCTCGCGGCGGCGACCCAGCACCTCAGCTACGCCTGCGACACCCACTGGCCGTGGAAGCGCGAGGACGAGGACGTGATCGTGCCCGGCGCGCTGACCTTCAGCGGGGGCTCGGTGGCGCTGCCGTCCGGCCCCGGCCTCGGCGTCGAGCTGGACGAGGACGCCCTGGCCCGGCTGCACCGGCTGTACCTCGACTGCGGGCAGCGACGCCGGGACGACACCGCGTACATGCAGCGGTTGCGCCCGGGTTACCGGCCGCACACGCCGGGTTGGTGAGGCAGGAGTTTCACTTGATCGGTACAGGACTGCGACAGACACGCGCGACCACTGCTCACCCTGATTGGCTAGAGTCACCTGCCATGGCCGACTACCAGAACCCCCCTGTCGACGACCCCTCCGCGAGCACGCAGATGTTCCGGGCCTTCGTCGACGAGCCCCAGCCCAAGCCCGCCACCGCTGTCAGCGAGAGCAGCCGGACGGGTGTCATCACGGTCGGCGTGATCGTCGTGCTGGCGATCATCGCCGCAGTGGTCTACCTCGCCGTCAAGTAACCACCGCACTGCCGTCCACCGCACTGCCGCATCACCGCACCGCCCACCTCCGCACCGCCCGCAGCACCCGCTGTCCCCGCCGACCGGCGCGCCCACCCCGCAGGGGCACGCCGGTCGGTGGTGTGCTGCCCTGCGGAGGCTGCGCCGGTTCACCTGCGGGCCATCAGCCGGCCAGAGCACGTCTCCCGGGCCTGCTTAGACTGGCCGTCCGGCACTCCGACGAGGCACCGCTGGAACAAGGCCGTGGCGATGCTGCCGCGCAGGGGAGAGACACCGACGTGACCGCAGACCACCGCGAGACCCGGGCCCGAAGCCTCGGTCTCAAGGCCGCAGCCAACGCCCGCGACCTCGGCGGCTACCGCACCGCCGACGGCCGCACCGTCCGCAGCGGGGTCGCCCTGCGAGGTGACGCGCTGAACCGGCTCACCGACGCCGACCTGGAGATCCTCAGCGGGCTCGGGCTGCGCCAGGTCGTGGACCTGCGCGGGCTCAACGAGGTCGAGGAGAACGGCAGCGACCGGCTGCCGGAGGGCGTCCCGGTCGGCGCGGACGGTCCGGTGCGCCTGGTGCATCTGCCGGTCTACTCGCCCGAGCACGACATCTACATCTCGCTGCGCGACGTCCTCGCAGGCCAGGACGGTCGGGCCCAGCACGCGCTGCTCGGTGACGGCGGCGCCGAGCGGATCATGGCGGAGATGTACGGCTGGTTCGTCACCGACCCCGCGATCCGCGGGCTGTTCGCGAGTGCGGTGCGGCTGCTGGCCGACCCGGACGGGGTCCCGCTGCTCTTCCACTGCACGGCCGGCAAGGACCGGACCGGCTGGGCCGCGGCGATCGTGCTGACCGCCCTGGGCGTGGACCGCGACACCGTCTACGAGGACTACCTGCTGACCAACGCCCGCTCGGCCGCGCTGATCGAGCGGATCATGGAGGTCTTCAACACCAACGGCGTCATGGAGGACCCGAGCCTGATGCTGCCGGTCATCCGCGCCGATGCCGCCTACCTGGACGCGGCCTTTGCGGCCGTGGAGGCCGGCTGGCCGAGCTTCGACGCCTTCCTCAGCGACGGGCTGGGCCTGGACGCCGCCACGCTCGCCGCACTGCGGAAGAACCTGCTGGAGGACTGACGGAGCTGACAAGACGCCGCCGACAGGACGCCGACAAGCAGCACACCCCACCGGCTTGGCTGTGCCGGACGGTGGGCCCCGAGCCCGCCGTCCGGCCGTCGGTCACCCCTCGGCGATCAGACCCTCGCGGAGCTGCGCCAGGGTCCGCGTCAGCAGCCGGGAGACGTGCATCTGCGAGATCCCGATCTCCTCGCCGATCTGCGACTGCGTCATGTTCCCGAAGAAGCGCAGCATGATGATCCGGCGCTCGCGGGCGGGGAGCCGGGCCAGCAGCGGCTTGAGCGACTCGCGGTATTCCACGCCCTCCATGGCCGTGTCCTCGTAGCCGAGGCGCTCCGCGAGCGGGCCGTCGCCGTCCTCGTCGGTCGGGGTGGTGTCCAGCGAGCTCGCGGTGTAGGCGTTGCCCACGGCGAGGCCCTCGACCACGTCCTCCTCGCTGACGCCGAGGCAGGCGGCGAGCTCGGCGACGGTGGGCGAGCGGTCCAGCTTCTGGGCGAGCTCGTCGCCGGCCCTGGTGAGCGAGAGCCGCAGCTCCTGGAGCCGGCGGGGGACCCGCACCGACCAGCTGGTGTCGCGGAAGAAACGTTTGATCTCACCGATGATCGTCGGCATCGCGAAGGTCGGGAACTCGACGCCGCGCTCGTTGTCGAACCGGTCGATGGCCTTGATCAGGCCGATCGTGCCGACCTGGATGATGTCCTCCATCGGCTCGTTGCGGCTGCGGAAGCGGGCCGCGGCGTAGCGGACGAGCGGGAGGTTCAGCTCGATCAGGGTGTCCCGGACGTACGGGTGGTCGGGGTGCTCGGGGGTCAGCGTGGCGAAGCGCTGGAACAGGCTGCGGGAGAGGGAGCGGGTGTCGAGCCCGGCTCCCGGCTCGGTCTCGACCTCCGCCACGGCGATCTCGGCGATCTCGGCGACCGCGGCGACCGCGGTGATCTCCGCGATCCCGCCGATCGTGGCTTCGGTGTTCTCGACGTCCGTGTGATCGACCTCTGCCGCCCGGGGGGCGGGGAGGACTGCTGCGTGGGAGTGAACCTCAGGGCTGCCCAGTTCTACGGACACGCTACCCCCTCATGGTGACAAAACCGCCGCTGCCCGAGTCGACAAGGCGACGACTCGATGTACCTCCACTGGGATACCGGCTCAGCATCCATCGCAAACCCCAACACGACCAGACGTCACGCGATGGTAACGCGCTGCAATGCTGGCTTTCGTACGGAAAGTGACGGATTGTCACCAAGTCATCGGCAGGTTTGAGCCGGTCGGCGGCGGGCTGCGGAATCAGCTCTCCCACGCGTTGCTGCTGCGTAGCCGCGCGAAGATCCGTGCCAGCAACCGGGATACGTGCATCTGCGACATCCCGAGCTCGGTACTGATCTGCGACTGCGTCAGATTGCCGAAAAAACGCAACATCACAATCTGTCGCTCACGGTCCGGCAGCTGCACCAGCAGATGCCGGACCATGTCCCTGTGCTCCACATGGGTGAGGGCCGAGTCCTCGTACCCCAGCCGGTCGAGCAGGGCCAGGCCGCCGTCGTGCTCCTGGGTGGCCTCCAGCGAGGTGGCGTTGTAGGCGCGGCCGGCGTCCAGGCAGGCCCGGACGTCCTCCTCGGGGATGCGCAGGCTGGCGGCGATCTCCGGGACCTTGGGCATCCGCCCGTGGGCCACCGTCAGATCCTCCATGGCGGCGCTGACCTGGACCCACAGCTCCTGGAGCCGCCGCGGGACGTGCATGGTGCGGACGTTGTCGCGGAAGTAGCGCTTGATCTCGCCGAGGATGGTCGGCAGCGCGTACGTCGGGAACTGCACGCCCCTGGTCGGGTCGAACCGGTCGATGGCGTTGATCAGTCCGATGGTGCCGACCTGGACCACGTCCTCCATGGGCTCGCTGCGGCCCCGGAAGCGGGCGGCGGCATAGCGCACCAGGGGGAGGTTGACCTCGATCAGCGCGGCCCTGACGTGCTCGTGCTCGGCGGTCCCAGGGGTGAGCTCGGCCATCCGTTCGAAGAGCACGCGCGTGAGGGTGCGGACATCCACACGGCTGGAGTCGACCGGCGCGGGAGCCGCTGGCGCGTCACCCTCGTCCTTTGCGCTCCCCTGTGTCTGCACCGACACGCCACCCCTCGCGAGCTCCATGGAGGCGCAACGCGTGCCCCAGTCCACCATCCGGCAAACCGGTCATAGCATCACAAGAGGGATGCTATTCGGGCAAGCACCACATATGGGTGTGTTGATCCCGGTCGGTGCGCAGGAGTGAATCGACGCCGCCGTCCGGTCCTGTACCGGAGTGGCGGCGCCGCGGCGGCCGGTCGGGGTGTTGGCCGGGATGCCGGCAGGGGCGCCGGTCGGGGTGTCGATCGACCCCCTCAGCGGGGCCTCAGACCTCGATGTCGGCGATCACCCAGGTCGCGAACTCGCGCCAGAGGGCGACGCCGGCCTGGTGGGCAGGGTGGGCCAGATACGTCTGCAGCGCCGCGACGTCGTCCACCAGGCTGTTGATCGCGTAGTCGTAGGCGATGTCCCGGACCGTCAGGTTCCAGCCGCACTGCCACTCGCGCAGCTCGTCGATCTGCTTGCCGAGCCCCTCGAACGCCTCGACGCCGGCGAGCACCCGCGGCTCGTCCTTGGCGACACCGTCGTTGAGTTTGAAAAGAACCAGGTGGCGAATCATGCGGGGCTCCTCGGGAGTGGTGTTCGACCGCCCGAGGCTACTTCAACCGCAGCCGGGCCTCACTTCACCAGGTTGGTCATGAAGGTGCCCACCGACTTGGCCGCACTGGATATACCGGTGAAGCCGACCTGGACCAGGTCGGCGGCCCGCACCGGTGACGTGATGATCGTGTAGAGCACAAAGATGACCAGGCAATACATCGCGATCTTCTTCGCCTGCCCCATGACCCCGCCCGCCTCCCAGCGCCCCACTCCTATGGCCGAAGCTTAGTGCTCCTGGATCCGCCCGTGGTCGGCAATCGTGGCCGGACCTCACCAGCCACTTCCGTGCTCCTTCGGTGCCGCCCCTTCTGTGCCCCCGCTGAGACTGCTCGTTCTAAGAGCACGGTGAACCCGAAGGGACCAAGGTCCCCTCGGAAGGGGTCGCTTGCCGGGTGCGCGGCCCCGCTCCGTGCAGCAGAGTAGAAGGTGTACCGGGCGGGTCTGGCAGGAACCTCCCGGTACACGGACCGGAGTCCCCGCTGTGGGACCGGCCGCCGCGACATCCCCCCGACGCGACGGCCGGTTGTGGGACTCCGCAGGGGGAGCGGCCTGTCCCCCCATGGCCGCTCCCCCTCCTTCCGGACTTGCAGAGCGTGCAGGACGCTCAGATGGCGAGCGTGCAGATCACCGAGGGGACGGCGGCCGGCAGGGCGGCCTGTTCCAGACTTCCGTCGTCCAGGATGCGCAGCGCGGCCACCGTACCGCTGTACTGGTTGGCGACGAGCAGGTGACCGGCGGTCAGGGCCAGGCCGCGGGGCCAGCTGCCGCCGCTGGGGGTTTCCGCGATCGGCTCCAGGGTGTCGCCGACGACCCGGAAGGCGGCCACGGTGTCGACGCCGCGATTGGTCGTCCAGACGAAGCGTCCGCAGGGCGCGGCGATGATGCCGCCCGGCTGGTTGTGGACGTCCTTGACGGCGGTGGCGGGGACGCTGGAGACCTCGGTGAAGGCCCCGGCCGCGGCGTCGTAGCGGAGGCCGGTAATGCTCGACGAGAGCTCGTCCGCGATCCAGGCCAGGTCACCGCTCGGGGCGAAGGCGAGATGGCGCGGTCCCGACCCGGCCCGGAGCCGGTTGGCGACGACCTGCTCCAGGGTTCCGGACGCGGTGTCGAGACGGTAGCTGAAGACCGTGTCGGCCCCCAGGTCCACCGCGAGCACATAGCGGCCGGACGGGTCGGTGACGATCTGGTGGGCGTGGCTGCCCTCCTGCCGCCCGGCGACCGGTCCGCTTCCCTGGTGGACCACGACGTCGGTGAGCTCGACCGGGATGCCGTCCGCGTCGAGCCGGTGCACGGCGACGGTGCCGGGGGCGGTGTCGTCGCCGTAGTTGGCGGTCAGCAGCCAGCCGCCGTCCGGATGGACGCTCAGATGGCAGGGGTTGGTGCCGCCGCTGGGGAGCGGGGTCCCGACCGGCAGCAGCGCGCCGTCGGCCTGCCGGGCGAAGGCGCTGACGGTCCCGGCCACGGCCTCGTTGGTGCTGTAGACGACCTTCCCGGACGGATGGGCGACCAGAAAGGAGGGCCCGCTGACGGCCACCTCCGGCAGCGCGGCGTCGACCGTGAGCACGCCGGTGCCCGGATCGAACCGCAGCGCAGCGAGCCCGACGCCGTCACCCCCGGTGTCCGGGGTGTACGAGCCGGTGTGGACGAGGACGCCGGACTGTGGGCCGGAGCCGCTGCGGGCTGGGTGCGCTGTCATGGGGATCAGTGTCCTCGGGCGGATGACAGGGACGCATGGCGGGTGCCGGGGCCTCGGGCCGGGGCGGCCGTGTTCCTGCTCCACCTCGCGCCGGGCGGTACGCTCCGGAATACGAGTCCTGTCCCCACCGGCCGTGGAGCACCTCATGTCGGAAGACGAAGTCCGCCGCCACCTCGCGGAGCTGGCCCCGTTGCTGCGGGCCGCCCAGCAGATCGAGGGCGCCGACGTGAACGTGGTGGACGGCGTCATCATGATAAGCCCTGCCAGTGCGGAGCACTCGAAGTCCTACAACCAACTCGTGCTCCAGTACACGCCGCAGATCGACGACAGCCTGGAGATCCTCGGCGACGTCCGGTTCGTCCACCCGGCCTGGCCGACCGAGCGCTACCCCGACTTCGTCGTCTGGCGCCCCTCGGGGCCCGACGAGGGCGGTGCGAGGGACGCCTCCCGCATCCTGTTCGCATGTGAGATCGTCTCCGAGTCGAGCGTCGAGAACGACTACGCCGGCAAGCCACGTGAGTACCGCCTCGCCGGTATCGACGCCTACCTGATCCTCGACCCCTACACCCGTGAGTACCTGCTCCGCACAGATCCCGGTCGGGAGAGCTGGCGTTCACGCCGGTCCGGGGCGTACGGTCCGACGCTGACGGTGGCCCTCCCCGACGGACCCACCCTCGTCCTCGACACCGGGAAGCTGCCTGCCGCGCCTGAGCACAAGCAGGTCAGCGCCTGGCCCCGGCACCGTGCCCCGCTGCTCCACGAGATCGCCGACTGACGCCTCGCCTCGGATGGCAGGAGCCGACAGATCGAGGGCCCCGCTCCGGCAGCCGGGCGGGGCCCTCGTCCATGGGGTGCGGGCTGGTCAACGGGGGTGACGGGGTGTCACCAGCCGCAGGTGGTGCCGGCTTCGCGTTCGATGGTGAGGTGGTCGAAGGCGGTGCCGGTCTCGGTCAGGGCGGTCAGCTTCAGCTGTGCGGTGCCGCCCTTCGGGGCCGGGACCACGTCGACGCGGAGGAACGAGTAGCCGGTGTAGCGGACCCGGGACCAGTCGATGGTCTCCGCGACCTTCACCGCGCCCTTCTCCCAGTGGTAGGTGACCAACTCGTCCACCCGGTTCTCGTGGCCCTCGTAGGTGTCCGGGTAGTCGAAGCTGTACAGGCTGCGTCCGGCGGCGCCGGCTGTCACGTACACCACGCCGTCCTTGGCCGGCTGGACGCTGGAACCGCTGGGGGCGGCCTTGGACGCCTTGCCGCCGAGGATCGCGTCGGTGCGCTCGTAGACGTGGTTGTGGCCGTTGATCACCAGGTCGACCCGGTACTGCTCGAACAGCGGCACCCAGGCGTCGCGCACGCCGCCCTCGGAGGCGTGCTGGTGGGTGGTGGAGAAGGCGCAGTGGTGGAAGAAGACGACGATGAAGTCGACCTCCGCGTTCTGCCGGAACTCGCGCAGCCGCCGCTCCAGCCAGGTGGTCTGCTTCCCGCCGGTGATGCCGAGGTTCGCCGGGATCTCGTTGGAGACGTCGTTGGCGTCGAGGGAGATCACGCCGACGTTGCCGTAGCGGAAGGAGTAGACGCCGCTGTCCTTGGTCGGGCCGTTCTCCGGAAGAGAGAAACGGGCCTCCTCGCCGCCGTAGCCGGTGGGCGAGTACCAGGCCTCCATGTCGTGGTTGCCGTAGGCCACCATCCACGGGATCTTCGACGCCACGCTCTCGGTCTGGGCGAGGAAGCTGTCCCAGGTCGTCGGGTTGTAGGCGACGTCGTCGCTCTCCAGGCCCTGGCCGTAGGGGTCGGCGTAGCAGATGTCACCGGCGTGCAGGTGGAACGCCGGGTTCTGGGCGAGGATCACATTGTCGTTGGCCAGCGCATGGGCGCTGACGCCCTGGTCGCCGAAGGCGGTGAAGGTGAAGGCGTCGTGCGTCCCGCTGCCCCCACCGCGGCGCGGGTTCGGGGCGGTGGTGAAGGTGGAGAGCGTGGCGGCGTGCGCGGGGTCGGCCGGGTCGAAGCCGGTGTGGCCCACGCCGTAGTAGTAGGTGGTGCCGGGCTGCAGGTGGTCCAGGGACACATGCAGGTAGTACTGGTCCAGCGCGGCGGAGGCGGAGGTCAGCGCGGGGGTGTGCAGGTCGCGCAGTTCGGCCGGGATGCGCTGGCCCAGCTCGTGCGGGTGGCGGCCGAAGCGCAGGAAGGGCTTCTGGACGGCGGCCGGGACCTGCCAGGACACCCGGAACTGGGTGCTCGGGTCGGCGCCGAAGGCCAGGTGGCGGCCGACCGGTGCGACCAGGGAGCCGTCGATCCCGTCGGTGGCGGAACGGGTCACCAGGTCGGGCCCGGCGGCGAAGGCGGGGGAGCCGAGCACGCCCACAGCCGTGAGGGCGCCGGTGGTCGCCGCGCCCGCGCGCAGGATGCCCCGTCTGGAGAAGCGGCGGGAGAACTGACGGCGCAGATAGTCATGCTGCTCGGCCATGCTCATGTGCTCGGCGAGGTGGTCGGGAACGCCCATCCGTGGAATGTCCATGGGGCCGGACTCTGGCAGCGCGAGGTGACGTGGAGGGGGCGCCTGCATGAACACCGAACAGCGATGGCCTGCGAGTCCAACTGGCCTTCAGGGCAAGGCATATGAAAGCCATAGCGAGGTCACAGGTAGCTTCGGGCCGCCACTCGGCGGGCCCGGTGCACCCGGCGCTCCAGGGACTGCGCGAGCGCGTTCCGAGTGTCCCGGAGGCCCATCGGCCAGACCCGCCCCAGCGACCTCCTCCGGCCCGGGAATGGTGCCCAAAAACGGCTGTGACCAGGCGTAACGCATTCGTTTCCGTCTCTTCCACCTTCACGTTTTCGGTGCGACTGTCGCGCTCATGGCATCCATCCCACCCTCGCCCGTCCCCTCCTCCTCCCTCCCGTCCCCGCCCGCGTCTTCCCCGCCCGCGTCGTCGCGGCGCCGGCGTCGGCGCGGGGCCGCTGCCGCGACCGCGCTGGCCCTCGCCGCGGCCATGCTGACCGGAGGTCAGCTCAGCGGCGCCACCCGGAGTGCCGCCGCCTCCGCAGCCCTCTGGTTCGACACCACCACCGCCGACCAGGTGGTCGTCGCCACCGACGCCTCCGGCGCCCCGGTGCTCCGCGACGGCTACGGACGCGAGGTGGTGCTGCGCGGATTCAACGTCTCCGGTGAGTCCAAGCTCGCCGAGAACGGCTACCTCCCCTTCGCCTCCCGCGCCGACGCCGACATCGCGGCGGCCGCGATGCGCAAGCTCACCGGTGCGGACCTGATCCGGCTGGTGGTGTCCTGGGCCGGCGCCGAACCCACCCCGGCCGGGGTCGACACCGGCTACCTCAGCGCCCTCACCAACCAGATCCAGGCCTTCACCTCACGCGGCATCAGGGTCCTCATCGACTACCACCAGGACCTCTACTCCCGCGCGCTGTTCAACCAGGGCAGCTGGTACACCGGCGACGGCGCGCCGGCCTGGCTGATCGCGGCCGGCGGCTACCCGCAGGAGTCCTGCGGGATCTGCGTCAGTTGGGGCCAGAACTACCTCAGCAACGCCGCGGTCACCGAGGCGCTGCACGACTTCTGGCACAACCGGACGCTGACCACCTCGGCCGGCGCCGTGGGCGTGCAGACGGCCTTCCTGAACCAGGCCCAGCAGTCCCTGGACTACCTGCGCCTCCACCTCTCCGCGAGCGACTTCGCGAAGATCGTCGGCGTGGACCCGTTCAACGAGCCCTCGGCCGGCAGCTACGACTCCGGCCAGACCAGCCTGACCTGGGAGCGGGACCTGCTGTGGCCCTTCTACCAGGCCTTCCGGGCCCGGATGGACGCGGCGGGCTGGCAGTCCAAGACGGCCTGGGTCGAGCCGCTGGCCTTCTGGAACGTCAACGTCAACGTCGGCGGCACCTCCCAGCCCGGTGGGTTCCCGCTGGTGGCCTCGCTGGGCAGCCGCTATGTCTTCAACACCCACTACTACGACGCCAAGGCGCTCAGCGGCATCCTGATGCTCGGCAAGGCCACCGACGGGCAGTACAGCTCCACCTTCGCGGGATTCCGGCAGCGGGCCGCGGCGCTCAGCAGCCCGCTCGCCGTCACCGAGTTCGGGTACCCGGTCACCGGCTACACCTCCGACAAGGGGCCGAGCGTGGAGAAGGCGACCTACCAGGCGCTGGACTCCACGGCCACCGGCGCCGCCTGGTGGAGCGCCGCAGCCGCCGGGGCGTCCACCGGCACCGTGGTCTCCGGCACCCAGTGGCAGTGGGACATCTACAGCGGTCAGCACCACGAACTGATGAACGACAATCCCAGCAAGGTGCAGACCAGCGGCGACGCCTGGAACGGCGAGGACTTCTCCGCGGTGCTGCAGGGGACCTCCGGCGTGGCCCTGCGGGTGGACCAGCGCGTGGTCGACCGGGTCTACCCGCGCGCCGTCGCCGGCGACGCGATCGCCTTCACCTACGAGGACCTCTCCCGGGACGGCAGCACCACGATGCGCTGGAACACCGTCCCGAGCACGCTGCCGAACGTCGCCGCGCTGCTCGCCGGCGGCGGTCCGTACGCGGTGCTGACCTGGCGCTCCGGCGGCACCGGCGCCCCGACCGAACTCCACCTGCCCCAGGCCTTCGACCCGGCCACCACCACGGTGGTCTCCGACCTCGGAACCCTCCGCGGCCTCCCCGCCTACACCGCCACCGGCCAGGTCGCCGACCACCCCGTCGCGTTCGCCCCCGACGAGGCCGGCGACGGGTCCAGCCGCCTGCTGCTCTCCAGCAGTTCCGCGGCCGGCACCCTCCACTACGCCCTGATCGCCGCGTCGGCCCCCGACTCGGCGACCCAACGCACCGCCGCCGCCCAGGAACTGGCCACCTGGTCCGGCACCGGCTGAGCCCCGCCGGACCCGGACACCGCCCTGCTCAGGGGGCGACGGGCCGGTGGATGAACCCGGTCAGCGGCGCGAGAACCTTCCAGCCGAGCGTCTCGTAGAGCGCTCGGCCCTGGGTGGACGCGCCGAGGATGCCGGTGGTCACACCGTTCTCGACGGCGGCGTTGGTGAGCGTGCCCATCACGGCCGTCCCGAGGCCGAGGCGCTGGTGGGCCTCCTCGGTGACGATCTGGTCGAACACGCATGAGGCAGCTGTCAGGCCGATCTGACCGCGTGCGGCGAGCCCGCCGTCGGAGGCCAGGATGCGCACGTAGGTGACACCGTCCGTCGTCTCCACGGTGGCCGAGTACCCGTCAGGCGTACGGGCCGCTGACGGGCGCAGCTCCACGCTCATCAGGAAGCCGGGGCTGTCCGGCTTCCACTCGGACGAGAACCAGGGCCGCATGACCTCCGGTTCGAGAAAGGCCTTGATCCAGGTGGCCGGCTCGGTGGTCGCGTCGACGAGCGCGCGGATGGTCTCGACGTCGGCGTCGAGCAGCACATGGCGGACCGCCTGGGCCGGCAGCCCGACCGCGATGCTCAGCCCCCACGGCGCGTCCACCGGTCTCGGCGTCCGCCGCGAGACGGTCCATCCCTCGACCCACGAGCGCGCGATCTCCAGCATCCGAACAGCCCTCCGAGTAATGGTTGAGTACCAGACTCGGATATTACACATGCCCGTCATCGGCAGTAAGCGGATTTCAGGAACGACCCCCGCGCATCAGCGTGTTCAGCTCCTGGCAGGCGAGGGCAATCGTTCAACTTCCCCAGAAACACCTGGCGTTCCAGCTGTACGATTCCGCTGCCGTGGAGGTCAGGACTGCGCCGCCCACCGGAAATGCCCGTCTGGCGGACGGTCACATCAAGGGGAGAAGGCTCTGATGTTCAAGCGCACAAGACTGCGAATAGTTGCCGCCATAGCTGGTGCCGTGATCGCGTCCGCTATGCAGATCACACCGGCCAGTGCCGCGACCGGTGTTGACGGCTTCACGATCCTCTACGCCTCGGTCGGCGGTGGCGCCCATCATTGCGAAGAGATCGGAAGCGACCCGTACGGCAACCAGGCCATCGTCTGCGCGGATCTGTACACCCAACCGGCCCAGGACAGCCAGGGCAATGCGACCTACCCGTATCACGCCTGGGCCGTGGCCGAGGCCTACTGCCAGAACAGCTCCGGGGTAGTAGTGCAGTGCGCCAACATCACTGTTGGGGCGGACCTTGCGAACGCAGCGAACGGAATCTACGCCACCCAGTACTCGGTGTGTGGCCATGCGAACGGTGCTTGCCCCGTGGCTCGGGTGTACGCCGTGACCAGCGACGAGATGTACTCCACGTCGTTGAACTGTTCCAGCGAGCCCAACTCATCGTTCGACGCGTGGGGGATAGTGGCGGCCGGCGGCACGACAGTCATCGAGCTTCCCCAATCCGACAAGAACGTCACCCTGGGCAGCAACTTTTCCACAGGGCACTACTACATCTGCATGTGACGGTTGGCTGGCCGGCGGGCTCGTCTGGGAGGTGGCCGAGGAGACGAAGACCAGTGACGAACGAAGCCCCGTCCGGACCCGGACGGGGCTTTCGTTTGTCCTGCTCAGAGCGGTAGCGGTGGGATTCGAACCCACGGTGAAGTTGCCCCCACACACGCTTTCGAGGCGTGCTCCTTTGGCCGCTCGGACACGCTACCGTGGGACAGCCTACCGGACGTGGGGCAGTGCTCCTAAACGGATTCGGGTGGTGGGGCCGGGGTGCGGTGGGGGTCGAAGAAGGCGGTCAGGGCGGCGGCGCAGTCCGGGGCCAGGACGCCGGGGACGACTTCGGGGCGGTGGTTGAGGCGGCGGTCGCGGATCACGTCCCAGAGCGAGCCGGCCGCGCCGGCCTTGTCGTCCCAGGCGCCGTAGACGACGCGGGCGAGGCGGGAGAGGACGATCGCGCCCGCGCACATGGTGCAGGGCTCCAGGGTGACGACCAGGGTGCAGCCGGTCAGCCGCCATTCGCCGACGGCCTTCGCCGCCTCGCGGACGGCGAGGATCTCGGCGTGGGCGGTGGGGTCGCCGACGGCCTCGCGTTCGTTGTGGCCGCGCCCGATGATTGCGCCGGCGCGGTCCAGCACGATCGCGCCGACCGGGACGTCGCCGCTGCGCAGGGCGAGCTCGGCCTCGGCCAGGGCGAGCCGCATGGCGGGCGCCCAGGGGTCGCGGAGCGGGTCCGGCCGGGGGCCGGTGCGGGGGAAGGCGTGCGGCATGGCACCCAGTCTCCCGCACCGGACCGGCCAGGACTGGACCGGCCAGGACCCCGGCCGGCTAACGCACCGCCTCCAGCACGTCGCCCACGCCCAGGGCGTCGGCGATCTCGGTGAGGGCGTCGCCGGGAACGGAGCCCTCGACGCTCATGTCCATCAGCTCCTTGGCGCCGATGCCGAACTCGATCAGCAGTCCGGCGTCGCCCAGCGGGCCCGTCGGTACGCCGTCGGGGTCGACAGCCGCGTCCTCGTCGTCGTCCTCGTCCTCCGCCGCGGAGGCGTCCTCGTCCAGATCGACCACCAGGTCGTCCAGATCGCTGTCGGAGTCACGCCCCAGCAGCTCGTCCGTGAGGACGATCTCGCCGTAGGCGCTGCGCGAGGCGGCGGCCGCGTCGGAGACGAAGATGCGCGGGTCCTCCTCGCCGTCCACCCGGACGACGGCGAACCAGGCGTCCTCCTGTTCGATGAAGACCAGAACGGTCTCCTCGTCCTCCGCGGCCTCGCGCGCCAGGTCAGCCAGGTCAGCGAGGGTTTCGACGTCGTCAAGCTCGGTCTCGCTCACGTCCCACCCGTCCTCGGTGCGAGCGAGCAATGCAGCGAAGTACGCCACCAGCGACTCTCCCAGGTCTTGGCCACAGGACCGGACCCGCTCTTCCGCGCGTCCGGAGTCCAGGGGTCCATGCGAACGCCCCATCGGCATCGTGACAGAAAGCGGGCCGCTCCGGGGAGTGTTCTGCTGTGCGTCTTCGCTGGTCGTGTCGCGCACGGGGGGTGGCACTTCGGTGAGTTGCGGTGAGAACGCCCGGCCGATGGGGTGTCAGATCCGGAACGTACGCATTCTCACGGCCTGTCGCATACGTTCGGTCTTGGTGCGTCGCGGGTGCACCCGGGCCTGGAGCTCGCGGGCCTCGGTGAGCTCGCGCAGGAAGGCGGCGCGGCGGCGGCGGCGTTCCGCCGGGGTCTCCGAACCGGACTGCTCCTCGGGTCCGGCGCTGTCTGCGGGCTGGGCGACCATGCCTGCCCCTCCGATCGGGGTGGTTTCGTCCCTCCCACCTTCCCACGTGGACAGCCGGCACACATATTTAGCCAGGCCATGACAGAAATACCCCGGACCTGGGCACGGGATGTCGTGCGCGTGTCCACGCTCGGTTAATGTCGCCTCATGCGGATTCATGTCCTGGACCACCCCCTGGTGGCGCACAAGCTCTCCACGCTGCGCGACGAGCGCACCGACTCGCCCACCTTCCGCCGTCTCGCGGACGAGCTGGTGACCCTGCTGGCCTACGAGGCGACCCGGGACGTGCGTACCGAGCCGGTGGAGATCACCACGCCGGTCGCGGTCACCACCGGTACCCGGCTGAGCTACCCCCGACCGCTGGTGGTGCCGATCCTGCGGGCGGGTCTGGGCATGCTCGACGGGATGACCCGGCTGCTGCCGACCGCCGAGGTCGGCTTCCTCGGCATGGTGCGCAACGAGCAGACGCTCGAGGCGTCCACCTATGCGACCCGGATGCCGGACGACCTCTCCGGACGCCAGGTGTACCTGCTGGACCCGATGCTGGCCACCGGCGGGACGCTGGTGGCGGCGATCCGGCTGATGATCGAACGCGGCGCGGACGACATCACCGCGATCTGCCTGCTCGCGGCACCGGAGGGGGTGGCTGTCCTGGAGAAGGAGCTGGTCGGGCTGCCGGTCACGATCGTGACCGGGGCGATCGACGACCACCTCAACGAACAGGGCTACATCGTCCCCGGCCTGGGCGACGCGGGTGACCGGCTGTACGGGACCGTGGGGGACTGAGGGACCGGGGGACCGGTGGCCGCCTGCTGTCAGCAGTGGGCGGCGGTGGCGGACGGGGAGGGCCGGCTGGCCAGGGCCACGGCCTGGGCGGCCTGGGCCGGGGTGGCCAGCGCGGAGAAGCCGTTGCCGAGGACCAGGTCCACGGTGGTGTCGTTGCGCTTGTCGGTGACCGGGTGCGAGCCGCTGACCTCGGTGCCGAGCAGCGTCATCATCGCCGCGCCGGCCTTGCCGCCGGTGACCTGGGCGCTGCCGGGGACCTTGTTCTCCAGCGCGGCCGGGGCGTTCCCGATCTTCCCGATGGTGAAGCCGCGCTTCTTCAGCTCCGCCGCGGTCTGCCCGGCCAGTCCGGCCCGGTTGGTCGCGTTGTAGACGTTGACCGTGACGGCGGCGGGCTTGGGGACGGCACCGGGGACCAGCGCAGCGAAGGCCGCCGCGACCGGTGATGCCGAGGCGGGGGCGGAGCCCGAGGGGGCGGCGGAGGCCTTGTCGGCCGATCCCGCCGTGCCTGCCGCTGCGCCTGCCGCCGTGGTGGTGCGGGTGCAGCCCGCCGCGGCGGTCTTCTTGTGGCCCCCGCCGAAGACGTCGACGAGCTGGACGGTGCCCCAGCTGAGCACGGCCAGCACCACCACCCCGCTGACGCTCTGCACGATGCGTCGGCGCCGGGTGTTGGGCCGGGCCAGGCGTGGATACGTCGTACCGGTGATCCGGTACTGCTTTCCCTTGAGTCCAGGGGGAGTCAGCATGCTCACCGCGGGTGCCCCCTTGTGCTCCGGGCTCGTCTGGAATGGTCACGCGGCCTGTGTGGCTGCTGTTCTCAGACTAGTGCGGTCGCTCGACTCTGCGTACTAAAGGATCATCATCTGGCGTATCAGGGCACCCGAAAGGGTGCAACGGCACCCGATCAGTCCATCTCCAGCACGCGTGCGTGCAGGACCTGACGCTGTTGCAGGGCGGCGCGCACGGCGCGGTGCAGGCCGTCCTCCAGATAGAGGTCGCCCTGCCACTTCACGACATGCGCGAAGAGGTCGCCGTAGAAGGTGGAGTCCTCGGCGAGCAGGGTTTCCAGGTCGAGCTGCCCCTTGGTGGTGACGAGCTGGTCCAGGCGTACCGGACGTGGGGCCACGTCCGCCCACTGACGGGTACTGACCCGGCCGTGATCCGGGTAGGGCCGCCCGTTGCCGATGCGCTTGAAGATCACACGGAGAGCCTACCTGGCCATCGGGGTGCGATGCAGCAGTGATGATGGGGCGTTATCCGGCACCCCGCTCCCACCTGGGGGTTTGCGGGGGGATTTGGGAAGGTTCCTTGCCCGGGGTCACTCCTGGGAGTGCTGTGGGCCCCGGCGGGCGTCAGTTGCGCAGGGCCGTGCCGATCCGGTCCATGGAGCTCAGCCGCATCAGGCCGTAGTTGTAGAACTCGACCTCGGGGACGCCCAGTTCGTCGAGCACCCGGATCTTCGCGGCCAGGTTGGCCGGGCCGTCGCAGTCCTGCGACATCGGCCGCAGGATCACGGCCAGGGCGGACGGGTCCACCCCGTACAGGGCGAAGGCGGCGACCTTCTCGCGCACCTGTTCGGCGGTGGGGGCGTAGCCCAGGGTCTCGATGCCGTGCACGACCTTGGCCAGCGCGGGCAGGTCGATGCCGGAGAGCCTGCCCTTGCCGGGCCCGTCGCCGTCGATGAAGGTCAGCCGCATGCCGTGCTCGGTGGCGACCTGGGCGGCCTCCTCGGCGAGCGAGGTGACGGTGGCGGCGGAGGTGTCGACGTAGGCGGCGAGGGCTCCGTCGGCGACGGTGTCGAGGGCGGGGGGATGTTCGGCGGCGTGCTCGTCGGTCAGCGCCGACCGGATCTCCGCCCGGACGGCCTGCCGGACCTCGTCGGCCGGGACGCCGAGCGCACCGGCCCGGACGCGGCAGTGCTCACAGAAGCACAGCCCGAGCAGGGCCTCGGTGACCGCTCCCAGCCGCTCGAAGTAGCGCTCGTGGTGGAAGCCGTGCCGCAGGCCGTGGAAGTGCAGCGACTCGGCGCGGACGGCGTCCACGCCGTATCGGGCGTGCTCGGCGACCAGGGTGCGCACATAGGCGCGGACCTCCGGGTTGGCCGGGCAGAGCTCGGTCAGGGCGCGGTCGCCGAAGGCGTTGGCCGGGGCGCAGTCGGGGTGCTGGAAGCCGAGCCGGTCGTTGTGCAGGAAGACCGTCCAGGCGTGCAGCTTCATTCCGCGGCGCGCGGCCTGGGCCGCGGCCTCGGCGAAGGGGTCGCCGTCGCCGATCGCCCCGGCCGGGGCCGGGCGCAGCCGCAGGCCGTCCCAGCGGGCCGGATCGGGGCGGAAGTAGGCGGCGCCCGGCTCCAGGTAGCCGACCACCCGGCGCGGGTTGTGCGGGAAGACGTCGCGCGCCTGGTGGTAGACGGAGGCGAGGGTGACGCCGCCGACCCCGGCGCGGTCGGTGAGGTTGCCGAAGAAGAGGTCGCTGCCCTCGTCCAGGAGGTCGGTGGCGAAGGCGAGGACGGACGACTCCACGGGGGCTGCTCCGGGGGGGGGTAGGCGTGTAGGCGGTTCGGATCTGACGTCACCGTAGCCGTGGGGCGGCGATTGGTCTAGACCTAGTGGGGGTCGAGGAGTCTGACGCATTCTTTTCGGGGTTGATTCGAATTGATCGATCGCGCTGAATGAAATGCTCGCAGAGTTGATCGGAAATGATCAGGATTCACGCGAAGGAATTCAATCGGGCAGAATGCGATTAACCGGGCGAGAGGGCATCGCTAGCGTGGTTCACCTGCTGTACCCACGTTTCTGACGTTCTCTCATGGCACCGGAGGCTCGGTGAATGCGCCGAATCGCATGTTAAATCTACGTGAACCCGCAGGTGAATTCAACCAGGAGCCTGCTAAGCCCCGCGGTCTGCTCCGGCGGACGATCATTTCTCCCGCCACCATCCGGGCGAAGCTCGTCCGGATCCTGGTGATCGCGCTCGCCCTGGTGGTGGGACTGCTCGGGGTGCTGGTCGGGCAGCAGTTCTCGGCGGAGCAGCAGGCCTCCTCGACGGTGCGCGAGGTGAAGCTGCTGATCGCGGTGCAGAGCTTCGTCCACGAGCATCAGAAGGAACGTGGCCTCACCACCGGACTGATCAGCGGCACCAGCAGCTTCCGGGCGAAGCTGCCGGCTCAGCGCCAGGCCACCGACGCGGCCCTGGCCCAGGTCAGGCAGCTGGTGGCCGGGCGCAACGACGCCGCCTCCACGGCGGTGCGGGCCGATCTGGGCGCCGTCGACCAGCTCGGGTCCATCCGTAGCGCGGCGGACGGCGGCCACGGCGACCTGTACGCCACCTTCGACTACTTCACCAACGCCAACACCGCACTGACCCATCTGACCATGGGTCTGGAGCGGGCCCAGGACGCGCAGCTGCACAGTGGCATCCAGGCGCTGCTGACGCTGGGCAACGCCAAGGAGTCGACCGGTCAGGAGCGGGCCCTGATGACCGGCTCGCTGCCGCTCGGCCGCTTCCCCCGCGACTGGTACACCCGCTTCACCGAGGTCCGGGCCGACCGGCTGGCCAACCTCGCCGACCTGCCGCTGTGGACCACACCGGCCGAGCAGGCGCAGATCGACCGGATCTGGACCCAGCCCTACGCCCAGCAGATCCAGACCTGGGAGCTGCAGGCCGTGCAGGGCGGCGGATCGCTCGACGACCGGGCCATCCCCAGCGACCAGTGGTTCGCCAAGATGACCCTCACCGTCAACGACATGCGAGCCGCGCAGATCACCCTGGGCGACGACATCACCGCCAGGGCGAGGGCGCTGCAGGTCGCCGCCCAGCGGCAGCTGCTGCTGCTCGGGCTGCTGGCCCTGGCGGCCTTCGCGCTGATCGGCGCACTCGCGGTGGCCTGCATCCGCTCCATCTCCGCGCCGCTCGCGGCGCTCGCCCGCGAGGCGGAGGAGATCGCCGGCGGCCGGCTCCCCGCGGCCGTCGGCAAGGTGCAGGAGGGCGGCGGCGAGCAGCCACCGCCCACGCCGGTACTGGTGCCCAAGCGGGCCGGGGCCGAGGTCAGGATGGTCGCCGAGGCCTTCGACCAGGTCCAGCGGGTCGCCTTCGACCTGGCCACCGAGCAGACGGTGCTGCGTCGCAACGCCACCGACTCGCTGGTCAACCTGGGCCGCCGGAACCAGAACCTGGTCCGCCGTCAGATCGGCTTCATCAACAAGCTGGAGCACGAGGACGCCGACCCCACCCAGCTCGCCAACCTGTTCGAGCTCGACCACCTGGCGACGCGTATGCGCCGCAACGCCGAATCCCTGCTGGTGCTGGCCGGCGAGTCCAGCCCGCGACCCTGGGCCACCCCGCTCAGCGTCACCGACGTGATCCGCGCCGCGCTCTCCGAGGTGGAGGAGTACCGCCGGGTGACCCTGCGCCGGGTCGACCCGGTGAAGATCACCGGTGCGGTCGTCGCCGAGGTCGCCCACCTGCTCGCCGAGCTGATCGAGAACGCCCTCAACTTCTCGCCGCCCGACGCGGACGTGGAGATCGAGGGGCGCAGGACCAGCGCCGGATACCTGGTCGCGGTCGTCGACCACGGCCTGGGCATGAGCCCCGAGGCGCTGGCGGAGGCCAATGTCCGGCTCTCCGGCACGGCCAGTTTCATGGCCGAACCGACCCGCTTCCTGGGTCACTTCGTGGTCGGCTCGCTGGCCCGCCGGCACGGGATGGAGGTCCGTCTCGGCGACGCGCCGGCGGCCGGGGTGGTGGCCAGGGTGCTGCTGCCCAACACCCTGCTCGCCGAGACCGCCAAGCCGCGGGAGCAGCAGGACAGCGTGCCCGAGTGGGCTGGGCGGGCGCTGCCCGCCGACGACGCACCCGAACTGCAACGGGAGATCGACATGGGCGCGCTGCCGCCGATCCGTACCGCGGCCCGGCTCGGCACCGAGTACACCATCGGGCAGCCGGAGCCGCAGCCGCAGGTGGAACCGGGGACGGCCGCGCGGCCGGCCGCGTCCGTGGTCGGGCCGCGGGGGGCGTACGACGACCTGGTGGGCGCGGGAACGCGCAGCCCGTCCGCTGCCCGCACCAGGAACGGGCTGGTCAAGCGGCCCCGCCGGACCGCGATCCCGTCGGCAATGACCGAGGTGTCGGGCCGCTGGCAGGCCGGTGAGGAGCGCACCCCGGAGCGTTCGCCGGAGGAGGTCCGGCTGATGCTCTCCTCCTTCCGCGCCGCGCACCACCGCGGGGAGACCGCGACGCTGCAGACCCCGGTGGTGCAGACCGACGCCACGGTTCAGGACGCCATGGTGCAAGACGCCGCAGACCAGGAGATCCAGCCGAGGGAGACCGAGTCATGAGCACATCCAGCACCACGCACTCCTCCGACACCCAGACCTTCAACTGGCTGCTCGCCAACTTCGTCCGCAACACGGACGGGGTGCGGGACGCGGTCGCGGTGTCCTCGGACGGGCTGCTGATCGCGGTCTCCGAGGGGCTGGGACGCACCGACGCCGACCATCTGTCGGCGGTGGTCTCCGGGCTGGCCAGCCTGGCCCGCAGCGCCTCGCGGCGCTACGACTTCGACGGCATGAAGCTGCTGATGATCGAGATGAGGCGGGGCTTCCTGCTGGTCTCGGCCGTCACCGACGGCAGCTGTGTGGGCGTACTCGCGGACAGTACGGCCGAGCTGGGTCTGGTCGGCTACGAGATGGCGGTCCTCGCCGACCGGGCCGGCGATCTGCTGACCCCGGCGCTGATCGCCGATCTGAGGCAGGTCCTGCCGAGATGAGTTCCGAGGACACGCCTGACGCCATGTTCGTGCGGCCGTTCATCATGACCGGCGGTCGGGTCCGTCCGGTCCGGGACGACCTGCGGCTGGAGACGCTGGTGACGGCGACGCCCGGATCTCTCTTTGCGCCACTGGAGTTCGAACGCCGACGGATTGTGACAATCTGTCAGACCCCGCAGTCGGTGGCCGAAGTGGCGGCCGGTATCGGGGCGCCGCTCGGCGTGGCCAAGGTGCTGATCGGCGACCTGGTCGCCGTCGAACTGCTGGTCTGCCACCAGCCAAGGGAAGTACCGCTCGATGTGATGGAGAGGATCAGGGACCATGTCCGGGCGCTTTGAGAACCGCAGCAGGGACCGGGGCCCCAAGGCGCCCCCTGCCGCCCCGGCCCAGGTGCCGCTGGCCGCGAAGATCGTGGTCAGCGGGGGCTTAGGGGTCGGCAAGACGACCTTTGTCGGGGCGATCTCCGAGATCGAGCCGCTGGACACCGAGGCGGCGATCACCGAGGTCTCGGTGGGTGTCGACTCGCTGGACGGGGTCGAGGGGAAGACCACGACCACGGTCGCCCTGGACTTCGGGCGGATCACTCTGGACGCCTCACTCGTCCTCTACCTCTTCGGCACCCCGGGGCAGGACCGATTCTCCTTCCTCTGGGACGACCTGGTGGAGGGCGCGCTGGGCACCGTCGTGCTGGCCGACACCCGCAGGATCGAGGACTCCTTCCCGGCGGTGGACTACTTCGAGGAGCGGGCGGCGCCGTTCGTGCTGGCCGTCAACCGCTTTGACGGGGCGGAGCCGTTCGAGCTGGAGGAGGTGCGGGAGGCGCTGGGGCTTGGGCCGGACGTGCCGGTCGTGCACTGTGACGCACGGGACCGGGGGTCGGTGCGGGATGTGCTGGTGGCGCTGATGGATCAGGTGATCAGCCGGCACGTGGCCGCTCAGCGGAAGGTGGGGGCGTTGGTGCGGTAGGGCGGGGTCGGGTTTTCGGCTGCGGACCGTAGGCGGCTTGTCGCGCAGTTCCCCGCGCCCCTATGTAGGTGCAACTGAACCTCTGTGGGCAAGTTGCACTATCCAGGGGCGCGGGGCTGGTCAGATCCAGTCGCGTTTCTTGAAGCCGAGGTAGAGGGCGACGGAGAGCGCGACCATGACACCGGTGGACGCCCAGAAGCCGGCCTGGGTGCCGAAGCCCGGGTAGGGCACGTTCTGGCCGTAGAAGCCGGTGACCGCGGTGGGGACGGCGATGATGGAGGCCCAGCTGGTGACCTTCTTCATGATCATGTTCATCCGGTTGCCCTGGACCGTGAGATTGGTCTCCATCACCGAGCTCACCAGGTCGCGCAGCGACTCGGTCCACTCGGTCGCGCGCAGCACATGGTCGTAGACGTCGTGGTAGTACGGCAGCATCGCGTCGCTGACAGGGTGTCCCCCCGCGCGCTTTACCGTTTCCGTGCGCTGGACCTCGGGCGCCGCGGGTTCACCCAGGGGCTCGGGGAGTGGCGCCCCGATGGGTCGCAGTAGGTCGCGGCGGAGCAGGGTGTTGACGACCTCGCGCATCGGCAGCACCACCCGGCGCAGTCGCACCAGGTTCTTACGGAGTTCGAAGGACTGCCGCTGGACGGTCTGCACCTCGTCCCGGCCGTCCTCGAAGAGCAGCTCCTCCAGCGCCTCGATCCGCTCGTCCAGCTCCTGCACGGCGTTGAAGTGCCCGTCGACCAGGTAGTCGAGCAGCCCGTGCAGCAGATAGCCGACGCCCTCCTTGGCCAGGTCGGGGGAGTCGTCCCAGCGGGAGACGACCCGGTCCATGTCGAAGTGCCCGGTCTTGCGCACGGTGATCAGCGCGTTGGGTGTGACGAAGACCGCGATCTCGCTGGTGTGCAGCGTCCCGTCGCCCGGGTCGGTGTGGACCGCGTAGGCGCTCATGAAGAGGTGGGTGCGGTAGCGGTCCAGCTTGGGGCGCTGGTGGTCGTGCCGGGCGTCCTCGACGGCCAGCTCGTGCAGGCCGAACTCCTCGGTGATCAGGTCGAAGTCGGCCGGTTCCGGATCGCACAGATCCAGCCACACGGTGCAGTCCGGCTCGCAGACATAGTCGGATATGTCCTGTGCTGGGAAGTTTTCCAGAGCCAGGGTGCCGTTTCGGTACAGCCGGGTTCGAGCCATCCCGACAGGATAGGGCCGGTCTCCGGCCCCACAGGTAAGGACGCCGCTGCTCAGGACGCCGCTGAGATAGGCTCGACGGTAAGGAGCACTCCAGGAGACCAGCAGGGACTATCGCGATGAGCGTTCAGGACGACGGCTCCGAGGGCGGTGGACGGCAGGCCAGCAAGGGGGTCTGGATCCGGGCCGGCATCTATGTGATTGGCTTCCACGTGTTCGCCGGCTTCGTGATGCTGCTGTTCTACTTCGGCGGCCGGAACCACTGAAGCAGCACGGAACAGCTCTCCCAACAAGTCCCCCACCTGCGCCGGAGGCCCCCATGACGATCCAGTGGCATTTCCAGGACGGCCCCTCGGTCGGCGTGCTCGCGGTCTCCGGCTACCTCGGCGCCGAGTCGGTGCCGCGCTTCGCCGGCGCGGTCGGCTGGGCCCTGGCCCGCGGCACCGGCCCGCTGATCGTGGACCTGAAGGCGCTGCTCGGCTGGTCCCCGCAGGGCCAGGCGGCGGTGGCGGCCGCGGTGCTGCGGCTGGCCGTGCAGCAGCGGACGCTGGAGCTGGCGGCGCTGCCCACGGGCGAGGGCAGCGCGCTGATACCCGAACTGCAGGGCCTGCCGGTCCACCCGGACCTGGAGACGGCGCTGGCCGCGCACCCCGCGACCGCGTCCGAGCAGGCGCGCTCGGAGGCGGAGCACCAGGGCGGCCACCAGAACTGGCGCAGCGCGGGGTGGCTGGAGCAGGCGCGCGGCTGAGTAGGCTCGGGCCGTGCGCTTCGATGCCGTCCCCATGCCCTCGTCCGTCCGGGCCAGGCCCCGCGATCCGCGCGGCTACCCGGTCCCCGCGATCACTCCCTGGGAGGACGGGCAGCCGCAGTTCGCGCTCACCGACTACCGGCGGCAGGCGGACTGCGCCAACGGGCGGCTGTGCTCGGTCTGCAACACGCTGATGCCCAGGGGGCCGGTGTGGCGGGTGGTCGGCGCCACCGAGAGCGCCGCGATCGCCGAGGCGCTGGCGGCGGGACGCCCGTACCGCAATCTCGCCCCGACCATGGAGGGGCCGGGGCACCGGGCCTGCATGCTGTACGCCTCGATGGTTTGCCCCTATCTGGCCCGGCCCAACGCCCGGCGCGGGTTCTCGGCGGAGCAGCCGGACGAGCTGACCGCCCATGCGGTCCGCGGCGCCGCGCGCGGCGGCACCGGCGCGGTGGTCGGTTTCGGCGACTACGAGTACGCGGTGACCAGCACCCAGGTGCTGTTCCGCTTCCTGGACGTGGTGGAGTTCCTGCCGCACGAGGACGCCGCGTCGCACCTCCCGGAGCTGGAGGCGGAACTGGCGGCTCAGCCCCGGTAGGCGGGCAGGCCGCTCCAGGAGGAGACCAGGGTCGGCGCCGAGGTGCCGTCGGCCGGGAGCGTGGCGATGCCGGCGGGGGTGCGGGCGGCGATGGTGCGGCCGTCCGGTGACCAGGCGGGCTCGGTGTAGTCGGTGGTGGCGTTCGGGGTGATGTCCCTGGCGATCCGGTCGCCCTGGATCGACTCCTCGAACAGGTGGTCGTGGCCGCCGACGGAGCGGACGAAGACGGCGGACGCGCCGTCGGCGGAGATCGCCGGCTCGGACCCGGCGCTCAGCCTGGCGGCCGCGGTGCGGATGTTGTCGTCGCGGAGGTAGACGCTGCCGGCGCCGCTGTTGGCGTACATCACGGTGGCGTACCTTCCGCCGGTGGCCGGCCAGGCGTTGCCGGTCTGCGGCAGCGGGTTGCCGTTGGAGCCGGCCTCGCCGTCGGTCGCGGGGATGTAGAGCAGGGTCGGGCTGCCGCCGGTCGTGGGCACCTGCTTCAGCAGCACGGTCCCGCCCCGGGAAGCGGCGAAGAGGATCTTGTTGATGGCGGGGCTGCCGAGCTGGCTGTCGGCCTTGGCGACCCGCCAGACCGGGTGCGACCAGTTCTCGCCGCTGGGGGCACGTGCGACCAGGACGCGCCCGGTGCCGTCGGCGTTGGCCGTGTCCAGGTTTCCGGCCCCGTCGATGAAGGCGGCCCTGGTGCCGTCCGGCGACCAGGCGAGGTCCCGGACGACGGTGCCGAATTCGACCACGGTGCCGTTCATCACCACCTGGGTGGTGCCGTTGCTGATGGTCAGCCGGTTGCCTGCGGTGCCGTTCAGGGCAGGGGGCGCCGCGGAGGCCGAGGCGGAGTTGCTCGGAGCAGTCGAGGCGGCAGAGGAGGACGACGAGGATGGGGTCGCGGCTCCGGCCGGGGCCGAGGACGAGCCGGCGGCGGGCGCGACGGCGACGGAGGTCCGGGTGACGGCTGCGCACCCGGTGAGCAGCAGCGCGCTCCCGGTGACCGCAGCTGTGAGTGCGACGGCGGCAGTGCGGTGGGCGTGCATCAGGGATCCTCCGATGATGTGTGCAGTGTGTGCGCAGTTAGAGAGTGGGCCAGGAACGTCCGGCATTCGTGTGGCCTGCGTCACGGGTGGGCAACAGTCGGCTACGGGCTCCGACCGGGCGGCCGTTGTCAGTGGCCGGGTATACGTTCGTCGCACCGAGACAGACAGGGGTGGTCCCATGGCGGAGCCAATGACGACGACGTCCACCACCGAGGACGTCGATGCCGCGGAGGAGCCCCTTGAGCTCCGGCTCGAACGGTTCCGCAGGGAGCTGACCGGCTACTGCTACCGGATGCTCGGCTCGGTCTTCGAGGCCGAGGACGCGGTGCAGGAGACCATGGTCCGTGCCTGGCGCGGACATGAGCGCTTCGAGGGCCGCTCCTCGCTGCGCTCCTGGCTGTACCGGATCGCCACCAATGTCTGCCTGGACGCGCTGAAGGGGCGCAGCAACCGGGCCAGGCCGATGGACCTGGGCGGCCCGGTCACGGTCGCGACGGCCTCGGAGACGATCCTCCCGGAGGTGACCTGGATCGGCCCGGTCCCCGACGGCCGGGTGGTGGCCGAGGCGGCCGACCCGGCGGAGGTGGCCGCCCAGCGGGACTCCGTGCGGCTGGCGTTCGTCGCGGCGCTGCAGCGGCTCGCGCCCAGGCAGCGGGCCGTGCTGATCCTGCGTGAGGTCCTCGGCTGGCATGCGAACGAGGTCGCCGAACTCCTCGGCTCCAGCACGGCCTCGGTGAACAGCGCGCTGCAGCGGGCCAGGTCGACCCTGGCGGCCTGCGAGCCCGCGACCACCGACCCGGCCCGCCCGCTGGACGACGAGCAGGCGGCGCTGCTGGCCCGCTACGTCCGGGCCTTCGAGAGCTACGACATGGAGGGGCTGGTACGGCTGCTGCACGAGGACGCCGTGCTGTCGATGCCCCCGTTCGCGATGTGGCTGCGCGGCCAGGAGGAGATCTGCGGCTGGATGCTGGGCCCGGGTCACGGCTGCCGGGATTCGCGGCTGATACCGGTGGTCGCCAACGGCGCGCCGGCGTTCGGGCAGTACCGGCCGAGCCCGGACGGCGGTCATGCGCCGTGGGCGCTGCAGGTGCTGGAGATCTCAGCCGGGCGGATCGTCGGGCTGAACAGCTTCCTCGACACCGAGGCCCTGTTCCCGCTGTTCGGGCTGCCCCCACGGCTGGAACGGGCCGGGCTGGAGCAGGCCGGGCAGGGCCAGCAGGGGTAGCTCGTCCGCGAGGCCGGCCAGGGCGATCAGCTCGCGCAGCCGCTCGCCCGCCCCGACCAGGCGCAGTTCGCGGCCGCTCCGACGGGCCGCGAGCTGCAGCCGGGCGAGCGCGCCGAGATCGCCGAGGCCGGGTTCGGTCAGTGCGCTGACATCGCACAGCAGCCATCGGGGATCGTCCATACCGGGACAGACCCCGGCAGCACCCCGGGCTCATCGGTGCATTCCGGAGCCCGGGGCGGGACCGGGGATGTCAGTCCAGCTCGACGCGGCCGGTCAGCGGGCGCGGGCCCTTGCCGTCCCGACTGTCCCGCTCCTCCTTCTCGGCACGACTGGAGGTGCCGAGGTTCTGCCGGACCGAGTCCAGGATGGTCAGCCCCTGGCCGACCAGTCCGGCCGCGATCTCGCCCAGCCCGTCGGCGCCGTTGAGTACATTGACGTTGGCGCCCTGGAGGCCGGCCGCGGCCTCCTTGACGATCTGCGGCAGCTGGTCGATCAGCATCCGGTCCAGCGCCACCCGGTCGTACGAGGCGGCGGCCTCGGCCTGGATCTTCATCCGGTTGGCCTCGGCCAGGGCGAGCACCCTGATCCGCTCGGCCTCGGCCTCGGCGGGCTTCACGATCTCGGCCACCAGCTGCTGCTGGCGCAGTTCGGCGGCCCGCTGGGCCAGCTCGGTCTGCGCGGTGAGCACCTCCTGCTGGGCGTGGGCCTGCGCCAGCGGGCCCGCCTGGGCGGCCTGGGCCTGGGCGCGGTCCACCTCGGCGGAGTACTGGGCCCGGACCACCGCGGTCTGCCGGGCGTACTCGGCCTGGTTCCGCTCGGCGGACTGCTGCGCCTCGGCGGACTGCTGGGTGGCCATCGCCTGGGCGATCTGGGCCTGCCGCTGGATGGCGGCCTTGTGCGGGGCGGCCATGGCGGCGATGTAGCCGGTCTGGCCGTCGTCGATCGACTGGATCTGCAGCGAGTCGACGGTCAGGCCGATCGTCCCCATCTCGGTCTTGGAGGTCTCCAGGACCTCGGAGGCCAGCTTCTGGCGCTCCGTCACGATCTCCTCGACCGTCATCGAGCCGATGATGGAGCGCAGGTGACCGGCGAAGATCCGGCCCGTCAGGATCGACATCTGGTCCTGGTCGGAGAGGAAGCGCTGACCGGCGTTGACGATGCTCTCCTTGTCGTTGCCGACCTTGAAGGCGATCACCGCCTTCACCGTCAGCGCGATGCCCTGGCGGGTCACGCAGGTCTCGGCGACCTCCGCCTCGCACATCGCCAGGGTCAGGAAGCGCGTCTTGCGGAACACCGGCAGCACGAACGCCCCGTGTCCGGTGACCACGCGGAACGGCGCGTCCCCCATGCCGCGCCTGCCACCGGAGATCAGCATCGCCTCGTCGGGGGCGGGAACCCTGTAACCGAACATCCTTCGTGTCTCCTCAACCGGCGTCGCCGGCGTCGCCGGTCAACGCGTCCAACGGATCTGCCCATGCGATGACATCGACCTGGCGGCTGCCACGGGACTCGATCACCAGGACCGGAGCCCCCTTCGGCAGAGGCTCTGCCGACCAGGCGAGAAAGGCCTCGGAGCCGCCCCTGACCCGCACCAGGACTTCGCCGGGCCCTGCTGCCCCGCGGGTGTGCACCAGCAGCACCCCGATGCAGCCGACCACGGCCTCGTCCGGCGCCATCCGAAGCTGCCCCCTATGTCGATCCTGTGTCTGATTCCTGACCCTAGCGCTACATCCGATCAGCGGCCCATCCTCCGCAAGGCCGTTGTGCGACCCACATTCCCAGCCCCGTTCTCCCCGTTGTGGAAGGCGCGCACACCGCCCCGGGGGCGGCGGTGTGCCCTGACGGAGGCGGTGCAAGAAATCAAGCAGAGTCCGGAGTTTATCGGCAGGACTACGAAAATATTCTGCATGAGCCTTGTGGCTCGCCGCGCGGCGGCCCTACTGTCGCCTCACCCTCAACGCGTCCGCTCCACCGTTCACTCGCGCGCGAGAAATGAGCATCCGATGTCACGGAGCACTACCAGGGCCGCAACAAGGCGAGCCGGGCGAGCCACCAGACCACCGATCAGGGCCGCGTTGGCGGTGGCAGCGGTGACCGCTGCCGTTGTGGGACTCGGTGTCGCCCCCGGCGGCACCGCCTTTGCGAGCTCGACCAGTTCAGCCGGTTCGGGCGGTCCGGCCGGCAGCCCTGCCGTCACCCGGGCGGCGCTCGACCCGGCGCTGGTGGCCGGGGCCGGCGCCACCGTGGGCTTCGTCGAACAGGAGGCCGAGAAGGCCGCCACCGACGGCACTGTGATCGGCCCGGGCACGGACGCCTACACCCTGGCGGCGGAGGCGTCCGGCCGCTCGGCGGTGAGCCTGAAGCCGGGCCAGTACGTCGAGTTCACCCTGCCCGCAGCGGCCAATGCGATCAATGTCCGCTACAGCATCCCCGACGCGCCGACCGGCGGCGGCATCACCGCCCCGCTGGACGTCTCGGTGAACGGCAAGAGCCGCGCCACCATGACGCTGACCTCGCAGTACGCCTGGCTCTACAACCAGTACCCGTTCTCCAACGACCCCAACGCGGGCCTGCTGCACCCGGACTGGTGGATCACCGAGTGCTCCTGCGTGCCGAGCCAGACCACGCCGACCCCGGTGATCACCACCCCGTTCCGCCCGAACCACTTCTACGACGAGCAGCGGCTGCTGCTCGGCCGCACCTACCACGCCGGTGACCGGATCCGGCTCGCGGTGCCCGCCGGGAGCGAGGCCTCGTCCACCGTCATCGACCTGATGGACTCCCAGCTGGTCGCCCCGCCCAAGATCGACCTGGTCGCGGCCGACGTACTGGCCTTCGGCGCCGACCCGACCGGGCGGCGCGACTCGGCCGACGCCATCGACCGGGCCATCGCCTTCGCCCAGCGGACCCACCTCAAGGTGTACATCCCGCCGGGCACCTACCAGGTGAACCGCCACATCACCGTCGACAACGTCACCATCGAGGGCGCCGGCAACTGGTACACCGTCATCAAGGGCCACCAGGTCACCCTGAGCACCCCGGCCCCGGACGGTTCGGTCCACACCGGCGTCGGCTTCTACGGCAAGGACGCCTCGGTCGGCGGCAGCAGCAACGTCCACCTGTCCGGTTTCGCGATCGAGGGCGACGTCCGCGAGCGCATCGACACCGACCAGGTGAACGGCATCGGCGGCGCGCTGAGCAACTCCACCATCGACGGCCTCTACATCCAGCACACCAAGGTGGGGATGTGGTTCGACGGGCCGATGACCAACCTCCGGATCAGCGGCAACACGATCGTCGACCAGATCGCCGACGGCATCAACTTCCACACCGGGGTGACGAACTCGGTCGTCTCGAACAACTTCATCCGCAACACCGGTGACGATGGCCTGGCCATGTGGTCCGAGAAGACCGAGGACGCCAACGACACCTTCGACCACAACACCGTGCAGACCCCGGTGCTCGCCAACGGCATCGCGATCTACGGCGGCACCGACAACACCGTGTCGAACAATCTGGTGGCCGACCCGATCCGGGAGGGCAGCGGCATCCAGGTCGGCTCCCGCTTCGGCTCCGAGGCGTTCACCGGGCACCTCTGGATCACCGGGAACACCACGGTCAGGGCCGGGACCTTCGAGCTGAACTGGAAGATCGGCCTGGGGGCCATCTGGTTCTACGCGCTGGAGAAGAACATCAACGCGGACATCGAGGTGACCGGGGACAACTTCCTCGACAACACCTATGACGCGATCATGCTGGTCACCGACTTCCCGGTGAAGGACCAGTACTCCATCACCAACGTCCACTTCAAGGACATCAAGGTCGACGGCACCGGCACCGACGCGGTCAGCGCCCGTACGGCCGGGTCCGCGACCTTCCAGAACGTGGTCGCCCGCAATGTCGGTGCGGTCGGCGTCAACAACTGCGGATCGTTCCACTTCACCGCTGCCGGGTCGGAGTTCTCGCTGACCGACCTCGGCGGCAACACCGGCGGCGGCACCACCGGGCCCTGGCTGGCCCCCTGGGAGCTGCCCAACACCATCACCTGCGACGACCGGCCGACGGTCGTCGTGCCACCGGCGCCGTCGCCCTGGTGACGCAGCGTCAGTAGCCATGTGCCGCAAGGGCCCCGACCTGTCGCCGGGCAGGTCGGGGCCCTTGTGTGTGCCGCCGTCAGGTCGTGATGCGTCAGTCGGACGGGCGCCCCAGCCGGGCCTCCAGGCCGTCGAGGATGCATGCGAGCCCCTCGTCGAAGCTGTCGCCCCGGCTGCTGTCGGCGTCGAAGCCCTGGCGCTGTGCCGCGTAGAGCCGGCGCAGCCGCGGATGCCCCTGGACCGCCTGCTCGGCGGCCGGCCAGAAGCGCTCCACCCACTCCTGCTGGCTCTGACCGCTGCGGGCGAGCAGGGTCAGCCAGGCCGCCTCGGTCGAGGCCACGCCGATCACATAGGCGCTGACCGTGTTCATCCCCCGCTCGGCGGCCTGCAGCGGGTAGCCGGCCTCCTCGAACACGCCCAGCAGCGCCTCGGACAGCCGGAGCAGGTTCGGACCGAGCGAGGCCATGCCCACCTGGCCGAGCGCCGAGACGATCCAGGGGTGCCGCAGGAATCCCTCCCGCAGGCCGTGGGCGAGCCGGGTCACGGCGGTGCGCCAGTCGGTTGACCCGTCGAGGCCGGCCAGGCTGATCTCGCCGTAGACCTGGTCCACGACCAGCTCGACCAGTTCGTCCTTGTTGGTCACATGCGAGTACATCGAGGTGGCGCCGGCGTTCAGCCGGGTGCCGAGCTTGCGCATGCTCAGGGCTTCGATGCCCTCGGCGTCCAGCAGTTCCATGGCTGCCGCCACGATCTGGTCCCGGCTCAGCGCCGGCTGGTCCCGGCGTGATCGCTGCGGACGGGTCCATACCGATGGAAGCCCCTGCTGGTCGGCCGACATGCCGCCTCCTCGTCTGTCCGCTGCTTTTCCACGACTGCTGCCGCACAGCGTACGCCCTTGCGAACACTGTGCGGTGACCGTACAGTGTGCGGAGTAGCGAACGCTGTGCGGGGATCCGCACGCTGTACGGTCAGACTTCTCGGAGGGGTTCGATCATGGAAATGACGAAGGAAGCGCAGAAGGCGCAGGAGGCGGCGCGCAACCCGCGCCGTTGGGTGATCCTGGCGGTGCTCTGCCTCAGCGCGCTGGTGCTGGTCATCGACAACATGGTGCTGACGGTGTCGGTGCCGACCATCGCGAACAGTCTGAAGGCGAGCGCCCAGGACATCCAGTGGATCATCGACTCCTACATCCTGGTCTTCGCCGGGATGCTGCTCACTGCCGGCAGCCTGGCCGACCGCTTCGGCCGCCGGCGGATGCTGATCATCGGGCTCTCGCTCTTCGGGGGCGCCTCGCTGCTGGCGGCCTTCGCCGCTAGCCCGGGAGAACTGATCGCCGGACGGGTGCTGATGGGAGTCGGCGGCGCCCTGGTGATGCCCAGCACGCTGTCCATCCTGATGACCGTGTTCGACGCCGAGGAGCTGCGCAAGGCCTTCGCGATCTGGGGCGGGGCGTCCATGATCGGCCTGATCGGCGGCCCGGTGGTCGGCGGGATGGTGATCGCCCACTTCTCCTGGGGCGCGATCTTCCTGATGAACGTTCCGGTCGCCGCCGTCGCCGTCGTGGCCGCTGTCGTGCTGATGCCCGAGTCCAAGGGCCCGTGGCGCAAGGCGGACCCGCTGGGCATGGCGCTGTCGATGGTGGGCATGACCGCGCTGGTCTGGACGATCATCGAGGCGGCGCGGGAGGGTCTGACCCGTCCGGGCATCCTGGCCGGCATCGCGGTGACGCTGGTGAGCCTGGTCTCCTTCGGGATCTGGGAGACCCGGGTCGAGTCCCCGATGGCCCCGCTGAGCCTGTTCCGCAACCGGGTGTTCAGCGCCTCCAGCTTCTCGCTGGTCCTGGTGACCTTCGCCAACGGCGGGCTGATGCTGGTGCTGACCCAGTACCTGCAGTTCGTCCTGGGCTACTCGGCGATGCGGACCGGGGTGGCCTTCGCCCCGCTGGCCGTCGCCGCGCTGGTCTTCAACTCCCTCGGCGTCACCCTGGGCGCGAAGATCGGCAACCGCACCATCACCGTCGCCGGACTGCTGGTGATCGCCGCCGGGTTCGGCGCGCTGACCACGCTCTCGGCTCACGCCGGCTTCGGGATGGTCGCCCTGGGCATGATGCTGATCGGCGCGGGCGCCGGGCTGGCGATGCCGGCCGCGACCACGGCCCTGATGAGCGCGATCCCCACCGAGCACGCCGGGGTGGGCTCGGCCCTCAACGACACCGTTCAGCAGGCCGGGGCCGCGCTGGGGGTCGCCGTCCTGGGCACCGTCCTCTCCAGCACCTTCACCGACTCGATGCCCGCGTCGGCCCCCGAGGCCGCACGCCACTCGGTATCCGTCGCGCTGTCGCTGGCCGCGAGCACCGGTGACAGCGCGCTGGCCACCGCTGCCCGGGAGGCCTTCACCTCCGCGATGTCCGCCAGCTTTGTGGTCGGGGCCTGCGGTGTCCTGGTCGCGGCGGTCCTGGCGCTGGTGCTGATGCGCAACGGCAAGCCTGTGGTCGATGAGGCCGCCGACGAGGTCGTTGCCGAGGCCGAGCCGGTGGTGGAACCCGCGAGCGTCTGACCCAGGACGCCCCGGGGTGGCTCAGGGGGCGCGGAAGTAGCCGGGGAAGGCGGGGGCGAGTAGCGGCCTGCGGCCCCAGGCGAGGATCCCTCCGCGGGCCATCGCACCCCAGGGGGAGCACCGCCCCAGGGCGATGAGCAGGAAGGTCACCGGCTCGGTGACGATGGTGCAGTCCGGGCGCGGCGGTGCGCCCTCGGTCACGGTGAGCGCGCCCTCGTCGAAGGCGGCACTGAACCGGGGGGCGCCGCCGCGCAGCCGCAGCTCGTAGGTGGCGCTCAGCCGGCCGACTGTCCCGTGGTCGAGCACCCGGGGCATCGCTGTGACCAGGAACGGCAGGCACAACTCCACCCGCTGACGGTCGATCATGTGCGGCCGGCGCAGCGCCCGGGCCAGGTCCCAGCCGTGGCCGAGCATATGGGTCAGCAGGTAGGACCCCAGCGTGTGCAGGTCCAGCGGACCCATGGGGGTCACCAGCGGCAGGTCGCCGGGGCGATCGGCAGCCGTGGTGACGAAGGCCTGTGCCTGTGCGACGACGGACCCGGCCAGGACCGCGGGATCGCGTTCCGTGAACTCGGCCAACGAGTCGGCGTTGGCGGCGGCCAGGCTCTCCGGGGTCCCGTCGCCGTAGGGGCGGTCGATGCCCGCCGCCAGCTCCGCCATCAGCTCGTTGGCCAGCGCGAGGTGTGCTGCGGCCTCCCCGACGTTCCAGGTGGAGCGGGGGATGCGGGTCGCCGGGTCGGCGCCGGCGGTCAGCAGGGCGGCGATGTCCGCCGCGGTCGCGGTGATCGACTCGTACAGCTGCGGGGGTGCCGGCGTCGGGGTGGTCATGACGGAGAAGCGTGTACCAGCAGTGGCGCGCTGTCCAGGGTTTCGTGCTTCCAGGTCTTTGCCATCTCTTTACAACCTGTCCCTGGGCTGTGTCGTCTCTCCTCCCGTTCAGCAACGCAGCCCGGCGCACGCCACCACGGCGGGCCGGGCCGACGAGAGAGAAGCCGTTCATGCGTACAGCTCGTTCAACTCGTACTCGTCTTACCGGTCGCACCGGTGTCATCGGCGCCGCGTTCCTCGCCAGCGCCGCGGTGCTGGTCGGCGCGGGGTCCGCGAACGCCGCCGCGTCGGCGTCGCCGACCGTCTCGGCGAGCCCGAGTGCCGCCGCCACCGCGGCTCCGAGCCCCACCCGGGACGCCACCGCCGTCCCGTCGGCCCGGCCGACCGAGCCGCCGAGGGCCGTCGCGTCGGCGGGCCAGGTCGGTGCCGTGCCGAAGGGGGCGCCGGACACCGGGGTCGCGCCGGTCGCGTCCCAGGGTGGTGGCGACACGGCCGCGGTGACCGGTGCGGCGGCGGCCGGCGCGATCCTGGTCGGCGGAGCGGGCGTCGTGCTGCTGCGCCGTCGGACCAGGGCTCAGGGCTGATCTTGCCGACGAAGAGCGTGCGGGTCCTGCTGACCGCCGTGGTCGCGGCACTGCTGGTGTCGGGTTGCGGCAGCGGATCGACGGCGGTGCAGACAGCGTCTGCGGGGGGCTCGTCCGCGGCCGGGTCCGCTTCGACGGCGCCTAGCGCGACGCCGTCCGCCGCACCGTCCTCGACGGCGCCGCAGGCGCTCGCCAAGTCGGTCCCGGTCCGGCTGCAGATCCCCGGCATCGGCGTCGACACCCCGGTGATGCGGCTCGGTCTGGCCGCGGACGGAAGCGTGCAGGTGCCGCCGATCGAGGTGAACGCCCCGGCCGGCTGGTACCAGGGCTCCCCGACGCCGGGCCAGGTCGGCCCCTCGGTGATCCTGGCCCATGTCACGGTCGGCAAGTACGGCGACGGCGTCTTTCTGCACCTCTCCCGGCTCAAGCAGGGCGACCGCGTGGTCGCGCGGCTGCAGGACGGCAAGTCGGCGGTCTTCACCGTGTACCGGGTGCAGACGGTCGCCAAGGCGGATTTCCCGACAGCTGCCGTGTACGGGAACGTCAACCGCCCGGAACTGCGTCTGATCACCTGCGGCGGCCCGAGGAACAGCGCCGGGAACGGCTACCTAGACAACGTGGTGGTCTACGCCGCGCTGACAGCGGAGCAGTAGCCGCGCAGTAGAGACACCCGCACCACACGACCCATGGAGAGCGTTGAGCCGGTCACAGGACACCGCAGCGTCCGAGCTGTTCGCTGCCCTCTACCCGGCTCTCGCCGGGTGGTGCCGTCGTCTGACCGACGACGACGGCACCGCCCACGAGATCGCCGCGGAGGCGTTCACCCGGCTGTGGGCGCGTTGGACCAACGTGGAGGAGCCGCGCGGCTTCCTCTACGTCACGGCGGCCAATCTGGTCCGCGACCACTGGCGCAGGCTGGAGCGGGAACGGAGGGCGCTGCGCCGGGTGACCGCGGAGGCCGTGGTCAACGGGCAGTCGGGCGAGGGCGCCGACCCCTCGGTCCGGCTGCTGGTCCAGTCGCTCCCGCTGCGGCTGCGCACCCCGGTGCTGCTGTACTACTACGCTGATCTGCCGATCCGGGAGGTGGCTGTGCTGACGGGGCGCAAGGAAGGGACAGTCAAGGCCGATCTCCACGCGGCACGGGAACTACTGCGCAGCAGGCTGGGGGGACACCTTGATCACACCCATTGAGGAGCCGGACGAGGAGCGTGACGACCGGCTGTCGGCGCTGATCGGATCCGGTCCGGTGGTCCTGCTGCCGCCCCCCGGTGCGTTCGAGCAGATCCGCCGCAGCGCGGCGCGGCGCCGCCGCCGGCGCACGGCGGCCGGCGGCGGGCTGGTGCTGGCCGTCGCCGCCGCGGTGGTCACCCCGCTGCTGCTCTCCGGCAACCAGGTCGTCCCGGTGCGGGTGGTCCCGGCCGCGCCACCGGCGGCCGTGACCGGCCCGGCGTCGCCGTCGCCGACGCCGTCGCCGACCCTGGATCCACGCCAGCTGGCCTCGGTATCGGCGGCGCCCTCCTCGGTCCCGTCGCCGTCGGCCCCGCGCCGACCCACCCGGGCGACCTCGGTGCCCAGCTCCCGCACCGGCTCCGGCGCGGCGGCCTCGGCGGCTTCGGTGACGTCCCCGTCGGCGCTGTCCACCGCCTCCGCCACGTCCGCCGGGCACAGCAGTTCACCCTCGCCGAGCGCCAGCCGATGACAGACCGATGACAGACCGATGACAGACCGATGAGTTCCGGGCTCGGGCCCGGTCCCTCTCTGCAGAAGCAGTCAGCAGAGAGGTGCAGCACCATGAGTCTGCCGGAGATCGTCACCCGCGAGCAGTGGCTCGACGCCCGCAAAGAACTGCTGGTCAGGGAGAAGGAGTTCACCAGGGCGCGGGATGCGCTGAACGCCGACCGTCGGCGGCTGCCGATGGTCAGGATCGACAAGCAGTACACCTTCGAGTCGGCGCACGGGCCGGCCGGACTGGCCGACCTGTTCGGCGGCGCCCGTCAACTGATCGTCCAGCATGTGATGTTCGACCCGGCCTGGGAGGACGCCTGCTCCGGTTGCACGGCCGGCATCGACGAGATCCCCGACGCGCTCCTCGCCCATCTACGGATCCGCGACACCGAGTTCGCCCTGATCTCGCGCACTCCGCTGGAGAAGATCGAGAAGTACCGGGCCCGCCGGGGCTGGTCGATGCCCTGGTACTCCTCGTACGGCAGCGACTTCAACTACGACTTCCATGTCTCGCTGGACCCGGCCGTGGCGCCGGTGCAGTACAACTACCGCGACGCAGCCGAGTTGGCGCGGGCCGGCGCCGACTGGATGCTGGAGGGTCCCTCGGAGCAGCCCGGAATGAGCTGCTTCCTCCGGGACGGCGACGCGATCTTCCACACCTACTCGACCTTCGCCCGCGGCAGCGAGCAACTCGGCGGCTCCTACGCCTTCCTGGACATGACCGCGCTCGGCCGCCAGGAGGTCTGGGAAGAGCCCAAGGGCCGCTCGGACAAGCCGAGGGCCGCCAACCCGACCTTTGCGGAGTAGCGCCCTGCGACGCCAGGCCCGGCCGGCCGCTAAGCCCGTCCGGCTCCGACGAGTTGGGCGTCCAGTGCGGCCCGGAGCCAGTCGTGGGCCGCGCCGAGCGTCGGCTCCGCCGGGCCGGACGGCGGGGTGGTGAGCTCGCCGGCCAGCTGCCAGTAGCGGTCGACCAGCGGATCGGCGGTCAGCACCAGCAGGCCGCTGAGCTGCTGCCGGAAGCCGGGGCCGTCCCGAAGGCCGCCCGCGGCGGCGTGGGCGGCGACGAAGCAGTCGAGCGCCTCGCCCTGCTGGGGCGGTCGTTGGGCCCGCAGGTCCGCGGAGGCCAGGGCGTATGCCTCGCCGAGTCCGTCGTAGAGCACGACCGGGCGGTAGCTGTCCCTGGCGCAGCGGAACTCTGGGCGGCAGAGGTCGGTGCCCAGGCGGACGTCCGAGGTGAGGGCGTGCAGCCGGGCGAAGGCCAGCACCTGTGAGGGTGTCGGATCGGCGGGAGGCTGCGGTACCGCAGCCTCGATGATCGCGCCCCGTAGCCGGGCCGGGAGCCGCGGGGGCAGCAGGAAACGCCAGAAGCGCGCCAGCGACGCCGTGCTCGGCGGCGTACCGACGGCGCCGATCAGCCGCAGCCGGTCGGCGCGCTCCTCGGCGCTGCAGTCCCGCAGCAGGTGCAGGGCGGCCTCGCGCCAGCGCAGCGCCGCCAACTGCGAGCCGAGTTCCCGCAGCCGCCCGGCGATGGCGTCCTCCAGCGCGTCCTCCCGGTCCAGGATCCGGCCCACCTCGGAGACCGGCAGGTCCAGGCTGCGCAAGGAACGGATCAGCCGGAGCCGGTCCAGGGCCTCGGGTCCGTACCGCCGGTGGCCGCCGGAACTGCGGGCGGCCTCGGGCAGCAGGCCGCGGTCGGAGTAGAAGCGGACGGTCTTGACGGTGACGCCGGCCTGCTCGGCGAGGTCCCCGATACTCCACAGGTCGTCGGGCGACAAGGCTTGAACCTCCCTCAGGGGGAGTTCCTACGGTACCGGTGAGCCCGGGGAACAGGACATCTGAGGAGGCATTCATGACGGCGTTTGTGCTGGTGTCGGGCAGTCATGTCGGCGGATGGGTGTGGCGGGATGTCGCCGCCCGGCTGCGGGAGTCGGGGGCGGAGGTGTTCCCGGCCACGCTCACCGGGCTGGGGAACCGCCGACATCTGGCGGACCCCGGCACCGACATGGACACCCACATCGAGGATCTGGTGCAGCTGATCGACCATGTGGACGCCCCGGAGCTGGTGATCGTCGGCCATGACACCGGCATCCACCCGGTGCTGGGCGCCGCCGACCTGCGTCCGGAGCGCATCGCGAGAATCGTCCACCTGGACGCGGGCATCCGTCAGGACGGTGAGTTGGTGCTGGACCTGGTGCCCGACCAGGCGGTGCGCGAGCGGCTGCTGCAGAAGGCGGGGGAGAGCGGGGACGGCGGGCGGGTGCCGCCGCCGACGCTGGAGGAGTGGGCGCTGCGGGGCAGCTTGGACGGCGTCCCCGAGGACGCGCTGGCCCGGCTGACCCGCCTCGCGGCGCCGCAGCCGCTGGGCACGCTCACCCAGCCGCTGCGGCTGACCGGAGCCGGTGCCAAGCTGCCGACCAGCGGAGTGCTCTGCACGTCCAACGGTTCGAGCATCGCCCTGGTCGAGACCGTGATGCAGTTCGGCGACCCGCGCTTCGAGAGGCTCGCCGACCCCCGGGTGGGATTCTTCGAACTCGCCACCGGCCACTGGCCGATGCTCTCCTGCCCGGACGAGCTGGCCGAGGTCCTGCTCCGGGCCGCGGCGGGGGAGGGCCGCCGGCTGGCCGCGCCCGTCCGCGAGCAGCCTGCTCACCTGGGTCGCTTCCTCCTGGACGCGCCGGAACGAACCCGCGAGCGACTGGGCCGGGTCGATCTCCATCTGCCCGACGATCTCCAGGACGGCGAACACCCCTGCCCCGCAGTGGTGTTCGTTCACGGCGGCCCGATCTCCCCCGAGCTGCGGCCCACGCCGCGGGACTCGGAGACCTTCCTCGGCTACGCTCGCCAGGTGGCGGCCCTGGGGGCGGTCGGAGTGACGCTGGACCACCGGCTGCACAGCCTCGCCGACTACGGGCGGGCGGCCGAGGACGTCGCCGCGGCGGTGGAACTGGTGCGGGCCGATCCGCGGGTCGACGCCGAGCGCGTCGCGCTGTGGTTCTTCTCCGGCGGCGGGCTGCTGTCGGCGGACTGGCTGGCGGCGCCCCCGGCCTGGCTGCGGTGCGTGGCAGCGAGCTATCCGATCCTGGCGCCGCTGCCGAACTGGGGACTGGCGCAGTCCCGGTTCCGACCGGCGGCCGCGCTGAGCGGGGCAGGACGGCTGCCGATCGTGCTGACCCGGGTGGAGTTGGAGCAGCCCGTGATCGCGGCGACGGTCGCCGAGTTCCTGGCCGCGGCGGAAGGCGCCGGTGCCGCCGTCGAGGTGGTGGACGTGCCGCTCGGGCACCACGGGTTCGAGACGATCGACCATACCGACGCGGCCCGTGACGCGGTGCGGCGGGCGATCGGGTCCGTCCTGACCCATCTGCGGGCCTGACCGGGACGGAAGCCGGTCAGGATGCCTGGTCCAGGACGCCGGTCAGGGATCCGGCCGAGGGGTCTGTCCAGGTGTGGGTGACGGTGCCGTCGGTGTTTCGGGTGAGGGTCTGCTCGACCGCTCCGGTGGGGCAGTTGGCCGGGCTGCCCGGTAGCGGGCGGCTGCGGAAGGTGAGTTGGTGGGCGTCGGCGCTCAGCAGGGTCCACGCGGTGGGGCAGAGCTCGTGGCTGCCGGTCGCGGCGGTGTCCAGTACCACCTCGGTGGTGTACTCGTCGCCGACCGGACCGGGGCGCACGGTGACCGCGTCCTCCCAGGAGCGGGATCCGTCGGCGTTCGCCAGGGTGCCCGACCAGGTGCCGTGGAAGCCGGCGGGGACGTCGTCCACCAGCGACCCGGTCGCGCTCCGGCCCGGCGCGGGAGGCTCGGGCGGCAGCAGCCGGGCCCACGCGGAGGGGACGGCCGCCGGGGTCGGACCCGGCAGGCCGCCGACGATCCCGACCCGCTGACCCCTGGTGATCAGCATGGCGACGCCGATCGTCATCACCGTGAAGACGGCGGCGAAGAGGACGATCCCGCCGTCACGCAACCGGGCCTGACCCGCCATCACCCGTCGACCTCCCACAACCGCGGGACGGCAGCGCCCGCGTCCCCTCCAGGGTGACGCCGCAACCGTCCTACAGCCAGAGTCAGGTGACGGCGGATCAGATACCGGTGGATCAGATGTCGCGGAAGACCTCGATCTGGGCGCCGACGGAGTTGAGTCGGGCGGCCAGGTCCTCGTAGCCGCGGTTGATGACGTACACGTTGCGCAGCACGGAGGTCCCCTCGGCGGCCAGCATGGCCAGCAGCAGGACCATGGCGGGACGCAGCGCCGGCGGGCACATCATCTCGGCGGCGCGCCAGCGGGTGGGGCCCTCGACCAGGACCCGGTGCGGGTCCATCAGCTGGACGTGGGCGCCGACCCGGTTGAGCTCGGTGAGGTAGACCGAACGGTTCTCGTACACCCAGTCGTGGACCAGGGTCGAGCCGTGGGCGCAGGCGGCGATGGCGGCGAAGAAGGGCAGGTTGTCGATGTTGATGCCGGGGAACGGCATCGGGTGGATCTTGTCGACCGGGGCGGTGAGCTTGGACGGGTGCACGGTGAGGTCGGTCAGCCGGGTGCGGCCGTTGTCGGCCGGGTACTCGGGGCTGCGGTCGCAGTCCAGGCCCATCTCGTCCAGGACGGCCAGCTCGATCTCGACGAACTCGATCGGGACCCGGCGGATCGTCAGCTCGGAGTTGGTGACCACCGCGGCGGTCAGCAGGCTCATCGCCTCGACCGGGTCCTCGGAGGGGGCGTAGTCGACGTCGGCGTCGATGACGGCGCGGCCGTGCACGATCAGGGTGGTGGTGCCGATGCCCTCGACGTGCACGCCCAGGCGCTCCAGGAAGAAGCAGACGTCCTGCACCATGTAGTTGGCGCTGGCGTTGCGGATCACCGTGGTGCCGGGGTGGCGGGCGGCGGCGAGCAGCACGTTCTCGGTGACGGTGTCGCCGCGCTCGGTCAGCACGATCGCGCGCTGCGGTTCGACCTCGCGGTCGACGGTGGCCCGGTAGGTGCCGGTGGTGGCGCTGACGTGGAGCCCGAAGTGGCGCAGTGCCGACAGGTGCGGCTGCACGGTGCGGGTGCCCAGGTCGCAGCCGCCGGCGTAGGGGATCTCGAAGCGGTCGGCGCGGTGCAGCAGTGGGCCGAGGAACATCAGGATGCTGCGGGTGCGCCGGGCGGCCTCCTCGTCCATGGCGGAGAGGTCGAGGGTGGCCGGCGGGGTGATCTCCAGGTCGGTGCCGTCGTTGATCCAGCGGTGCCGGACCCCGATGCTGGCCAGCACCTCCAGCAGGCGGTAGACCTCCTCGATCCGGGCCGCGCCGCGCAGCGTGGTGCGGCCGGTGGTCAGCAGCGAGGCGCAGAGCAGGGCAACGCAGGCGTTCTTGCTGGTCCGTACGTCGATGGCGCCGGACAGGGTGCGCCCGCCGACGACGCGCAGGTTCATCGGACCGGCGACGCCCAGCGAGACGATCTCGCTGTCGAGCGCTTCGCCGATCCGGGCGACCAGGTCCAGGCCGATGTTCTGGCCGCCGGACTCGATGCGGGCCACGGCGCTCTGGGTGGTGCCGAGGGCGACGGCGAGCTGGGTCTGGGTCCAGCCCTTGTGCGTCCTGGCGGCACGGACGAGCTTGCCGATGCGGGAGAGGTAGTCGTCGGTCACCGCACGAACGTATCTCACTCGTGCGATGCAGTGCATCTCTGCTGGTCGTGCAGGGGGCCGACCGGGTGAATCCGGCCGGGGCCGATGCGTCCGGCCTGACCTGGACCGTGCCGCACTGTGGCAACGCTGCGGGCAGGTGCCTCTGGGCCTCGGCTCGGACGCCGGCGGCGGCGTGCGCGGTGGGACGATACAGCAGGAGCGCGATGCTGTCGCCGTGAGTGCCGGTGATCGATCAGGCGGAGGGGTGCAGCACGAGCTTCCGGCCCGGCGAGGCCGCCTGTGCGGCCCAGGCCTCGGCGACGTCGTCGAGTGGGCGGACGTCGAAGGCCAGGTCGACCCGGCCCGCCGCGGCGTGGGCTGCCACCTCGGCGTACGCGGCCGCGGACTGCTCCGGGGTGAGGGAGCCGCCGCTCAGGCCGAGCACCCTGAGCCTGCCGTGCCGTAGGGCTCCGGCGCCGAGCCGGGCCTCGGCGCCGGCGCACTGGCCGACGTTGAGCAACCGGCCGCCCGGGCGCAGCACCGCCAGCGCGGGCTGGGCGTACGGGCCCCACAGTGGGTCGACGACCACGTCCACCGGCCCGCCGGCCTTCTCCACCCGCGCGGCGAATCCGGCGGGGTCGGGGTCGAGCGTGACCGTGCCGTCGACCAGGTCGGAGCGGTCGGCGAGTGCTGCGAGCCGGGCCTCGTCGCGTCCGGCGGCGATGATCCGTCCGGCGCCCAGTGCCCGGGCCAGATGCAGGAGGGCCTGACCGAAGGCGCCGGTCGCGCCGAGCACCAGCACCGACTCGCCGGGACGCAGCGCGGCCTCGTCGCGCAGGCCGATCAGGGCGCTGATGCCCACCACCCCGATTGCGGCTGCCAGTTCGTCGCCGAGCGCGTCCGGGACCGGCACGCAGGCCGGGTCGGGGACGGCGACGTACTCGGCGAGGGTGCCGTCGACGAAGCCACCGGGCACCGAGACGCGCACCCGGGTGCCCGCCGCCAGGGTGTCGCTCTGCACCACCGTGCCCACGCCCTCGACCCCGGGGACGTGCGCGGGCTGCGGTCGGCCGAGCGGGTGGCCGCCGCCGGAGATGAGCAGGTCGATCGGGTTGAGGGCCGCCGCCGTCACCCGGACCAGGGTCGTTCCCGGCGCCTGCCGCGGCTCGTCCCGTCCGCCGACCACGGGCGCCTGTCCGAGCTCGGCCACCACTGCTGCGCGCATCACGTCACTGCCCCTCACATCTTTGAATGACCGACCGGTCAGTCACTTTGCCATGGGGACAACGCCCGGTCAACGGGTCATATCCTTCGTCGCATGACTGCTCGCGCGGCTGCGGCCCTGGAAACCCGAGCCGCGCTGCTGGACGCGGGTCTTGAGATCGCGGAGGAGCACGGGCTCTCCGGCATGAGCGTCAACCGGGTGGTCACCGTGGCGGGGGTGGCCAAGGGCACGTTCTACGTCCATTTCGCGGACCGGGACGCCTTTCTGAGCGCGATGCACCAGCGCTTCCACGAGCAGGCGGGCCGGGCGGTGACCGCGGCGCTCGCCCAGCACCCGCCCGGCCGGATCCGGCTGCAGGCCGGCATGACCGCCTACTTCGAGGTCTGCCTGGGCAACCGCGGCGTCAAGGCGCTGCTGCTGGAGGCCCGCAACACCCCCGGCGTCGCGGCCGAGGTCGCCGCCCGCAACACCGCCTTCGCCGCCCTGGCCGAGCCGGACCTGCTGGCCATGGGCTGGCCCGAGGCACGCGCCGCCGCACGCCTGGTGATCGCCATGTCCGCAGAGCTGGCCATGGACGAGATGGCCGCCGGCAAGCGCGACGAGCTCGGCCGCGAGACGCTGTGGGCGTTGCTGGCCCGCCTGGACCTGGGGTCACCTGGCGACTCAGCGTGACCCCTGCTCGTGATTAGGTCCGGCGTGTTACACAGGAAGTAATCAAAGGGGTATTTTGCACCGACTCAATCTCGGAATCATGGCGCAGTCGCGTAAGGAAAACGAGCACCGACTGCCGATCCACCCCGCGCATTTCGAGCGGATCGATCTCGACCTCCGTGCCCATATCCACCTTGAGCTGGGTTATGGCAAGCACTTCGGGATCTCCGACGAGCAGCTGGCACCCTTCGTCGCCGGACTGCTCCCACGGGCGGAGCTCATCGAGCAGAGCGATGTGGTGCTGCTGGCCAAGCCGATGCTGGAGGACGTCGCCGAGCTCCGGGAGGGGCAGGTCCTGTGGGGCTGGCCGCACTGCGTCCAGGACGACAAGGTCACCCAGACCGCCATCGACCACCATCTGACGCTCATCGCCTTCGAGGCGATGAACCACTGGACCAGCGACGGTTCGTTCAATCTGCATGTCTTCCACAAGAACAACGAGCTGGCCGGGTACTGCTCGGTGCTGCACGCCCTGCAGCTGCGCGGCTCGACCGGCGACTACGGCCGTCGCCTGCGCGCGGTCGTGATCGGCTTCGGCGCGACGGCCCGGGGGGCCGTGACCGCGCTGAACTCCCTGGGCGTGCACAACGTCGACGTGCTCACCGCGCGCGGCGTCACCGCGGTCAGCTCACCGATCCACTCCGCGCGCATCGTCCAGTTCGACCACGACGAGGCGGACGACACCGCCGACCCGCGCCGCAGCCACGCCCTCACCGAGGACGGCCGGCAACCGCTGGCGGACTTCCTCTCCGAGCACGACATCATCGTCAACTGCGTCCTGCAGGACACCAGCGCGCCGCTGACGTTCCTGATCGAGGAGGACCTCGCGCTGCTGGCTCCGGGGACCCTGGTCATCGACGTCTCCTGCGACGAGGGCATGGGGTTCAGCTGGGCGCGGCCGACCACCTTCACCGAGCCGATGTTCACCGTCGGCGACAACGTGCACTACTACGGCGTGGACCACAGCCCCTCCTACCTGTGGAATTCCGCCACCTGGGAGAACAGTGAGGCACTGATCCCGTACCTGCGCGCGGTCCTGGACGGTCCCGCCGGCTGGGAGGCGGACGAGACCATCCGCCGCGCCATCGAGATCCGCGAAGGCACCATCCGCAACCCGGCGGTGCTTGCGTTCCAGCACAGGTCCCCGGACTACCCCCACGCCAGGGCCCAGCAGGTGCCCCCGGGGGCATGACGCTTCGTCAGTACGGGTATTAAGCCTCGCACGGATGTTCACCGGGGCTGCGGGGGTGGGGAGTGGCGAGGCACGGGGGGCCGCACCGCAGGATGCTGCTGCTCTGCGCGGCACTGGCGGTGTGCGGCCTGCTCACCATCTGGTACGCCCGGAGTCTGCCCGACTTCCGGGCCAACCTGCTGCTCAACCTCGCACCGGAGTTCCTCGGCGCGATCGTGACCGTGCTCATCATCCAGCCCTTTCTCACCCGGATCGAGGAGGAACGGGTACGTGAGCACATCCGTCTCGACTATCCGGCCTTCTGCGAGCAGGTCGCCTCGGCCACCGACGTCGTCTTCGTGCTCGACACGTTCTCCTACCTCTTCTCCGGCCGCACCGCGGACCGCTTCGTCCGGGCCGTGACCGCCGCGGTCGGCCGCGGCGCGGTGGTGCGGATCCTGCTGCTCGATCCCGACTCGCTCGCCGCCCGGCAGCGCTCCGCCGAGATCCGGGAGGACGTGCGCCGGGAGATCATGCGCAATCTGCGCGACCTGCACCGGCTCCAGGCCGGCCTGCCCGCCGAACGCCGGGAACAGTTCCAGGTGCGGCTCTACGGTGCGGCGCCCTCGATCCAGCTCTACCGCTGGGGCGAGCGGATGATGGTCAGCTTCTACCCCGTCGACCGGCTCTCCGGGGAGGGACAGCAGCTGGAGGTGCGCATCTCCACCCCCCTCGGTTCGTTCGTCGCGGAACGCTTCGCCGACCTGTGGGCCAACGCCCGCCCGATGGCCGAGGTGATGACGCAGCGTCTGGTGCTGCTGCACGAGGAGGGCGGCAGCAGCGCGCTGCAGTTGGAGTACATCCGGCGCCAGGACGGCCACGTCTACATCAGCGACCAGCGCGTCGTGGTCGAGCTGGCCCGGCGGCGACCGCGGCCGCCCCGGGCCCAGATCGACGGAAGGGACGACGAGGTCTACGAGTTGGAGCTGGTGGACGACACGGACGAGACCCTGCTGGCGTCCCTGGGGGCAGACTTCGAGGAGAAGTATGGGACTCCCGTGGAGGTCTTTGTGAGGTTACGTCCCCTGGGGCTATAGCGTTGGCCACTGTGCCGACCTCGCGCGACCGTACCGGACCGATCTACAAGGCGGTCACCACGCCGCGTCTGGCCGGGCTGCTCGCCCGCGCCGGGCTCGATCCCGTGGATCAGCTCAGGGCCCGTGCGGTCGCGACCGTGCTGCCGTTCCGCACCAACTCCTATGTCGTGGACGAGCTGATCGACTGGGACGCGGCCCCGGACGACCCGATCTACCGGCTGGTCTTCCCCCAGCCGGACATGCTGCCCGCCGCCGAGGTCGACCGGATCGTCCGGCTGCTGACCCGGGGTGCCCCGGCGGGCGAACTGCAGGCCGCCGCACACGCGGTCAGGATGCGGCTGAACCCACACCCGGGCGAGCAACTGGCGCTGAACACCCCCCAGTTGGACGGCGAGCCGATCCACGGCATGCAGCACAAGTACCCGGAGACGGTGCTGTTCTTCCCCCGGCAGGGCCAGACCTGCCATGCCTACTGCACCTACTGCTTCCGCTGGCCGCAGTTCGTCGGCGACCCTGACCTGCGCATGGCCAGCAGCGACGCGCACACGCTCCGGGCCTACCTGCTGGCCCATCCGGAGGTCACCAGCGTCCTGTTCACCGGCGGCGATCCGCTGATCATGAGCAGCGCGGTGCTGGCCCGCTATGTCGAGCCGCTGCTCGACGTACCGCATCTGGAGTCGATCCGGATCGGCACCAAGGCGCTGTCCTACTGGCCGCACCGCGTGCTCACCGACCCGGACGCCGACGATCTGCTGCGGCTGTTCGAGCGGGTGGAGGGCAGCGGGCGCACCCTCGCCTTCATGGCCCACTACTCGCATCCGCGGGAGCTGGAGCCGGCGGCGGCCCAGCGCGCCGTGGACCGGATCCGTGGGACGGGGGCGGTGATCCGGGCGCAGGCGCCGGTGATCCGGGGGATCAACGACCGTGCCGAGGACTGGGCGGTGATGTGGCGACGGCTGGTCGCCCAGGGGGTGGTGCCCTACTACCTCTTCGTCGAGCGCGACACCGGCCCACAGGACTACTTCGCCGTCCCGCTGGCCCGCGCGTACGAGATCTTCCGGGATGCCTACGCCCAGGTCTCCGGTCTCGCCCGGACGGTACGCGGGCCGATCATGTCCGCCACTCCGGGCAAGGTGCAGGTCGACGGGGTCGCCGAGGTCGGCGGGCAGCAGGCGTTCGTGCTGCACTACGTGCAGGCACGCAACCCCGAACTGGTCGGCCGGCCGTTCTTCGCGGCGTACGACCCCTCCGCGCGCTGGCTCACCGAGCTCAAGCCGCTGGCCGGGGCGGGGCCGCTGCCAGGAGTCGACTGAGCGGCGGGAGTTCGGCCACAGCTGGGTCAGGGCCAAGGGACAGCGGAGATATAGCCTGCTGAGACTGCTGGCGACCTGGGCGCGGAGTTGAGACTTGAGATCCTCAACCTCCCCGCACACCAGGAGAGTTCATGCACATACGTGCCCTCAGGACCCCGGCCCGCGGCCTCGCCGCCCTCGCTCTGGCCGCGCTCGGCGCGGTCACCGTCGCCGGCGGTGCCCAGGCCCATTCGGCTGACGGAGCGTCAACTCACCACGGAGTGAAGGCGATCGCTTCGACGCACAGGAGCCGGACGTCCGCGGCCTCCTCCTTCGTCGCCTCCGCCGACACGCTGAGCGTCGGCTCGTCGGCGAGTCAGGGCGTGGTCTCCCCGCACCCCAAGGTCTATCTGGTCTTCTGGGGCAAGCAGTGGTCCTTCTCCGACCCGGCTGGGGTGGCGACCGACCTGCAGAGCATGTTCAAGGGCCTGTACGGCACCCAGGACAACTGGGGCACGATCCTCACCCAGTACTGCGAGGGCGTGGCGTCGGGCACCACCAACTGCGCCGGCAAGGGCATCCGCATCGCCCACCCGGCCCACTCGCCGCTCGGCGGCGCCTGGTTCGACAACGCGACCGCCGAGCCGACCAACGCGACCGCCGCCCAGCTCGCCGCGGAGGCCGTCAAGGCCGCCAAGCACTTCGGCAACACCACCCAGACGCCCAACCTCAACGCGCAGTACGTCATCGTCTCCCCGACGAGGACTCACCCGGACGGCTTCCCCAGCAGTAATTTCTGCGCCTGGCACGACTTCACCGGCTCCGCGTACGGCAATCTCGCCTACACCAACCTGCCCTACGTCCCCGACCTGGGCGCGGGCTCCTGCACCACCTTCACCGACGGGCGGCTGCTCTCCGGGATCGAGTCCACCGAGACCCACGAGTACGCGGAGACCGTGACCGACTTCTGGCCGAGCGCCGGCTGGAACGGCGGCAACGGTGAGATCGGCGACGAGTGCGAGAACCTCGACGCCTATGTGAAGCTCACCACCGGCACCTTCGACCTCCAGGGCCTGTGGTCCAACCGTGCCAACGCCTGCGTCACCCATGGTTAGCCCGCACAGCGGAGATATAGCCTCCTGAGACTGCCGGTGGCCCAGGCTCCGCCCGGAGACTTCAACTCCAGCGACCCCCATTCCGCAGGAGGAGAACCGGCGTGACGGCATCAGCAGTGAAGAACCGGGTGTTGCCCGTACTGGGAGCGGCGTTGGCCGCCGCGCTGCTCACCAGTGCACCCGTGGCGGCGACGCCGCAGGGCCACGCGCACCCCGGCCGGTCGCACCCGGGCGTGATATCCGGCAAGAAGCTGCACGAGGACAACATCTGGGGCGGATATGTGGCCACCGGCACCAACTACCGGACGGTGAGCGCTTCCTGGGTCAACCCGCAGGTCGACTGCAGCGCCCGTGGCATCGCGTCCTGGTGGGTCGGATTCGACGGCTGGTCGACCACGACGGTCGAGCAGATCGGGGTGGACGCCGACTGCTCGAACGGGACTCTGAGCTACAGCCCGTGGTGGGAGATGTATCCGCGGGACTCGAAGTACTTCTCCGAGCCGACCGCTGTCGGCGACCACATGACCGCCACCGTCACCCACAACCGGGGGCATTCCTACACCATGACCCTGGCCGACTCGACGGCCGGCTGGACCAGGTCCTTCACCGCGTCCTTGTCGACCGCGGGCAATGACGGCGCCGAGGCCATCGTGGAACCCATAGGCAGTGCCACGGTCCCCGAGCTGCCGGACTTCGGCTCGCTGGCGTTCACCAAGGTCACCGTGGACCACAAGCCCATGGGCAGTGTCCCCACCGTCGAGAGCACCATCGGCCGCGGCTCGACCGTGCTGGCCACCACCGCGCCGCTGAGCGGCAGCACGTTCCGGATGACCTGGCTGCACAACTGATCGGGCACGACGGCTCGGCTCAGCTTTCGGCCGGGCCGTCGATGCGCCGATGGTAGGCACGCACCAGTTGGGCGTGCAGTTCGTCGGCGTGTGCGGCGACGGCGGACCGCGCTCGCCAGCAGAGGACGAGGTCCCTGGTCAGCGGGGTGCCGCGGAGCGGCCGGTGCACCACACCGGTGGACGGCGGCGACAGCGGGCCGGCCAGGCCGATGCCGCCGCCGGTGCGGATCAGATGGGCGATCGCCGCCGGTTCGGCCGCCTCGTGCCGGGTGGCGGGGACGAAGCCGGCGAGGGCGCACGCCGCCCGCAGCGACTCGTACAGCCCACCAGGTCCACCCAGTCCACCATGGTCGCTCGGCGCGCTGACGATCCAGTCGGCGCCCGCCAACTCGGCCAGATCCAGTTCGGATCGACCGGCGAGCGGATGGTTCTCGGGCAGGACGACCAGAACCGGCTCGCCGGTGACGATCGGCCTGGCCTCGACACCGTCCGGCGGTACCGTCTCCGCGCCGGGACAGTCGACGACCACGGCGAGATCGGCGCCGTCACCGGAGAGCGCGGCAAGCGCTTCGGCAGGGGAACCTTGACGCACGCTGGTGGCTCACCAACCAGGGCCCCCTCCTGGCCGAGGCCGAGGCCCACACCCCTCGGCCCAAACCGTGCGTGGAGCCGGAACCGGTGCCGTGAGCGACAAGGCATGTGTCGATCTGGGCATGTGTCGATGTGGTACATGGGCTAGGCTTGGTACATGTCCATGAAGCGCACGAACGTCTACGCCGACCCGGAGGACCTGGCCATCATCAAGGAGGCGGCCCGGCGTCGGGGGATAAGCGAGGCCGAGATCATCCGCCAGGGCATCCATCTGGCGGCCATGGCCAATCGGGTCTGGGACGAACCGCTGTTCTCGCGCACCTTTGAAGGCTCCGGACGTACTCCGACCAAGGAGGATGTGCGGAACACCGTTGCCGATGCCGTTCGGCGTGAGTCCGACCCCGGAACCGCTGCGTGATCATTGTCGTCGCCGACACCTCGGGGCTGCTCGCCGCGCTCGACTCCACCCATCCCGAACACAGTGCGGCGAACGAGGCGATCACGGCTGCCGGGCTGCTCGTCATCTCCCCACTGCTGCTCGCCGAGATCGACCACGTGGCCACCCGTGAACTCGGCCGCGAAGCGGCAGTCAGTGCCGTCGACGACATCCGACGCTGGATGGGCAGAGGCCGTGTCGTCGTCCCTGAGATCACCGAGGACCATCTTGGTGCCGCACAGTCGGTTCGGGCCCGTCATGCCTCGCTCAATCTCGACCTCGCCGACGCAGTGAACGTCGCGCTGGCATCCGACTACGACACCGATGCCGTTCTCACTCTCGATCGCCGTGACTTCCGAGCGCTGCGCCCGCTCAGTCGGCACAAGGCGTTCCGGCTTCTCCCCGACGACCTTCCGCTCTGATCTCTGATGCTGGCGCACGGTGCGGTGGGGTGCCGCCCAGGGCATACGGGCGGCACCGCACTCATCAGGCGAGCTTCGCTGCGGCCAGCTTGATCAGATCGGCGACGACTCCCGGCTGCGAGACGTAGATCGCGTGGCTGCCCGGCGTCTCTGCGACGGTGGCGCCGATGCGCTGTGCCATTGAGGCCTGCGCGGCGGGCGGGATCATCCGGTCATCGGTGACATGCAGGTACCAGCTGGGCTTCGCGTGCCAGGCGGCCTTCGTCACTGTGCCGCCGAGCGCGTCCAGCCCCCAGGGCACCTGCGAGTCGGCCATGAACGCCGCCTCCTGGGTGGAGACGTCGCCGGCGAACGAGTCGTGGAACTTGTCGCGGTCGAGGAAGAGGTAGCCGTTGACCGGCGGCAGGATGGGCGGCTGCGGCCCGTCGGTCGGGAACGTGCCCAGCAGGGTGTTGACCGACTCGCCCTGGTCGGGCGCGAACGCCGTGACGTAGACCAGCGCCGCGACCTTGTCGTGGTTGCCGGCCTCGGTGATCACCGCACCGCCGTACGAGTGGCCGACGAGCACGACCGGGCCTTCGGCGCCGTCGAGCACATCGCGGGTGACGGCGACGTCGTCGGCGAGCGACTTGGTGGGGTTCTGCACGATCCGCACCTCGAAGCCGTCGGCCGTCAGCGCGTCGTGGACTCCGCGCCATCCGGCACCGTCGACAAAACCGCCGTGCACGAGAACGATGGTCGCACTCATGGCGTCTCCTTCCAGATCTGGTGGACGAGAGCGAATCTACGGACGTCATGGACTCGGCGAATCCGTCAGATGACTGCCTTCGGCAGGCCGCGCAGTAGAGTCTGAACGTGCCGGGTTGGGTGTCGAGCGTGTCGAGCGGACGCCTCGTGGGGCGTGCGCGCGAGCTGGGCGTGCTGCAGGGCTTCGTCGAGGCCGTGGCGGCGGACGGCGGCTCCCTGCTCGTCGTCGGCGAGGCGGGCATGGGCAAGACGTCGCTCCTCGATGCCGCGGCCGCCCACGCCGCGGAGCTCGGCATACGGGTGCTGCGCGCGTCCGGCGTGGAGTTCGAGGCGGAGGTGAGCTTCGCCGGGCTCCACCAGCTGGTCGCTCCGCTGGCCGCCGAGCTGGCCGTGCTCCCACCCGATGCGCGACGCGCGATCGGCGTCGCCGTGGGCCTCGCCGAGGGGCCCGCCCCCGACCAGCTCGCGCTGACGAACGCGCTGCTCGCCCTGCTGTCCCGTGCTGCCGACCAGGCCCCCCTGCTGGTGGTGGTCGACGACCTGCAGTGGCTCGACCGGGCCAGCGCCACGCTGTTCGGCATCCTTGCGCGACGGCTGGGCGGCCGGGGAATCGGCCTGCTCGGCGTCGTGCGCACCGGTGAGGGCAGCGTGTTCGAGGACGCCGGACTCGCCGAGATCGCCATCGGACCGCTCGACGACGACGCCGCGACGGTCCTGCTCACCGACGCGTTCCCCGAACTGCCGCCCCGGGCGGCCCGGCAGGTACTCACCGAGGCGCAGGGCAACCCGCTGGCGCTGATCGAACTTCCGGCGCACGTCGGCCCCACCGCCGCCGAATCCCCGCTCGGCCGCACCTCCGTCGGCCGACGGCTGCAGCTGACCTTCGCCCGCCGGATCGACGGGCTACCCGCCGGAACGCGGGCCCAGCTGCTGCTCGCGGCGCTCGACGGGACCGGTGAGCTGTTCCCGTCGATCTCGGTCGGTGAGCTCGAACCGGCCGAGCGGGCCCGGCTGATCCGCATCCATCCGGTCACCCGCGGCGTCCAGTTCCGGCATCCGCTCACCCGTTCCGCGGTCGTCGAGCTGTCGACCGAGGAAGAACGGCGCGAGGCGCATCGGCGGCTGGCGGGACGGCATCCGGCCGGCTCCGAGCGGCGCGCATGGCATCTCGCGGAGGCCGCGTCGGCGCCTGACGAACAGATCGCGCGGCTTCTTGAGGAGGCCGCGCTGAGGACGAAGGGGCGCGGCGACCCGGTCGGCGCCATCGGACTGCTGCTGCGCGCGGCCGAGTTGAGCCCGGGTCCCGACGACCACTACCGCCGCGCCATGTTCGCGACCTACCTCGGCGCCGACGTCACCGGGGATCTCACCGACCCGCAGGCGCTCGTCGCCGGACACGGCGGGCAGGGCGGGCAGGGCGGGCAGGGCGGGCAGGGCGGGCAGGGCGGGCAGGGCCACACGGTGGCGGCCGCCGTCGCCGCTGCGGCCTACATGGTGAACAGCGGGGGCGACGTCGACACCGTCCACCGGCTGCTGCTCGGCGCGCTGCGCAACGCCGGCCGGCCGACAGCGGCCTGGGACGCACCGCTCAGCGAGATCGTCTACGTCCTGCAGGCGAACTGCTCCTTCGGCTCCCGTGCCGAGCTGGTGGACGACTACTGGGCCGCCCTCGACCGGCTCGGCCTCGATCCCCCGGCGGGCCTGGCCCTGCTCGGCAACACGTTCCTGGAGCCCGCGCGACGGGCAGGACCGTCGCTCCCGCTGCTCGACGAGGCGATCGCCGGCATCGGCGAGCAGGCCGACCACGCCCACGCGGTGCGGCTGGGTATCGCGGTGCTGTACGTGGACCGGATCGCCGGATGCCGCAGCGCGCTGTGGCGGGTGATCGAGCACGGCCGCAGCGGCGGCGCGGTCGCATCGGCGATCAAGGTGTTCGCGCTGCTGGGGTTCGACGGCGTGCTGAGCGGCGACTGGGACGGCGTCCTGGAGCTGGCCGAGGAGGGGCTCGCCCTCACGACCCGGCACCACTACCGGCTGCTCGGCGGCTTCCTGCAGTACGACCTGGCGATGGTCGCCGCCGCCCGCGGCGACCGCGAGACCGTCCGGCAGCTCGCCGACGGCCTGGTGGCCTGGGCGGCGCCGAACCGCATCGGCTTCGTGCTCCAGCTCGCCGCGCACGCGAAGGCCGTCGACGCGCTGAGCAGCGGCGAGTTCGAGACCGCCTACCGTCATGCGGTCGAGATCTGCTCGCCCGGGACGGTGCCCGCCCACAAGCCCGCGGCGCTGTGGGTCCTGCTCGACCTCGTCGAAGCCGCCGTCCGGGCCGGGCGGACGGCGGAGGCGATAGCGCACGTCGACGACATCCGCCGGTCGGGCGTCGCCGACCTCTCGCCCCGGCTCGCCATGATCGTGGCCGGCGCGACGGGGATGACCGCCCTGGCAGCGTCGTTCCGCGAGGCGTTCGACACCGCGCTGGCGACCCCGGGAGCGAGCCGCTGGCCGTTCGCCCAGGCGCGGATCCGGCTCGCCTACGCCGAACGCCTCCGCCGGGCGAAGTCCCCCTCCGAGGCCCGCCACCAGCTGACGAACGCCCTCGACGCCTTCGAGCGCCTCGGCGCCACCCCCTGGGCGGCCCGGGCGCGCGCCGAACTCCGCGCGAGCGGAACACCCACCGCGCACCCCCCGTCCGGTCCGGCCGCCCCGCTTACCCCGCAGGAGCGCGAGATCGCCGCGCTCGCCGCCGCAGGCCTGACGAACAAACAGATCGGCGAACGCCTGAACCTCTCGCCCCGCACGGTGAGTTCCCACCTCTACCACCTGTTCCCCAAGCTCGGCATCAGCTCGCGAGCAGCACTACGGGACGCCCTCGGAGAACAGCCGCCCACGAGCGCCTGAAGGGCCCGACCGCGATGCGGTCGGGCCCTTCACTTGCGGGGTGTACGGGTCAGTTCGCCAGCGTCCTGTCCCGGAGCCGCGGTCGGCAGACGCTCTGCTGACGGCGGGGACGGCACCGGGCGGTGGTCACGGGGTGGTGATCTGGTACCCCGAGAGGTCGGCGATGACCGAGACCGGCTGGCTGCCGCCGTTGTAGAGCTCGACGCAGCCGTCCGTACCGGTTGCGGTCTGCGTCATGTTGGCGATTGTCTGACCCGCGGACCAGTTGACGTTGGAGGTGGTCGGGCGCGGGGTCCCGTCCGGGTAGGCAGTGAGGTAGCCCGCCGCGGGGCTGCCGGTGACGGTCAGGTTGAGGGCCGCCGCGGTGATCCCGGCCGGGCCCGGAACGCAGACCTGGATCTGAGCGCCGGGGGCGAGCGGCCCGGAGCCGTTGCGGGTGTCCAGCAGCCGGGTCGGGGCGGTCGGCAGGAAGCCGGTCACCGGATCGGTCGTGATCGACCCGCGGTAGAGGCCGACGAAGTCGACGACGAAGTCGGCCGGTTGGGCGCTGCCGTTGTAGACGGTGACCTGACCCTGCGCGTTCGCGGTGACCGTGACCAGGTTGGCCGCAGTTCCTCCGGTCGACCAGTTGAGGTTCGACGCGCCCGGGAGTGTCTGGCCCGTGGTGTACACGGTGGCGTAGCCCGCACCGCGCCCGTTGGTGGTCGTGAGGTTGAGCTCCAGGGTGTCCGGCGCGGGCGACTGCTGCAGGGCAGCGGGCAACTGGACGGTGAACGACCCGTGGCCCGGTACCTGGTGGCCCAGGGTGCGGGTGTCCGTGAGGCGGGTCGGGGTGGCCGGGTGGTACTCCGTGTCCGCCGGGTCGCTGATCATGGCGCCGGCCTGGTCGACGACGAGGTCGATCGGCCCGCTGCTGCCGTTGTAGAGGTCGATGGAGCCGTCGGCGCCCTCGCGCACCGTGGTCTGATTCGCGACGGTCTGCCCGGCGGCGAAGTCGAGGACGGACGCCGTGGGGCGGGTCGTCTGGTCCGGGTAGGCGGTCACGAACCCGGCGGCCCTGGTGTGCGTGGCGGTGATGTTGAGGACGACGGCGTCGCCGTCCCGGCCGCCCGCAGTGCCAAGGGTCAGTTGGACGGTGCCGTGCGCCGGGATCGTGTCGGTCCCGGTGCTGCGGCTGTCGTAGAGGCGCTTGGGGCTGGGGAGCGGCAGGTACTCGTCGCCCACGACGGCGGTGGTGGCGGCGGTCGACGTGCGGCCGAGCAGGTCGGTCGCGGTGAGGGTGACGGGGTAGGTCCCGGCGCGGCTGTAGCTGTGGGTGACGTCGGTGCCGGAGCCCCAGGCACCGGTCGTCGCGTCGCCGTACGAGAGCTGCAGGCTGCTGTACCGCCACATGCCCGGGGTGGTGCCGGTGAAGGTGAAGTCCTCGGTGCCCGCGACGTGGCTGCCGTCCGCAGCGCGGTACGGCGCGGCCTTCAGAACCGGCTGCTCGGCGGTCGCCGTCAGCACGTTCGCGTCGCGGGTGTAACTGACCGCGTAGCCGTCGGTGTTGGTGATCGTGGTGGTCGTCAGGTAGACGCCGGGGCTGCTGAAGGTGTGGGGGATCGCGGTGCCGGCGGGGGCGGACTGCGTGGCGGTGCCGTCGCCGAAGTCGACGGTCACGGTGAGGGCCTCGGCCCAGGTCGAGGTCGGGGCGGACGAGGGCTCCATGTCGACGCCGGCTCCCGCGGCGACGTCAAGCGGTGCGTTGGGAACGGTGTGGGCGATGAAGTCCTCGGTCTCGGTGGCCCCGCGGTCGTCGTAGGTCCGAGCCCCGGTCCCCGTGTTCGCCACGTTGGGGTCGTCGGCCCTGGGGTGTCCCAGGCGGTCGGTGCTGAGCTCGCCGGGCGCGCCGGAGTCGGCCGAGTCGATCACCGGACTGCCGGTCGAGCCGTCGTGGGCACCATGGCCGGTGGCAGCGATGAAGCCGGCGACCGTGGCGTAGGAGGTGCCCGCCCAGGAGTAGAGCGCGTTCCCGGACGAGTACACGTTGTTGTAGTCCGCCTTGGCCTGGGGAGCGGCTTGCGCGTCGACGGAGACCGCAGCCCCGTTCGAGCCCCTGACGAGGTTGTTCTCGATCACCGCGGTGGCGGCTCCGGAGACGGAGATGCCCGCAGAGTTGCTGGTGACGGAGTTGCCGGTGGCGTCCGCATCCGTGACACCCTCGAAGTTGATCGCCGGGCCGCTCGTGGACAGACCCTGATAGATCTGGTTGGTGGTCACGATGATGTGCTGGGCGCCGCTCTGGACGTGCACGGCGCTTCCGGACAAGTACCAGTTGATCAGACTCCGCGACACGGTGACCGTCGAGGAGGAGCCGTCGATCCGTACCGCGTCGACCGGTGTGGTGGCGCCGTACGGGGAGCCCACCGTGAGCTGGTCGAGTGTCAGGTCCTGGGAGCCGGTGACGTCGACCACGTCGGCGCCCGCCGTCCCAGGGGCGATCTGCAGGTGTCGCACGACCACGTCGTGCGCGCCGCTGACCGTCAGCACGGGCGAGCTGCCGATGGTCCGGAGGTAGTCCGAGGCGCCGTCGATGGTGATCGGGGCTGACGCGGTGCCGGAGGTCCGGACGGTCACCGGGCCGTAGTAGACGGCCCCGGTCGGGCCGGTGAGCTGGACGGTGTCGCCGGGCTTCGCCGCGTCGACGGCCGCCTGGATGCTGCAGTACGGCAGCGTCTGGCTGCCGGCGCCCGTCGCGGTGTCGCTGCAACTGCCGGCCTTGTTCACGAAGAGCGTGCTGCCCGCGGAGGTGTCGGCGTGGGCGATGGATGCCGTCAACCCTGCTGCAGCCAGCGCCAGGGCAACAGGGACGGACGTGAGTGGTGCGCGGCGCACAGTTCCCCCTTGTGGAGATGCCCTCCGGCGAGGGCGCGGCGCAGATCATACGCACGCACGTATGGCCGAAAACCGATTATCCGGCCATAAAAGCGCCCTCGTACCTCCACAGCTCTCACTCAGTTACTAAGAATGCTGCGCAGGTGGGCGGGGGTACGGCCGCTGCGCTGCAGCGGCCGTACCCCCGCCCACCACCTGGGGCCCTCCCTTTGCCTGTTCAGGCGGTGCGGAGGATACGAGATTCGAACTCGCGAGGGGTTGTCTCCAACACCCGCTCGTGCGCGGCCCGCCCTGGGTTCTTCGTCAGACCCCGAGGGCGCTCAGGAACGCTTTGGTGTATCCCAGCGGTGTCGTGCTGGGGACGGAGTCGCAGGTGGGGGACGCGTACGTGTAGGAGCAGGGCGTGTCCCGGTCCAGCGACCAGAAGTGCAGCCCGGCCAGGCCGTTGCTGACCGCGTACGACGTCAGCGTGCTCACGTCCGCGGTGGTGAAGATCTCACTGGTGGCGTCGTTCATGCCGATCATCGGCGTGACGGCGATCTTGCTCGCCGGGATCCCGTAGGTGTGCTCCAGGTTCTTCACCGCCTGGATCGCCGACTGCGCCATCTCGCAGCTGCCGGAGGTGACGACGCACACGCTGCTGGACGCGTTGCCGTAGTCCATGGTCATCAGGTTGATGACGTAGTTCGTCAGGCTGGAGCCCTTCACCGCCTGGACGACCTCGCCGCCGAGCGAGTTCACCCCGCCATAGCTCCCGTCGGATGCGCCCAGTGTGGCGAGCGTGAAAGAGAACTGCAGCTTCGGGTACTGCGCCTGTGCCCCCGCCGCAGCGGCGACCAGGTTCTGAATGTCCGACTGACTCTGGCCGCCTTCGATGTCGAAGTCGATGCCGACCAGGTTCGGGCTGGCGTAGCGGGCGATGAAGGAGTCCATGCCGGCCGTCGAGCTGCAGGTGAAGGTCCCTGCCGCACCGCCGGTCGAAACGACGTAGTTCAGGTTGGCGGTGTGCAGTTGGGGCACGTTCTCCGCGGCGAAGTTGGCACCCGAGACACCTCCCCAGGTCTCGCTGCCACAGGCGCCGGTGGCGAACGCGAGCGTGAGCGCGGGCAGCTTCGGGACGTACTGCGACACCAGGCTCCCGGAACCCACTACCGGCAGGACGGAGCCGGAGGCGGCCGACTGCATCTGGTAGGTGTTCCAGTTCATGTTGATGGTGACGTCCTTGTACGGGCTGAAGAGCAGGCCGCTCACCGAGCCCGTTCCGGCACCGGTCCCTCCGCCGCCCCCTGACGATCCGCCGGTACACGCGCCGTTGGACGTCCACGGCTGTCCGGAACCGCTTCCGCCGTTGTTGGTGGCCGGGTCGTTGCCCTGGGTCCAGTAGTTGGCGGTGTAGTCGATCCCGTTCTCGCTGGCCTGCTGGCCGGCGGTGTAGACGGTGGAGGAGCTCCACGCCGCCGCGCACGTGGCGGCCGCCTGCGCAGCGGGCGCCGTCGCCACCGCGATGACCGATCCACCGACCGCCAGCCCGAAGGCCGAGCCGGCTATGAGTGCTGAGCGAACAATCCGTCTTCCGACCCGCATGAACCCTCCAAGGGGGAGAGGAGCTGTGGCGATCGCACACCTCACCTTGTCGGTGGTCCGACAAGGTGACTCACTTTGTACGTGGGGTGAACAGATTGGTCAAGACCATTCACCAGATTGGTACAGACCATCCAGCGTGCGCGGTGAACGGGAGTAGTCAGAACTCGCCCAACGGGAGGTCAAGTTCGACCGGATCGAGCGAAAGCAGCGGTGGCTCCAGATCAGCTCACCGCGAAGGCGTGAGGCACCGGGTTTCCTACATGCGGAGCGCTCCGCACGGGGCGCCGAGGCGGCGACCGTACTCGGTGAGGGCCAGCAGTCCGACTCCTCGGGCCGGGGTAGCGGCGTCGATCGACAGGGGGTCGATGCTCAGCTCGCCTGCCAGTTTGGGGGCCAATTCGAGCAGTTCCCACATCCACTCGTCGTCGTCCTCGTCAACCTCCAGGTGCTCCGCTGTCAACGCGGGCAGTCCGAGAGCGGTACGGCGCTCTTGCTCGTACGCGAGTGGGACTCCGAGTTGCAGGTGCTCTGTGTCGTCGCCCGGGATGTAGGCGAGGCGGCGCAGGGTCTCGCCGCGCTCGGTGACCAGGACGGCTGAGCCGTCGTTCTGGGCAAGCGATTGCATGTACCGCACCCTAGCGAGGGGGACTGACAGTCCGCTGCGGGTAGCGGCCCGATGTGGGGCCCTTCATCTGCCCAGCTGGGCGGGTGCGGAGGATACGAGATTCGAACTCGTGAGGGGTTGCCCCCAACACGCTTTCCAACTGTTCGTCCGGCTGTCCAGCCGCATTCGGGGGCGTCCTGACCTGGTCCTCAGCGCCTTGCTCACGGGTCGGCAGACCCCCTGAACGGAGCTGAATGCAACCCGAAATGCAACCCGCTCAGATGCCCTTCGGCCTGCCTGGTCATCGATCTCTCAGTCGATCTGACAGCGCCTCACCCGTTGCGCTCGGGCCGGTCTGGCAAGCTTGATCGCCCTGCGCCCGCAGGCGCAGCCCCCAGCCGCCCGGTTCCCCGGCGGAGGTCTTCCGGGGCCTGCCGCAGCCGGGGGAGGGGCGGACTTCTTGGGGGGTGTCCGGGGTTGCTGATATCGTGCGCGAGTCAATTACCGATGATGTATGCGCGCCAATTCAGGAGCAAAGTATGGCAAATCGCCGTGCGATTAGGGGCATGGTTTCGGCGTTCATTGCAGGTGGTGTCGTTCTGGGCGGAGCGACCGCCGCGCACGCGAATACGGGAATATCCGTCCAGTATGCGCAGAACGACGCCGTGAACAACGGCAAGCTGGATCTCTCGCTTGCCGCGCCGACCGCTGTGAGCAGCGTCAAGGTCAGCCTGTATTCCATGACCACGCAGCAGACCGTGGCTACGGTGACGGATTTCGCGCTGACGTCGGGCACGGCTACGAACGGCGTCTGGGAGCCGAAGGCCCGTATCCAATTGCCGGCGCTGGGCTCGTACCGGATCGACGTGTCGGCCACGGACACGGGCGGCGACACCCTTTCAACTACAGGTGCCGGCTACTTCTACTACTCGGTGCGTACCAATCTCAACGACACCAGCGTCGACCGCACCAAGGTCGACTACCAGCACCGAAGCATCACCATGAGCGGTCATCTGAGAGGGCAGTGGCCTGGCTCGGGTGCCATCACGCCGCTGGGAGACCTCACCGTGGGCGTGTCCTCCTACTTCCAGTACGGAGAGGCGACGACTGCGGCGGACGGCAGTTGGTCGGTGACGCTCCCGGTCACCGACCAGTACCAGAACACGATTCAGGCGTCCTTCTCATACGATCCGAATCACATCTTCGACAGCCAGTCGTCCTCTCGCTCCTTCCCGATCGCGATCAAGAAGACGGCCACGAAGTTGGTCATGACGCCCAGCGCGCGCACCATCCCCTTCCAGGGCACGGTGAACTCGACGAGCGCGACCCTGCTGTGGGATTCGCCCTCGGGCTGGCAGCCGCTCGCGGGGAAGACCCTCGGCTCGAACTCCTTCGGGGATTTCGTCCAGGAGACCACGGACACGAACGGCAACGCGCTGTTCCCGGCCACGCCGTCGCTGTGGAGCAACTACACGATCCAGGCGGGCTGGGTCAGCGATGACCTCTACCTTGCCGACGCGCAGGCGAGCAGCACGATCACTGTCGTACAGCCGGCGTCCTTCGTGTCCTTCGCTCCCACTCGCACGGACGCATCGACCGTCGCCGTCGCTGGCGACCTCACGTTCAGCGGACTTGAGAGCCCTGGGACCATCCCTGTGAACATCCAGTTCTCCACCACCGGCAAGGGCGGCTGGACGACAGTCGCCACGGTGTCCAACTCCAACTGGGACGGCACCGGGTACGGCTTCTCGACCACGGTCCCCAGCAGCACCGCCGGATTCTGGCGCGCCATTTTCGCAGGCGGGAAGCAGTTCCAGAGTGCGGTGAGCCCGGTCGTCTACCTCGCGACCTCCTGACCGTCGCTCATGACGAACGGCCCCGCCGCATACGGTCGGGGTCGTTCGTTGCCACCGCTCCGAGCAAGGCAATCCGGGCTGAACGGAGCTGAATGCAATAGGTGACGACGATGGAATCCATGACGCCGACGCCGCGGGCGCTCAGGATCTCCTGGATCGTTGGCATCTCCGCGTCGGCGGCCAGCAGGAGTCTGAGTTCGGCGGTCAGCGCCGAGAGCCGACTCGCTCTGGCGGGATCGAGGCCAGTGAGCGCCATTGTCTCAGCCCGTCTCGGTCGTCGGGTCCTGTTCGTCCGCAGTGGTGGCCATGGCGATATCGGCACTGACTGCGTGCCGTTCGTTGACTCCGATGATGTGGTGGATGAAGGCCCACTGGGCGAGCAGAGCAGATGTCCAGGTCGGGTCGTATGCGGCAGTGGGCAACTGCGGGATGTGCTTGCGACCCGTCTCGTCCAGTCGCTAAGGCTCCTCGAAGGCGGTGTTCCATGCGCCGAGAGCGGCAGCGTACGTCTCCTGGGCCTCGTCGGCGCTGACCCCCATATAGGCGCCGACCTGAGCCCAGGAGCCGCCCCGTTCGACTTCATGGATGACAGCTGAGATCAAGGTCTGCTCGGCCAGCTCTACGAGCTGTTGGGCCTGGCTGACGCGACCGCCGAGTCCAGTGTCAGCGTCGCTCCGGGTGCCCACGAGTCCGGCCGCACTGTCGGCCACATCACCGCGGCCTGTCCGCGCCGCGCCACTCACCTTGGAGCTCGCCACGCTGACAACGACTCTTGATCAGCTCGGCGGGGCCCAAACAGGAGCGTCCGGCCAGTCGAGCAGCTCCCGCATCTCCCGGTCATCGCCAGAGAGGGCGTGCAGCAGGAAGGCCACGAAGCGCATGTTGTATCGGCGCCATTCGAGCGAGCCGCGGAACCAGGCGACGACCGGCCACTCCATGGGGTCGGGATCGCTGGTCAGCCAGAAAAAGTGGTCACCTTGGTAAGTGGCACCCCACAGCAGCAGTCCGCCGGGCTCCGGCCAGAACGGGTGCGGGCAGGCGTTGGGGTCATGCGCACGCATCTGCCGGAACGCCGGGCCGATGTCATCGGTGGTGGCCGCTACGAAGCCCCGGAAGCCCGTCTCCCCGTGCGCTGTTGTGTGAAACGGCCACGGCGCGCTGACACCCAGGTACCCGCGAACCTCGCCGGCACCGAACAGGTCGACGAACTCTCGGTAGTCCGCCGGAAAGTCGACGCCGCACTCCTCACGCGACCGCTCCCACGGCAGCGACCGGCCACTCGGTTCGGTCGACAGGCCCGCCAACTCGGCGAACCGCAGCACATCCCTGCGCACCTCTACACCTCACAGCGCTTCAATCACGACGTCCAGGCGAGCATCCAACACCTCAGCCGACTGAAACAGCCCCGACTCTGCCCTCCCGGCCGTGTCAGCGCACCCCACCGCACCTGGCCCGTGCCAGTGGTAGGTGGCGGTGGGGTCGAAGCTGTAGGCGTAGCCGACCGGCTTGCCTTCGGAGACGGAGTTCACCGACCCTCAGTAGAAAGGGAGTTCCGACACGACGGGGAACTGATGACGGCATCTTTCGGAGACGATCACCTGCTGCTCGGCGCAGACCTCCTCAGTGGATCTCCCCATTTACCGGTACCGACCTGAGGTGCATCGACCGATGCGCATCTAGGACGCATTTCGTCCTAGATGGAGGTGAATGTGGAGTTGCTGGTGCTGCCGCTCGGGTTTCGAATGGGGCGGGACCAGTGACCGGCGCGGTGCTGTCCGTGACCGGGGTTCCCCCATCCGCACCAGGAAAGGCGCGACCATCGTGTCCGAGGACATCGAACTGCTGGAGAAGGCCCTCGCCCACACCACGGGGCTGTTGAGCAATGTCACTCCCGAGCAGTACGGGAATTCCACACCGTGCGACGACTTCGACGTGCGGGCCCTGGCCAACCACCTCGTGGCCGGCAACCCGTACTACGTCACCCTGGCCCAGGGCGGCGGCCCGGACTTCTCCCTCTTCGCCCAGGACCAGATCGGCGACGAGCAGCCCGGCGACGTCTACGCCCGCGGCGCCAAGGACGTGCTGACCGCCTGGGGCGCTGATGGCGCTCTCCAGCGGCAGATGCCCCTGCCCGGTGGGGGCATGGGCCCGCGCATCGTCGACCTGCAGATGCTGGAAGCCGTCCTGCACGGCTGGGACCTGGCCACCACTACCGGCCAGGACCGCACCGGCGACCCCAAGACCGTCCAGGCCGCCATGCAGGGCTGGTAAGGCAACTACCCCGATGAGATCCGCGCCCCGACCGGCATGTTCGGCCCCTCCAAGTCCGCCCCCGACACTGCACCGGACTTGGACCGGCTCGCCGCCTACTTCGGCCGCACCATCTAGGGCAGCACAGTTGGCGGTGTGAAGCGCCCAGCAGGACCGCAACTGAGACGAAAACTGAGACGGAAAGCGCAGAGGGCCCGCACCGGCGAACGGTGCGGGCCCTCTGACCTGCGGAGGATACGAGATTCGAACTCGTGAGGGGTTGCCCCCAACACGCTTTCCAAGCGTGCGCCCTAGGCCACTAGGCGAATCCTCCGTGGGAGAGCTTACTAGATGTTTGGGGGTGCTCGTGCACACGTTTCGCTGGGCTGACCTGGGGCTCGGTGGCGGGGGTGAGCATGTGGGGGTGGTCACGGGGTGGGGTCGGGATCCGCTAGGCTGTTGGTCAGCCCCTCGTGTGGCGCTATCTCGCTGAACCCCCCCAGGGCCGGAAGGCAGCAAGGGTAAGTGGGCTCTGGTGGGTGCACGGGGGGTCCTGTCGTTCCCGGGGGACCGTGTGGGTGCCTCCGGCGGAACGGATGGCATCCGTATGTCAGTGGGGACCGTTATGGTCAGTGACGTGTCGCTCGCTCTCTATCGCCGCTATCGCCCCGAGACCTTCGCCGAGGTCATCGGTCAGGAGCACGTCACCGGTCCGCTCCAGCAGGCGCTGCGCAACAACCGGGTCAATCACGCGTACCTGTTCAGCGGTCCTCGCGGCTGCGGCAAGACGACCAGTGCGCGCATCCTCGCGCGCTGTCTCAACTGTGAGCAGGGGCCGACGCCCACCCCTTGCGGGGTGTGCCAGTCATGCACCGACCTGGCCCGCGGCGGTCCCGGGTCGATCGACGTCATCGAGATCGACGCCGCCTCGCACGGTGGTGTCGACGACACCCGTGACCTGCGGGAGAAGGCGTTCTTCGCCCCCGCGTCCAGCCGCTACAAGATCTACATCATCGACGAGGCCCACATGGTCTCGACGGCCGGCTTCAACGCGCTGCTGAAGGTGGTGGAGGAGCCGCCGGAGCACCTCAAGTTCATCTTCGCCACCACCGAGCCCGAGAAGGTCATCGGGACGATCCGCTCGCGGACCCACCACTACCCCTTCCGGCTGGTTCCGCCCGGGACCCTGCGCGACTACCTGGCCGAGGTCTGCGGCCGGGAGGACATCCGGGTCGAGGACACCGTCTACCCGCTGGTCGTCCGCGCCGGCGCCGGCTCGGTCCGCGACTCGATGTCGGTGATGGACCAACTGCTGGCCGGCGCCGCCGACCAGGGTGTGACCTACGCCATGGCGACGGCGCTGCTCGGCTACACCGACGCCGGGCTGCTGGACGAGGTCGTGGACGCCTTCGCCGCGCAGGACGGCGCGACGGTCTTCGGCATCGTGGACCGGGTCATCGAGGGAGGTCACGATCCGCGCCGCTTCGTCGCCGACCTGCTGGAGCGGCTGCGCGACCTGGTGATCCTCTCCGCCGTGCCGGACGCGGGGGAGAAGGGCATCATCGACGCGCCCGCCGACCGGATCGCGTTGATGGAACAGCAGGCGGCGAAGTTCGGCGCCGCAGAACTCAGCCGTGCCGCCGACATCGTGAACACCGGCCTGACCGAGATGCGGGGAGCCACCTCGCCCCGGCTGCAGCTCGAACTGATCTGTGCCCGGGTGATGCTGCCCGGCGCCTACGACGACGAGCGGTCGACCCAGGCTCGGTTGGACCGGCTGGAGCGGCGGGGGGCGTTCGGCGGTGGACATGAGGTGGCCGCACCGCCGGTGACGGCGTCCGCGCCGGTACCGGTGCTGGAGGCGGCCCCGGTACGGCATCAGCCCGTGCAGCAGGTGCCTGCGGAGGCACCACCGGCCGCTGCTGCCCCTGCTCAGCCGCCCGCGGCGGCGCCGGCGCAGGGCGGTGCGCCTCGCGGGGCCTGGCCGGTGCCGCGCAGCTTCCCTGGGACAGCATCCGGGGGTGCGCCTGGCGCGGATTCCGGTCCCCCGGCGCCGGCAGCTGCTCCCGCGCCAGCCGCCCAGCCCGCGCCGACTCCCCCAGCTGCCCAGCAGCCGCCGGCCCAGCCGCCGGCACCGCAGCAGCGGGGCGGTGCCGGGCAGGTCCGGCAGATGTGGCCGCAGATCCTGGACGCCGTGAAGGGCCGTCGCCGGGTCACCTGGATGCTGGTCCAGCAGGCGCAGGTGGCCGGTTTTGACGGCAGCACCCTCCAACTCTCGTTCGAGCACGCCGGTACCCGCGACGGGTTCGTCAACGGCGGGCATGACGAGATCCTGCGGCAGGCGATCTCGGACTCCTTTGGGATGGCCTGGCGGATCGACTGCATCATCGATCCGTCGGTGGGGCGCGGCCCGGGGCCCGGCTCGGGCGGCGGGCAGTCGGCACAGCAGTCGCAGCCGATGCAGCAGGCCGCGCAACAGCAACAGCAGCCGCCGCAGCAGCAGTACCAGGCGCCGCCGGCCCAGCAGTTCACGCCGCCGCCGACGCAGTCCGCCCCCCCGGTTCCGCAGCCCGCGGCGCCTGCGCAGCCGTCGCCCGCACCGCCGCCCGCGGCGCCCGTGCCGGATCCGGTCCCGCTCTCACCGGACGACGAGACGATCCCCGAGGAGGAGGCCGGTTACGGCCAGGGCATGGTCTCGGGCCCGGAGTTGATCATGAGGGAACTGGGCGCGACCGTCATTCAGGAGATCGACCACGACCGGTGAACCCGTCGCGGGCGTGTCCTGAGTCGAGTGCGCGAGCCGAGTACGTGGGCCGAGCACGTAGGCTCAGCGGTGGAAGCCCCAGTGGATTCAGCAAGGCGAGTCAGCGAGCCGATTCAGCAGGCGGACCCAGCAGCACCTCAGACAGGAGCGAACCATGTTCCCCGGTGGTGGACAGCCCGACATGCAGGCCCTGCTCCAGCAGGCCCAGCAGATGCAGCAGCAGCTTGCCCGGACCCAGGCCGAGCTGGCCGAGGCGACGGTGCAGGGTACGGCGGGTGGCGGCCTGGTGCAGGCCACCGTCAGCGGTACCGGTGAACTGAAGGCCCTGGTCATTGACCCCAAGGCGGTGGACCCCGACGACACCGAGACCCTCGCCGACCTGGTCCTCGCGGCCGTACGGGACGCCAACGCCGCCGCGCAGAAGCTCGCGGCCGAGCGGCTCGGCCCGCTGGCGCAGGGTCTCGGCGGCGCTGGGATCCCCGGCCTGCCGTTCTGACGCACCCCGGCACGGCCAGCACGGCCTGCGCGGACGGCCGGGTCGACGGCGCAAGGCGGTCCACCGCCTCGGACATCCATGCGCCCCCGGCGTGAATACGCCGGGTGTGTCGTGAGGCTGTGGAGGGGACCTCGGCCAGAGGATGATGGCATCCGCACCGCGCACAGCCAGCACGACCAGTACGACCAGCACGGAGCCAGCGACACCGAAAGGACAGGAGCGGAAGCGTGTACGAAGGCGTGGTCCAGGACCTCATCGACGAGTTGGGCAGGCTGCCCGGCGTCGGTCCCAAGAGCGCGCAGCGGATCGCCTTCCACATCCTGCAGTCCGACCCGGTGGACGTGCGCCGGCTCGCGCACGCCCTCAACGAGGTCAAGGAGAAGGTCCGCTTCTGTGCGGTCTGCGGCAATGTCTCCGAGTCGGAGCGCTGCCGGGTCTGCCTGGACCCGCGCCGGGACCCGACCGTGATCTGCGTCGTCGAGGAGCCCAAGGACGTGGTCGCGGTGGAGCGGACCCGCGAGTTCCGCGGCCGGTACCACGTGCTCGGCGGGGCGATCAGCCCGATCGAGGGCGTCGGCCCGGACGACCTGCGGATCAGGGAGCTGATGACCCGTCTCGCCGACGGCGTCGTCACCGAGCTGATCCTGGCCACCGACCCCAACCTGGAGGGGGAGGCGACCGCGACGTACCTGGCCCGGCTGCTCAAGCCGATGGGCCTGCGAGTGACCCGCCTGGCCAGTGGCCTGCCGGTCGGGGGAGACCTGGAGTACGCCGACGAGGTCACCCTCGGACGGGCCTTTGAAGGGAGACGACTTCTCGATGTCTGACACCACCACCGCCGCCATGGCGGCGCAGCGACCCGAGGAACCCGACGACTTCGCGGTGCAGATCGCGGACTCGATCGACAGCTTCGTGCTGTCCGTCCACGAGATCGCCAAGGGCGACGAGCCGGGCAGCGCCATCTCCCTGCTGCTGCTGGAGGTCTCGCAGCTGCTGCTGGCCGGCGGCCGCCTCGGCGCGATCGAGGACGTGCTGCCCGAGGACCGCTACGAGCCCGACACCGGCCCGGACGCCGACGAGGACGAGCTGCGCCAGAAGCTGGCCGCGCTGCTCGCGCCGATCGACGTCTACCACGAGGTCTTCGACCCCTACGGCCCCGCGGACAAGCCCGTTCCGTGCCGGATCTCCGACGACGTCGCCGGCGTGGTCACCGACCTCCAGCACGGACTGGTGCACTACCGGGCCGGCCGGGTCTCCGAGGCGCTGTGGTGGTGGCAGTTCTCCTACCTGGCCAACTGGGGCTCCAACACCACCGCCGTGCTGCGCGCGCTGCAGTCCCTGGTCGCCCATGTCCGGCTGGACAGCCCGATCGGCGCTCCGGTCGACGGCGCGGACACCGACGACGACGGTCTGACGGACGAGCAGCTGGAGCAGCAGGCGGGCGAGCTGATGGCCGCCGAGCTGGGGATCAAGGATCTCTCGTAGCCGGATCCGTGCCGGATCTGTCGTGGCTGCGGCCCCGGGCCGCAGAAAGCGCGGTGATCTCGGCAGGTGAGCATCATATCCCACCATCTGGAATACCCGGGGTGCTTTCCTGCTGCTCGTTAGACTGAGCTGACCGCGCAGTAGCAGACGTATGCCACCAGACATGCGTCGCAGTACCGGAAGATTCGAGGAGCGCACGTGGGCCTTGTCGTGCAGAAGTACGGCGGCTCCTCCGTCGCTGATGCCGAGGGCATCAAGCGCGTCGCCAGGCGGATCGTCGACACCAAGAAGGCCGGCCATGAGGTCGTCGTCGTGGTGTCCGCGATGGGTGACACGACGGACGAGCTCATCGATCTCGCGGAGCAGGTGTCGCCCTTCCCTGCGGGCCGCGAGCTCGACATGCTGCTGACCTCCGGAGAGCGCATCTCCATGGCCCTGCTGGCGATGGCGATCAAATCCCTGGGCCACGAGGCCCAGTCGTTCACCGGAAGCCAGGCCGGGGTCATCACCGACTCCGTCCACAACAAGGCGCGCATCATCGATGTGACGCCGGGCCGGATCCGGACCGCCCTGGACGGCGGCAACATCGCGATCGTGGCCGGCTTCCAGGGGGTGTCCCTGGACAGCAAGGACATCACCACGCTGGGCCGCGGCGGTTCCGACACCACGGCCGTCGCCCTCGCGGCCGCGCTGAACGCCGAGGTCTGCGAGATCTACACCGACGTGGACGGCGTCTTCACCGCCGACCCGCGGGTGGTCCGGAAGGCCCGCAAGATCGACGAGATCGGCTACGAGGACATGCTGGAGCTGGCCTCGTCCGGCTCCAAGGTGCTGCTCGCCCGTTGCGTCGAGTACGCCCGCCGGTACAACATGCCCATCCACGTGCGGTCGTCCTTCTCGGGGCATGTCGGCACGTGGGTCCGTAACCAGCCCACAGAAGGGGGCGAAATGGAGCACGCCATCATCTCCGGGGTCGCCCACGACACGTCGGAGGCCAAGGTCACCGTCGTCGGCGTGCCCGACAAGCCGGGCGAGGCGGCGCGGATCTTCCGTGCCATCGCCGATGCCGAGATCAACATCGACATGGTGGTGCAGAACGTCTCCGCCGCCTCCACCGGGCTGACCGACATCTCCTTCACCGCGCCCAAGACCGAGGGCCGCAAGGCCATCGAGGCGCTGGAGCGGGTGCAGGAGGGCATCGGCTTCGAGTCGCTCCGCTACGACGACCAGATCGGCAAGATCTCGCTGGTCGGCGCCGGGATGCGGTCCAACCCCGGGGTCACCGCGACCTTCTTCGAGGCGCTGTCCGCGGCGAGCGTCAACATCGAGCTGATCTCCACCTCGGAGATCCGCATCTCGGTGGTGACCCGCGCCGACGACGTCAACGAGGCGGTCCGCGCCGTCCACACGGCCTTCGGCCTGGACAGCGAGAGCGACGAGGCGGTCGTCTACGGCGGCACCGGCCGCTGAGCCGGACTCGGCTGCACGGCAGCCATCACGGCGGGCCCGCCCCTGATCCACGGACCAGGGGCGGGCTTTGTGTCGGTTGGGAGTAGGCGCTGACGCGGCCGCCACCGCCCCGTACCGTTGGACCGAGCCGTTGGAACGGCATGAGCAGCGAGTCGGGGGAGGGCAGCGGGATGAGGGGGCTGCTGCTCTTTTTTAACCAGCTCTGCTACAACCAGCACAGCCCGTACAACCATCGCCAGGGGTTGTCCGTCCAACCTTCGTGGCGGAAACGACGGGGAGCGTACTCACGGTCAGGGGCGGCCTCATGACCGCGCCCTTTCCCAATGTCCGCCGCACGGTCGAGCAGGTGGTCGAGAGCGCCGTCGACCGGGCCGGGCAGGCCGCCGCGGCCGTGGCCGCCGAGGGCACCAGCGTCGACCAGCTCACCGAGACCTACCAGGCCCACTACCGTTCGCTGCTGGGTCTGGCCGCGATGCTGCTGGACGACACCGCCTCCTGCGAGGACGTGGTCCAGGAGGCGTTCATCCGGGTCCACGCGGCCCGCCGCAGGGTGCGCGACCCGGAGAAGACCCTGGCCTACCTGCGGCAGACCGTGGTCAACCTGTCCAGGTCCACGCTGCGCCGCCGGATCATGGGGCTGCGGCTGCTGCCGAAGCCCATGCCGGACATGGCCAGCGCGGAGGAGGGGGCCTACGACGCCCTTGAGCGCGACCAGTTGCGGAAGGCGCTGCGGGGGCTGCAGCGACGGCAGCGGGAGGTGCTGGTGCTGCGCTACCTGGCCGATATGACGGAGGCTCAGGTCGCGGACAGCCTCGGCATCTCGATCGGATCAGTGAAGGCGTACGGTTCGCGGGGCCTGGCGGCGCTGCGGATCGCGATGGAGAGCACGTCATGAGCACCATCAGCAGCGGGGACGGCGGGGGCCCGGTGCCCGGCGCGGACAGGGGCCGGGACGCACCCGCCGACGGGACGGGCAGTAGCGGTACGTCTGGCGCCGGGACGGGCGCCGCCTGGACGGGCGGCGCGCCGGGACCCGAGCCGTGGCCGGGCGGCGCCCGTCCCGGTCCCGAGCCCCGGGCCCGGGTCCGGGTGGTCCGTCCCGGCGGCGGCAGCGCCGGAGCCCCGCCGATGCCGGTCGCACCCCCGACCGCACTCCCGCCCTGGCTCGACCCGGCCACCGCGGCCGGACCCCCGGCAGCCGGATCAGGACCTGGATCCAGCTACTCCGAAACGGGCGGCCGCTACCCGGCGGGCCCCCGCGGCGACGCCTTCGATCCGGACCCGTACCTGGCCCCCGACGAGCGCGAGATCCGCGAGCTGCTGCACCGTGCCGTCGGCGGGCTCCAGCCCGCGCCCGGCGCGCTGGAGCAGCTGCGCCGAGCCGTCCCCCAGCGGCGGCAGCGCCGCCGGCGGATCTACGGCTCGGCCGCGCTGACCGCGGCCCTGTGCCTGATCGGCGGCCTCGCCCTGCACTCTGCGGCCGGTGAGGTGCTGTCCGTTTCAGGGCCGCAGACCACCCGGAGCTACGGGGACGCCGCCAACAACCACTCCGCCTCCGGCGGCGCCGGGATCAGCTCCAGCCCCAGCTACTCGCCGCTGCTGCCCTATCCGAGCCTGGACTCCGGGGGTGCCCTCGGCGGCGCGGGGACCTCGGGGGGCGGCAGCACCAACGCCGTCTCACCGGTGCCGGGGTCTCCGGGCAGCGGTCGGCTCCAGCCGTCCGGCCTGTCGTCGGGGCAGGGCGGTACTGCCGCGCGGTACACCACGCCGTCCCCCGGTGCCCCGATCGTGCCGACCACGTCCGCGGTCACGGGTTCCTCCTCGGTGGCGAACTCGGCGTCGACCGCCCCGGCCGCGGCCGAGTGCGTCCAGTCCCAACTCGGCGCGGGCAGCGCCACCGTCGCCGCCGCGGATTCCGCCGGGATCGTCTACGGCACCTTCCTGGTCACCAATGTCTCCGCGAAGACGTGCGTGGTCTCGCAGCCGGGCACGGTCGCGGTGCTGTCGGTCAACGGCAGCGATCCGTCCTGGATCACCATCACCCAGCACACCGTGGGGGACCCGGCCGGCGGCCTTCCCACCCCCGCCGCCACGCCGGCGCCGGTGGTGCTGGCCCCGGGCAAGGCGTACGCGGTCGGCTTCGCCTGGGTGCCGACGACCGGTACCGGCGCGCCGAGCTGTGTCACGACCAGTCCCAGCGCCTCCGCTTCGACCGCAGGGAGCGGCGGAACGTCCGCCGCGCTGAGCACGCAGTCGCAGTCGAACGAGACCAGCAGCACCACCGGGCAGCCGTCGGTGGTGCTCGGGCACACACCGGGCGCCGGGGGCAGCGCGGTGTCGGCTGTCGTGCCGAACGCCTGCGGCGGCACCGTGTACCGTACGGCGCCGCTGGCCACAGTGGGCTGACCAGGTTCGGAAAGCGCGACGGCAGCGGTCGGCGGGGCCCGGTCGGAGCGGCCCGGCCCGCGCTGGTTACCGTGGTGTCTGTGTACCGGTTCCTCCTGACCCCCCGCTGGCTCGGCATCAATGTGTTCGCCCTGCTGGCCATCCCGGTGTGCATCTGGCTCGGCGTCTGGCAGCTGAGCCGTTTCGAGCAGCGCACCCATGCGGGCGAGCACCGCACCGCCGCCGCGCTCGCCGCGGCGGATCGGTCCGTGCCGCTGGCCCCGCTGCTCCAGGGCGCGGACCGGGAGACCGTGATCGCCAGCGACGTGGGCCGCGAGATCACCTTCACCGGGACCTATGACACCGCGCACCAACTGCTGGTGCCGCAGCGCACGGTCGACGGTCGGAGCGGCTACTACGTGCTCACGCCGCTGCGTCCGGAGGGCGGGGGCCTCGCCGTCCCGGTCGTCCGGGGCTGGACCGCGAGCCCCGCCTCCGTCGCGGCCGCGCCCGCCGGGCTGGTGGAACTGCGCGGACGGCTCCAGACCTCGGAGGACGCGAGCTCGCCCGAGGTCATCAGCAGCGGCAACCTGCCGACCGGGCAGGTGGGCATGATCAGCCCGTCCACCCTGGTCAACCTGCTGCCCTACTCGGTCTACGACGGCTGGATCGCCCTGGACGCGGGCAAGGGCGGCAACGGCGGCGCGGACGGTACGGACGGGCTCACGGCGGTGCCGACGTACCAGCCCTCCGGCGGCAACGGGCTGACCCTGCAGGCGTTCCAGAACCTCGGCTACACCTGCCAGTGGTTCGTCTTCGCCGGGTTCGTCGTCTTCATGTGGGCCCGCTTCGCGCGGCGGGAAGTCGAGATGGCCCGGGACCGGGCCCTCGGTCTCGTCGAGGTCGGACCCGCAGTCTGACGCAGGGCGCGAGCGCGGCCAGCGCGAAGCCCAGCAGCACCAGCACAGCGGCGCGGGTGCCGTCCGGGCCGGGGACCAGGTGCAGGGTCAGCGTGACCGCGGCCACGCCGAGGGCGGTGCCGACGCCCCGGCCCATGTTGACCATCCCGCCGCCGGTGCCCGCCGAGGACGGCGGGATCGCGCGCATCACCAGGGTGTTGTTGGCGGGAGTGAACACCCCGAGGGAGAGTCCGAGCAGGCCCAGCGGCAGCGGGAGGACCGGGGCGGTGGCCGGGAGCACGGCCATCAGCGCCAGCGCGGCCACGCAGCCGGCCATGCCGATCCTGGACCGCACCCCGTCGTCCCAGCCCGACGGCAGCAGCCGTTCGGCCAGCGTGGCGGCGAGCGCGAAGCCCAGCGGCAGGGCCGTCAGCACCAGCCCGGCGGACAGGGCGGATTCACCCCTGCGGCCGAGCTCCACCGGCACCAGCACCAGTGGGCCGAACAGGATCAGGTAGCCGCAGAGCCCGCTGAACAGGCCGGGGGCGATCCCGCCGGGACGCAGCAGGCTCAGGTCCAGCAGCGGGTCCGCCCGGCCGGACTGCCGCCGCACGAAGGCCCGGCCCGCCGCGACCGCCGCCGCGAGCAGCACCGCAGCGGTCCACAGCGGCAGCCCCAGCCCGGAGCCGACGGACAGCGCGAGCAGCGCGGCGGTGCTGGCGGCGGCGAGCAGCAGCACGCTGTACCCGTCCACGCCGGAGCCGCCGCAGCGCTGGCGGGTGCGCGGCAGCAGGAAGTGCCCGGCGAGCAGGGCGAACACCCCGACCGGGACGTTGACGAGGAACACCCAGCGCCAGCCGACGGTGGCGACCAGCGCGCCGCCGACGGTGGGCCCGAGGGCCAGGCCGATGGCCTGCCCCGCGGCCTGCATGCCGAGCGCCGAGCGCATCCGTCCGAGCGGGGCGCTGGTGGTGACCAGGGCCACGCTGTTGGCCTGCATCAGCGCGGCGCCGAGGGCCTGGACCACCCGGAACGCGACCAGCGCGGCGAGGCCGGGCGCCAGCCCGCAGGCCGCGGAGGCGGCGGTGAACACCGCGAAGCCGTACAGGTACATCAGCTTGCGGCCGTGCGCGTCGGAGAACCGCCCGACCGGGACGAGCAGGGCGACCAGCGCCAGCAGGTAGGCCAGCGAGACCCACTCGACGGCGGCCGGCCCGGCGTGGAACTCGGCGCCCAGCGGCTGGTAGGTGAGCGTGACGATGCTGGCGTCGAGCTGACCCATGAAGGCCCCGAAGCACACCGTCGCCACGGCCAGCCGCCAGGCCCAGGGGCGGTCCCTGAGCCGGCCGGGGCGGGGACGCTCCTGCGTCAGCAGGTCCCAGCCGCGGGGGATCGGCCCCGGCGGCAGCGGGGTGAGGTGGCCGCCGCCGGTCATGGGGTCGCTCCGCTGGGAGTCATGGGTCCATCTTATATCGGTCACCGATATAATCGGAGTGCGATGTGTTCGGTGACCGATCCAAGGCCCGGTCTGCCGGATCGGCTCGCGCTCACGCTCACGCTGCGGCTGGGAGCGGGTTCGCCGAGGGGCGCATCGCCGCTCTGACCCTGGCCGCCCCGCGCGCTGTCGCCGCCGCGCCCCCGCCGACCGCCACCGCCCGCACGCCCAGGCCGGCGCAGGCCCGGCAGACCCCGGCCCGGGGGACGGGATCACTGCACTTCCCGCACTCGTGCAGTCGGGCCAGGGCCGAGACCGGCGGTGTGGCCGGTGGCGTGGCCGGTGGCGGGACGGGCGGCAGTTTGCGGACCAGCCGATCGCGAAGGAAAGCGACGACGGAGTGCACCTGCGCCGGTAGGCCGGGCAACAGGGCCTGGGCGAGGTCCTGCTCGGTGCATCCTCGCTCCAGCCACTGCGCCACCAGCGGTGCGAGTGACGCCGCCTCGGGAATGCCGAGCCGTAGTCGAGGCTCGGGGCGGAGTACCCGGAACAGCAGGGCGACGGCTGATGGCTCCCCACCACCGCTCTGCGGCTGCTCCCGCTCCGTCTCGGCCTTCGGCGGGAGGGTGGGTTCTTTCTCTCGGTTCTTTACTGGGAGGGCGTCAGGGATTCCGGCGCCTGCCGGACCGGAATTCGGACGGGTGGGCGCCGGTGCGACCTGCTGCGGAGTGTCCCAGACGTGCGACACGCTGACGATGGTCCCGTCGTCCTGGCGGACCTTCTCGACCAGGTAGTAGCCGAACTCCGCCAGTTCCCTGAGCGCCTTTCCGACGGCCCCGCGCCCCTGTGGGCTGCGGTCGGCCATCTGCCGCCCGTCCTCGCGCCAGCCGTCGGGCCGCGACAGCAGGTCGGCGAGCAGGCCCCGGGCGGTGTAGCTCAGCCGCCGGTCCTGGAGCGTCGTGTTGGACAGGACGGTGAAGCCGTGGGTGTGGCGGCTACGATGGATGTGCATGGGAGGTTGAGACTCCTGGTGCCGGACCCCGGGGTGTTGGTAGCACCGCCGGGGTCACCTATGTATCGGTGAGATCTCGGACGATAGCCCACAAACCAGGTCGGTCGCCATCGAACAAACGTGGCTTTGACTATGCGTCATATTGACGAATTCAGACCGGGGTTCACCCAGGAACAATTCAGGTCCGAGGTGTCTTCTCCCCATGGACCGCGATGTACTCGTCGGCCAGCCAGGGCCCCAGGCCGTCGATCAGCATGGCGAGCACGGCCGGATCCGCGGTCGGGGTGCGGGCGGTGGCGGCCGCCAGGCGCATCTGTGCGGCACGCTCGGGGTAGTAGCGGCCGAAGACCTCGGCGGATCGGGTGAGGTCACTCGTCCACCCGCCCCAGCGAGGCATCACCAGGGTGAACCCGCTCCGAACGATGCGACGGGCCACGCCGCGGCTGAGCGCCCGCAGGAGGTCGTCGTCCAGGCGGCCCGCGTCCCGTCGTTCGCGCCAGCGGGGGAGGGCCAGACCCAGATCCCCGTTGGTCTCGCGGGCCAGCAGGGTGGTGGGGCGGTAGCGGGGCAGTTCGTCGGCGAGATCGTCCCCGAGCAGGGGTGTGCACAGGCAGGCGACGAACCAGCCGAGGTCATGGCGTTCGAGATCGCTCAGCAGCGTACGGGTACTGAAGAGCAGCACACCGACCCCGTTGACCTGCGAGAACGCCTCGTCGATGGCAGCTTCGAGCCCGTCCGCCGCAGCCCGGTCGTCCGGGGTCGGCTCGCGATGCAGGGCCACCAGCAGATCGAGGTCGGACACCCCGGGGACCGCGTTGCCACGCGGAATGCTGCCGTAGAGGTAGGCGCTGTGGAGCTGCCGCTCCCGGTCGAATGCCCGGCCGATCAGCGTGCGCGCGAAGTCCACCACCGGCGCGAACTCCGTCTGTACACGCTTGAGCGAGCCCTCTCGGGCGATGTATCCGTCGTCGTCCAGCCCTTCACCAGCCATAGTGGTCACTCTGGCCCGGCGGGGTTCCCCAGGCGAACTCTTTTCCGATTGCGCTCTGCTGCCCTGACCGAACGGGCGGAACCGCGGCCCGGAACCTGAGCATTGATCAGCAGTGGAGCCCCATGGCGATCTGCGTCCGGCTCCCTGAGTATTGTTCAGATCTTCGACCACCGAGGCAGCGGGAACCGGGTCGAGGCGTCAACTCCCGTCCCAGCGAAGGAGTACCGCCCGATGTCCGCAGTGCCCGGCCGCCATGCTCGTCCCCGCACGCCCTTCCGGCACCGAACCGCCGCAGCCACCGCGGCCACCTCGCTGGGCGGCCTCACCGCCGCACTGCTCGGCGGCACTGCCGCGCAGGCGGCCACGGCGACCACCACCGAGACCCCGGTGAGCAGCTACACCGTGGTCTCCGGCGACACCCTGTCCGGCGTCGCCGTCAAGGAGCACGTGCCCGGGGGCTGGAGCGCGCTGGCGAAGGACAACGTGATCAGCTCGCCGTACGTGATCCGCCCCGGAGAGAAGCTGGCGCTGCCCAAGGGCTCGTACGTGCTCACCCCGGTCACGTCCCAGGCCTCGCCGTTCCCGGTCGCGGTGACGGTCGGCAGCGCCACCGAGGTGATCACGGTCAAGGCCAGCGGCTCCTATGCGACCGTGACCGCCTGGCAGAAGAGCGGCACCACCTGGAAGGCCGTCTACACCACCAAGAGCGCACGGATCGGCGCCAAGGGCATCACCAACGGCGCCACCCGCGTCCAGAACACCAACACCACCCCGACCGGGACCTACTCCATCACCCAGGGCTTCGGCGTCGGAGCCAACCCCGGCACCGCCATGCCCTACCACCAGGTCACCGCCCACGACTGGTGGGTCGAGGACCCGACCTCGTCCTACTACAACCAGATGCGCGCCGACACCCAGGGCGGCTTCCACCTCACCCAGTCCGGCGCGGACGGCAGCGAGCACCTGATCGAGTACCCCACCCAGTACCACAACGCCCTGGTCATCAACTTCAACATGAACCCCGCCGTCAAGGGCCGCGGCGCCGGCATCTTCCTCCACGACCTCGGCCCCCAAGCCGGCCCCACCGGCGGCTGCGTCGCCGTCCCCGCCACCGTCATGACCCAGATCATCAAGTGGGTCAAGCCGACAGCCCACCCGGTCATCGCGATCGGCTGACGCGTACCCGGCCCTCATCGTCGGCGCTGGGATCCGACTTTGGTCGCAGACTTGCGCAGCCGCTTGGCCAGCACCTTGTCCCGGGCCTTCAGGTGTTGTCCGGCTGCTTCCAGGACGGCTCCGGTGGCGGGATGGTCGCAGCGCCACAGGTCGTCGGCAGCCTGCTCCAGCAGCGGCAGCACCGAGTCCCCTTCCTGGTCCAGGAACTCGGCAAGTGCCTCGTCGGCGATGCCGAGTGGACCCCACAGATGGTCGATGAGTGCCCAGAGCGGGAGTTCCGGGCCGTGTCCTTCGGGGATCTCGCCCCGGCCGGCCAGCGCGATCGCTGCGGTCTGGGCGCAGCCGGGAACCTTGGAGACTGCGGCTTTGCGCAGGACCGCGAGTGCTCTGGGTTCGTCGAGTTCCGCCAGTACCGGTGCCGCAGCAAGGCGGCGCAGGGCCGCGTCTGCTTCCAGTCCGGCGCAGGCGTCGATGAGTTGGACGGCGGCCGGGCCCTGGCCGCGGTGGCTGATCCAGCCGGTGATCTCCGTGTGAGCGGACTCCTGGTCGTAGTCGACCAGGGCGTCCAGCAGGGTCGGAGCATCGGCGTCGGCCAGTTCGCCGATCAGTGGAGCCGGGACTCCCTCGGTGAGCAGGAATTCGCGCAGGCCGTGGCGTCCCAGTGGGGTGAGCCTGAGCCGGCTCTCGGGCAGAGGGGTGTCGTCGCTGCTGTCGGCGGCCCCGCTGACGCCGAGGATGTCGAGGAGGATGCGGTCGCGCGCCCGATTCGACCCCGGCCCGGTCTCGACCTCCACTGCCTGGTATTCGGCGAGTACCAGGGCCGCCTGGTCGAGAACCTGCAGGAGCAGCAGTTCGATCAGTCGTGCCTCCCGCATGGGGAGCCCCTCGCGGACCGCGCCGACGAGCAGTGCGGTGTCGAGCCATTCGCCGTCGGGAACCTCGTAAAGTGCCCGCAGTACGTCTGCGGCCAGGCCATCGCCGTCCTCGCCCTGCAAGCCCAGTGCGGCCAGCAGTACTGGAGGCAGGTCGAGGGTTCCGAAGTCGTCCAGATCCTCGAGTTCGCCCGCCAGCGCCTGGCACCAGAGGTCCAGCACTGCCTCATCTCGCACCGCGGCGGCCAGGTCGGCACCGGGGCGTGCGGTGCCTGCGCTGATCTCCACCAGATCCGCGTAGAGGGCGAGCCGCCAGGGGTTGTCCAGACAGAGCAGGTCCCCGGAGCTACGTACGCGGGCCAGCCGCTTGTCGCGCTCTGTCGGCTGAAGCATGCTCAGTTCGTCGTCCTGGGCCCAGAGTTCGAGTTCCTTGACGGCCGCACGGCCCAGCGCGGGCTTGAGTACGTCGCGGGACGTGACGGCACGCCCGCCCTGGCACCACTGGGCCAGGCGGAGCGCGGAGGAGATCAAGGGCACCTTGCGTGCCGCGGCGGCGAGTTCCGTGCGCGGTGCCAGGGTGACCGGGCGCACCGGGAGGAACTCGGCGTCCGGATCCTCGTCGTGGACCTCCCCGCAGGAGCAGACGTACCCGCCAGGGGCGCTTCCGACCGGTCTCGCGGTCGGCCTCGATGCCGGCCTCGGTGCCGGGGCAGCTGTGGGCGGCCGCGGGTCCAGTCCCGCCAGTTCGCGGTCCAGGGCCTCGCGGTCGAAGCCGGCGGGGTCGAACCCCTCCTTGCGTAGGCCTTCGACCAGGTCGGTCCACGGTTCGGGGGCGGCCGCCGCTGTGCGGTCCGCGACGGCGTCGAGTACGGCCCGCAGTCCCCAGGGGCCGCCGATGTCCTCGGCGTACGGCATGGCGCGGCGTCCACCGGTGCAGCGCACGCGGCGGTCGCCGGTGTCTTCGGGGAGCTCCCTCTCCAGGGTGATCCGGTGCCGCCAGTCGTCGCCGAAGTCGTAGGTGTACTCCAGCTGCCCGTCCTCGTAGGGGAGCACATCGGCCACGGATGCGGACTCCTCGTCGAAGTCACGGCCGGGATCACGGTCCAGTGGGGAGTCGAAGTCGACGAACTGGCGGCCCGAGCCGGGATCACTGAAGGAGTGCAGATGCGAGTCGTGCCAGCCGAAGCAGGTCTGGATGACGTCGTGCAGACAGCCGAGCGAGGTGTCGGCAGGCAGGGTGACCCGTCGCCAGATCGGTGGGCTGGTGTCCCGCAGTGCGATCTTCAACTGGTAGGTGGGCACGGGCTCGGCAGTCACGGCGAAGGGTCCCTTGATGCGGAGACGGATTCCGGCACCGGTAGGCGGCTACGGGCGGACGTGCGCCGCAGTAATCAGCGGTGGGTGCCAGTGCCATCCTCTCGTACTCCGCCGAGTGGGCGAAGCCGCTCTTGACACCTGCGGTCAGCCTGTGCGGATAGCCTTGGTCCGCTGAGGGCGCGTGGGACATGCGCCGCCGATGGGATCTCCCCTGCTCGAAGAGCTTGGGGAAGGGTGTAGGAGTGGGTGCAGTGGCGAAGGTCTACCCGTCGGCAGCGCCTGCAGCCCGTCCGGCGGGATCCGGCGGGTCCGCCGTATCGGATTCGGCGGTTCCGGGCCGGGAGCGGTTGCTCGCCTGGCTGCCGGAACTCGCCTCGGGCGAGGCGGTGTTCCTCCCGGCTGATCCGCCCCGGTCGGGACGGGTGGCGTTCTGGACATCCGGCGGCGAGCCGCCGGACCTCGGAGTGGAACCCGAGGAACTGACCGTGGTGCGCCCGCACGGCTCGTCCGTGCGCCGGACCCGGGTGGTCGCCGTGCTGCTGCCGGTGGAGCAGGCGCTGCCGCTGCTGACCCGCTGCCGGGCGCTCGATGGGGACGGAAGCGGGCGGGCTTCGGCCGCCAGCGCCCCCAGCAGCACGGCGTTCTGGGGTGCGGCGGCCCTGCTCGCCCTGGGTCTGCTGGCCCGGGGCCGAGTGCTGCCGGGGGTGTCACCGGAGGGCTTCGACGCGTGGCGGGTGGGACCGCTGGACGCCGAGGACCACGAGCGGCTGGGCTCGCTGGCCGCCGCCATGCCCCCGGAGGCGCGTGCCGTCGCGGTCCCCGGCCTGTCCCCGCTCGCGCTCCCGGCGGCCGAGCCACTGCTGCGGGCCTTTCTGGACGGCGTGGCAGACTCGCTCACCCGCCCTCCCGCCGCTCGGCTGGTGGCGCACGGGGCGGCGTTCGCGGTCCGCGCGCCGCAGTCCGTACCCGAGCAGCGCGCCTGGGCGGCGGAGGTCGCGGCCGGCCGCGACGCGGGTCTGGCGGTGTCGCTGCGGCTGGAACTGGGTCGCGGGGACTCCTTCCGGGCCGTGGTCCAGCTGCGCAGCCTGGCCGATCCCACCGTGCTCGCCGACGCCGCGGACCTGTGGTCCGGGCGGGCCACCGCACCCGAACTGTTCGGCCCACGGGCCCAGGTGGACACCCTGCTGACGCTGCGGCGGGCCGCGCGCGCCTGGCCCCCGGCCGGACGACTGCTGGAGGCCGCCGCCCCGACCGGCCTGGAGCTGAGCGACGAGGAAGCCCAGGCGCTGCTGGGTGAGGCGGCCGAGAGCCTGTCCGCGGCCGGAGTGGCCGTGCACTGGCCCAAGGAACTGGTACGCGAGCTGACCGCCGCCGGGGTCCTGGAACCCGCGCGCCGCAAGGGGACGCAGTCCTCGGCCGAGTCCTTCCTGTCCTCCGGCGGGCTGCTGGACTTCCGCTGGCGGGTCGCGCTCGGCGACCAGGAGCTCACCGAGGAGGAACTGGAACGGCTGGTCCAGGCGCACCGGCCGATCGTGCGGCTGCGCGACCAGTGGGTGGTCGTCGACCCGGAACTGGTCCGCCGGCTGCGGCGGGCCGCGGAGTCCAGGACGCCCTCGCTGACCGCGATCGATGCCCTCGGCGCCGCGCTGACCGGCAGCGTCGAGGTGGACGGCGAACGTGTGGCGGTCACCGCAGGGGGTGCACTGGAGGAGCTGCGCGCTCGCATCGCCGACCCCGAAGCCGGCACAACCACCGGGACCGGTGCCGCGCGCAAGCCCATGGACCCGCCGAAAGCCCTGGTCGCGACCCTGCGGGACTACCAACTGCGCGGCCTGAACTGGCTGCACCGGATGACCTCGCTCGGTCTCGGCGGCTGTCTCGCCGACGACATGGGCCTGGGCAAGACCGTCACCCTGATCGCCCTCCACCTGCGCCGCCAGGAGCGGAAGGCCACCGCAGGACCGACCCTGGTGGTCTGCCCCGCCTCCCTGCTCGGCAACTGGGAACGCGAGATCCAGCGCTTCGCACCGGCCACCCCGGTACACCGCTTCCACGGCCCGGGCCGTGACCTGGACGGCCTCGACGGCCTCGACGGCCTCGGTGGCGGAGCCAAGGGCGGCTTCGTCCTGACCACCTACGGGACCATGCGCCGCGATGCCGAACGCCTCGCGCAGCAGCCCTGGGGGCTGCTGGTCGCCGACGAGGCCCAGCACGTCAAGAACCCGCACGCGCACACCGCCCAGGCCCTGCGCACGATCCCCTCGCGCGGCCGGGTCGCGCTGACGGGCACCCCGGTCGAGAACAACCTGTCCGAACTGTGGTCACTCCTCGACTGGACCACCCCCGGCCTGCTCGGCACTCTCACCTCCTTCCGCGACCGCTACGCCAGGGCCGTCGAGGGTGACCGTGACGAACAGGCCGCCGCGCGGCTGGCAGCGCTGGTCCGCCCGTTCCTGCTGCGCCGACGCAAGTCCGACCCGGGCATCGCGCCGGAGTTGCCGCCCAAGACCGAGACCGACCAGCCGGTTTCCCTGACGAAGGAACAGGTCTCGCTGTACGAGGCCCTGGTACGCGAACTCATGGCCGAGATCGAGGAGAAGCAGGGCATCGCCCGTCGCGGCCTGGTGATGAAACTGCTCACCGGCCTCAAACAGGTCTGCAACCACCCCGCGCAGTTCCTCAAGGAACCGGAGAACGCGAAACTGCCGGGTCGCTCGGGAAAACTGGAACTGCTGGACGAACTCCTGGACACCGTCCTGGCCGGGGACGGATCGGCCCTGGTCTTCACCCAGTACGTGGCCATGGGCAGGCTGATCGAGCGCCACCTGTCCGACCGCGGCGTGGACACCCTGTTCCTGCACGGAGGCACCACGGTCAAGCGACGTGAGGAGATGGTCGACGCCTTCCAGGCCGGCGAGAAGAAGGTGTTCCTGCTGTCCCTCAAAGCCGCCGGCACCGGCCTGAACCTCACCCGGGCCGGGCATGTCATCCACTACGACCGCTGGTGGAACCCGGCGGTGGAGGACCAGGCCACCGACCGCGCCTACCGCATCGGACAGACCCAGCCGGTGCAGGTGCACAAGCTGATTGCCGAGGGGACGGTGGAGGACCGGGTCGCCGAGATGCTCCGGCAGAAGCGGGAACTCGCCGATTCGGTACTGGGCACCGGCGAGGCCGCGTTCAGCGAACTGAGCGACAGCGAACTGGCCGAGCTGGTCACCCTGCGGAGGACGGAGCGATGACCGGACGTACCCGGCAGCCGTCCAAGGAAGCCGCCCGAACCTTCGAGGCACTGCCACCCGCGAAGGGCAGCCGCGCGCCCTTCGCCGAGTCCTGGTGGGGCCGCGAATGGCTGCGCGCACTGGAGGAGTCCTCCCTGGACTACGGCCGCCTGCAGCGCGGCCGGACCTATGCCCGCGGCGGCGCGGTCGGCCCGGTCACCGTCGCCCCCGGCCGGGCCACCGCGGCGGTGCAGGGCAGCCGCCGGACCCCGTACCGCTCCGAGGTCCGGGTGGAGCAGTTGACGGACCGTCAATGGGACCGGCTGCTCGACATGATCGCCGAGCGGGCCGCCAACATCGCCGCGCTGCTCGACGGCGAGATGCCCGCAGGGCTCGCCGACGACGCCGCGGCAGCGGGCGTTCCCTTGCTGCCCGGGCCCCAGGATCTCGACCCCGAATGCTCCTGCCCGGACTGGGGCTACCCCTGCAAACACGCCGCAGCCCTCTGCTACCAGCTCGCCCGTCTCCTGGATCGAGACCCCTTCGTACTGCTGCTCCTGCGGGGTTGTGGCGAGCGGGAGCTGATGGACGAGCTGGGCCGCCGCAACACCGCCCGGGCTGTGGTCGAAGCCGCGTCCCGGGCGGCAGCCGGGGGCGCGGACCCGGTCGCGCGCCCGGCCAGGACCGGCGATCCCGCCGCGTCCTCCTTCTCCGCCCGCACCGGACTGCCGCCCCTGCCGGCGCCACCGCCATTGCCGGACCGGCCCGGACGCGGCCCCGCGCTGGTGGACACCGCCGTCCCGGAGCCGGGCGTGGACCCGGGCGCCCTCGAACTCCTCGCCGCCGACGCCGCGACGCGCGCCCACCATCTGCTCACCGCAGCCCTGGGCGCCCGGCACGCCGACACCGCCCCACCCGCGCCGCTCACCGAATGGCAGGACGCCGTCCGCCTCGCCGCCACCCACCCCGCCACCGAGGTCCTCGCCCGGATCGCCGCGAACTGCGGCCGCACGCCCAACGAACTCGCCGCCGCCACCCGCGCCTGGCGCCACGGCGGCTCGGCATCCCTGGACGTGCTGGAGAACGACTGGACGCCGCCGGCTGCCCGCATGGAGCGCGACCGCGAGACGCTGCGCGCCGACTGGGCCGAAGGCAGACCACCCCGCCTCCGCAGCTGGCGCAACCGCTGGACCGTCGAGGGCCGCAACGCCCAACTCCGCCTGGGCCAGGACGGCCTGTGGTACCCGTACACCAAGGACGGCGCCGTCTGGTGGCCGGCCGGACCGCCTGACGCCGACCCGGCGGTCGTCCTGACCGCCCTCCTCCTCGGAGAATGACCGGTGCGCGGCCCCGCCATCGCCCTGGGGACTCGTGGGCCTGACCGGAATCCTGGACGTCATGACTTCTGACGCCGTCGTCCGGGCCCGCAATCTCGTGGCCGAGCACGTCCCCGGTGCGCTGGTCGCGATCCTCGCCGGATCGACCGCGCGAGGGCTCGCGACCAGTACCAGCGATCTGGACATCGCCGTCCTCGTCCCCGACGGCGCCGAGACCCGGCGTGAGACGCTCCGCTCCCGGGATCTACCGGTGGAGATCTTCGTCCACACCCGCGCGGGTCTCGCGGAACTCTTCGCCGCGGACACCGCCTCGCGCCGGGGGACCATGCAGCACATGTACGCCGAGGGCATCGTCATCATCGACCAGGGCGGAGCGGCGGCGGAGCTTCGAACCTGGGCGCAGGCTCTCCTGGCCGAAGGTCCGGCGGCACTCGGCCCCAAAGCAGTCGAGAACGGCAGGTACGCTCTGACCGACGCCCTCGACGATCTCATGGACGCGTCGGACCGGTTCGAGCAACTCGCCGTGGCGACAGTCGTTCTGCAGTCCGCAGCCGACCTGCTCCTCGACCACCACCGCGCCTGGACCGGAGCAGGAAAGTGGCTCCCCCGCCGGCTCCTCGCAGTCGACACCGTCCGAGGGGCAGCACTGCTCGAAGGCCACCTCCGTCTCTGCGAGACCGCCGACCCGACACCCCTCCTCCGCGCCGCCATCCAGGTCCTGCACCTCGTCGGCGGCCCCCTCTCTGAGGGCTACCACCGCACCTGGTCCGGCGTCGCAGTCACGCAGCCAGACGCGCAGAGGCCCAGTCGATGATCTCGACTGGGCCTCTGACCTGGGTCGGGGTGGCGGGATTTGAACCCACGGCCTCTTCGTCCCGAATGACGTAAGGATCATGCCCTGGCCTGCGGGAATCACGAACCCGCAGGTCAGGGCATGGGTGAGGGTTGGTCTGGCAGGGTCTCGGGAGGCCCTTTTTTCAAGATCTTCTCCCAATTTTCTCCCGGAGATCCCGGGCATGACGTGCGGCGATGCGTCATGCGGCTTCAGGGAGCGTTCGATGTCGAGGCCGCCCGCTGCACGGTGATGGATGCCTCGGGCCCGCATGGGCTGCCCTGCTGGCTGAGCGCCGCGGGCAGGGACCTCCCAGCAGCGCAGTATCTTCCCGGCTCAGGGTGTGCAAAAATCACACACATGGATGGTGCGCAGAGCTGGGTCGAGGTAGGCGAGCGGATCACGGAAGCGCGACTTGCCGCAGGCTTTAGTCAGGGCGACCTGGCAAAGCAGGTGGGGTTGGACCGTACTGCTCTTGTGCGCATAGAGGCCGGAGACCGGCGTATTACGGCCTTGGAGCTCTTTGGCTTGGCCGAAGCACTTGGCGTCCCCCTGGCTCATCTGGTCTCACGTCCTCCCCAAACGCTGGTCTCGCGGCGTAGCGCCCTCGAAGAGAGCGCAGACGAGGCATCGCGCGCACGGTACCGTCTCGATGCCCGGCTAGAGGAGCACGCTCGTCATGCCGAGTGGTTGGTCGACCACGGCTTTCTTTCTCCGCCAGCGCTAGATCCCAGCCTGCAACGCACGACGGGCAGTGTCGATCCGGGGGCACTCGCCACTGCGGCTAGGAGGGCTGCAGGGTGTCCCTCTGGGCCTCTTGGGCCCATCGCAGACGTCCTAGAGCATCTGGGGTTGTATCTGACCGCTGTGGACGAAGCCGCTGAAGGTGCATCGCTCCTACTCCAGGGTTTTGGGGTGGCCGTGATCAGCGGCCGAGCACAGCCAGGCAGGCGTCGCTGGACCGCAGTGCATGAGCTTGGTCATCACTTGATGCAGGACGAATACCACAGCGATGCTGGGGTAGCAGCTGCGCGCGACGATCGCGAACGGCTCATCGATCAGTTCGTCGAGGAGTTCTTGCTGCCTGCGGCCGACATGCGTCGAGTCTGGAATGGTGACGAACGCGACAGGACGGCCAGGGCAACCATGATCGACTTGTCGGCCTCCTATCGGCTGTCCTGGAGCGCAGTCGTCAATAGAGCGCGCCACCTGGGTCTGATCGAGCCGGACGAGGCCAGGCGGCAGAAGGCAGATGCACCACTACGTGGCGACTTCTTGGCAGCACACGGCAGCCAGCCTGTTCCCGATCTAGAAATCGGAACGACCGGGGCGCAATGGCGTCAGGCGGCTCTCTCGGCATGGTCTCAAGGCGATATCACAGCGCCTCGAACGGTTGAGCTGCTCTACGGCGCTGTGACGGAAAGCGAGCTTCCCAGCCGAAACCTGGAGGAGTCCCTGCCGTGAACTCGGCTCAGCAGCCACCGGCCACATCCGCTCCGCTACTCATCTGGGACACGTCGCCTCTCTTTCACGCCATCAAGGCGGGCAAAATCGAAGTTCTGGGCGACATCGCCCAGAACTTCCAGGGCGGCGCGCGCCGGAACGTCACCACTCAGGCTGTGATCAGCGAGATCAACCATTTCCAACTGCCACTGGCGGGCACAGAATGGCTGGAGATCGTGCACGTCGACGACCTGTCCGAAATTGAGGCCTTGGTCGATTGGATGAACCGTGTCTCTGGGGCGAAGTCCAACCACGGCGAGGCCACCGTTCTCGCCTGGGCGGAGGTTCACAACGCGACAGCCGTTGTGGATGATGGTGATGCTCGGCGTATCGGCCGTAAGGCTGGGCTTGATGTCCGGGGGTCGCTAGGGGTCATAGCCGATTCTGTGAGAGATGGTCACACCACCCAGTACGTTGCCACGGCCCTCGTCGACGCGATGATCGACACAGGCGCTCGGTACCCTTGTCAGCGAGGCCAATTCACCTCCTGGGCCAAGCAGAACAGCCTTCTTTGACGGCGTCGCGGAGTGGGCGGCCCCCCAGCGCGGCGGTACCGGCCCGGGGCTAACCGACCACTCGTGTGTTCCTGTCAGGCCCAGGTGAGTTCGCCGACGGTTGACACGAGGGAGTCGAGTTCGCGGAAGACGTCTTTGGGGCTCTGCACCGCCGTGGTGCTCGGGCGGCTCGCGTATTCACGGGCCCACTCATCATCGTTCCCGATGCGCAACGCCGTCATGAGCGGATACAGCCTCGCCATGGTCGTTGTGGAAGCCGCGTACCGCAGTGGCGCCCAGGGATGCAGGCCCGGATCGCATTCGAGCACGGCCGCAGGGTGTTCCTGCTGAGATCCCTGATGACGTACGAACTCAGCCCATCGCCACGATTCGTTCCGCGGCGTCGGGCCAGGGCTGGGGGTCGGCGGCGTCTTCAGCGAGCATGACGTCTTCTTCCCACCAGCCTGTGCCGCCCAGCCAGGAGGTCAGCCACTGGGAGAGGGAGGCGGCGTCCTGGAACCAGGCGTCGGCCCAGTTGTCGTCGACGGCGTTCGGCTCGAACAGCAGGACGGGCGTGTCGGGTCGCAGGCAGTCCACGGCCGCGTACATCCCGCACCCCCAGTCCATGATCGGAAGTATGCCGTGCGGCCAGTGCGGTGGGGGTTCTGCCCGTGATTGTGCGCGTTCGGCTCGGTAGGTGGCCACGGCGGTCCGGTCGTCGCCGACGAGGGGAAGGAGCTTGTAGCCGGGCCCGAAGCCGCCGTTGGCGACCTCGCAGTACAGGCAGGTCAGCAACGGGGGCAATGCGAAACCGAGCTCCGACTCTGCCTCGGCGACGGTCTGGCTGCTCAAGCGGGCGGGGAGTTGAGCGGGTTTCTGCGCGGCGCGCGTTCGGACGCGCAGCAGCAGTGCGGAGTGGTCGTTCATGCGGTGATGTCCTGTGGGGTCAGTTGGCTGGTCAGGATGTCGGCGGAGTCCGGGGCGAGGCGGTAGATGCCTTCCAGGCTGACCGAGCGCAGGAGCCGGCCGTCTTCGACGTATTTCAGTTGCCGCTCGCCGCGGCGCGAGGTGAAGGTGAGGCGTTCCAGTGGTTCACCGGCGACCGGGGCGTCGAAGGGGATCGGGGTTCCGGGCGTGCCGAGGACGACTTCGGAGATGCAGCCGCTCTTGAGCGGGCGCCAGTGGGTGAGCCGCGGATAATCCTCGTCCGCCAACTCGGCACCGGCGTCTGCGTAGTCGACGATGCGCTGCACCTGCATGGCGCACACCAGGTAGAGCGCCGTGCGATGGACCCGTACGGCGAAGACGCGATCGCCGGGCACGACGCCGGCGCGACGGAAGCTGGGCCGGGACTGGTGCGGGCCGCCGAAGAGCATGCTGGGCCGTTGGCCGGTGTAGCTGCCACGTATCAGTTCACGGCACAGGTCGTTGGTCCACAGCACGGTGTAGGAGTTCGCCACGGCGCAGACGATAGCGATCGGCACTGACATGTCGTCCGCCGGCGGATCCGCCCAGTTACGCCGGCGAACGCGTCGTTCGGGTGGTGTGACCGACCAGCGTGCCCGGAGGGCGCTGCGGCCTCGACATCGAGCTCTGCCCTCGGATGGCTCTGCTTGGGCCGGAAGATCAGGCCCGTGACGTAGGCCTCGGGAAATGCCAGGACTGCTCCAGGTGTGGGCCTGCGGGTGTCGATTTGGTGGGTGCTACTCCTCCTCCGGGCCGTGGGGAAGGGTGAGGAGTGGTCCGAGCAATGCGGTTGGGTCGGTGCTGGTGGGGAGGTCGCTGACTTGTCCGTCGCCGACTTCGATGACGCGCCAGGTGCCGTCGGTGCGCTGCGCGAGGTCGGTGGTGACGAACCGGCAGCCCAGCTTTCGCACCAACGGGGCGATGTGGTCGAGGGCGGGGGTGGGCTGCAGACCGGGGGTGTCCGGGTGGGCGGTGGTCAGTACCGCTTCACCGTCGAGCCACCAGATTCTGGCTTCGCCGGCTTCCTGGTGGAGGTGCTCGAAGGCGCGCAGGACGATGCCGCCGGCCAGGGAGTCGTCCTGGAGTTCGACGAAGCGGGACACCACCGTGTGCACCGCCGTGGTGTTGGCAAGGGCTGGTAGGTAGCAGGCCTGTTCCCAGTCGTGCTTGCGGGATTTGACGAAGTCCTTCACGATTCCCGGGCCTGCCGGGAGTTCTGCCGCGGCCCGGGCGAGCGTATGCGGCTCCGGTTGAGGGGCCCCGAGGTTTCCGGACAGAGGTCCAATATGATCTCTACTCAAAGGAAACGAGGTACCCGTGGCACCGCCCAGCAAGTACTCACCGGAGTTCCGCGAAGAAGCGGTCCAGATCGCGTTGAGCTCGAGTAAGACTGTCACCGAGGTTGGCCGGGAGATCGGTGTCAATTCAGAGACCCTTCGTGGCTGGGTGAAGAAACACCAGAAGGGATTTGAGCCGTCGCCTGGAGCGGATCTGACGCTCCATGAGCGTGCACGCCTCAAGGAGCTCGAGCGGCAAAACCGGGAACTTCAGATGGAAAACACCTTCCTGAAAAAAGCCGCGGCGTACTTCGCGAAGGATCACCGCTGAGTGACCAGTTCGAGTTCATCGATCAGATGAGGCTCGACACAGCGGAGTACGCCTACTCAGTTGACTTCATGTGCACCAGAATCGGCGTCTCGCGCTCCGGCTACTACGACTGGCTAGGCAGGCCGGAATCCGCTACTGCGGGTCGTCGGGAAGAGCTTAAGGTTCTCATCACGAAGATATTCGAGGATTCCGATGCCACGTACGGCTACCGGCGCGTCCATGCGCACCTGTGCCGCTGGGGCATAGTGGCCGGACCCGAGCTGGTCCGCCAGCTAATGCGGGGCCTGGGCCTGGTCCCCTGCCAGCCAAAGCCCAAGCGGTTCAACCTGACCAAGGCCGGCCTGCCGTTCCCCGTGCCGGACCTCGTCCAACGGGACTTCACTGCAGAACGCCCCGGCGAGAAACTGGTCGGGGACATCACCTATGTTCCCACCGGCGAAGGCTGGCTTTATTTGGCGACCGTTATCGACTGCTGCACGAAGGAAGTCATCGGATACGCGATGGACGACCACTACCAGACGCCGCTGATCTCACGGGCCATCAAGAATGCTGCGCGTAACCGCAAGCTGACGCAGAAGGCAATATTCCACTCCGACCGCGGCAGCAACTATATGTCGGCTGAATACGGAAAGACTCTGGACGACCTCAGCCTACGGCGCTCCGCTGGCCGCACGGGAATTTGCTACGACAACGCGATGGCGGAGTCGTTCTTCGGATCCCTAAAGAACGAGCGCGTTAGCCGCATGACATACGCAACTCGAGAAGAAGCCCGGCGAGACATCACAAGGTACATCGAATTCTGGTACAATCGCAAGCGACTCCACTCGGCTGTCGGATATATGACGCCGTATGAAGTACATCTTGAGCATCAAGACATGCAGTTCGCAGCGTGACTTCCGAACGCACGGCTCCTGTCCAGAAAACGCGCGGCTCCTCAGGTGTCCGGTTGGGGTCGCAGGCGATCCAGGTGCTCGCCGGGTTGGCTTGGGTGAAAGCGGCATACCAGCCGGGGAGTTCATGTGCCGCTTGGTACATCGTCGCCGTGGTCAGCAGCTGGACGCCGCGCTCGGCCAGCACAGCGTCGAGCTCCGCATAGGCGGCGGTGGGGATCATCCAGCCGCGGTACCAGGCCGCTCCCAGGCCGCGCGGTATGCGCCGCACGGCCTCGTCCATGCGGCCGAGGAGCAGCGCGTCGTGGTCCAGCAGCGCCACCTCCGCGCCGGCCTGGCGGGCGGCGGCCGCCTGTGGCGCGAAGTACGGGTCGCAGCGGGCCGGTCGTAGGGGGTCGTTGCACAGCAGCAGGGAGATGGTCACTGCCCCACGGTATGGGCCGAGCGGGTGTCCTGGCCGGGATTATCGACGGTCCCCGGAGGCGGTCTCCTGGGTGGTGAGCCATTCCAGGTACCAGGAACGGAAGTCCGGAGCGGCGTGACTGAGCCCGCCGTCGGAGCCGCGGTCGTCGAACCAGACCTGGCCGCGGCAGGCCCCAGTGGTGACGAGTCGGAAGACAGCCCCGCAGCCGAAGTGGCACAGGGCCTTGGACCCGGTGATCCAGCGGTCGTCGAAGTGCTCGTCGTCATCCATCCAGGTGGGGCAGGGGTAGCGGGAGTTCGGGTTCCAGTCCCGGGTGTACGGGAAGGGCGTGGCCAGGAAGCCGGGAGTGCGTTCGGGCTCGCCGATTTCCTCGGCATCGGCACCGTCGAGTCGGAATACCCCGTAATGCGGGCCTGCACCGCCGTCGCCCACCTCCAGAAGGAAGGTACGGTACTCGTGCGGCAGAACGACGCCGTGCCGCTCTTCGAAGGCCGCGACGCCTGCCTCGGTCAAGGACGGCCCGAGCAGGTATCGATGCTGCCTTGCGCCGAAGGCGGTCAGTTTGCGGTCGGCGCGCCTCAGCGCTGCCAGGTGCTCGCGGACACCGTTGGCCCGCCAGTTGCCGTTTGGTGAGCGGTCGTTCATCCGGCAGCGCCCGGCTCGGCGGGGAGGTAGCCGATTTCGGTGAGATCCGCTGCCAGGTCAGCGAGGGTCGATTCTGGGTTCAGGATCGCGACGAGTGGTTCGGTGAGGGGCTGATGGTCGAAGATCGCCTTCGCTGCGGCGGGGTCCACGGCTATCTCATAGTAGTCCTCAGCGAAGCGCACGTAGGCATCGGACGACCGGTCCGCCAGGAGCTCGAAAACAGGGAGTCGGCGCCATCCGGGTCTACACGCCGCTCGGGGAAGTCGATCTCGCCGGTCTGCCAGCAGTCGTCGTCGATTGCGCGCCACAGGCACGCGGTCACCACAGGCATCCCCTGCTCGTCGCAGAATGCGGGCTCCGCGACGAACTCTCGGAAGGCTTCGGGCACCGTGTCAAGGACACCGGGCCAGGGACCGTCGTTGTCGCGGCGGTAGGGGATCATCGGTGACTCGTGGTCAAAGCCGCGCACGTATGCGCCCGCAGCGGAGAAGACGATGGACCACCCGTTCCCGCTGCCATCTCGCATCGACGCCATCTGCTGCCCCGGTGCCCAAGCGGAGTTGAAGGAGTAGTAGCGGGACTCCCAGTCCGGGCTGATGACAGCCTCCAGCATCGCCAGAGCCCGGCAGTGCTCGCGCAACTCCGCGATACCCGGCAGCCGCCGGGCCACATCGAGAACAGTCATGGCGACATCCAACCCGACACCAGTGACAGCGCCGCGAGGCGACCCCCAGTCGCCCCGGGGGCCGTCGCGTGTCCCAGGAGGTGCCGCGGCCATGCCTCCGTCTTCGCCGAGCTCGACGGCCGCCCCGGGTGACAACCACCCTGCCCACCCTCGGCCCAGCCATTACTCTCGGAACCGCGGCCCCCTCGCTCCGCCCGTAGTGGGGGCGAAGCGGTTTATGTCTTGGCCTTTTCTTCCCGAATGAGGTAAGGATCATGCCCTGGCCTGCGGGAATCACGAACCCGCAGGTCAGGGCATGGGTAGGGGTTGGTCTGGCAGGGTCTCGGGAGGCCCTTTTTTCAAGATCTTCTCCCAATTTTCTCCCGGAGATCCGGGATGTGACGTGCGGCGATACGCCACCTTCGCGGCTGGGGCCGGCCTCGGTAATCACGCGGCCGAGCTCCTCGGGTCAGGGCCGATCCTGCAGCTGCTCCTGGATTTCGTCTATGCGGCGCTGCGTCGCGGCGGCAGTCCTCTGCTGGCGCGCCAGCTTCGCTGTGATGGCGGCCAGTTCCCGGGCGAGTTGTTCCTGCTGAGCCGAGTCACGTTGGCGGCTGGTCCCGTCGTCGTTGTATGCAGGCCCCACATGCTCCCTACTCACGACTCCACGACGTGCTTCGCACTCTGGGCAGTCGACGACGCTGGTGGAGACGTAGGTGTTGCTGCGATGTTGGATGAAGGGGACGACGTGGTCGCATCTGAGGGTGAGGTTCCAGGCGTCGAGCTCCTTCTTGCGCTCCTCGGGCGGGGTCATGGAGGAGAGGAGCTTGTAGAGCTTCTCGATCTGCTTGGGGCTCATGGGCGGGGGCGGGCAGCAGATGCCGCAATGGGTCACGCGAGACCCGTCGATGCTCCACCGACCGCCTTTGCAGTTCGAGTGCCTCTCACGGAAAGCCTGTTGGGCTTCCTCGTACTCGCGTCGCTCGGGCTCGGATAGCTTTAAGGTCGGCCACCAGTTCCCCAGCCCGTCCGACATGGGCTCTCCACAACCGCGGCAGGGCTCACCTGCTCTGTACTCTTCCCAGCTGAGATGTGTGCCCTCGCGCTTCCAGAGCTCGATCCGCTCGCCGTCCCGCTGCTCTTCCGCCTCGGCGGCGAGCGCTGCTCGTATGGCGCGCTTGGCAGCTCGCTGCTGACGTTGCTCCTCCGTGGGCTTGGCCATTAGCGTCACCATCCCGACATCCGGTGCCGTTGGGCGGTCCTCGGAATCCAATGCTGGCATGGCCCTCCGCAGGGACGGCCCGTTTGAGCGGCGGAAGACGGACATGGGGCAGTTTAGGAGCGCATGTGATTGTCGCGGAGGCTGATGGCGGCGGTGTTCATTCGATTCTGACGTGCCAAATCGGGGGCTATGTCGACCGCCCGACGTAGCGGTGGGGCGAGCTGAGCCCCACCACCACGTCGGGTCATGCGTCGGCGTGGGCAATTTTCCGGCCAGCCTTGAGGTAGAAACTGGCCTCCCCGGCTATGCCAGCCTTGCTGACGCGAGGAGGTCAACGACTGCTGGATGGCGCCCTCGTCGAGTTGCATGGTGCGCTGTTCGCCGTCCGGGGTCTCGGCGATGAGGCGGAGTCCGTTCTGGGCGGCGACGCGGCGGGCGGCAGAGTTGCTGGGAGCGTAGTCCAGGACCTGGGTGAGCAAGGTGGTTCCGGTGTGCGCCTTGAGGGCGGATGGACTCGCCGAGACTGGCCAATTCACCGAAAGCCGAGCGGCGATGCTGGCGGCGCAGCAGTTCCGGGACGTGGAGTGCCATGGAAGACCTGCCTGGTGTGCCACTCGCGGTGGTGCGTGGAGATCGGCCGTGTGCCCGGCTGCGGGCCTAGCAGCCGCCGGCCGGTGAGCGAGAGTACCTGTTCGTGGGCCGCCGGACTTCGGCCGATGAAGCGTTGGGTGACCATGATGCGGTGGTCGTCGGCGAGGCCGAGGACGCCCTTGTCGAAGAGCTTGTGGTGTAGCGAGCACAGGCAGAGTCCGTTGTCGATCTCGTCCGGACCGTCCAACGCCCACCAGCGCACGTGTGCGGCCTCCAGTCCGACGGGTACGGCTCCGATCCGTCCGTCGTAGCCGCAGAAGGCGCACTGGTATTCGTAGGCGGTCAGCACCAGTTCCCGCATCCGCGCGTCGCGCCGTCGGCTTCCGTCCGGTCGTGGCCGCAGCTCGGTCTCGGCCAGTTCCAGTTCCAGGCCGACCGCGTCGCACAGATCGCCGTGCAGTGACGGCGGGAAGTGCAGATCGAGCAGGACCCGGGCGAGGCGTCCGAGCAGTACGGGTTCGTGGCGGAGGGCTGCGCGCAGGTCCGGGGCAAGTCTCCCTTTCGCGCCGGTGGCGCGCAGCTCCAGCACCCCGCTTCCGGGGCTTCCGGGACCGCGGTCGGTGTGCACCTCCCAGACGCCGTCGCTCTGGAGGTGGTGGAAGGGATAGGCCGGGGAGGTCCGGTTGCTCGGCCCGTACTCGGCCAGCAGCTGTTTCAGGTCCTGCTCCACCGCGCTGTAGGCCAGTTCTCCGTCGGGATCCTGTTGGAACTGCCCCAGCGCGTACAGGAACAGCAGCGGCTTGTGCGGAGCCCGGGCTCCGTTTCCGGTCCACTGCCTCAACCGTGCCGCGCGCTCCAGCCAGTCCATAGCCGGGGATCATATCCCCGAAACCGCTCCCAACTCGGCATCGCGATGGGGGCGAGGCCGAGAGCCACGAGCAGCGTGCAGGCCGCCTTAGCAGCTGGCCGGTTGGGGCAGTTCGGGGAAGACATCCGGGGTTCCCCGGCCCTCACTAAGCGGATCTGGTGAAGTCGGCTGCGGGTTGGGTAGGCGTCCTGTGGGAGGGGACGCCATGTCGAACATCCTGCGCATCGAGTTGACTGACGATCAGCGTGGCGAGCTGCGCATTCTGCTGGCACGGCGGGATCTGACCCGTTACGCGCGACTGCGGGCGGAGTGCATCCGACTGCTCGACCGCGGCATGACCGCGGTCGAGATCGCCGACCTGCTCGAATGTCATGCGGGCTGAGTCCGTAGCAGGCCCTACTCGGCGTCCTGTGCCTCGATCAGGTCGAGGTCGCGGACGCAGAAGCCGTGGTGCTCGAAGGTCTCGTTGAGCACCGTGCCGAGGCACTGCCGCACCAAGCGGCCCCGGGCGTAGGGCGGCCAGACATCGTCGTCAGGCACCGGCGCTCGCGCAGCGAGCTGCACAGCGGTGACCTCGTCGAGCCAGGCCTCGAGCTCGGCGGCCTGTGCGTCACGCACGCTCACGATCTCATCGAGGGTCGGATCGAGCGAGAGGTCAAGCCCGTGCGCTCCACGGTAGGGCTCGACGGTCGTCCCGATGCCCATCGGCGTGAACAGCTCCGTCGAGCCCAGGCAGCAGCGGCGAAACCACGAGTCGTGGACGAAGACCAGGTGGCGCATCGTCTGCACCGCCGACCACTCGCCGTTCACGCTGCGGCGCTCGATACCGGGCATACGGCGGATTCGCTCGACCGTGGCGGCCCAGCCGGCACGGAGCTGACGCGATGCCCCGCGCAGATCGGCAGGGTCCTCGGAGCGGATCAGCACCCGCACCGGATGACGCCGGTCGAGCTCTGCCTCGACGTACCCGGTGACCTCGACACCGTTCACCACGAGGTTGGTAATGAGCCCGTCGATCACGGCATCCTGCATGACGACGCCGATCAGGCGTGCCCCGGTCAGATCGCACTCGCGGAACTCCGCACCGTGCAGATCCTCATCGACATACCGCGTCATGCACCGCATACTAAGCGGCTTGGATGGAGTTCGCTGCTGACTTTTGTCGAATTCGGTCTCGCTGCCGTGTCATGGCGCGGTCGACGGTTTCACCGATGGCGTCGATGCTGGTCTGGGCGCGCTGCGGGTAGTCCTGGTACTTCGCCTGGCGCCAGACCAGCTCGATGTCGTTCAACTCCGGGCTGCGCGGGGGCAGGTAGAACAGGTCCACGCCGATCTTCGCCAGCTGACGGCGGCGGCCCCTGAACGCCTTGGCCACGTGCGCGGAAGCGTTGTCCAGCACGACCGTGCACGGCCGTCGCCGCTCCCGGACCGGTATGGCATCGATGCCGAGGCCGTCTGCGGCCAGGTCCAAGACGGCAGCCCCGCCGCCCAGGCCCGCCAGGCGGACACAGACGAACTCCACAGCATCCCGGTGTCGATCTTGCCGCTGGTGCGCTGCCAGACCAGGTCCGGCCCGGTGCCGACGATCTTCGCACCGAGCACGTTGACCCGCCGGTTGCTGGTGTCCTCCTTCGGCACCACCGCCCGCTGCCCGGCCCTGGACCAGGTGTAACTGGTGGGCATGGTCGGGGCGAACCCGCACTCGTCGAGGAAGATCAGATCCGGTCCGCCCGCGTGCGCCTCCATCCGTAAGTCCGTAAGTCCCCCAGCTCCGCCTTCGCGGCCAGCTGGAGGACGGGGCCGGCCTTGTGCCGCACGCTGTCGCGGGTCCGTTTCCAGCGGAAGCCGTCGCGGCGCAGCAGCTCCCACAGCCAGTCGGCGGAGATCTCCACCCCGCGCTGCTCGCGCAGCCACTCGCGCAGAGCCGGCACGGTTCAGGTGACGCCGGCTGCGGCGGACCGCTCCAACAGTTCGGCCAGCGCAGCACGGTCGTCGCTGCCCAGCACCTTCGCCGGGCGGCCCGGACGCGGAGCATCGGGCAGTGCCTTGGTCCCGCCGCCGTGAAAGCAGTGGACCGCCGCACGGACGGTGACCGCATGACATTCGAGCAGGTCGGCGACCTCGGGCGCGGTCATGCCGCGGTCGAGCAGCCGGATGCACTCCGCCCGCAGTCGCGCGTAACGGGTCAGATCCCGCCGTGCCAGCAGAATGCGCAGCTCGCCACGCTGATCGTCAGCCAACTCGATGCGCAGGATGTTCGACATGGCGTCCCCTCCCACAGGACGCCTACCCAACCCGCAGCCGACTTCACCAGATCCGCTTAGAGGCCCGCAGCAAGCCACGCTTCCATCTCGGCCCTTGCTTCGGGAGCGAGTCTTGCAGCACGTACATCACCATTTGGGCGCAGCAGTGTGAGCTCGTAGACCCCGTAGTCTGCGAGGAGGTCCGCAGCGACGTTACGAGCGACAGCACGCAACTGTCGGCTGTCCTCAACTAGGCCCGCGAGGTAGGCGACATGATGGCTTGGCTCGCTGGGCAGCCCTGCGAAGGGCTCGGGGGGCGGAATGAAGCGTGTGCTCTTGTTGATCGGAGTTCGATCGACGAAGACTGTCGTCTCGCCCGCCGTTCGAGCAAGGATGTCCACATCCCCGAAGCCGTCAGCCCAGTCGGCGTATGTCGCGATCAAGTGCAGCGCTCCAAGGACCTGAGACTCCAGCAAGGTCAGGTTGAGTTGAGGGGCGATGAGGGCCGGCGCAGCCGTAGGGCTCGATGCTGGCGATCGCCGCACCTCACTCCCGTAGCCGACGGCGTCTGGAGCGCGGACTGTGACGGCAATCGCATCGCTCCCGATGGGGAATCCCTCTGCGGGCGACACGAAGGGAGCCTCCGCCTCCGGGTGGAGTCTGACACCACCTGCTTCGGTATTCGAGGTCGAAACCAGGTTCGCCACGACCGCACGAGCCACTTCGATCGACACGAAGGCGCTGCCATCTGTGTGCCAGACTGCGTACACGCCATCTCGTTGCATCTGCATTCGGCCGCGGCGAACATCGGGCATCCTGCCAAGTAGTTGCTGCGGCAGTGCACGTCCGGGGGACTCTCCCAGCTCCGACATCCGACTGAGGAAGCCCGTGACGTCCTGGATGAAGGATCGGTCGATTCGGCGCTCCGCGAGACCGTTGGGCACCAGGGCCAGCTCGAGTCGGACTCCGCCAGGAAGTGTGGGGTTCGCCCAGGCTGCCCCTTCCGCCAGCACCCGATGGACGCGCGCCTCCTGGTTTTCAGCGAGCCGGAATCGGTCCCGGTAGACCTGTGCGATCTCTGATTCATCGAGCCAAGCGGTGATCCGGTCCATCCGGCGTGCGTAGCTGTAACGGTTCTGCCCTTTGCCTCCGGCGACTGGTCGAACGGCATGAGGGGCCATGGGGCTACGCGGGATGCCGATGAGGATGAAGCCGACCGCTGGCGAAGCGGCACTGTCCGGGATCGTGCGGATGCTGAAGTCTGGGGGAAGAAAGGGGAAGACCCGGCTGCGCAGACCATTGTTGAGCTGCACGACGACCTTGTCGTCAATGTCACCAGGCGTCAGTCGGCCCGCGCAACCCTGAGCATCTTCAGCGATTCCGATGACGATCAGCCCGCCTCGGGCGTTCGCCATGGCGGTCACATCCTTGGCCAGCTCGTCCAGTGACTCGGCGCTCTTCACGTAGGAGTTCTCTTGCTTGAAGTCAAGATCAACACCTTCCGCTATGCGATGTGCGCACAGTGTAGCGAGATGGGTCCTGTCCATTTCTTCGAAGGACGCGCCAAGCAGGGCAGCGATCCTGGGGATCTTCACGGTCACGCGGTCGAGCATATGAGATGACGGCTACTCATATCCCCCTCACCTCATGGGGTCTGACTGATAAGCGTATGATCACCCGATGGCCGGAGTCCGGCCGGTGGGGATCCGGCGGTGACCGGCAGGTGGGGGGCGCATCTCAGTGACGACGTTCAATCCGAATGATCTGCGGCCAGGGGTGCGAGTCCGATTCCCCGGGCATGCCGAGGCCACGACGGTGGTGACTGTGAAGCCCGGTGCCTACTGGGAGTTCCTCGTCGAGGGTGCCCCTGGGGCGTACCAGCCCATCAGCCTTCCCGAGGACGAGTTACCCGGCATCGAGGTGCTGGACGTCGGCGGCGAACGGGGATACGACGCAGATCCACGAGCTTTCCGTCTCGGCTTGGAGGCCCGTCGAATCCGTACCAGGTTCCAGCACGACATGGCCGCGCTCTCGGTGTCCAATATTGAGCCGCTGCCGCACCAGTTGGAAGCTGTCTACGGGCATTTCCTGGAACAGCCCCGGCTCCGCTTCCTCCTTGCGGACGATCCGGGAGCAGGAAAAACGATCATGACGGGGCTGTACATCAAGGAGCTCCAGCTGCGCGGTGCCGCAGACCGGGTGCTGATCGTCGCCCCTGCCAACCTCGGGTTCCAATGGCAGCGCGAACTGGACGAACGTTTTCAGATCAGCGCACGGCGGGTCACCAGGGAGACCATCGATGCTGCACCGACTGAGAACCCCTGGGATGCCAACGGTGTCCTGATCATCTCCCGGGACCTCCTCAAAAGTGACGACATCCTGCAGACTCTCGCCGCTGCCGAACGCTCCTGGGACCTGGCGGTCCTCGACGAAGCACACGGCTACACGCTCAAAGTCAACAAGCGGGGTGCCATTGACAACCGCACGGCCCGTTACAAGGCGGCCGAGGTCGTCTCGGAACATAGTGATCGCCTGCTGCTGCTGACCGCGACCCCGCATTCCGGGCGTGAGGAGTCCATCTGGGGGCTGCTGCGGCTGCTCGACTCGGATATGTACGGAGATCGCTGCCCCGAACACGTCGATGTCCACCCCCAGCACTACTCGAAGACGTCCAAGGAGCAGATGGTTGACCTGCGCGGCAACCTTCTCTTCAAGCCCCGTACGCCGCACACGGTGGCATACGACTTGCAAGGCCCCGAATGGAGCCTCTACCAGGCTGTTTCGGCCTTCATCACCGAGGGCCTCACCGAGATCCGTGGCGAAGGGCGGGCCTCAGTCTCCGGGTTCGCGCTCACCACGATGCAGCGCAGGCTGGCGTCCTCAGTACGCGCCATCAGCCGGACCCTGGAACGTCGAGTGGAGCGGCTTGAGCGAGAACTGGCCAGCCCAGCCCATGAAACTCGGTCGGCTGTCACGGTCGGCTCCAGTTCGGGCAACAGCGACAACGGCGATCGGACCGAGGAAGAGCGCTGGGCGCAGGAGGAGGCGGCACTTGCGGCGCTCCCGCGTTCACTTGAGGAGATCGCGGCTGAGCTCGACGCTGTTCGTCCTCTGCTTGCACAGGCGCAGGAAACCGAGGGCTTGGGCAGCGAGATCAAGCTCAACGAGCTCTGGAAGGTCCTGGAGAAGTACGGCGTCGGGGACGACGCCTCCAAGAAGCTGCTGATCTTCACGGAGCACAAGGACACGCTCGACTTCCTTCAGGAGAAGCTCACCGAACGGTTCGACGTCGTGGTCATCCATGGCGGTATGCGGGCGGGCGAGCGCATTGCCGCCGAGCGTGCGTTCCGCGAGCATGCCCAGATCATGGTGGCGACAGAAGCCGCCGGTGAGGGCATCAACCTGCAGTTCTGCCATCTCATGGTGAACTACGACATCCCATGGAACCCCAACCGCCTCGAACAGCGGATGGGCCGGATTCACCGCATCGGACAGACCGAAGAGGTCCACATCTTCAACCTGGTCGCTGGGAACACCAGGGAAGGGCACGTCCTGGCGACCGTCCTGAAGAAACTCGAGTGGATGGGGGAGTCGCTCGGCGACCGGGTGTTCGATGTGATCGGAGAGGTGTTCGCCGCTTACAAGCTTCCGGAACTGCTCCAGGCCGTCGTGGCCGGAGAGCGAAGCTCGCGGGAGACGGCCGCACAGTTTGGCGCCGAGGAGGGAACCTACGACCGGGAACTCCTCGAGCGGGCCGAGGAACTGCTTGCCAAGGCCCTTGCGACCGGGCATATCGACTGGCGGCTGCAGAGAAGGCTCAGCGAACGGGCCGAGGAGCGAAGGCTTCCTCCCGACCATCTGAAGCGGTTCTTCCTGGACGCGATCGATTTCGCAGGGGGCAAGTCCACTCCGCGTCTTGATCTCACCACCGTGCACGTGGATCGGACCCCGGACCTGCTGATAGCCAGGGACCGTGACCGCGGCACCCTGCGCCAACTTCAGCCGGCCTACGAGCGAATCACCTTCGACAAGGCCGTCGCCGTACGTCGGATGGCCGAGGATGCCGAGCTGGGTGCGCCGCGGCCAGAGCTCTGCGGCCCCGGCCACTCCTTGTTCGAGAACTTGATCGACTACATCATCGAGGCCACTCACCTGCCCCTGCAGCGAGGCGCTATCTTTCTTGACCCGAGTCGACAGAACCCTGCCGTTCTGCACCTGTTGGAGGCAGACGTGGTGGACGGCCATCGGTCTGTGGCGCACCGAAGCATCGCCACGATCAGTGAAGCTGACGGGGTGTTGCGTGCCTCCGGCGGTGTCCTCTACGACTTCCTGTTGGGCGGGACCGTGGCGCAGAAGGATCGGGCAACCCCCCGCCCCGAAGCCGAACTGATCACTTGGGCTCGTCAGAACGTGTTCGAGGCCCGAGTGAAGGAGGTCCGAGCGGAGCGCGACCACACTGCGAAGATTCAGGAGGAGTTCCTGAACGCCTCGTTCAACACGGTCCTTGCCCGCCAGGAGGTCGAGTTGATGAACCTCGACGAAGAGGTGGAGGCCGGGAAACCTGGGGCCGAGGGCCGCCGCCGCAAAGTTGAACTTGCCAAACGTACGGTTCAGGAGCGCCGAAGCCGGCGACTCGCCGATGTTGCCCGCACCCGGCAGGTCGACCGCGGGCCAGTTCGCGTCTTGGCGCAATGCCTCCTTCTGCCTGCCCCGGTCGACGAGAACCGGGTTGACGACGGGGATCCTCGCTACGGTCGTGGTCTGAGCGACCCGGAGATCGAACGCATCGCAGTCCAGGTGAGCCTCGACTACGAGCACGGCCATGGTGCTGTGGACATCCGCTCCGTCGAATCGGACAACATCGGCTTCGACTTGGTATCCGAACGTGAGGATGAACGGCGCTGCATCGAGGTCAAAGGCCGCGCCGGAGTCGGCGCGGTCGAGCTGACCTGGTCCGAGTACGTCACCGCGGTGAAGCTCGGCTGCGACTACTGGCTGTACGTCGTATTGGACTGCGCCGGCGATCATCCCAGGCTCTACCGGATCCAGGATCCCGCCACGGCCCTGGCTGGCAGTCTCGTCCCCAGCCATGACGTCCGGTACTCGGTCGCTCCCGGCCCCGTCGTCGACGCCGCAGAAAAGGAGGCGTCGTGAAACCTGCCCTCATCGAGGAGAAGCTCCCCCTCGCCCTCGTTAACGCTGCTTCCAGTCGCGAGAAGCACCTGCGCCACGGCCATATCTCCACCATGCACCTGTGGTGGGCGCGCAGGCCCTTGTCGATGGCCCGCACGGTGGTACTCGCCAGTCTTGTCCCCGACCCCGGTCCGACGCAGCGGACTCAGTTGCTGGCAGATATCGGCAACGCCGCTCCCTTCGCGTTGATCTCCCGTGCAGCCGTTGTGGAACCTTTGCGTAAAGCCCTCAGGGCAGCCTGGCCCGATCGGCCCCCGAAGGTACTGGACTGTTTCGCAGGTGGCGGTTCCATCCCTCTCGAGGCGGCCCGCCTTGGTTGCGACACCACCGCCGTTGACATCAATCCGGTCGCCCATCTCATCCAGAAGTGTGTGCTCGAATACCCGGCGCGCTACGGCAAAGCGGACGTGCCCGGCGGACCGGAGCTTGCGGAAGAGTTCCGGACCTGGGCCGACTGGGTCAGCATGCAAGCTGACGCCCGCCTCGAATCAGTCCTTCCACGGGGCAAGGAAGGCGCCCGTGCCGCCGTCTACTTCTGGGCACGCACTGTTCCATGCGCTGACCCTGGCTGCGCCCGAACAATCCCGCTCATATCGTCCCGCAAGCTGGCAGCCTCCACCCGCAACGAGGTCCGTGTCGACTACGACATCAGCAAGGACCGCATCGAGCTGCGCATCGCTGTGGGAGCACCCACCGACGGCAGCGATTGGAGTCTTGGTACCAAGACCAGCCGCGGCTCGCAGGTCACAGTCACCTGCCCAGCTTGCGGAACCGCTCGACCGGATAAGGAGTTGCGAAGCTACGCGCGCGAGCACGGCTTTGGGAAGTACCTGTACGCGGTCCTCGACATTCGGCCCAGCGGGGGTCGCGTCTACCGGGAGCCGACAGAAGCGGACCGAGAGGCTATCGCGCGCGCGGATGTCCTTGTGGAAAATCTGGACGACTATCCGGACGGGACCAGCGCGGTGCCGGACGAATCCATCACTCGATCCCAGTACCGCCGCTACCCGAACCTGACCTATGGCATGGACACCTGGTCCAGTATGTTCACCCCGCGTCAGCAGCTTGTTCTCGCAGTACTGGCACAGAGCGTTCGTGCCGCTCACGAGGCAATGCTCAAAGAGGGGATGGACGAGGGGAGGGCGCGAGCGCTGGCCACCTACCTCGGGCTGGCTGTCGATCGCATCGTGGACTACAACTCCTCGTTCGTCACTTGGGTGCCATCCGGTGAGTTTGTCACGCATACATTTCCTCAACAGTCTGTTCGTATGGCCTGGGACTTCTGTGAGATAGACCCACTGAGTGGTGGACCCGGGAATTGGTCCGGTGCAGTGAATTGGATATCTCAATCCTTGATCCACTGCGTCGCCGCCACCGCGGGCAACCCGGCTCGCGTCGAGCGGGCCAATGCTCAGCATCTTCCTTTCGAGGACGGCGAGTTTGACGCCGTTATCATCGATCCGCCCTACTATGACGCCTTCCAGTACGGGGACCTCTCTGACTTCTTCTATGTCTGGCTCAAGCGCTCCCTGGGCCACCTTTACCTCGAGCTCTTTGCCACTTCCCTCACCCCAAAAAAGGCCGAAGTCATCCAAAATCGGGCTGATACCAAGTCGGCCGAGTACATATCGCGAGCCGACTTCGAGCAACGCCTCCAGAGGGCCTTGGACGAGGTATCGAGAGTGGTGCGCGACGACGGAATCGTCTCTCTGGTATTCGCCCACACGGACTCCACCGCATGGGAACACCTGTTGCGCGGACTACGGACTGCTGGCCTCGTGGTGACGACGTCGTGGCCGATGCAGTCTGAGCGCGAAGGGCGCAGCACCGACAACAAGGGCTCAGTTCTCGCCTCCTCGGTCGTCCTGGTGTGCCGTAAGGTCGTGGCTGCCGAAGAGGGGTACTTCGATGATGTCGTCCGCGAACTCGACGCACGAATAGCCGAGCGCCTGGCTGTCTTCGACGACATGAAGCTGTCTGGGGCGGACTACTTCGTCTCCGCGATTGGGCCGGCCTTCGAGGTCTTCGCGCGCTACTCCCGAGTAGTTCGACTGTCGGGAGAGGAGGTCGATGTTGAGCAGCTCATGGTCCTCGCCCGACAAGCGGTCGCCCGGCACGCGACCCGGGCCCTTACCGGAGGTGAGTCCCTCCAGGCTCTCGACGATCGGTCACTGTTGTATCTCACCTGGCGTTGGGCCTACGACAGCCAGGATATTCCCGCCGATGAGGCTTACATGCTGTGCCGCGCTTTCGATTTGAGTCTCGAGGTGCTCACCACACCTGGCGGCCTGATGAAGAAGCTTGGCAAAGGCAGCGCGGGCTACCGGCTGCTCGGCCCGGATGACCGAGGCCGAATACCACTGGGCCCTCGCCCCTCTCTGGTCGATGTCATGCACGCGGCCTGTCTGCTGCACGACCAAGGACGGCGTCAGGAACTCGACGCACTACTGGGAACGACCGGCGGCGGAGTAGAACCTGCGTTCTGGGCGCTGATCACAGCGGTGGCTGAGCTGCTCCCTGAGGGAAGCCGCGAACGCACCCTGTTGCTCGGTCTCGGCGGCAATCGCGAGGATCTGACGGAACGAGCCGTCAAGTACACGCCGGCATTCGAAGAGCTCGCTCTCTTCGATTCGAGCACAGGAAATGGATGACCTCGGCGTGACCAGACTGAAGAAGTGGCACGAGGTAGCGCGGCCCCACGACGACATCGCTGACGGCTCCTTCGAGGAAGCCAGGTTCGCCGCTGACCTGGGACTCGTAGCGAAGGGCGAAGCGCCTGCGGATTACCTGAACCCGGTTCTGTTCGCGGAGAAGACCTATCTGACTGAGAATCTCCGAGAAGCGTTGGTCGAAATCGGGAACCGACTGTCCGGCGACCCGGCCGCCAATGCCGTGTACCGCATGCAGACCGAGTTCGGCGGCGGCAAGACACACACGCTACTGGCCGCATACCACCTTTTTGGATCTGCTCGATCCGTGGCAGAGACACAGCTTGCCCGAGAACTCGCCAAGTCGATAAGGGGCGGCGTTGTGCCGCAGGCGCGAGTTGTCGTTCTGGACGGCTCTGCGCTCACAGCTGATTGCAACCCCAAGGACAACGGGACTCCTGCACACACTCTGCTCGGCCATCTCGCCTACAAACTCGGTGGCGCGCAAGCCTACGAGGCCGTTCGCACTCAGGACGAGGCGCGCCGTGGGACCTCCACCACCCAACTCGTGAATCTCCTCCGCGAACACTCGCCCTGCCTGATACTGATGGACGAGACGCTGGAATACCTGGCGAAGACTCTCACTTCGGACACGCGCAAGGGCTCGTTGACGTCCACTACTCTGACCATCATCAAAGAGCTGAATACTGCTGTTGCCAATGTGCCGGGTGCCTGCCTCGTGGCCACGTTGACAGCATCCCATCTCGAAGACTTTGCCGCCGTCAACAGCGAGGACCTACTCGAGCGGCTGTCCAGGATCTTCGGCCGGACCGAGGCCACCATCACGCCCGTCGAGGGTGATGATATCTTCCCGGTTCTGCACACCCGACTTTTCAAGACCATCGGATCGGCGGCCGAACGGCGCGGGGTTGCCGATGCCTATGGAAAGTACTACTCCGATCAGATCGGCGATGCCCTTCCTTCGATATACCGGGATCCGGACTACCGAGACCGCATCGAAGCCGCCTATCCGTTCCATCCCGAACTGATCGACGTACTCACCAACCGCTGGGGCTCGCTGTCCGGGTTCCAGCGCACCAGGGGAGCCCTGCGTATCCTCTCCCACACCATCAAAGCGCTCTACCAAGAAGGACACGATTCGCCGCTCATACACCCCGGCGACCTGCCGTTGCACGACCCCGGCGTCCGAGCCGAGGTTCTGAGGTTCGCGGGGGAGTCCTATAAGGCTGCACTCAATGCGGACATCATTCGGCAGAATTCACGAGCGCCCCAGGAGGACAAGCGCAGAGGGGGTGAAATCGCCGCCCTCCGCGTAGCTACAGGACTGGCCACAACAGCCTTCGTGAGTTCCTTCAGCGCAGAGCGAGTATTGGGTGCCTCCGATGCGCAGATGATCGTCGGCGTCGGGCGCCCGGGACTGTCCCGTGGCCAATTGGAAGATGTACGGGACACAGTCAAGAATATTGCCTTCTATCTACGCTACGAGGGAGGTCGCTACAGGTTCACCACCGAGCCGAACCTGAACAAGGTCATAGTCGAGCGGGAAAGTGCCGTAGCGGAGACAGTAATCTCCGCCCTCCTGGCCGAGGCCACCAACAAAGTTGCTCCCGCTGCAGGATTCTGGCGCACCGTCACAGGCGTGCACGACTCGTCGGGTGTCCCTGATGTCCCGAAGCTGACCCTTGCACTTCTGGATCCGGAGAACCGAGTCGAGCCAGCAGACTCCGAAAATACCTCGGGGCTTGTGCAGATCCTCGCGAATCACATCCTCACTGAGTTCAACCAGTCCGGTCGGACCAACAAGAACACGCTGGTTGTGATTGCCCCGGATTCCGTGGCGCTAGGAAGAGCCCGTAGCCTGGCACGCACCGTCAGCGCGATGCGGGACTTGCAGGCGGATGGCCCGCGGCTCAGGCGGTTCAACCAAGAACAGCAGAATGAACTCCGCGATCGCATCGCTCGTGCGGAGGACAGGCTGCCCGCTCTTCTCGTCCTGTCCTACCGACACATATACATGCTGACGAACGGCATCGGTGGTTCCCCGCCGGCGGTCCTCCATCAGGACCTGGGGCCAGCCCGTGCCAGTGAGACGGTGACTGACCGTGTCACTGAACATCTTCGTGCCAGCGATGCGCTGCTGGACAAGCTGGCCCCAGCCGCGCTCCTCTCCGAGCGGTTCAAGTTGCTCCCAGCGGAGGCAGAGGCCATTGAGATCGAAGCGCTCCTCCACGCCTTTCAGCGCTACCCTCGCTTGCCGAAGCTGGCCTCGGCTGAGGTGCTGCGCGATTGCCTGCGCGCTGGTGTGCAGCGCAGCGTGTTCGCCCTTGTGTCGGGGAGCCAGTGGCGCGCGCCTGATGCAGTGATCAGGCTGGGGGAGGACGTGATACCGGGCGAGATCGACTTCCAGCCGGGGACATGGCTGGTGCGTGCCCCACTTGCGCTCGACGCGCTCGCACAACGCAACACATCAGTACGCGCAGGTGCAGAGAGCCGATCGGCCGTCGCGGGGCCCTCCGCAGGTCGTACGGATGCGGATGCGTCAGACGCCTCGACATCACAGAGCAGAGAAGGTGAGCGAAGCCCAGCCGCAAGCCCTGCCGGGGGTTCCCCGGCCAACACCAAATCGGCGCCTGGACCCACAGAACTTCGATTGCGGATCGCGGGCGTGCCAGCCGACAAGGTGAGGGACGTCGTCAAGGTGGCCGTGCTGCAGTTTGCCACCCAGGGAGCCGAGGTGATGGTCGACTTCGACGTGTCAATCCGCTCGCCTAAGCCCATCGCACCTCACATCATCGATCTGGTTCTCGACGAGGGTCTCGGTCAGCTGGGCTTGCGAGCGGAGAGGCAGGAAGGCTAGCGGGACAAGTCGGACGCTCAGGTTCCGGCGTTGGCGAAGACGGCGATCTCGTCATTGCCGCGTTCCTGGGCAAGAAGGACGCCGTTCCCGTCCGCGCATCGAACACTCGGACACCGGGGCGAATCTCGGCGGCCTCCAGCAACTGCGGGACCGGACATGCGCACAGGCCAGTGAGGCTCTCGGCAAACGCCGACGCCCGCCCCGGCCAAGTCCGTCGCTTGCACTCGTCGAAGGCCGTCCCCGACACCACCGCCCCTCCCGATCCGGCCGCGAGGAAGTCCACATCGCGGTTGGCCCCAGACCCTGGCGCACGATCACACACCAGACCGAGCGACGAGCATCGGCGCAGGGACCGGGTAGGCCAGTCATCCAGCTGGCGTGTGGTCTGCCGAACCCAGTAGCAGCGTCAACTCTGTGATCGAGTCGACCTGCCAGTCAGCGTTTGCCTTCAGAACTGGGTCATTGGCCTGTAGGTACCCAAGCGGTCCGCGTCGGATGTGGATCGTGCGGAGTCCGCTGGCCTTTGCGGGGATGATGTCGTTGTCGCGGTGGTCGCCGACGTAGACGATCTCGTCAGGCTTTCCGGGGGCCCAGTCGGCGACGCGGGCGAAGAAGGCGGGGTCAGGCTTGGCGACGCCCCACTGGCCGGAGGTGGCGATGGCGTCGACGGGGAGGTCGAGGTCGGCGAGGAGTTCGGCGGCGCGGGCGGTCTGGTTGCCGGCGATGCCGACCCAGAATCCGGCCTGGCGGAGCGCGGTGAGGGCGGGGCGGGCGTCGGGGTAGAGGTCGGCCTCGCTGATGGACTCGCCCTTGCCGGCTTTCTCGCGTGCTCGGCGTTCGGCGACGAGGTCGAAGTCTGGGCGGATGAGGCGGAGCGCTTCGACGTTGTCGTGGCCCTGGGCGGTGACGGCGCCGACGAGGGCGGCGAGGGTGTGGCGGGGGACGCCGAGCCAATCGGCCCAGGAGCCCCAGAAGGTGCTGTCGTCCATGAGGGTCTCGCCGACGTCGAAAACCACTGAACGGATCGTCATGTATCGCTCCGGGTAGTAGCACGGATGGCGTCAACCCTCAGCGGTTGGCGCGGTACCTAGGCGAGAATACGGGGCACGCGAAGCGTCGGTCCGTCTGGAGCGTGTTGTGAAGGCATCCCTTGAGCAACTCGGGCAGCGGTTACGGGAGCTGCGCAGTCTGCATCAGCTGACCCAGCAGGAGCTGGCGGACGCGGCCGGTGTGTCCAAGTCGCTGGTGAGCAAGGTCGAGGCCGGGCAACGGCCGGGCAGCCTCGACCTGGCGATGGCGGTCGCTCGCACGCTGGAGGTGGACCTGCTGGTGCTGCTGGGGGAAGTGGAGGCCACGCCAGTCGTGGCGGCGGGCCGAGGGGCGGCGTACCTGCCGGAGCTGCGGGAGCTGGCTTCGGTGTACGACTGTCCGCCGGACCTGGGTCGGCCGCCGCGTTCGCTGTCGGAGCTGGCTCAGGAGGTTGCGCGGGCTGGCCAGTTGCGGCTCGCGTGCCAGTACGGGGCACTTGGCAAGATGCTGATCCCGCTGGTGGAGGAGCTGAGCGTTGCCGCCGAGACGGAGCGCGGGAGCGAGCGGGAGCTGGCGTTCTGGCTGCTGTCCTCCGGCTACCGGTGCGCGGACGCGATCGCTCACAAGCTGGGCCACCTGGACCTGTCCACGATCTTGATCGACCGGGTCCGTTGGGCTGCTGAACGCTCGGGCGACGAGCTGATGCTGGCGACTGCAGCGTATGTGCGCTCGGAGGCGTTCTTCGTCGCCGGCCCGGTGGACTCCGGCTTGCGCCTCCTGGCTGCTGCGGGAGAACCGATCGCGCGCCGGGCCTGGAGCGATCCGAAGGCCGCGAGTGTCTACGGTGCCCTGCACTCCAGGGCAGCTGTGCTGGCGGCGTTCGGACACAAGACGGAGCAGGCGTGGGCGCACCTGGAGGTCGCCCAGGCTATGGCAGGCGTCGTGGGGGCGGATGTCGCCTACTTCCACACCAGCTTCGGTCCTGCCAGCGTGAAGGTGCACGAGGTGGCGATCGCTGTGGAGTTGGGGGATGCGGACGAGGCCGTGGGCCGGGCGCGTGGCTGGGAGCCGCCGTCGCATCTGCCCGCTGAGCGTGCCAGCCACTACTTCATCGACCTGGCGCGGGCGCAGACCTGGCTGGGCGACTATGGTGGCGCGCTGACCTCGCTGCTGGAGGCGCGTCGCCGTGCCCCGCAGCACACCAGGAGCCACCCCGGCGCGAGGGAGGCTGCCACGGCGATCGTCCACCGGTCGCGGCGTTCCTCGGATGCGGCCCGGGGTCTGGCGACCTGGCTGGGCATCGCGGTCTGACCGCAGTCGGCGCCTGCGCGACAAGGCTTTACCTCCCTGGTCGGGGAGTGGCACAGGTGTGCAATTTCCAGGCGCAGCGGGGAGCGAAGCTGAGTGCACCCCGCCGGGCCGAGCATGATCCGGTCTCTTCGGAGCGGGGCTCCTCACCCTCGCTTGGAAGGGCTGTGCCATGCCCGCACGATCGTCGATCACCACGCTTCCGCTTTCGCCGCACGCCAGCGCGAGCCTGTCGTTGGCGGCGGGGCAGGTCGTCGCCGACCCCTACGCCGACGGCAGCACCTTCGCTGACCAGGCCCGTATGGCGTCCCGGTTCCTGGACGACGGCGTGGCCTCGATGCTCGACCGCTTCGCTACCCGGCAGGGTCCCTCCAGCCTGCTGATCCGCGGGATCCCGATGCCCGCTGTACTTCCGCGCACCCCACCGACCAGCTTCCACCAGCTCTCCCAGGTACAGCTGACCGGAGCGGAACCCCTGCTGGCCGTGATCGGAGCGCGGCTGGGCGAGATCTTCGCCTACCGGGAGTGGGATGGCGCGCACCTGGTGCAGAACCGCTACCCGATCGCCTCCCACCACAACGTGCAGACCGCCTCCGGAGCGAACGACCTCGTGCTCCACACCGAGGCGTGCTTCACCGCCTACCCGCCCGACTTCCTGGCTCTCCTGGGCCTGCGCGCGGACTCCACCGGGCAGGCCCGGACGCTGGTGGCCGACATCCAGCAGGCACTGGCGCAGCTCACCCCCGGTGAGCGCCGCACATTGCGCGAACCGCTGTTTGTGTTCCCCACCGACCGCGGCAGCTACGTCCACGGAGACCAGCGCACGACCGAGCCGGTAACGCTGCTCCGGGACGGCAGCCTGGGCCCGGTGCTGGAGTACTCCACCCTGCTGACCGCGATCACCCCTGCGGGTGCCGCCGCAGCAGCGGCTCTCGAAGAGGCGCTGGGCCGCTGTGCTCAGCAGGTCCTGCTCGGATCCGGAGACCTGCTGCTGATCGACAACCGCCGCTCGGTCCACGGCCGCAGCGCGTTCCGCCCTTCCTACGACGGCACCGACCGGTGGATCCAGCGTGTCCTGCTGCTGCGCCAACTGCCCACCGGCGGGCGGATCGTGCCGGACACCCGACTGGTCCACTACCCGACCGACTACCTCAAGGCCCTCGCCCTGCCCGCCTGATCACCGCCAAGACAACCCCGAGGACAGACTCGCTATGTGGAACGGACACAAGGTCGTCGACGCCGACGGCCACATCATGGAACCCCTGTGGAACTGGGAGCCGTACCTCGACCCCGCCTTCCGCGAGGACCGCCTGCGCGTCGTGCGCGATGCCGACGACGGGGACAAGCTGCTCGTCCAGGGCCGCCCCTCCACGCTAGTGCGCCGCCTGGGCGGCGTGGCGGCCGGCGACGACGGTGAGATCCGCGACTGGAACACCCTGCCCGATCAGGGGAGCTTCGCCTCCTACCGCGACTCGTGCACCCGCGCGTCCTGGGACGCGAAGGCCCGGCTCGCGTGGCTGGACCAGGCTGGCATTGATGCGACGCTGCTGTTCCCCTCGCTCGGCCTGATCTGGCCCAAGGAGACCGACCCGACCGGCCCGTGGGCCCTCGCGCACTTCGACGCCTACAACCGCTGGATCGCTGACATGGCCGACGCCGACCGCGACCGCCTGCTCCCGGTCGCGCAGATCCCGCTCACAGAGGACGCCCCCGCGCGGCTGCGCCGTCTGGTCGAGGCGGGCTTCGCCCACGTGATGATCCCCGGCGGCTACCGCGAGGACCTGTTCTCCAGCGGAGGAGCTGTTCGCCGCTGCCGAGGAGATGGAGGTGACCCTGCACCTGCACAAGGTCGCCATCCCGCACTTCCTGCCCGTCACTACCGGACCGGTCGGCGCCACCAGCCTGCGAGCCCCCGCGATGGGCCCGTTATTCAACCACGTCAACGAGACCCTCCCCGGCCAGCTGCACCTGGCGGCCCTCCTCGACGCCCGGGTGCTGGACCGCCACCCTCGGCTGCGGTTCGCCTTCCACGAGTGCAACGCCGGCTGGCTGCCGTCCTGGCTCGACCGCGCCCAGGAGTCCTGGCGGACGCTGCGCGACAACGGCGTCACCGGCCTGTGCGAGCAGCCGCCCCGCTCCTACCTGGCCGACCGCGACACCGTGTTCTTCTCCGTCGGCCTGGGCGAGGACCTCACCCGCCTGCCCGACTGGCTCGCCCCCAGGATCATGCTCGCCACCGACTACCCCCACCCCGGCACCCCCAAGGACCCGGCCGCCGCCTGGGCGCAGGTCCTGCCCGACCTCCCCGCACCGCTCGCCGCCGGCCTGCTCGGCGCCAACGCGGCTCGTCTCATATCCGTTCGCGCTGCCCGGAAAGAGGTCGACCATGCCGTCTCGTACTGACCGCGCCTCCCGCTTCCCGCTCACCCTCACCGGACTGGACAAGGTCCGCATCGAGGAGGCCTTCCGGCTCGGTGCGCTGCGCGACGGCGTCCAGCTCACCACGACCGACATCCGCTTCCCCGTCTACGGACAGGTCATCCCGCGCATCGAGATCCAGATCAGCGGCCCCGGCGGCTTCGCCAAGAAGGTCACCGTGCGCGTCAACCAGTCCTCCCCGTTCCTGTTCGACGGCGACCAGCTCAGCGCACTGATCAACGGGAGCACCCTCACCGTCGCGTGCACCCAGCTCGTCGACGGGGACCGGGCTCCCACCGGCATGTACAACTTCGGACTGATGCGCGAGAACGGCATGCGCTCCTTCGTCTTCGACTACCACACCTACTGCGCCTTCTCCTGCGACTTCTGCTTCAAGGAGTCCGAGTGGGAGATCCTGGCCTTGCAGAGCGGCGCCACGTCCAACTACGCCGCCAACTTCGATGCCTGCCTCGCCTACGTCGACACGCACGCCGAGGAGATCACCCGCGGCTACGACCTAATCTGGCTGTGCACCGGCAGCATCACCAACGAGAAGCTCGAACTGGAACGCCACTGCCGCATGGCCACCGCCCTGCGCAAGGCCGGCTTCACCGGCGGTATCTACGTCTCCCAGGTCATCCCAAAGGGCCTTCGCCACGACCAGGCCCACCGCCGCGACTACCTCACCGCACTGCGTGACGCCGGCATCAGCCGCTTCAACACCGGCGTCGAGATCGTCAACAGCGACTACCGCAAGCGCTACGTCCACGGCTACAAGGGCACCCTCACCTTCGAGGACTACACAGCCGTCTTCGCCGACGCGGTCGACATCTTCGGCCGCATGGAGGTCGGCAGCTGCCTCCTGGCCGGAATCGAACCGGCCGCGGACACCCTGCGCGGCCTGGAGACCATCGCCGAACTCGGCGTCAGCGCCTCACCCACCGTGCTCACCCCGTTCGTGGTCAAGCAGCAGGACATCCCCTTCCTCTACGACCTCGACGCCCTGATCGACGTCCACGTCGCCTTCAACCGGATCATCAAGCGCTACGAACTCCCGGTCTTCTCCGGGGTCTTCAGCCTCGCGTGATCACGTAAGGAGTAATCGAGGAGCCCGGCCGGGACCTGTTCGGCTATGGTGAGCAGGTCCCCCCGGGTGGCCGTCTACCACTCGACGATTTGGCGCGACCAACGCGCCCGCAACCAGGGAGTTGCCCCGCTATGACGCGCACACTTGTCGCCGACCTGCGCACCCACCTTGACGAGACGGTCACCGTCTACGGCTGGGTGAACACCCTCCGACTGCAGCGGCGTATCCAGTTCGTGCTCGTCCGCGACCACACTGGCCTCGTCCAGGTCACCCACCTGCGCGGCGGCGAGGGCGATGAGATCGAGGCCCTCTTCGAGAGCGTGACCGTCGAGTCCGCTGTGAAGATCACCGGCAAGGTCGTCGACAACCCGAAGGTCAAGCTCGGTGAACTGGAGATCGTCCCCGAACACGTTGAGATCGTCTCCTCTGCCGAACCCAAGCTCCCCATCGACGAGCACACCGGCCTCGACCAGCGCCTGGACTGGCGCTTCCTCGACATCCGCCGCCCCTCCCAGCACCTGGTCTTCGACGTCCAGACCACCGTCGAACAGGCCATGCGCGAGGTCGCCGCCGAGGAGGGCTTCACCGAACTGCACACCCCCAAGCTGATGGGCACCGCCTCCGAGTCCGGGGCCGAGGTCTTCAAGGTCGGCTACTTCGACCGCACCGCCTACCTCGCCCAGTCACCGCAGTTCTACAAGCAGATGGCCATCGCCGGCGGCATCGACAAGGTCTTCGAGATCGGCCCGGTCTTCCGCGCCGAACCCTCCTTCACCTCGCGCCACGCCACCGAGTTCACTGGCGTCGACGCCGAGATCGCCTGGATCGACGGCGTCGAGGACGTCATGGCCTTCGAGGAACGCCTGCTCCACCGCGTACTGATCCGCGTCGCCGAGCACCATGCCGAAGCCGTCGCCGAGCACTACGCCACGACGGTCAACGTCCCGGCGCTTCCGTTCCCCCGCATCGCCATGGCCGAAGCCCTGGCTAAGCTCCGCGCCACCGGCTGGGACCCCGAGGGCACTAAGGACGACCTCGACCCTGAGGGCGAGCGTACCCTGTGCGCGCTCATCGCCGAGGAGACCGGACACGAATTCGTCTTCGTGACCCGCTTCCCGGCTTCCGTCCGCCCCTTCTACCACATGCGTCCCGAGGACGACCCCACCGTTACCGAGTCCTTCGACCTGCTCTGGAAGGGCGTCGAGATCACCACCGGCGCCCAGCGAGAACACCGCTACGACCGTCTGAACGCCCAGGCCCACGAGAAGGGCGTGGACACCGAACCCCTCGCCGGCTACCTCAACTGCTTCCGCTTCGGCACTCCGCCCCACGGCGGCCTGGGCCTGGGACTGGGACGCGTCCTCATGCTGCTTCTCGGCCTTCCTTCTATCCGCGAAGCCACCTTCCTCTTCCGCGGCCCCCACCGCCTGGAACCGTAGCCTCGCCGCGCTTCCGTCACACCTGCCCCAACAGCCGTCATGTATTGGCCGCACGGCATGGGCCGACAGGGCTTGAGGCCGATGATGGCCTGCAGAGCGGTGGCCTGTTCTCGATGGCGGACCAGTTAGTGCACAGTCAATTGTCGGTGCCTGGTGCTGTTCTGGTGGACGACGCAGAAGTCGTCCACCAACACCCCGGGGGTTGCCGTGAAGTACACCCGTGTCAGGTCGCACTACCGCAACGGTCGCCGCATGCGCGCGCACCAGCGCCGGGTCCAGACTGCCGTTCCGGTGATCGGCCTCGGCTGGCTCGCCATTGCCGTCATAGCCGCCGTCGTGCTGTTCGGCCACTGACCGGGCTGCCCGCGCCAGCAGGGCCCCGGAGCAAGACGGCTGAGCTCTGTCCTCCGCGTTGAGGCGGGGCCCGGCCAGGTTCGACCCCGTTCCACCCAGAGGCGAGGGGCGCTGTCATGGACAGGATTGATCGACTGGCAGGGGGATGAGACGTGTTGCTGTTACTGGCTGTGCTCTGGGCGCTCGGTGTCGCTCTGACCGCCCGATGCGGGGCCCGCACCCGCGCCGAGGGAAGTTGCGGGAATCCCGCCAAGGGCTGGTTGGCCCGCTGCCACTTGCACGGTTGGCGGCTGCTTACCGCTGCTGACCTGGGCGGAGCGGCCCTGGCATTCCTGGGCTACCTCGTGGTGACCCATCACCACACGGGAGGTCACTCATGAGCCCGGCCCGACGCCGCAGGCGCCGCTCACGCGGCATCGACGAGGCGATGCTCTGGATCGTCGGCCTCGTCATCGCGGCGGCAATCGCGGTCACCGTGCTGCACTGGCTCGCCGCGAACTGGTGGATCCTGGTCGTCATCGCCGTGCTCGGCACCGCCGGTGGCGGCGGCTGGCTCTACTCGGTTCGGGCAAGGGCCCGCCTGCGTGCGGAGCACCAACACAATCTGCGTCTGACGATGCAGGGGCCCGGCGGCCTGGACGCCATGCACCACCAGCAGTTCGAATACGCGATACGCGACCTGCTGCTACGTGACGGTTTCTCTGGCGCCCGAAGGATCGGCGGAGCCAACGACCAGGCCGTAGACGTCCTGGGCACCGACCCCAACGGCCGTGTGTGGGCTCTTCAGTGCAAGCACAAGGACAACCCGTTGCACGGCAACAAGGTCGGCGCACCTGTGCTCTACCAACTCGCGGGCACCGCCGAGCGCGCCTACGGAGCCAGCGTCCCCGTCGTCGTCACCAACGGACTGTTCTCCACCCCGGCCAAGGAGTGGGGCCGCCTGCACGGCATCCACCTCGTCGACCGCGACGTCCTCGCCCGCTGGGCTGCTGGCCCCTGGCCACTGTGGAACCTGCTCCAACGCCTCCCGCCCCCTGGACAGGTGCCGTAGCCTCCGGGTTTTGACCTGCGCGACAGTTCCCTTCAGTCACCCAACAGACCCCGGTCAAGTACGGAGCACTCGCCGCGCGGGATAGAAGACGCGAATCTCACGAAGGCAGGTGGCACGACGTCGCAGAGAGGAGGGCCATAATCCGATCCTGCGCCGGACGACGTACAGGGGGCGCTCATATGTCGGCGGAAGCCGAGAAGCCATCCGCCCTACCCTGAGGCTGCTGGAGCCCGCACCAGAGCAGGGAACTGCGTTTCGAAGGGTGCTGGCCGCGCTGGTCCCTACAGAAGTTCGTCGGACACCTCGCGGGCCATGTGGGCCGCGTGCTCATGCTCGCGTTCACAGACGCTCCGGATCGTCTAGTGTCGGCAGCAGCCAGCGGGATGGCCAGGGCATGGTCACTCAGCCGCATGTGCCAGCTGGCTGAGGTCCGGATGGACGCGACGCTACCGGCGGTGTACTGGTCGACAGCGCAGCCGGTTCGGCCTCACTGCGACTGGTCCTCGGCGAAGCCGAAGCCGACCAGGGCGACGCCGACCCGTTCGCGGATGCCGGCGAAGACCGACGAGGAGAAGGACGAGCCTGACCGTGCCCACCGCACCCGTGATCCTGAGTGGTACACCCGGCTCCTTCGCCCGGGATGTCTTCCACGAGCGACACCCGAAGCTCATCCAGCAGGTGCTGGACGCTTTGCCGTACGGGCCCGCCGAGCGGCAGGCGGCTGAGCAAGTGCTCACCGAGAGCACCAGCGGCCTGCTGCGACCGCTGGACGCGAGTGCGCACGACCACGCGCAGCTGCTGAAACCGCCTCAGATCGCGGAGCCCGGGAGGGCGATTCCAAGATCTTCTCCCAATTTTCTCCCAAGGCCCCCCAAGAAACGGATCAGGGCCGGTCTCCCTGAAAGGAGAACCGGCCCTGACCTGCTGTTTCACCAGTCGGGGTGGCGGGATTTGAACCCACGGCCTCTTCGTCCCGAACGAAGCGCGCTACCAAGCTGCGCCACACCCCGGTGCAACGAGGATTACTCTAGCGGACCCGGGGCGTGGGACGAAATCCGGTTTTGCGGGGGGTCTGGCGACGGTGCAGGTCAGGAGGTGACCAGGACGGCGGTGCCGCGGGTGTGGTGGGCGGTGGCGGCGGGGGTGTGGGACTCCAGTGCGATGTCGAAGGGGCCGGCCGACCTCGGGCGCGCCGAGCTCCGGTAGGCGTACCCCGCGCTCCTGGGTTGACCGGGTGCGCCTCGACGGCGATCGCGGCCTCGGCCTCGTGCGGATCCGGTTCCGGGACGTTGCCGAATTTCACGGCGTTGGAAATATCGCTGGCCGGAAGCGTGGCCTTTATGGGGATGTCCCCCTCCGCATCAGGCGGCGAAAAGGACGCGGCGGGCGTGGTCGGTGTCGAAGTACTCGCGGACGGCGGAGATGAGGCCGTCCTTCACGATGAAGATGCCGGCGCACTGCTGGTGGTAGTGGCTGCCGTCGCGGGCGGTGGCGTCCGAGGTCCACTCGACCACCACGGTGTCGCCGGCGGCGACCAGATTGGTGGTGCTCAGGGCGACGGTGGAGGCGTCGAGGCGGCCGAAGGCGAGTCCTAGGAAGTCCTCGAAGATGCCCTTGCGGCCGTGCCAGGTGCCCGACATCGGCAGGTCGCCGCCGAGCGTCCAGGTGGCATCCTCGGCGAACATCGCCTTCGCGTCGTCGATACGTCCGGAGCCCAGCGCCTCGATATATGCCTCGACAACGGTTCGGCTGATTTCGGTGGTGTTCATTTCCGCCCCTTCGCAATTCCTTCTCGCTGCTGTCGACTCGAATCTACTGAGCGGCCTCCGGGACAGGGAAAGACTTGTTTTCCATCGGTCCATGCCGACACGGCATGACCGCACGCCTAGGATGGGTGCATGTCCGAACTGCGTCGCTTGCGTTACTTCCTCGCTGTCGCGGAGGAGCGGAACTTCACCCGCGCCGCCGAGCGGCTGCATATCGCACAGCCCGCGCTTAGCCGCCAAGTACGGGAGCTGGAGCGGGAGTTGGGCGTGGAGCTGCTCAGCAGAACCACGCACAAGGTGGAGCCGACCGAGGCCGGTCTGATGCTGCTGGAGCGCGGTCCCGCGCTGCTGGACGCCGCCGACAGCCTCTGGCGCGGGGTCCGCGGCTTCGCCGACGGCAGCCTGGGCAGCATCAGCCTCGGCTACGGCATGAGCGCCGGGTACGAGACGGCGCCGCAGCTGCTGCTCGCGATGAGCGAGGAGGCGCCGGGCATCGAGGTGTCGGCCCGGGTGATGTCCTTCGCGGACATCGTGGCCGGTGTCGCGGCCGGCACCCTGGACGTCGGGCTGGTGCGCTGCGCGCCGCCGCAGCAGGAGCTGGTGCTCACCCTGCTGCGCCTGGAACGGCAGGGCCTCATCGTCAGCCGTGACCACCCGCTGGCCAAGGGCGGCGAGGCCGTCGGCGTGGACCCGGCCGAGCTGGACGGCGTCAAGCTGCTGCTGCACGCCCGGGACCACAATCCGGGCCACTACGACCAGATCATGGACATCTGCGCCAGGGCCGGGGCCAAGCCCGAGGTGCTGGTGCGCGGTCTGGACTTCGACGCCTCCTACACGCCGGTCGCCTCCGGCGCCGCGGTCACCATCGTCGGCGAGACCGGGCGGGTGGGCCTGCCCGCCGGGCTGCTCTGGCTGCCGCTGCTCCCCGCGACGACGGTGGAGATCCACCTGATCACCCGGGGCCCGAACCGCTCGCCCGCGATCGAGCGGCTGCTGAAGGTGGCCGCGGACACCGCCCGGCAGCAGGGGTGGCTGCAGCCGCCGGCCTAGGCCTTGGCCACAGTCGGCGCCGCGGTCAGGGTCAGCAGGGTGGCCTCCGGCGGGCAGGCGAAGCGCACCGGGGTGTAGCGGTTGGTGCCGCAGCCGGCCGAGACATGGAGATAGGAGTCGTGGTCGCCCGCGGAGTGCCGGGACAGGCCCTTGACCCGGCCCCGGTCCAGGTCGCAGTTGGTGACCAGGGCGCCGTAGAACGGAACGCAGAGCTGCCCGCCGTGGGTGTGTCCGGCCAGCACCAGCGGATAGCCGTCGGCGGTGAAGGCGTCCAGGACCCGCAGGTACGGGGCGTGGACGACGCCGATGGAGACGTCGGCGTCGGGATCGGGTCCGCCGGCGACCCGGGCGTAGCGGTCCCGGCGGATGTGCGGGTCGTCCAGGCCGGTGAACTCCAGATCGAGGCCCTCGATCTTGAGCCGGCCGCGGGTGTTGGTGAGGTCCAGCCAGCCGGCCCCGTCGAAGCCCTCCCGCAGGTCCTCCCACGGGTTGTGGATCGCGCCGACGATGCCGCGTCGGGCCGTGCCGTCCGACCGGTTCATGCCGTGGTCGCCGCTGAACATCGCGCCCAGGTAGCGGGTCGGGCTCTTCGGGACCGGGCCGTAGTAGTCGTTGGAGCCGAAGACGTAGACGCCGGGGAAGTCCATCAGCGGGCCGAGGGCGTCCAGGGTCTGCGGGATCGCCTCCGGGTCGGAGAGGTTGTCGCCGGTGTTGACGACCAGGTCCGGCTTGAGCGCGGCCAGCTCGCGCAGCCAGCGCTGCTTCCTGCCCTGGCCGTTGACCATGTGGATGTCCGACAGCTGCAGCACGCGCAGCGGTGGCGCCCCGGCCGGCAGCACGGGCACGGTCACCCGGCGCAGCCGGAACGAGCGCACTTCGTAGCCGGCGGCGTAGGCCACGCAGGCCGCGCCGGTGGCGGCGATTCCCAGGGGTACGGAGTAGAGCGGTCGCATCCGTCCATGGTCGCAGAGTGCCCGAGGGAGTCGGGCACGGGAGTCGGTCGGACCGGCGTCTGCCGGCGACAGGCCGCGACCGCCGGTGCTAATTGGCAGGGCGTCGGCTTGTCGGGGATGCGAGACTTGCGTACATGACCACGACGCTCAAGAAGCAGCTGCAGGAGGACCTCACGGCCTCGATCCGGGCCAGGGACGAGCTGCGCTCCGGCACGATCCGGCTCACCCTGTCCGCCATCACCACCGAGGAGGTGGCCGGGAAGGTGGCGCGCGAGCTCTCCGACGAGGAGGTGCTCAAGGTGATCACCCGCGAGGCGAAGAAGCGGCGTGAGGCCGCCGAGGCGTTCGAGGCCGGCGGCCGTCCCGAGTCGGCGGCGCGCGAGCGGGCCGAGGGCGAGCTGCTGGCGGCGTACCTGCCGAAGCAGCTGACGGACGATGAGCTGACGGAGATCGTCGCCACGGCCGTCGCCGAGGCCCGTGCCGCCGGCGCCGAGGGGCCGCGCGCGATGGGCGCGGTGATGAAGCTGGTGAACCCGAAGGTGGCCGGGCTGGCCGAGGGCGGCCGGGTGGCTGCGGCGGTGCGGCAGGCCCTGGCGGGCTGAGAACGCCTCTACGGGGGAGAGCAGCGGCCGGGGACGGTCGCGTGAATGCGCCGGAGGGGCGCCCGATGGTCTCGGGCGCCCCTCCGGCGTTGCTGCGTGCAGGCGGGTCCGCGGACGGGCCTCAGTGGGTGGTGATGCCGGTGGTCCCGGCAGTGAGCCCGATGATGCCCGTGGTCCCCGTGGTGGCCGTCCCGGTGGTCCCCGTGGTCGTGGACCCGGTGCCCGCCGTGGTGCCGGCAGTGGTGCCCGTGGTGGTCCCGCCGGTCTTGTTCTTGTTCTTGTCCTTGGCCTGCTGGGCCTTGGTCTTGACCGGGGCAGGAAGGCTGACGGTGTGGAAGTACTCGAAGCCGACGCCGCTGAGCGCGTCGTTCATGGCGTCGTGCCATATCGGGCCGGCGATCGTGCTGCCGAAGACCTCGTTCTTGCCGTAAGCGGTGCCGCCGATGGTCTGGCCGTCGTAGAGCGGGGAGATCGTGCTGCCCGTGTCGCTGACCACGGTGGCGCCGGAGAGCTGCGGGGTGAAGCCGACGAACCAGACCTGCTTGTGGTAGTCGGTGGTGCCGGTCTTGCCGGCGCTGGGGCGGCCGTCGGTGAAGCCGTCCGCCGCGCCGGTGCCGTCCTCGACCACGCCCTTGAGCATGGTGGTGATGGCGTCGGCGGTGCTCTGCTGCATCACCGAGTGACAGTTGGGGGAGGGGACGGCCAGGCTCTTGTGGTTGACGTCGGTGATCGCGGTGATCGCGGTCGGGGAGCAGTAGACGCCCCGGGCGGCGAAGGTGGCGTAGACGTTGGCCATCTGCAGCGGGGTGAGACTGTTGGTGCCCAGCGTCAGGGACTGGACCTGCTGGATCGGGGCCAGGGTGTGCGTGCCCGTGCTGTAGGTCGCCTGGCTGGTGATGCCCATCTTGCCCATCATCTGCACGACGTTGCAGAGCCCGGCGTCCTTCTCCAGCGGCACGAAGTAGGTGTTCACCGACTTGGCCATCGCGGTCGGCATGTTGAACGGGCCGACCAGGGAGGTGGAGTCGTTCTGGTCCGGCGGGTTGGTCACCGCGCGCAGGTTGTTGCCCTTGCAGTCGGTCATCGCCGGGTACGGCTCCTGGAACGGGGCGTCGTACTGCTGGTCCATGCCGATGCCGTTCTCCAGCGCGGCGGCCGCGGTGATCGGCTTGACGGTGGATCCGGTCGGGAAGCCGCCGCCGCCGCCCATGGTGCGGTCGACGTTGTAGTTCAGCGTGGTGACGCCGGAGCTGGTGCCGTTGCCGTACGGGCGGCTCTGGCCCATGCCCATGATCTTGCCGGTGCCGGGCTGGACGATGGTCATCGCCGTCGCGGCCTTCTCGTCGGCGTGGACGTGGGAGGTGACCGACCTCTGCAGGGCCGTCTGGACCTTGGGGTCGATCGTGGTGTGGATGTCCAGCCCGCCGCGGTCCCACAGGGCCTGCCGGGCCGACGAGGTCTTGCCGAAGACGGGGTCGCTCAGGAAGATGTGCTCGACGTAGTCGCAGAAGAACTGCTCGCCGTTCTTGGCGGTGATGCAGCCCTCCTTGGGTCGGCTCACCTTGAGCCCCAGCGGCTTGGCCTTGTAGGCCGTGGCCTGCGCCGCGGTGATGGAGCCGTACTTCGCCATCGCGTCCAGGACCTCGTTGCGGCGCGTGGTGGCCACGGTCGGGTAGACCATCGGGTCGTAGTTGCTCGGCGACTGGACCATGCCCGCCAGCATGGCGGCCTGGGGGACGGTCAACTGGCCGGCGTGGACGCTGTAGTAGCGCTCGGACGCGGCCTCGATGCCGTAGGCCTGCTCGCCCCAGAAGGTGATGTTGAGGTAGTCGGCGAGGATCTGGTCCTTGCTGAGGGTCTCCTCCAGCTTGATGGCGACCTTCAGCTCGGAGATCTTGCGCCCGATGGTCTGCGCCTGCGCCTCGCGCACCTTGGTCGGGTCGTTGCCGGCCAATTCGACGTTCTCGTTCTTCACCAGCTGCTGGGTCAGCGTCGACCCGCCCTGGGAGGCGCCGGAGGAGGCGTTCTTGGTGAGCGCGCGCAGGGTGCCCTTGAGGTCGATCGCGCCGTGCTGGTAGAAGCGGTTGTCCTCGATGTCGATCAGGGCCTGCCGCATCACCGGGGCGATCTTGCTCAGCGGCACCACGGTGCGGTCGCGGGCGTAGACCTTGGCGATCACCCCGCCGTTGGCGTCGTAGATGGTGGACGCCTGGGACAGGGTCGGTGCGGTGAATTCCGCGGGGATCCCGTTGAACGAGGTCGCCGCCGACTTGGCACTGAACCCGAGGGCGCCCACGGCGGGCAGGGCAAGCCCGGCCACCAGTGTGCCGGCCAGCACACTCGCGCCGACCAGGTTCAGACCGAGACCCACCTTGTACAACGGAGACCGAGAGCGCTTCGCCATGGGCAGCACCTTACGACGCGTTACCCGGACAGGCGGGCATCTGTTCGCCTACTCTTGTCACAAGCTTGCGACAAGTTCCCGAGCGCTCACTCAATTCACTCGTGTGGGTGATGAGATCTGTCCGGAATCGCGGTCATATGCCAGGAACTGGGCCAGGAAGTGCAGTGTCGTCCAGGTCCCCGAAGCCTGTACGGCCCTCCAACCTGCACTCACTCCAGTGGGTGATCTATTCCGCACGCATAGTCCGAACGGGCCATACAGGATTGGGCCCCAAGGGGCTGTTGCAACCTGCTCTTCTTCCGTAACGTCCTCAACTGGCAACAGCGAATATGCCGTTGCCGCCGTGGGGGAGCCTCGATTCGGGAGAGGACGGCACCAGCATGGGCTGGGTTGACGACTGGAGTGCGCAGGCAGCCTGCCGCACCAGTGATCCGGACGAACTGTTCGTTCAGGGGGCGGCACAGAACCGCGCCAAGGCGGTGTGCACCGGTTGCCCGGTGCGTACCGAGTGCCTGGCGGATGCCCTCGACAATCGCGTCGAGTTCGGCGTGTGGGGGGGAATGACGGAGCGCGAGCGCAGGGCACTGCTGCGCCGCAGACCAACGGTGATCTCCTGGCGGAGATTGCTGGAGACCGCTCGTACCGAGTACGAGCAGACGTTCTCCATCGGAGATCCGGACTACGCCGAAGCAGGCTGAGCCGAGCTCTGCCGCTCCGGCGGTACGAGCAGGCGCAGTCCCGCACGGCTACTCCACGCCCCGTGTCCGGCCGCAATGGGCCGGGCCACGGGCGGCGAGTTCGTGCTGCCGCGGTTCGGCGGCGGATCAGCGGCGCGTTCAGCCGCAGTCTCAGCCTGCCGCCAGACGCTCGCCGATCTCCCGCAGACCCTCCAGGTCGTGCACGTCCCCGGCCAGCGCCGGCACCTCGACCAGCGGCACGTCCGGGTAGATCGAGACGAAGCGGTCCCGCATCCGGCGTTCGTGGGTGATGGTCCTGACCCGGTCCGCGTGCAGCCTGAGCAGCCCGGCGGCCAGGACCTCCGACTCCTGCGCGGAGGCACTCCCCCCTGCCTCGCCGTCGGTCTCGCCCTCCGCCGCGTCGCCCTCCAGGGTCTCCGCGGCCGCCAGCGCCCGCTCCGCCGTCAGCTGCGGCGCGCCGGTACGGTGCACCCGGTTCAGCACCAGGCCGGCCAGCGGCATCCGGTCCGTCTCCAGCCGGTCCACGAAGTACGCCGCCTCGCGCAGCGCGTCCCGTTCGGGTGCGGCCACCACCAGGAACGCCGTGCCCGGCGCCTGGAGCAGCTGGTACGTGCGGTCGGCCCGCTCGCGGAAGCCGCCGAACATCGAGTCCATCGCCGCGACGAAGGTCGACACGTCCTGCAGCACATTGGCGCCGAGGATCTTGCCCAGCACGCCGGTGAACATGTTCATCCCGACGTTGAGGAACTTCATCGCGCTGCGCCCGCCGACCTTCGCCGGCGCCATCAGCACCCGGATCAGCTTGCCGTCGAGGAAGGAGCCGAGCCGGTTGGGCGCGTCCAGGAAGTCCAGGGCGGAGCGGCTCGGCGGGGTGTCCACGACGATCAGGTCCCAGCTGCCGGCGGCCTGGAGCTGGCCCAGCTTCTCCATGGCCATGTACTCCTGGGTCCCGGCGAAGCCGGAGGAGAGCGACTGGTAGAAGGGGTTCTCCATGATCTGCCGGGCCCGCTCGGGGTCGGCGTGGGCGAGCACGACCTCGTCGAAGGTCCGCTTCATGTCCAGCATCATCGCCTGCAGCTCGCCGGGCCCCGCGACGTCCTTGACGACCCGTGGGGTGTTGTCGAGCTCGGTCAGGCCCATGGACTGGGCGAGCCTGCGGGCCGGGTCGATGGTCAGCACGACGACCTTGCGGCCGCGCTCGGCCGCGCGCAGCCCCAGCGCGGCGGCGGTCGTGGTCTTGCCCACGCCGCCCGAGCCGCAGCAGACCACGATCGCCGTCGAGGGGTCGTCGATCAGCGCGTCCACGTCCAGCGCCACGCCCGCCAACGGGTCCGTCGTCGCCGTTGCCCCCGTCGCCTCCGTTGCCGGTGTCTCGGTGGACTGCTGCTTCCTGGTCGGTGCCGTCATGCCGCCCCCTCCTCCTTCAACGCCGCCGCCAACCGGTAGAGCCCGCCCAGGTCCACCCCGCCGCTCAGCAGCGGGAGTTCGTAGGTGGGCAGTTTCAGCGCCTGGACGTCGGCCCGCTGCTCGCGCTCCAGCAGCACCCGGGCCGCGTGCTCGCGGCCCTGCGCCAGCAGCGGCTCCACCAGCTTCCTCGTCGCGGCGGGCACGGTCCTCCTGGTCCCGCCGCCGGGACGGGCGCCGACCCCGGCGTCGGCCAGGGCCAGCCCCAACTCCTCGCGGTGGTCCCCGTCGGCGGCGAGTATCGCGGCCTCGTCCAGCATCGGCGGCCGGACCATGTTGACGAACACCCCGCCGACCGGCAGCCCCGCGGCGCGCAGCTCTGCGACGCCGTCCACGGTCTCCTGGACCGGCATCTCCTCCAGCAGCGTGACCAGGTGGACCGCCGTCTCCGGGGACTGGATCACCCGCATCACCGCCTGCGACTGGGTGAAGACCGGCCCGAACCTGGCCAGCCCGGCGACCTCGGTGTTGATGTTGAGGAAGCGGCTCACCCGCCCGGTCGGCGGCGCGTCCATCACCACCGCGTCGTAGTGCCGCCGCCCGTCCGGCCCCTTGCGGCGGACGGCCTCGCAGGCCTTGCCGGTGAGCAGGACGTCGCGGAGCCCGGGCGCGATGGTGGTGGCGAAGTCGATGAAGCCGACCTTGCGCAGGGCCTTCCCGGCGCGGCCGAGCTTGTAGAACATCTCCAGGTACTCCAGCAGGGCCTGCTCGATGTCGATGGCCAGCGCGAAGACCTCTCCCTCGCGCCCGGCCTTGGCCGTGCCGCCGCGGGTGCCGCCGCGCGCGCCGCTTCGGCCGAGGGCGCCGGGGCCGACGCTCGCGATCCTGCGCTCCTCGTAGGGCAGCGCGGAGATGCCGAACAGTTCGGCGATGCCCTGCCGCTCCTCGACCTCGATCAGCAGGGTGCGCTTGCCGTCGGCGGCCAGGGCCATGGCCAGGGCGGCGGCGACGGTGGTTTTTCCCGTCCCGCCCTTCCCGCTGACGACATGCAGCCGTACCCCTTCCCAGTCCGGCATGTGCGTCTCCGTCCGCTGGCTGTTCACGGGCAAATCGATGGCTCCGGGTCCGTGCGTCCTCTGGCGAGCGTAACCAGGAGCCGTCCCGGCCGTCGGGAGACGCCTTGCCAGGGTGAGACGTTTGCACCTCTTTGTGTCGCAGATCACAAGGCATGGACGGGGGCGGCGACCCGTTAGAGTCCCCCCATGACCAAGTGGGAATACGTGACCGTGCCGCTGCTGGTGCATGCGACGAAGCAGATCCTGGACACCTGGGGCGAGGACGGCTACGAGCTCGTCCAGGTCGTGCCCGGGCCCAACCCCGAGCAGCTCGTCGCCTACCTCAAGCGCGAGAAGCCGGAGAAGTCCTGATGGCCGGCCGGGTCGAGGCGAAGCTCGCCGAGCTCGGGCTGGAGCTGCCGCAGGTGGTGCCGCCGCTGGCCGCGTACGTCCCCGCCGTGCAGGCGGGGGAGTTCGTCTTCACCTCGGGCCAGCTGCCCATGGTGGACGGCAAGCTCACGCTGACCGGGAAGGTCGGCGCGGAGGTCACGGCGGAGGAGGCCAAGGCGCAGGCGCGGATCTGTGCGCTGAACGCGCTGGCGGCGGTGAAGTCCGTCATCGGTGACCTGGACCGGATCGAGCAGGTCGTCAAGGTCGTCGGTTTCGTCGCCTCGGCTGCGGACTTCACCGGGCAGCCGGGGGTCGTCAACGGGGCGAGTGAGCTGTTGGGCGAGGCGCTGGGTGCCGCCGGGGTGCATGCGCGGTCTGCGGTGGGGGTCGCTGTGCTGCCGTTGGACGCGCCTGTTGAGGTGGAGATTCAGGTTCGGGTTTCGGTGTAGGGCTCGCGTCTGTAGTGGTTTCTGTTTGCGCAGTTCCCCGCGCCCCTCAAGAGGGGCCGTACGATCCGCCCATGAGTGCTGAGTTGCCTTCGGGCTGGGCCGAGCGGATTGCCGCGTTGCGGCGTGGGGAGCTGGAGCCGGTGCTGGCCAGGCCCGCGGCGACGGTGGTGCTGCTGCGGGCGGGCAGCTCGGGCGTGGAGGGCTATCTGCTGCGGCGCCGGACGTCGATGGCCTTCGCCGGGGGGATGTACGCGTTCCCCGGCGGCGGCGTCGACCTGCATGACGGCACGTCGGACCTCGGCTGGGCCGGTCCGACCGCCGCGGAGTGGGGCGCGCGGCTGGGCTGTGCGCCGGAGCTGGCGCGCGCCGTGGTCTGCGCGGCGGTGCGGGAGACCTTCGAGGAGTCCGGCGTGCTGCTGGCCGGGGCGGACCCGTCGTCCGTGGTCGCCGATGTCAGCGGTGACGAGTGGCGTCGGGACCGGGAGGCACTGGAGGGGCACCGGCTGACCTTCGCCGAGTTCCTCACCCGCCGGCGGCTGGTGCTGCGGAGCGATCTGCTGCGCGGCTGGGCCCGCTGGGTGACCCCGGAGTTCGAGGAGCGCCGCTACGACACCTGGTTCTTCGTCGCGGCCGTGCCCGAGGGGCAGCGGACCGCGGAGGTGCCGGGAGAGGCCGACCGGGTGGAGTGGCTGGCCCCCGGCGAGGCGGTGCGGCGGGTGGAGAGCGGCGCCTACCGCATGCTGCCGCCGACCATCACGACGCTGCGCGAGCTGTCCGCGTACGCCGATCCCGGCGCGGCGCTGGCGGCGGCGGACCGGCGGCGGGTCGAGACGGTGATGGCCGAGGCGTCGTTGACCGAGGGCGGACGGGTGACCATCCGCTGGCCGGGGTATCCGGAGCTGACCATGGGAGCGGGGAAATGAGCGGGACCGTCAACGGCGTTCCGGGCGGTGTTTCGGGCGGCATCGCAGGTCAGGCTACGGAGCGGGCGTTCTGCGTGCTGGCCCCCAACGCCTCGCCGATGACCCTGGACGGCACCAACACCTGGATCCTCGCCGAGCCCGGCTCCGAGCTGGCCGTCGTGGTCGATCCGGGGCCGCTGGAGGAGGGCCATCTGCGCGCCGTCCTGGACCGGGTCGAGCAGAGCGGTCGCCGGGTGGCGGCCACCCTGCTGACCCACGGCCATCCGGACCACGCCGAGGGCGCCGCGCGCTTCGCCGAACTGACGGGCACCGGGGTGCGCGCCCTCGATCCCGCGCTGCGGCTCGGCGACGAGGGGTTGCGGGACGGCCAGGTGCTGGAGTTCGGCGGCCTGGAGCTGCGGATCGTCGGCACGCCCGGACACACCTCCGACTCGCTGTGCTTCCAGCTGCCGGCGGACGGGGCGGTGCTGACCGGCGACACCGTCCTGGGGCGTGGGACGACGGTGGTGGCTCACCCGGACGGGCGGCTCGGCGACTACCTGGACTCGCTGCGCCGTCTGCGGACGCTCGCGGCCGAGCACGGCGTGGGCACGGTGCTGCCGGGGCACGGACCCGTGCTCGCCGACGCGCTGGCGACGGTCGAGTACTACCTGGCCCATCGGGCGGCGCGGCTGGCCCAGGTGGAGACGGCGGTCGAGGCCGGCCTGCGGACCCCGGCGGAGATCGTCGCCCGGGTGTACGCGGACGTGGACCCGGCGCTGTGGCCTGCGGCGGAGTGGTCGGTGCGGGCGCAGCTGGAGTACCTCAACGAGCACGGGCTGATCTGACCCGGAGCGACAGCCCGGTCCGACAGTACGAGGAACTACTCGAACAGGTGAAGGGGTGCGGCCGAGTGGCCGCACCCCTTCTGCGTTCCTGGTTCCTGGGAACTGCGTCGTCAGCGCGAGCGCCGGGCCAGCCGCTCCACGTCCAGCAGGATCACCGCGCGGGCCTCCAGCCGCAGCCAGCCGCGGCCGGCGAAGTCGGCGAGAGCCTTGTTGACGGTCTCCCGGGAGGCGCCGACGAGCTGCGCCAGCTCCTCCTGGGTCAGGTCGTGGACCACGTGGATGCCCTCGTCGGACTGGACGCCGAAGCGGCGCGACAGGTCCAGCAGCGCCTTGGCGACACGCCCGGGGACGTCCGAGAAGACCAGGTCCGACATGACGTCGTTGGTCCGCCGCAGGCGACGGGCGATGGCCCGGAGCAGCGAGATGGCCACCTCGGGACGGGTCGTCAGCCAGGGCTGCAGGTCGCCGTGGCCCAAGCCCAGCAGCTTGACCTCGGTCAGCGCGGAGGCCGTGGCCGTGCGCGGTCCGGGGTCGAACAGCGACAGCTCGCCGATCATCTCGCTGGGGCCGACCACGGCCAGCATGTTCTCCCGCCCGTCCGCCGAGGTGCGGTGCAGCTTCACCTTGCCCTCGACGATGACGTACAGCCGGTCGCCCGGGTCGCCCTCGTGGAACAGGGATTCGCCGCGCGCGAGCGTGGTCTCCGTCATGGAGGCGCGCAGTTCGGCAGCCTGCTCGTCGTCCAGAGCAGTGAAGAGCGGGGCGCGCCGCAGAACGTCGTCCACTCGGTCCTCCTTGTCGGCCGTGCAGGCTTGAGGTGCGATCCCCATCATGCCCGACCGGGAAACAGTGCGATCAATCACAACAAGTGTGGCGTATGGACACCGGGGATTTGCACGGGGGTGCTCGTCGGAGCGCCCTCGAGTCATGATCGGGCATGGTGGCGCGGCGCGCGGGACTTTGCCGGGACTCGCGGCGCCGGGGGTCAGAGGCGGTCGTGGACTGGACGGTAGCGCGCCGGGGTGGGCGGGGTGGGGGTCGCATCGGCGCTGGGGGACGGGGCCGGGGGCCGGGACGGGGACGGGGACGGGGACGGGGTCGCCGACGGTGCAGGGGGAGTCAGAAAGGAGGGGGACGGGGACCTGGCAGGCGGCGGGGAGGCGCTGGGGGACGGCGAGGGCTTGGGGCTGGGCGAAGGACTCGCGCTCGGGCTCGGGGCGGCAGAGGGGCTGGGGCTCGGCGACGGCGATGGCGACGGGCTGGGGCTCGGGCTCGGGCCGGCGATCGCGGAGAGGAAGGAGCGGTAGGCCTCGCTCGACCCCGGGTTGGAATCGCACTCCCAGACGCCGTGCGGACAGTAGTCCGTGACCGTCTGGTAGAGCGTGTCGTGCGTGGCCATCCAGGCGAGCATCTGCCGCACGTAGTCGGGGTCGTCGCCGTAGTGGTAGAGGCCCCACTCGGGGTACGAGACCGGCTTGTGGTGCGTGGCGGCGAACGTCACCTGCTGCTGGAGCCCGTACGGCTCCGTCACGAAGTCCTGGAAGCTGGAGCCCGGCTCCATGTCGTAGCTGTCCATCCCGATCACGTCGGTGACGTCGTCGCCCGGGTAGCACTCGGTCCAGGGGTTGTCGTCGGGCCCGCGGGTCGGGTCGAAGTCAAAGCGGAACCGCTGGCCGGGGACGCTGCGCATCGCGGTGACGATGCGGCGCCAGTAGGTCCGCCAGCTGGCCGGGTCGGGGTGGCAGCGGCTGCTGTAGGTGGTGCCGTTCATCTCCCAGCCGAGGGTGATGACGGTGTCGGGGGCGCCCAGCGCGACCAGGCGCCGGGCCAGCTCCAGGAAGTGCCTGTCGAAGGCGCCTGCCGCACCCTGCGCGAGCAGGTAGCGCACGGTGTCGTCGTCGAGGTCGCCTTCGTTGGCCTGCTGCATGGGGACACCGAGGATGAGCATCCGGTCGGGCGCCGACGTCCGCCATTCCGCCCAGGGCGCGAGCAGGGTGATGCTGCCGTCGATGTCCTGCCAGTTGTTGCCGGGGAGGTAGGTGTGGCCGACCTGGACGTGGGCGTGGTTGAGCCAGCTGGAGAACTGGTAGATCCGGTCGTCCGACTGGTACGAACCGAGGAACGCCCCGAACGGGACGGGATGGGACGGCAGCACGATCGGCTGCGGGGGAGCGGGGACGCTCGGCGAGGGGGACGGGGTCGGCGAGGGTGACGGGGTCGGCGACGGCGAGGGGGACGGGGAAGCCGAAGGCGACGGCGCTGCGGCTACGGAGGGGGACGAGGCTGGCGACGGTGACGGGCTGGCGCTGGGCATCGTGCTGGGGCTCACCGCCACGCTCGGGACGGGGACGGGGACGGGGACGGGCACGGGCACGGGCACGGGCACGGGGATCTGGCTCGGGATTGGGCTGAGGCTGGAGGTCGGGCTGGGGCTGGGGGTCTGGATGCGGCTGGGGGTCGGCGTAGGTTCTGTGCTGGCGCTGGCTACGGGGTTGGCGCTCAACCCCGCACTTGGCCCGGGCCCCGGGCTTGGTACCGCGCTCGGCACCGGACTGGGGCTCACCCCCGCAACAGGCACGGCGCCCTGCCCTCCGCCTGGGCTCGGACTCGCGCTGGCGACCGCACTCGGGCCCACACTTGCACTCACGGTCGCACTCGAACTGACACTCGGGCTCGCGCTGGCACTAGCACTAGCACTAACGCTGGCCGTCGCCCCGGCGCCCGCACTGCTGCTCGCGCTCCCACTACTCTCCGCGCTCGCGCTCACACCTCCGCCGGTACCCCCGCCCGCACTCACACTGGCCCCCACCCCGACCGAGGCCCCCGCGCTGGCCACCGCTCCCGCGCCGGCCGAGGCGCCCGCGGTGGGGGCCTCGCCCGCCGTGAGTGCGTCGCCGTGCGACGGCCGCCAGGCGCTCACCTCCTGCAGGTACGGGGCGTGCAGCAGGACGGCGATCACCGGGAGGGCGATCGTCAGCATCGCGATCGCGAGACAGGCGAGAGGTGCCAGGCGGCGCTGCGACATAAAACCGAGCCTAAGTTATGACGAATTGTCATGAATCGCGGCGCGCCCAAACTCTGACGATCACTCTGCCCCGACGGCTTCGCCCAGAGCTGACACGCCGTGCCGGGACCCCCGTCCAGGGGGAGGATGGAGCCATGGCCAATCTGCGCGCAGCGCTGACGCGTCCGCACTCCTCCGACTCGCCGCTCTCCCTGTGGTCCAGGGACTCGGTGCTCTCCATCGGCTCGGTCGGGTCCGTCCTGTCCATCGGCTCGGTGGGGTCGGTGCTCTCCGTCGGGTCCGTCGGGAGCGCGGTGTCGCTGCTCTCGGTGGGCTCCTGGCTCAGCACCGGATCGCTGCTGTCCGCGCAGTCGCGGTGGTCGATCATGTCCTGGCGTTCCACCCTGGGCCTGATGGCGGCCGGGGCCGCCGCGACCGCGGTCAGCCGGCGCGGAGCTGACGCAACGTCCACCCCGACCCGGACGGGTCGAGGGCACGGGTGGCGTCGGTGAACACCTCGGCAGCCCGGCGGTAGGAGAGCCTGGCCCGACCGGTGAGCGGGCAGCGGTCCGCCGTAGGGGTGCCGGCCGGGGCGCGGCGGTCGGTGAGGAACACCGGCCCCGCCGTCCGGCTGAGCAGCAGCAGCGACAGCAGCCGTCCGGTGCGGGGCCCCCAGCGCAGCTCGGGGCGGCCCGCCCTGCCGCGACGGCGGTCGAGGTCGAGATTGGCGATGTCCAGGGCAAGCGCCCGCTCGATCGGGGCGCCGGTGTCGTGCAGAAGATGCCACAGGGCCTGCTCGCGCAGCGGCGCGCGGAGCGCGAGCACCGCGCGGATCTCGTCCTCGGTCAGGCGGGCCGGTGCCGCAACGGGCGCGCTGGGGAGGGGTTCGGTCCCGGCGAGCGGATCGGTGCTGATCCACCCCTGCTCGCGCCACCAGCGCAGGGCGCCGCGCAGGATCGACAGCTCCCGGTTCAGGGTGCGCGGATCGGTCACTGCCGCCCGCTCCGCGCAGGCGCCGCGCAGCCGGGCCGCGCAAGCGGGGTCGTCCAGCAGGTTGAGCGGTACGACCGGCGGGCGGGCCCGGCGTCGCGCGGCGCCGGTGGGCGTGGTCCGGCCGACCAGCGGCCAGGCCCAGCTGACGAGGGCGATCCGGTAGATCCGGCGGGAGCTTTCGGACAGGCCTGCGGCCTCCAGCCGCCGCTCCACTGCGACGGCGTACTCGACCGGGTGAACCATGAATCCTCCGCAGTAAAAAACGGTCGCCATAATTCTGCTCGGCGCAGTAAATAACCAGTTCAGAGCCACAGTTTGAGTTATTTACTGCGGTATATCCAGGCAGCCACAGAATTGCCTCTCATTGGCTCAACTTTAGACCTGGAAAGCCTTGTGGGACCCGTATCCGCCGAGGCAGTCTGCTTCGTGTGACCACTGACCTCCGCGGCCGTCCTGGCCCTCTCTTCGGGCTGCGCCGACGCCTGGCGGTGCTCGGTGAACGCGACTTCCGCCGCTTCTTCGTCGGCTACGCCACCTCGGTCCTCGGCTCGTCCATGGCCGGGGTGGCGGTGGCCTTCGCCGTCCTCGCGACCGGGGGCGGCGGCTCGGCGCTCGGCGCGGTGATGACGGCGAGGATCCTGCCGCTGGTGCTTCTGCTGCTGCTCGGCGGGGCGGCGGCGGATCGGTTCGGCAGCCGGATCGTCATGATCGTCGCGGATGTCCTCCGCTGCGGTGCCCAAGCCACCTTCGCAGGCTTACTGCTGACGGGTCGTCCGGCCCTCTGGGTGATGATGCTGCTGGCGGCACTGGCCGGGATCGGCGAGGGCCTGTTCGGTCCGGCGCTGTCCGCGCTGATCCCCCGGCTGTCGCCCGAGGACGGGCTCGCCCAGGCCAACTCGCTCCTGCAGATAGCCCGTTCGGGCGCGGCCGTGGCCGGACCCGCACTCGCTGGGGTCCTGGTCGCGACCGGAGGGCCCGCCCTGGTGCTGGCGCTGGACGCGGCCAGTTACGCGGTGAGCGTGCTGGTCGTCGTCGGCCTGCCCGCCGCCGGTCCCGCCCTGCGCCGTGACGAGACCGCGCGCGGCTCGCTGCTGGCCGACCTCAGAGCGGGCTGGTCGCTGTTCCGCTCGCAGACCTGGCTGTGGCTCACCACGCTGCACATCTGCCTGTTCAATTTCCTGGTCTGGGGGCCGTTCCTGGTGCTCGGGCCGGTGGTCTCCGCCGCCCGGCTCGGCGGAGCGGACGCCTGGGGCGCGATCATGGCCTGCTACGGCTGCGGCGCCATCGTCGGCGGCTTCGTCCTGCTGGGCCGCCGGCCCTCCCGTCCGCTGTTCGTCGCCGTGGTCGCCTCGCTTGGCTGGGCCTTCCCCACCGGCGCGCTGGCCGTCGGGCTGCCGCTGGTCTGCGTCTGCGCGGGCGCACTGGTCGCGGGCGTCGGCTCGTCCCTCTACGGGACCCTGCTCGGCACCTTGCAGCAGCAGGTGATCCCGGCCGAGTTCCGGGGCCGCGTCGCCGCCTACGGCACCCTCGGTGCCTTCGGCCTCGGGCCCCTCGGCCTGGCCGCCGCAGGCCCGGTCGCCGCCGCTGTCGGCATCGGCCCGGTCCTCGGCGGCGGATCGCTCTGGCTGGTCGCGGCAGTCGGCCTGCTGCTCCTGCTTCCGGCGATCCGCCGTCCCGGGTTCTCTACACGTCGAAGTCGGCAGCGCGGGCCAGCAGTTCGTCGCGGCTGATGGAATCGGTCGCGGTGGCCGGAACGGTGCAGGCGAAGGCGCCGGCGATCGCGCCGTACCGGGCGCAGCGCAGTGGCGGCTGCCCGTTCAGCCAACCCAGCAGGAAGCCGGCCGCGTAGGCGTCACCGGCGCCGTTGGAGTCGACCGCCGGGGTCGGGGGCGCGACGGAGGGGACATGGGTCAGCCGGTCCTCGGCCAGTAGGTACGAGCCCTCGGCCCCGGCCGTGGCGACGACCACCCGGGCCCGGCCGCGCTCGACGATCTGCCGCATGGTGCGCTCCGGGTCCGCCAGGGCGGTGGTGGACAGGAAGACCAGGTCGGCCTGGTAGGCGAAGGTCTCGTGGTACTCCTGGATCCCGTCCCAGTTGTGCAGGTCCGTCGAGACGGTCACCCCGGCCTCCCGCAGCAGCGGCAGCGCGTAGCCGCAGGGATGGGTGATGGAGACATGGGCGTGCCGGCTCGCCGCCGCCAGCGCCCGGACCGTCGCCTCCGGCAGCCGGTCCTGCTCCGACGAACGGTTGTCGTCGTAGAGCGACAGCCGCCGTCCGTCCGGGCCGACCAGGTTCACCGCGCGCTTGGTGCCGCCGGGCTGGTGCACCTCGGTGAAGGCGACGCCCCGCTCGGTGTACAGCGCGCGGACCAGGTCACCCGCGTCGTCGTCGCCGATCATGTCGAGGTGGTGCGTGCGCAGGCCCAGCGCGTGCAGTCCCAGCGTGACGAAGTTGCCGGTCTGGCCGGCCCTGGTCTCGATCCTGGGCACCATGTAGCTGTCCGCGTAGGGAAGCGGCAGCTCGGGGACGTACACGATGGTGTCGACCCCCGCGCCTCCCAGGACCAGGACGTCGATCTCGGCGCTCACAGGTGCTCCTCCCAGGCAATGATGTACAGAAAATAGCTGCAAGCCATGGATCCCACGTGGGGTGTCACTGGCGGCCCGTAGTCTGATCGGTATGGCGAAGAGTGGCGTGGGTGAGGCTGCGGGGCGACCGGTCTTCAAGAAGGCGAAGGTCCCGACGACGCATACCGGCCTGGTGCGGCAGGCGCGGAAGATCAACCGGGCGCTGGCGGAGGTCTACCCGTACGCGCATCCGGAGCTGGACTTCAGGAATCCGTTCGAGCTGCTGGTCGCGACCGTGCTGTCGGCGCAGACCACCGACCTGCAGGTGAACCAGACCACGCCGGCGCTGTTCGCGAAGTTCCCCACGCCGGAGGCGATGGCGGCGGTGGACCCCGAGGAACTGGAGGAGATCCTGCGGCCGACCGGATTCTTCCGGGCCAAGGCGAAGTCGGTGCTGGGCCTGTCCGCGGCGCTGCGGGACCGGTTCGACGGTGAGGTGCCGGGGCGGCTGGAGGATCTGGTGACGCTGCCGGGGGTGGGCCGGAAGACCGCCAATGTGGTCCTCGGCAATGCGTTCGGGGTGCCCGGGATCACGGTGGACACCCACTTCGGGCGGCTGGCCCGCCGGTTCGGGTGGACCGGGTCCGACGACCCGGTGAAGGTCGAGCACGAGGTCGGCGAGCTGATCCCGAAGAGCGAGTGGACCATGCTGTCGCACCGGGTGGTGTTCCACGGGCGGCGGATCTGCCATGCCCGCCGTCCCGCCTGCGGGGCCTGCCCGATCGCCGAGCTGTGCCCCTCCTACGGCGAGGGCGAGATCGACCCGGTGAAGGCCGAGAAGCTGCTCAAGTACGAGAAGGGCGGCCAGCCGGGACAGCGGCTGAGCCCGCCGCCGGACTACCCCGGCAAGCCCGCCCCGGCGGCGGGCGGGGCGGCCTGATGGCGGAGGACGGGAGAGGGCAGCAGGGGGCAGCGGAGCAGGGGACCGCCGAACGGCTCCGGTTCGAGCCAGTGCTGCGGCGGGACGGCCTGCCGGAGTGGTTGCTGCCGGTCCGGGACGCCGCCGAGCAGATCGAGCCCCGGCAGCTCAGCCGGTTCCTGCCGCCGGCCGAGGGCGGCCGGCGCTCCGCGGTGCTGGTGCTCTTCGGCACCGGCGCCGACGGCCGTCCCGACCTGCTGCTGATCGAGCGGGCCCGCTCGCTGCGCTCGCACGCGGGACAGCCGTCCTTCCCCGGCGGCGCGCTGGACCCGGAGGACGGCGACCCGCGCGGCCCGGGGCCGGTCAACGCAGCCCTGCGCGAGGCCTGGGAGGAGACCGGCCTCGACCCGTCCGGGGTCCAGGTGTTCGGGGTGCTGCCCGACCTCTACATCCCGGTCAGCGACTTCGTGGTCACCCCGGTGCTGGGCTGGTGGCGCACCCCGAGCCCGGTGGGGCCGGTGGACCCGGCCGAGGTCGCGGCGGTGTTCCGGGTCCCGGTCGACGAGCTGGTCGACCCCGACCGCCGGGCCAGGCTGCGCCACCCCAGCGGCTTCCGCGGGCCGGCCTTCCTGGTCGAGGGCCGTCTGGTCTGGGGCTTCACCGCCGGCGTGATCGATCGGCTGCTGCACCACTCGGGGCTGGAGCGGCCCTGGGACACCAGCCGGGAGATCGAGCTGTCGGACGATGCGGTGGTGGTCGCCGCGGAGGACCGCGCCCGGGCGCGGCAGCGTACCGGCGCGGACCCCGCAGGAGCGGACGAAGGAACCATTTCGGGCCACCCCGCGTGAGAAGGAGACAAGGTCCTCCCTAGGAGTCACGTTCCTGCAGCCCCCGCGTGGGAAGGTTGACCGTCACTGCCCGCCCCACCAGGAAGCCGCTGTGAACGTCCTCGACATCCTGCTCGTCGCCGCCGCTGTCGGATTCGCCGTCTCCGGCTACCGGCAGGGCTTCGTCGTCGGTGCGCTCTCCCTGGTCGGCTTCCTCGGCGGGGGCCTGATCGCGGTCCAGGTGCTGCCGTTGCTGCTGCAGCACCTCTCCCCGGGGACGATGTCCTCGGTGATAGCCGTGGTCGTCGTGATCGTCTTCGCCTCGGTGGGACAGGCGATCACCACCCACTGGGGCTGGAAGCTGCGCGGCCCGATCGACCGCAGCCGGGCCCGGATCTGGGACGCGGCGGGCGGCGCGGTCGTCAACGTGGTGTCGATGCTGCTGGTCGCCTGGCTGATCGGGACGGCCCTGGCGGGCACCTCGCTGCCCACCATCGCCCATGAGGTCCGCACCTCGAAGGTGCTCGGCGATGTGCAGAAGGCGCTGCCGGCGGACGCGCCCGAGTGGTTCTCCGACTTCACCTCGGTCCTGGCCCGCAACGGCTTCCCGCAGGTGTTCAACCCGTTCCAGAGCGAGCCGATCACCGACGTCCCGGCCCCGGACCCGGCGCTGGCGAGCAGCGACGCGGTGGTGCGGGCCCACAGGAGCATCGTCAAGGTGGTCGGCACCGCCCCCAGCTGCGGCAAGGTCATCGAGGGCAGCGGCTTCGTCTACGCGCCGCAGCGGGTGATGACCAACGCCCATGTCGTCGGCGGTGTCTCCGCGCCCACGGTGAACCTCGGCGGGAAGATCTACGGCGCCAAGGTGGTGCTGTACGACTGGAAGCGGGACATCGCGGTGCTGGACGTCCCCGGTCTGAACGCCACCCCGCTGGTGCTCGGCGGCGAGGCGAGGACCAGCGCGGACGCCATCGTGGCCGGCTTCCCGGAGAACGGCCCCTTCAACGTCCAGGCGGCCCGGGTCCGCGGCCGGATCCAGGCCAGCGGCCCGGACATCTACCACCGGGGCACGGTCAGCCGGGACGTCTACTCGCTGCGTTCGACGGTGCGTCAGGGCAACTCCGGCGGCCCGCTGCTCACCCCTGACGGTGATGTGTACGGAGTGGTCTTCGCCAAGTCACTTGACGACGCTCAGACCGGGTATGCGCTCACTGCCGACGAGGTCCGCTCGGACGCCCAGCAGGGCGCGACCGCGACCCAGAAGGTGGACAGCGAGTCCTGCGCGCTCTGAGCGCGGGTGCACCGAGCACCGCCGTCACCCTCTCCAGCAGTTGATCCTCCGTCGGGTGCTGTCGGTGTCTGCTGGTACCGTCTGGGACGTTTCAGTCGGACGGATCTTGACGGTGCCGTCGTCACGCGTCATCACGCGTCATCAAGAGGGGGAGGACGTCCACGCCATGATGGGTCACTCGCACGCGGTGAGCGGGGCTCTGCTTTTCGCAGCCACCGCGCCGTATCTGCCACCGCTGGTGATGCACCATCACCTCAGCCCGGCGGAGATCCTGATGGGCACGGTGCTGACCGCGGGCGCCGCACTGCTGCCCGACCTGGACCACCACGACGGGACGATCGCCAACTTCCTGGGCCCGGTCTCCAAGCTGCTGTGCCGCTTCGTCGCCTGGATCTCCGGCGGGCACCGGCACGCCACCCACTCGATCTTCTTCATCGCCTTCATGACGGCGGGGACCTGGGCGGGGGTGACCTACGTCGGCCGCTGGTTCACCCTGGGCATGACCTTCTTCCTGCTGGCCATGGCCGTGCGAGCGCTCAACGTCTGCCCGCCCGGGCACGGCTTCTCGGCCTGGGGCACCATCGTGGCGCTGGCCCTGCTCGGGACAGGCGTCATCGCCAAGTTCATTCCCTCGGCGCCGGGCTGGCTGCCGTACGCGGTCGGCCTGGGCTGCCTGGCGCACCTGCTCGGCGACTCGATCACCAAGCAGGGCGCACCGTGGCTGTGGCCGATCAAGACCCGCTACGAGATCGTGCTGATCCAGAGCAGCGGCAACAAGCTGGAGACGGAGATACTGGTCCCGATCATGGGAATAGCGACCGTCGTCCTGTTGTGGTTCACCGCGCTCTCGCCGCACACGCTCTGACGGGCGGGCCGGCGGGGCCGCAGACTCAGCGCTGGCGGAGTCTGGAGGTCACCCAGCGCGCCCGGCGGGTGATGATGTGCGGGATCCCCACATGGGCGAGGAGGTCGCCGCTGTCCGCGGGGGCTTCGGGGGCGGCGCCTGTGGTGCCGTTGAACGAGCTTGTGGCCGCTGTCCGCTGAGGCGAGCGGCGACGGGTACGTGGCGCGAAAGCGCGGTCGTGCATCCAGCTCATAGGTAGAGGACTGCCCGCACGGGACGCGGTGTAATCCCGTGCGGGGCGGCCAATCGGCCTGTTTCTGGCATATTTTCACTTCATCGGATTCCGCTTATGACGCCGTCATGACGACGGGTCAACGGCGGTCCGTCGTACGGCACAACAGGCGGGTCAACGGCGGTCCGGCTCCGGGTCGCGGAGCCAGTTCACCAGCTCCCGGGAGAACCCCTCCGGGTCCTCCTCCTGGGGGTAGTGCCCGATCCCGTCCAGCAGCCGCCAGCGGTACGGCGCCTCCACGTACTCGCCGGACCCGGCGGCCGTCCTGGCCAGCAGCACCGGGTCCGCGGCGCCGTGCAGATGCAGCGTGGGCACCCGTACCGGCCTACGCATCCGGCGCGAGTACTGGAGTCCGTCCGGGCGGCCCATGGAGCGCATCAGCCAGCGGTAGGGCTCGATGGAGCAGTGCCGGGTGTTGGACAGCTGCATGGCGTGACGGTAGGTCAGCAGCGCCTTCTCGTCGGGCTGGTGCCCGGGGGCGGTCCAGTCCGTCAGGTACTCGCCGACCAGGGCGGCGTCGTCGGCGACCAGCTGCCGCTCCGGCACCCAGGGGCGCTGCAGGCCGAGCAGGTGGTCCGCCGCGGCGATCTGCTTGCGGTCGGTCATCAGCGCCCGGCGGTAGCGGCGCGGGTGCGCGCTGGAGGCCACGGCCAGCCGGCGGACCAGGGCCGGGCGCATCACGGCGGCCGTCCAGGCGAGGAAGCCGCCGAGGTCGTGCCCGACCAGGACCGCGTTCGGGGCGCCGAGCGAGCGGATGATCCCGGTCAGGTCCAGGGCCATGTTGGAGGGCTCGTACCCGCGCGGGGTGCGGTCGCTGCCGCCGACGCCGCGCAGGTCGACGGCGACGGCGCGGAAACCGGCGTCGGCGAGGGCGGTCAGCTGGTGCCGCCAGGTCCACCAGAACTGCGGCCAGCCGTGCACCAGCAGCACCAGCGGTCCCTCGCCCAGCTCGGCGATGTGGAAGCGGCCGCCGTTGGCGGACACGTCGCGGTGGCTCCAGGGACCCTCGATGCGCGGATCGAAGGTGTCGGTGGATCTGTGGGCCCCACCGGGGGTTCTGTCAGACGACATGAGGAGAGCGTGTCACATCCGGGCCTTGATCAGGTTTCCGGCACAGGTCGGCGGTACAGCCGGTCAGCGGGTGAGGACCTTGTGGCCGTCGGCAGTGATCGGCGCGGCCGGGTGCGGCTTGGTGTTCTTGAGCACGTCGACGGTGGCCTTGGTGGAGGCGATGGTGCGCTCCGGCGGCGAGATCTTCTTGAACGCGCGCACCGCCAGCAGCGCGGCCAGGAGGGCGATGAGCACGAAGGCGCCGCCGACGATGAGGAAGCACCAGACGAGACCGAGCCCGGTGGAGTGGATGCCGTAGGCCGCGGCGAAGCTGAACATGGGGATCGAGGCCAGGGCGATCACCGCGGCGACCGCGCCGGCGCCGCCGCCGGTCGCCCCCCGGATGACGTCCTTCTTGATCTCCCGCTTCGCCAGCGCGATCTCGTCGTGCACCAGCGCGGACAGGTCGGCGGTGGCGGCGGCGAACAGCTGGCCCACCGTACGGTCGGCTCCGCCGTTCGTGGGGCTGGCCTCGTACCTGTCAGCAGCTGACATCGGGGGTCTCCTCGCGTGTGTGGGTCCACGGCATCGTGTCACTGTCTCAGATCATGCCTCGTGCCTGCGGTAGCGCACCACTCGACTTCTGCCGGGGCGTCATACCGCGGCTGCCCGCTCCTCGGCCAGCTCCTCCTCGTACAGCTGCCGGTACTTGCGGTTGCGCAGTCGCAGCAGCACCGCGGCCACCACCGCGCAGATCACCGAGCCGGCCAGCACCGCGGCCTTGTCGCGTTCGGAGAGTCCGTGGTCGTCGGCGAAGGCCAGCTCGGCGATCAGCAGCGAGACGGTGAAGCCGATCCCGGCCAGCACCGAGACGGCGAAGAGGTCGCCCCACTCCAGCTCCGGGTTGAGCTCGGCCCTGGTGAACCGCGCCGCCATCCAGGTGCCGCCGAAGATCCCCAGGCACTTGCCGACGACCAGGCCGAGCACCACGCCCAGCGGCGAGGCCTGGGTGAACACTTCGCCGAGGGCCCGGGGGCTGACCGAGACCCCGGCCGCGAACAGGGCGAACACCGGGACGCAGAACCCGGCCGAGAACGGCCGCACCAGGTGCTCGATGTGCTCGGCGGGGGAGTGCTCCTCGCCGGGGTCCCGGGTGCTGCGCAGCAGCAGGCCCATGGCGACGCCGGCCACCGTCGCGTGGATGCCGCTCTCGTGCATCAGCGCCCAGACGACCACGGCCAGCGGCACGTAGAGGTACCAGCCGTGCACCCGCATCCGGTGCAGGGCGTAGAACAGGACCAGCCCCAGCAGGGAGAGGCCCAGCGCCCAGAGCTTGATCCCGCTGCTGTAGAAGATCGCGATGATCAGGATCGCGATCAGGTCGTCCACCACCGCGAGGGTGAGCAGGAAGGCCCGCAGCGCCGAGGGCAGGTGCGAGCCGACGACGGCCAGCACGCCCAGGGCGAAGGCGATGTCGGTGGCGGTGGGGATGGCCCAGCCGGCGGGGTGGCCCCCGGGGCCGCTGTTGACGATCGCGTAGACGGCTGCGGGCACGGCGACCCCGCAGACGGCGGCGACCACCGGCAGCGCCGCGGCCCTGGGGTCGCGCAGCTCTCCGGCGACCAGCTCGCGCTTGAGCTCGATCCCGGCGACGAAGAAGAAGACCGCCAGCAGCCCGTCCTTGGCCCAGGCGTCCAGCGGGAGGTCCAGGTGCAGCGGCGAGGAGGGGCCGACGGTGGTGTCCAGCACGCTCCGGTACCCGGCCGGCCAGGCGTTCGCCCAGACGAGTGCCACCACGGCGGCGCCGAGCAGCAGGATGCCGCCGACGGTCTCGGCGCGCAGCGCGTCCGCGAGGAACTTCCGTTCGGGGAGCGGGAGCCGGCCCAGGAACGGGCGGCGGGGCGTGGGACTGTCACTCACGCGCTGGCTCCTCCGGACGCTGACGGACGGATTGTCACATTTGTCCGATGCTAACCGGTGGACGGACGAGAGGCCGTCCCCGCGCCCGCGCGGGAACGGCCTCGAACGCCTGCCAGAAGCCTTCCGGAGGGTCGACCGGAGGGTCAGTCCTCCTCGCCCGCCGAGGGCAGCTGGCTCTGGATCAGGTCCATCACCGTGGAGTCGGCCAGGGTGGTGGTGTCGCCCACCGCCCGGCCCTCGGCGATGTCGCGCAGCAGCCGGCGCATGATCTTGCCGGAGCGGGTCTTCGGCAGCTCGCTGACCACCTTGATCATCTTGGGCTTGGCGATCGGGCCGAGCACCTTGGCGACATGGTTGCGCAGCTCGGCGACCAGCTCGGAGTCGTCGTGCGCGGTGCCGCGCAGGATCACGAAGGCCGCGATGGCCTGCCCGGTGGTGGCGTCGGTCGCGCCGACCACGGCCGCCTCGGCGACCTTGGGGTGCGACACCAGCGCCGACTCGACCTCGGTGGTCGAGATGTTGTGCCCGGACACCAGCATCACGTCGTCCACCCGGCCGAGCAGCCAGAGGTCGCCGTCGTCGTCCTTCTTGGCGCCGTCGCCGGCGAAGTAGCGCCAGTCGGTCTCGGCGCCCTCATCTCCGATGGACGCAGTGTGGCCGGCGCCGAAGCGGGACCAGTAGGTGTCCAGGTAGCGCTGGTCGTCGCCCCAGATGGTGCGCAGCATCGACGGCCACGGCTCGGTGAGGATGAGGTAGCCGCCCCCGCCGTCGGGCACCTCGTTGGCCTCGTCGTCGACCACGGTGGCGGCGATGCCGGGCAGCGGGGTCTGCGCCGAGCCCGGCTTGGTGGCGGTGACCCCGGGCAGCGGGCTGATCATCATGGCGCCGGTCTCGGTCTGCCACCAGGTGTCCACGATCGGGCAGTGGTCGCCGCCGATGTGCTCGCGGTACCACATCCACGCCTCGGGGTTGATCGGTTCGCCGACGCTGCCCAGGATCCGCAGCGAGGACAGGTCGAACTTGGCGGGGATGTCGTCGCCCCACTTCATGAACGTGCGGATGGCGGTGGGCGCGGTGTAGAGGATGGTCACCCCGTACTTCTGGACGATCTCCCAGAACCGGCCCTGGTGCGGGGTGTCCGGGGTGCCCTCGTACATGACCTGGGTGGCGCCGTTGGCCAGCGGCCCGTAGACGATGTAGGAGTGCCCGGTGACCCAGCCGATGTCGGCGGTGCACCAGTAGACGTCGGTCTCCGGCTTGAGGTCGAAGACCGCGTGGTGGGTGTAGCTGGCCTGGGTGAGGTAGCCGCCGGTGGTGTGCAGGATGCCCTTGGGCTTACCGGTGGTCCCCGAGGTGTAGAGGATGAACAGCGGGTGCTCGGCGTTCATCGGCTGCGGGGCGTGCTCGGTGGACTGACGGTCCGTGATCTCGTGCCACCAGACGTCCTTGCTGTCGTCCCAGGCGGTGTCCTGGCCGGTGCGGCGGACCACCAGGACGTGCTCGACGGTGGGGCAGCTGAGCACGGCCTCGTCGATGGCCGGTTTGAGCGCGGTGGGCTTGCCCCGGCGGTAGCCGCCGTCCGCGGTGATGATCAGCTTGGCGTCGGCGTCCTGCACCCGGGAGGCGACGGCCTCGGCGGAGAAGCCGCCGAAGACCACCGAGTGCGCGGCGCCGATCCGGGCGCAGGCGAGCATCGCCACCGCCGCCTCGGGGATCATCGGCAGGTAGACGGCGACCCGGTCGCCCTTCTGCACGCCCAGCTCGGTGAGGGCGTTGGCGGCCTTGGCGACCTCGTCCTTGAGCTCCGCGTAGGTGATGGCGCGGCTGTCGCCGGGCTCGCCCTCGAAGTGGATGGCCACCCGGTCGCCGTGGCCGGCCTCGACATGGCGGTCGACGCAGTTGTAGGCGACGTTGAGCTCGCCGTCGGCGAACCACTTGGCGAACGGCGGGTTGGACCAGTCGAGGGTCTCGGTGGGCTCGGTGGCCCAGCTCAGTCGGCGGGCCTGCTTCGCCCAGAAGGCGAGCCGGTCCTCCTTGGCCTCGGCGTACGCCTCGGCGGTCACGTTCGCGGCGGCGGCGAGCTCAGCAGGCGGGGCGAATCGACGCTCTTCCTTGAGCAGGTTGGCCAGGCTCTCATTGCTGCTCAACGCGCACTCCTCATCAAGATCTGGGTGCGGGCGTCCCGATCATCCCCGCCGACCCGTTATGTCGGGACCTAGCTCACCAGGATGAGGGCGTGCTGACAAGGGGCCTCGGAAAATTGGTGTAGACCTATTTGGATTCTGCCCGGCGGCCGGCATCCGGGCAGGTCAAGCCGCAGAGGCCAGCCGCGGTCGGACGGGGCTGAAGGTGCGGCCGTTGCGAGCGAGCCGGTACGCCTGTGCCGTGGCGAAGTCGAAGTAGAGCCCGGTCAGTCGGAGCCTGCCGGAGTCCATGGCGCGGCGCACCGAGGCGTGCGCCCGTAGGTTGTCCAGCTGCTGCGCCACATTGGTGAGGCAGAGCCGCTCCAGCGGGTCCTCGGACAGGGCGGAGCCGCGGATTCGGGCCGGGGCGTGGCGCACCCGCTGCAGCGAGTCCTGGCCGTGCCGCAGCCAGCGGGTGAGCGGCGTGCCCGCCTGGCCCTCGCGCCGGTGCGCCCCGCGCAGCAACGACTGCATCGCCCCGCAGCCGGAGTGCCCGCACACCACGACCGTACTCACCGCCAGGATGTCCACGGCGTACTCGATGGCGGCGGCCGCCGAGTCGTCGGGCTGGGAGGCGTCGGGCTGCGAGACCAGGTTGCCGATGTTGCGGACCGTGAACAGGTCGCCGGGCCCACTGCTGGTGATCACATTGGGCACCAGGCGCGAGTCGGCGCAGGTGATGAAGAGCTGCGAGGGCGACTGCCCCTCCCGGGCCAGCCGGGCCAGTTCGGGGCGCAGTCCGGGAGCGGTGTGCTGCTGGAAGTCCCGCACCCCGCGCAGGTGGTCGTGGATCATCGCGCCTCCCAAGATCAGGTAAATGAAGAGTAATGAATCCTTTACCTGAAGGAGAGAAGTAAACCCCGAACTTCACCCGACCGAGTGTCAGGCCGTATGTCGAGTGCCGTGTCGGACGGCGCGTCAGGCGGTCATCGCCACGGCCTCCCCGAGCACGAAGTCGGGGTCGACCTGCCCGGCGAGGTCGGTCCCGGTCCTGGCGTTCCCCCAGCTCTCGGCGTTGCGCAGATGGAAGTGCACCATCTGCCGGGTGTAGCGGTCCCAGTCCCGCAGCCGGTACGAGGCGTCCACGGCCGCCAGCAGGGTGTCCAGGGCGGCCAGGTTCTCCGGCTCCAGGGCGTCCAGCCGGGGCGCGCGGCCCTGCTCGGTGCGCCGCACCCAGTCCGACTGGCCGAAGACCGTGAGCAGGTCCTCGCCGACGGCCCCGCGCAGGTAGTCCAGGTCGTCCTGGCTCTGCACCTTGTTGCCGACCACCCGCAGGTTCACGTCGAAGTCGGCGGCGTAGTCCTTGTACTGCCGGTAGACCGAGACGCCCTTGCGGGTCGGCTCGGCCACCAGGAAGGTGATGTCGAAGCGGGTGAACAGGCCGGAGGCGAAGGAGTCGGAGCCGGCCGTCATGTCGACGGCCAGGTACTCGCCGGGGCCGTCCGCCAGGTGGTTGAGGCAGAGCTCCACCGCGCCGACCTTGGAGTGGTAGCAGGCCACCCCGAGGTCCTCCTCGGTGAACGCGCCGGTGGCCATCAGCCGCAGCGGCGCCCCGTCCACCTGGAACTCGCGGGCGCACAGCGCGTACACCGGGTTGTCCTCGGCGATCCGCAGCAGCCGCGAACCGCCGCCGGGCGGAGTGGTCTTGATCATTGACTGCGCGTCGGCGATCCGCGGATTGGAGCCGCGCAGGTACTCCTTGATCTCCGGCAGGTGCGCCCCCATCGACGGCATGGCCGCCGCCTCCTGCTCGCTCAGCCCGATCGCCGTGCCCAGGTGCTGGTTGATGTCGGCGTCGACGGCCAGGACCGGGGCGCCGGTCCTGGCGAGGTGTCGGACGAAGAGGGACGACAGGGTGGTCTTGCCGCTGCCTCCCTTGCCGACGAAGGCGATCTTCATGACGTGCTCCATGCGAAGGGGCGCGCCGGGCGGCGCGCTTATTGGTAATCGTTATCGTCACCGATATGTGGTCATGCTAGCGACTCGCGACCCGCGCGTGATCGGGTTTGGCGCACTGTTGACTCTTTCGGGTGAGAGCGCCCCGGGGAGCACCCCCACTCCTGTGTTACGTACGCTCGGTCCCGTGAGCACACCAACCCCGGCCCAGCCGTCCGACGACCCCTTGGCCCCGCTCGGGCTGCTGCCCGGCGTGCCCGAAGCGGTCGCCGACGCCCGCCGTGCCGTCGACCGCCTCTACGGGCACCGGGTCATGCGCCGCCGGGCCGCCGAGGTCACCTCCGAGTCCGCGCTGCGCGGGGCCCGCGCCTCCGCCGCGCTGGAGGACGCGGACTGGCCGCTGGAGGAGGTCCGCCGGCGCACCGACTTCGGCACCGATCCGGAGGCCCGCACCGTCGGCGGGGCGCTGCGGGTCAACGCCGAGGCCGGGCAGCTGCTCGGCACCTGGCGGCACTCGCCGCTCCAGGTCCTGGCCCGGCTGCACCTGCTGGCCTGCGGTGACGACGACGCCGCGGCGGGACGCCCGCGCCGCTCCGGCGAGGCGGCGGCCGAGCGCTTCGGCAAGGTGCTGCCGCTGGCCCTGGCCGACGAGCCGGCCGACCCCTCGGCCCAACCCCCGGCCCCGGTCCCGGTCTTCGACCTGGCTCCGCCGCCCGGGGCCGACGAGGCCGTCGCCCGGCTGGAGGGGCTCGCCCACCTGCTGGCCGCCCGGGGCGGCAAGAAGAACCCCAATGAGCGCACCGCTCCGGCGCTGGTCGTCGCCGCCGTGGTGCACGGCGAACTGATGACCCTGCAGCCCTTCGCCCGGCACAGCGGCCTGGTCGCCCGGGCGGCCCAGCGCATCGTGCTCATCGCCGAGGGCATGGACCCGCAGGCGATCTGCCCGGTCGAGGTCGGACTGGCCGAGCTGGGCACCGACGCCTACCGCAACGCCCTGGGCGGCTACGCCTCCGGCACGGCGGAGGGGATGGCGCTGTGGATCACCCACTGCGGCGCGGCGCTGCGGCTCGGCGTCCGGGAGAGCACGGCGGTGTGCGAGGCGATGCAGCGGGGGATGGCCTGACGGCTGCGGGGCTGCGGGGCTGAGCGGCCCGGGCACAGTAGTGCGGCGGCACCTGCGTGCCGGTGCCGCCGCTGGCACAGCTTCCCAGTGACCATGCATGCGCCATTTCTTTGCGCATCCGGCTGGAACCATGTCCGTTCGCCGGGTGCGGCGGCCCGATCGCGGGTCGGCTGCATGTGGGTGCTGAGTTGTTGTGCTCGGTCCGTGGGGCCTGATACTCCGATGGATCCTGACTGCTGATCCAGCTGGTCTCGCGGGCCGTCTTCTTCCTTTGTAGTCCTGTTTCGGGAAAAGCGGAACTCGGGGGCTCACTTTTCTTGGGAACGGCCTGGTCAGGCCGGAGCGTTCCGGCGCCGTGCGGCGTACCAGACGATCCCCGCGGCGGTGGCCGCCGCGCCCACCGCGGCCGCGGCGAGCACCGGTCGACTGCTGACCCGCAGCGCCGGGCTGCGCTGCTTCAGCTGGACCGGGCGGTCGAACACCAGCACCGGCCACTCCCGCGCCGCCGCCTCGCGGCGCAGCGCCCGGTCCGGGTTGACCGCGAAGGGGAGGCCGACGGCCTCCAGCAGCGGCAGGTCGGTGACCGAGTCGCTGTAGGCGTAGCTGTGTTCCAGGTCGTAGCCCTCGGCGGCGGCCAGCTCGCGGATCGCCGTCGCCTTGTTCCCGGCGTAGGCGTAGAAGTCGATCTCCCCGGTGTAGCAGCCGTCGGCCTCGGCCATCCGGGTCGCGATGACATGGTCGGCGCCGAGCATCTCCCCGATGGGCTCGACCAGTTCGGAGCCCGAGCTGCTGACGATCACCACGTCCCGCCCGGCCAGGTGGTGCTCCTCGATGAGCGAGGCCGCCTCGTCGTAGATCAGCGGGTCGATCAGGTCGTGCAGGGTCTCCGCGACGATCTCCCGGACCAGTTGGACGTTCCAGCCGCGGCTGAGCGAGGAGAGGTACTCACGCATCTTCTCCATCTGGTCGTGGTCGGCGCCGCCGGCCAGGAACACGAATTGCGCATAGGCGCTCTTGAGTACGGCGCGACGGTTGATCAGGCCGCCCCGGTACAGCGGGCGGCTGAATGCGAGCGCGCTGGACTTGGCGATCACGGTCTTGTCGAGGTCGAAGAACGCGGCGGTCCGCAGCGGCCTGGGCGGCTGGAACGAGGGCGTGGGGGAGGGCTGCCGGTGGTTGTCCACAAGGACGAGGATATGCGCCCACCATTCGGCCCAAGGGCAGGCGCGTGGGTTTGCTTGAGAAGGGGCTCGGGTACACCATGGAAGTCACGGCTCGTTCGCGACCGTGCTGCCCCGGTCTGGCTCCTCCCCCCCGAGTCAGGCTGTGGAGGACGACCCCCGCTCTCCCCCCCGGCGGGGGTCGTCGCATGTCCGGGCGCATTTCTCCCGATGGCGGTCGCGGTGGGCTTTATATCCGCCCTGGTTCCGCTCTAGCGTCAATCTGACGCCGCATAAGTCATTCGCCGGAGTGGTCGGCTTTTCCACACCCTCCGAGTTCTCCACAGTTCACGGCCCTTTGCGCTGCCCCCTGCCGCAAAAGCGGCACCGTTGCTGCCACGAGGCAATCAGCGCGGCCCGACGCACCGCGCGCCGCACCGCTCGAAAAACGGGGAGGCAGTCATGGCCGGGACGTCGTCCGCGGAACCGCCGACGGGGGAGGCAGGGCCCGCGAGCCGGGTCGAGGGGCTCAGCCCCGGACCGCTGCTGGTCACCGAGAACGAGCGCCTGATCGAGCAGCTGCTGCGGATCTGCGCGGCCGCGGGCGCCGAGCCGCAGCTGGTCTGCGGTGCCCCGCCGCCCCGTCAGCTGTGGGAGTCGGCGCCGCTGGTGGTGGTCGGCGACGACGTCGCGGACCGGATGGCCGGGCTCAGCCGCCGGTCCGACGTCCTGCTGGTCGGCGACGACCTGGACGATGTCGACGTCTGGCGGCGGGCCGTGGTGATCGGCGCCCGGCAGGTGGTCTTCCTGCCGGACGCGGAGTCCTGGCTGCTGGACCGGATCGCCGACGCCGCCGAGGGGGTCGGGGTGCAGGCGCTCACCGTCGCGGTGCTCGGCGGCCGGGGTGGCGCCGGCGCCTCCACTCTGGCCTGCGCCCTGGCGGTGACCGCCGCCCGGGAGGGGATGCGGGCCGTGCTCATCGACGGCGACCCGCTGGGCGGCGGCCTCGACATGCTGCTCGGTGGCGAGGCCGCGGCCGGGCTCCGCTGGCCGGATCTGGCCGGCTCCCGGGGCCGGGTGAATGCGGTGGAGCTGGAGCGCTCGCTGCCGAGGCTGCACGCCCTCTCCGCGCTCAGCTGGGACCGCGGCGACGCGCTCACCATCCCGCCCGAGGCGATGCGGACGGTCCTCGGCGCGGCCCGCAGACGCGGCGGGGTGGTGGTGCTGGATCTTCCCCGCCGGATCGACGACTCGGCCGGCGAAGCCCTGGACCAGACCGATCTCGGGCTGCTGGTGATCCCGGCCGAGCTGCGGGCGATGGCGGCGTCGGGGCGGGTCGCGGCGGCGGCGCGGATGCGGCTGACGGACCTTCGGGCGGTGGTGCGCGGGCCCGCCCCCAGCGGGATGGACGGCGCCGAGATCGCCCGGGGGCTGCGGCTGCCGCTCGCCGGGGAGCTTGCCGCCGAGCCGGGCCTGGTCGCCGACCTGGAGCGCGGACGGCCGCCGGGGCTACGGGCCAGAGGGCCGCTCGGCCGGTTCTGCTCCGCCTTCCTGACGGAGGCTCTGGCCGGCAGCGGGTCGGCCGCATGAGCCCGGCACAGGACCCGGGCCGGGGCGTGGCTCGGAGCGGGGCTTCGGGGCCGACGTACGCGCAGACGGCGGGGCTGCTGGACGCGGTCCGGCTGAGGCTCGCCGAGGCCGGTGCGGAGCCGACCACCACCCGGGTGGCCGAGGCCCTGCGGGCCCAGGGCCGTCCCTACGGGGACGCCGAGGTGCTGGAGTTGGTCCGGCAGCTCCGCTCGGACATGGTTGGCGCGGGCCCGCTGGACCGGCTGCTCGCCGACCCCAGGGTCACCGACGTCCTGGTGAACGGTCCGGACGAGGTCTGGGTGGACCGGGGCGCGGGTCTCGAACCGGTGCCCGGCGTCCGCTTCCCGGACCGGCAGGCGGTGCGCAGGCTGGCCCAGCGGCTGGCCACCGCGGCGGGCCGACGGCTGGACGACGCCAGACCCTGGGCCGACGCCAGGCTCCCCGGCGGGACCAGGTTCCACGCCGTGCTGCCGCCGGTCGCGGTCGGCTGCACCCACATCTCGCTGCGGACCAGCAGGGCCCGGGCGTTCACCCTGTCCGAGCTGGTCGGCGCGGGCACGGTGACCGAGCAGGGTGCGGCACTGCTCCGCGGCATGGTCCGGGCCCGGCTGTCCTACCTGGTCAGCGGAAGTACCGGCAGCGGCAAGACCACGCTGCTGGCGGCGCTGCTCGGGCTGGTGGGGCCTGCCGAGCGGCTGGTTGTCGTCGAGGACTCGGCCGAGCTGCGGCCCGACCACCCGCATGTCGTCCGGCTCGAGGCCCGGCTGCCGAACCAGGAGGGGGCGGGCGCCGTCGACCTCCGCGACCTGGTCCGGCAGGCGCTGCGGATGCGGCCCGACCGGCTGGTGGTCGGCGAGGTCAGAGGCGTCGAGATCCTGGAACTGCTGGCCGCCCTGAACACCGGTCATGAGGGCGGCAGCGGGACCGTCCATGCGAACTCTGTGGCCGACGTCCCCGCCAGGCTGGAGGCGCTGGCTGCGGGAGCCGGGCTGGACCGGGCCGGGCTGCACAGCCGCCTCGGCGCGGCCCTGGACGCGGTCGTCCACCTGGTTCGGGGCCCGGACGGCCGACGCAGGGTGGCCGAGATCGGCCTGTTCACCCGGGGCCCTGACGGGCTGGTCGGCACCGAGAGGGCGGCGGAGTTCGAGCCGGACGGACGGATGCGCGAGGGCCCCGCCTGGCCGCGGCTGGCGCGGCTGTGCGCCGGGGAAGACGGGACCGATCGGATCGACGGAGGGACGGCATGGTGAGCGGGTTGGGGTCGGGTTCGACGGGAGTGATGGCGGTGTGGGCGAACGCGGCTGCGGCGGTGCTGGGGCTGCCGGTACCGGTGCTGCGCGCCACCGCGGCCGGGGTGCTGCTCTGCCTGCTGGGGTGGGGCGCCTGGCGGCTGGCCGAGCGGGATGTCACCCGGCGTCGGCAGGGGTGGCTGTTCCCGCGGTCACATCGGACCGAGCGAACAGCCGGGGCGTTCGTCCACAGGCTGGGGATGAAGCCGCGCGCGGGGACCCGTCCGCCGCCGGAGCTGCTGCTGCTCCCGCTGGGTCTGCTGGCGGCCTGGCCGACGCACTCGCCGCTGGTGGCGGTGGTGGCCGCGGGCGCCGTCCTCCCGGCGATACGGCTGCGCAGCCGACGGCGGACGGCCCGCCTGGAGGAGCGGCGGCGCCGGGCGGTGGTGGGGCTGTGCGCCGCGCTGGCCGGGGAGTTGCGCACCGGTGCGACACCGCACCAGGCGGTGGAGACGGCGGTCTCGGACGGCACCGTCCCGGACGCGCAGGCGCTCGACTGCACCGTGCTGCTGGCCGCTGTGCGCTACGGCGGGAGCCTCCCGGAGGCCTTCCAGGCGCTGGCCGAACTCCCCGGGGCCGAAGGAGCGGCGGGGATCGCTGCCTGCTGGCAGGTGTCCTCGTCCAGCGGCGCAGGGCTGGCGGACGGCCTGGACCGGGTCGCCGAGGGGCTGCGTGCCGAGCGGTCACTGGCGGAGAGCATCAGGGCGGAGCTGGCCGGGCCCCGGTCCACGGCCGGGCTGCTGGCGGCCCTGCCGCTGTTCGGCCTGCTGCTCGGCATCGCCCTGGGTGCCGATCCGCTGCGGATGCTGCTGCACACCCCCAGCGGGCTGGCCTGCCTGTTCGGCGGGGCGCTGCTGGAGTGGGCCGGGCTGGCCTGGACGGCGCGCATCGCCCGGGGCGCGGAAGCCGTACCGGCGTAGTCGAGCGAAGGAGGGCATGGGCTGTGGAAGCACAGTGGATCGTTGCCTCGCTGCTCAGCGGGGTGACGGCGGGCCTGCTCGGGGCCCTGCGGAGTCGGGCCGTCCGGCGGTGCCGAGGACGGGCCGGAGCGGCAGGGGTCCCGTTGGAGGGGCCCGGCCGGTCCCGCCCGGTGTCGCGGTGGCGTCCTTCGCCGCGGCAGGTCAGGGCGGGCACGGCGCTACTGCTGGGGGCCGGCCTGGCGATCTCGGTCACCGGTTCGACCGGGCTGCTGCTCGGGGTGTTGGCCGGGGCGGCCGGATATCGCTACCTGCCGGAGCCGTCCTCGCCGGAGCAGCGGCTGCGGCGGCGTGACCGGGCCGCGCTGGTCGCGCAGGTACCGCTCACCGCCGATCTGCTGGCCGGCTGCCTGGCCTCCTGGTGCGCCCCGGCCGAGGCGGCGGAGGCGGTGGCCGAGGCGGTCGGCGAGCCGATGGCGGGCAGGCTGGCCACGGTCGCCGCGGAGATCCGCACCGGCGCGGACGCGGAGGAGAGCTGGGGCCGCTTCGGCGCCGAGCCCGCGCTGGCGCCCCTGGCCCGTTGCCTGGCCCGGGCGGCCGCCAGCGGCGCACCCCCGGCAGCCGGCCTGGCCAGGCTCGCCGAGGGGTCCCGAGCGGCAGCGGCCACCGCCGCGCAGGGACGGGTGCGCAGGGCCGGGGTGCTGGCCGCGGCCCCGCTCGGGCTGTGCTTTCTGCCGGCCTTCGTCCTGGTCGGGGTGGTGCCGGTGGTGACCGGCCTGGCCGGCAGCTTCCTGCTCCGGATCTGAACATGTACCAGCACGACATCACGCACCGTCACATCACCGAGATTCCAACCGATGCAAGGAGAACCACCCATGAGTGACACCGCTGTCCTCACCGCGCCCGGATGCCGCTTCGACCTGCTGTTTGACCCGGCGGAAGAGCCGACCGTGCCCGTCGCCGGCTACTGCCTCCGCCGGGTCCGGGCGCTGCTGTTGCTCGCCGTGGCGGTGGCACAGGCATGGCTGCTCTGCGGAGCTCACCGGCTCCGGCAACGGGCGGCCAGGCGCGGCTCCGACGCCGGGATGACCACGGCGGAGTACGCCGTGGGAACGGTTGCGGCGTGCGGTTTCGCCGCGCAACCTCACACTGAAACTACGTCATTGCAGTCAAGATCGCCCGCCTGGGCCGTTGTGACCATGGCGCCTGGCAGTGATCACAACTCTTCCAGGCAATGGATAGAAGTCACTGATTATTCAGCTCGCGTCGTGGCATAGTTGGCTTCTCGATAGGCAGGGGAGACCTAATGGGGGCGCCAGCACGCTAAACCCGTGAGGATCATCAAATGGCGCGGTGGGCCAACCGAGTCGGGCCGGTAAGCCAACCATCCGCGGTCAGCGACTCCAGCTAGGACATCTGGACATGGCCCGCAGGGAGGCGGTCTGGCAAAGTAGCTGCAATGGAAGTAATATTAAATTGATCGTACGCGTTGCAGGTTCCTTAGTATTTTTGTTTTCCTTGGCGGAGAAAAAGATCCAGATTTTTCCAATGCTTTGATAATTCGCAGAGTGGAGATCGAGTGCTTCATTGGATTGGCTCCGCTGATTGGGGAACGGTTCCAGCCTGGCTTGGTGCTGGCTCGCTAATTCTCGCATTTCGCATTTTCATGCGAGATCGGAATAATTCCGAACGTTCGCAGGTCGACCTTGTTGGCCTTTGGGGGAGGATCGATTCGGCGGACAATGTGGACGATAAGTCCGGATCGCATATCGCGACAATCAAGCTGTACATAAAGAATGGCAGCAAGCTACCCGTTGTTATAGCCTACCTGCATCATGGAATCACTGGCCGCCTGATCGATTCCAATGGAGATGCTGTATTGGCCGGCCTGTCCGGAAGCGGTCATGAATTGAATGTCACTCGAAGGAGTGACATTCAGGATAGTAAACTCCGCATTGGCCCGCAGCGCATACCGCCAGAGGAGACCTGGGAATCGCCGGACGGCTACGAGATTACATATACTTACCCGCGCAATGATAGTAAGGACGGCCCCATTTGGGATATAAACTATGTCGCGCTGCGTCTAATTGTAATAGATAACGCAGGGCGCATATGGGAAGTTCGCCCCGGCTCAGGGGTGCGCGCTCGTCAGATCCATTGGTATAGCCGCCATAAGCCTCGCGAGATAAGTAACTGGTGGAGCTTCTACGGAAAGGATGGGTTGCGATTGAATAAGGGGAAATTTGGAAATGATTATTTCATCGCCCTGTAAAGCCTCGTCGCGCGACATTGATCCCTGCATCCCTTGGCTGCTGTCCGGCGATGATGAGTGATCACCGTGTAATTGCAGAAGCAGTCCAGTAGCCGCTGACTGCATACTCCTGGGGCTGGGGCTGGGGCTGGGGCTGGGCGGAACGTAGAGTCCTAATACGCTCATGGTAAGAAACAAGTTCAAGGCCGATAGTGCATGGCGATGGCTCTGGCCTGCTTTCCGTGCCCGTAGAGATGATGCACTGATCCCAGACTTTGCCATCCTAGGCGTGCGTACAAGCGGATCGCGGCTTCATCCTTGGTCAGGACATCGAGTACCAGGTGGATCCCGTGAACTGAGGCGAAGTCGCTCACGGCGCGCATCAGTTGTTCCCCGGTGCCTAGCCTTCTCGCTTCGGGAACGACGAAAAGTCGTGCGACGACGGCCACGCCCGTTTTGCGGTCTCCGTACTGCTCGCAGAGGAGTGAAACAGCCGCTTCGCTGCCGGGGGACGTGATCGCCACGTGTCCCACAATGGTGCCGGCCTGCTCGGCAACCCATGCCTGGAGCAGTCCTGGAGGCTTGAGCCAAGCTTCTGGATGGTCGACTCCTTCCACCGGGTAGCCGTCCACCGCGTGGACCTCGATCAGCCCTTCCGCCGCTGCGGGCACATCGCCTTCGCGGCGCAGACGAACTGTGACGCCGTTGCTGGTGGCCTGCATCAAGTCTCCATGTTCGCTACTCAACAGGGGCGTTGTAGTGCAGTGCGTTCATGTCGGCACGCATCACGAACCGGGTTACCTCATACGGCTCGTCCGCCTGGTCGAGGCTGGTGTGCAGCACGTCGATGACCGGCACGCCCGGCGGCAGTTGCAGGTACTGGGTCTCTTCGGGCGTGGGCATCCTGGCGGTGATGTCGTCGTTGATGCGGGACATCACGTGCCCTTTGTCTTCAAGGACTCCGTGGATGCCGAACTGATGAGGAACCTCTGCTTCGAGCAGTCCGGTGCCCTGGGCGATGGTCCACGGGATCCAGGTGGTCACGCGGTAGACCGGATCGTCGTCCGCGTAGAAGACGTTCTCCCGGCGCAGGGCTGACTTGGTCTTCGGCGAGATCTTCAGCTGATCGGCGACCGTGGGATCCGGGGTCACGCGCTCGATGCTGAGGACTTCGAAGCGTCCTCGCTTGCCCTGCTTGGCGCACTCCAGCAGGAACGGCGAGAGGCCCGTTTCGCGGTATTTGGGTGAGTATCGGTCGCTTCCGAGGCGAATGAGAACCTTCTTCTCCCGGACGAAGACGCCGCGGCCCCATTCGGAGGTGAGGAGTCCCTGCCGACCCAGGGTCTTCAATGCCTCATCGACGGTATTGCGCGCCACTCGGTACTGCTGCGCCAGTTCCCGCTGTGACGGCAGTTGCGACCCGGGCGGATAGGTCCCGCGCTCCATAGCTTCGCGCAGCTCGGCGGCGATCTGCTGGCTACGGGGCCTCTTGTCGTCGGACCCTTCCGGCATGTTCTTCCTCCTGGCTGGCTTTGGCCAGTCTAGGCCTCTGGCTTGAGCCAGGGCACGGGGCGGGTTGACAGTACTGGCTTGAGCCAGTCTACTGGTTTAAGCCAGTTCACCTACTGGCTCAGGACACTAGAGCGGCGCGGCTGCCGCTATCAGTGGCCGCATCCGAGCGCTTCGCCAAGTCGGGGACCGAGGTCACACATGGACACACAGGACACCGTTGAACCCGTCGCCGTCGCACCGGACCCGTCCAACGGGTTCCGGGCCGGCGCCGAAGCAGCCCAAGCCCTGAGCAGCGCCCTGGAACGCATCGGCCTGGCCTTCCCCTCGCTGAGCGGCGATGAGCCATGCAACGGCCGCCCGATGGTCCGCCTCGGTGGGGCCAACGCCTACGTCGTGATCGCGCTGGCTCGATGGATCGAGGAGCACCAGTGAGCCCTGAACCGCCCTACTCAGGAGTCGACCTGGCGCAGGTCTGCCGTGCGCTGGACGAGCCGTTGGCGGCGATGTCGCCGGAGGTCATGTTCAGTGGGTGCTTCGGCGGCTGGGAGGGTGGTCCTCCGCTCCTGGTGCCAATCGAGCAGGAGTGGCTGAGGCGCGTCTTCGAGCAGGCCGAGCAGGGCCGGGAGGGCTGAGGGATGTTCCGTAAGCGTCGCCTGCCGCCGCGAGTACGGCGGACGTTGCAGCAGGAGACGGCTTTCCGCTGCGGGTACTGCCGGGGCCGAGTGCGGGTGATCGGGGCCCGGGTCGCGATGGTCCGCGGCGAACTGCGCTACGTGCACGCCTGGCACCCCGTACGTGCAGGCGAGACGCGCTTGCTGCACTGACAGACCCCTGGCTCGCACCCATCGGTCCCGATGGGTGGCGGCGTACTGACTGCGCGTGAGAGCGAGCGACAGCCACTGCTCTTGAGCAGGAACCCGCATGTTGATCGACAACCGAAGAGATTGGGAACCGGACCACCCGTCAACCTTGGCGGGATAAGGGGTGGTCCGGGGGGCGAACCCCGGTGGAGATCCTACCGGGGCTTTCGTGCGTATGTTCGGCCTCGGACAAGAGAGTTGAGTGACTTCTCAGAGCCTTGGAGGGCTGGACAGATGGCGCACGAAGAGGAGAACGAGTCGGCGGCGTTCATGGTCGACCTCGACCCGGACGAGTGGCTGTGGCTCCCCGGAGTGGACTACGTGGCCGGCTGGCAGGAGGCCCGGGGCGCGGCGGAGACGCTGAACCTCGCCCTGTTCGCGGTCGGCCTGGAGCGTGACCGGGCATGGGCTACGGCAGGCACGCGGGCCGACGGTCAGGGCGTGGTGCGTCTCAGGGCGACCCCGTACGGGGCGTGCCGTCTGGCTCAGCTTCTGGCGCGGGCGGTGGAGGGTGGCTACGCCAATGCTGCCGAGTAGCGGTCCTGAGCTGGTCTTTGGTGGTGTTGCGGCGACGGCTGGCGGAGGCGGTAGGTCCAGTTCCGCAGGAACCACGACGGTCCCCGCTGCCGTCCTGTCTGCCGTCGTCCCACACGCCAGTGGAGCGGGCTTGCCCCCGGGTGTCCAGGTGGAGCGCCCCACTGGACGACCGACCTGGACACCCGGGGGCAAGGCTGCTCGGCTCTGCCTGGGACGACGGCAGATGGGACGGCAGCTCCTTCGATCAGCCACAACGGCCCGGTATTCGCCGACTGCCCCCGGGCCGTCCCGGAGCCTGAGCGCCCCCGCCGGAGGCACAGTTTGAGGCTGTCGGGATGACGCCATGCTCATCGTGGCGTCCGCGTCGTGGGGTGGCCTGCCGTCCGGCCGGGACCGGCCGGAGGCCGCATGCCCGGCCGGGGCGGCGGGGCCGCCCCGGCGGCGCGCAGCGCCGCCCTTGAGAAAGTACAGAAAGTGTTCGACAGCTGCGGACTGCGCACGTTGTTTGGTTTCGGATGATGCCATACACGTCGGTGAGTTGATGCTTGACGCCCATCTAATTTGAAGTTAGCCGTAGGCGGGCGAGCTGTCGAGCCAGGACAACAGCCTTCCTAGGCGCCGGCGGTGGAATGGGGGAAGCTCTTGCCGGGCGTTGAGTTGTTCCTGTATCAGGTCCGCGGCTGCTGTGTGTCCCAATGCCTGCGCGATGTCCTCAAGTATTTGGATGCCGGACCCGTCTGACGCCCGTCCACGGATGCTCAACAGGTGACGCCAAATCACCAATGCGGTCTCCTCCTCTCCACAGGCGGCGAGAGTCTGGGCCATGTCTCGCGCTTGGTTTAGATTGAGTATTGGGTGCTCACAGATGAGCCGGGCTACCCGAGGCAGCGCGTCCTGGCCACCGCACATCACCAGGATGCCCAGGGCTGTCTGCACGTGTACGCCCTCGGCAGAAGGACATGTCAGGACGTGGTCGGCGATCTGAACGGAGAGTCCGTCAAGGTCTGGCATACCGTCTTCTGCCAGTGCATCCAGTACTCCCGCTCCCCAAGCGCCAGTCACCTGCTGCTGCTCGACTAGCGCGGAAAGAATCTCGGTAGCGCGCTCCCTATCGCTCTTGAGGACGACCTGAGTCGCCTCCATGAAGTCGACGGCTCGTAGCGTCGGCGAACCGAGAGCCAACTCCGCAATCTGGAAAGCGTCCTCGGGCCGCCCGCCGTCCAGGAGGGCTTGCGCAACTTCTGAGATGTCATACGGGTGAAGCCTGATGCCATCGCCGATCAGAGCCTTCAACTGTGTCACGGAAGAACTACCCTCTGCAGCAGTCAAGAGGTCAATGAGAGTCGTGACGTTGATTGGCAATTGCCTGCTGCCGGAGAGTTCGTTTCGAGCCCACTCGGTGGCAGGGTGTGGAACTCCAGCCTCGACCAGTAGCTTGAGCAGGTTCGCAAGGCGCCATGTTTCCCATCCTTGGCTCCGGCCCCGCTCGATGAGAGCGAGAACGGGTTCCGCGGCAGCTGAACCTCGGATTTTTAGCCACAGTTCAGCGGCCTCGCGATGTTCACGAACAGCACGGTCACACTCCAACACCAAGTGTGCCAAGTCCGCTGCTTCGTCCGTTGCACCAGCGCGCTCTAGAGCCAAGGCGATTGATAGGCGACCTGCGTGGTCGTCGGCTGGGCGGGACTGGCCAAGCGCGAAGACATCCGCCGCAGGCGCGGTTGATTCGGCAGACTCGAACCATGCATTCGCGGCTCTACTGAGCAGATTTGCACCAGCCAACGGGTCGCTGAGCACTTGCCTTGCTGCCCATCGCGCCTCGTTGGCTGAACCCAGCGCCCGATATGTTTCCGCCGCCAGTGTCCGCTCCCAAGCGTCGACGTCTGGTTCGTCGAGAAGGTCTGCGACGCGCTGGCGTATGGCCCGTCGACTCGTCTCGCCTAGTTCCTGCGCGAGTTGCGCGGCATTGGGCAGGAGCCCATACAGCCGTTCCAGCAGTGGAGTCAGGAGTCGTTCTATCTGTTCGGCAGGAACCAGCCGACTCAATGCCTCCACGATATAGAAGTGCTGGGTAGCGCTGAGCCCATTGACGCCTGCTAGTCGCTCCAGCACTTGGGCTGTGGCATACCGGGCATTGAGGGCTGACAGTGCCCTGGCGGCCTTGCGAGACTCGTCAACGTCGTCTCCACGCACGAGAGATGTGAGCCTTCGCACCAACTCGGCGACGTACTCCGCATCGACATCTACACCCTCGGTGGCGAGGGCCGCGGCGAGCAGCACCCTGGGCGGTCCGGGACAGGAGAAGACCTGGTCGAAGATGCGGTGCACGGAACCGTCTGCTGCCGCAGCCCGTCGACAGAGCACGAACATAGCGAGTGACCGCTGACTCTCGTTGGAGGCACGCCGGATCCAAGGTTCCAGTGCGGCACTGTCGGCCACCAGGCTGTCGGCGTAATCCTGGGCGGCCAAGTACTCGGCGAAGCTGTGGTGCAGGAATCGGAGCTGATCGCCAGCCACGACGAGCAGTCCGGTTCGGGCGAGCGCGGCCGGAAGCTCGGTCTCCCAGCCTGTTGGCAGCGCGCGCCGTTGCCGCGAGAGATCGTCCACCCAGCTTCGCGCTGCAGTGAGCAAGTCCTCCCGCCCCTCGGTCCGCAGCCGGGCCAGGGTGCGGACGAGTTGCTCCAGTGAGTCGGCGAGCCAGGCCGGATAGGGAGAGTCCTTGCCCTGGGGGGTGCGGTCCCGCAGTAGGTCTAGGAAGCTCCCGTACAGGGCTAAGCGGCTCGAAGGTAGCGGCAGCAACGGCTCCAGCGTCGCATGGACCAAGGTGATTGTGGCCAACAGCGGATTGCGCACAAGTTCCCGGAGCTGGCCCTCCGCAACCTCGCGCAAGAAGCGCTTCGCAGCAGCTTCCGGCTGCGCCACTCTCGCGCGCTGCTGCTCAAACCAGCGGTGAGCGTACTCGCGTAGCTCAGGCTGCCCGAAGGGCTGCACCTCGTAACCGCCCAGCCCGCTGTCGTGCAGCGGAGCAAGTTCCGCAGGCGGCAAGGGGCGGCTGGTGATCACTAGCCGGAAGTCTGAACCGGGACGTGCGTGGCGTGCCAGGGTCCGGATAAGGTCGGCTCGCTGGCGTGGGTCCGCGACCTCGTCGAGACCGTCTACGAAGACGAGCCAGCGCGCGCCCTGCGGCCGCCGACCGAACAGCGAGGCTGACGGGTCGGTCACCAGGCCGTGTCGGAGCGTCCGTAGGACCGCACTGCGCAGCACCTCGCTCCAAGATCCTGCCTCGGCCACAAGCAGCGTCGCGGACACCCGCAACGGCACCACGGGCTCGGCAATGGCCGCGTCCTGGTAAGTGAGCCGACGCAGCCACACCCCGCCTAGAGTTCGCACAAGCTGGTTGGCCATAGTGGACTTCCCGGCTCCTGCTTCGCCAGTGACCAGCAGGTGCTCATGCCTGGCCAACGCCTCGGGTAGTCCGACGGATGGTTCGGCAGACGGAGCCTCGGATACGGCATCCTTGAATGGGGGCGCGGCCGCAGCCGGGGCGTTGTCGTTCCCAGGGGCATGGTGGGCACCGACCGATGCTCCCGGCTCGAGCGGTTGGACTTCCTGATCAGGGCGGTCGGAGCTGGCGGCAGGCCGAAACCTCATGCTCTGACGAACGTAGACGGCAGATAGGCGCGGCTCGGCCAGGCCGAGCCGCGTGTATGGGAGGCAGTCCAGTACGACGTCCTGAGCCTCCAAGAGGTCACGTAGCGCGGGGGAAGGGATGGGTATGTCCGCCCAGGATGTTGGGGCAGGGTAGGTGCCCCGACGCTGCGCCTCTTCGGTGCGGTCGCGCTCCTGCTTGGCCTCCGCCCAGAGCCTCTCGGCTTCTTGCGGGTCTTGATCGAGCCCCTCAGCTAGCATCCGCACCAGTCGTAGCGGAAGCATTCGCTCGGCGTTGACGGCGTCGTACAAAGCTCGTTGATTGAGGCCGGTCATCTCGGCAGTCTTTCGGATCGAGCCGTGGCCGATGTCCTCTATGGCCTGCAAGAACCATGTGGAGAGCTCGTCCAGCTCCGGAAGCCGCCTGCGTTCCGGCGACGGTGGTCGTCCAGTTGGCACTTAGAAGCCGTTGTCTTACCGAACTTGATCGGCGTGTTTCCGCAGCTCAGGAATAGTGTGGGAGCTGGCGTGGCAGGCTCGGGCTGTCGGGTTTTCTCGTGGGTGGAGGTGCCGAGATGGCGTCGGTCGTGGGTCTTCTGGAGGGCCGGGAGTTGGCCGCGCGGGAGCGTGTGGAGGGGCTGCGGGAGGAGGCGGACCGGATTCTGGCCGAGCTCGCAGACGCGGAGAGGGACTGGCGGGAGTGGTTGATCGCGCGTCAGCGCGTGGGCGAGGTCTTGTCCGTGCCGCAGCCGGAGCTCGTCGCGGACGCGTGCGCCGGGCTGCCAACAGCACGGGCCGCGCGTTCTGGCTCGATCGTCCCGGTGTGGCGGCCGGCGCTGGGCGCGGACGTGCTGGCCGTGGACTACCAGCGCATCCTGGCCGTGCTGGTAGAGCTCGGTGCGGGCGGTGGCGGGGCGATGACGTGCCAGGAGATCGCGGCCGCGCTCGGGCTGCCGCCGGTCCCGGCCGCCGTGGAGGGGGTCCGGTCGAAGATGAAGCGGCTGGCGGACCGGGGCTGGGCGGCCGAGCCTGCGCCTGGACGCTTCACCCTGTCCGCTTCGCCAGTCGCCGGGTCATGAGCCGGGTCATCGACCACAGCACCATGGCCTCGTGGGCTTCGGGCAGGGACTCGTAGTCGCGCACCAGGCGACGCGAGCGCATCAGCCAGCCCAGGGTTCGCTCTACCACCCACCGCCTTGGCAGCACCACGAACCCTGATACGTCGTCACTGCGCTTGACGATCTCCAGTGTCAGCCGCAGCGTCTCTCTCGCCCAGGAGACCAGGCGGCCGGTGTAGCCGCCGTCGGCCCAGACCAGGGTGATCCTGCGGAAGCGGGACCGTACCTGTGCCAGCAGCGGCATCGCCGCATCGCGATCGGTGACGCTCGCGGCGGTGACCATGACAGCCAGCAGCAGGCCCAGGCAGTCCACCACGACGTGCCGCTTGCGACCGTTGATCTTCTTGCCCCCGTCGTAGCCGCGACTGGCGGCCGGCACCATGGCATCGGCCTTGACCGACTGCGAGTCGATGATCGCGGCAGTCGGCTCCGGGTCGCGTCCGGCCTCCTCGCGCACCATGCCGCGCAGCCGGTCGTGCAGTTCGGCCAGCAGGCCCTTCACCCGCCAGCGCTTGGCGAAGGCGTAGACGCGGTCCCAGCGGGGGAGGTCTGCGGGCATCGACCTCCAGGTGATGCCGCCGGTGACCAGGTAGCGCACCGCGTCGATCATCTGCCGGTGGCAGTAGCCCTCCGGCTGCCCGCCCCTGCCCTCCAGCCAGGGCGGCACCGGCATCGCGTCACGCACCACCGCCCACTCCGCGTCTGTCATGTCCGAGGGATACCTCGGCCGCCTGTACGGCTGGTCCCCGGCGTTCCCGAACCGGTGCGCGAGGCAGTCACACTCACGCGCGGCCGACTTGGAACCAACCCCGGCGAGGGCGTAGAACTGCGACAACAGGGCCTCCTGGCGATCTCGTTGGTCTTCGCAAACCCGAGCTTCACCAGGGGCCCTGTCTTCATGCGCGCCCCGACCGAGGATCACCCCACCGAGTGCAGCCACTCGAACCAATGCTCACCAAGATCGATAGAGCAACGGCTTCTTAGTCCCCCTGAATCGCACGTGGATTTCCCGTTGTTTCCCCACCGTATCGGGAAACTCAAGTGCAAGCGGACGCTGGAGACGTGTCCGGGGTGGTGCTCTACCACTCCGTGAATTGCGTCAGGAGAGTCTTGTGGAAGCGCTGTTGACTACCCATCCCATGCTCTGGGCCATCGGTGCCTTCGCCGGGGTGGCGCGTGGCTGGCTGGCGTACCGCACTGCGGTGCGACGCGAAGAGGAGTACACCAAGCGAGTCCGGCTTGCCGTCGAGCGCATAGAGGGATGTGATCGGGCAGCGGTCGTGCGCGCCGCTGGGCAGCTCGCGCCTGCGGTCACTCGCCGCGCGCGAAGCGGGTGACACGAGTCCGATGTTGTGCCGGGGATTGCTAGTCTCCTGCTCGACGTGGATGGTGTAGTTCAGCACCCGCGCGCACCATTCGTGTGGTGGTGTCGCACAACGTGGGGTGGGGGATCAAGCTCTGGGCGTTCCGAAACCAGGCCCCGGCGATCCCCGCGGCGGGTGATCTGCGGGCTGATGGCGAAGCTGACGGCGGTACCTTCGGCGCCGGTGCGGAGTTCTTCGAGGATGAGCGGCTGGCCGGTGGTGGCGTCGTGGGTAACGCGGCGCAGGAGTAGGAGCGGGGCGGCGTCGGGGATGCGCAGGGCGCTGCGTTCGTCGGGGTGGGGCATGCGGGCGTGGACGGTTTCGGTCCATGCGGGTTTGTGCCCGGCGGCGGCCAGAGCGGCGTACAGCTCGGCCACGGGGCGGGCGGGTTGGTCGGCGAGAGTAGTGCCGGCGGCGGTGGCCATGGGAATGGTGACGCGCTGGAGGTAACGGGCCCCGGTCGTCTCGTTCACCAAAGTGCGGTCGACGGTGATGGTTTCCTCATCCTCGTCCAGGCCCAGCAGGGGTGCGGTGGTGGCGTCAGTAGCGGTCCGGTAGGCGTTCGGGGGCTCGATCTCGGTCCAGGTGTCGGCCGGGGTTGCGTAGTGGGCGCCGGTCTTGGTCACGGTGCGCTCGACGGTGTGGGCGGTGCCGGTGGCGGTGGCGCGGACGAAGCTGCCCTTGCCCATGATCACGTCCACGAGTCCTTCGCTCCTGAGCGACGCGACGGCCTGGCGGACAGTTGGGCGGGAGACCTTGTAGCGGTCGGCCAAGACGGCTTCGGAGGGCAGGGGGCCGTTGGGTGGGTACTCACCGTCGGCAATTGCCTGGCGCAGGACGCTGGCGACCTGCTTGTACAGGGGTTCGTTCCGGATGATGTCCACGGCTTGGGCCTCGTCTCGCCTGGGTGTCTTCCTGGTGTCTGCTCGTCAGCTTGCTGGCTAGGACGCTGGACGTCAAGACAGGTTCTCGGTCACCTGTAAGAACAACCGACCGAAATCCCTTGCTTCTGCGATGCAGGCGGCGCACAATTGACACCTGTAAGGACAGGTGACGGCAGGCGGGTAGCGTCGGCCGGGCCTGAACGGACCAGGAGTCCACACACATGCAGCTCATCCCGATGGATGACAGCCGGATGGCACCGATGCTCTGCGTCGGCCCCCCGACACCAAAGTTGGTCAGCGCAGAGACAGGAGAGATCAAGAGGGACAAGGACGGCACCCCGGTGTTCAGCGTGCCGGTGGTCGTCAAGGACGGCTACCGCGTGTCGGTGATCGAGATCGCGGTGTCCGGCGAGCCCAAGGGCATCGTCGAGGGCGTGCGCGTCAAGGCTCTGGGGCTGGTCGCGCTGCCCTGGAACATGGGCGAGCGCAGCGGGATCAGCTTCCGTGCCGACGCTCTGATCCCCACGCCCCCGGCCCCGCCCAGCGGTTCGCCGGCCGGGCCGGGGAAGGGCGGTGACGCGTGATGACACGCGACTGGCGGGCCCTACGAGACCTGCTCCGTACCCTGGGCGACCTGGGCGACGAACTGCACGCGGGCACCGACCCCGGTAGCGGTGTGCTGGTATTCCGGCAGGTCGAGACGGTAGCGCGCGACGCCGGACGCTTGGCCGGGGACCTGGCCACCAACAGCGCCAACGAGGCGGCCGAGAACGGCATCCCGCTGCCCGCTCCCGAACGGCGGTCGCCATGAGCGGCGACTGCGGCGGACTGGTCGGAGTGGCCTGCGCGATGCAGCAACATCCCGCAACTACCCCGTCCGTGACGGTGGGTCGCCATGACCCGTCGGCCGGGCTGGTCCTGCTGGCCGCGCTGGCGGGCGTGCTGCTCGTGCTGGCGGCGGTCGCGCCGGTGCTGCGGCACCGGGCGCCGGTGGCCTGGTGGTACCTGGCCGGGTTTCCGGTGGCGTGCCTGCGGATGCGCTTCACCTGGCGCAAGTTGACCGTGTTGACGGATCTGGCGGTGCCGCGTCGGCCAGGGCGGATGCTCCTGGGCGGGATGATCGTCAAGGGCGACCCGCTCAAGCCGATACCGCCGCGTCTCGGGTTCCCGCGTCTGCGGCGCGGGGGCCTGGTGGTGCGGGTGCGTCTGCATCCTGGACAGGTCCCGGAGATGTTCTCCGGTGCGGCTGAGGCGATGGTGCACGCCTGGAGGGTGCACGCGGTGCGGGTGGCCTGTGATGCCAGGGGCTTCGTGACCCTGACCGCCACTGCCTGGGACCCGCTCGCCTCCCCGTCGATCCCGCACCAGCTGGGGACGCGACTACTCGCGGCGGTGGTCGGGCAGTTGGAGAGCGGGAAGGCGTGGGTGGTGGATCTGCGCCGGGTGCCGCACTGGCTGATCGTCGGCGCGACCAGGTCGGGCAAGTCCACGCTGCTGGCCTGTCTGCTCGCCCGTTGGGCTTCGCAACGCCTGGCCCTGGTCGGCATCGACCTCAAGGGCGGGATGGAGCTGTCCCTGTTCCACCCGCGCCTGTCCGCCCTGGCCACCAGCCGCACCGAAGCAGCCGACCTGCTGAAACGCCTAGTCGGCCTGACCACCGAGCGGATGGCGCTGTGCCGATCGACGGGGGCCCGCTCCGTCTGGGACCTGCCGGACAAGCTCCGCCCCATCCCGATCGTCGTGATCATCGATGAGGTCGCCGAACTGTTCCTCATGGCCACCCGCGCCGACAAGGACGAAGTGGGCGAGGTGGCTACCGCGCTGCTGCGGCTGGCCCAGCTCGGGGCGGCGCTGGGGGTGCACCTGGTGGTCGCCGGTCAACGCGTCGGCTCCGACCTCGGCCCCGGCGTCACCGCGCTGCGGGCGCAGCTCGCCGGCCGCATCTGCCACCGCGTGAATGACCCCGGTACCGCCGAAATGGCGCTGGGCGATCTGAACCGGGACGCCCTGGCGGCGGCGCAGGAGATCACGTTCGCGGAAGCCGGGGTGGCGGTCACCTTCGGCGACGACGGCCACTGGACCCGCGCCCGCTCCACCCTGACCACCCCCGACGAGGCGCAGCGCATCGCCGAGAAGTACGCCCACCTGACCCCGCCCCTGGCGGCCCTGGGCGCACACGCCCCCGGGGACTTCGAAGAACTGGGGGTGTACGAGCCGTGACCGTGGCCCTTCCGCTGGTGGCGTTCCTGGCCATCGTCGTGTTCCTGCTGATCCGCTCCGGGGACCTGCCCATCTGGCAAGTGATCCTCGTCGGGCTGCTGGGCTTCTACCTGGCCCGCACCCACCTCGCCGACCCCATCGCCGCCGCCGTCACCTGGATCGTGCGCGGCCTCACCCACACCTGACCCGAGGAGCCATCTGATGACCTTCCGCCGCGTGATCTGCCCCGACTGCCGGGGCTGGCGCCGCCGCTGGGCCCCCACTGGCGGGCCGCACCGCTGCCGCTGCTGCCGGGGCAAAGGCACCATCCGCTAAACCCCGACCATCCGCCCGACCTGCACGAAACGGAGTCCCCATGGACCACCACCCCATCCGTGACCTGGCCACTGCCGCGCCTGGCCCCGCCCCCACCTTCGGGGCCTGGCTGGGTGCGGCCCCCGCCCCCTGCCTTGGGAGATCGTTTGATAGCTGCACCCGACCGGACCCCTGAGCCCGGCAACCCCTTCGAGGACCCGGCCGCTCGCCGCGCCTACCTCGACCGCGACACCCGCCTGAAAGCCCTGTCCAGCACCGATCGTGAACTGATCGAGCTGGTCAACATGCCTGGTTTCAAGCGCTGGGCCGAGCAGATCCGCGCCATCGGCGGCTGCGCCCACCCGATCTACCTCGCCGGACACTCGACCACCGTGGACACCGCCACCGGTCAGCTGCTGCACCACTACAGCACCACGGACGAGCCGCGCGGAAGCCTAGCGGTGCGGTGCCGCAACCGCCGCGCCTCCCGCTGCGCGCCCTGCTCCCGCGAACACCAGGGCGACACCTTCCACCTGGTCCGCGCGGGCCTGGTCGGTGGCAAAGGCGTCCCCGCCACCGTCGCCACCCATCCTCGGCTGTTCGTGACCCTGACCGCCCCCACCTTTGGCGCTGTCCACCGAGCCGGGGAGGCGTGTACCACCGCGCGGCGCGGGACCTGCCCGCACGGACACCCGCGCGCCTGCCACCTCGTCCACGCCGACGGCGACCCGCTCAACGGGACACCCCTGTGCTCCAGTTGCTACGACTACGCCGGGCACGTGCTGTGGAACGCGCACGCACCCGCGCTGTGGAAAGCCTTCGGCGACAACCTGTACCACCACCTCGCCAAAGCCGCCGGCATCGGCCGCACGGCCGTGCGCTCCCTGGTGCGGGTCTCGGCGGCCAAGGTGGCGGAGTACCAGCGACGCGGCGCGATCCACTTCCACGCCGTCCTGCGCCTGGACGGACCCGCCGGCCCCACCACGACGCCCCCGACCTGGGCCACCGCAGAACTGCTCCTGGACGCGGTGCGTACCGCGGCGGCGGCTGTGGCGCTGCGGCTGCCCGACTCGGCTGCCGTCGGGGAACGGTTGCTGCGGTTCGGGACCCAGCTCGACGCCCACCCGCTTGCCGCCGACGGCGGCGACCGGATGACCGACGAGCAGGTTGCCGCCTACGTCGCCAAGTACACCACCAAGAGCGTGGAGACAGCCGGGGCCCTGGACCGCCGCGTCACCTCCGCCGCCGACATCCGGGCCCTTAACGTCAGCGACCACGTACGGGCCCTGATCGGCACCGCCTGGCGCCTCGGCGCCCTGCCCGAACTCGAACACCTGCGACTGCGGGCCTGGTCCCACATGCTCGGCTACCGCGGCCACTGCCTCACCAAAACCCGCGCCTACTCCACCACCTACGGACAACTGCGCGCCGTCCGCACCGAGCATGCCCGCGCGGACGACGGCCGGACGCTGTACGCCGACTGGGACGACGGCACCACCACCGAATCGGCCTGGCGCTACGTCACCTCCGGCCACACCTTCGCCGAAGCACTCATCGCCGCCGGCATCGCCGAAGACCTCGCACTGAACCGCGAAACCGCGCGGGAAGCGGGGTGGTCGCATGGCGATTCCGCGTGAAACCCCATTGCCGCACACGCCTCGCATGAGCCGTGCCGAGTGGATTGCGTTCCACGTAGCACGGGCCCCCAAGATCCCCCCAGAGCAGTGGCGCAAGACTCATGCCATCCTCCGGCGTTCCGGAGAGATGGAATGGCGATAGAGCCGGTGCTCCGGGCAGCTCTATTTTTCGAGTTAGCGGCTCCGTGGCGCGTCGCAGGGTCTACACCGGCATGGTTCTCCAGACGGGGTCAATGCTGGCGTGGTCGAACACCGGCCCCCGGGTCTGCGAAGGGTGCACGACGACAGCCCTGAGGTACTGAGCCAGGATCGCCCGCCTTCCAGGCACCGTGGCCTTATCCCAATCCTCCCGGACCTCATCCACAGAGCGAGACTGCTGCACGCGCAGCGCTCTGACTTGGCGCGCCTCACGCAGCGCTGCGGCCAACCTCTTTTCGCGCTGCTCCAAACCCGGAACCACAGCGAAGAACGAATCAGGCCCGATCACTCCATCCCGCAGGCCAATCCGCATCTTCTCGAGAGTCGAGCGCACGGATTCAAGCTCGGCAGCCTCAGGCGACGCGCCGTCGACCTCCGGAAGCTGCTCACCCTCGTCCGGGGCGTTCTCGGTCAGATGCGCGAAGAGAAGATCTTCTATCAGCTTGTCGAGCTTGGGCATGTTGCGTTGAGTCCCCCCGCATCCACCGTGAACCTTGCCGGGGCACTTGTAGATCTTGACGTGGGTCCCAGCGCGGTTCTTGGTGCGGTTGCCCACCAGGGGAACCTGACAGGTGGTGCCGTCGCTGCGCAGCCCCCCGCACCGGAGCAGGCCCGAGAGTAGGTGTTTTCTCGTGTTCTGCGTGGTGAAGTCGGTCCCGTCGCGGCGGCGCTCGTACTCCGCGGTCACGGCCTCCCATTGCTCGATCGTCAAGATCGACTCCCAGGCGCCCCGCACGTACTCGCCGCGGGCGTCACGCAGGGCGATCGTCTTGGGATTGGAGTTCCTGTCCACCTCGCCGCCGGTGCGCTTCGGGGTACGCATCTGACCACCGTAGACAGCGATCCCAGCGATCCGCGGCGAAAGGATCATGTTCTTGACGGTTCGGATGCGCCAGACGCCCCCGCGTACGGTAGGCAATCCCGATCCGGCGATCATGTTCGTAAGCGAAGACCAGGTCTCCCCGTCGAGGAACGCCAGGGCCGCGCGCCGCACTAGATCCGCTTCTGCGGGCCGCAGAACGATCCGGTCGACCTCCCACCCGAAAGGCCGGAATCCGGAGGCGCTGTGGCCCTCCTGGGCGCTCTGGAGCCGTGCGCGTGCCACCCGCCGCGCGGTGTCGGCGCTGGACTTGTTGGCCATCGCGACTAGGACACGGGCCATCGCCTTCCCGTTCTCCGTCAACAGGTCCAACGATCCCGTCACACCGACCACGGGACGCTTGAAGTAGTCGACCAAGTCGATCAAGTCTTCGAGGTCGCGCGGCTGACGGGCCAGGCGGTCGAGGTCGTAGACGATGATCCCGTCGATCACGCCATCTTCGTAGTCCTGGAGCATCTGCCGGAACGCGGGGCGGAACACCCGCCACACACGCCGTCCATCGATCATGCGAACGAGACGGCGCTTATAAGCGCTGGTGTCGTTCTCCGGGTAGATCTTGTGGATGCTCCAGCCGAGGCGACCGGCCAGTTCCGTCACGTCCTCGGACTGACGTCTGACGCCTTTCTCTTCCCCGGCTTCATCATCTGAGATACGAACGTAGCCGGCAGCACGCTGCGGCTTGGTGCCTGCGTCGTTCCCCGTCTGGTCCATGTAAGTAGCCTACTTTGAGAGTGCGTCAGTGCGCTGCTCTACAAAGTCGTGACCAGCGGAGCGGTCTCGTCGGCCTTGCAGGGCCTGATCAGGCGAGCCCTCGGTGCGGTCTGACCGGGAACGGGCACCGGACGGGGGCGACGGCGGAGACGGCGGCTTCGTCACGGCGGAGACCGCGGTGGCCCTGCCGGTCCTGGTGCTGTTGACCGGGGTGCTGGTGTGGGGGGTGCTGGTCGGGGCCGCGCAACTGCGCTGCGTGGACGCGGCCAGGGAGGCGGCGCGGGTCGCGGCCCGCGGCGATCCGCAGGGGCGGGTGCTCGACGCCGCCCGCAGTGCCGGTCCGCGCGGTGCGACGGTCTCCGTCAGCGAGGGTGGGGACACCGTCAGCGTGCGGGTCTCGGCGACCGCCCGGGCCCCGGGCGGGCTGGGCGGCCTGCTGGCCGTCGACGTCGCGGCGACGGCGTCGGCGGTGCGCGAGCCGGGGACCGTCGGCAGGGGCGACCGGTGACGGCCCGTCCTCCCGCGCCTCTGGGCAGGCGTTCTGACGCCGGGTCGGCGTCGGTCTGGCTGGTCGCGCTGCTCGCCCTCGGCGGTTGCGTCCTGCTGGGCGCGCTGGGGCTCGGTGCGGCCGTCACCGCGCGGCACCGGGCCGGGGCCGCGGCCGATCTGGCGGCGCTGGCGGCGGCCGGGAAGCTGCTCTGGCAGCCGGAGGCCGCCTGCGCCGAGGCGGCCAGGATCGCCGAGGCCCAGCACGCCCGGATGCTGGGCTGCGCCCTGCAGACCGACGGCGGCGAGGACGCGGTCGAGGTCTCCGTCGAAGTCCCCATCGCGGGGAGCCTGTTTCCCGGTCTGCCGTCGGCCCGGGGGCGGGCCCGCGCCGGTCCGGTCTACATCGACTCCGCCCCGGGCGCCGTGCTCCCGGCGAGCAGCAGACGCAGCAGCCGGATCGCGCCGCCCTTGTCCAGCGGCTCGTTGCCGTTGCCGCACTTCGGGGACTGGATACAGGACGGGCAGCCGCGCTCGCACTCGCAGGCGGTGATGGCGGCCAGGGTGGCGCCGAGCCACTCCCCGGCCCGCTGGAAGCCGCGCTCGGCGAAGCCCGCACCGCCCGGGTGGCCGTCGTAGACGAAGACAGTGGGGAGCCCGGTGTCCGGGTGCAGCGGGACCGAGACGCCGCCGATGTCCCAGCGGTCGCAGGTGGCGAACAGCGGCAGCAGACCGATGGAGGCGTGCTCGGCGGCATGGGCCGCGCCCGGCAGTTCCTCGGGCAGCAGCCCGGCGTCCTCCAGTTGACCGTCCGTCACGCACCACCACACGGCGCGGGTGCGCAGGGTGCGCGGCGGCAGGTCCAGCTTGGTCTCGCCGAGCACCTCACCGGTGATCAGCCTGCGCTTCAGGAAGGAGACGACCTGGTTGGTGACCTCGACCGAGCCGAAGCAGAGCCGGGCGTCGCCCCAGGCGACCTCCCGGTCGGTGTCGAGCACCCGGATGGAGGTGGTGTCCCTGGCGACGGTGCTGTATGGCGGGTCGGCCTCGTCGACCAGGGCGACGGAGTCGTCCAGGTCGAGGTCGCGGACCCGGTAGGTCCTGCCCTGGTGCAGATGGATCGCGCCGGTGTGCACCGAGGTGTGCGCGGACCCCGCGTCCACGGTGCCGAGCAGCCGCCCGGTGTCGGCCTCGACGATCCGCACCGGGTCGCCACCTCCGCCCCGGATGTCCACCGCGTCGGCGGCCCGCTCCCGGCGGGTCCAGAAATAGCCGCCGGGGCGCTGCCGCAGCAGCCCGCGCCGTTCCAGCTGCGGCAGCAGCGGCGCGGTGGAGGGGCCGAACAGCTCCAGGTCGGAGTCGGTCAGCGGGAGCTCGGCCGCGGCGGCGCACAGGTGCGGGGCGAGCACATGGGGGTTGTCGGGGTCCAGCACGGTCGATTCGACCGGCTGGCGGAACAGCGAGTCGGGGTGGTGCACCAGGTAGGTGTCCAGCGGGTCGTCGCGGGCGATGAGCACGGCCAGGGCGCCCTGGCCGGACCGTCCGGCCCGGCCGGCCTGTTGCCACAGCGAGGCCCTGGTGCCCGGGTAGCCGGCCAGCAGGACGGCGTCGAGCCCGGCCACGTCCACGCCCAGCTCCAGGGCGCTGGTGGCGGCCAGGCCGAGCAGCTGGCCGGAGTGCAGGGCGCGTTCCAGGGCCCGGCGCTCCTCCGGCAGGTAGCCGCCGCGGTAGGCGGCCACCCGGCGGGCGGTGGCCAGCCCGGCGGCCTCGGCCAGCCGCTCCTGGGCGATCACCGCCACCAGTTCGGCCCCCCGCCGCGAACGGACGAACACCACGCTGCGGACCTCGTCCAGGACCAGGTCGGTGAGCAGGTCGGCGGCCTCGGCCGTGGCCGAGCGGCGGACCGGGGCGCCCTGCTCGCCCTGGAGCTCGGTGAGCGGCGGCTCCCACAGCGCGAAGACGGTCTCGCCGCGCGGCGAACCGTCCTCGGTGACCTCGGCGACGGGCAGTCCGGTGAGCCGTCCCGCGGTCCGTCCCGGCTCGGCGGCGGTGGCGGAGGCCAGCAGGAACACCGGTTCGCTGCCGTACCGGGCGCACAGCCGGCGCAGTCTGCGCAGCACCTGGGCGACATGGGAGCCGAAGACCCCGCGGTAGGTGTGGCACTCGTCGACGACGACGTAGCGCAGCGCTCGGAGGAAGGAGGCCCAGCGGGTGTGGGCCGGGAGTATGCCCCGGTGCAGCATGTCCGGGTTGGTCAGCACCAGGGAGGCGTACTGGCGCACCCACTCCCGCTCCTGGAACGGGGTGTCCCCGTCGTAGGCGGCGGCGCGGACCAGGTCCAGCGCGCCGTCCCCGGCCTTGCGCAGCTCACCCAGGCGGCGCAACTGGTCGGCGGCCAGCGCTTTGGTCGGGGAGAGGTAGAGGCAGGTGGCTCCGCGCCCGTTGGCCGATTCCGTCCCGTCCAGCAGGGCGCTGAGGACCGGAGCGAGGTAGCCGAGCGACTTTCCCGAGGCGGTTCCTGTGGCAATCACCACATTTTGTCCGCTCATGGCCAGACTCGCCGCTTCTGCCTGATGTGTCCAGGGGCGGGCGATTCCGATGCCTTCGACGGCAACGGCGATTTCCGGACGAATTTCTTCCGGCCAGTCCGCATAGCGGGCTGGGCGGGCGGGCAGGTGCTCCGTATGAGTGAGCCGATCTTGCCGTCCTCGGGCTCCCGTGAGCCTGTCGAGAACGGCCGCGGGCGGGTCCGGAAGCGGCTTCATCGGCAGTCAGTCTGTCATCACACCGGTGGAGATTCGCCTCAAGGCGTCGTGCTGCGCTGGTCGTAAGTGGTTGAATGCCATCGCGGCCGTGCATCGGGGCGTCTGCCCCTCAGTCGGCCAAGAATCGCAACGATGCCATCGCTGCAGTGCGTCTCCCGTCCCGGGGGGCGTGATGCTGTGAGAGCAAGGTGCTGGAGGTTCCGTGGACCTGTCCCTGTCGACCCGTACCGTTGGCGACCGCACGGTCGTCGAGGTGGGGGGCGAGATCGATGTGTACACCGCGCCGAAGCTGCGTGAGCAGCTCGTCGAGCTCGTCAACGAGGGTCACTACCACCTGATCGTGGACATGGAAGGCGTGGACTTCCTGGACTCGACCGGGCTGGGTGTCCTCGTCGGAGGGCTCAAGCGGGTACGCGCCCATGAGGGTTCGCTCCGTCTGGTCTGCAACCAGGAGCGCATTCTCAAGATTTTCCGCATCACCGGGCTCACCAAGGTGTTCCCCATCCACAGTTCCGTGGACGAGGCCGTAGCCGCGACCGACTGATCCAACGGTTCCCGCCGTTGGTGACAGGCCGTGAGCGGCCTGGTTCGTCGTGACTTCCCGGGGTCCTTCACCGGACCCCGGGCCGGCCTTTCTTCGAAGGGGGATACAGCCATGGCCACCGTCGAACTCCGATTCAGTGCCCTGCCGGAGCATGTACGGACCGCGCGGCTCGTCGCCGCCGCCGTAGCCCGTCGGGCCGGAGTGGACGAGTCCGTTCTCGACGAGGTCCGCCTCGCCGTGGGCGAAGCCTGCTCGCGTGCGGTCGGACTGCACCGGCGCAGCGGGATCGACGACGCCGTACGGGTGAAACTCGTCGAGCAGGAGAAACGGTTCCTGATCGAGGTCGGCGACGGCGTCCCGGGCGGAGCCGGAGCCGAGGGCGGCTCCCATGCGATCGACGGATCGGCCGGCGAGGACGCGGCCGAGGCCGCGATGGGTCTGGCCGTCATCAGCGGCCTGGTCGACGACCTGGACATCAGCAGCGACGAGCACGGCGGTGTGGTCAGGATGAGCTGGCCGGTCGCCATACACCCGGTGCTGCCCTGACACGCTGCCCCGACCGCGCGCCCTCACCGGCTCCCTGACGCCGCCTCAGGAGTCCCACGGGACAACTCCCGTACCATTCCGCGTTGATTGCTGCGCACACCCTGTTTTGATCAGGCCGCGATTCCTAGAATCGCGGCCTGCCGTGTCTGCAACAAGCAACACCAGGCATCACGGAAACACCGTCGGAGAGACACGGCCCCACCTCGCCCGCGCGCCGAGTGGACCAACCTGTCACCACAGCCCCGCCCGGCGCACGAGCCAGACGTCAAGGAGGACGAATGGCCGGGCTCATCTTCTCCGGTGCTCCATCGAACGCACTCTCCGCCGCCCCTGCGCCGGTCTCGGCCGTGCTCACCGGCGGCGGCCGCACCATCGTGATCGTCGTCGCCGTCATCGCCCTCGCCGCCCTCGGGGTGGCCTGGCTGCTGGTCCGTCAGGTCCTCGCCGCCGACCAGGGCACCGAGGCCATGAAGCGCATCGCCGCTGCCGTGCAGGAGGGCGCCAACGCCTATCTGGCACGGCAGTTCCGCACCCTGGCGGTGTTCGCCTCGGCGGTGGTCTTCCTGCTGCTCCTGCTGCCCGCCGACAACTGGTCGCAGCGGATCGGACGCTCCGTCTTCTTCCTGGTCGGCGCCGGGTTCTCGGCCCTGACCGGTTACATCGGCATGCGGCTGGCGGTCCGCAGCAACGTCCGGGTCGCCGCCGCCGCCCGCGCCGCCACCCCCGATCCCGACAACCCCGCGACCGCCGGGCAGGAGCCCGACATCAGGGCCGTCTCGCACCGGGGCATGCGGATCGCCTTCCGCACCGGCGGTGTGGTCGGCATGATCACCGTGGGGCTCGGCCTGTTCGGGGCCGCTCTGGTGGTCCTGATCTACAAGGACAACGCCGCCAAGGTGCTGGAGGGCTTCGGCTTCGGCGCGGCCCTGCTGGCGATGTTCATGCGTGTCGGCGGCGGCATCTTCACCAAGGCCGCCGACGTCGGCGCCGACCTGGTCGGCAAGGTCGAGCAGGGCATCCCCGAGGACGACCCCCGCAACGCCGCCACCATCGCCGACAACGTCGGCGACAACGTCGGCGACTGCGCCGGCATGGCCGCCGACCTCTTCGAGTCCTACGCGGTCACCCTGGTCGCCGCGCTGATCCTGGGCAAGGCCGCCTTCGGCGACGACGGGCTGACCTTCCCGCTGGTCGTCCCGGCCATCGGCGTGATCACCGCGGTCCTCGGTATCTTCGCGGTCTCGCCGCGCAGCCGGGACCGCAGCGGCATGACCGCCATCAACCGGGGCTTCTTCATCTCCGCCGCGTTCTCCCTGGTCCTGGTGGTGGCGGCGGTCTTCGCCTTCCTGCCGGGCCGCTTCAGCGACCTCAAGGGCGTCCCGGACGCGATCAGCCAGCACAGCGGCAACCCCAGGGTCTTCGCGCTCTCCGCGGTCGCCATCGGCATCGTCCTCGCCGCCGTGATCCAGCAGCTCACCGGCTACTTCACCGAGACCACCCGGCGCCCGGTCGTCGACGTCGGCAAGAGCTCGCTCACCGGCCCGGCGACCGTCGTCCTGGCCGGAATCTCGCTCGGCCTGGAGTCCGCGGTCTACTCCGCCGTCGTCATCGGCGCGGCCGTGTACGGGGCCTACCTGCTCGGCGGCGGTTCGCTGATCCTGGCCCTGTTCGCGGTCGCCCTGGCCGGAACCGGGCTGCTGACCACCGTCGGCGTGATCGTCGCCATGGACACCTTCGGCCCGGTCTCGGACAACGCCCAGGGCATCGCCGAGATGTCGGGCGACGTGACCGGCGCGGGCGCCCAGGTGCTCACCGAGCTGGACGCGGTCGGCAACACCACCAAGGCCATCACCAAGGGCATCGCCATCGCCACCGCGGTCCTGGCGGCGACCGCGCTGTTCGGTTCCTACACCGACGCGATCGCCACCGCCGAGGCACAAGTGGGCCCGGCGGCCCACGGCCTGAGCCTCAGCCTGGACATCTCGCAGCCCAACAACCTGGTCGGACTGCTGCTCGGGGCGGCCGTGGTGTTCCTCTTCTCCGGCCTGGCCATCAACGCGGTCTCGCGTTCGGCCGGTTCGGTGGTGTTCGAGGTGCGGGAGCAGTTCCGCACCAAGCCCGGCATCATGGCGGGCACCGAACTCCCGGACTACGGACGGGTCGTGGACATCTGCACCCGAGACGCCCTGCGGGAGCTGGCGACCCCGGGCCTGCTGGCGGTGCTGGCCCCGATCGCCGTGGGCTTCCTGCTCGGTGTCGGCTCGCTCGGCTCCTACCTGGCCGGGGCGATCGGCGCGGGCACGCTGATGGCGATCTTCCTGGCCAACTCGGGCGGCGCCTGGGACAACGCCAAGAAGCTGGTGGAGGAGGGCAACCACGGCGGCAAGGGCAGCGCCGCCCATGAGGCCACCATCATCGGAGACACGGTGGGCGACCCGTTCAAGGACACCGCGGGCCCGGCCATCAACCCGCTGCTCAAGGTGATGAACCTGGTCTCGCTGCTGGTCGCGCCGGCCATCGTGAAGTTCAGCTTCGGCGCCCACGCCAATGTGGGCCTGCGGGTCGGCATCGGGGTGCTCTGCATCGCGGTGATCGTCACTGCGGTGTGGATCTCCAAGCGGCGCGGCATCGCCGTCGGCGCGGAGCCGACCGAGGCCGTCGCCACCGTCGTCAAGCAGGGGGACGGCGACGGGGAGAGCACACACACCCCCTCCGCCGTCGCCTGACGGTCCCTCAACCGGTACCCAAGCCGAGAAACGCCGTCGCCGCGCCGTCGCCGCCTACGCCGGGCCCTGTGCCCGCCCCGCGTTCGCGGCGATGGCGTCGGCGATTTCCGGCCAGAGCGGCTCCGGCAGGTTGTGCCCCATGCCGGGGATCACCAGAAGCTCGGCCCCGGGCACGGCCTTGGCCGTGGCTTCGCCGCCGCTGCGGTCGACCAGCGGGTCGTCCGCGCCGTGGATCACCAGCGTCGGCAGGTCCAGCCCGCGCAGGCCGGGGGTACGGTCCGGGGAGGCGGCTATGGCCGCGAACTGCCGTCCGAATCCGTCACTGCGGCTCTGCCGCTCCAGCGCGGCGGCGACCCGCTCGCGCAGTTCCTCCGGGTCGTCCGGATAACCGGGGGAGCCGATCACCTGTGAGGCGGACACCCCCACGGCTATCGCCTCCTCGCGGTTCTCCGGCCGGGCACGCATCAGCACGGCGCCGGCCTCGGGCGTGGACCTCCCGCTGACCCGGTCGCCGGGCAGGGACATGATCGAGCAGAGGCTGAGCAGCCGCTCCGGATGGTCGACGGCAAGCTGCTGGACGATCATCCCGCCCATCGAGGCCCCCACCACATGGGCCCGGTCCACCCCGAGCGCGTCCAGCAGCGAGACCGCGTCCAGCGCCATGTCGGCGAGCAGGTAGGGCGCGCTGGAGGGGTCGCCGTGCAGGATCGCTCCCAGGTCGGGCTGCGGCTCCGCGTCCATGAAGGTCGACAGCCCGGCGTCCCGGTTGTCGAAGCGGACCACCCGGAAGCCTCGTGCGGCGATGGTCTCGCACAGCTTCTCCGGCCAGGCCGTCATCTGCGCCCCGAGGCCCATGACCAGCAGCAGGAAGGGGTCGCCGGGGGAGCCGAAGGAGTCGTACTCGAGCTCGACGCCGTGGGCGTTGGCAGCGGTACGGGGCATGGGTCCGACCTCCGAAGGGTTGATGCTGACAGACCGACTGGTCGGTACGGTAGCCGGGCATCCGGCGGGAGGACAGGGGAGTGACGTCGGCAGCATTCCCGCTCCCCGCCCGCGAGTCCCAACTCCCTACCAAATCTCCATAAATCACCTCCTCCCGGCAGTCGGCACCTGCCCGCCGTGTAGGTTCCCAAGGACCCGTGTGATGGAGAGGACCCCGTGGTGACGAAGAAGTGGCTGAGGCTCGCGGCCCCCGCCGCCCTGATCGCGCTGGGCGCCACCGCCTGCAGCAGCGGCAACGGGGCGAAGCTGGACGCCTGGGCGAAGACGGTCTGCGGTGGGCTGCAGGCCCCGGTGCAGCAGTCGAACACCGCGCGCGCCGACACCGGGGCGGTCAAGACCGGGGAGTCGCCCAAGGCCCTGCAGGCCCGGCTGGCCGCCGACTTCGGCACGCTGGCCGGCGCTAACACCAGCATCGCCCAGGCCGTCCAGCAGGCGGGTGCGCCCGCGACGGACAACGGCGCGCAGACGCAGGCCGACGCGGTCACCGAGCTGAACCAGGCGGCCGGCGGCTACACCAAGGTGCAGCAGACGATTCAGGCCCTGCCGTCGGGCGACCAGGCCAAGTTCGCCGCCGGGCTGAGGGGCGTCAGTGACCAGGTGCAGCAGCTCGCCGAGCTGTCCACGGCCGCGCTGCAGAAGCTGCAGACCGGTGACATGGGAACCGCGTTGGCCAAGCAGCCCGGGTGCAAGAGCGTGAGCGCGACGGCCGCGGCCACCGGTGCGGCCACGGACGGGACCTCGGCCGCACCCTCGGCAGGCACCAGCGCTTCGGCCGGCACCTCGGCCAGTACGTCGGCCTCCGCCTCGACTTCTGCCTCGACCTCCGCGAAGCCCTCGTCCTCGGCCAAGCCCTCGGCTTCCGGGTCGGCCCACTGACCCTTCCCCGGGGGACAATGTCCCTGTGACGACCAGTACCGGTACCAGCAACAGCACCGCCGCCCCGCGCCCGGCGTACGACCCCGGGCTCGCGGCCCGGCTCCGCGCGGCGTTCCTCGCCGCGGACTTCACCGCCGACGGGTGTCTGGACCTGCTCGGCGCGGCCGCGTACTCCGCGCTCGCCCGCAGCGAGACCGTGCCCGCGCTCCGGGCCACCGGCGGCGGCAGCGCGCGGGAGACCCTGCTGCGGCTCTTCCTGCTGCAGCGCCCGGTGCCGTATCCGGCCGCGGCCGCCGCGCTGCCGGTGGAGGACTGCCTGGCGGGCGGTTGGCTGGTTCGTGCCGGTGACGAGGTCGCCGCCACCGTGGACGTACGCCCGTACGCCGCCGAGATCGCGGGCCGGGCGGACAACGGCAGCAGCGCCGACGCCTGGATCGTCTCCGACCTGGGCTGCGCCGTCGGCGGGGCCGGCGGCATCGGCGCTCGTGGCATCGGCGACGGCGGCGACCATGGCGAGGTGCCCCGGTCCGAGCTGGTGCTGGGCGTGGGCGGCGCGTCCACCACGCTGGCGAACATCACCGTGCGCCGGGCCGTCCGCCGGGCGCTCGACCTGGGCACCGGCTCCGGCGTGCAGGCCCTGCACGCCGCGCGTCACAGCGCCCAGGTCGTCGCCACCGACGTCAACCCCCGCGCGCTGCACTTCACCGCGCTGACCATGGCCCTGTCCGGGCTGCCCCAGGTGGAGACCCGCCGGGGCAGCCTGTTCGACCCGGCGGACGGCGAGACCTTCGACCTGATCGTCTCCAATCCGCCGTTCGTCATCTCCCCGTCCGGGCGGTTCACCTACCGCGACGGCGGGATGGCCGGGGACGAGCTGTGCCGCAGCCTGGTCGCCGGAGCCGGGCGGTACCTGGAGCCCGGCGGCTACTGCCAGCTCCTCGCCAACTGGCAGCATGTGCGCGGCGAGGACTGGCGGGAACGGGTGTCCGGCTGGATCGCCGGAACCGGCTGCGACGCCTGGGTGGTGCAGCGCGAGGTCCAGGACGTCACCCAGTACGCCGAGCTGTGGCTGCGAGACGGCGGCGACCACCGCGACTCCCAGCAGGCCTACGACGCGCGCTACGGGGAGTGGCTGGACGCGTTCGAGGCGGCCAAGGTCGAGGGCGTCGGCTTCGGCTGGATCACCCTGCGCAAGCCGCTCGGGGCTGCGACGGAAGGCGCGGACGCAGAGCCGGAACGCCGTCCGATCGTGCACCTGGAGGAGTGGCCGCACACCGTGGAGCAGCCGCTCGGCCCGCACATCGCGTCCTGGTTCGCCCGCCAGGACTTCCTGCGCAGCCATGACGACGCCGCCCTGCTGGCGACCCGCTACCGGCTCGTCGCGGAGGTGGTCCAGGAGCAGGTCGGCGCACCGGGCGCGGACCACCCCGAGCATGTGATCCTGCGTCAGAACCGGGGCATGCGCCGGGCCACCAAGGTCGACACGGTCGGGGCCGGCTTCGTCGGCGTGTGCGACGGCGAACTGACGGCCGGGGAGATCCTGGACGCCATCGCCGCCCTGATCGACGAGGACCCGGTGCTGCTGCGCGACCGCACTCCGGAGCAGATCCGGATGCTGGTCGAACAGGGCTTCCTGGAGCCACTCGGAGCCTCGGAGGACGCGGAGGCCTGACCCTCCGTTCACCGCAGCGCCGCCCGGCGTACGCCGAGCGTGCGCCCGGAGTTGCCGGGCCACTGCCAGTGTGACGGTCGTATCAATCGACGGCCGGTGCATTGACGACTGGGCAGGGCGGGAAGCTGCGTGGGTACTCCACTGAGCGTGTTCACCGGGGCGTGGTTCACCCTGTTCGGCGCCGGGGTGCTTGTCTGGTGCGCCGGTGAGGTCCGGATCCGCCGCCGGCTGCGGCGCGACGGGGTCTCCGGGATGGCCAGGGTGCTGCCCGACCTGGAGGCGGCCGCGGACCATGCCGACACCGCCCCGGTGCTCGGCTACCTGGTCGACGGCCACGGCGAGGTGGTGGCGCGTCCGCGCGGCTGGACCACCATCCGCCGGACCAGCGGACTGACCGTCGACTCGCTGGTCCCGGTCTTCTACGACCCGGTCTGTCCGGAGCAGGTGGCGGTCGAGGGCGGGGGACAGTCCCGCAGCGACGTCTTCTGGCTGCTGCTGGGGCTGGTTTTCGCCGCCGCCGGCGTGGCGCTGTTCGTCGACGCGTTCTAGTCGGCGCGTTCTAGCAGGGCCGCGACGGCCCCGGGCAGGTCGCGGTACCAGACCGGCCTGCCCCGGTGCGGCCGGATGGCCGCAGAACACGCCGAAGGTGGACCCCTGTCCGACAGGCCGGGCTGACGCAGTCCTATCATCCGGCTTGTCCGGTCTGTCCGTCGCCGGTCAACCTGCAGGTGGTTCGGCGACCCTGTTCCCGGACCGCCGGAACAGCGCCGACCAGGCGTTCTTTACCGTCGGCGGGTTGACGCGGGCCCCTTTCGGCCAGCCTTTGGCGGCGATCTGCACGGCGGGAACCCTTGCCGTCGGGTTACCGTTCGATGGGCGTCGGTCGGACGGCGCAGGCAACAAATCGGGATTCGTCCGTTTGACAAGGGGGACCTGAGTGCGGTCACACTCCGCTCTCAGGGCTTCATCGACGCGAGCGGCCCCACCACCCCCACTCGACCGGGAGAGAAGAGCGAAGGTGTCCCCGACCAACAAGACCGCACGCGAAGGTCAGCGACTCGTGATCGTCGAGTCGCCGGCCAAGGCGAAGACGATCAAGGGCTATCTCGGCCCCGGATATGTGGTCGAGGCGAGTGTCGGGCATATCCGCGACCTCCCCGGCACGGCCGCCGAGGTGCCGGACGGCTACACCGGCGAGGTGCGCCGGCTCGGCATCGACGTCGAGCACAACTTCGAGCCCATCTATGTCGTCAACGCCGACAAGAAGTCCCAGGTCGCCAAGCTCAAGTCGCTGCTGAAGGACGCCGACGAACTCTTCCTCGCCACCGATGAGGACCGCGAGGGGGAGGCCATCGCCTGGCACCTCCAGGAAGTGCTGCGCCCCAAGGTGCCGGTGCACCGCATGGTGTTCCACGAGATCACCAAGGACGCCATCCAGGCCGCCGTCAACAACCCGCGCGAGCTGAACCAGCGCCTGGTCGACGCCCAGGAGACGCGCCGCATCCTCGACCGCCTCTACGGCTACGAGGTCTCCCCGGTGCTCTGGAAGAAGGTCATGCCGAAGCTCTCGGCGGGCCGGGTCCAGTCCGTGGCGACCCGCCTGGTGGTCGAGCGCGAGCGCGAGCGGATCGCCTTCCGCTCCGCCTCCTACTGGGACCTCACCGCGGTCTTCGGCAGCGACCTTTCAAAGAGTGGCAAGGGCACCCAGGGCGGAGACCCCGGCACCTTCGGAGCCCGGCTCTCCGCCGTGGACGGCCGCCGGGTCGCCTCCGGCCGCGACTTCGACTCGCTGGGGCAGCTGAAGTCCGCCTCCGCCCAGGCCCAGGTGCTGCACCTGGACGAGGACGCCGCCCGCACCCTGGCCGCCGCCCTCGCGGACACCGCCTTCCGGGTCCGCAGCGTCGAGGCCAAGCCCTACCGCCGCTCCCCGTACGCGCCGTTCCGCACCACGACCATGCAGCAGGAGGCCGGACGCAAGCTGGGCTTCGGCGCCAAGCGGGCCATGGACGTGGCGCAGAAGCTGTACGAGAACGGCTTCATCACCTATATGCGTACCGACTCGACCACGCTGTCGGAGACGGCGATCGGCGCCGCCCGCGCCCAGGTCGAGCAGCTCTACGGCCGCGAGTACCTGCCGGACGTGCCCCGGGTCTACACCGGCAAGGTCAAGAACGCGCAGGAGGCGCACGAGGCGATCCGCCCCTCCGGCGACCGCTTCCGCACCCCGGCCGAGACCGGGCTGCGCGGCGACGAGTTCCGGCTCTACGAGCTGATCTGGATGCGCACCGTCGCCTCGCAGATGAAGGACGCCGTCGGCCAGTCCGTCACCGTCAAGGTGGCCGGCACCTCCGCCGACGGCCGGGACGCCGAGTTCTCCGCCACCGGCAAGATCATCACCTTCCACGGCTTCCTCAAGGCCTATGTCGAGGGCCGCGACGACCCGGACGCCGAGCTGGACGACCGCGAGCGCCGGCTGCCGCCGGTCGCCGAGGGCGACGCCCTCAGCGCCGAGGAGATCGAGCTCGACGGCCACGCCACCAAGCCCCCGGCCCGCTTCACCGAGGCCTCGCTGATCAAGGAGCTGGAGGACCGCGAGATCGGCCGTCCCTCCACCTACGCCGCGATCATCGACACCATCGTGGCCCGCCGCTACGTCTTCAAGAAGGGGACGGCGCTGGTTCCGTCCTTCCTGGCGCTGGCAGTGGTCCGGCTGCTGGAGGAGCACTTCGGCCGCCTGGTCGACTACGACTTCACCGCGAAGATGGAGAACGACCTCGACGGCATCGCCCGCGGCGAGGCCGAGTCGGTGCCCTGGCTGCGCCGCTTCTACTACGGCGAGGCGGCCGAGGGCGCCGCGGCCTCCTCCGCCGCCGACGCCGGCAACGGCGACGGCGACCACCTCGGCGGCCTCAAGGAACTGGTCACCGACCTCGGCGCGATCGACGCCCGGGAGATCAGCTCCTTCCCGGTCGCGGACAGCGGCATCATGCTGCGCGTCGGCCGCTACGGCCCGTACGTGGAGCGCGGCGAGCAGCGCGCCGACGTCCCCGACGAGCTGGCCCCCGACGAGCTCACCGTCGAGCTGGCCGAGGAACTGCTGGCCAAGCCCAGCGGCGTCCGCGAGCTGGGCCAGGACCCGGTCAGCGGCAACGAGATCGTGGCCAAGGACGGCCGCTACGGCCCGTACTTCACCGAGGTGCTGCCCGAGGGCACGCCCAAGACCGGCAAGAACGCGGTCAAGCCGCGCACCCAGTCGCTGCTGTCCACCATGAACCTGGACACGGTCACCCTGGAGGACGCGCTCAAGGTCTTCGGCCTGCCGCGGGTCGTCGGCGCCGACGCCGACGGCGTGGAGATCACCGCGCAGAACGGCCGCTACGGCCCGTACCTCAAGAAGGGCACCGACTCGCGCTCCCTCGAGAACGAGGAGCAGATGTTCACGGTGACCCTGGACGAGGCGCTGGCGATCTACGCCCAGCCCAAGGCGCGTGGACGGGCCGCCGCCAAGCCGCCGCTGAAGGAGCTGGGCGTCGACCCGGTCAGCGAGCGTCCGGTGGTGGTCAAGGACGGCCGCTTCGGCGCCTATGTCACCGACGGGGAGACCAATGCGACGCTGCGCCGTGACGACAGCGTCGAGGAGATCACCCCGGAGCGCGGCTACGAGCTGCTGGCCGAGAAGCGCGCCAAGGGTCCGGTGAAGAAGACCGCCAAGAAGGCCCCGGCCAAGAAGGCCCCCGCGAAGAAGACGGCGGCCAAGAAGGCGACGACCACGGTCAGGAAGACCGCCGCCAAGACGGCGGCGGCCAAGACCGCGGCCAAGACGACCACGGCGGCCGTCGCCAAGAAGGCTCCGGCGAAGAAAGCCCCGGCCGAGAAGGCCTCCGCCTCCGCCTCGGCCGAGTAGCGGCTCCCGCGTCCGAGGGCGGCCCTGTTCCGTACGGGACGGGGCCGCCCTGCTGCGTGGCGCTGGGGTCACAGATGTGTCATGACCCCGTGCTCTTCCCGTGGACGTCCGTTCGGTGTCCGGCCCTCCGGATAGGCTGACGCACATGACCAGTGCTGAGCAGCCCATCGAACCTGTCGCGACAGCGCCGCTCACCGTCGTCCCCGGCGGGAGCCTGGCCGAGCGGGCCGGCGCGCTGCTGCGCGTGCGCTCGTACCAGAAGCTGTGGCGCACCCAGCTGCTTGGTGCGATCGGCGACCGGCTGGCGCTGCTGGTCCTGGTGGTGCTGGTGGTTCAGGTCGCCGTGACCGGGTCCTCCTCCGACCAGGTCTACCGGCACGCGCTGCTCGGGATCGCCGCCGTGCTGGGCGCGCGGCTGCTGGCGTCGCTGGCCGTCGGGGTGCTGCTGCTGGGGCCGGTGCACCGGCTGCTGGACAAGGCCGACCGCCGCTGGAGCCTGTTGGGGACGGACGTCCTGGGCGCCGTGCTGATCGGGGTGGCCCCGTTCTGGACGGTGTGGTTCCACTCCACCGCCGCGATCTGGCTGATCGTCACCGCCTTTGTGCTGGGCGCCGCCGAGCGTTTCGGTGCGATCGCCCGCGAGGCCGTGGCAGGCCGGCTGCTGCCGTCCGCAGCGCCCGGCGTTCCGGTCGTGGACCAGAGCCCGGTGCTGCGCCACATCGACCGGCGGACCGGCTATGCGGCGCTGCCTCTGGCGGCCGCCGCGCTGGCCGGATTCAGCCTGATCGAGAACGGCATCGCCTCGGGCGGCAACTGGCTCGGACACCACGTCGGCACCGTGTCGGCGTTCGGCGCCGCCGGCTTCCTGATCGCCGCTGCGGTGCTGCTCTACCTGGAGGAACTGCCGAGCGTCCCGGCCGGTTCGGCCGCGCCGCGCTCCCCGCTGGCGTCGCTGCGCGCCCCGGCCGACGCTCAGAGCGGCCGCCCCGGGCAGCCCGCACAGTCGCCCCAGCCCGCCGAGCCTGCCGGGAAGGCCCCCTGCGGCCGCACCGGCAGTTCCGTCCTGTTCAGCTTCTCCGTCGCCGGGGCCGTCGCCGCGATGGCCTCCGTCGTCGGCGTCGCCCTGCCGCACGCCTACGACCTCGCCGCGGGACCGGTCGGCTTCGGGCTGCTGGTCCTCGCCGCCGGTGCGATGCCCGCCCTCGGCGCGCACCTCGCGGCCTCGGTGCTGCCGGTCCTGGGCCGCCGTCGGCTGCTCCCGCTGGCGCTGGGCACCACCGCGCTGGCCCTGCTGCTGGCCGGGCTGGTCCCGGACTTCGTGCTGGCCCTAGTCCTGGTGAGCGTCGCCGGCCTGGCCGCCGGAATCGCCGTCCGCACCGGCCGGGTGCTGCTCGACCTGGAGACCGAGGAGGCCCGGCAGCCGCTGGTGGCCGAGCACCTCCAGGCGATGATCAGGGCCGCCGCCGCGGCGGGCCTGCTGGTCGGCCCGCTGCTGGCCGCCGCCTTCGGACGGCAGACCGCCGGATCGGTCGACTTCGACCACGGCGGCGCGGGCCTCGCGCTCGCGGTCGTCGGCCTGCTGCTGCTGGTCTTCGCCGTCGTCCTGTTCCTGCGCACCGATGACCGCCGCGCCACCGCCTCGCTCAGCCGGGACGTCTGGGAAGGGCTGCGCGGCGGCGCCAGGACCGCTCCGCACCGGGCCGGCACCGGCTACTTCATCGCCCTGGAGGGCGGCGACGGCGCCGGCAAGTCCACCCAGGCGCAGGCCCTGGCCGAGTGGATCCGCAGCAAGGGCCACGAGGTCGTGGTCACCCGCGAGCCCGGCGGCAGCGCCATCGGCCAGCGGCTCCGCGCGATGCTGCTGGACGTCGGCAACACCGGCATCTCGCACCGCGCCGAGGCGCTGCTTTACGCGGCGGACCGGGCCGAGCACGTCGACACGGTGATCCGCCCCGCGCTGGAGCGCGGCGCCGTCGTCATCACCGACCGCTACATGGACTCCTCCGTCGCCTACCAGGGCGCAGGACGCGATCTGGCGGGCAGTGAGGTCGCCAGGATCTCGCGCTGGGCCACCGACGGGCTGGTCCCCGACCTGACGGTGCTGCTGGACCTCGACCCGGTCGCGGCGCGCGAGCGCTTCACCGAGGCGCTGGACCGGCTGGAGTCCGAGCCCGAGGACTTCCACGCCCGGGTGCGCTCGGGATTCCTGGCGCTGGCCGCCGCCGACCCGGTGCGCTACCTGGTCGTCAACGCCGCACAGCCGCCCGCCGCCGTCAGCACCGCGATCCGGCACCGGCTGGACCGGGAGCTGCCGCTGTCCGAGCAGGAGCGGGTCGCCCGCGCCGAGCAGGAGCGGCTGGCCCGGGAGGCCGAGGAGCGACGGCTCGCCGAGGAGGCCCGGGCCAAGGCCGAGGCCGAGAAGGCGGAGCGGGAGAAGCAGGCGCTGCTGGAGCGGCTCCGCATGGAGGAGGAAGAGAAGGAGAAGGCCCGGCAGGCCGAGGAGGACCGCAAGGCCGCCGAGGTCGCCCGCCTCGCCGCGGAGGAGGCCCGCCTCGCCGCCGAGGCGGAGGCGGCACGCAGGGCGGCCGAGGACGAGGCGCGCCGCGAGGCCGAGCTGCGGGAACGCCGCCGGGTAGAGGCGGAGGCGGCCCGGCTGGCCGAGCTGGAGCGGCAGCGCGAGGCCCGCCGCGCCGAGGAGCGCCGCCGTGCGGAGGACGCGCTGCGCCGCGCGGAGGAGGCCAGGCTCGCCTCGGCGGCGGCCGCGGCAGCCGCTGCGGCCACTGCGGCCGAGACCCAGGAGACCCAAGAGGCCGAGACCCGCGAGCTGCCGATCGCGAAGCCCAAGGCGGCGGGTTCTGACGATGCGACAGCCAAGATGCCGGTCGTCAGCGATGCGAAGCCCGGCACTGCGGCACCGGTCGAGCCGGAGGAACCCACCCAGGTCATCAGCGAGGAGGAGCGCGCGGAGGCGGTCCGCCGCGCCGAGGCGATCGAGGCGGAGCGGGCGGCCGCAGCCGCGAAGTCGGCCCCGCCGAAGCCGGCGACCCCGCCGGTGACCCCGCCGAAGCCGCCGACACCCCCGACCACCCCGCCGACCCCGCCGACCCCGCCGACCGCCTCCGCTTCCTCCGCCGCCGACGAGACCACGGTGCTGCCGCAGGTCACCGAGGACCCGCGGCCGCGCCGGGGACGGGCGGTCGTGAAGCCGCCCGAGGCGCAGCCCGCTCAGGAGGAGCAGACCGCGGTCCTGCCGCAGGTGGACGACCCGGAGCGGACCCGCCAGCTGCCCAAGGCCTGGCGGGTGGCCAAGCCGCGCAGCGACGAGAGCGTTCAGGACAAGGTCCCCGACTGGCTGTTCCGCCCCGAGGACGGCGGGTCGCAGCCGCCGCCCGCGCCCCCGGTGGAGCGCACCCGGCAGATGCCCGTCGTCGACCCGAACGCACCGGCACCCCAGCCCGGCCGCTACGACTGGGCCGAGGACACCCCGCTGGACGACCTGCCCAGCCTGACCGACGAACTGCTCGGCTCGCGCGACGAGTGGTCCCAGTGGGACGGCCGTGAGCCGGAGGCCGGGCCCGAGGACGGCAGGGGCACAGGTCCCGGCAGGAAGTGAGCGCTGTCGGTGCCGCCCGTTAGGCTCGTGCCACAGCAGTCGGGCACGACCGGACCGGAGACATCGTGAGCGTGTGGGACGACCTGGTCGGCCAGGAACAGGTGGTGGAGCAGCTCGTCGCCGCCGCCAGGTCGGCGCGGTTGGTCCTGGAGGGCGGCCGGAGCAGCGGCGCTGAGGAGCAGGCCGCGCCCGCCGCGGCCGGCACCACAGGGATGACGCATGCCTGGTTGTTCACGGGGCCGCCCGGCTCCGGCATGTCCACCGCGGCCCGCGCCTTCGCCGCCGCGCTCCAGTGCACCTCGCCGGATCTGGAGCTCGGCGGGGTGCCGGGCTGCGGCTTCTGCGAGGGCTGCCACACCGCGCTGATCGGCAGCCACGCCGATGTGGAGTCGGTGCGCACGGATGTGCTCAGCATCGGCGTGAAGGAGACCAGGGAGCTGGTCCGCAGCGCGTCGATGTCCCCGGCCGGGGGCCGCTGGCAGGTGATCATCCTGGAGGACTCCGACCGGCTCACCGAGGGTGCCGCCAACGTCCTGCTGAAGGCCATCGAGGAGCCGGCGCAGCGGACGGTGTGGCTGCTCTGCGCCCCGTCCGTGGAGGACGCGCTGCCGACGATCCGCTCCCGCTGCCGGCTGCTGGTGCTGCGGACCCCGCCGGTGGCCGCGGTCGCCGACGTGCTGGTGCGCCGGGACGGCGTCGAACCGGAGATGGCGGCCTTCGCCGCCCGCGCCGCCCAGGGCCACATCGGACGGGCCCGCAGGCTGGCCCTGGACGCGGGGGCGCGCGAGCGCCGGGCCGAGGTGCTGAAGCTGCCGCTGCGCGTCGCCGACCTCGGCGCCTGCCTGGCCGGTGCGCAGAGCCTGGTCGACGCGGCGGCCGCGGACGCCAAACAGGTCGCCGAGGAGGTCGACGCCAAGGAGACCGAGGACCTGCGGGCCGCGCTGGGCGCCGCGGCCGGTGTCGGCGGCAGGATGCCGCGCGGCACGGCCGGGGCGATGAAGGAGCTGGAGGACCGGCAGAAGCGCCGGGCCACCCGCACCCAGCGGGACAGTCTGGACCGGGCGCTGATCGACCTGTCCTCCTTCTACCGCGATGTGCTGGCCGTGCAGTTCGGCGCCGCGGGCGAGCTCTCCAACGAGGAGATGCGGGCGGCCGTGGAACGGGTCGCCGGGGAGTCGCGCCCGGAGGGGACGCTGCGCAGGATCGAAGCCGTCCTGGCCTGCCGTACCGCGCTGGAGCGCAATGTCGCCCCGCTACTGGCCGTCGAGGCCATGGCGGTCGCGCTGCGCGCGGGCTAGCTGGCGCTGCTTCATTCGGGTGACTCTTGGCGTCCTCGGTGAGGATTGCGGTGCGGGGCGGGGGATGGCCCCTGGATGATCTTGTGGTGGGCGGGTTTGGCGCTGTTCGGAGTGGTGGCCGCGGTATGGGCGGGGGGAAGCGCCCTCGCCGCCTGGCGTGAACAGCAGGCCGGACTGGTGTACGAGTTGACGCCCTGTTACCGGGGCACGGCCCTGCGCGGCGCGGCGGCCGTCGCGGCGCTCGGCTGCGTCTGCGCGGGCGGCGTCGCGGTCGGCCTGTCACCCCAGCGGAGCGCCGGCGCCGGTCCGGCGGTGGCGCGCCCGTTCCATGCCGCAGCCGCGCCCGTTCACCCGCAGAGTCCCTCCCGTCCGCCCTCGCCCGCCGGGCTGCTGATGGTGGGTCATCCCTCGGGCGGCCAGCTGCTGGAGGGCGCGCTCCCCGGAGTCCCCGGGCGGCTCAGGGTGTGGCTGCCGAAGCAGTACCCGGGACACGCCGCGCCGCTCCAGGTCCTCCTGGTCCGCACCGTCCCCGCCCAGCTCGGCCCGGTCTTCGACGGCCTGCAGAGCGCCGCCGAGCTGGGCCGCGCCAACCCCTTCGTCGCGGTCGCGCCGCTCGCGGACTGCGACCCCGCCGCGTACCCGCCGGCCGAGCAGCTGCGCCGGGCCCTGGCCGCCCGGTTCCACGTCCGGAAGGACGCCCAGGGCTGGGCGCTGCTGGGGCTGGGCGCCGGTGCGCCCTGCGCGGTGGCCGAGGAGCTGGCGCACCCGGCGCTGTTCACCGCCGCGGCCGGACTGTCCGGGCGCTACGAGGCGCTGCTCCCGCTGCGCGGACCGAGCGTCGCCGCGCCCGGGACCGCCCATCTGCTGCTCGCCGACACCGCCGCCGACACGGCGGGCCAGCAGTCGACCGCGCGGCTCCGCGGAGCACTCGCGACCCGTCCGCACACCGACCTGCGGATGGTCGCCACCGCCCAGGACTTCTCCCCCGAGCGGGAGCGCTTCCGCCTGGTGCGCCAGGGCGCCGGGTATCTGACGGAGCTTCTGGCCGCGTCCGGGCAGGCGGCGACGCAGGCAACGGCGCAGGCGACAGGGCCGACAGCGCGGCAGGGAACATCGCGGTGACTCTCAGCATCGAACGGTACCCTCTCCGTGCAGAGAGAGTTGAGGTCCGGATGAACGTAGTACGGCGGTTCGCCACAGCGACGGTGCTGTCCGCGAGCCTGGTCGTGGTGGCCGGGTGCACTTCCCCCGCGCCCGCTCCTCCCCGCAGTACCGGCGCAGGCTCGGACGCCGCCTCGTCCGCCGCCGCGTCGACAGGCTCCGCGTCAGCCGGCGCCGCCGCGTCGTCCGCGCCGGTACTGGAGCCGCTGTCCGCTGCGATCCCGGCCGACCTGCAGCGCTACTACAGCCAGAAGCTGACCTGGACCACCAGCGGCTGCGACTCGGGCTTCCAGTGCGCCACGATGAAGGTCCCGCTGGACTACGCGAACCCGGGGTCGGGCTCCGCCGACATCTCGCTGGCCGTGGTCCGGCGCAAGGGGGTCGGCCAGGGGTCCCAGCACCTCGGATCGCTGCTGGTCAACCCGGGTGGCCCGGGCGGCTCCGCGATCGACTACGCCGAGTACGCGGCGACCAGCTTCCCGACCGTGATCCGGAACGCCTACGACATCGTCGGAATGGACCCGCGCGGGGTCAACCGGAGCACCCCGGTGACCTGTCTGACGAACCAGCAGATGGACGCCTTCGCCGCCACCGACACCACCCCCGACTCGCAGGCCGGGATCAACACCCTGCTCGCCGCCGACAAGACCTTCGCCCAGGGCTGCGAACAGCGCTCCGGCGCGCTGCTCGGCCATGTCAGCACGGTCGAGGCGGCGAAGGACATGGACGTCCTGCGCGCCCTGCTCGGCGACGCCAAGCTCAACTACCTGGGCAAGTCCTACGGGACCTTCCTCGGCGCCACCTACGCCGGGCTGTTCCCGTCCCGGGTCGGCCACCTGGTGCTGGACGGCGCCATGAACCCCTCGCTGGACGCCCTGCAGCTCGACAGCCAGCAGGCCGGCGGCTTCGAGACGGCCTTCAACGCCTTCGCGGCCGACTGCGTGAAGCAGAGCAACTGCCCGCTCGGCTCGACCGTCAAGCAGGCCGGGACCAGGCTCGACGCCCTGTTCCTCTCCTGGGACAAGCACCCGCTCCCCACCGACTCCCCGTCCCGGCCGCTGGGCGAGGCGCTGGGCACGACCGGTGTGATCTCCGCCATGTACGACCAGGGGCAGTGGCCGATCCTCCGCGCGGCGCTGACCCAGGCCGTCGCCGGCAACGGCACCGGCCTGCTGGCGCTCTCCGACCAGTACTACGAGCGGTCCTCCTCGGGCCAGTACCAGAACCTGATGGCTGCCAACGCCGCGGTCAACTGCCTGGACCTGGCCCCGGCGGCGACCACGCCGCAGGAGGTGGAGCAGCAGCTCGCCGTCTACCAGAAGGCGTCGCCGCACTTCGGCACCACGCTGGCCTGGTCCGGCCTGTCCTGCGCCGCCTGGCCGGTGAAGCCCACCGGCGAACCGCACACCATCCCGGCCAAGGGCGCGGCCCCGATCCTGGTCGTCGGCACCACCCGCGACCCGGCCACCCCGTACGCCTGGGCCCAGGCGCTGGCGGCCCAGCTCGACTCGGGGACGCTGCTCTCCTTCAACGGCGACGGGCACACCGCGTACGAGCGCGGCAGCACCTGCGTGGACAACGACGTCAACACCTACCTGCTGACCGGCGCCACTCCGGCCAAGGGCACCATGTGCAACTAATCGGGTACAGGTAAGGACCCATTCAGTGCCACAATCCTTTCATCGCACTTTAGGAGAGGGATGAGGCGGCAGGTATGTTCGGAGTTGTCCACTACGGCACCTATGCCGTCGGCGCCCTGCTGATAGTCCTGCTCCCCGGGCCCAACTCGATGTACGTGCTCTCGGTGGCCGCCCGCCGCGGCGTCCGCACCGGCTTCCGCTCGGCCTGCGGGGTGTTCATCGGTGACACCACCCTGATCCTGCTCACCTCGCTCGGCGCCGCCTCCCTGCTCAAGGCCACCCCGCTGGTCTTCGACGCGGTGAAGCTGGTCGGCGCGGCGTACCTGGTCTACATCGGCTACGGCATGCTGAAGTCGGCCCGCCAGATGTGGCGCGAACGCAGGGCCGACCCCGCCACCGCCCCCGAGGCCGCAGCCCCCCTGGACGAGCGCGAGCGCCCGTTCCGCCGGGCCCTGGTGATCAGCCTGCTGAACCCGAAGGCGATCCTCTTCCTGCTGTCCTTCTTCGTGCAGTTCGTCGACCCCGGCTACGGGCAGCCCGCGCTCTCCTTCGTGATCCTGGGCGCGACGCTCCAGCTCTGCAGCGTGCTCTACCTCACCACGCTGATACTCGCCGGCACCGCCCTGGCCAAGGCCTTCCGCCGCCGTCGCCGCCTCTCGGCCGGCCTCACCACCGGCGTCGCCGCCCTCTTCATCGGCTTCGCTGCCAAGCTCGCCACCGCCTCCACCGGCTGACCCGCCCAGCCACCCGCGAACCCGAAACCCCGTAAGGATCACCTCTGCGGACTGTGTAGACTAACCCCCGTTGCCGGTCACAGACCGTCGACATCGCCGCCTTAGCTCAGTTGGCCAGAGCAACGCACTCGTAATGCGTAGGTCTCGGGTTCGAATCCCGAAGGCGGCTCCCTAGTGAACCCCAGGTCAGGCCGCTGACCTGGGGTTTTTCGCTCCCGTGGCGACCCTGTTGCCCATTTTTGTTGGCGGCTGGTGATCATGCTGTCGTGGCTGTCACGGTGGTGTGTGCGGTCGGGCGTCTTCCGTTCCCCGGCGGCGGGGGTGGGGCGATGTCGATGGAGCCGATGCCGTGGCCGGAGCCGGTCGGTGAGGTGGTGCGGGCGGTGCGGGCGAAGAACTACGGGCGCAGGACACCGCTGGCGGTGGCGGTGCGGGGCCGGCTTGGGGAGTTGTTTCCCGACCAGGAGTACGTGCAGGCGTTCGGGAGGACGGGTCCGGCGGGCTGGTCGCCTGGCCGACTGGCGCTGGTGACGGTGCTTCAGATGGCGGAGAACCTGACCGACCGGCAGGCCGCCGATGCGGTGCGCGATCGGTTGTCGTGGATGTACGCCTTGGGCCTGGACCTGGGGGACACCGGTTTCGACCATACGGTCCTGACGCAGTTCCGGGACCGGGTGATCGCGCACGGCCTGGAGGAGAAGGTGCTGGACCTGCTGCTGGCGCGGCTGAAGGAACTGGGGCTGCTGCAGGCCGGCGGCAAGCAGCGCACCGACTCCACGCACGTCATCAGCGCGGTGCGGGACCTGAACCGGCTGGAGCTGGCCGGGGAGAGCGTGCGCGCGGCGGTGCAGGCCCTGTCGGCGGCCGCTCCGGACTGGGTCGCACAGGTGCTGGACGTGTCGTCCTGGTCGCGGCGCTACGACACCCATATCGATGTCTACCGGATTCCCGCGTCGGCGGTCGGGCGCGAGCAGTTGGCCGTCTCGTATGCCAAGGACGGCTATCAGCTGCTGCGGGCCGTTTACGATCGGTGTTCCCCGCAGTGGCTGCGCGAGCTGCCCGCGGTGCAGGTGCTGCGCACGGTGCTGGTGCAGAACTTCCGCGTAGACGTCGACGCCCGCGGCCGGGAGCACGTCACGCGCCGGCAGGACGTCACTGAGGGCGGGGACGGCCGTCCGCCGGGGGCGTTGCGCATCGCCTCGCCCTACGACCTCGACACCCGGTGGGCGGCCAAGCGCGCCCTGTTCTGGAACGGGTTCAAGCTGCACGTCACCGAGACGTGCACCGACGCGGCGGAGGAGGACAGGCATGCCCCGAACCTGATCACGGACGTGGCCACCACCGCGTCCACGGTCCCCGACATCCAGGCGTTACCCGGGATCCACGCGCGGGAGAAAGAACGCGGCCTGCTGCCGGAGCGGCACTACCTCGACGCCGGGTACTCCAGCGCGGAGGCGATGCGCACCGCGCTGTCGCGGCACGGCGTCGCGCTGATCACCCCGGCGCTGCTGGACACCTCCCGTCAGGCCAGGCAGAAGGAGGGCTTCGCCACCGCGAACTTCACCATCGACTGGAAGCATCGGCTGGCCGTCTGCCCGATGGGGCAGGCCAGTTCGTCGTGGAGCCCGTGCCGGCAGGGCAACCGCCCGGTGATCGTGGTGACCTTCGCGAAGCTGACCTGCCGGCCCTGCCCCGCCCGGCCGCAGTGCACGCGCGCCAGGAGCGGAGCCCGGCAACTGTCGCTGCCCGGCGAGCCCCGCGCCGAGGTCCTGCTGCGTCAACGCCGAGCCGAACAGGACACCGATGACTGGCAGGCCGACTACGCCCTGCGCTCCGGAGTGGAGGGCACCATCCGCCAGACGGTCGCGGTCACCGGCGCCCGCCGGGCCCGCTACCGCGGCCAAGCCAAAACCCACCTCGAACATGTCACCGGCGCCTGCGCCCTCAACATCCATCGCCTGGACGCATGGTGGAACGAACGCGCACTCGACCGCGCCCGCGTCAGCCACCTCGCCCGTCTCGAAATCAGCCTCACCACGACTTAACCGCCAATGGGCAACAGGGTCCGTGGCGATGGAAAGTGCTCGAATCCGGCACTGTTGACCTACGCATTCCATGCGTAGGTCAACAGTGGACGACTCTCGGTTAACTATGGCGGGATAGTTCGCTGACCTGGGCATTTATGGTGATGGCGATCCTGATTGACGGGTAGTCACCGCTCAGGTGAGGCCATTGTGTGGCCATTGCTGCAGCGGTGCTGCAGAGACGGCTGCACGTGAGGCATCGCAGAGGCTTGTTCTCGATTTGGTTCGTTGTGCGGATGCAACAACAACGAAGGTTGGCGAATCGAACTGCTGATCATACGTGCTGACGACGATCTGAGCTGCGAGCCTCGATTCCTCAGAGGCGATGGCTGACGCGCGACGGGGTCACTTCGCCCTTCGCCCTTGGGTGGAACTCGGTCTGGCGTTGCGTGCCGCCGCGTGACCGCGTTCCTCTGCCACGCCTCGCTGTCTCTGGGCGAGCGCCGCCGCGCAGAGGAGGCATTCGCCGAAGCCCGCGACTGCGTGATCGTCTCCACCAGCACCCTGGAACTGGGCATCGATGTCGGTGACCCGGACCGCGTCATCCAGACCGACTCGCCCAGGTCCAGGACGGTGGCCAGGCAGAGCTTGACCTCGCCGGTCTCAATCTCGGTCATGTCGCCGACCCACAAGACGGGTGTGCAATATCCCGCGAGTTCGCCGTGCCCCTCAGTCCTCGGCGTGGGGTCTGATCAGGCGCTTCGCCACCCTCGGCCTACGCGTCCACGTGTAGATCATGATGATTCCTCAGGAATTCCGAAGGACCATCGTGATCCGCACGGACCCGCCACCCCGTCTGTCAGGCCGACCTGCGGCAACTGGAGAGGAAGCCAGGACGAACCTGTGGGATGTCGCACAACGCTTTGGTCACGGGCCGGGCGGCTCGGGCGGGGGCGTGGCTGCTGGGCTTACTTGCCAGAGCCGGTGTGGTAGCCGACGGGGTTGACGATGACGTCCGGAACGCTGCCGCTGGTGGCGGATATGGTGATGGTCAGTGCGTTGAGATTCACGATCCCCCCGACCGTCTCGTTGGGCGGGGTGACCAGGAGGCGGGTGTAGGTCTTGCTGGCGCCGGTGGTTTCCGGGCTGTACTGCAGCAGGAAGCGGGTCTCCTCGCCGGGCCCGATGGTGACGGTGGACGCCGTGGCGTCGGCGCGGGCGGCGTCGGGCCCGGTGTCGCCCAGTCCGTTGGGGCCCACGAGCTGGACGCCCGGGAAGCCGTGCATGCTGCACGTGCTGGAACCGGTGTTCTTCATGTTGACGACTATCTCGTTCTTGGTCCCGGTGGAGGCGACGCTCAGGGCGAGATGGTCGGTCTTGCATATGGAGCCCGTCGAGGAGGAACCCGAGATCGAGCCCTGGCCGCCGGTGGAAGTGCCGGCGATCGGGGCACCACTCGCGCCGGTGGAGGTGCCGCCGGCGGTGGAACCGCTTGCGCCGGTGGAACTGCCGGCGATGGGAGCACCGCTCGCGCCGGCGGACGTGCTCGCACTCGCGGACGTGCTCGCACTGGCGGACGCGCCGGTGTTGGCGGAAGCGTGCGATCCGCCGCTGCTGCATGCAGTCAGCGAGAGGCTGGCAGCGGCGACGATGAGGGCGACGGCGGACATCTTCTTGACGCGCATTGGTACTCCTGGGAAAAGGTGTCGTATCGGTTGCTCGCCCGGCTGAGCGGCCACAGTTGTTTCATAGGAGGCCTGTTCCGGGCGATGAGTTGCAGGAGGGGTTGCACCAAGACACTTCTGTGACAGGTGAGTTGACGTGCCGTAACAGGGAGGCGGAGAAACCTGGACAGACCGGGCGCATGACAACGGCTGCCGGGCCCTGAAGGCACTCGCGGTGAAGCGTGCGTCATCCCACGGGTTCGTCCTCGCTTCCTCTCCAGTTGCCGCAGGTCGGTCTGGCAGACGGGGGTGGTGGGTTGGTGTCGTCGCGCGGCAGCAGGTCCACTTGCTCGGGCGCGATCTCGCGGATCGTACGGGCCGCCTGGGTCTGAACGACGATGCCCGTGAGGTGATGGGCGACGAAGTCGTGCAGTTCGCAGGCGAGTTCCGGGCATTCGCGCTGGCGCGTGTCGGCCACGGCGCGGCGTCTGCGGTCGTCGAGGCTGCGCAGATAGGAGCCGAGGCCGACGGTGCCGCCGGTGAGGAGGTTCAGGAGGAGGGAGAAAATGATGTCGCCGCTGTCCTCCAGCCGCACTGGGCTCCGCCGCGCCCCGGGGTGTCACCGCGGGCCTGGTGCCCGGGGGATGCGCCTCTCCCTCGAGGTCGGCCCCGGGCGGACAGGCTTCGGTCAGACCGTTGCCGTCAGGGTGACGTCGATGTTCCCGCGGGTGGCGTTGGAGTACGGGCAGACCTGGTGGGTGGTCTCCACCAGCTTGTCGGCGGTGGCCTGGTCCAGGCCGGGCAGGTGTGCGGTCAGCGTGACGGCCAGGGTGAAACCCTTCTCGTCCAGGTTGAGCAGGCTCACCTGGGAGGTGACGGTCGACCCGGGCACCTTCAGTCCCTGCTGGCCGGCGATCAGTCGCAGGCCGTTGTGGAAGCAGGCGGCGTAGCCGGCTGCGAACAGCTGCTCGGGGTTGGTCTTGTCCCCGCCGGGACCGCCCATCTGCGCCGGTACGGCGAGGAGTTCGTCCAGCACGCCGTCGGTGGTGCGGACTTCGCCGTTGCGGCCGTCGCCGGTCGAGATCGCTTCGGTGGTGTAGAGGACAGCCATGGTGACTCCTGGTTCGTGGGCCGCGGGAGTGCGGCGGGTGGAAGGTGGTGCGGGGAACACATCAGTGGTGGGACGGGGTCCGGGGACTGCCTCTCGGTGGTGGTCCCGCTCGTTTCTCCATGGAGGTTGCCTCGGTGTCCGGGCATGCGGGGTCGCGCATGCGTCAGTGCAGGGTGCGAAAGGGGGGTGTGGTCCAGCTGGTTGCGCCACGCTTCCCTGTGGCGTCCGCGACCCGGCCGGTTGCGCGGGTTCCGGTGCCGGCCGGTCACTGGTCCGAGTATGGGCGCAGGGTGCGGCGCTCGCCTGCCCCTGTCAGTGTCAGTGTCAAGACTGGTCCGGACATGGCCTTTTGGGTCATGTGTCGGCCAGGTCGGCGGGGGGCCAGGGCGGCCTCGACAGGGTCGCGAGGTTGGCCGTGCGGGCCGGGAAGCTTTCCCCGGGCGGTGCCCTCGTGGCGGAAGCCCGGATACAGGCCGGCGTAGTGGACCGGGCTGTTCTCGACATCGGAGAACGCCTCGATCCTGGCCAGCCGCAGCTGCCCGGGGTGGCGTGGTCCTCGCCTGCGGACGGCACCCCGGCTCCCTGCCACCGGCAGGGGCAGGCGCGCCGATGCCGAGCTGCACATACTCCCCTGCATGAGCAACGAGGGCCGGGTGCCCGTCCTGCGGGCACCGCGCAGTTGTTCGCACCTGTCCACAGAGCGCGCCCGCCTCCGCGGCCGCCGATCCCCCACAGGAGTTGTCGATGACAGCCATCGGACCAGACAAGGACACCAGCTCGCGCCTGGACCCGGCACCGCCGCGCGCTCAGCGGCGCGCACCGGGCCAGGCCGCTGAACCGGGCATGTCTGTCCTGCCCGCCCAAGTCCGCGGTCAGCTCGCTGGAGGGGCACCGCGCCCGGGGCCCTCGTGCTCCGTCCGTTCTCCAGCGCGCTCCGGCAGGCGGCCATGAGCACCGAACCGGTCGTGCGTACAACGGGCGGCCTCGTGCGTGGAGCGATGCGCCGTGGCGTGAGGACCTTCACCGCCATCCCGTACGCCGCTGCTGTGACGGGTCCGGCCAGGTTCGCCGCCCCCGGCCCGGCGCGGCGATGGCACGGGGTCCGTGAGGCGACCGCACCCGGCCTCACGGCGCCTGCCCCGCGACGGTCGGGCTTCGGCGGCATGGACTTGTCCCCGGTACTGGGACCTGGCTGGGTCCCGCCGCACGGCACCGGACCGGTCACCGGCACCGCCGGCAGCTACCTCACCGTGAGCGTCACCACCCCACAGGACCAGGCCGGCGGGCTTCCGGTGCTTGTGTTCGTCCACGGCGGGGGGCTGACCTCGGGAACGGGGCAGGCGGCGCTCTACGACGGGGCGTCCTTCGCCCGCCACGGCATCGTCGTGGTCACCCTCAACTACCGCCTGGGGATAACGGGCTGGCTCGACATTCCCGGCGCACCGGCCAACCGAGGCCTGCTCGACGTCATCGCCGCGCTGCGCTGGGTGGCCGAGAACGCCATCGCCTTCGGCGGAGACCCGGACCGGGTGACATTGGCCGGACACTCCGCCGGAGCGATGATCGTGGCCGCGCTGCTCGCCCGGGCCGATGCGCGGGGCGAGCGCCTGTTCGCCCGGGCGATCAGCCAGAGCGGCAGCGGGTTGGCCGCGATCACCGCCGAACAGGCCACGGCGACCACTCAGGCTGTGGCCCGCGTGCTGAACGTTCGGGCAACGCCCGAGGAACTGGGCGGTGTGGATGACCGGCGCCTGACGCAGGCTCTGGCCCGGATCGGGCCGATCGCCCTGACACCGGGCGGCCGTCGCGACACCTCGCTCGGCGACAGCCCCTTCCAGTGCGTCATCGACGGCCAATCGCTGGACCGCTGGCCCGCCGATGCCGTGCGGGCCGGCCGCGGCGCCGAGGTGGACCTGCTGATCGGCACCAACCGGGAGGAGGCAAACCTCTACACCGTGCCGTCCGGCGCCCCCGCCACCATGACCGAAGCCCAACTCCTGGCCGTCGCCGAGCGGCGCCTGACCGACCCCCGGGAACAGCTCGACGCCTATCGGGCGATCGAACCGACTGCCCGGCCGGCCGAGGTGGCGAGTCGGCTCATCACCGAGACATTCGCGCACGGCAGCCGACTGCTCACCGACGCCCACGCCCACCACCACCGCGCCCGCACCTTCGCCTACGAGTTCGCCTGGCGGTCGTCCGCCTTCGACGGAGCGCTCGGCGCCTGCCACAGCGTGGAACTGCCGTTCGTCTTCGACCGCACCGATCTCCCGGCCCTGCACGGCGAGACCGCCCTGCTCGGCCCCCTGCGCCCGCCCGCCGGCCTGGCAGAGCGCACGCACGAAGCCTGGAGCGCGTTTGTCCGCGACGGCGACCCGGGCTGGACGCCGTACGACACCGATGTCCGCACCGCCGCCGTCATCGACGAGCGGTGGACCACAGTCAACCTCCCCGACCCCTGGGCGGGTTCCCTCGTGCGTGCTCCTGCCAGGGGCACGCACGATTCCTCGGACCGACCCATACTCAATTCCACGGATGGAATAAGCGGTGCTCTCCCCGCATAAGCGGGAGCCCGCTCACCGCTATCGGCGCGAAATCGTCTATCGAACCGCCCCCGGATTCCCGTCAGGGCACCCAAACATGGCAACTGGAATGCACGGGCAATCGCCCTCCGCCCAAGGCTGCATTCTCGAGAGGACACCAACCGATGAAGTTCGGGATTTCTGCCGCCGCCGTGATTCTGGCCACGCTGGCCAGCACCGGAACGGCGCTGGCCACCACCGCAGACGCAACGCCCGCCCACCGCCCGGTGCCCGCCCACAGCCAGCAGTGCGCTGTGCCGGCCGTCATCAACGCCAACGGGCCGCGGGTGTTCCCCCACTCCGTGGACTACGACCCGCGCTCCAACAGGTTCGTGGTGGGTTCGCTTGACCACAGCACCATCTCCACGGTCAGCCTCAACGGCACCGTGCGCACCCTGGTGGACGACAAGAAACTAGTCTCCGTCCAGGCGGTACGGGTGGACTCCCGGCGGAACCGGGTGCTGGCCACGAACGTGGACTACGGGCTCGCGGACCGCTCCTCCCCGTCCACTGAGTTCCGGGTTGCCGGCCTCGCCAGCTACGACCTGACCACCGGGCACTGGCAGTGGTACCTCGACCTGGGCAAGGTCGCCCATGACGGCCGGCAGCACCTGCTCTCCGACGTCACGGTCGCCCCCGATGGCACCGCCTACGCCGTCGACGAGCTGACTTCGACGGTGTTCCGCATCGACCGCAACGGACGGGCCTCGGTCCTGCTGCGCAGTCCCCTCCTGGCCGGGACCGAGAACATCCCGATGTTCCTGTCCCATGTCGGCCAGACCGCCGTGACCTGGATGCCCGGGAACTTCCTGATCATCGCACTAGCCGACGGCAGCCTGGTACGCGTGCCGCTCAGCCACCCCGCACAGGCCGGCGAGGTCCGGCTCTCCAGCAAGCTGTCCGCCCTCACCGCGGGCCTGCGGGTCCTGCCCGACGGCTCGATCGCCGCGATCAGCAGCGGCCTGCTGACCGGAAAGGCCGCCGTGGTGCAGCACATTCGCCCCATCAGCGGCAACTGGAAGGCCGCCATCGTCACCGTCACGGACAGCGTCGCCGACCCGGTCAGCAGCGCCCTGACGGCCGGCCCCCACGGCTCGACCTACGCACTCAGCGGCGGCCTGGCAGCCCTGCTGAACAACCTGCCCAACAGCGGGTTCACCCTGCGCACCGTCAAGGTCGGCTGACCGCTCAGCCCACCAGCCCGGCCGAGCCGATGTCGACGGTGTGCACGGACCGATGAGCAGGGGGCATCCGACCGAACCCCGGATGCCCCCTGCTCCCTTACCAGCCTGCCTATCACTGGCAGGGGCAGGCGGCCCCGGCCCCCTCCTCCTCATACTGGACTGCATGAGCAAACAGCAGCAGCTCGGAGAGTTCCTCCACAAGCGCCGGTCGCAGTTGCAGCCTGCGGATGTAGGGGTTCAAGTGTTCGGCGACCTGCGCCGTGTGCCGGGGCTGCGCCGCGACGAGCTGGCGCAGTTGGCCGGCGTGAGCCTGTCGTACTACACCCGGCTGGAACAGGGCACCTCGATGAACGCCTCCACTGAGGTGCTGGATGCGCTTGCCCGCGCCCTGCACCTCGACGAGGTGGAGCGACTGCATCTGCACGACCTCGCCAGTGCCACCCGGCGCGGCAGCAAACCCCGCAAACTCGTGCCCGAGCAGGCCGGCGAGATGACCAAGCAACTGGTGCACGCCTTCGGCGACGCCCCTGCGGTCGTGCTGGGCCGCCGCAGCGATGTACTGGCTTGGAACCGCACCGGGCACGCTCTGTTCGCCGGACACCTCGACCCCAACAGCGCCGCGCATCCGGGCCAGCGCCCGAACACCGCACGCATGGTGTTCCTGGACGCCCACACCCGCGACCTCTTCGTGGACTGGCGCAAGAAAGCCCGCGACGTGGTGGGCAAACTGCGCCTGGCCGCCGGCCAGTACCCGGAGGATCCGGGCCTGGCCGCGCTCATCGGCGAACTGACCATGAAGAGTCCGGAATTCGCCGCGATGTGGTCCGAGCACAAGGTCAGGAAGTGGGACATCGCGACCTACCAGATGCACCACCCGCTGGTCGGCCCGATGCACCTGACCCTGCAGACCCTGCCGATCCCGCAGGAACCGGGCCAGCGCATCGTGGTCGCAACTGCCGAAGCCGACTCGCCCTCCGAGGCCGCACTACTCCTGCTCGCCCAGGCCACTGGCCCGGGTTCCGCAGCTGCGCGGCGCGCCAGTCCACAAAAGGCTGGTTGACCTGCCGCAATGCACTTCCGCCGACTGTCTCGGCGTGTGTCTAGTCCTAGAAACACGCGCAGGTCAGCGGCTTCCCCGCCGATCCCGACGGGCAAAACGATGCCACCATTCCCGACCACGCAAACAACCATGTTCTGGGTCATATAGACCATGATCCGAAACAATCGAGGCGCTCCTTCGGGCGGTGGGCATCCAGTAGCGTGGTGGCTGCAACTTCCCGCCGCTCCAGCCAACTTGACCGGCGAAGCGCGCTGACCAGCAGGAACTCCAGCGCCTAGACACACGCCCGTCTGGCGTGCCATCGCGCGTACCCCCAGGTCAGAGCCCCGATTCGTGTGATCCGCGGCCGCCGCTACCGGATCGGCTCCCTGCTCGCCCTGTGCCTGGTCGCCGTCCTCGGCGGTGCCAAGTCGGTGACCGCAATCGCCCGCTTCGCCGCCGACAGCGACCCCGAACTGCGCGAATACCTTCGGCTCACCTCGGCCACGCCCAACACCACCACCCTGGGCCGACTGCCGGCCCGCTTGGACGGCGTCGCCCTGGACGACGCCGTCGGCTCCTGGCCCTGGCCCTGGCCCTGGCCCTGGCCCTGGCCCTGGCCCTGGCCCTGGCCCTGGCCCTGGCACGAGATTCCGCTACAGAACCGCACCACGGCCACCGGCCACGGTCGCCGCGAGGTCCGCCGCCTGAAGGTCTGCACCGTCCAACGCGGCCTGCTCTTCCCCCACGCGGTCCAGGCCATGGAGATCAAACGCCGCCGCACCAACCGCAAGACCGGAAAAGTCGAGACGAAGACCGTCTACGTCGTCACCAGCCTGACCCCGGAACAGGCCGATCCCGCCCGCCTCGCCGGACTGGTCCAGGACACTGGTCGGTCGAGGCCCTGTATCACGTGCGAGATGCCACCTTCCGCAAGGACGCCTCCCGCGTCCGCACCGGCACCGCACCCCAAGCCGTGGCCACCGGGCGCATCCTCGCCATCGGCCTCATGCGCCAAGCGGGTTGGACCAACATCGCCGCAGCAGCCGACCACTACCGGTCACGCCCCGACCACGCCATCGCACTTCTGGACCTTGCAGCTTGAGAACGCATCAGCCCTGCCTCAATGGTAGTGCTCACCCATGCGCAAGGACCAGTTTCTGCGTCCCGGTGACCGTGCCGTCAGCGTTCTTTGTCAAGCGGACGACCAGGACGTGCTTGCGATCGGCCGACGCGGTAACCGAGAACGGCTGACCGTCGTTCAGGCCGGGCGCCTTGAAGTCCACCCGGGACCCAAAGGCTCCGCCGGCTATAGCGCAGCCCCGGGCCACGGTAAGCCCGAATGGATCATGGTCATGACCGGTGGACTCGACCTCGTAGTCGACTTTCCTGTTGTCAGGTCGGGTCCCGGTCCCGACGTTCATGGTGACCCATGCGTGGACCGGCACGTCCGAGCAGACAGCGACATCACTGTCTGCTTGAGGATCCGGATCGCCATGGCCGTAGACGGGCGTTACCGCCAGGGCCATGCCCCCGAGCACGGCGACCCCGACAGCGGTGGCAGCAGCCAAGGCGAACCGGCGCATGCGAAAAGGCGAGAACATGAACCCTCCCGGTGTGTAGCTGTTGGCGACGAGCCTCCTGCCCGCGCCTGGCTGAACGCCGCCGCTTGGCGGCTCCCATCGGCCGGCGTGCCCGATGTTCGCCCGCATTCCGGAACCTGTCCCGACGATCAATGTTCCGGCCCGCGAGTGCACCGGGCACGCCCCGCGAGGTAGGTGACGTCACGGATGTGGTGCAGGGTTCCAGTACCCCACCGGCCGCCGGAGGCATCCGAGGATGACCTCGGCACGCCGGCCCCCGACAGCCTGGGCATCGAGGTCGAGGGCATCCATGACGGGACGGTAGACGGTGTTGTGGCAGCGGAATCCCCACGCGGCCCCGCGCCATCGCCGGAGGCGGAGTTGTCACGGCGCCGTTCTTCCGTTTGCTCGGATCGGCCGTTCGGCTGGCCCGGTGCGCGGTCTGTGTCGCGTACCCTCGCCGGGTGGACAACGCGCACCACCCAACGGTCCAGGACCTCGCAAGGACTCGCCCGCTCCCCCGGCCCGTACAAAGGCTCCTCGGTGCCGCTCTGTACGCGGTGCTCGCCGGGGTGTGGCTCCTCGACGTGGACGCCACGCAGGGGTTGCGCGTCGCGCGGCTGGACTGGCTGCCTCCCCTGGTGGCCGGGCCGGCGGCCGCCGTGCTGCTGTTCCTGCCGGGCCGGTGGCTGTCCCTGGAACGGCGCTCCTGGGCGGCGGCGTGCGGTTCGCTGGCGTTGACGGGCGGGATGCTGCTCGACGGGCGGTCGGGCGCCGGTTGGGGCCTGCTGGAGTCGGTGTGCCTGCTCATCATGCTGGCGCGGACCTGCCGGTCGGTCCGGCGGCCGTACGTCGCGGTCCTGCTCGGTGCCGCGGTGGTCGCCGCCCCCGCGCGGCTGGTGAACCCGGATTCGCTGTCGGGCGCCTTCCTGATCACGTACGCCGTCGGCGCCGCGGTCGCGCTCGGTTGCTACCTGCGGGTCCGGGACGGGCGCAGGGCTCGCCTGGTGGAAGCCGTACGGCAGGGGGAGCGGCTGGCGCTGGCGCGGGACCTGCACGACTTCGTCGCCCACCACGTCACCGGCATCGTCGTGCAGGCGAACGCCGGGCGGGCCATCCGCGAGGTGGCACCGGAACAGATCGACCCGATCCTGGAGAACATCCAGAAGGCGGGCATGGAGACCCTGGACTCCATGCGCCGCCTGGTGCGCGTACTGCGGGAGGCGGACAGCAGGACCCGGCGGCCCGGCGACCTGTTCACCGAACTGGCCGCGCTGGTCTCCGACTTCTGCAGTACCGAGGAACAGGACGCCACCTTGTCGGTGGCGGCTCCGGCCCGCGCGGCGCGGCTCGCGCCCGAGGTGGAGACCTCGGTGCACCGCCTGGTGCAGGAGTCGCTGACCAACGCACGGCGCCACGCCCCCGGCTCGCTGGTGGCTGTACGGGTGGGCGTACAGGAAGGGCAGTTGCGCGTCGAGGTGCGCAACTCGCGGCCGGCAGCAGCGGAGGCTGCCCGGCCCGCCGCACCGGTCGGCGGCCGCGGCGGCTTCGGAATGGTGGGTCTGCGGGAGCGGGTGGCGGCGGTGGACGGGACGCTGGAGGCGGGCGGGATGACGAACGGCGGTTGGCAGGTAGCCGCCACCTTCCCCGTGCTGGCCGTGGCAGGATCGGGCGGGTGAGCAGTGCGACGACGACAGGTTCCCCGACCCAACCGCCTGCGACGAGGGTGCTCGTTGCCGACGACCAGCACCTCGTGCGCACTGGATTCCGGCTGATCCTGGACGCTCAGCCGGGCATCGAGGTGGTGGGCGAAGCGGCCGACGGTGCCGAATGCGTGGTGATGGCCAGGCGGCTGCGCCCCGATGTGTGCCTTGTCGACATCAGGATGCCCGAGCTGGACGGCCTGGAGGTCACCCGCATCCTCGCCGGGCCCGACACGGCCGACCCGATGCGCGTCGTCGTGGTGACCACCTTCGACCAGGACGACTACGTCCACCGGGCGCTCAGCGGCGGCGCCTGCGGGTTCCTGCTGAAGGACGCCAGCCCGGCCCTGCTGGTCGAGGCAGTACGGGCCGCGCAGCGCGGGGACGCACTGATCTCCCCGGCGGTGACGGTGCGGCTGCTGCGCGAGTTGGAGGAAGGCCGCAGACCGCCCTCCGCCGACGCGCAGCTGCCGAGGACGGTCCTGACCAGCCGTGAGCTTGAGGTCGCGCGGTTGGTGGCGGTGGGCCGCACCAACCAGGAGGTCTGCGCCGAACTGTTCCTGTCGCTCGGGACCGTCAAGACGCATCTGACGAACATTCAGTCCAAGTTGGGCGTACGCAACCGGGTGGAGATAGCGGCCTGGGCGTGGGGGACAGGGGCCATCTCCCGGGGCTGAGCGGGCCTGCCCGGCGGTACGAGAGTGCGGCAGCGCCGCCGTACCCGCCGCACTGGAGTCGGCGCCGAAGCCCATGGCGGTGCGGCATCGGCGTCGGGCGCGGGCCAGTAGGTCGGTAGGTCAGCTGATCATTCAGCCATTCAGCTATTCAGCCATTCGGCCGATGGGGTCCGGCCGTCCGGCCGAAGCGCCGGAGGCGGGCGCCGCAGCATCGTGAACGCCATGAACACGACTGCCCCGACCGACACCGCCCCAGCCCCCGCCCCCGCCCCCCGGGAAACCGCCCCGGAACCCGGCCCGCGGACGCTGCAGCGAATCACCGCGCTCGACGCACTGCGCGGCTTCGCGCTGTGCGGCATCCTCCTGATCAACATCCCCCAGATCACGCAGATGGCCGAGTCCAGCCACAGCAGCACTCCCCACAAGTACCCGATACCCGCGTTCCTCGACCTTTTCGTCCTGGACCGATTCTTCCCCATCTTCTCGTTCCTCTTCGGGCTGAGCTTCGCGATCTTCCTGGAGGGCGCCGCACGGCGGTCGTCGCGCCCCCGGCTGCAGCTGGTCCGCCGACTGTCGGCCCTCGCGCTGCTCGGCGTCCTCCACCACCAACTGCAGCCCGGCGAGGCGCTGCTGCCGTACGCGATCATCGGACTGCTGATACTGCTGCCCGCCTCGTGGCTGCCGACATGGGTGGTGCTGCCCGCGGGGCTGCTCGGACTCGCCGCCTCGGTGACCTTCGTCTCGGGCGGGATCGGGAGCATCCCGGGGCTGTTCCTGCTCGGACTCGCCTTCGCACGCCTCGGCATCGCCCGGACGCTGGACCGCCGTACCGGACAACTCGCTGCCGTGCTCGCCCTCACCGTCCCGGCAGCGGCCGCCACCGTGTGGTGGCAGCACACCTACCCGGCCGCCGGTCCCATCGCCACGCGGATCGCGGCGCTGGCCGGTCTGCTCAGCGCCCTCGCCTACGCCACCGCGGTACTGCTCATACTGCGCACCCGCCCGGGCCGCCCGCTGTCGGCGATCCTCGAACCGCTCGGCAGGATGGCGCTCACCAACTACCTGACCGCCACGCTCATTGTGGTCGCCGTCGCCGATCCGCTCGGCCTGTGGAACTCCGCCCACTGGGGCACCGCCATGGTCCTGGCCGTGGTCATCCTCGCCGTGCAGGCCGTCTTCAGCCGCTGGTGGCTGGCCAGGTTCCAGTACGGGCCGATGGAGTGGTGCCTGCGCTGCGTCACATGGTGGAGCGCGGTTCAGTTGCGCCGTTCGCGTCCATGACGTGCAGGATCAACCGGCTGAAGCACGACCGGGCCGTGGGTGAGGTCGACTCGGGGCGCCCTGCTGGTGCTTCCACCGGCGTTGTACGCCGGTGCTGCGCATCGCGGCGAGTATGGCGCGGGTACCTGTGTCGCAGACGGCGTCGCCGAGGCTGATGATTACCGCTTGAGCTCCGGCGAGGGCCTTCTCCAGGGCCGGCACGCAGTCGAGTTCGGCGATCGCGACCGTCAGATTCGAATGAGGGAGCGTGATGTGGGAGGCGTCGCGGGTGACGGCGATGACCTCGTGCCCCCTCCGCAGTGCTTCGGGGATGAGCACGGAGCCGACACTGCCGCTGGCGCCGAAGACGGTCATTCTCATAGCAGTGCCTTCTCCAGGTCCGTGATGCAGGTGTGACACTGTCGTCGGAGGAAGATGCCGACCGGCGACCGGGACGATCCCGGGAGTGTCCATGGGTGCCGGCCGGGATCACCGGCCGCGCCGGTACGGCTCGCTGTGTCAGGAGGCGGAGGGCAGGCTGGTGATGCCGAGTTGCAGGAGCATGGCGAGGATGTCCTCGACGAAGGTCGCCTCGGCGATCTTGCCGTCGTGGATGCGATAGATCCCCACGCCGTTCCACTTGGCAGGCTTGTCCGTGGCGGGCATGCCCAAGAACGGGCCCGTGTTGACGCCGCTGTTGGTGAACAGCGCGACGACCGTGTCGCCGTCGGTCAGGAACCGCTGCGGCTCCAGGTGCATGCCGGTGAACGCGCCGGCGGCGTTGGCCTCGGCGAACTTCCTGAAGTCCGCCAGGCCGTGATACTCGCCGAGACTCCCCCCGCGCCAGACCATGTCCTCGATCCAGTACCGCTCCAGGCCGGAGAGATCGCCCCCGTTGAGGACGGTGTCGATGAATCCCTGAACGACGGTGATGTTGTCCTGCGCGCTCATGGTGGTGCTCCTGTGGTTGGTGGATCAGGCGGAGGTACGGGCGGTTCAGCCAGGAGGAAGATGCGCTCGACGACAGCGTGGCCGGTCTTGGGGACCACGTTGTTGGAGCCGTGGAGGCCATCAGGCCATACATCGAGGTCGGCGCGGTTGTCGGCGACCTACCAACGGGCGGACATGAACAGGCTGTCGTCCAGAAGCGGATCGAGCATGCCCACGGTGAACAGGGCAGGTGGCAGGTTTTCCAACTTCGCGAAGAGCGGGGAGAGGGAAGGGGCGCGCCACTGTTCGTCGTCATGGCCAGGGAAGGCATTGGCAAAGAAGCCGCGGACTCCGTGGGCCGGGCAGGACGAGGGCGGTGTAGTCGGCGAAACGCTGGCTGGGGCTGCGGCCTCGATGGCGTATCAGGGCCGGAAAGCGACTCCAGTCAGCCGTTCGCTCTCCGCCCACAGGCGTGCGCCCTGCTGCAGATCGTCCGCGCCGCGGGGGAGCTTGACCGGCTTTGGTGTGCCGGAGGTCTGATCGCGTCCTGAAGGACCGATGAACTGCCCGCTCACCACGTCGGAGGTGCTGGCGGCGTACAGCGACGGCCACGCAGCGCCCTCGGACGAGCCCATGAGCAGGCGCTTGGCAATCGGGGTGAACACCCTGGCCAGGGTGCCATTGCCGTGCTGCTGAAGGTTGGTCATCGCGGCCCCCGGGTGGACCACCAGCGCCTTGAGCGGCGTGCCGGCGGTGCGCCGGGCGAGTTCGAGGGTGTAGACGATGTTGGCGCGCTTGGATTTGGCGTAGGCACCCATGCCCCGGTAGCTCTTCTCGCTCATCAGGTCCTCGAGCCGCCCCATGGGCCAGCGCGCGGCGATCGCACTGACGGTGACCACCCGAGGGGCCGGGGAGCGGAGAACGGCGGGCCACAGCTGCGCGTCGAACGCGAAGTGGCCGAGATGGTTGGTACCGAAGGTCATCTCGAACCCGTCACGCGTACTCTGACGGGTCGGCAGGTTCATCACCCCGGCGTTGTTGAACAGCAAGTCGATCGTCTCGGTCTCGGCGATGCGAGACGCCGCCTCGCGGATCGAGGCGAGGTCCGACAGGTCGACCACCAGCGTGCCGGTCTCGGCCTTCGGCGCCACGGCAAGCACCTGCTGCACCGCTTTGTCGAGGTTGGCCTCACTGCGGCCAGCAAGGATGATCCGCGCGCCACGCGCAGCGAGCACACGTGCAGTCTCCAGTCCGATGCCGCTGTTGCCGCCTGTGACGAGGGCCGTGCGTCCAGCCTGGTCCGTGATTGCATCAGGAGTCCAGTGACTCATCGTGATCATGCTCCCTTACTGAACGATTTTTCAATAATCATGGTGCGGGTGGCGCGAAGCTTTGTCAAATGAACGTTCATTAATTAAGGTGGACGGATGCGCACCCGGGATCCCGAAGCCAAGAAGCGGCTGCTCTTCGAAGCCGCGTTGGCGGAGTTCGCCGAGTTCGGCCGTGCGGGAGCGCGGATCGACCGGATGGCCAGACGTGCGGGTATCAGCCCGGGGCTGGTCTACTCGTTCTACGAGGGCAAGGCCGAACTGTTCGACGCGGTCTTCGACCGGATAGTCGACCAGATCGTCGCGTCCGTACCGATCGACGCAGACCACCTGCCCGAGTATGCGGGCCACCTGCACGACGCAGGCGGGTCACACCCCGAAGTCATGCGGTTCCTCAAGTGGTACGACCTCGAACGCGGCGACTCCTCGGAGCGCACCGCCGTGGCCGCCTCCATGGCCGAGAAAGTCGCGGCGATCACCGAGGCGCAGCGGCGCGGGACGGTGACGACGGCGCGGCCCGCGGCGCACATTCTGGCCCTGGTGCTGACCCTGGCAAACATGTGGCACTTGCCCGGAGAGGACGTGGCAGGCCTGGTGCCCGAACCCGAACGGCGCGCCTTGGTGACCTCTGCGGTCGCGGCGTTGGTCACGCCCTGATGTGCGACCCGCGCTTTCCATCGGCCGGCGTGCCAGCACCGTCGCCTTGTCAGCCCAGGTGAGAGGGCTAATAGGGATCCCCCCGGGTCTCCTCGCCGGGCCCGACGGTGATGGTGGGCGCCGTGGCGTCGGCGCGGGCGGCGTCGGGCCCGGTGTCGCCCAGGCACATCAGCCGCGCGGCGTCGCCGAGGAGGGTGAGTACCCTTGGCCGAGGCCACCGGGAGGCGTGGTGAAGGAGCGGTCCGATTGGGTTCGCCGGTTCCACCTCGGTGACTACAGCGTCCGTGGTCGCGGTGTTTTCGACGTCCAGCGCGGGGAGCGGTGGTCAGGGCGGGTGGTCGGCAGGCTACTGCGACTACCGGCGACGGCGGCGTGCGTACCGGTTCAGGTAGAAGTACTGCGCGACTGCGAGCCGCGTGAAATCGAGTATGGGCCTACCGGTGACCGAGGATCGGGATCTGCCGCCGGATCCTGCCGCGACCCCGGACGGGGTCCGGGGCAGGGCCGGGAGGAGAGGTGGATCCGGCAGATCGGGCGGCGGCGGGTGGTAAGCCGCCAGTCGCGCGACGCGGACCGCGTCGAGGAGCGTTTCGGGCCATTTGCACTGCGCATGAGGTTGCTTGCTGACGACACCGAGCTCAGATGGGCCCCCGATGGTGCGGCGCTGTGCTCGGGCCGACATCGGCTGCGCCTTCCCGCCCGGCTCGCACCGCAGGCGTCCGCGTCGGCCCGCGGCGAGCGGAACGATGGCACGGGGGCGCCGCGGTTTCGTCTGCGGGTGTGCATACGGGCGCCGTTGACGGGCCTGCTGCTTTCCTACACCGGCTATATCGAGGAGTACGAGGAGTACATCGATGGCTGACGCGCTGTGGCTGCTGGCTGTACTCGGCCTGCTGGGCGGCTTCGACACCGTCTACTTTCACGAGATCCGTGGTCAGCTGCCGGCGCGTCTGCCCGGCCTGCGACCGGAACTGAAACTGCACGCGGGACGCAGCTTCATCTACGTCGCGGTGTTCGGCACCCTGCCGTGGATCGAGTGGCGGGGCGCATGGGCGGTCGTCCTCGCCGCGCTGCTCCTGTGCGAGATCTCGATCACCCTGGCCGACTTCGTCGTCGAAGACCAGGTGCGCAAACCGATGGGCGGACTGCTGCCCGGCGAGCGCGTCACCCACACGGTCATGGCGATCGTCTACGGGGCGATTCTGGCCCATCTCATCCCGGTGATCCTGCACTGGCGGCACCTGCCGAGCAGCCTGGCCATCGACTTGGCGCCGGTGCCGCCGTGGTTGCGACTGGGCCTGTCGGTACTGGCTGTGGGTACCTTCGCCTCCGCGACACGCGACGCGTACGCCGTCATCGGATTTCCGCGCCCGCTGGCGCGATGGCCGTGGCAGGCACCCGGGGTCGGCGCACGCACGCCCGGGCCGCCGCGGAGCGGGGCCGCCGAGTGAAGTCAGTACGGCTGCACCGGACGACCTTCGTCGCGGCGGGGGTGTACAACATCGCCTGGGGCTGCTATGCCGTGTACAACCCGCAGTGGTTCTTCCACCTCACCGGCATGGCCGCATCGAACACCCCGCAGATCTTCGCGACGCTGGGCATGGTCCTCGGACTGTACGGAATCCTGTATCTGGAGGTGGCCCGCGTTCCGGCCCGCGGCTGGCTCATCGCGGCGGTCGGGATGACCGGCAAGGTCCTCGGCCCCATCGGCCTGCTCTGGCTGATCGTCACGGGAAAGTGGCCGGTGGACTCGGTCGTCCTCGTCTCGACCAACGATCTGATCTGGTGGATACCATTCGGCCTCTACCTCAAAGACGCCTGGCCGTGGTTCCGCCGCGATCTCCAGACACCTCAGCGGGATTCCTCAGCCGCGTGACCCGGGTGGGCAGGATCGAACGCACGGGAACGGGTTCGTTCCGGTAACGGGCTTGGCCGCTGCCGGCGTATCGCGGCCCGCGGCCCGGCCCCGCTTCATCGGCGGTCCGGTCGGGGAGCCAGACCCGCTGGTGCCTATCCACAGCTGGGGCAGGCTGTGCGTTTCGCGTCGGCCCATACTCGGATCCATGACCGGAAAATCGCAGCTCGGGGACTTCCTGCAGGCGCGGCGCTCCCAACTGCTGCCCGAGGACATCGGGGTACCCACCTACGGGGAGCGTCGGCGTGTGCCTGGTCTTCGGCGCGAGGAGTTGGCACTGCTGGCGGGCGTGAGCGCCTCCTACTACACCCGGCTGGAGCAGGGGCAGTCACTGAGCGCCTCGCCTGAGGTACTGGACGCGATCGCCGAGGCTCTGCGGCTGGACGAGTCCGAGCGGCAGCACCTGCACGACCTGGTCGGGGTGGACCGGCGTCGCACTCGGGGTCGGCGGCCTGCGCCGGAGCGCGTTACGGAGGCGGCGGCTCAGTTGCTGGACGTGCTGGCGGACGTTCCGGCGATCGTGCTCGGCCGGCGCAGTGACGTGCTGGCGTGGAATCGCCTGGGCCACGCGCTGTTCGCCGGGCACCTCGACCCCGGTGCCCCGGACCTGTCGGCGCAGCGTCCCAACATGGCCCAACTGGTGTTCCTCGACGGTCATACCCGCGACCTGTACGCGGACTGGCCGAGCAAGGCCAGGGCGGTGGTGGGGAATCTGCGTCTGGTTGCGGCGCAGCATCCGCAGGACACCGCGCTGCACGCGCTGCTGGGTGAACTGAGCGCCAAGAGCACGGAGTTCGCCTCGATGTGGGCCGACCACCGGGTCAAGGCGTGCACTGTCGCCGCCCATGAGATGCGGCACCCGCTGGTCGGCCCGCTGACGGTGGTTCAGCAGACCCTGAGCCACGGGCCGGGCCCCAACGTCGTGGTCGCCACCACGGAGGCGGGCTCGCCCTCGCGGGCCGCGCTGGCCCTGCTCGCCCAGGCCATCAGCCAGGACACTGTTCCGGCCGACCCGGCCCGCGGGCCCCGGGCCAGCACTGCCTGACCTCGCACAACGCCACCGGGCGCTCGGCTGGCACCTGCGAGCACCCGTCCCACCCGGGCACGGCCGACGACCGGCCGCCGCCGGGAGCAGTCCCGGGGGCCGGATGGCCCCCGGGCAGAACCCACCTACCCAGCCCATGCGTCGGCGCGCTGCTGCCGCATGCCCGAAAACCGGCGAAGGAACCATGTTCAAGAAGCTCTCCAGGTCCGCTCCATCGGCGGCCGTCCTCGTCGCGGCCGCTGCCGCAGCGCTCACTCCGGTGTCGGCGTCGGCCGTCTCCGCCCCGCTGACCAGCGCGCGGATCGCTGTGCACCTCGACCTGGTCAAGGGTCAGACGCCGGAGAACGTCGCCCTGGCACCGGGCGGCGCCGCGTACGTCACCTTCGCGGAGGGCCGCCAGATCGCCGAGGTCTCCCCCAGGGGCACCATCCGGATCCTGGCCACCCTGCCCAAGCCCGCCGACGGGGGTATCCACACCCCGGTCCTGGGCTTCCCGCTGACCGTCGGCATTGTCCGTGCCCACGACGGCACCCTGTACTTCCTCTACGCCACCGGCACCCCCGACCTCACCGGCGTGTGGCGCCTGCGCCCCGGCGGCGAACCGCAGCGGATCGCCGCGCTGCCCGCGGACGGCCTGCCCAACGGCCTGGCGCTGGACCCTCGCACCCGCACTCTCTACGTCACCGACTCCGTGCTCGGCACCGTCTGGACCGTGCCCACCACCGGCGGCACCCCCACCGCCTGGTCCACCGCCCCCGAACTGGCCTCCACCGGATTTCTGGGCGCCAACGGCCTGAAGATCCACAATGGCGCAGTTTGGGCCACCAACCTCGACAAGGGCACTGTCCTGCGCATCCCCATCCTGCGGGACGGGCGCGCCGGTTCGGCCCAGACAGAGGCCACCGGTCTGCCGGGGATCGACGACTTCGCCTTCACCGGCCGCGGCGACCAGCTGCTGGCCGCCCTCAACGGCCCGAGTGAGGTCGCCCTCGTCCAGCCCGACGGCAGCCACTCCACCGTGCTGACCTCGGCCGACGGACTGCAGAACCCCACGTCCATCGCCCTGCGCGGTGACACCGTCTACGTGCTGAGCGCCGCCTATGTCACGGCCAAGGACCCCAACCTGATCCTCGCCCACCTGAACGACTAGGTCCCCAGCACAACCTTGCACGAGATCACCTTGGGCGATGTCACCGTCACCCGGATCGAGGAGATGCACGGGCCGATCATGCCCGCGGACCAGTGCTTCCCGGACCTGCCTGGAGTACATCGAGCGCGCCTGGCGCAACATCACGCCCTACCTGCCCGCTCCCGCACCGGCGCTCGCCTGACCGACCATTCGCCTGACCGACCATTCGCTCGGACGGCCTCAGCCGGCCCTCCCGGTGAAGCAGAGGTCCGCTGGTGTGAGCGGGGTGGGCGCGGAGCGGTGGGGCCGGGGCAGTGCTGTGGGCGGGTCGGCGCCGATGCGCTCGCAGGTCAGGGCGGAGACGAGGATCGCGTCGTCGGCGGCGTCGGAGAGTGTCGTCAGGGTTGCCTGCCGGAGCAGTTCGGGCGTGTGGAGGCCGCGTCGCACCAGGGCGTCGAGGAAGCCGGAGGTGAAGGCGTCCCCTGCGCCGACGGTGTCCGCGACCGCGACCTTGCGTCCCGGCCGGGTGACGGGCTGCTCCCCGGAGCGGTACAGGTGGGCGCCGTCGGGGCCGTCGGTGATGACGACGAGGAGGGCGCCGAGTCCGAGCCAGCGTGCGCTGATCTCGTCCAGGGGCGTGTCCGGGTAGAGCCATGCGACGTCTTCGCGGCTGGCCTTGACCAGGTGGGTCCGGGTGACGGAGCGCTCCACCTGCGGCCGGGCCTTGTCGGGGTCGCCGAGCAGGTGCGGACGGATGTTGGGGTCGTAGCTGACCAGGACCTCGCCGCGGTCGTGCAGTCGCGCGGCGAGGCCGTGGATGTGTGCGTCGCCCGGCGGGGTCCAGGAGGCGAGGGATCCGTGGTGCAGGACGGCGGTGCCGGGCGGGAGGTCGGCGGCCTCGGCGGCGGTCCACTGCCAGTCGGCCGTGCCGTCGAGGTAGAAGTCGTAGTGGGCCTGGGCGTGTTCGTTCAGGGAGACGATGGCCAGGCTGGTGGGCTCGGCGGCGCGGGGGGCGCAGCCGAGGTCGATGCCTTCGGCCTCGGCCTGCCCGCGCAGGATGCGCCCGAAGGCGTTGTCCGCCAGCCGGGCCATCAGCGAGGTGCGCAGACCGAGCCGGGCCAGGCCGATGGCGACGTTGAAGGGGCTGCCGCCGGGGAGCGCGCGGAAGTCGCCGGGCCGCTCGCCGGGGACCATGTCGATGAGCGCCTCGCCGATGACGGTCACCACCGGGGCCGGGGAAGCCGCGGTGGTCTCGCTGGTATCAGCCACGTGTGCCTGCTCCTGTCGTCAACTCGCCCGAGCCGCGCCGGATCAGGCGGGTGGGCACGGTGAGGGTCCCGGTCTGCGAGGTGTCGCCGTCGAGCCGGCGGAAGAGGGTCTCGGCGGCGAGCCTGCCCAGCGCGTCGGCGTCCTGGGCGATCACCGAGATCCCCGGTTCCAGCATGTCGGCGAGCGGGAAGTCGTCGAAGCCGACCATGGCCACCGCGTGGTGCCGCCGCAGCCGGCGCAGCGCCCGGCAGGTGGCGATGGTGACCAGGTTCTGACTGGTGAACAGGGCGGTGGGCGGGTCGGGGAGGGCGAGCAGCTGCTCGACGGTCTGCTCCGCGGCCTCGGCGGTGCGCAGGCCGTGGCGGAGCAGGGCCGGGTCGAGGGGGATGCGGGCGAAGCCCAGGGCGTGCTGGTAGCCGTCGAAGCGCTGGGCGGCGGTGGGGATGGAGATCTGGTCGCCGAGGTAGGCGATGCGCCGGTGTCCTGCGGCGAGGAGGTGCTCGACGGCGGTGATCGCGCCGTGCCGGTTGTCGGAGACGACGGCGTCGGCGTTGAGCAGGCTGGGTTCGCGGTCGACGAAGACCAGCCGGGTGCCGGCCTGCTGCTCGGTGACCAGGTAGCTGTGGTCGAGCCCGGCGGGCACGATCACCAGCCCGTCCACCCGCCGGTCGAGGAGCGCGCCGACCAGCTCCCGCTCGCGGGCCGGGTCCTCGTCCAGGCTGCCGAAGAGCACCAGGACGCCGCGGCTGCGGGCGATGTTCTCGACCGCGCGCATCAGCGCCGCGGAGAACGGGTTCGCGGCGTCCTCGACGAGCATGCCGATGGTCGCGGTGCGCCCGTCCCGGCGGCGCAGGTTGCTCGCCGTCAGGTTCGGTCGGTAGCCGAGCTTGCGGGCGGCTTCCTGGACCCGGGCGGCCAGTTCGGGATCCACCGTGCTGACGCCGTTGACGACCCGGGAGACGGTCTTGATGGAGATCCCGGCCAGTGCCGCGACGTCCTTCATCGTGGGCCGGGCGTCGCGCGCCTCAGCCCCGAACTCACCCTCGGGCATCGTTGTCTCCAGGAGTCCCTGCGTTGCCAACTTGTTACTGATGGGCTTCCATCAGCGTCTTGACGCAGTCTGGCACGGAGAGAACTATCACGTCGAGTCAACGTTGTCTCACCATCGCGATGTGATGGCCACGAAGGGACGAACCCTCATGAACCACTCCGACACCGTTCATGTCCCGAACTCGCGCCGTCAGGTCGGGCGCACGACAGCGGCAGCGGGCCTCGCGCTCTGCGTCGCGACCGCGCTGGCCGCCTGCAGCTCCTCCAGCACCACCGCCGGCTCCGGAAGCAGCTCCTCCAGCGGCTCCGGCGGCAGCAAGGTGGGGGTTTCCCTCATCCTGAAGACCCTGACCAACCCCTACTTCGTGAGCATGGAGAACGACGCCAAGGCCGCGGCCGCCAAGGACAACGTGAGCCTCACGGTGGCCGCGGGCACCAAGGACGGCGACACTCAGACCCAGATCAGTGCCATCGACAACGCCATCTCCAGAGGCGACAAGGGCATCCTGATCACTACCAACGGGGACGCGGTCAACGCGGCGCTCAACCAGGCCAAGCAGGCCGGCCTCTTCGTCATCGCGCTGGACACCTCGCCGAACCCGCCCAGCACCGCCGACATCACCTTCGCCACCGACAACGTCCAGGCGGGCAAGCTCGACGGCCAGTACGCGGCGACGGCCCTCGGCGGCAAGCCCGCCGTCATCGCCATGCTCGACCTGTTCAACAACCAGGTGGTCTCCGTCGACATCGACCGCGACCACGGATTCCTCCAGGGCCTGGGCATCAACCCCGGCAGCACCACCCAGAACGGCCAGGAGGCCAAGACCGGCAGCTACTCCGGCGGCAGCTACACCGTCGCTTGCCACCAGCCCACCCAGGGCGCCATCGACGGCGGGCGCACCGCGATGGAGAACTGCCTGTCCGCCAACCCCAACATCAACGTCGTCTACGCCATCAACGAGCCGGCCGCCGAGGGCGCCTACAACGCGCTGAAGGCCGCGGGCAAGGCCGGCCAGGTCGCGATCTACGCGATCGACGGCAGCTGCGCCGGGCTGAAGTTCGTCACCAACGGCGAATTCACCGCCGACGTCGCGCAGTACCCCGGCAAGATGGCCTCGCTCGGGGTCGACTCGATCGCCAAGCTCGCCCGCGGCGGCTCCAAGCCGAGTGTGACCACCGGCAAGTCCTTCTACGACACCGGCACGGCCCTGGTCGCGACCAAGAGCGTCTCGGGCGTCACCATCCAGTCGCCCACCGACGCCGCCTCCGCCTGCTGGGGCAGCTGACCCCCGGGCGCCGGCGGCATCCGCGCCTGCCGCCGGCGCCCCCGGCCGACCACCCGGCCGACCACCCGGCCGACCACCCGGCCGACCACCCCGACCAGACCTTCGAGGTCGACCGACCAGCCTCGACGTTAGGACAGTTGTGACCATCCAATCGAGCGGCGATACCGCGCCCGTGACGGCGGAGGACTTCCTCAACCGCCCCGCCGGCATCGGCCAGCGCGTTCACTCGGTACTGCACCGGCAGCCGGCGCTCAGCCCGGCGATCGTGCTGCTGCTGGCAGGCGTCGCCTTCGCGCTGCTCAACAGCCGTTTCTACTCGCTGCAGAACCTCTCCCTGGTCGCCCAGCAGGTGGCCGTCGTCGGCGCCCTGGCGGCCGGCCAGACCCTGGTCGTCCTCACCGCCGGCATCGACCTGTCGATCGGCGCGGTGATGGTGCTCGCCTCGCTGGTGATGTCCAAGCTGGTCTTCGACAGCCACGTCAACGGGCTCCTCGCCCTGCTGATCGGAGCGGCTGTCGCGATCGCGGCCCAGGCGGTCAACGGCCTGCTGGTCACCCGGATCAAGCTGCCCCCGTTCATCGTCACCCTCGGCTCGCTCAGCGTCTTCACCGCGATCACGCTGATCTACGCCAAGGGGCAGACCATCGCCCTGCAGCCGGGCAGCTTCCTGCTGTGGACCGCGGACACCATCTCCATCGGCTCGCTCCACGTCACCACCGGCGTGCTGCTGATGATCGCGCTCTACGCGGTGCTCGGTTTCGCGCTGCGCTACACCGCCTGGGGACGCCACCTCTACGCGGTGGGCGACGACGTCGAGGCCTCCCGACTGGCCGGCATCTCGGTCAGCCGGGTGCTGCTCAGCGCCTACATGGTCGCCGGGCTCGCCATCGCGGTGGCCGCCTGGATCCTGGTCGGCCGCGTCGGCGGGGGCGACCCCAACAGCGGCATCAACGCCAACCTGGAGTCGATCACCGCCGTCGTCATCGGCGGCACCAGCCTCTTCGGCGGCCGCGGCGTCATCTTCGGCTCGCTGATCGGCGCGCTGATCGTCCAGGTCTTCGACAACGGCCTGGCGCTGGCCGGCTTCGACCCTAACTACCAGGTCCTCGCGGTCGGCCTGCTGGTCATCGCCGCGGTGTCCGTCGACCAGTGGATCCGGAGCGTGAAGGCATGACCACCCCCACCAATGCCCCCATCCTCCAGGCCAGGGGCCTGGTCAAGACCTTCGGCCGGGTCGTCGGCCTGAACGACGTCGACCTCACCCTGCACCGGGGCGAGGTGCTGGCCGTCATCGGCGACAACGGCGCCGGCAAGTCCACCCTGATCAAGTGCCTGTCCGGCGCGCTCATTCCCGACGAGGGCGCGATCCTCGTCGACGGCGCGCCGGTCAACTTCAAGCGCCCGCAGGACGCCCGCGAAGCCGGGATCGAGACGGTCTACCAGACCCTGGCCGTCGCGCCCGCCCTGGACGTCGCCAGCAACCTCTTCCTCGCCCGGGAGATCCGGCGCAAGGGCCCACTGGGCTCAGTGCTCCGGATGCTCGATACCGGGGAGATGAAGCGTCAGGCCGAAGCCCACGTCAAGCGGTTGGGCATCAGCACCCTGCAGAACATCAACCAGGCGGTGGAGACCCTCTCCGGCGGCCAGCGCCAGGCCGTCGCGGTGGCCCGGGCCGGGGCCTTCGGCGGCAAGGTCGTCATCCTGGACGAGCCGACGGCGGCGCTCGGCGTCCGCGAGACCGGCCAGGTCCTCAAACTGGTCCGCGACCTGCGCGACCAGGGCCTCGGCGTGATCCTGATCAGCCACAACATGCCGAACGTCTTCGAGGTCGCCGACCGCATCCACATCCAGCGGCTCGGCGCCTGCGCGGGCGTCATCACCCCGGACACCCACTCCATGGAGGACGCGGTGGCCATCATGACCGGCGCCAAGAAGCTCCCCCCGGCGGTCGCATGAGCACGTGGACCGTCGAGCCGTACGCCTGGGCAGGCGAACCCTGCCTGGCGGTCAGCAGCCACGACGGCACCGCGCGTGCCGTCGTGGCCCTGCACGGGGCGACCCTGCTCAGCTGGCGGATCGACCAGGACGGCGAACCTCTCGAACTCACCGACGGCTACCGCGACCCCGCCGAGCTGCACGAGCAGTCCGGCGTGCGCAACGGCGTGCTGGCACCCTTCCCCAACCGCATCGCCGACGGCCGCTACCGTTTCGACGCCCGGGAGCACGACCTGCTCCCGGGGGTGACGGGCGACCGGACCGTCTACCACGGCTTCGCCCGCACTGCGCCCTTCGTCCTGGAGCGCGCTACCACCGCGGCCGACAGCGCCCAACTGGTCCTGCGCAGCCACGGGATCCGGCCGGGACGCTTCGACGGCTACCCCTTCTCGCTCGACCTCACCGTCACCTACACCGTCACCGAGGACGAACTCGTCCTCGACATCCACGCCGTGAACACCGGCGACGTGACAGCGCCGTACGCGGCCGGCTGGCACCCCTACTTCCGACTCGGCAACGGCACCGCGGACATCGACGACCTGGAACTGCGCATCCCGGCCCGCACCCTCGTCCGCACCGACGACGACCTCATCCCCGTCGACGGCGCCGACTGCCGCACCGACCTCAACGACCTGCCGGAGATGGACTTCCGTGGCCCGAACCCGGTCGGCCGACGCGTCATCGACGCCTGCTACGCCGACCTCCGGTTCGGGCCCGACGGTCGCGCCGAGACCGTCCTGCGCGACCCGAAGACCGGCCGCGAGCTGCGGATCTGGCAGGAGAGCGGCTTCCTGCACCTCTTCACCGGCGACACCCTGCCCAGAGACCGGCGCAGGTCCATCGCCATCGAGCCGGTCGAAGTCATGACGAACTCCTTCAACCGCGACGAGTTCGCGACCGCGATCACCATCGCCCCGGGACAGAGCCGCCGCTTCCGCTGCGGCGTCCGGCTCGTCCATGCAGCGAAGGGCGGCACCAAGGCTCCACCACGCAAACCGTAGCCCGAGTCGCACAAGGAGCACCGTGTCCAGACCCACCCGTCGAAGCCGTAGCCTCCTCGCCGCCACGGCCGTCCTGTCCGGGCTGGCCCTCATCGCCTCTTCGCCCGCCACTGCCGACACCCTCTACCACGAGCAGTACCGGCCCCAGTTCCACTTCACCCCGGCCCAGAACTGGATGAACGACCCCAACGGCCTGATCTGGTACAAGGGCCAGTACCACCTCTTCTTCCAGTACAACCCCTCCGGCAACACCTGGGGAAACATGTCCTGGGGCCACGCTGTGAGCACCGACCTGGTGCACTGGCAGCAACTCCCGGTCGCCATCCCGCAGGATGCCGACGAGATGGTCTTCTCCGGCAGCGTCGTCCTGGACAAGGACAACAGCTCCGGCCTCGGCACCAAGGCGAACCCGCCCCTGGTCGCCGTCTACACCAGCCTGGTGAAGGCCACCGGGATCCAGCGGCAGTCCCTCGCCTACAGCACCGACGGCGGCCTGACCTGGACGAAGTACGCAGGCAACCCGGTGCTGGACATCAACTCCCAGAACTTCCGAGACCCCAAGGTCTTCTGGTACGCCCCCACCCACAGCTGGCTGATGACGGTCGCCCTCTCCGATCAGCACAAGGTCTCCTTCTACAGCTCCACCGACCTCAGGACCTGGACCCATCTGAGCGACTTCGGACCCGCCGGCGCCACCGGCGGGGCATGGGAGTGCCCGGACCTGTTCCCCCTCGCGGTGGACGGCAATGCCGGGAAGACCAAGTGGGTCCTGGCAGTGGGAACCCAGTCGATCGCCGGCGGCACCGGAGTGCAGTACTTCACCGGCGACTTCGACGGCACCCGCTTCGCCTCCGACGACCCCGCCGACTACACCGTGCCGCCCGGCGCCACGCTGCAGGACTTCGAATCCGGGAGCTACGGCAGCTGGACGGCCACTGGCACCGCGTTCGGCTCCGGCCCGGCCCAGGGCACCCTGCCCGACCAGCAGCAGGTGTCCGGCTACCTGGGCCACGGGCTGGTCAACAGCTACCTGGGCGGCGACGCCTCCACCGGCACGCTCACCTCCCCGGCCTTCACCGCCACCAGCGACTACATCAACTTCAAGATCGGCGGCGGCCACCACCCCTACACCCCCGACACCAGCGAACTCCTCGCCGACTTCGAGGGAACCACCTACTCCAGCCCCATCGGGGACTGGACGACTACCGGCAGCGCGTTCGGCTCCGGCCCGGCCCAGGGCACCCTGCCCGACCAGCAGCAGGTCTCCGGCTACCTGGGCCATGGGCTGGTCAACAGCTACCTGGGCGGCGACGCCTCCACCGGCACGCTCACCTCCCCGGCCTTCACCATCGACAAGCAGTACCTGGACTTCCTCATCGGCGGCGGCAACCACCCGGCCTCCTCCGACGCCCCCACCGCGGTCGAACTCGTCGTGGACGGCCAGGTGGTGCGCTCCGCCACCGGTGCCGACAACGAAGCCCTGAACTGGACCTCGTGGAACCTGTCCGATCTGCAGGGCAAGCAGGCCCGGATCCAGGTCGTCGACGACAACACCGGCGGCTGGGGCCACATCAACCTCGACCAGGTCGTCCTGTCCGACAGCGGGGCCCCGCCCGTCTCCACCGAGACCGGCGTCAACCTCCTCGTCGACGGCAAGGTGGTGCAGAGCGCCACCGGCGCCAATTCCGAGAGCCTCGACTGGGCCTCCTTCAACACCACCGCCTACAAGGGCAAGCAGGTCCGGATCCAGGTCGTCGACAACAACACCGGCGGCTGGGGCCACGTCCTGGCCGACCAGTTCGAGATCGCCGACCAGCCCGCGCTGTCCACCCTCCAACGCGCCCACTGGATCGACTACGGCGAGGACTTCTACGCCTCCCAGACCTACAACGACGCCCCCGGCGGCCGCCGCGTCATGATCGGCTGGATGAACAACTGGAACTACGGCGGGAGCATCCCCACCAGCCCGTGGCGCAGCGCCGACACCTTCCCCCGCCGGCTCGCGCTGCGAACGGTGGACGGCAAGGTCCAGCTGGTCCAGCAGCCGGTCAGCGAACTGGCCACCTTGCGCGGCGCCGGCACCCACGTTTCCACCACCCGCGTCACCAGCACCACCACGGCGCTCGGCGTGCAGGGCAGCAGCATGGAGCTCCGGGCCGACCTCACCGCGGGCACCGCCACCGACTTCGGCCTCGACCTGCGCACCGGGTCCGGGCAACGCACTCGGATCGGCTACGACACCACCACCGGCGAGGTGTACATCGACCGCACCGCTTCAGGAGCAGTCGACTTCGACTCCTCCTTCCCCGGCGTCCAGCGCGCCCCCCTCGCCCTCAACGGCAAGGCCCTGAGCCTGCACATCCTCGTCGACTCCTCCTCCGTCGAGGTGTACGCCGAGAACGCCCGCGGCGAACAGGTCGTCCTCACCGACCAGGTCTTCCCCGACCCCTCCAGTACCGGGGCCGACCTCTTCGCCGACAACGGCACCGCCACCCTCCGCAGCATGCAGGCCTGGCAACTGAGGTCCGCTGTCGGCGGGTAAGGCTTCACTCCCCGTGCCAGATCCGGTCCAGGTCCACGAGTTCCACGTCGTGACGCGCCGAGGCGGCCTGGGCCAGGTTGGTGTCGAAGCCGGAGCGCCCGAAGAGCAGCAGTTTCGCGCCCGCTGCTCGCACCCCGCGCGAGACGAGCAGGCCGCGGATGTGCTCAAGCCGGTCGAGGTCGGCGAGGGTGCGGGCGCGGTTGGAGGCCTTGGCTTCCCCGATGACGCGGATGACCGGGTTCTGGGCCTGCCGGCGCTCGCCCTCGTCCAGTGCCACGACGTCGAGTTCGTGCTGTTGCCGTCCGGCGGGGTCGTTTACGACGGTGCTGCCGACCTCGCCGATCGGACCGCCGAGCGTGCGCGGCGAGGCGTGGCGGGAGGTCCATTCGCGGGCGAGCTGTTCGAAGGTGGGTCCCAGGATCTGGGCGCTGACGGTGTGTTCGGCGGCGCGCCAGGCACATTGTGCCTTGCGTTCTTCGAAGGCGGCGAGCCGTGGTGCGGTGACGAGCTGGTGGAGGCGTACCACGGGGTCTGCGAGCCGTAGGACGGGGCGGCGCTGGAGGAGCAGGTCCTCGTCCTTGATGAGGAACCCGGAGGTGGTGAGGACGTCGAGTGGGTGGTGGAGGCTGCGCTGGTCGCGTCCGATGGCTGCGGCGATCTTGGCGGGGGAGGTTGCGCCCGCTGCGACAGCGCCGAGTACGGAGAGGTAGAGGGCGCGGTCCTGGATGCGGGGGTCCTCCCGCAGGAGGTATCCGGCTTCGCCGAAGAGGGCGTGGCTGGGGTTGAAGACGGTCGTGAGCAGCAACTCCTCCAGCTCGGACGGGCTCTGTGGCGAGGCCCCGCCGATCAGGTCCCGGTAGCCGGGGGTGCCGCCGAAGAAGGCGTACATCCCGAAAGCGGTCTCCAGGTCCCGGATCCCGTAGTACGCGGAGGTCGTGCGGTAGTCGAAGGGCCGCAGCAGCAGGTCCAGCTCGGCCCGGCCCCGGAGTGCCTTCGCGCCGGACAGCAGATCCGACATGACGGCCAGCGCCGAACCGCAGAGGATCACCCGGCCGCGTGGGCCCGCTGCGCCGGCGTCCCGGCTCTCGTCGACCAGCGCCTGGAGGGCGGACGGGAGCTGGGCCCCGAGCGGGTGGGCCAGCAGGTAGGGAAGTTCGTCCAGCACCACCAGGGCAGTCCGGCTGTCGGCAGACGTCACCGGCCGCAAGGCCGTGCGCAGCGCCTCGTCCCAGTCCTGGAAGCGCAACTGGCCGGGACCCAGTCCACGCCCCGCCGCGACTGCGTCGGCGAAGCGCTGCAGTGCGGGCAGCGGCTCCTCTTCCTGCGCCATGTGGTACTGGCCGCCGTACGCACGGCAGAGGCGGCGCAGCAGGAAGCTCTTGCCGGTACGTCGTCGGCCGTAGAGGATTCCGATGCGCAGGCCAGGGGCGCCCGAGGAGACAAAACGTTCGAGGTCGCCCCACTCCGCCTGGCGGTCGAAGAGATCTGGTGGTCGTGTCACCCTACGAGGACACCAGCGCAGTTAGTCTAAGTCAAGTTAGACTAACTCTATCGAGGTAAGCTCCGCGCGGTGCGGGATCGACAGGCTGGGGCCACCCCGGCGCAGCTCGCCCTGGTCTGGCTGCTCGACCTTGCGCCCAACATCCTGCTCATCCCCGGCACGCGCACCCGCACGCACCTGGCCGAGAACATCGCCACCGCCTCGGTGAAGCTTGACGAGGCGTCACGAAAGGAGCTGGCCCGGGAGTTCCCCACGCGCCTCAGCCGAGAGCGCGGTCGAGGTTGAAGGCGGCGCTGATCAGCGAGAGGTGCGTGAACGCCTGGGGGAAGTTGCCGAGTTGTTCGCCGGTCGGGCCGATCTCCTCGGCGAAGAGGCCGAGGTGGTTGGCGTAGGTGAGCATTTTCTCGAAGGCCAGCCGGGCTTCCTCCAGCCGGCCGGCGCGGGCCAGTGCCTCGACGTACCAGAAGGAGCAGATCGAGAAGGTGCCCTCGGGGCCGTGCAGACCGTCCGGGCTGGTGGCCGGGTCGTAGCGGTAGACCAGCGGTCGGATACCAGATCGGCAGTGAGGGCGTCCAGGGTGGAGAGCCACTTGGGGTCGGTGGGCGAGACGAACTTGGCCATCGGCATCATCAGCAGTGAGGCGTCCAGCACGTCGCCGTCCAGGGCCTGGACGAACGCGCCGCGCCGGGCCGACCAGCCGCGCCGCATGATCTGCCGGTAGATCGCGTCACGGGACACCTGCCAGCGGGGCAGGTCGGCCGGCAGGCCGCGGCGGTTCGCCAGCCGGATCGCCCGCTCCAGCGCGACCCAGCACATCAGCCGCGAATACACGAAGTTCCTGCGGCCCGCCCGGGTCTCCCAGACCCCCTCGTCGGGCTGGTCCCAGTGCTCGCACAGCCAGTCCACCACCGCGCCGACCTCGTCCCAGCGGTCGCTGCTGATCGGCTGTCCCCACGTGTCGTAGAGGTAGATCGAGTCGATCAGGGCCCCTCCATCACCGACCCCGGCCAGCTGTGCGTCATGATGCACGGCGTCGCGCCCGCGACAGGGGAGCGGACGCGCAGGAAATGGATGTCGACCCCGTCGATCGTCGTCATGAACTGCTCGTAGCGGTTCAGCTGATCGGCGACGCGCCGCATCTCGTAGGACTCCGCTCAGTACCCGGCGAGTTCCCGCACATACGCCAGTGGGATTCCCATCAACCAGTCGTCGACGGGCTCCGGCTCCGGCCATCGCGTCCGCGCCAGCCGCTCGCGGAGGTCGTCGATCACCGCGTCGCTGATCCCGACGCGGAAGGGACGGATCTCGGTCATGTCGCTCCCTGCCTCCGTGGGTCCGCCCCGATCAGTACGGGGAGGGCTGGGTGAAGATGACGGTCAGGCTGGTGATCCTGCCGTCGCGGATGGCGAAGTAGCTGGTCATGACCAGCACCTCGGGCAGGTTGGTCTTGTCGTAGTCGCCGTCGTACTTGGCGCGGACGATGATGTCGCCGTGGTGGTCGATGACCTCGCGCACCTCCATGGTGACGTGATCGCCGACGAACTCCTTGTCCATGAACCTGCGGATCGCGTCGGTGCCCCAGATCTCGCGCCGGTCGTCGTTGACGTACGCGTCGGGCGCGAAGGTCGCCACGATGCGCTCGGTGTCGAAGGCGTTGACCGCGGCGATGTGCTCGGCCACGACGGCGGGGAGGTCGGTTGTGGTGCTGGACATGGCGGGGATACCTCTCTCTCGGTCGGTCTGCCATGGCCCAGGCTCACCGCTCCAGCCGTGTGAGGGTCAAGGCCGCGAGGTCGCGTTGACCCTCACACGACTGGAGGGTTGATGATGATGGGATGAGCCACGCGCTGACGATCGGCGACTTCTCCAAGGCGACGCACCTGAGCGTTCGAACGCTCCGGCACTACCACCAGATCGGGCTGCTGGAGCCGACCGAGGTCGACCCGGACACCGGCTACCGCCGCTATGCGACCGAGCAGATCCCGGCAGCTCAGGTGATCCGCCGGTTCCGGGCCCTGGACATGCCGCTGGACGACATCCAGGCCGTGCTGTCCGCGCCCGACCTGCGGACCCGTGACCGCCTCATCGCGGCCCACCTCGCCCGGATGGAGGCCGGCCTGGCCCGGACGCAGCAGGCCGTGGCGTCCCTGCGCGACCTGCTGGAGCACCGGACCGCACCGGCGGCGATCGGGCACCGCAGCGTACGGGCGACGCCCGCAGCGGCGATCAGCGAGGACGTCGGCGTCGCCGACGCCCTGCTCTGGTACCGGGGGGCGCTGGGAGAACTGCGCGCCACGCTGGCCGCCCAGGGTCTGCGCGCGGACGGCCCTGCGGGCGGGATGTTCGCTGACGAACTGTTCGCCGACGAGTACGGCCGGTCCACCGTCTTCGTTCCCTGCCACGGACGGCTGCGGCCGATGGGCCGCGTCACGCCGATGACGGTGCCCGCCGCCGAGCTGGCCACCATCACCCACCCCGGCCCGCACGACGACATCGACCGCGCGTACGGGGCTCTCGCCGCCCACGTCGCCGATCACGAACTGGCGCTCGACGGGCCACTGCGCGAGTACTACCTGGTCGGCCCGGACGACACCGCCGACGAGGGAGCCTGGCGGACCGAGATCGGCTGGCCCGTCTTCGCCACCGGGACCACCGGCTAGCACCCCGGGGTTGCCTCAAGGCGTCTGCGCGGGGCGCCAGTCCATCGGGGGGCGGAAGCGTCCCCTGCGCGATGATGTTGGCGTACGAGAGGCTGGTCCTCACCGCCGAACAGTCACGACGACCGGTCGCTGCGCAGGAACACGGCGCTGGTGAGGAGGCCGAGGAGCACGATGGCGGCGTTCACCGCGATCGCGACCTTCAGGCCGCCGAGCATGGCCGAGGCTCCGGTGCCGACCATGGCGGCGGTGGCGACGGCGCTCATGATCGGCGTGCCCATGGTGATGCCGACCTGCTGGGTCATGGTGGCGAGGCCGGTGGCCAGACCCTGTTCGTGGTCGGCGAGCCCCGAGGTGGCGGTGACCATGAAGCCCACGATGACGAGCATGTTGCCGACACCGCCGATGAAGCCGGCGACCAGCATCAGCCACATCGAGGAGCGGTCGTGGCCGAGGCCGAGCAGGGCCGCGGTGAACACGGTCTGCAGGATGCCGCCCACGATCAGCGTCCGCTTGGTGCCGATCCACCCGATGACCCTCGCGGCGGTGAAGCCGCCGGTGACCGTCCCCATGCCGAGAACGCCGAAGGACAGGCCGGCGGCGAGCGGGGAGAAGCCGAGCACGTCCTGCAGGTAGAGGGTCAGCGGGAAGACCAGGGAGGTCTCGGTGAGGAACGCGATCAGACCGGCGAGGTTGCCCCAGGCCACCGACCGCTTGCCGAGCACGCCGAGCGGCACCAGCGGCGCGGACACCTTGCGCTCGACGGCGTAGAACACCGCCAGCAGCAGCGCGCCTGTCACCAGCGACAGCAGGGCGCCGGCCGAGCCCCAGCCGTTCTGGCCCGCCCGGGTGAGCCCGAAGACGACGGCCAGCAGGCCGAGCGTGACACTGACGGCGCCGGGCAGGTCCAGCTCGGGTCGCTCGTCGGGCCGGGACTCCTTGATCACCCTCGGGGCGATGACCAGCACGGTGAGGGCGACGGGCACATTGATGAAGAACGCCCACCGCCACGACAGCAGGTCGGTCAGCACGCCGCCGAGGACGGCGCCGGTGGTGAATCCGCTGGACATCAGTGCCCCGTTGAGGCCGAGCGCCTTCCGACGCAGCGGACCCTCCGGGAACGAGGTCGTCATCAGCGACAGCGCGGCCGGGGTCACGGCCGCGGTGGCCAGCCCCTGGAGGACGCGGGCGGTGATCAGCATCGCCGGGTTCTGCGCCAGGCCGCCCATCAGCGAGGCCGCGCCCAGGACCACGAGACCCCAGAGGAAGAGCCGGCGGCGGCCGAACAGGTCCGCGACCCGGCCGAAGAGCAGGGTGAAACCGGCCGCGCACAGCGCGAACGAGGTGGCGATCCAGGCCAGATGCGCGATCGAGAAGCCCAGGTCCCTGCCGATCACCGGCAGTGCCACATTCAGGATGGCGAAGTCCACGGCGAGCATGAACTGCGTTGAGAGCAGCAGAATCAGCACCAGCCGAAGCCTGGGAGTCAGCGCTTCCGGTGCCGTGCCGACGCCGGTACCGGGCGCCTTCGTATCAGTGACAGACATGAAGTCGAGTCCTTTTCCTCATGGTTCAGGTCACCGAGAAGGCTCGTCGGCATCCGGACTCCCAGCCAGACCCCTGCCTTGCACAGCCGGCGCGTGGGTAGTCACCACAGGACCACCCTTAAGGCGCCCGGTCCCCGGGGCCGGCGGGCATCATGGGAAGTCGGTGGTCACTTCCTGCCGCACTCCGCCGACCTGGAGGCACGCATGCACGCCTCGTCCGAGCTGGGGGACTTCCTCAGGACGCGCCGCGCCGCGCTGCGTCCCGAGGACGTCGGCATCACCCCGCACCCGAGCCGCCGCCGCGTCACCGGGCTGCGCCGCGAGGAGCTGGCGACGCTGGCCAGCGTGAGCATCACCCACTACACCCGGCTCGAACAGGGCCGCGCGACCAACGCCTCCGACGGCCTGCTGGAGGCGATCGCGCGCACCCTGCGCCTCACCGACGACGAGACGGCCCACCTGAAGGACCTAGCCCGCCCCGCGGCTGCCTCGTCCCGCAGCGCACCACTGCACCGGGTGGCGCACGCCAGCGCCTCGGCCCGGCAGCTGCTGGCGGCCATGACCGACGTACCGGCCGTCGTCATGGACCGGCGCGGCGACGTCCTGGCCTGGAACCGGCTGGGCCACGCGCTGCTCGCCGGACACCTGCCGGCCGAGGGCCCCGGCACACCCGCCACCCGCCCCAACCTGACCCGGATGCTGTTCCTGGACGAGCAGTACCGGGAGTTGTACACCGACTGGCACGACCAGGCCCAACTCGCGGTCGCCTCCCTGCGCCTGGTCGCCGGCCGCCACCCCGACGACCGCTCCCTGGCCGAGCTCATCGGTCAACTCGCCATGAACTGCGACGAGTTCGCCTCTCTCTGGGCCCGGCACCCGGTGCGCACCTGCACCTCCGGAGTGAAGCAGCTGCGTCACCCGCTGGTCGGTGCGATGGAACTCAGCTTCGAGAATCTCGTCATCCCCGGCACCTCGGGCCAGCGCCTGATCGCCTACACGGCCGAGCCCGGCTCACCGTCGGAGGCGGCACTGAGGCTCCTGGGCAGCGCGACGGACTGTCCGACCGCCTCCAGCGCCGCCGCCCTCTCCTCGTCGGTCGGCTGAGCCGGTCAGTCGCGGAAAGTGGAGGCCTCCCTGCGTCGCCGGTCGACCTCCACGGTGAAGACGTCGGGGCGGCTGTAGTGGCCGGTCGGGTCGAAGTTCCGCCGCTCCTGGGCGACTTGGGCGACTTGGGCGACGTCCCGACGCCGGTGCACCACCTTGGACACCGTGCTGAGCGAGACCGCCGCCTCGGCGGCGATGGTGGTCAGCAGACCGTACTGGGCGTCCGCGTGCGCCCTCTCCTGAGCTGTCATTCGACGCCGTCCCACTCGCCGGCACTGCTGCGCCTGGTTCTCCGCTCCGCGTGGGAACCTCGCCGCAAGCTGACCGGCGCGGGGCCCCCGGGCAGGCCTCCGGAGCTGGTCATGTGCTGCTCACCTGCTGCTCAGGTCGGTGAGAGCGCGGTCCAGGGCGGCGGTGAAGAAGTCGGCGGCCGCGGCGTCCAGGCACAGCGGCGGCTTGATCTTCAGGATGTTGAGATGGTCCCCGGTCGGCTGGACCACCACCCCCAGGTCCAGCATCCGCTCGCACAGCTCGGCGGTCTCCTCGGTGGCCGGCTCCAGCGTGTCGCGGTCGCGCACCAGCTCCAGGCCCAGGTAGAGGCCCGACCCGTGGACCGCCCCGACCAGCCGGTGCCGTTCGCCGAGCGCCTGCAGCCCGGCCTTCAGCCGGCCGCCGGTGCGCACCGCGTTGCCCTGCAGGTCCTCGTCGCGCAGGGCGTCGAGCACGGTGAGACCGGCCACGCTGGAGACCGGGCTGCCCCCGGTGGAGGAGAAGAAGTAGCCCTGCTCGCGGTAGCGTTCGGCGATCTCCCGCGAGGTGATCACGGCGCCCAGCGGGTGGCCGTTGCCCATCGCCTTGGCCACGCAGACGATGTCCGGGACGACGCCCTGCTGCTGGAAGCCCCAGAACCAGGCGCCCAGGCGTCCGTAGCCGACCTGGATCTCGTCCGCGACCGCCAGGCCGCCGTGGCGGCGCACCGCGGCGTAGAGCTGTTCCAGGTAGCCGTCGGGGAGGGCGACGCCGCCCGCGTTGCCGTAGTAGGACTCGGCGACGAAGGCGCCGGGAGCCCGGCCCGCAGCGGCCAGCTCCTCGACCACCCGTACCGCCTCCGGCGCGTAGCGGTGCGCGTCGGTGCCTCGGTGGCGGCCCCGGTAGGAGTTGGGCGAGTCCACCGTGTGCACCCAGTCCGGCCTGGTGGTCAGGGCGTTGGGGTTGTCCTGGAGCGAGGTGGAGACCGCGTCGGAGGCGTAGGTCCAGCCGTGGTAGGCCTCACGCAGGGCCAGCACGTCGTGCTGCCCGGTCGCGCCGATCGCCAGCCGGATGCCCAGGTCCACCGCCTCGGAGCCGGAGTTGACCAGGAAGACGGTGTCCAGCGGCTCGGGCAGCAGCGCGGCCAGCCGCTCGGTGAACTCCACCACGGCGGCGTAGTGGAAGCGGCTGTTGGTGTTCAGCCTCCGCAACTGCCGGGCGACGGCCTGCTCAAGGCCCGGATGGGCGTGCCCGAGCGGGGTGACGTTGTTGACGATGTCCAGGTACGAGCGGCCGTCCTCGGACACCAGGTGGTGCCGCCAGCCGCGCTCGATGCGCGGGGGGCTGTCGTAGTAGTGCCCCTGCACGGCGGCGAAGGAGGCGGCCCGGCGGGCCAGCAGGTCCGGCTCCGGGGACGGAGCGGCCGGCTCCAGGCCGAGCAGCGGGGAGGGGTCGGCGGTCAGCGCCAGCCAGCCGGCCGCGTACTCGGGCCGGACCAGGGCGGGGACCTCCGGTGCCGCCGCCTGCTGGAGCGAGAGGTGGACGCGGCGGCCGGCCGGCAGCGCGAGCAGTGCGTCGCCGGCCCGCAGCGGGGTGCCGGGATCCGCGGTCCAGTCGGCCCCGGCCCAGGTGAGGGTCAGCTCGTAAGGGCCGCCGCTGAGTACGGTGCGGCCCGGGGCGGGGTGGTGCAGTTCGCCGTCCCAGGGGGCCCGCAGCGTCGCCGGGGCGGCGGTCCACAGGTCGACCCCGGTGGCGACGGTCGCCGGCGACTCCATGGCCATCGCCGGGGCGGCGGTGAGGCGCGGCGAGGCATAGCCGGTGACCACGGCGGGGTGGCCCTGAGCCAGCAGCTCCCGGGCGAGCCGGTCCTCCGTACCCGCCTCCAGCCAGGCGCCCCGGTCCATCGCGTCGGCGCCGCTGGACAGGTCGAGCAGGGCGGGGGCGGTCGCCAGCAGCGGTACCTCCGGTACGGCGAACGCCCGCTGACGGTCCGACAGGCCGAGGGCGTCGGCGAACAGACCGGTCATCACCGGCACCGGCACCGAGACGGCCGACTCGAAGATCCGCCACTCGCGGTCGAGTCCGGCCTGGACGTAGTCGTTGTCCCCGTCCAGGGCGGCCTGGTGCCGGCCGCTGACGACCAGGGTCGCGCCGCGCAGCACCACCAGCGGCCACAGCGCCGCCACCTCCTCGGCGGAGAGCGGGCGGGCCCGGTGGAAGGCCGGCACGGCCGGCAACACCCGGTACGGCTCCAGGCCGCGGTGGTGCAGCAGCGAGGAGAGGCAGATCGCCAGCTCGTTGACGGCCCAGCTGGTGGTCAGGTCGCCGAAGTCGATGATCCCGTCGGGCTGGGGGAGCGGGCTGCCCTCGGCCCGGACAAGATTGTCGTCGGTCAGGTCCAGATGGACCGCCTGGAGCGGCAGCCGATCGCTCACCCCGGCCAGCCGGGCCCAGGCGTCGGCGCCGGCCGCGCGGACCTGTTCCCTCTCGGCCGGGTCGGGGACGTGCTCGGCGAGCAGGTCGATGACCCGGTCGGCGTACCGCAGGTCCCACTGCAGCGTGCGGTCCAGGCCGGGGTGGTGGAAGTCGCGCAGGGCGGCACCGACCCGGCCGGCGATGGAGCCCATCGCCGCGACGGCGCGCGGGGAGAGGTGGCGGCCCCCGTTGAGGGTGCCGCCGCCGAGGTGCCGCAGCAGCCGCGCGATGACCGGCCCCTCGCCGACGTCCACGGTGGCCGTGCGCGCCGCACCGTCCGGGCCGCGGAGCACGGTGGCGGTCCGCAGGTCGGTGCAGGCGGCGCCGATGAGCTCGGCGGCGGTGTCCTGGGCGTCGATCTCGGTCGCGTTGAACGCCGGATTGGCGATCTTCAGGATGACCGGGGCGGAGCCGTCGTCGGGCCGGAGCAGGAAGGTGGCGTCCTGCTGGCTGCCGAGGGACTGCGCGCGGGCGGTCAGCCCGAAGGCGTCGGCGGCGATCCGCTCGGCCTGCCCCGGGCTCACCTTCGGGGCCGGCAGGGCCTCCCGGGCGAAGAAGTCGATGTTGGCCGGCTGGGGGCTGGTCATGGAGTGGGTGTCCTCGACAGGAAGAGGTGGGGCAGAGGCGGCTGACGGCCAGGGTAGCGAGCCCGGGGATGCCCGATTCGGGAGTGTTTCACGTGAATGTAACCGTGGCGACCCCAAAACCAATGGTCCAGCTCTGAACCATTGGATTGGCAACAACCCCCGACCGCTGAGGACGCTCCATGGCGACAACCGACCAGACCGGCTCATCGCCGGTCGCCACCATCACCCCCGACGCCCCCGCCGCCGAGCACAAGAAGCTCAAGGGCGGCGTACTAGGCATGTCCGGCGTCGTCTTCACTGTGCTGGCCACGGCCGCTCCGATCACCGCGATGACCGGAAACGTGCCGATCGCCATCGGATACGGCAGCGGAACCGGCACCCCGGCCGGATTCATCTTCGCCACCGTGGTACTGGTGATCTTCACCATCGGCTATTCCGCGATGGCCCGGCACATCACCGCGACCGGCGCGTTCTACGGGTTCATCACCCGCGGCCTCGGACGGGTCGCCGGGCTGGCCAGCGGGCTGATGGCGACGCTCGCCTATGTCGTCTTCGAGGCGTCGCTGATCGGCATCTTCGCCTCGTTCTTCAAGACGGATGTGGAGAACTTCGGCGGCCCGCACCTGAGCTGGATCGTCTACGGGCTCATCGGCATAGCCCTGATCGCCGGGCTCGGGTACTTCGACATCGCACTCTCCGGTAAGGTCCTCGCCATCTTCCTCGTCGCCGAGGTGCTGATCCTGCTGCTGATGGGCGGCGGGGTGCTGTTCCACGGCGGTGGCCCGGACGGGCTGGTGGCCGGAGCGCTCAACCCCGGCAAGGCGTTCACCGCGGTGGCCGGCGGAAGCTCGGCGATCGGACTGTTCTTCGCGTTCTGGTCCTGGGTCGGGTTCGAGACCACGGCGGTGTACGGCGAGGAGTCGCGCAACCCCACCAAGATCATCCCCCGGGCCACGCTGATCGTGGTGGTCGCGCTGGGCCTGCTCTACACCTTCATCTCCTGGATGACCATCGCCGGCAACGGCGTGCACCAGTCGGTCGCCATCGCCCAGGGCTCCACCGGCAACCCGTTCGACCTCTTCTTCGGGGTGACTCAGAAGTTCGTCGGCACCTGGGCCAAGGACCTGTACCTGATCCTGACCGTGACCGGTTCCTTCGCCTGCGCGCTGGCCTTCCACAACTCGGCCTCCCGCTACCTGTACGCGCTCGGCCGCGAGGGACTGCACAAGGCGGTCGCGCCGCTGGGCCGGACCCACGACAAGCACAAGTCCCCGCATGTGGCGTCGATCGTGCAGAGCGTGATCACGCTCGCCATCACGCTGTACTTCTTCCTGTTCCAGGCCCCGTCCAAGGCGGCCCCGGACGTGGCGTACTACTACCAGTTCGGCCTGCTGGCGATCATGGGCACGATGGCGATCCTGATCGTGCAGGCGATCTGCTCGATCTCGGTGGTGTGGTACTTCCACGTCGGCAAGCGGCACCCGGAGACCCGGAACTGGTGGCGCACGCTGGTCGCACCGCTGGCCGGCGCGGCGGGCATGGGGTACGTGGTGTACCTGCTCTTCACCCACCTCAGCTTCGCCGCCGGCGCGGCCTCCGACAGCCCGGTCTACACGATCACCCCGTATGTGGTCATCGGTGTCGGCGTGGTCGGCGCGGTCATCGCGCTGGTACTGCGGGCCACCAACCGGGGCCGCTACGAGCTGATCGGCAGCACCGTCCTCGCCGAGTCCCACGAGCGCTGACCATGACCTATCGAAGCACGCTGCGCGGCGAGCGGTTCGCCTTCGCCTCGCTCGCCGAGCTGCTGGCCAAGGCGAACGAGGAGAAGGCGGGCGACCGGCTGGCCGGACTGGCCGCGCGGGACGAACGGGAGCGGGTCGCCGCCAAGCTGGCCCTGGCCGATGTCGGCCTGGGCGAGATCGCGGCCACCGCGGTCGTCGAGGACGCGGTCACCGACGCGGTCTCGCTCCCCGCCGACCGGGCCCGCTTCGCGGAGATCGCCGGCCTGACCGTCGGCGAACTGCGCGAACTCGTCCTGACACCGGGCTTCGAGGGACCCTGGGCAGCGGGACTGGCGGCGGCGATCACCCCGGAGGTCGCCGCCGCCTGCGCCAAGCTGATGAGCAACCTCGACCTGGTGGTCGCCGCGGCCCCGCTGCGCCGCACCACCCGCTGCCGCAACACCATGGGCGAACCCGGCGTCATGGGCGTGCGGATCCAGCCCAACCACCCCACCGACAGCGTCCAGGGCATCGTCCTCTCCGCCCTGGACGGCCTGGCCTTCGGCTGCGGCGACGCGATGATCGGCGTCAATCCGGCGACGGACTCGGTGCCGGCCATCGGCGCGGTGCTGCGGGCGCTGCACCAGCTGATCGCCGATCTCGGGGTGCCCACCCAGACCTGCGTGCTGGCGCACATCACCACCCAGCTCGCCGCGCTGGACGCGGGCGCTCCGGTCGACCTGCTGTTCCAGTCCGTCGCCGGCACCGAGGACGCCAACACCAGCTTCGGCATCGACCTGCCGATGCTGGCCCAGGGCCGGGAGGCGGTGCTCGCGCACCACCGGCAGCGGCCCGGTGAGTTCGTCGGCGACCAGGTCATGTACTTCGAGACCGGCCAGGGCAGCGCCCTGTCCGCGGAGGCCAACCACGGCGTCGACCAGCTGACCCTGGAGGCCCGCGCCCAGGCGGTGGCCCGGCTGTACGACCCGTTCCTGGTCAACTCCGTGGTCGGCTTCATCGGCCCCGAGTACCTGGCCGACTCGGTCCAGATCACCCGGGCCGGCCTGGAGGACCACTTCGTCGGCAAGCTGATGGGCCTGCCGACCGGCGTCGACATCTGCTACACCAACCACGCCGACGCCGACCAGAACAGCAACGACAACCTGCTGCTGCTGCTCGCCTCGGCCGGCTGCACCTTCGTCATGGGCGTCCCGGCCGGGGACGACGTGATGCTGAACTACCAGAGCACCAGCTACCACGACGTCAGCAGCGTGCGCCGGACGCTCGGTCTCGGTCCGTCGCCGGCCTTCGGCCGCTGGCTCGCCGAGGTGGGGCTGCGCCATGACGGGCCGCCGCTGGCCGGCTCGGGCTGGCCGTCCAGCCTTCCCGAGCTCACCGCCGCGCTCGCCTCCGGCGGCCCGATCCGCGCGCTGATCCCATGATTCTCGGCTGCGGCATCTGCCTGGCTGGTCGCGCAGTTCCTCGCGCCCCTGATAGTGCAACGTGCCCACAGCGGTTCAGTTGCAGCACCTCAGGGGCGCGGGGAACTGCGCGACCAGCCAGCTACGGTCCGCAGCCAACATCCGTCGGAACAACCCTCACCCGAAGCGGAGCCGCCTGATGCACCCTCCCACCGACGCCGTCCCTGCCGCGGACCCGCACCGGGTCCGGCTGCGGGAGACCACCCCGGCCCGGCTCTTCATCGGGCGGGCGGGCAGTTCCTACCCGACCGCCACCCTGCTCTCGCTGCGGGCGGACCACGCCGCGGCCCGCGACGCTGTCGGCGCGCCGCTGGACCTTGACCTGCCGAGGATGGCCGCCCTCCGCGACCGGCACGCCCTGATGGTCGCGGACACCCGCGCCGACACCCGCCGTGAGTATCTGCACCGCCCCGACCTGGGCCGCCGGCTCTCCGCCGCCGCGCGCGAGCTCATCGTCGAGCAGTGCCCGGCCGGGGCCGACGTCCAGATCGCCGTCGGCGACGGACTCTCGGCCACCGCGGTCCACCGCCAGGTCCCCGAGCTGCTGCCGCGGCTGATCGCCGGCTGCGCGAGCCGGGGCTGGACGACCGGCCGTCCGATCGCGATCCGGCAGTGCCGGGTGGGGGTGCTCAACGAACTCGGCGAACTGCTGCGCCCGCGGGTGGTCGTGCTGCTGATCGGCGAACGCCCGGGCCTGGCCACCGCGGAGAGCCTCTCCGCCTACCTGGCCCACCGCCCCCGTCCGGGCCACACCGACGCCGACCGCAACCTCATCTCCAACATCCACGACTCCGGCGTCCCGGTCCCCGAGGCCGCCGACCGCATCCTCGCCCTGGCCGCCGCGCTGATGGCGGCCGGCCGCAGCGGCGTGGGGGTCAAGGAACTCCCGTCCGGCTGACGGTGCTTCGGCCGCTACGGGCCGGCCCCGGACTCGTCGTCCGGAGCCGCGCCGTCCGGTGCGCCGCCGCGGTGCAGGCTGATCCGGGTGACGGTGACCAGCAGCCTCAGGAACAGCGCGACATAGGCCAGGTCGACCAGGATCTGCAGGCTGACCAGGATCCGGGCGAGGTCGCTCCGCGGGGCGATGTCGCCGTAGCCGACGGTGCCCAGGGTGACGACGGCGAAGTAGAGGCCCGAGGTGCGGTTCAGCCGTTCGGTGAAGTCGGCCGGATCCACCTCGGACAGCGACACATAGGCGCCCGCGAACGTCAGCAGGAACAGCGGCAGCGACACCGCCAGGGCCTCGACCGCGCGCAGCTGCGGCAGGCCGGCGTTCAGGATGCGGTGCAGTTCGAACCCCAGTACCGCGACGAAGACCACCGCGCCCACGGCCAGCCAGGCCACGCCGCCGGTGTCCACCGGGGCGACGCCCAGCGGGATCACGTAGTAGAGCAGGACCACGGCCGCGGTCATGAGCGCGCAGCGGGCCGCGCTGCCCGCGATCGCCCGCCGCCGCTCCGTGCGACCGAGGTCGCCCAACCGCCGCGGAGTCACCGGGACGACGCCCATGACGGCTCCTTCCACCTGGTCAGAGCCAGGGTACGGGCGGAGCGGGCCCGCGGCGCGTCGGCAGTCGATCCGGAGTGATCGGCCCGAGATGCGGACGGATGCTCCGCATACGATGATCGTTCCGAGTTGCCCCTGGTGGCCTTCGGCGGCCTGCAGTGTTACCGACGCCCGCTCAGATCGAGGTGAACTCGACCGGCAGGGCGGACGGGCCGCGCATCCAGATCGAGGGGCGCCACTCGACCTCCTCGGCCGGCACGGTCAGCATCACATCGGGAAGGCGGTCGAGCAGCACCTCGACCGCCGCCCGGGCGATCACCTCGGCCATCTCCGGCGCGGGGACCGGGCAGCGGTGCTCGCCGTGGCCGAACGACAGGTGGGCCTGGTTGCCCACCGAGCCGGCGCTGAAGTCCGGCTGCACCTCCGGGTCGGTGTTGGCCGCCGCGAGCCCCAGCACCAGGCAGTCGCCCTTGCGGATCCGACGGCCCGCCAGCTGGGTGTCCCGCGCCGCCCAGCGCCCGACGACGTTCTGGGTCGGGGTGTCCGCCCACAGCACCTCGTTGAGGGCCTGGCCGACGCTGCGCCTGCCGCCGGAGAGGGTGACCGCGAAACGGTCGTCGGTGAGCATCAGCCGCAGCGCGTTGCCGATCCAGTTGGCCGTCGGCTGCTGTCCGGTGGCCATGATCGAGATCATGTCCTGGACGATCTCCTCGTCCTCCAGGCCGGCCGGGTGCGCCAGCATCCGCGAGGGCAGGTCCGGCCCGGGGGTGCCGCGGCCGCGCTCCAGTAACCCGGTCATGGTGGCGTGGATGCGCATATATGCGTCCAGGGCGCCGGGGCCCTCGTCCAGCGAACCGGCCATGTCCCGTTCCAGCGCGAAGATCTGGTCCTGGTCCAGGCCGAAGAGCCCGGCCAGCACCCGCAGCGGGACCTGGGCGGCGTAGTCGGCCATCAGCTCGGCCTGGCCGGCGCCGGCGAAGCCGTCGATCAGCGCGTCCGCGACCCGTTCGCTGGTGGCGTGCAGCTCGAACTGGTCCACCGCGGAGAGCACGTCGGTGATCACCCCGGCCCGGCGCTGGTGCTCGGCCCCCTCCTTGAACAGCACCGAGGGGGTGTGGCTGACATAGGGCCTCAGCGGCCAGTCGGCGGGGATCGCGTCCCAGGCGTGCCAGCGCCGCGAATCCCTGGCGAACAGCTCGGAGTTGCTGGTGACGTAGTGGACCTCGCGGTAGCCCAGCACCAGCCAGGCCGGGATGTCGTCGTCCAGCAGGATCGGCGCGACCGGGCCGTGCTCGCGCCGCAGCAGCCGGTAGAGCTCGGCCGGGTCCCGCTGGAAGCGCGGCGAGTGCATGCGGACCGCGCCGCCGGGGCCGGTGCTCTCGGGGGTCGCCGAGGGGTCGTGGGCCGCGCAGCCGGGCGGCGGGACAGTGCCTTCCTGATGCAGCTCGTCCTGATGGGTCGTCACGGGGTGGGCTCCAGGGCGTGGGAGAGGGAGTGCAGGTGGCGGACGAGGGCGATCAGGACGTCCCCGCTCGACTCCCGCTTCCGCGCGTCGCAGTCCAGCAGCGGGACGTCCGGGCCGAGTGACAGAGCCGTGCGTACCTGCTCCAGGGAGTGGGTCGGCTCGCCGAAGTTGTTGCGGGCCACCACGAAGGGCAGGCCGTGGTGTTCCAGCCGGTCGATGGCGTACCAGCAGTCGGAGAGCCTGCGGGTGTCGACCAGGACGACCGCGCCCAGGGTGCCGGCGAACAGCCGGTCCCAGAGGAACCAGAAGCGCTCCTGCCCCGGGGCGCCGAAGAGGTAGAGCACCTTCTCGTCGTCGAGGGTGATCCGGCCGAAGTCGAAGGCGACCGTGGTGGTGGTCTTGGTCAGCACCCCCTCGCGGTCGTCGATGCCGATGCCGGCCTGCGTCATCACCTCCTCGGTGCTGAGCGGACGGATCTCGCTGACGGAGTTGACCAGGGTGGTCTTGCCCGCGCCGAAGCCGCCCACGATGACGATCTTCAGGGCGTCCCTGGCGGTTTCCCTGAGCGGTAGCGGCTGGTCAGAGGTTCTGGAGGGCAACGAGCACCTTCTTGAGGGTTTCGGGCGGTGGCATCTGCCTGCCGCGCCCGGACGACTGCGGATGGCGGGCGGTGATCCGGCCCATGTCGAGCAGGTCGCAGAGCAGGATCTTCACCACGCCGACGGGCAGTTCCAGCAGGGACGCCAACTCCACGACGGCGACCGGGCGTTCGCTCAGCTCCAGGATCCGGACCAGCTCGGACTGCATGCCCGGGGTCGGCCCGCTCTCCCGCACGATCAGCGTGACCAGGTCGAAAGCCTGCTCGTAGGCCCTGCTCCGGCCGCCGGTGACGGTGTAGAGCCGGTCCGGGTCGCCGCTGTCGACCGGGCGGCGGATCATGCGTGCTGCCTCGGCTCGGCCCGCAGATGTACCCCGATCTGTTCGACCAGCTCGCTCATGTTGTGGCCGACGATGCCCGGGTCGGCGTCGTCCCCGGCGACGACCGCCAGATGCGCGCCGACCCCCGCCTCGACGATGAACAGGATGCCGCCGTGGAACTCGGTCATGGACTGGCGGACGCCGCCGCTGCCGTCGCCGAACTCGATGGAGGCGCCGTGGGACAGGCTCTGGATGCCGGACGCGATCGCGGCGAGCTGGTCGGCCTGGTCCACGGTGAGGCCGGAGGACAGGCAGAGCTTGAGGCCGTCGCGCGAGAGCACCAGGGCGTGCCGGGTCCCCGGGGTCTTCTGGAGCAGGTTCTCCAGCAGCCAGTCGAGGCTGCGGTCGGTGGTGGTCATCGCTCGGTGTCCTCTTCGGTCGGGTCTGACGGTCGGTCGGTCTCGACGGGTTCGCCTTCTCGGGGTCGGGGTGCCGGGCCTTCGCTGCGGACGGCCGCGCGGAAGGCGCCGAAGCGGGCGCCCGCCTCGGCGCGGGAGGGTACGTCCTCCGCGGCGGCGGGCGGCGCGGCGGGGGCGGTGCGCCGGGCGGCGGCGAGGGTCCGTCCCGGCGGCCGCTTGGGCAGGTCCAGGGCGGGTTCGGGGGGCTCAGCGGGTTCGAGGGGCTCGTCCGCGGCGACGGGAGCGGCGGCGGCCGGTGCCGGCGCCGTGGGCCGGCTCGCGTCGCCGCTCTCCCGCACTGCGGGGAGCCGGTCCGCGCCGCCGCGCACGATGAGCTGCTGCGGGATCAGCACCACCACACCCGTTCCACCGCGCGAGGACGGCCGGAAGGACACGGTGAGGCCGTGCTTGCGGGCCAGGCAGCCGACCACGGCCAGCCCGAGCCGGGTGCCGCCCAGCGTCATCAGGTCCAGCGGTTCCGTGGAGACCAGCCGCTCGGCCTTGGCCAGGGTGGCGGCCGGCATCACCAGTCCGCCGTCCTCGATGGTGACCACCACGCCGGAGTGCATCTCCTGGACGTAGACGTGCACCTCCTCGGTGGGCGGGGAGAAGGTGGTGGCGTTGTCCATCAGCTCGGCCAGGGCGTGCATCACGCCCTCCGCCGCGTACCCGGCCACCGCCACCGTGCTCGCCGAGTGCAGCCTGACCCGCTGGTAGGCGCTGATCCGGCCCATCGCGCCGCGCAGCACGCTCTCCATCACGATCGGCTTGGTCCAGCGCCGCCCGGAGCGGGCCCCGGTGAGCACCGCGATGCTGTCGGCGAGACGGCCGGCCTGGGCGGTGCCGTGGTCCAGCCGGAGCAGGTCGCCGAGGACCTCCTCGTTGTGCCGGTTCTCCATCTCGCGCAGGTCGGCGAGCATGCTGGTGGCCAGCGCCTGGACCCGTCCGGCGGCGTTGGCGCAGGCGGCCATGGAGGAGGCGCGCAGTCGCTCGCTGGTGCCGACCTCCTGGACCAGGGTGCGCAGCACCTGCTGGTGCGTCTCGTCGAAGTGCGCCGGCGCGTCCGCGAGCACGCGCTCCATGGAGACGCCCTCGCGGAGCTGCTGCACCGCCTCCGGGATGGCCTGGCCGGTGAGTTGCTCGGCCTCGCCGACGAACTGGTCGACCTGTGCCACGAGTTGGACGATCTCGGCCTCCAGCGCCGCGGACCGGGCCTTCTCGGCCTCCAGCGCGCTGCGCATCGCGGCCTCGGCGGCGACGGCCGTCTTGCGCTCGGCGTCGGCGTTCCAGGCGTCGTGGCGGGCGGCCTGGGCGTCGCCCGCGGCCTGGCCGACCGCCGCTGCCTGCTCGGCGGCGGAGCGCTCGGCCTCGGCCCGTACCGCGTCCAGCCGGGCCTGGTTGGCCCGCGCGGCGCCGGAGCGGAGCACCAGCAGCGCGACGACCGCGCCCAGGAGCAGGGCCGCGGCACCGCCGGAGCAGGCGAGGGGAACCCGGTCCGTCGCCCCGGCCCGGGCCGTGAACCAGGCGACGACCGCCCCGGCCAGCACCGCCGCCAGTGGGGGGAGGAGCCCGGACCACACCCGTGACCTGCGGCGGAGATCCGGCGGACGGGGGGACATCTGGACAGACATCAATCGGTTCCTCGTGGCGGGCGGAAGAAATATCGTATGACCACGCAGGCCACACCCTACCCGCTGAAAACACCTGTAACGGCCGTTACTTGACGCTGTCCCAGCAATATTGGAAAGGCGCCGCATCCCGGGAATTGCCCGGGGTACGGCGCCTGCGCCTGCGGTCGGCTCAGCGGACGAGGGCGAGCTCGGCCTCCTCCGCGGCGGGTGTTCCGGCCACCACCGTCGCGCCGGCCGCAGCCTTGCGAGGCAGTGCGAACATCAGCACGAAGGCCACCATCAGGCCGCCCGCGACCCACCACAGCGAGTTGCCGAAGGCCGCCCCGAAGATCTGTGCGGTGCTGTGCCGGGCCCGGTCGGCGTGCTCGACCACACCGAGGAAGCAGACCGAGACCAGGCCCATCCCCAGCGCCGCGCCCAGCTGCATGGTGGTGTTGATCAGACCGGACGCCGAACCGGCGTGCTCCCTGGGCACATCGGACAGCACCGCGTCGGTCAGCGGGGCGACGATCAGGCCCATGCCGGCGCCCATCACCAGCAGCGGCAGGATCATCTGCCAGGAGTGCAGCCCGCCGCCGTAGCGCCCGACCTCCCAGGCGTACAGGGCCGCGCCCAGGGCCATCACCAGGGCGCCGGCCTGCAGCACCCGGCGTCCGAACCGGGGCACCAGCAGCTGGACCGAGAGCCCGGCGGCGGTGGAGATGCTCAGCGCGAACGGCAGCCCGGTCAGCCCGGCGTGCAGCGGGGTCCAGCCGAGGCCGAGCTGCATGTACAGGGTCCAGACCAGGAAGAAGATGCCGCAGACCACGCCCTGCACCAGCTGGATGCCGATGCCCGCCGCGAAGCTCCGCACCCGGAACAGCGACAGCTCCACCAGCGGCGAGCCGTCCCGCGCCGCCTTGGCCCGCTCGTAGCGGACGAACGCGGCGAACACCGGGACGCTCGCGCCCATCGAGACGAAGCCCCACAGCGGCCAGCCCGACTGCTGGCCCTGCATCAGCGGGTACAGCAGCATCAGCAGGCCGAGGCTGCCCAGCGCGACGCCGACCAGGTCCAGCCGCAGCGCCTTCGGGGCCTTGGACTCGGTGATGTAGCGGACGCCGAGGACCAGCCCGGCGATGCCCAGCGGCAGGTTGATCAGGAAGATCGGCCGCCACTGCAGGCCGAACAGGTTCCACTGGGTCAGCAGCGCGCCGAACATGGGTCCGGTGACGGCGCCGAGGCCGATCATGGCCCCGAACATCCCGAACACCTTGCCGCGCTCCTCGGCCGGGAAGGTGGCGTGGATGATCGCCAGCACCTGCGGCACCATCATCGCGGCCGCCGCGCCCTGCAGCAGCCGGGTGGAGACCAGCATCGCCGGACTCACGGCCAGCCCGCACAGTGCCGAGGCGACGGTGAAGCCGCCGATGCCGATCAGGAACATCCGCTTGCGGCCGACGATGTCACCGAGCCGTCCACCGGTGATCAGGCCGATGGCGAAGGCCAGCGCATAGCCCGCGGTGATCCACTGGACCGCGCTGAACGAGGCGCCGGTGTCCTTCTGGATGCTGGGGACGGCGATGTTGACGATGGTCACGTCCACCATGTCCATCAGGCTGGCGGTCATCACCACTGCGAGCGCCAGCCACCTCCTGGGGTCCAACGGAGCTGCTGCCTCGTCCTGAGCGTTCATCACATTCCCTTTCCACGGGTTCGCTGCGGCACGTCTTCGACTCTAGGAGGCATGTAGGTCAGATCCTGTCCGCCTTGTCGGGCATCCTTGAACCCATGACGGACACACCGGCACGGCTGCTGAACCTGCTGTCACTGCTGCAGACCCCGCGCGAATGGCCCGGCAGCGAACTGGCCGAGCGCCTGGCGGTCAGCCCGCGGACCATCCGCCGCGACATCGACCGGCTGCGCGAGCTCGGCTATCCGGTCGAGGCCACCATGGGCGCGGTCGGCGGATACCGGCTGGTGGCCGGAAAGGCGATGCCGCCGCTGCTGCTCGACGACGAGGAGGCGGTGGCCATCGCGGTGGGACTGCGGGCCGCGGCGGGCAGCCCGGTGGACGGCATCGAGGAGGCCTCGATGCGGGCCCTGGCCAAGCTCCAGCAGGTGCTGCCGTCCCGGCTGCGGCACCGGGTGGGGTCGCTGAGCGCGGCCACGGTCTCGCTGGCCGGCTGGAGCGGTGCCACGGTGGACCCGGAGGTGCTGACGGTGCTCGCGTCCGGCACCGCCGGGCACGAGAAGCTGCGCTTCGGCTATCTGGCCGCGGACCGGGCGGAGAGCCGCCGGCTGGTCGAGCCGCACCGGCTGGTCACGGCCGGACGCCGCTGGTACCTGGTCGCCTACGACACCGACCGCGCGGACTGGCGCCTGTTCCGGGTGGACCGGATCAGCGCGCCGCAGCTCACCGGCGCGAGGTTCGCTCCGCGGGCCCTGCCGGGGGCGGGGGGCGACCCGGCGGCCTTCGTCCAGCAGAAGCTCCGGGGCCTGCAGCGGACCGTCGAGGCCGTGGTGACCCTGCAGGCTCCTGCGGAGCAGATCGCGGCGAAGCTCGGCAGCAGCGCGGTTCGGATCGATCCGGTCGACGAGAACAGCTGTGTGCTGCACACGCGGGCGGACGCGATGGAGTGGCTGGCGATGCGGTTGGCCATGCTGGGCTGCGAGTTCGTTGTGCACGAGCCGGTGGAACTGAGGCAGTACCTGGCTGAGCTCGGTGCACGGGTGACCCACGCAGCGGGGTTCTCGCGCAGTTCCCCGCGCCCCTAGGTAGTGCAACCGGGCCAGTTGCAGACGTATAGGGGCGCGGGGAACTGCGCGAACAGCAACCACCCACCGAGCGGCACCTACCACCGTCGACTGAGCAACCGCTCCACGAAGTTGGGCCGGTCCACCGGCAACCGGCCTTCGGCCCGGTACCGGACGGTGCTCCGTTCCCAGTCGAAGTACCCCCGCATCCACCCGGCCATCCCGTCCCGGTACTCCTCCACCGCCTGCCGCTCGCTCCGGTCCAGCCCCAGCCGCTTGCAGAGTCTCGGCAGCTCCTCGGACAGCCGGACCCACTCGTCGACCATCCACTGGGCCTGTGCCTGCACCGCCGCCTGCGCTTCCGCGCGCCCGCACTGCCGCTCGTGCTGCAGGATCACCACCAGGTTGTAGACGTCACCCCGCGGCGCCTCCTTGTCGTAGGACCAGACGTCGTTGTTGATGGCCGGGGCGTCCCCGGCCAGCAGTCGCATCTGCCGCAACTCCGGGCTGTGGAACGCGATCGCTGGCACCTCGCGGTGGAACCGCTCGACCATGTCCAGCACGGTCTCCACCCCGGACGCGCCGCGTCGCAGCAGCATGTAGGCGTCCCTGTTGGGAATCGCCGCCCCGGTGCCGTTGCGCTCGGCCTCCGCTGCGAGGGTCCGGCCCAGCGCCTCGTTGGGGTGGGCCGCGAAGTACCACTCCCAGTGGTACGAGGCCCGGGCCCGCCACCGCGGCGACATGCCCTTGCTGCCGCGCCGCCACAGATCGGCGAAGGCGGAGTTCACCGGGGTGTCCGGGATCTCGGTGGCGGGTCGTTCGCCGGGCTCGGTCCGGGCCAGTTCGATCAGCGGAGCGCAGACCCTGGCGACCTCGGCGGGGTCCAGCCCCAGCTCACTGTCGAACTGGTCGTCGAAGAGGAAGTAGAAGGCACACTGGTCCACGGCCAGGCAGAGGTCGTCGAGTTCCAGGTCGGGGAAGCTGGCCGCGGCCAGCCCCGCTATGTTCCAGCGCTCGTAGAGCGCGGCGGCTTCCGGACCCCGCAGCATGTCGTGTGCGCGGAGCCATTCGAGATTGCGCTGTGCGGCAGTGCCCCTGCGGGGGTTGGTCCGCTCGGGGAAGGGGAGCTGCAAGTCCACGTCCAGTCCCTTCGTAAGGCGCAGTCGGCTTTGGTGACGCTACCGGATGTGATCTTTTCCAGTGAGGCTTTGATCGGTCATATGTTCAAGTATCAACCGTAGTTGGCCAAGAAGGCCCGCTCTGTTCTGCCGAGTCCTCGCCTGCCGGTACCTGGCTGGCATAGTTTTGGAGAAGACGGCGATGGACGGAGCACATGCGGTGACCGATCGGGAACTGTACGAGCGCGACGAGGCTACAGCGCTGGCCCAACAGGCCTTGCAGGACCTCTGCGAAGGGGCCCGGTCCGGGCTCACCGGCCTGGGCAGCCTGCTCCTCTACAGCGGATCGGCCGGTCAGGGGAAGACCAGTCTGCTCGCCCGGCTGCGCCAGGCGGCGGCCCGCGAGCCCGGCTGCGTCGTGCTGTACTCCCGCGGCGGCGAGCAGCAGCGCAACGTCCCCTTCAACATCGTCCGGCAGTTGCTGCTGCCGGTGCTGGCCAAGCGCACTCCGGAGGGGCGCAGGGAGCTCCTGGACGGGTCCAACTACGACCTGGCCGCGCCCGCCCTGGGGTTGGCGGCGCCCGCGCCGGGTGCGTCGAACGACCCGCAGGGCGTCCAGGACGCGCTCAACTGGGTGGTCACCCAACTCGCGGTCCGCGAGGGTCCGTTGCTGCTGATCGTCGACGACCTGCACTGGGCCGACCCCGAGTCGCTGGCCTTGCTCAGCTCCTTCACCTCGCGCATCCCCGGCCTGCCGCTGCTGGTGGCCGCCGCCTACCGGCCCGAGGAGCTGGAGCCGGAGGGCGCGGCGATCCAGGCGGCCGCGAACCGGGGCAACCTGCTGAAGCTGCGCAACCTCACCCCGGGCGCCGTCGAGGAGCTGCTCAGGAGCGAGCTCGGTGCGGAGGACTGCGACGACCTGTTCTGCCGCCAGTGCTGGGAGCTGACCGGCGGCAATCCCTACGACATCAGCCAGGTCGTCGGGAAGATGAAGGAGCGTCAGCTCGATCCGGTGGAGGAGAGCATCCCACTGCTGCGCGACCTGGTGGCCGCCGGGCGCGGGCCCGCCATCGTCGAGACGCTGGAGCGGATGCCGGCCGACACCTACCGCTTCGCCCTTGCCGCGGCCGTTCTGGACAACGAGATCAACCCCGACGTCGCGGCCAGTGTCGCGGCGGTCTCCCCGGCAGCGGCCCGCAGCGCCGTCGAGACGCTGCGCGAGGAGGGAATCCTGCGGGAGGACCACCACTCGGTGTCGGGCCACACGGTGCTGGAGTTCTGCCACCCCACCATCGGCACCGCCATCTACCAGTCGATGCGGCTGACCGCCTTCCGCACCTCGCTGCACGGCCAGGCCGCGAAGGCGGTGCTGCTGGCCGGCGGCACGGAGGCAGCCGCCTCCCGGCACCTGCTCGAAGTGCTGCCCGAGGACGACCTGGAGGTCGTCAAGCTGCTGCGCAGGGCCGCCGAGCAGCACCTGGCCGTCGGCGCGCCGGACGCGGCCCGCCGCTGTCTGGAACGCGCGCTGCGCGAGCCCCCGGCCGACGAGGACCGCGCCGACGTGCTGTACGAACTGGGCTGCTCGACGCTGCTCACCGCGCCGGACGTGACCATCAACCACCTGCGTCAGGCACTGGAGGCCAACCCCGGTCTCAGCGCCCAGCGCCGCGAGCTGGCCACCCTGCGTCTCAGCTCCGCCCTCGGGCACAGCAACCTGGTCAAGGAGGCCGCAGCGGCCGCCGCCGAGGAGATCGAGCGCACCGAACCCGGGCTGAGTCGCACCCGGCTGCAGGCCGCGTACTTCATGTGGCGGGCCTTCCTGCGTGAGGAGCCCGACGGTGTCGAGCGCTCCCGGCTGCTCGCCGAGCTCTCCGACAGCCTGACCGGGTCGGACTCAGGGGCGCGGGCGGTCCGGGTGCTCCGCGCCTTCGACCTCACCCAGCGCGGCGAGGACTCGGCCGTGGCCCTGTCGCTCGCCGATCAGGCGTTCGACCGCGGCAGGCTGGCCCAGGGGATCGACTGGACCAACCAGGTCTGGGGCTTCGAGATCCCGGTGCTGCTCGGCCTCACCTTCGTCTACAACGACCGACTGGACGTGGCCTCCGAGCTGTTCAACCAGGCGGCCCAGGAGTTCGAACTGGCCGGCTGGAGCGGCGGCCACCTCGCCTTCGCCAACTTCATGCGCGGCCTGGTGCTGTTCCGCTGGGGCCGGCTGGAGGAGGCCGAGAAGTTCCTCCGGGACACCCTGAAGCGCTCCGACCGGCTCGGCCGGGGCACCCCGCTGCAGTGGGACCTGGTGGCGCTGCTCTGCGACACCCTGATGGCGCGCGGCCGGATCGACGACGCCGTCGGGCTCGCCGAGGAGTACGCGTTCAAGCCGCCCTTCTCCCCGGTGATGGTGGTCCCGGACGCGGCCTCGCTGTACGGGAGGCTGCTGGTCGAGCAGAAGCGCTACAAGGAGGCGGCGGAGATCCTGACCGAGTCCGCGCGCGGGCTGCAGGACAAGGAGTGGCACAACGGGCTGTGGGCCCAGTGGGCCGGTCCGCTGGCCCTCTCCATCGTCGAGGAGGAGCCGGAGCGGGCCAGGGAGATCGCCACCGAGGCGCTCAAGCGGGCGATGCGGATCGGCGTCAACTCGGCGGTGGGCAGCGCCCTGCGCTGGTGCGCCGCGGTGAACGCCCCGCCGCAGGCGGTGACGCTGCTGCGGCAGGCCGTGGAGCACCTCGAACAGTCCCCGGCCGCCTATGAGCTGGCGCTCGCGCTGGTCGACTACGGGTCGGCGCTGCGCCGGACCGGCCGTCCGCGCGAGGCCGGCGACGCCCTCGGCCAGGGCGTCCAGCTGGCGGCGCAGTGCGGGGCGGACGGGCTGGTCATCCGGGCCAGGTCCGAACTGGCGGCTGCCGGTGCCAGCTCGGAGCGGCTGCACGCGATCGCCGCCCGGGTGCTCAGCGAGCCGGAGCGGGCGGTCGCCGAGCGTGCCGCGCGCGGCGTCCCGCCCCAGCGGATCGCGGCGGACCTGGGCATCACCCAGGCGGTGGTGGCCCAGCGACTGGCGTCGGTGTACCGGAAGGTGGGCACCGGGCCGGAGGGCCTGGCGGCGGCGATCGGTCTGGAATAGTCGCTGCTCGCCCTCTGTTGACGGCAGCAGACCGTACTCGTCGAGGCAGGAAGCGGGGCAGCACACATGGGCACGCGCGAACTCACCAAGGACAACTTCAACGAGATCGTCGAGGAGAACCCCTTCGTTCTGGTCGACTTCTGGGCGTCCTGGTGCGGCCCCTGCCGGAGTTTCGCACCGGTGTACGACAAGGCGGCGGAGGCCAACCCCGACCTGGTCTTCGCCAAGGTCGACACCGAGGCCCAGCAGGAGCTGGCGGCCGCCTTCGAGATCCGCTCGATCCCCACACTGATGATCATCCGTGACCGCACGGTCGTCTTCTCGCAGCCGGGCGCGCTTCCCGCCCCCGCGCTGGAGGACCTGATCAAGCAGGCCAGGGCGCTCGACATGGACGAGGTCCGCCGCGAGACCGGCCAGGACCCGAAGGCCGCCGAGGAGGTCTGAGCCCCCGGGCCTGACGCTCAGCCTCGCCCCGCCGACCAGGAGCGCTGCGGGCGGTACTCGACGATCGTCAGCGCGATCGCCACATGGCGGTCGACCAGCTCGTCCAGGCTGATCGCCCCGTCCGGGCGGAACCACTGGGCGACGGCGTTGCACATCGCGATGACCGCCCGGCGGGCCTCGTCCGGGTACGGGGTCAGGAAGATCCCCGCCTTCACGCCCGCGTCGATGGCGTGCCGGAACAGATTGGTCGCCTCGGCATGGCGGCTGCTGTAGCTGGCCAGCCGTTCCGGGTCCAGGCTGCGCTCCTCGGAGAGCAGGATGTTGCTCCGGGTCCGGTTCTCGGCGCGGAACCGGGTGGTCGCGGCCACCACGGCGGACAGCCGGTCCGCGGGCTCCTCGCCGACCTCGGCCAGGGCGCGGGCGCAGGTGGCGAAGTAGGTGTCCAGGCTCTCTTCCAGGATGGCGTGCAGCAGCTCCTGCTTGCCCGAGTAGTAGTGGTACATCGCGGAGAGGCTCATCCCGGCGCGCTGCGCGATCGCGCGGATCGAGGCGCTGCCGAAGCCCTGCTCGGAGAACTCCTGCCGGGCGGCCTCCAGTAGCGCATCGTGTCCGGAGGGTCGCATCGGCGGTGTCCTTGCTGGGGTGGCTGGGGCGGGGGCGCTACAGATCGATCGTTAAGATCCTAGCCGGGATTCACTGGAAAGCACCCGGTGGATGGCGTCCGTCACATCACCGCACGGGACTGGACAGTGACCCCCGGCATCCGTAATTTAACGATCGTTCGAGTTGCCGACCAGTGCTGGGGAGTGATCCGCCATGCCGACGACCGCCGAGCAGGTCTTCCAGGATGGGCTCGCCCTCGGGGAACTGCGCTACCAGTGCTGCCGGTGGTGCGCCGGCCGCTCCGCCCAGCTCCGGCTGCTCTGCGCGACCTGCGGCGGCACCGAGTTCGACTGGGAGCGCAGCAGCGGCCAGGGCCGGATCTACCGCATGGCGGCGCCGAGCGGCGCGGGCGAGGCCGGCGGCACCGCGGTGGTGGAGCTGGACGAGGGCTTCCGGATGAACGCCCGGCTGGTGCCGGTCCCGGCGCACCGGCTGTGGCCCGGGGCTCCGGTCCGGCTGGAGGTGACCGAGGACGGCGGGGCGCTGCGCCCGGCGTTTCGCCCGGTGGCGGCCTGACTGCGGTCCCGCTCCGCCACAGCTACCCCACAGCTTCGGAAAAATTGGCTACGCTGCGCCTGCTAGACGCCTCGCTTCGTTCAAGGACGGTCCCATGCAGAGCCTCACCCGCCGCGTCAGCACCCTGGCCGTCGCCACCGCGGTCGCGACCGCGGGTCTCGCCGTCTGCTCGACGGCTGCCTCGGCCAAGTCCGACCTGGGCATTTCCGTCGGCAGCCGGACCACGACGGTCGGCGGCCCGGTCCGGGTGCAGGCGAACGGCAACTCCGACGACTTCGGCGGCGCCACCGTCCGGATCTGCATCGACGAGCAGGTCGGCCGGGGCGCCTGGAGCCAGCTGGCCTGCGGTCCGCAGGGCCGTCGGCTCCAGGTGAAGGTGAAGGCCGGGCACCGCGGCACGATCCGCTTCCGCGCCCAGCTCATCGCGCTGACCGGCCCCCACCACCACATCGTCGACCGCACCTCGGCGCCGGTCGCGGTACAGGTGCGCTGACGGCCGACCGTCCTGATGTGCCCTCAGCGACCGCTGTCACCAGGGGTGCTGTTGCTTTGTCAGTGGCTCTGGGTAGTCTGCGGTGGCACGTGACAGGACGGCCTGTCGACCCTCTTCGGCTATCCGTCCGATTAACGGGCAGGGAACCAGGAGAGGCCGTAGGACCGTCCCGTACGGCACGAGAACGGGAGTACGCCATGACCACCATGATCGACACCACGGCCCTAGCGACGGCGACCTGCCACCTCTGCCCGCCGGGCGGCGGCACCGTCGTGGCGACCTACTCGGGGGACGGTCCGGCCCGCCGGGCGGGGGACCGCGCCTGGTCCGAGACCCGGGCGACCGGTGTGCCGCACCACGACCACTACGACCCGGCGCTGGACGCCTTCGTGGTGGTCCGCCACCCGGCGTAGGACGGATGTCGTAGATACGGGACGAGGCCGACAGCCCCATCTGCTGTCGGCCTCGGGAACGACCCTCTCCGGCCCGCTCACCCACCCGCTCCGGCGCTGGTGGAGCGGGGTGGTGCCGGGCAGGGGCGGTGCGGCTAGTAGTAGACGTCCACCGCCGACCAGTTGCCGGTGGACTGCCCTGCGGCCACCGTGCCGGCGTTGCCCGCCACGCCGCCGGTGTTGGCACTGTTGGAGGCCCCGCCTCCGGTGCCGGTCTGCTGGGACGCGTCGGCGTTGCCCTTGACCGCGCCGCTGAGGCCGCCAGAGCCGTCATTGCTGACGATGCTGCTGTTGGACTGCTGCGAGGCGCCGGAGGCGTTGCTCGCCGCGGATGCCTGTCCGATGCCGAGGCACATGAAGGCTGCCAGCGCGGTGAACGCCGCGAAGGTGCGCAAACGGGACACGCGATCTCCCTGTTCATGGTGTGGATGGTGACGGGGGGCTGGCCGACCCCTGCCGTCGGTCCTGACGTCGCGTGCCCAGCATTCACCAACAAGTCGATAAAGTTCCATCCAGATCGGGACATGTCCCCCGAATGGGGTCAGTAACCGATGGTCGCCCCTTTCGTTGAGCCGGGGCCGCGTCAACCCGCAGGTGTGCGTCACCCTTGCTGATCAGGCACAGTTGACCCCGACTCGCATGATTGAGGAGCTGAGAGAACAAGGAGCAGAGGTGCCCGAGGGCAGCAGGCCTGAGCAGGACGACGACACCAGGGGGACGGTCACCCCCGGGCTGCTCGGACACGCCGAACCGGTGGGCACCACCCCCTCGTCCCTGGAGCAGAGCCCGGCGCCGGTGCCGGTGCCGCCGGGCGAGGACTGGGTGGCCCTCGGCTACACCCCTCCTTCCGGCATCTCCCTCACCAAGCTCAGCGTCGGCGCCCCCGGCGCCGCCCCCTGGCCGGACCGGATGCGCACCCTGCTGCGCACCCCCATGTACGAACGCCCCGCCTTCGAGCGCAGCGCCGCCCCCGAGCAGGCCGAGGTCGGCCCCAATGTGCCCCGGGTCCTCGACCTGACGCTCCGTATCGGCGAGCTGCTGCTCGCCAGCGGCGAGAGCGCCGAGGACGTCGAGGCGGCCATGCTGGGCGTCAGCCACGCCTACGGACTGGACCGCTGCGAGCCGCAGGTCACCTTCACCCTGATCTCCATCTCCTACCAGCCCTCACTGGTGGAGCCGCCGGTCACCGCCTCCCGGGTGGTCCGCCGCCGGGGCTCGGACTACACCCGGCTCGGGGCGGTCTACCGGCTGGTCGCCGACATCACCGCGGAGCAGGTCAGCACCGAGGACGCGTACCGCAGGCTCGCCGAGATCCGCCGCAACCGGCACCCCTACCCCGGCTGGGTGCTGTCGCTGGGCACCGGACTGCTGGCCGGCTCGGCGACGCTGCTAGTCGGCGGCAGGGGCGACGCCCAGGCCTGGCTGGTGTTCGCCGCCGCCTTCGTCGCGGCGGTCATCGGCGACCGGCTGGCCTGGGGCGTCGCCAGGAAGGGGCTGCCGGAGTTCTACCAGTTCGTGGTCGCGGCCATGCCGGCCGCCGGGATGGGCGTGGTGCTCACCCTGGGCGACTCAGGGCTGCGCGGCTCGGTGGTGATCACCGGTGGCCTGTTCGCGCTGCTGCCCGGACGCGCCCTGGTCGCCGCCGTCGCCGACGGCCTCACCGGCTTCTACATCACCGCGGCGGCTCGGCTGCTGGAGGTTGTCTACCTGGTCGTCGGCATCGTTCTGGGCGTCCTGCTGGTGCTCTACGTCGGCGTCAACGTCAGCGCCTCGCTGCACCCCGAGCAGACCTTCGCCACCCACGCCTTCCCGGCGCTGCAACTGCCCGCCGCGATGGCGCTCACCCTGTTCTTCGCGGTCCTGCTGCAGACCTCCCGCCGGGTGCTGCCCTTCGTCACCTGCTTCGGCGGCGTCGGCTGGGCGGTGTACGGGGTGCTCACCGTCGAGGGCAGGCTCTCGCCGATCATCGCCACCGGGCTGGCCTCCGGGACGGTGGGCCTGTTCGGCCAGCTCGCCTCGCGCTACCGTTACGCCTCCTCGCTGCCGTACGTCACCGCCGCGCTGGGACCGCTGATGCCGGGCTCGGTGATCTACCTGGGCCTGCTCTCCTTCGCCAAGGGCGACCCGATCAACGGCCTGGTCTCGATCAGCCGGGCTGCGGCCATCGCCCTGGCCCTGGCCGTCGGGGTGAACCTCGGCGGCGAGGTGGCCCGGATGTTCCTGAGGGTTCCCCAGGGCGACGCGCCCGCAGTGGTGCGCCGCGCCGCCAAGCGCACCCGCGGGTTCTGACGGACCGGGCCGGAAGGGAGCGACGACCATGTGGCAGCACTTCTGGGAGCTCTACGCCCGCCACATCCAGGACCCGGGCAAGCAGCCGCTGTTCCTGGTCCTGGTCGGCTTCATCGGCTCCTTCCTGTTCATCCGCTTCAGCGTGCGCATGATCCGCCGCGGGGTGCGCTGGTGGCCGGGCAACGTCACCCCCGGCGGCCTGCACATCCACCATGTCGTCTTCGGCATGTTCTTCCTGCTGCTCGGCGGGATCGGCGCGTTCGCCACCGCCGGGACCCACCCCTGGCTGGACCTCTTCGGCCTGGTCTTCGGCGTCGGCTGCGGACTGGTGCTGGACGAGTTCGCGCTGCTGCTGCACCTGGAGGACGTCTACTGGAGCGAGCAGGGCCGCAAGTCCGTGGACGCGGTCATCGTCGGCATCCTCCTCACCGGGCTGCTGCTGGTCGGCTACCTGCCGCTGGGCGTCACCCCGGACAGCAACGCCCGCTGGGGCCTGATCGGGATCATCTGCGCCAATGCGCTGTTCACCGTGGCCACACTGCTCAAGGGGAAGTTCTGGAGCGGCATGATCGGCATCATGCTGCCCGGCGTCTCCTGGATCGCCGCGGTCCGGCTGGCCCGGCCCAACAGCCCGTGGGCGCGCTGGCGCTACACCGGCAACCCGCGCAAGTTCGCCCGGGCGAGGCGGCGCGAGGGCCGCTGGCACCGCCGCGCCGACATCGCCCGGCAGTGGCTCTTCGACCTGATCGCCGGCAAACCGACGCCCCCCGGAGCGCGGCCCACCCGGGCCCACTTGCTCGCCGAACGGATGGCCGCGAGGCTGGAGCGCCCAGCCCGCCACCCGCACGACGACGAACGCATCCGCCGCCTCCGGGCCGCGAGGGCCCGTCGCAGCACGGTCACCGCAGGTAGGCCAAGGCGGGGGGCGGCTCGCCGTCGGGGGTGAGGTGCACGGGGCTGCATGGTTTCTGTTCGCGCAGTTCCCCGCGCCCCTATGGGTCTGCAACTGGCCCAGTTGCACTTGCTAGGGGCGCGGGGAACTGCGCGACAAGCCCCCCACCTGGCGGCACGTCCGCTGCGAACCTTCCGTACCTGTGACAACACTGGTGACGAGTAGTCAGTTAAGACCCGTTGCCGGAGGTGCCCCGCGTGCGCAGCCGAACCCTAGCCCTCGCGTTGGTCCTAGGCCTCCTCCCCACTGGTGCGGCCCTCGCAGATGAGCAACCGCCCAGCGCCGCCCAGGTGCAAGCCGCCCAGCAGGCGGCAGCCCGCCGCGCGGGCCAGGCGGAGGCCGCGACCCGGGCCCTCGCCGCCGCGCAGGCGACCGCGCAGGCCCTGGACGTCCGGGTCGAGCAGGCCGTGGAACGGCACAACGGCGCGGTGCTGCGCCAGCAGCAGGCGGAGGCGCAGGGCGCCGAGGCCCAGCGCATGGCAGCGACGGCCGCCGCCACCGCCGATTCGGCCCGCGCTGCCGCCGCGGCACTGGCCGCGGCCCAGTACCGCGGCGATGTACAGCCCGGTCTCGCCGCCTTCGCCGGGCTGCTCTCGGCCCGCGACATGCACGCGGCGAGCGTCCGGCGGGAGGCGGTCCGCTCGGTCGTCGACGAGACCCGCAGGGTGGTGGACACCGCGGCCGCCGCCTCCGCGGACGCGACCGCGGCCTCCGCCGTCGCGGCGCGAGCCGCCGGCGCCGCACAGGCGGCCACCGCCGAGGTGACGCAGGCTCAGCAGCAGATGCAGGCGCAGCTGACGGCCCAGCAGACCGAGGTCGCCCGGCTCGTCGCCGAGCGCACCACCCTGCTGGCACAGCTCGCCGCCGCCCAGCAGATCTCCGTGGCCCTGGCCGCCGCCCGCCAGCAGGCCCTCGCCGAGGCCGCCGCCAGGGCGGCAGCCGACGCCGCCCGCAAGGCCGCTCTGTCGGCCGCCGCCGGCCACTCCGCCGACGCGTCCCCGTACCGCCCCGGCGACGCCTCGGCGGCCGTCAGCTTCGCCCGCGCCCAGCTCGGCCTCCCGTACGTCTGGGGCGGTGCGGGTCCGCAGACCTACGACTGCTCGGGCCTCACCATGCGCTCCTGGCAACGCGCCGGCGTCGAGCTGCCCCACTTCGCCGCCGACCAGTACGCCCGCTCGACCCCGGTCTCCTACAGCAGTCTCCGCCCCGGTGACCTGGTCTTCTGGTCCCACGACGGCACCCCCCAGGACATCTACCACGTCGCCCTCTACCTCGGCGACGACCGGATGATCGAGGCCCCCCGCACCGGCGACGTCGTCAAGGTCGCCAGCCTCTGGATCATGGGCACCCCCAACTTCTACGCCCGCCCCTGACACCGGACCGCTACCCTGTCGTCGCATGAGCCCGGACGGCTGGTTGGCCGACACCCGTACCTCCTACGACACAGTCGCGGTCAGCTACGCCGACCAGCTGCGCCATGCGCTCGACGACAAGCCGTACCTCCGGGCCGCGCTGGCCCTGTTCGCCGAAGCGGTCCATGACGCCGGCGGCGGGCCGGTGGCGGACCTCGGATGCGGACCGGGCCACGTCACCGCCCACCTGCACAGGCTGGGCGTCGACGCGTTCGGCATCGACGTCTCGCCCGGGATGGTCGACGTGGCCCGAAGGGACCACCCCGAACTCCGGTTCGAGGTGGGCTCGATGACGGAGCTTCACCTCGCCGACGCCTCGATCGCCGGCGCACTCGCCTTCTGGTCGCTGATCCACATCCCCGACGACGAGATCCCGGCGGTCTTCGACGGCTTCATGCGGGTCCTGCGCCCCGGCGCACCCCTTCTGATCGGCTTTCACCTGGGCGACGGATCCCGTCTGAAGACCCAGGGCTACGGCGGCCACCCCATGAAGGTCCACGTCCACCGCCGACGACCCGCCCACCTGAGCGCCTGGCTCCGCGACGCCGGCTTCACCGTCGAGACCGAGATGCTGCTCGACCCGGAGGGGAGCGCCCCGGGCGCCATTCTCTTCGCCCGAGCCGAACGCCACGGATAGGGTGACGGTGTGTCCCGCTATCACGAGCTCAAGTTCCGCGCTGTGACGACGTTCCAGCGCAGGATCGCCAACCCGCTCTCCAGGCGGATGCCGAGCCAGGTCCTGCTGGAGACCAAGGGGCGGACGTCCGGGCTGCCCAGGCAGACCCCGGTCGGCGGCCGCCGGATCGAGGACGCGTTCTGGCTGGTCTCCGAGTACGGCGACAAGTCGCAGTACGTGCGGAACATCCAGGCCGACCCGCAGGTGCGAGTCCGCATCAGGGGCACCTGGTACACCGGCACCGCCCACCTGCTCCCGCAGGACGACCCCCGCGCCCGGCTCAGGACCCTCCCCCGCTACAACAGCACCGCCGTCCAGGCCTTCGGCACCAACCTGCTGACGGTCCGCATCGACCTCAGCTAGGCCCCGCGCCCCTCACGACACCGCCGCCCCGGCTCCCGTCGAACAACGGGGCCGAGGCGGCGGTGGGGCGGTGCAGCGGGCGGTGCGGCGGTCAGTGGGACTGGCCGGAGTCCGCGAGGCGCTTGATGGAGTTGACGATCTCCTCCTCGGCCTCGACGCGGCCGACCCAGTGGGCGCCCTCGACCGACTTGCCGGGCTCCAGGTCCTTGTAGACCTCGAAGAAGTGCTGGATCTCCAGGCGGTCGAACTCCGACACGTGGTGGATGTCGCGCAGGTGCTCCCAGCGCGGGTCCGAGGCCGGGACGCAGAGCAGCTTGTCGTCGCCGCCCGCCTCGTCGGTCATGTGGAACATGCCGATCGCGCGGCACTTGATCAGGCAGCCGGGGAAGGTGGGCTCCTCCAGGATGACCAGGGCGTCCAGCGGGTCGCCGTCCTCACCGAGGGTGCCCTCGACGAAGCCGTAGTCGGCCGGGTAGCGCGTCGAGGTGAAGAGCATCCGGTCCAGGAAGATGCGACCAGTCTCGTGGTCGACCTCGTACTTGTTCCGCGAGCCCTTCGGAATCTCGATCGTGACGTCGAACTCCACAGCTCCTCCATTGCTTCCTATAGATGTGCGCAGTCAGTCGTTCGCAGCCAATAGTGTCTCCTACAGCAAGGGGTGCTCGGGAAAGGGGCAGGTCCGGATGGGTTCTTGGTGGGGGACTGCGGCGCGGAACTACGCGCTGGCGCCGACGCGGACCGTCGCGGCGGTGTCCGGGGCGTTGGGACTCGCACTGGCCGTGGGTAGTGTCGCCGCCGCCGGCCCCTGGCACGGCGGCCAGCGGACCTCCGAGTGGCAGTGGGCCCGAGGAGCGGTGGTCTACCACGGGTGGTACGTGCAGGTCCGACCAAGGCCCGCGCCCCAACCGGACTGGGTCGCGCCGCAGGCCGTGCTCAGCGGGGCCGTCGTCGGCGCCAGCCCCACCGCGGGCCAGAGCGGCAGCGCGGACGCCGCCGCTCCCACCGCGAAGGGCCTCGCCACCGAGCTGGGCTCGGCCCTGGCCGCCCCGGTGCTCGGCCAGTTCACCGCCTCGGTCGTGGACGCCGCCACCGGCAAGACCCTCTACGCCAAGGGCCAGGACACCCCGCAGGCCCCCGCCTCCACCAACAAGATCGCCACCTCGGTCGCCGCCCTCTCCCTGCTCGGCCCCGAGCACCGCTTCACCACCCGGGTGGTCAGCACCGCCCCCGGCCAGATCGTCCTGGTCGGCGGTGGCGACCCCACCCTCACCGCCGCCCCGACCGGCGGCGCCGACCCCCGGGCCAGCCTGGCCACGCTCGCCGACCGCACCGCCGCGGCCCTCAAAGCGAGCGGTACCGGCACGGTACGTCTGGGGTACGACATCTCCCTGTTCAGCGGCCCCGCGCAGACCCCGGCTGCCAACGTCGGCGACAACGTCGCGCTGGTCCAGGCCCTGACCGTGGACGAGGGCCGGATCGACCCCAACAGCACCGAGAACGCCCCCCGCTACAGCGACCCCGCCGCGACCGCCGCCGCCCGGTTCGCCGCGCTGCTCGTCAAGCGCGGCATCGCCGTCCAGCAGAGCTCGCCGTCCAGAACCACCGTGTCCGCCGCGGTGAAGGCCGCCGCGCCGCTGGCCCAGGTCCGGTCGCAGCCGCTGAGCGAGATCGTCGAGCAGATGCTGACCGCGAGCGACAACGACTACGCCGAGGCCCTCGGCCACCAGGCGGCGCTCGCCTCCGGCCGGCCGGCCACCTTCGCCGGCGGCGCGGCCGCGGTGACCCAGGCGCTCACCGCGCTCGGCGTTCCGCTGGGGAGCACCCACCTGGTCGACGCCAGCGGGCTCTCCGCCGACGACGGCATCCCGGCCGCCGTGCTCACGAGGCTGCTGCTGCTCGCCTCCTCCTCGGCCCACCCGGAACTGCGCGCCGTCGTCACCGGGCTGCCGATCGCCGGCTACACCGGCACCCTCGCCGACCGCTTCGCCGGCGACAGCAGCGACTCCGGAGTAGGACTGGTCCGGGCCAAGACCGGATCCCTGAGTACCGTCAACACCCTTGCGGGGCTTGTCATGGACCGCGACGGCAGGCTGCTGGCCTTCTCCTTCATGTCCAACGCGAGCGGCGACGTGACCGCCGCCCGCAACGCCCTGGACCGTCTCGCCGGGCGCGTCGCAGTATGCGGCTGCCGCTGAAGGGCAGGAGCACGTACGGTTGCTGACATGACGAGCCAGAGCGGCGGTGCGGATATGGCAGACGCGACAGGCATGGTCGACTGGAATCTCGCGGTGGCGACCGCGACCCGGTTGGCACGTCCGGGACCCGAGGTCACCCGGGAGGAGGCACGCGCCGCGGTCAAGGAGCTCCGGCTGTACGCGGCCGAGGCCGAGGAGCACGTCCGGGCGTTCACCGGGATGCAGGCGCCGGGTGCCTCGGGCACTCCGGTGCTGGTGGTGGACCGTCCCGGCTGGATCAAGGCCAATGTGGCCGGCTTCCGCACGATCATCACCCCGCTCGCGGACCGGATGCAGGCACGCCGGGCGGCGCTGCCGGGCGGGGCCGTCCTTGGCAGTGGGGCGCTGGGCGCGGTGGGCGGCAAGGTCACCGGCATCGAGCTGGGGATGCTGCTGGCCTTCCTCTCCTCCAAGGTGCTCGGCCAGTACGAGACCTTCGCCCCGGCGGAGGTCCCCTCCGACCTCTCCTCGCTCGACGACGAGCACCCGGTCCAGCCCGGCCGGCTGCTGCTGGTGGCCCCCAACATCGTCGCCGTCGAGCGCGAGCTCGACGTCGACCCGCGCGACTTCCGGCTCTGGGTCTGCCTGCACGAGGAGACCCACCGCACCCAGTTCACCGCGGTGCCGTGGCTGCGCGACCACATCGAGGGCGAGATCCACGCGTTCCTCGCCGAGACCGACATCGACCCGGCGACGCTGTTGGAGCGGCTGCGGGACGCGGCCGGCTCGCTGTCCGGGCTCGGCGGGGCGTCGGACGCGGAGGAGAGCGGGGCCGGTGGCGGCACCGGCAGTCTGATCGACATCGTGCAGACGCCCGCGCAGCGGGAGATCCTGGGGCGGCTCACCGCGGTGATGTCGCTGCTGGAGGGCCACGCCGACGTGGTGATGGACGGGGTCGGCCCGCAGGTGGTGCCGAGTGTCGCGGAGATCCGCGAGAAGTTCCAGAAGCGCCGGGCGAAGGGCACCGGGCGGCTGGACCAGCTGCTGCGGAAGGCGCTGGGGCTGGACGCGAAGATGCGGCAGTACCAGGACGGGGCGGTGTTCGTCCGCGGGGTGGTGGACGCGGTCGGGATGGAGGGGTTCAACCGGGTGTGGACTTCGCCGAACACGTTGCCTACGAAGGAAGAGATTCACGAGCCGGGTGCGTGGGTTGCTCGGGTGCACAAGTAGCCCGCCCGGGGTGGTTTCTGTTCGCGCAGTTCCTCGCGCCCCTGGGGGACTGCGCGGCTGAGGTCCGCTGAGGATATTCACCCTTCCGGGGGGACCATGGGTGTTGCGGGGACGCGGGTGGGGCAAGTCGCGGAAGACTTCTGCGACCATCGGCGTACGACAGTGCGTTGTCGGTCCGTCACTGTGAGATATCACGGTGTGGGACGATCCGCCGATCAACCCTCCGCTCCGGTCCGCTCATAGGAGTGATCAACACATGGGTCCGCATCCCGCAGTGGCCGCGATACGCCTGGCAGTACGCCGGGTCCTCAACGATGTCGCCGCCCAGGTTCCTGACACCTTCTCAGCCGCCATCCCCAACCCCAGCGCGGCGTCGCGCCCCGTGTTCCGTCCGGTCGGCGACGTCGATCCGCGCCATGCCGAGCTGCGTACCCCCCGCCCCCGCCCCGCGCCGGACGCGCCGCTGGTCCTGGTGGCCTGCAGCGGCGGGGCCGACTCGATGGCGCTGGCCGCCGCCACCGCCTTCGAGGCCGCCAAGCTGGGCCTGCGGGCCGGTGCGGTCACCGTCGACCACGGCCTGCAGGACGGCTCCACCGGCCGCGCCGTCGAGGTCGCCGCGCGGCTGCGCGCGCTCGGGCTCGACCCGGTGGACGCCCTCGGCGTGCGCGTCGGCCGGGCCGGAGGCCCCGAGGCCGCCGCCCGGGACGCCCGCTACGCCGCCCTGGACAGCGCCGCCGAACGGCACGGCGCCAGCGTCGTCCTGCTCGGCCACACCCGCGACGACCAGGCCGAGACCGTGCTGCTGGGGCTGGCCCGCGGCTCAGGACCGCGCTCGCTCTCCGGGATGGCCGCCGCCACCGGGCGCTACCGCCGGCCCTTCCTGGAGCTCGACCGCAGCATCACCCGGCAGGCCTGCGCCGTGCTGGACCTGCCGGTCTGGGACGACCCGCACAACGTCGACCCCGCCTACACCCGCTCCCGGGTCCGCCACGAGGTGCTGCCGGTGCTGGAGAAGCACCTCGGCGGCGGCGTGGTCGAGGCCCTGGCCCGCACTGCGCGGCTGTTCCGCGACGACGCCGACGCCCTGGACGCCTGGGCCGCGCAGGCCGAGGCCGAGGCCATGACCGACGAGGGCCTGGACGCCGCGGCTCTCGCCGTCCTGCCGCCCGCCGTCCGCCGCCGGGTGCTGCGCCGGGGCGCGATCCAGGCCGGCAGCCCGGCCGGGGACCTGTTCGCCCGCCATGTCGAGGCCATGGACCAGCTGGTCACCGGCTGGCACGGCCAGGGCCCGCTGCACCTCCCCGGCGCCGTCGAACTCCGCCGCCGCTCCGGCCGCCTGGCCTTCCGCCGCATGTAAGGCTGCCCTGGTGTGGCAAGGTTGGAGCGGTAGACACCGGATCTCCAGCACTTGAGACTCCAGATTTTAAGGACGTACCGCGGGTGGACGAGAAGGACATGGGCACCGACCTGGCGAAGGTGCTCATCAGCAAGGACGAGATCGAAGCCAAGCTGGCCGAACTGGCGGAGCTCATCGACCGCGACTACGAGGGCAAGGACCTGCTGATCGTCGGCGTGCTCAAGGGCGCGGTGATGGTCATGGCCGATCTGGCCCGGACCCTGCACAGCCCGCTGACCATGGACTGGATGGCCGTCTCCTCGTACGGGATGGGCACCAAGTCCTCCGGGGTGGTCCGCATCCTCAAGGACCTGGACACCGACATCAACGGCCGGGACGTGCTCATCGTCGAGGACATCATCGACTCCGGGCTGACCCTGTCCTGGCTGCTCAGCAATCTGCAGTCGCGCGGCCCCGCCTCGCTGGAGGTCTGCACGCTGCTGCGCAAGCCCGACGCGGCCAAGGTCTCCATCGACGTGAAGTACGTCGGCTTCGACATTCCCAATGAGTTCGTCGTGGGATACGGGCTGGACTACGCCGAGAAGTACCGCAACCTGCCGTTCGTCGGCACCCTCGCCCCGCACGTCTACGGCGGCTGACGGTTCGCCGTTAACAGCGGCTGGGGAACAGTGGAGCGTTTCCCTCCGTTGGACCCGGGGAAGGGCCGTTTGACACCGGTGCGCAGTCGCTTCATGGCTTTCATGGAGAATGGCTGCGGTACCGTCCAATAATCCACTGTCTTCGGTTGACGGTGGATGACCAACCGGTCGAGGTCATACATAGGACGCGTCCCACGGCTGACCGCCTGGGACGCCGCACAGTGGCAGGAGGGACGGGGCGGCATATGTCGCCCCGCATGGATGGACGTGAAGCGATACTTCCGTGCGCCGGTGATGTGGATCGTGCTGGCCGTCCTCGCCGTCGTCGTGCTGATGCAGGTGGTGTCCTCCTCGGCCGGTTACAAGACCGAGGACACCAGCACCGTCGTCGCCGCGATCAACGACGGCAAGGCCCAGTCGGTCCAGGTGACCACCGGCGACAGTTCAATGATCAAGGTTCAGCTGAAGAGCGGCCAGCAGATCGACGGCACCAACCAGATCCAGGCCCCCTACACCTCGGACCAGTTCGCGGCGACGCTGCAGACCAACATGCAGCAGGCCGTCACCGACAACAAGCTGGGCAGCTACACGGTCAAGGTCGACAAGCAGAACGCCTTCGTCGGCCTGCTGCTGTCGTTCCTGCCGTTCGTGCTGATCATCCTGGTGTTCCTGTTCCTGATGAACCAGATGCAGGGCGGCGGCTCGCGCGTCATGCAGTTCGGCAAGTCCAAGGCCAAGCTGATCACCAAGGACACGCCCAAGACGACCTTCTCGGACGTCGCGGGCGCCGACGAGGCGGTCGAGGAGCTCCACGAGATCAAGGAGTTCCTGCAGGAGCCGGCCAAGTTCCAGGCCGTCGGTGCCAAGATCCCCAAGGGTGTGCTGCTCTACGGCCCGCCCGGAACCGGTAAGACCCTGCTGGCCCGTGCGGTCGCGGGTGAGGCCGGGGTGCCGTTCTACTCGATCTCGGGTTCCGACTTCGTCGAGATGTTCGTGGGTGTCGGCGCCAGCCGGGTCCGCGACCTCTTCGAGCAGGCCAAGGCGAACGCCCCGGCGATTGTCTTCGTCGACGAGATCGACGCGGTCGGCCGCCACCGCGGCGCCGGCCTCGGCGGCGGGCACGACGAGCGCGAGCAGACCCTCAACCAGCTGCTGGTCGAGATGGACGGCTTCGACGTCAAGGGCGGCGTGATCCTGATCGCGGCGACCAACCGTCCGGACATCCTGGACCCGGCGCTGCTGCGTCCGGGCCGCTTCGACCGCCAGATCGCCGTGGACCGTCCCGACCTCACCGGTCGGCACGACATCCTCAAGGTGCACCAGAAGGGCAAGCCGGTCGCTCCGGACGTCGACCTCATGGTCGTCGCCCGCCGCACCCCCGGCTTCACCGGCGCCGACCTGGCCAACGTCCTGAACGAGGCAGCCCTGCTGACCGCGCGCAGCGACAAGAAGCTGATCGACAACGGCACCCTGGACGAGGCGATCGACCGGGTGGTGGCGGGTCCGCAGAAGCGCACCCGGATCATGTCGGAGAAGGAGAAGAAGATCACCGCGTACCACGAGGGCGGACACGCCCTGGTCGCGGCGGCCTCTCCGAACAGCGACCCGGTGCACAAGGTCACCATCCTCTCCCGCGGCCGGGCCCTGGGCTACACCATGGTCCTGCCGGACGAGGACAAGTACTCGACCACCCGCAACGAGATGCTCGACCAGCTCGCCTACATGATGGGCGGCCGTGCGGCGGAGGAGCTGGTCTTCCACGACCCGACCACCGGCGCGTCCAACGACATCGAGAAGGCGACCACCACGGCGCGGGCCATGGTCACCCAGTACGGCATGACCGAGCGCCTGGGTGCGATCAAGTTCGGGACCGACGGCTCCGAGCCCTTCCTGGGACGTGAGATGGGTCACCAGCGCGACTACTCGGAAGAGGTCGCCGGGCTGGTGGACGAGGAGGTCAAGAAGCTGATCGAGAACGCCCACAACGAGGCGTGGGAGATCCTCGTCGAGAACCGGGACGTGCTGGACAACCTGGTGCTCGAACTCCTTGAGAAGGAGACCCTGAACAAGGAGCAGATCGCGGAGATCTTCCGACCGATCGTCAAGCGCCCGGCCCGCCCGGCCTGGACCGGTTCCGCGCGGCGGACCCCGTCCACCCGTCCGCCGGTCCAGTCCCCCCGGGAGCTGGCCCTCACCAACGGCGTCGCCCAGCTCGACGGCCCGGCGCCGGTGGACATCCTGAAGCTCCCGCAGGAGCCCACGGAGAGCTGATTTCCGCAGCTTCGGCGCGGAATAGGACGGAATGTGTGCCGCTGCCCCAAGGTTCTAGCCTTGGGGCAGCGGCATTCCTACTGGAGGGAAACGATCCATGACCGACCCGGTGACCATCGAGGGTGCCACTGGCGCCGTCCGTGAGTTCGACCAGAAGCGAGCCGAGGACGCCGTCCGGGAGCTGCTCATCGCCGTCGGGGAGGACCCGGACCGCGAGGGGCTGCGGGACACCCCGGGCCGGGTGGCCCGTGCCTACCAGGAGATATTCGCCGGCCTCTGGCAGGAGCCGGAGGACGTGCTGACCACCACGTTCGACCTGGGCCACGACGAGATGGTGCTGGTCAAGGACATCGAGGTGACCAGTGTCTGCGAGCACCACCTGGTCCCCTTCCGCGGCGTTGCCCATGTCGGCTACATCCCCTCGCACAGCGGGAAGATCACCGGGCTGTCCAAGCTGGCCCGGCTGGTGGACGTCTACGCCCGCCGCCCCCAGGTGCAGGAGCGGCTGACCACCCAGGTCGCCGACTCGCTGATGCGGATACTGGAGCCGCGCGGGGTCATCGTGGTCATCGAGTGCGAGCACATGTGCATGTCGATGCGCGGCATCCGCAAGCCCGGCGCCAAGACCATCACCTCGGCGGTGCGCGGCCAGCTCCGCGACGCGGCCACCCGCGCCGAGGCGATGAGCCTGATCATCGCCCGGTAGAGCCTCAACCGGGCACGGCGATCAGGCTGGGGACGTTGGCGACGGTCCTCGGGGTCGGCGCCGGGACGACCGGGGCTGCCATGGGCGGGTTGAGTTGCTGGCCCAGCCAGGCCAGGGCGGGTTCCAGCTCCAGGCTCCAGGTGCTGTAGTTGTGGCCGCCGCTGGAGAGCACCAGCGGGGTGATCTGCAGCGGCTCCTTCGCCGCCTGGACGAACAGCTGGGTCCCCTTGTAGTCGTGCTCGCCGTGGGCCGTGGTGGCGACCAGCACCCGGACGTCGGGCACCGGCAGGTGCTGCAGCCGCCAGACCAGGTTGTAGCTGTTCAGCAGCGCGTCCCTGGCCGGGCCCCTGGGCCCGAAGAGGACGCCGGTGGTCGAGGTCTCGTACTCCCAGTACTCGCCGCCGAGCGACGCGGCGACGCCGAAGACGCCCGGGTGCCGCAGGGTGTTCTCCAGCGCGCAGGTGGCGCCCTCGGAGACGCCGGTCAGGCCCCAGCCGCGCGGATCGCGCTCGACCCGGTAGGCCGAGCGGAGCGCGTCCGGCACGTCCTGGCTGAGATAGGTCTCTGCCTGGGGGCCGCCGTCGGGGGCGTTGATGCAGTCGGTGTCCCGGGGCGGGGCCACCGTCTGCGAGATGATCACCAGGATCGTAGGCTGCATCTGCCCGTCCTGCATCATCCTGGCGGCGATCTGAGGCATCCTCAGCCGGTCCACCATGGTCTGGATGCTGCCCGGGTAGCCCACGTAGGAGGTGAGCACCGGGAAGTCGACGTGCTGGTAGGCGGACTGGAAGTACTGCGGCGGCAGGTAGACGTAGGCCGGCTGCCGATAACCGGTGCGCTCGCCGACCACCGTCACCGCGCTGAAGCGGCCGTTGCGCTGGGGCGGCCCGCTCGGCAGCTCGGCACGCCGCTGGAGCGCGCCGACCGGGGCCGGCAGCACCAGCCTGCTGCCGAGGTCGGAGACCTGCTCCTCACTGCCGCCGGAGCCGCCGCCGCTGACCCGGCCCAGGGTGACCGTGGCATTGCCGCCCCCGACCAGGTCGGTCCAGGTGGGGTAGAAGTCGCCGTAGGCGTTCAGCAGCAGCGCGGCCAGCAGCACCAGCGACAGCTGGGAGGCCACGATCAGCACCAGCCGCGCGGCCACCCGGCGCAGCCCGGGGCGGGCCAGCCGCGGCCAGAGCCACAGGGTGGCGCCCACGCTGAGGATGGTCAGCAGCCCTGCGCCGTACTCCAGCGTGCTGCTGGTCAGATCCATCGACTGTCGCTCCTGCTCCCTGCCCGCCACTCCCTTTCGAGGCGGCTCGGTCCATCCTGCTGCCTGGACCGTGCACGCACCGAGCTGGAAGGCCCTCTGGCCCCCGATCGAGTGACAGGACGGGTCAGGACGGCAGGCTGCCGGCCGGCAGGCCCGGTGTGGAGGGGGCGGCGAGCTTGCTGGAGAGCCAGCGCAGGGCGGACGGCGTCTCCTTGTTCCAGGTGCCGAAGTTGTGGCCGCCCTCGGGCAGGAACAGCGTGGACACCTGCAGCGGGGGCTTGGCCGCGTTGGCGAACGCCACCGTGGCCTTGTAGTCGCCCTCGCCCTTCAGGCTGCTGGCGACCAGCAGCGAGACCTTGGGCATCGGCAGGTTCTTCAGCCGCCACATCAGGTCGTTCTCGTTGCGGAGCTGCTGGCTGCCGCCGAACAGGTCGCCGGTGGTGCTGTCCACGGCGGACGCGTAGTACCCGGAGAGCGAGGCGGCGGCGCCGAACGCCTCGGGGTGGCGCATGCTCAGCTTGAGCGCGCAGTAGCCCCCGGTGGAGTCGCCTATGGCGGCCCAGTGCGCGCCGCCGGCCTCGGCGCGGTAGTCGGCGGCGACGGCGTTCTGCAGGTCCCTGGTGAAGAAGGTCTCAGCCTGCGGTCCGTTGGGGACGTCCTGGCACTCGGTGTCCCTGGGCAGGTTCACGGCCGGTCGCATCATCACCAGGATGGTCGGCTGCATCTGCTTCTCGTGTATGGCCTGGGCGGCGACGGTGGGGTACTGCATCCGGGTGACCAGATTGGTCGGCGAGCCGGGGTAGCCGGTGAACACCAGCATCACCGGGAACTTGGTACGGGCGTATGCCGCCTCGCGGTACTCCGGCGGGAGGTAGATGTAGCCGTCCTCGGAGAATCCGGTGTTGCCGCCCTTGACGGTGACCTTCTCAAGGGTGCCGCCGGAGGCGTTCTGGCCGGGGAGCTCCAGCGCCACCGGCTTGCTGTTCAGCACCTGCACGGAGTTCCCCTGGCTGTCCTGGGTCGCCGAACTGGGGTGCACCCCGTTGCTGATGGTCACCGGTGCGCCGTTGCCGGCGGTGCCCAGCAGGTCGTTCCAGGAACTGTAGAAAGCGCCCCAGTTGTTGGCAGCCAGACCGATCGCTGCCAGAGTGAAAAGCTGGCTGGCGGCCAGCATTCCCACCCGGCCGAGCAGTGCGCGCCAGCTGCGGCGGCCGAGACGGGGCCAGATCCAGACCGTCGCCGCAAAAAAGCCCACCGCAATCAGCGCGATGAGTATCTGCAGTTTCTGGCTGGTGAGTCCCATGTTTCACATCCTGTTGCCCGGCCCGGATCGGCGCTCTGCCCGTACCCGCTCCCCCTGACGGAGCGCGGGCTGCGGAGTGCCAGACGCACCAGCATGCCTGGGAAGTTGCTGTGCATTGCCGGAAAGTCGCCTGTCGACCGGAAACTCATGCCTGGGACGGATGCTCTCCTACTTGGGTCTGACCGAAGTCCTTACCTGAGCCTCTACTCTGGACCACCATGAGCGATCCCCAGGCCGCCACCCCGGCCGACCAGCAGGCCGCAGAGGGCCGTACCCGCAAGGGCATCCAGCTGCCGAAGGTGTCGCGTCCATGGATTCCGGCGGTCGTCGGCTACGCCACGGCGCTGGTCGGACTGGGTGACATCGTCGGCGCGGTGGCACCGCACTTCAAGGGGTCCAGGGTCCACGAACTTGCCAGCTTCCTACCGGGAACCGTGACCACGCTGGCCACCGCCGCCTCGCTGGTCGTCGGCATTCTGCTGATCATGCTGGCGCACGCGCTGCGGCGCAGGAAGCAGCGGGCCTGGAAGGCCGTGGCGGTGCTGCTGCCGGTCGGCGCGCTGCTGGAGGCGTTGCGCTGGCACCACACCGGAACCGCGGTGGTGACCGTGGTGGTGTTCGTCGTCGTACTGGTGAATCGGCGCGAGTTCTACGCGCTGTCGGACCCGCGCAGCCGCTGGCGTGCGCTGGGGAACTTCATCGCGATGTACGTACTGAGTTTTGGGCTCGGTCTGATCATCGTCAGTTCGCACGCCAAGACCACGCTCGGGGCCCCCAGTTTTGGCGACCGTTTCTGGCAGGTGGTCTGGGGTCTGATCGGGATCGGCGGCCCGATCCACTACACCGCGGACCGCACCAATGACGTGGTCTACTACTCGCTCGCCGGGCTCGGCCTGCTGACCGCGGTCAGCACGGTGTGGCTGGCGACCAAGCCGTCCAAGCCGGTCGCCGAGCTCAGCACGGTGGAGGAGGGGCAGGTCCGGGAGCTGCTGGTGAAGCACGGGTCCCGTGACTCGCTGGGCTACTTCGCGCTGCGCCGGGACAAGAGCGTCATCTTCTCGCCCAGCGGCAAGGCCGCCATCGCCTACCGGGTGGTGTCCGGGGTGATGCTCGCCTCCGGCGACCCGATCGGCGACGTCGAGGCCTGGCCCGGCGCGATCAAGCTGTTCATGGAGGAGGCGCACCGGCACGCCTGGGTGCCCGCGGTGATGGGCTGCAGCGAGACCGGCGGCGAGGTGTGGACCCGCGAGGCGGGTCTGGACGCCCTGGAGATCGGCGACGAAGCCATCGTGGAGGTCGACGACTTCACACTGGAGGGCCGGGCCATGCGCAACGTCCGGCAGATGGTGAAGCGGATCGAGCGGGCCGGGTACGTCTGCAAGGTGCGCCGGGTCGACGAGCTCACCGAGACGGAGCTGGAGCAGATCCGCTACGCGGCCGACGCCTGGCGCGGCACCGAGACCGAGCGGGGCTTCTCGATGGCGCTGGGCCGCTTCGGCGACCCGGCGGACACCGGCTGCGTGGTGGTCACCGCGCACAAGCTCCCCGAGGGGGCGGCCGAGGGGGCGTCGGACATCCGCGCGGTGCTGCACTTCGTGCCCTGGGGCAAGGAGGGGATCTCGCTGGAGCTGATGCGCCGGGACCGGGACGCCGACCCGGGGCTGAACGAGCTGCTCATCGTCAAGGCGCTGCAGGCGTCGGGCGAGCTGGGGATCAGCCGGGTCTCGCTGAACTTCGCGATGTTCCGCTCGGCGCTGGCGCGGGGTGAGCGGATCGGCGCGGGGCCGGTGCTGCGCGCTTGGCGCGGGCTGCTGGTGTTCCTGTCGCGGTGGTTCCAGATCGAGTCGCTCTACAAGTTCAACGCCAAGTTCCGTCCGATCTGGGAGCCCCGGTTCCTGGTCTACCCGACCGCGCGGGACCTGCCGAGGATCGGCATCTCGGCGCTCCAGGCCGAGGCGTTCATCGTGATGGAGCTGCCGAAGTTCCTCCGCAGGCGGCCGAAGCGTGTGGCTGCGGTGCAGGCACGGACCGAGCTGAACGGGGCTCCGGTGCGGACGTAGGTTTCCGGGTGCGGCGCCTGCATGGTTGGTCGCGCGCGCAGTTAATTCAGCAGAGTCCCGCGCCCCTATGGGTCTGCAACTGGCGCAGTTGCACATGCTCAGGGGCGCGACCAGCCGGGCAAGCGCCGCACCCGGCAGCGTCTGCTTCACAATGGCCGCATGAGCACGTACAAGTCCCCGCTCCCCGGTCTGCCCGAGTGGCAGCGCAGCGCGGTGATGGGCATCGTCAACGTCACGCCTGACTCCTTCTCGGACGGCGGGCTCTGGCTCGACCCGGGCCGGGCGGTGGCCCACGGTCTGGAGCTGGTGCGCCAGGGCGCGGACCTGATCGACGTGGGCGGCGAGTCAACCCGCCCGGGGGCGGTGCGGGTCACCCGTGAGGAGGAACTGCGGCGGGTGCTGCCGGTGGTCCGGGGGCTGGTCGAGGGCGGGGCGCTGGTCAGCGTGGACACCATGCGCGCCGCCGTGGCCGAGGCCGCGGTGGACGCCGGCGCGCTGATCATCAACGACGTCAGCGGCGGCCGTTCGGACCCGGAGATGGTGGGCGTCGCCGCTCGTACGGGCGTTCCCTTCGTGGTGATGCACTGGCGCGGCCAGTCCGCGGACATGGATGAGCTGGCCTCCTACGGGGATGTAGTGGGCGAGGTCATCGAGGAAGTGGAGCGCCAGATGGACGCTGTGGTGTCGGGCGGGGTCGACCCCGCCCAGGTGATCGTCGATCCCGGGCTCGGCTTCGCCAAGACCAGGGCGGACGACTGGGCCCTGCTGGCCCGGCTGGACGCCTGGTCGGGCCTGGGCCGGCCGGTGCTGGTCGCGGCCTCGCGCAAGCGGTTCCTGGGGACGCTGCTGGCCGACCCGGTCACCGGCGAGCCCCGCCCGGCCCGGGCCCGCGACGCCGCCACGGCCGCGGTGTCCGCGCTGGCGGCGGCCCAGGGCGCCTGGGCGGTCCGGGTGCACGAGGTGCCCGCGACGGTCGACGCGGTACGGGTGGAGGCCGCGCTGCGGGCCGCCAGGGGCGGCGGCCGGTGACCGGCCCGGTCGCTCCGGGGCGGACCCCCGACCAGCAGGCCGTCGAGGCCGTGAACGCCGCCCTGTACGCCGCGCTGGAGGCCGGCGACCTGGACGGGCTCACCGACGTCTGGGTGTCCGGGGCGGACGCCGACGACGTCCGCGGCGCGGTCTGCGTGCACCCCGGCTGGCCGGTGCTGCGCGGACGGGCCTCGGTGCTGCGCTCCTATGCGCTGATCATGGCGCACACCGAGTACATCCAGTTCTTCCTCACCGACGTGGAGGTGGAGGTCGTCGGCGATGTGGCACTTGTCACCTGCACCGAGAACATCCTCTCCGGCGGCGAGGCCGAGACCGAGGGCGAGCTCGGGCCGCTGGTCGGCGGCCGGGTGGTGGCCAGCAACCTGTTCCGGCGCACCGCGGAGGGCTGGCGGCTCTGGTCGCACCACGGATCTCCCGTGCTGACCAGCGGGCCTGACGAGGAGTAGGCCGGGCGGACCGGACGCCGTCCGGGGAATGCGATCACGTCCCGCGGGTGTTCTCCCGACTGCCGAAGGGGCAGCGGTGCTGCTGGGACGGCCCGCGGCGAAGCGGTGCGTGCACGGCCGGACGGCCCTGTGGATCGTCTTCGCTGTCAGTGCCCGGAGGTAGTTTGGCTGAGACAGTTTTCGACTGGGCAGGCAACGTCGCCTGCATCGTTCCCGCCTGCCCGGCCACCCGTCGGCAGCCGGACGGGGGCGTTCGACCTGTGGGAGTGATTCCTTTGTTCGATCGGGAGCACAGTCTGGACCGTGTCGCGGTGCGTGGCCTCCGGGCCCGCGGCCACCACGGGGTCTTTCCGCGGGAGCGGGAGCAGGGCCAGACCTTCGTGGTCGACATCGTCCTCGGCATGGATACCCGTCCCGCCGCCTCGGGCGACGACCTCAGCCGGACCGCCCACTACGGCATCGTGTCCGAGGAGGTCGTGGCGATCGTCCAGGGCGAGCCCGTCGACCTGATCGAGACCCTGGCCCAGCGCATCGCCGACCAGTGCCTGAAGCACGAGGCGGTACAGGAGGTCGAGGTGACCGTGCACAAGCCGGACGCCCCGATCACCGTGCCGTTCGACGACGTGTCCATCACCATCGTTCGGAGCCGCGGATGAGCAGCGATCCCACCACCAGCCCCGTCGCCCCCCATGTCGAGCGGCAGGTCGACGAGGCCGACTTCACCCTGCACAACCCGGTCCTCGCCGTGGTGGCGCTGGGCAGCAACCTCGGCAACCGGCTGGAGACCCTGCAGGGCGCCGTGGACGCCCTGGAGGACACCCCGGGCGTGCGGATCCGCGCGGTCTCCCCGGTCTACGAGACCGAGGGCGTAGGCGGCCCCGAGGGCCAGCCGACGTATCTGAACGCGGTGCTGGTGCTGCGCACCACCCTGCCGCCGCACTCGCTGCTGGAGCGGGCGAACGCGGTCGAGGACGCCTTCGGACGGATCCGCGAGGTCCGCTGGGGCGCGCGCACCCTGGATGTCGACATCCTGGCCTACGAGGGCGTCGTCGAGGACTCGCCGTCGCTGACGCTGCCGCATCCGCGCGCCCATGAGCGGGCCTTCGTGCTGGCTCCCTGGCTGGATGTGGACCCGGCCGCGGAGATCCCCGGCGCCGGCTCGGTCGCGCACCTCCTCGACGCGGTCGGCGTGGCCGGCGTCAGGCGGCGCGACGACCTCTCGCTGCACCTGCCCGAGTAACAGACGGCGGCGGGTAGGCTCTGAGGTTGAGCCTGTGCTGACCTGAAGGGGAGATCTTGAAGGCGCTACGCGCTGTCGTGCTGGTCGCGATCACCCTGGTGGCCGGGGTGCTGTCCTGGGCCGGGTCGCAGCTGTGGAACTCGGTGGGGTCGCTGCCGGGCGTCCCCACGGCGGCGCCGGTCGTGCTGGCGATCATCGCCGTGGTGCTGGCCGCCACCGCGATCTCGCTGCGGGGCAGGCTGAAGGCGCAGCGGGAGCGGGTGCCGGGGGCCAAGGGCGTGGATCCGTTGTCGGCCGCGAGGGCGGTGGTCCTGGGCCAGGCGAGCGCGCTGGTCTCGGCGCTGGTCACCGGGGTGTACGGCGGTATGGGGGTGTTCCTGCTGAGCAGCAGCGACGCCTCGGCCCGCCGGGGCCAGTCGCTGACGGCGCTGTTCGCGGTGCTGGCGGGGATCGCGGTGATGGCGGCGGGGCTGTGGATCCAGTACATCTGCCGACTGCCGGAGGACCAGGACCCGTCGACGCCGGTGCACAGCTCGGCGGAGCGGCCCTGAGGCCTGGGTGAAGTGACGTAACGTCATGGTTGGTACACCCAGATGCCATGAACCGGTCCTGTCAAGAGCACTTTTGGGCCCTGGCCTGACATGGGCAGCGCGGTCGCGCTAGATTCTGGCCATGCCACGTGGTCGCCATCGCCAGTCCTCGCCTCTGAGCAGGCTCCTCCCTCCGACCGCCTGCGGAGTGCTGGCCATCGCCTCACTCATATCGGCGGTCTTCGCGACCGATCCGGCGATGCTTCGCGTCCTGGTGGTGGCCGCGTCGGTCGGGGCCTTCGCCGGTGCGGTGCTGCTGCGGCTGCGCGAGCACGCGGGGCAGATCGAGCTCGATGCGGAGATGGCCGCGAGGAGTCGCGACGAGGCCCGCTTCGAGGACCGGGTGGCCGAGCTGGAGTACGCCGCTGAGGCGGCCGAGGAGCAGGTCAAGCGGATGGAGCGGCGGCTGCTCGCGCAGCGCAGCCAGATCGCCAGGGCCGAGGCCGAGAACGCCAGGCTGCAGCGGGAGCGCGCCAGGGTCGCGGCGGAGCAGGCCCTGCGGGAGGCGGAGGAGACCCAGCGCAGGGAGGCCGCGCTGCGGGGCACCCGTCCCACCCCGACCGCCTACCTGAAGGCCGCGGCGGCGCTGCGCGGTCTGGAGCGGAGGGCGGCCGTGGGCCAGGCCCAGCGGATCGCCTCGGCCGGCGGGGCCGGTGGGTCGGTGCCGGTGCGGGAGGCGGAGCCGGTGGCACCGGCGGTGGAGCCGGCGGCCGAGCCGGTTCTGGAGCCGGTGGCTGCGAAGGCTGCCGAGCCGAAGCAGGAACGGGAGCGGGTGCAGGAGCGGTCGGCGTTCCGGCCGAAGCCGAAGGCGAAGCCCAAGAAGGCGGTTGCCACGGCCGAGAAGCCGTCGGGGCCGGCCTGGGCGAGGGCGGCGTTGCCGCCGCTGCGGCCGGCGAGTGCGGTGATGCCGCGGCAGTCGCGTGATGTGCTGCGTCAGGATGCGGGCACCAGCGGGACGTTCAACTTCTTCAGCCGGCAGGAGACGGCGATCTCCACGGAGCTCGGTGACCTGGCGGACGTGGTCGGCACGGAGGCCGCGGCGGCCCAGCGGTTGTACGCGGATGCGACGGGTACGGCGGAGGGCGCGGCGGGGACTGCGGAGGACGTGGTGCACGACCTCACCGCGGAGGACGAGACGGAACCCATCGACGTCCGCTCCCTCCGGGCCCTGTAGTTGGTTTTTAAGGGGCGCGGGGCTCTGCTTGATTAACTGCGCGCGCGACCAGCCCTCTACGGAGGTGCATGGTTGGCAGCGCAGTTCCCCGCGCCCCTAGGTGGTTGCAGGGCTGGCCTCTGGCTTATTTGTCGATGTCGCCGACGACGAAGAAGAGGGAGCCCAGGATCGCCACCATGTCGGCGACCAACGTGCCGGGCAGGAGCTCGCCTAGGGCCTGGATGTTGTTGTAGGAGGCCGAGCGGAGTTTCAGGCGCCATGGCGTCTTGTCGCCGCGGGAGACCAGGTAGTAGCCGTTCACGCCGAGGGGGTTCTCGGTCCAGGTGTAGGTGTGGCCCTCGGGGGCCTTCAGTACCTTGGGCAGGCGGGTGTTGATCGGTCCGGGCGCCGTCTCGGCCAGCCGGTCCAGGCACGCCTCGGCCAGGTCCAGCGAGTTGTGCACCTGGTCCAGCAGGCACTCGAACCGGGCCAGGCAGTCGCCCTCCTGACGGGTCACCACCCGCAGCACCCCGGCCAGTTCCGGGTAGGCCAGGTAGGGCTCGTCCCGGCGCAGGTCGAAGTCCACGCCGGAGGCCCTGGCGATCGGCCCGCTCACGCCGTAGGCGTGGACCAGCTCCGGCGCCAGCACGCCGACGCCCCGGGTGCGGGCCCGGAAGATGTCGTTGCCGAGGACCAGGTCGTCGAAGACGCCCATCCGGCCCCGGACCGCGGCGACCGTGGCGCGCACCCGTCCGTACCACCCGGCCGGCAGGTCCTCCTTGAGGCCGCCGACCCGGTTGAACATGAAGTGCATCCGGCCGCCCGAGGCCTCCTCCATCACCGACTGGAGCTGCTCGCGCTCGTGGAAGGCGTGGAAGACCGGGGTGATCCCGCCCAGCTCCAGCGGGTAGGAGCCGAGGAACATCAGGTGGTTGAGCACCCGGTTCAGCTCGGCCAGCAGGGTGCGGGTCCAGGTGGCCCGCTCGGGGACCTCCATGCCGAGCATCCGCTCCACGCCGAGGACCACGCCCAGCTCGTTGGCGAAGGCCGAGAGCCAGTCGTGGCGGTTGGCCAGCATGATGATCTGCCGGTAGTCCCTGGCCTCGAACAGCTTCTCGGCACCCCGGTGCATATAGCCGATCACCGGCTCGGCGGCGGTGATCAGCTCCCCGTCCAGCCGCAGCTTGATCCGCAGCACGCCGTGGGTGGAGGGGTGCTGCGGGCCGATGTTGAGCACCATGTCGCTGGTGCCCAGCTCGGTGGCGGCCCCGGCGCCGATCCCGACCGTGGTCTCACGGGTGCCGCGCCCCGGCGTGCTAATCGTCATGAGGCAAGAGTGTGCCACCCCCGGCCCCGGCGAGATCCAGCCAGCGTCGGGGGAGCGGCATGCCGACCGACTGCAGGCCCCAGGCGAAGGAGCCGAGCCCGCCCAGGGCGGTGAGTTCGGCGGCCTCGCCCGCCGCGGCCAGGGCGCGCAGATAGCCGGCGGGGTCGCTGGACGCCTGTGCGAGCGGGGGGCGGGCGCCGGTCACGCCGAGCGCGGCCAGGGCTTCGCGCTGGGTCGCCCACAGGCTGTGGACGGTGTTCGCGGCGGCGTCCAGACAGGCGTCCAGGGCCACATGGCAGGTCAGATCGCAGGTGCCGTCCGGCACTGGGCGTACCTCGCGGCCCTCGCGGAAGGCGGCGAGGCTGCCGAAGGCCGGACGGGCAGCGGCGGTGTGGGCGTAGTCGACCGCGACCGCGAGCCCCCGGCCCAGCGAACCGACGGCCGCTGCCCAGGCCCGGTCGCGCGGGAGTCCGAGCTCGGCACGCTCGCCCGGCTCCGCGCCGTCCAGCGGCCACCAGCGGGCCAGCCAGGCCGCGTCCGCGCCGGTGACCGGGGCGCTCAGCCGCTCCTCACCGCTGCCGCGCTCCACCTCGACCAGGCGCGCGGTGCCCCCGGGGTCGACCTCGACGATGTCCACCGGCACGTTGTCCAGCCACTCGTTGGCGAACAGCACCCCGTGCGCGGCCGGCTCGATCCGGTCGCCCCAGCTGATCCAGCCCGGCAGGCCGTCCGGGCACGGAGCCCGCTCCACGGCGCGCAGCACCAGCCGGTCCGCCAGCGCGGGGCGCTCCGCGCGGGCGCGCATCCCCAGCGCGCGCAACAACTCCGCGCGCCCCGCGCCGACATCGGTCACCACCAGTTCCGCCGGACGGCCCAACGCCTCGTCGACCTCGGCCACCAGTTCCAGGACCGCTCCGGCGAACAGGTCCGCGCCGCCGGCCGAGGCATGCACGGACGTCCGGAAGTGCCCGGCGGGACCGGTCCCCGTCCGGGTGAAGAAACCGTCCGGTCCGTACAGCGCCCGTTCGGCCGCCGCACGCCACCCGCTCCACTCCGCCGCCTGCCCGCTCTCCATCGCTGCACCCTACGGGTTGGGGAGGGAAGGAGTCCGGTCGCCGTACACCCGCCGGTCGTCTCCGACCTGCGGAGGACGGCCGACTCCGCCCGGCGGGGGACCCCGGGCCTGTTTCAGCTGCCTAGGCTGGTGACTGTGCAACTCCTCTACAGCTGGTTCCGCAGGCACCCCACGGTGTCCGACGCCATCTGGGCGTCACTGCTGTTCCTGCTGTGCCTGGTGGAGCTGGCGTCCGACTGGCACAGCGACACGGCCGGGACCACGCTCCTGGGGGTCGCCTTCATCTCGGTGACGCTGTGCACCCTGCTGGTGCTGCGCCGGCGCTGGCCGGATCTCACGGTCTGGCTGGGCACCCTGGTCGGTCTGGGCCAGATCGCCGTCCGCCAGAACCCCGGCACCGCCGACACCGCGCTGCTGATCCTCACCTACACCGCGGCGGCCTTCGCCCATGTGTGGACCTCCAGGGCCGCCCTGCTGCTGAGCTGCCTGGCCGGGCCGCTGACGTTCCTCCGGTTCGATCCCGGCGCCACCGACACCTCGCACCCGTCGATGACGGCGAACATCCTCCTCAGCCTGTTCGCCTCCACCCCCTTCCTGCTGTGCTGGGTGCTCGGCCGGTTCACCCGGATCCGCCGCGCCTACTACGTCGAGCTGGAGGACCGCGCCGCCCGGCTGGAACGCGAGCGCGACGCCCAGTCGAAGATCGCGGTGGCCGCCGAGCGGGCCCGGATCGCCCGGGAGCTGCACGATGTGGTGGCCCACAATGTCTCGGTGATGATCGTTCAGGCCGACGGCGCCTCCTACGTCATGGACTCCTCGCCCGAACAGGCGAAGCAGGCGCTGGCGACCATCGCCGGCACCGGCCGCCAGGCGCTGGAGGAGATGCGCCGACTGCTGGGGCTGCTGCGCTCGGCCGACACCGTCGGCGAGTACGTTCCGCAGCCGGGCGTGGAGCAGCTCCCGGACCTGCTGGAGCAGGTCCGCAACGCCGGACTGCCGGTCGCGTTCACCGTGGAGGGGGAACCCCGGGAGCTGCCGCGGGGTGTCGAGCTGACGGCCTATCGGATCGTCCAGGAGGCGCTCACCAACGCCCGCAAGCACGGCGGGCCGACGGCCAGTGCCTCGGTGCGGATCCGCTTCGACGGCCGCGGTCTGGACATGCTGATCGAGGACAACGGCCGCGGCGCCTCCGCCGAGCTGGCCCGCGACGGCGGCGAGGACGGCTTCGGGCACGGACTGATCGGGATGCGCGAGCGGGTCGGCATGGTGGGCGGCACGCTGGACGCCGGGCCCCGCCCCGGCGGCGGCTTCCGGATCAACGCGGTGCTGCCGCTGAAGCCCGCCCGGGGCGGCCGGGACGCCCCCGCCGCGCCGCCCCCGCCGGCGGACCCCGCCCCGGCCGACTCCGCCGTCCACCTCAGCAAGTAAGGACCCCGATGCCGATCCGCGTGATGCTCGTCGACGACCAGGAGCTGCTGCGCACCGGGTTCAGGATGGTGCTCCAGTCGCAGCAGGACATCGAGATCGTCGCCGAGGCCGGGGACGGGGTCCAGGCCCTGGAGGTCCTGGCCACGACCGAGGTCGACGTGATCCTCATGGACGTGCGGATGCCCCGCATGGACGGCGTCGAGGCCACTCGGCGCATCTGCGCCCAACAGGACCCCGTGGTGGACGCCAGTGGCCCCAGGGTGCTCATCCTCACCACCTTCGACCTGGACGAGTACGCCTTCGCCGCGCTCAAGGCCGGGGCCAGCGGCTTCCTGCTCAAGGACGTCCCGCCGACCGAGCTGGTCGCCGCGATTCGCGCGGTCCACGGAGGCGATGCGGTGGTGGCGCCCACCACCACCCGCCGCATGATCGACCGCTTCGCCACCGTGCTGCCCAGCTCGCTGCCGCCGGCCGAGACCCCCGAGCTCGCTCGGCTCACCGAGCGCGAGCGCGAGGTGCTGCTGCTGATCGCCCAGGGGCTCTCCAACGGCGAGATCGCCGCGCGGCTCTCGCTCTCCGAGGCGACGGTGAAGACCCATGTGGGCCGGATCCTCACCAAGCTCCAGCTCCGCGACCGGGTGCAGGCTGTAGTCCTGGCCTACGAGACGGGCTTGGTCCGAGCTCAACACTGACCGTGTGTAGGTGGCTTGTCGCGCAGTTCCCCGCGCCCCTGATAGTGCAACTTGCTCCCGGCGGTTCAGTTGCGGCCCCCTAGGGGCGCGGGGAACTGCGCGACAAGCCACCTACGGTCCGCACCCGAAGTCCTACTTCACCCGCTCCAACAGCGCTGCCACCCCCGCCCGAACCTCCTGCGCCGACCACTCCAACGCCGGAGCCTGCACGGTGACCTCGGTGCACGAGACCCCCGGCAGCCCCGGCTCCCGCCAGCCGCCGAACAGCGCAAGCCCGCTCTCCTCCGCCAGCCGCAGCCCGGCCTCGGTGAGCAGCTCCGCAGGGTACGGCAGCCACAGCTGGAACTGATGAGTGAGCGGCGGTTCCGGAAAGACCCGGGCACCGGGCACTTCGGCGACGGCATGCGCCAGCGCCGCGGCCACCACCTTGGCGTGTGCGACGTACTCGCCCAGCCGGGGCAGCTCCCGCTCGATCCCCGCCAGCGCGCTCAACGCCGCCGGCCACTGCTGGTAGAGCTGGCCCCCGTAGCGGTGCCGCCAGGCCCGTGCCTCGGCGACGAACTCCGCCGGACCGGCCAGAGCCGCACCGCTGATCCCGCCGAGGGTCTTGTAGAACGACACATAGACGGAGTCGGCCAGCCCGGCGATCTCCGGCAGCGAGCGACCGAAGTGCGGCGCCGTCTCCCAGATCCTGGCGCCGTCCAGATGCACCACCGCGTCCCTGGCCCGGGCCGCCTCGACCGTGGCCTCCAGCTCCTCCCAGGTCGGCAGCAGGAAACCGGCGTCACGCATCGGCAGCTCCAGCATCAGGGTGCCGAACGGTTCAGGGAAGTCGGCCACCTCCTCCGCGCTCGCCATCCGCCGCTCGGTCGTCGGCCAGACGCTGCGCAAGCCGCTGAGCTGCGCATACGCAAAGCGCTCATGAACCTCGGGGTGGGCCAGCGGATGCATCGCCACGGTGCGGTCGCCGGTGCGCCCGGCCCAGCAGCGCAGCGCGACCTGCTGCGCCATCGTCCCGGTCGGGAAGAACGCCGCGGCCTCGGTGCCGAGCAGTCGGGCGACCTGCTCCTCCAGGGCCTCGACCACGCCGTCCCCGTACACATCGGTACGGCCGCCCAGGTCGTGGGAGCCGTCGGCGAGGGCGTCGATGCTCTCCCGGAGGCTTCTGGGCCGGGTACCGGAGAGTAGCCTTCCGGAGCCGCGGAGCGCCTCGAAGCGGCGCTGAAGCGGGTCTATTTCCATCTCGTCAGCCATGGACCGATCATCTCCCATGGCGCGGCGCCGGACCGGCGGGGGCTGACGGAGGCTCCGGGATGTCATACGATCCGGCGGCAGCCACCCCTCATCAGAAGGTCCCCGGAGGATCCGTGTTCGCTCTAGTCCTCAGGTTGATCCTCATCCCGTTGACGCGGGTGATCTACCGGCCGGTCATCGAAGGGCGCGACAACGTACCCCGGCGCGGGCCGGTGATCCTCGCCAGCAACCACCTGTCCTTCATCGACAGCATGGTCATCCCGCTGGTGGCGCCCCGGCCGGTGGCCTTCCTGGCCAAGTCGGAGTACTGGAGCGGGACCGGCCTCAAGGGGCGGATCATGCGCTCCTTCTTCACCGCGATCAGCGCGGTCCCGGTGGAGCGCGGCACCCACCGTTCGGCGCAAGCGTCGCTGGACGCCTCGCTGGCCGTCCTCAACGAGGGCATGGCCTTCGGCATCTACCCGGAGGGGACCCGCTCCCTCGACGGCCGCCTCTACCGTGGCCGGACGGGGGTGGCCTGGCTGGCGCTGACCTCGGGCGCCCCCGTGGTGCCCGTCGCGCTGGCGGGCACCCAGGACATCCAGCCGGTGGGGAAGCGGCTGCCCCGCGTGCGAAGGGTCACCGTCCGGTTCGGGGAGCCGATGGATTTCAGTGACCGCCGCGAGATGAAGCCGGTGGGGCCGGTTCGGCGGGGGGTCACTGACGAGATCATGGACGCGATTCACAAGTTGTCCGGGCAGACGCGGGTGGCTACGTATAACGAGCGTCCGACGGAGGATGCGGCGTAGGTGCGGCGGTGCGGGTCGTGCATGGTTTCTGTTCGCGCAGTTCCCCGCGCCCCTACCCCCAGGGGCGCGGGGAACTTCGCGACAAGCCACCCACCGAGGTGCACTTGTGAGCCCGCCGTACCATGGTGCGGTACGTCCGGTACCCCTAGAGGACTGGAACGGAAGAAGGTACGCAGAGCATGAGCACGGACCTGCCCGTGGACCCTTTCGGCGACCCCACCGACCCCGCGAACCGCCCCGCCCGCCTCGCCGTGGGCGTCGTCGGTACGGGACGCGTAGGCCCCGCCCTGGCCGCCGCGCTGCAACTCGCGGGCCACCGCGTCGTCGCCGCCTCCGGCGTCTCCCGGGAGTCGCGCCGAAGGGCGGAAACCCTGATGCCGGGCGTACGCCTGGTCACGCCCCCGCAGGTGATGGCCGCGTCCGACCTGGTGCTGCTGACCGTCCCCGACGACGTCCTCGCCGAGCTGGTTGCGGGGCTGGCGGCGACGGGCGCGGTGCGGCCGGGTCAGATACTCGTGCACACCTCCGGCTCGCACGGCGTCGCCGTGCTGGAGCCCGCGGCCCGCGCCGGCGCGCTCCCGCTGGCCCTGCACCCGGCGATGACCTTCACCGGCACCGCCGTCGACGTGGCCCGGCTCTCCGGCTGCCCCTTCGGGGTGACCTCTCCGGAGGAGCTCCGCCCGGTCGCCGAGGCGCTGGTGGTGGAGATGGGCGGCGAGCCCGAATGGGTGCCCGAGGCGGTCCGCCCGCTCTACCACACCGCCCTCGCGCACGGCTCGAACCACCTGGTCACCCTGGTGGCCCAGGCCATGGAGATCCTCAGTGACGCCGGCGTCGCCGAGCCCGGGCGGATGCTCGGCCCGCTGCTGGGCGCCGCCCTCGACAACGCGCTGCGCAGCGGCGACGCCGCGCTGACCGGCCCGGTCGCCCGCGGCGACGCCGGGACGGTGCGCAAGCACGTCCAGCAGCTGCGGGCGACCTCGCCCCAGGTGCTGGAGAGCTACCGGGCGATGGCCCGCGCCACCGCGGACCGCGCGCTGGCCAACGGAATGCTGAAGGCGGAGGCGGCCGAGGCGCTGCTGGACGTCCTCGCGGAGGAGGAGACGTGACCGAGCTGGTGCGGACGGCCAAGGAGCTGCGCGAGGCCGCCCCGGGCGCCCGGCGGGCCGTCGTGATGACCATGGGCGCGCTGCACGAGGGCCATGCGGCGCTGATCAGGGCGGCGCGGAAGCGGGTGGGGGCGGACGGCGCGGTGATCGTGACGGTGTTCGTCAACCCGCTCCAGTTCGGTCCCGCCGAGGATCTGGACCGCTATCCGCGGACCCTGGACGCCGACGTCGAGCTCGCCGCGGAGGCCGGGGCGAGCGTGGTGTTCGCGCCGTCGGTGGACGAGGTCTACCCCGGCGGCGCGCCGCAGCTGCGGCTGGCCGCCGGGCCGATGGGGGAGGGCTTCGAGGGGGCCTCGCGCCCCGGTCACTTCGACGGCATGCTCACCGTGGTGGCCAAGATGCTCCATCTCACCGCCCCCGACGTGACCTTCTTCGGCGAGAAGGACGGGCAGCAGCTCGCCCTGGTCCGGCGGATGGTCAAGGACCTCAACTTCCCGGTCGAGGTCGTCGGCGTCCCCACCGTCCGGGAGCCGGACGGACTGGCGATGTCCAGCCGCAACCGCTTCCTGTCGGCGGAGGACCGGGTCCAGGCGCTGGCGCTGTCCCGGAGCCTCTTCGCCGGGCACGCGGCCCGTAAGAGCGGTCCGGCGGCGGTCAGGGCGGCGGCGGAGGCCGTGCTCGCCGAGTACCCGGGTCTGTCCGTCGACTACCTGGCCCTGATCGACCCCTCCGACTTCACCGAGGTCGACCGGGAGGACTACCGCGGCGAGACGCTGCTCGCCGTCGCCGCGAAGGTCGGCGCCACCCGTCTGATCGACAACGTACGGATCTTCTTCCAGCCCTGAACCGCCCCGGCATGTACTCACCACCAGGAGACGTGACCATGTACCGCACCATGCTGAAGTCCAAGATCCACCGAGCCACCGTCACCCAGGCCGACCTGCACTACGTCGGCTCGGTGACGGTGGATCAGGACCTGCTGGACGCCGCCGGCCTGCTCCCCGGCGAGCTGGTCCACATCGTCGACATCGACAACGGCAACCGGCTGGAGACCTACACCATCGCGGGGGAGCGCGGCACCGGCATCATCGGCATCAACGGCGCCGCGGCCCGGCTGGTCCACCCCGGCGACCTGGTGATCCTGATCGCCTACGCCCAGCTGGAGGACGCCGAGGCGCGCACCTACCGGCCGCGCGTCGTCTTCGTCGACGGCGACAACCGGGTCACCCACCTGGGCTCGGACGCCGCGCACGCCCCGGCGGGCAGCGGGCTGGTCGCCGGGTATACGGATTCCCGTGCGATCAGTGCACAGGCGTACCGTGACGTCGACGGTGCTGCCCACAGCACCCCTGTGCACGCGCGGAGCGAAGCATGACCCCAGCACTCAAGACCCCGGTCCCCAAGGACTCCAGGACGCGACTGGCCGCCCCGGCCCCCGGCTGGACCACCGCCACCGACGTGGTCGTGGTCGGCTCCGGGGTCGCCGGGCTCACCACGGCGCTGCGGCTGCGGTCCGCGGGGCTGAAGGTGCTGGTGGTCACCAAGGCGGTGCTGGACGACGGCTCCACCCGCTGGGCCCAGGGCGGCATCGCGGCCGCGATGGGCGAGGGCGACACCCCCGAGCAGCACCTGGCCGACACCCTGGTCGCCGGGGCCGGCCTCTGCGACGAGGAGGCGGTCCGGGTCCTGGTCACCGAGGGCCCGGCCGCGGTGCGGCGGCTGATCGCCACCGGTGCGGCGTTCGACAAGGACGCCGAGGGCCGGATCCTGCTCACCCGCGAGGGCGGCCACCACCGCCGCCGGATCGCCCACGCCGGCGGCGACGCCACCGGCGCCGAGATCTCCCGCGCCCTGGTCGAGGCCGTCCAGGCGGATCCGCAGATCGAGGTCATCGAGCACGCCCTGGTGCTGGACCTGCTCACAGACGTGGAGGGCCGCACCGCCGGGCTGACCCTGCACGTGATGGGCGAGGGTCAGCGGGACGGCGTCGGCGCGCTGCACGCCCGTGCGGTGGTGCTGGCCACCGGCGGTATGGGCCAGGTCTACTCGGCCACCACCAACCCCGCCGTCTCCACCGGCGACGGCGTCGCGCTGGCGCTGCGGGCCGGGGCCGAGGTCACCGACCTGGAGTTCGTGCAGTTCCACCCGACCGTGCTGTGGCTGGGTCCCGACGCCGAGGGTCAGCAGCCGCTGATCTCCGAGGCGGTCCGCGGCGAGGGCGCCCACCTGGTCGACGCCGACGAGGTGCGGTTCATGGTGGGGCAGCACGAGCTGGCCGAGCTGGCGCCGCGCGACATCGTCGCCAAGGGCATCATGCGCCGGATGCGCGAGACCGGCGCCGAGCACATGTACCTGGACGGACGGCACTTCGGCGAGCGGATGTGGGAGGAGCGCTTCCCCACCATCCTGGCCTCCTGCCGTTCGCACGGCATCGACCCGGTGACCGAGCTGATCCCGGTCGCCCCCGCCGCCCACCACGCCTCCGGCGGGGTCCGCACCGACCTGCGCGGCCACACCACCGTCTCCGGCCTCTACGCCTGCGGCGAGGTCGCCTGCACCGGGGTGCACGGCGCCAACCGGCTGGCGTCCAACTCGCTGCTGGAGGGCCTGGTCTTCGCCGAGCGCATCGCCGCCGACATCCTGGAGCGGGACACGGCCGGCAAGCTGACCCCCCGTCACGAGGACACCACCCGCGACGTGCAGCGGGTGCCCCTGCTCGCCTCCGAGGCACGGGCCGACATCCAGCGGCTGATGACCAGGGGCGTGGGCGTGCTGCGCAACGCCGCCGGCATGGCCGAGGCCGCCGAGGGGCTGGCGGCGCTGGCCGCCGACCCGCACAGCGGCGCGGTCACCGGCAAGGGCGAGGCCCCGCAGGTCGAGACCTGGGAGGCGACCAACCTGCACCTGGTCGCCACCGCGCTCACCGCCGCCGCCCGGCTGCGCGAGGAGACCCGCGGCTGCCACTGGCGCGAGGACTTCCCCGACCGCGACGACGCGGCCTGGCAGATCCATCTCACGACCCGTCAGCAGGACGGCATTCTGACCACCACCGAGGAGCAGCTGTGACCGCGCACGACCACGAGCACGACCATCCGGAGCTCCAGCTCGTCGACGGCGGCGGCTGCGGGGACGGCTGCGCCTGCGGGGAGGAGTACGTCACCGGCCTGGACCCGGCGCTGGCCGCCCTGCTGGAGGAGGCCGGCCTGGACCCGGTCGAGGTCGAGGACATCGCCACCCTGGCGCTGGCCGAGGACCTGGCCGGCGGCGAGGACGTGACCTCCGTCGCGACCGTCCCCGAGGACGCCGTCGCCACCGCCGACTTCACCGCCCGCCAGGCCGGCGTCGTCGCCGGGCTGAGGGTCGCCGAGGCGGTGCTCTCGCTGGTCGCCGAGGAGGAGTTCAGCGTCGAGCGGCACGCCGAGGACGGCGACCGGGTCGAGGCCGGGCAGGTGCTGCTCAGCGTGACCACCCGCACCCGCGACCTGCTCACCGCCGAGCGCAGCGCGCTCAACCTGCTGTGCCACCTCTCCGGCATCGCCACCGCCACCCGGGCCTGGGCCGACGCCCTGGAGGGCACTGGCGCGGTGGTCCGCGACACCCGGAAGACCACCCCCGGGCTGCGCGCGCTGGAGAAGTACGCGGTGCGGGCCGGCGGCGGCGCCAACCACCGGATGGCGCTGTCGGACGCCGCCCTGGTCAAGGACAACCACGTGGTCGCCGCCGGCGGAGTCGCCGAGGCGTTCAAGGCCGTCCGCGACGCCTACCCGGACCTGGCCGTGGAGGTCGAGGTGGACCGCCTGGACCAGATCCAGCCGGTGCTGGACGCCGGGGCGGACCTGATCCTGCTCGACAACTTCACCGTCCCCGAACTGCGCGAGGCGGTCGCGCTGGTGGCCGGGCGGGCCAGGCTGGAGTCCTCCGGCGGCCTGACCTTCGACGACGCCCGTGCGGTCGGCGAGACCGGCGTGGACTACCTGGCGGTGGGCGCCCTCACCCACTCCTCGCCCATCCTTGACATCGGCCTGGACCTGCGCGGATAGTCCCCCGACTGCCTCTTAACCCTAGGAACGGCGCCAGCATGCTGCTCACGATCGACGTCGGTAACACCCACACCGTCCTCGGCCTGTTCGACGGCGAGGAGATCGTGGAGCACTGGCGGGTGTCCACCGACCCCCGCCGGACCGCCGACGAGACGGCCGTGCTGATGCAGGGGCTGATGGGCTCGCACCCCGCGCTGGGCGAGGACACCGTGGACGGTCTGGCGATCTGCTCCACGGTGCCCTCGGTACTGCACGAGCTGCGCGAGGTGACCCGCCGCTACTACGGGGACGTTCCGGCGGTGCTGGTGGAGCCGGGTGTCAAGACCGGGGTGCACGTCCTCACCGACAACCCCAAGGAGGTGGGCGCGGACCGGATCGTGAACACCCTCGCGGCCAAACACCTCTACGGCGGCCCCTGCATCGTGGTGGACTTCGGGACGGCGACCACGTTCGACGCCGTCAACGAGCGCGGCGACTACGTCGGCGGGGCGATCGCGCCCGGCATCGAGATCTCGGTGGAGGCGCTGGGGCTGCGCGGGGCGAAGCTGCCGAAGATCGAGATCATCCGTCCGCGCAATGTGATCGGCAAGAACACCGTGGAGTGCATGCAGTCCGGCATCCTCTACGGTTTCGCCGGGCAGGTGGACGGCGTGGTGAACCGCATGGCAGCGGAGCTGGCCACCGACCCTGACGACGTGCAGGTGATCGCCACGGGGGGGCTCGCGCCGCTGGTTCTGGGGGAGGCGAGCTCGATCGATGTGCACGAGCCCTGGCTGACCCTGATCGGGCTTCGGCTGGTCTATGAGCGGAACACTGCGGGTTAGCGGATGGCTTGTCGCGCAGTTCCCCGCGCCCCTAGCTTGTGCAACTGGCCCAGTTGCAGACCCCTAGGGGCGCGGGGACCTGCGCGACAAGCCATGCACCTGCCGCACCCGACGATCCGTCAGAACTCCCTGCGCGTCGATAATCACAAATAGGTCATGCCGGGCATAGTGTCAACTCATGCCTACGCCTCACGGGTCTCGCGGCGGTATGGCCTTCAGCGCGGACGAGCTGCGGGTGCTGCGGCGCGCCCTCGCCCAGGTCTTGAATCCACCGGTTCCGAACCCGACGAATCAGCTCCTGACGCCCGCCCTGGTCCCGGCCCGCGCCCCGCACCCGCTGGGCTGGGCCTCGGACGTCCAGGACGTCCTGCGCCTCACCGAGGCCATCGAGGAGGCCGTCCACGAGGCGGGCCGGATGCGCGCCTTCGCCCTCGCCGACCTGGCCCGCTACCGGCAGGCCCTCCCCGGCAGCGCCGGCGGCTACCTGGAGCGGTTGGACGAGGCCGTCGCCGACGGCTACCTCCCCGAGGCCGACGACCTCGCCGCGCTGCGCTCGCTGACCGCGCAGCCCTGCGCGCCGGCCGAGCGCGCCCGCAGGCTCGCCCTGCGAGCCCGCTGCGGCGAGCTCGCCGAAGCCGCGGTGCGCCGCCGCCTGGAGTCCGCGACGAGGCCGCCCCAGCTGGTCGGCGGCACGGTGACCGAGTTCGCCCGTCCGGCGCGCACGCCGCGTCCGCGCGGGGGTACGGGGGGTCGCACCCCGGAAATCCGGAACAGCCCGGGGGGAGCCCCCCTCTCCCTGCCGAACCGACGTGGAGGTCCCATTCCCATGGCTTCGTCCGACACCCCCACCCCCAGCAGCAAGGCCGCTCCGGCCGACGCCGACGCCGACGAGACCGAGGTCGAGCAGGAGGAGGAGCAGGAGCAGACCCGCCCCGCCGTCCGTCCGGTGCCGACCCCCGCCGACCTGTTCCCGCGCGGGGTCCGCAAGCCGCAGGCACATGCGCCGGGCGGCGGCTCGCAGCTGGCCACCGGCACCGGCTGAGACCCGTCATGATCACAAGTTGATGTCGGACGGGTTCCGGTTGCCGCACTCCGGCACCCGGGTGCCCGGACCCGTCCCCTGGGGTGATTTGATCTGCGACACCGCAGTCCAGCACCTCGCCCCAGGGGGAAAAGTCCATGTCAGACGCGCTTTTGCGCCGGTTCGCCCGGATCGGTGCCGCAATCGTCGCGGCCTCGGCCATATCCGTCGGCCTCACCGTCCTCCCGGCCCAGGCGGACTCCGTTTCCGGGTCCGCGTCCGGCAGCAAGGCGCTGATCACAGTGATCGCCCCGTCGGCGGTGACGCTGGTGCCGCAGCCCGCGAGCGGCGGCCCGACCGCCCTGACGACGCTCACCCCGGTGGTGCTGAACGAGGGTGACATCGCCCAGGCGAAGGACGTCGTGCTCAGCATCGACGCGAGCGGGCTCACCGGGGTCGCCGAGCTCACGCTGCCCGCCAAGGAGGACTGCGCCTTCACCGACGCGGCGCACACCAAGGCCGACTGCCACCTGGGCTCGGTCGAGACCTTCGGCACGGTGGACCTGGGCGTCCGCACCCTTGCCGGAGCCGCGGTCGGCAGCACCGGCAAGCTGTCCTTCAAGGCCACCGCCTCCAACGCGGTCGAGGACCCGTCGGACACCGCCGCGGACCTCACCACCGTCATCACCGTCGGCGACGGTCCCGACCTGGCGACCGGCGAGGTCGGCGGCCTGACCGTGAAGCCGGGCGGGAGCACCTCCTACACCCCGAAGCTGCGCAACGTGGGCGACCGGGACTCCGCCAAGGGCGTGGTGATGCTGATCGACGCGGCCGACGCTCTCGGCGGAAGCGCCTTCACCGTCGGCGGCAACTACAGCAACTGCCAGTACGGCGTCGGCGACACCAGCCTGCCGGCCGCCGAGCGCACCGGCGTGCTGTGCCACTTCGACGACGTCGTGGTGCACCCGGGCGACGTGCTGCAGCCCTCCGCGCCGATCACCGTCAAGGCCACCTCGGACGCCACCATCGGCTACACCGCGTACGGCTTCGACACCGTCGGCGGCGATCTGACCCAGGGCCTCAGCAAGGGCCACAGCGGCACCGGCGCCGCGCTCGGCCTGGTGTCGGTGCCCGCAGGCTCCAGCCGGGCCCTGGTCGGCGACCTGAACTACGGCAACAACGTCGGCATCGCCCAGCTGACCACCGGTCAGACGCTGGACGTCATGGCCACGACCGGGAACGTCAGCGGCACCGTCGGCAGCGGCGTCGAGCTGGGCGCCGGGGTCGCCAACGTCGGCACCCTGCCCACCAGGAGCCTGGACGGCGCCCCGTCCGCCAAGGACACCGCCGCGCTGCTGGTCGCCCTGCCGGTCGGCGTCAAGGTCACCAAGGTCCCCGCGGGATGCTTCGACGACCAGACCGCCTCGGCCCAGTCCGCTCGGAGCCGCCTCGGCAGCCGGCTGAGCAGCAGGATGGCCACCGCGGTCGGCACCCTGCCCACCGACATCGGCGCCGTGTACGCCTGTATCGTCGACTCGGTGATCCAGCCGGGGGGCACCAACCTCTTCACCTTCACCGTGGAGCCGACCAAGGTGCTGCACGCCGCCCAGGGCGCGGTGGTGGCCTTCACCGGTTCGGGCATCGACGACGACATGACCAACAACATCGCCGACTTCACCGTCGACGCGGTCAAGGCGACCACCGCCCCGGTCACCGCCACGGCCTCGGCCACGGCGAGCGCCTCGGCCACGGCTTCGGCCGCCTCCTCGGCCTCGGTGACCGCCTCCGCCTCGGCGACGTCCACCGGCGGCGCCCTGGCCCAGACCGGTGGCGGTGACGACACCACCCCGATGCTCTTCTACGGCATCGGCGCCATCGCCCTGGGCGTGGCCGGCGTCCTGCTCGCCCGCCGCCGCAGGACCGGCAGCCACGGCTGACCCGTCCGTACCAGTGCTGTCCCAGTGCCCCGCCGCCCGGTAATCGGGTGGCGGGGCACTGCTGTGCGGTCGATACCCTTGGACGGTGACTGATCAGACCCCGGTACCTGCGTCCGACGACCTCCCCGAGCAGATGCGGGTACGCCGCGAGAAGCTGGAGCGCCTGCGCGCCGCCGGCATCGACCCGTACCCGGTCGGCTTCCCGCGTACGACCACGCTGGCCGACCTGCGCGCGGCCTACCCCGACCTGGAGCCCGACCACGCCACCGGTGACCGTGCCGGGGTGGCGGGCAGGGTCATGCTCAGCCGTACCGGCGGCAAGCTGTGCTTCGCCACCCTGCGCGACGGCACCGCCGACCTCCAGGTGATGCTGTCGCTGGACCGGCTCGGCGCGGAGAGCCTGGCGGCGTGGAAGGCCGATGTCGACCTGGGCGACCACGTCGGCGTCGAGGGCGAGGTCATCACCTCCAAGCGCGGCGAGCTCTCGATCATGGTCGACAACTGGGCGATCACCGCCAAGTGCCTGCGCCCGCTGCCGGACAAGCACAAGGGTCTGACCGACCCCGAGGCCCGGGTCCGCCAGCGCTATGTGGACCTGATCGTCAACCCGGCCGCCCGGGAGATGCTCTACCTGCGCAGCAAGGTGGTCCGCTCGATCCGCCGCACCTACGAGGAGCGCGGCTTCACCGAGGTCGAGACCCCGATGATGCAGCCGGTCCACGGCGGCGCCAACGCGCGTCCGTTCAAGACCCACATCAACGCGTACGACATCGACCTCTACATGCGGATCGCCCCCGAGCTCTACCTCAAGCGGCTCGCGGTCGGCGGCGCGGAGAAGATCTTCGAGATCAACCGCAACTTCCGCAACGAGGGTGCGGACTCCACGCACAACCCCGAGTTCACCATGCTGGAGTCCTACGAGGCCTACGGCGACTACAACACCCAGGCCGAGATGATCCGCGCGACCATCGTCAACGCCGCCCGGGACGCCCTGGGCACCACGGTGATCCGCGGCCTGGACCCGCACGGTGTGGAGCACGAGATCGACCTGGCCGAGCCCTGGGCCGAGATCACCGTCTACGGCGGCATCTCCGAGCAGCTCGGCACCGAGATCACCCCGGACACCACCGTCGAGGAGCTGCGCAAGCTCGCCGACGCGGCCGGCGTCCCCTACGAGAAGCAGTGGGGCCACGGCCAGATCGTGCTGGAGATGGTCGAGCGGCTGCTGGAGGAGGCGGCGGTCAGGCCCACCTTCATCCGGGACTACCCGACCGAGGTGTCCCCGCTGACCCGGGCGCACCGCAGCATCCCGGGTGTCGCCGAGAAGTGGGACCTCATGATCTTCGGCACCGAGATCGGCACCGGCTACTCCGAGCTGGTCGACCCGGTCGAGCAGCGGGCCCGGCTGACCGCCCAGTCGCTGCTGGCGGCCGGCGGCGACGTCGACGCCATGCAGCTGGACGAGGACTTCCTGCGCGCCCTGGAGTACGCGATGCCGCCCACCGGCGGGCTCGGGATGGGCGTGGACCGGCTGATCATGCTGCTCACCGGCAAGAACATCCGGGAGACGGTGCTCTTCCCGCTGGTGAAGCCGGACACCCAGAGCTCCCACGGCTGAGACTGCCGCGCCTCAGCGGCGACCCCGGTCCCCGGTTCCTCCGGGGGCCGGGGTTAGCCTTTTGCCGCGACGTTTTCTCCAGTTTCTCCAGTTCCCAGAGGCGGTCCGGATCCATGCAGTACATCGAGGCACTGACGCCCCCCGTTGTGATGTGCATCGCCTTCAGCCTGATGATCCGCACGCTCTTCCGTAACCAGGGCGGGGCCAATGCCGCCAAGGAGGACGCCGTGGCCGAGGCGATCACCGTCGCCGCGACCCCGGCACAGCGTCTCGCCAAGGACTAAACGCCCCCTTTCACAGCCGGAACCTGCACAATGCTTATGTCCGGCAAAGGCGATATATGCGCCGCTTAGTCTGCCCAGGGGGAGAGAACGGCGATGGTGCGCCAACTCGGTGAACTCGAGAACGAGGTGATGACCCGGGTATGGCAGTGGAACCGCCCGGTGACGGTTCGCGAGGTTCTCGAGGATCTGCTGCGGGAACGCGAGCTCGCCTACACGACCGTGATGACCGTGATGGACAAGTTGTTCCAGAAGGGCTGGCTCCGCAGGGAACAGGAGGGCCGGGCGTTCCGATATGAGCCGGTGTCCTCGCGCGAGGCCTATACCGCGGCGCTGATGAACGACGCATGGGCGACCAGTGACAACCCGGCCGCGGCCCTGGTCCACTTCTTCGGCATGATGTCTCCCGAACAACAGGACGCCTTGCGCGACGCATTGCGGGTCGCCGCACCGCCGCCGGTCGAACAGTCCGCCGAAGAAGCGCCGGCAGAAGCCCCTGCGGAAGCCCCCTCCGAAATCGGTGCGCCCGAGGACCCCGAGGCACGATAGCGTCCTTCCATGGAGCTCACGATCCGCCGCGCGCGGACCAGCGATGTACGGGCCATCCGCAGGCTGGTTGACGGCTATGCGCGCGAACGGATCCTGTTGAACAAGCCCACCGTCACCCTGTTCGAGTCGGTGCAGGAGTTCTGGGTCGCCGAGCGGGACGACAACGCCGAGGTGGTCGCCTGCGGCGCACTGCATGTGATGTGGGAGGATCTCGCCGAGGTGCGCACTCTGGCGGTGGATCCCGCCTGTCGCGGCACCGGCATCGGGCACCGTCTTCTGGAGAAGTTGACGCAGACCGCGCGCTGGATCGGGGTCCGTCGCATTTTCTGTCTGACGTTCGAAGTGGACTTCTTCGCCAAACACGGCTTCGTCGAGATCGGGGCGACTCCGGTCGACGCCGATGTGTACGAGGAGCTCCTGCGAAGCTACGACGAAGGTGTTGCGGAGTTCCTGGATCTGGAACGCGTCAAACCCAACACCTTGGGCAACACACGGATGCTCTTGCACCTCTGACCCGGGTCCGTCAAGCGGGCTTCGGAAGCATGCCGGGACAGCACTTCGGGCAGAGGGTTTGAATTTTCGCCGGAAAGAGGGTTTCCTTTCCTACAAGTAATCCATGCTTTTGAGGAAAGGGAAGCCCGTGGCGCAGAAGGTCCAGGTCCTTCTTGTCGATGATCTCGAGGGCGGCGAGGCGGACGAGACGGTGACGTTTGCTCTCGACGGGGTTGCCTACGAGATCGATCTCACGCACACGAACGCCGGGAAGCTCCGCGAGCTCCTGGCTCCGTACACCGACAAGGGCCGCAAGCAGAGCGGTCGCGGTGCCGTCAGCGGCGGTCGCGGCCGTGGTCGCTCGCCGCGGCCGGTGGGCGGAAACCCCGACACGGCCAAGATCCGTGCCTGGGCCAAGGAGAACGGCCACGAGGTCAACGACCGCGGCCGGGTGCCGAGCACGGTCCGCGAGGCGTACGAGAAGGCCAACGGCTGACGGGTCCTACAGAGCCTTAAAGGGCGCTGCTCTGCTCCATGAGGGCGCGGGCGCAGGCATCCGCGAGGGTGTCCAGGGCCTGCGGCAGATGGTGCTCCGCGAGGGCTCCGGAGCGGGCCTGGTGGGGCACTGTAGGCATGGGGACCGGCATGGGGACCGGCATCGGGCGGGTGCGCAGCACCCCGTCCAGGTGCCCCCAGCCGAGCCAGCGCAGCAACTCGGGGACGTCCCCGGCGCTGCCGGGGGCGAGCCGCAGCAGCAGCCGGTCGCCCTCCACGGCGACCTGGCCGCAGGGCCGTCCACGCCTGCGCATCTGCGCGAGCGCGGCCAGCCCTGCGTCCAGCGGCGCCTCGACGGCGTCATCGGTGTTCAGGCTGCCGGTGTTCAGGCCGGCGTCCTGCTGATGGGTGGTCACATCCTGCCCAACTCGCGACACCCGGCCCCGGTTACGCAGGGAGTCGCTTCCGCTGCGTCCTGTCACGGACCCGGCCCGCGCCGATCGTCCGACTTCTCGGTAGGCGAACACCTGGTGCGGGAAAGTCGGTATGGACCTGGGTGCACTGCGGGTATGAATGCCCATGTGAGGGCTTCACGGCCGAATCCTCGCGGCGTGTCGGGGGAAGCGTTCGCCGTCGGCGTAGCGTTTCCAGGTGGATCTGCCTGGCCTGCGGGAACACCATCCCGCAGCATTCGGTTGGAGTCATTGTCCGCCGTCGCGAGCATTGCGGGACGGTGGGGTGTCGGCGGTTGAAGTGAGCTGTTCCGGCCTCCGGGACTAGCATGCGGAAGGACAGGGAGGGGACCGACCCCTCACTGCCCGACCGCTCTGAGGAGCGATTAACGATGTTCGAGAGGTTCACCGACCGCGCGCGGCGGGTTGTCGTCCTGGCTCAGGAAGAAGCCCGGATGCTCAACCACAACTACATCGGCACCGAGCACATCCTCCTGGGCTTGATCCACGAGGGTGAGGGTGTCGCCGCTAAGGCCCTGGAGAGCCTCGGGATTTCGCTCGAGGCGGTCCGCCAGCAGGTTGAGGAGATCATCGGGCAGGGGCAGCAGGCCCCGTCCGGCCACATCCCCTTCACTCCTCGGGCGAAGAAGGTCCTGGAGCTGTCGCTCCGCGAGGCCCTCCAGCTCGGCCACAACTACATCGGGACCGAGCACATCCTGCTCGGCCTCATTCGCGAGGGCGAGGGCGTCGCCGCCCAGGTCCTCGTGAAGCTCGGCGCCGACCTGAACCGGGTCCGGCAGCAGGTCATCCAGCTGCTGTCCGGCTACCAGGGCGGCGGCAAGGAGTCGGCCACGGCCGGCGGCCCGACCGAGGGGACCCCCTCGACCTCGCTGGTCCTGGACCAGTTCGGGCGCAACCTCACCCAGGCGGCCCGCGAGTCCAAGCTCGACCCGGTGATCGGGCGCGAGAAGGAGATCGAGCGGGTCATGCAGGTGCTGTCCCGCCGCACCAAGAACAACCCGGTGCTGATCGGCGAGCCCGGCGTCGGCAAGACCGCCGTCGTGGAGGGCCTGGCCCAGGCGATCGTCAAGGGCGAGGTGCCCGAGACGATCAAGGACAAGCAGCTCTACACCCTGGACCTGGGCGCGCTCGTCGCCGGCTCCCGCTACCGCGGTGACTTCGAGGAGCGCCTGAAGAAGGTGCTCAAGGAGATCCGCACCCGCGGCGACATCATCCTGTTCATCGACGAGATCCACACCCTGGTGGGTGCGGGCGCCGCCGAGGGCGCGATCGACGCGGCCAGCATCCTCAAGCCCATGCTGGCCCGGGGCGAGCTGCAGACCATCGGCGCCACCACGCTCGACGAGTACCGCAAGCACCTGGAGAAGGACGCGGCGCTGGAGCGCCGCTTCCAGCCGATCCAGGTCGCCGAGCCCTCGCTCAAGCACACCATCGAGATCCTCAAGGGCCTCCGGGACCGCTACGAGGCGCACCACCGGGTCTCCATCACCGACGCGGCCCTGGTCGCGGCGGCGACCCTGGCGGACCGCTACATCTCGGACCGCTTCCTGCCGGACAAGGCCATCGACCTCATCGACGAGGCCGGCTCGCGCATGCGGATCCGCCGCATGACCGCGCCGCCGGACCTCCGCGAGTTCGACGAGAAGATCGCCGACGTCCGCCGGGACAAGGAGTCCGCGATCGACGCGCAGGACTTCGAGAAGGCCGCCTCGCTCCGCGACAAGGAGAAGCAGCTCCTGCAGGCCAAGGCCAAGCGGGAGAAGGAGTGGAAGGCCGGCGACATGGACGTCGTCGCCGAGGTGGACGAGGAGCTGATCGCCGAGGTGCTGGCGACGGCCACCGGCATCCCGGTCTTCAAGCTCACCGAGGAGGAGTCCTCCCGGCTGCTGCGCATGGAGGACGAGCTGCACAAGCGCGTCATCGGCCAGAAGGACGCCATCAAGGCGCTCTCCCAGGCCATCCGGCGCACCCGTGCGGGCCTCAAGGACCCCAAGCGCCCCGGCGGCTCGTTCATCTTCGCCGGCCCGTCCGGCGTCGGTAAGACCGAGCTCAGCAAGACCCTCGCCGAGTTCCTGTTCGGCGACGAGGACGCGCTGATCCAGCTCGACATGTCCGAGTTCAGCGAGAAGCACACCGTCTCGCGGCTGTTCGGCTCGCCTCCCGGCTACGTCGGGTACGAGGAGGGCGGCCAGCTCACCGAGAAGGTGCGCCGCAAGCCGTTCTCGGTCGTCCTCTTCGACGAGGTCGAGAAGGCCCACCCGGACATCTTCAACTCGCTGCTGCAGATCCTGGAGGACGGTCGCCTGACCGACAGCCAGGGCCGGGTGGTCGACTTCAAGAACACGGTCATCATCATGACCACCAACCTCGGCACCCGGGACATCTCCAAGGGCTTCAACCTGGGCTTCGCCGCCCAGGGCGACCTGTCCACCGGGTACGAGCGGATGAAGAACAAGGTCGGCGAGGAGCTCAAGCAGCACTTCCGCCCCGAGTTCCTCAACCGTGTCGACGACATCGTGGTGTTCCACCAGCTGTCCGAGGAAGACATCATCCAGATCGTCGACCTCATGGCCGCCAAGGTGGACGGCCGGCTCCAGGACCGCGACATGGGTCTGGAACTGACCCCTGCCGCCAAGTCGCTGCTGGCCAAGCGCGGCTACGACCCGATCCTGGGCGCCCGTCCGCTGCGCCGCACGATCCAGCGCGAGATCGAGGACGTGCTCTCCGAGAAGATCCTCTTCGGCGAGCTGCGCTCCGGTCACATCGTCCTGGTCGACGTCGAGGGCGAGGGCAAGACCGCCAAGTTTACCTTCACCGGCGCCGACAAGGTCCCGGTCGCTGACGCCCCGCCGGTCGCCGCAAGCGGCCCGGACCTCAGCAAGGGCTGACCCGACCGGTCGGTAGTGCCTACGCAGGGCCCGGTTCCCCGAAAGGGGGGCCGGGCCCTGCGGCATGCGGTGGGGTGGGGTCGGTGGTCAGCCGACGACGGCGACCGGGGCGTTCCAGTAGCTGGTGTCGATGCTGAGGGTGACGCTGCTGAGGGTCACGGTGTGGCCGCCCAAGTACTGCCGGGCGCGGGTCCGGCCGGGCCACAGGGGGTCCGGGAGGGCGGGGTCCGCGGTCGAGGTGATGACCGTGGAGGTGTCGCTGACCCAGCGGGCAATCCACAGGTCGTCCGGCAGGGCGGGCGCTCCGGCCTGTGCGGCTGCGCTCAGCTGGGTGATGCCGGAGTCGGCGCTGCTGTAGAAGCCGGCCCGGTAGCCCCTGGCGTGCACGGCGGTGTCCCAGGCCTGGGTGTAGGCGAGTACGGAGGCGGCGACGGTCGGGTCTGCCGCGTCGTAGGCCTCCATGTCCAGGTAGATCGGACTGCCGGGGTCGATGCCGAGCGCGGACGCGTCCGCCGCGGCGTCCAGGCCGTCGGTCCGGCCCTGTGCCGCGGCCGTGGTGGTGTCGGCGCTGATCAGGGCGGAGGAGGTCTTCCGGGGGGCTTGCGCCCCGACGTAGATCGGGACGATCTGCCAGCCGGAGGAGCTCACACTGCTGACCCAGGCGCTGGTGAGCTGGGGCTGGCTGCAGGCCCGGTTGCTGCCGCCGATGTAGACGCCGACGCCGCCGAAGGTGTTGCCGCCGTCGGCCCTCCAGGCGTTCATCGTGGTGAGGGCGGGGGCGGCGCAGGCGTCGAAGACCTGACCGGTGAAGGTCCTCGCGGTCGTGCCGGAAGGGGTGGGCGCGGCGCCGAGGGCGCCGAGGGCGGCCAGCACGGCGGCGAGGCGGAGTGCGGTGGGCACAGGGGTTCCTTGAGCTGCGGAGCTGGATACCGGTCGGCCAGTTGTAGCATCCGGGGCCGTCCGGTACGTATGCGTCGCTGCTCCGTTGGAGGGACCCTCCTAGGGAATGGTGAAGCGGGTGACGGAGAGGGGTGGGTGGGCCTGGCCCACGCCGAAGATGGACAACTCGACGGTGGGGTCGTGGTGGTGGAGCTCGACCTCGCAGCCGTGGAGGTCGGCGAGGGCTGCCTGCAGGCGGGGCCGGTCTACGGAGAGGTCGGCGGTCGCGATGACGAGTCTGCGCAGTTCGGGGTAGCAGCGCGGGAGTTCGTCCAGCAGGTCGAAGGCCAGCGGCAGGGCCAGTTCGAGTTCGGTGATCTGCGGCAGCGGGGGTTGTTTCCGCAGCAGCCGCAGGTCCTGGTGGGCGACCCTGAGCCAGTGCAGCCGGGGGAGGCGGCCGAGCTGCCCGGCCACACCGGCGAGGTGACTGCCCGCCAGGTAGAGGCGCTCCAGTCCGGTGGCGGTGAACAGCTGCTCCTCCAGGACGGCCTCGGGGACGTCGTACCGGCCGATGAAGAGGTGGGTGAGGCCGGGAGGCAGCCGCAGCCCTGGGAGTTCCTGGGAGGAGACGATGCCGAGCACATGGAGTGTCTCCACCTCGGCCAGGGTGTCCAGGCCGGTCAGGAAGGAGCAGGTGTGCAGGTACAGGTCCTCGATCCGGCTGTCCTTGACCGGTGACAGATCGATGGGGGCGGTGCAGTCGCTCAGCCAGAAGTTGCGGGGGTGCGCCCGGCGCAGGACCGGGGCCAGGTCGAGCGGGTACGGGTTGTCGTGGAGGCGGAGCTGGTCGACTTCGGGGGGCAGCTGTTCCAGGTCGGTCGGAGTGAGGTCGCCCGAGCACTCGATCCGTGGGCGGCCGCCCAGCTCGGCGATGAACTCCAGGTGCTCGCGGGACTTGGCGATGAAGCGCAGGTTGTTGATGGTGTGGTCGAGGTGGGCGACCACCTCCTCGCCGTATTCGCGGGTGTCGAAACGGTCCCAGGAGGAGGCGAGATGGCCGCGGACGGAGATGGACGGGTGGTCGGCGTACCGCCGCAGCAGCGGGACGGCCTGGCTGGTGGCGATGGCGGTGGCGGTGACCACGACGGCGTGGGCGGTGGCGTCGTCCAGGCCCTCGGGGCCGGGGAGCAGGTCGAGGACGAGCGGGCCGACCGCGGCCAGGTTCTTCGCGGCCTCCTCGTCGCGGGGCGGGATCACGGCGGCGGTGCCGTCGAGGACGGACTGACGGACCGCGGGGTCGAGTTCGGTGGCGTGCTCCAGGCAGGTGGCGGCGAGCAGCCGCTGCCGGTCGCTGTCCAGGGCCAGCAGGCCGCGCAGCAGCCGGGCGCGTTCCCGGGGGCGGCCGTGGCCCACGGCCATCCGGATCACGTCGTGCCACTGGTCGTCGTGGGCGTTGGCGACCAGCAGGCCGAAGTCCTCGTCCTCGACGGCGGCCTTGGCGGCCAGGTAGTCCTGGAAGGTGCGGTGCACGAAGCAGACGGTCTCGGCGGTGGGCAGCTGCAGCAGCCCGCTGCGGACCAGGAGATGGTGCAGCACCTGCTCGGCGTCGGCGGTGATGGCCGGCATGGCCGGCAGCACCTCCTCCAGCTTGCGGACGGCCAGGTCGCGTTCGATCTCCACCGCGCCGTTCCTGGCCAGCCAGTACGCGAGCCGCTGGAGCAGCTGGATCTGCTGGTCGACCGTCAGCCGGAGCCCGTCCTGGCCGAGGATGCCGCGCTCGCGGTCGCGGCGGACCAGCAGCATCTCCAGGGCGGCGGCGTAGAGCTCCATCCGGCCCTCGGGGAGGTAGCCGTTGCGGTCCCGGTTGAGGGCGCAGATCAGGGCGCACATCAGCGGGCTGGTGGCGAGGCGGCCCAGGTCCTGTTTGGCGACCACGGCGGTGTGCAGCTTCTCGTGCCACACCGGCAGCCGGGGGTCGTCCCCGGCGGCGGTGTGCCATTTGCCGATGAAGGCGGAGACGTCGTTGCGGCTCATCGGCAGCAGTTCCAGCTCGGTGAAGCCCGCCGGGGTCAGCCAGCCCTCGCGGACGGCGGTGGGGCGGGTGGTGACGACGTAGCGGCAGTCGGGGTAGGCGTCCAGCAGGTCCAGCAGCCAGCGGCGGGTCCGGGCCCGGTCGGCCTCCGGGACCTCGTCCACTCCGTCGACCAGCAGCAGGACGCGGCCCGCCGCCATCTGCGCGGTGACCCAGCCGGCCGCCCCCGGGCTGCCGGTGAGCGGCTTGGCGACGGTGGCCAGGAACTCCTCCGGGCTGGGGAGTTCGGCCCGCTGGGCCACCGAGCGCAGCCGGATCAGCAGCGGGACGCTGTCGCCCAGCTCGGAGAGGGCGGGCGGCAGGTCGCGGCGGGCGGTGGCGGTGGCGAGCCACTGCAGCAGGGTGGTCTTCCCCGAGCCGGCCGATCCCCGTACCAGCACCCGGCGGTGGCCGGCGAGGGCCTGTTCGGCGCGCTGGGCGACCGGCCCCTGCTCGTCGGTCTCGCGGGCAGGGGAGCCGCCGAGCAGTTCCAGGCTGAGGTAGCTGGTGTCCAGCGGCCAGAACTCCTCCTCGTCGCCGCCCCGGCTCAGGCCGATGATGTGCAGGGTGCTGGACTGCTTGACGACGAAAGCGCGCAGCCGCTCCTCGAAGTCGTCGACCGGGGTGCGGATGTCCTTCCAGGCGAGGACCAGGTTGTGCTGGTCGCAGGTGGCCTTGAACGAGGGGGACTCCAGGATGGACGCGGCCGGGGTGAGCTCCAGGCGGCCGTGCTGCCACTGGGTGGGGTCGGCGCGGACGACGCCGACCAGGCGGTTCTCCGCGAACACGGCCGCTCCGGAGAACCCGGACCAGGGTGAGCCGCCGTCAGGTCGCGCGGCGGGCGCTCCGTGCAGGCTGTCCAGGACGTGCCGGTGCCGCAGCAGGCCCGATCCCGGCTTGAGCGTGCCGACGAGCTGCTCCCCGTCCAGCTCGCCGTCGGCGTCGCGCTGCATGTGCGGGTAGCCGACGGCGTGCGCCCCGGGGCGCGGGGTCAGGTCCTTGACCCGGCCCCAGACCAGGGTGCTGAACTCGCGGAAGCCCTCCGGCAGGACCAGCTCGTGCGCGGCGACCAGCAGGGCGGCGTCGCACTCCTCGTCGTACCGGTTCCACACGACGGTGCAGCGCTGTGGACCGGTGCCGTCGGGGACGACCACCGTGGCCGGGGCCTTCTCGTCGACCAGGTGAGCCGCCGTCAGGACCAGCCAGGGGGTGAGCAGATACCCGCTTCCCTGGCTCGTCCCCTGGACCGCCGCTATGCGTTGCCGCTGGGGGTGTGCCGACATCTCAGGCGCCGGCCCCGAAGCGCGAGGTGCCGGCCGGGCGGTCGTCGCCGACCTCGACCGGGGCGCCGGTCGCGGCGTCCTTGGGCGTCAGGGTGAAGGACACCCGGTGCGTGGTCGCCCGCGAGGCCTTGGCCTCGGCCTCGGCGCTGAGCACCCAGGCCTTCACCCCGCCCTTGGCGCCGGCCTCCCGGCGGAGCTCCACGGCGAAGTCCATCTGGATCGGGCCGACCTCGAAGCGGATCGGGGCGCCGGCCGCGTCCGCGGCGGCCCGGACCAGTTGTTCGCGGACGGCTCGGACTGCGGTGGAGAGTTCGATCTCGCTGAAGTCGGACACGGATCCCCCGGATGCGGCGTGAGCTGGAGATCCGACGGTACGACAGGTCCGCGCCCCCCGTCAGCGGTTCCGGCTGCTCACCGGTTCCGGCAGGCTCAGCGGCTGCGTCTCCGCCACGGGGCTGCGGCGGCGCAGCCACCAGGTCTCGGCGCCGACGGCCAGTAGCAGCAGGATCGCGGTGGCGATGCTGACGGCCGCGCCGAGGGTGGCGTGCGGCGGGGCCAGCCGCAGCGTGACGGTGTGCTGCCCGGTCGGCACGGCCACGGTGACCAGGCCCTGGTCGGCGGAGAGCAGCGGCGTGGACTTGCCGTCGACGGTGGCGACCCAGCCGGACTGGTCGGCGTCGGCGACCACCAGGTAGCCGGCGCCCTTGGCGTCGACCCGGGTGGTGACGGTGTCGGTGCCGTCGTCGGTGACGTCCACGCTCGCGGACTGCCCGGAGGCGGCCGGGCCGGGGGAGTTGAGCACGACCTGGTCGGCGCCGACCTTGCCGGAGGAGAGCAGCGCGAGCCGGGCCGCCTGGTCGGGCACGACCGTGGCGGTGGAGGCCCAGCGGATCCTGGGCTGGGCGTTGAGCCGCAGGTAGATCGCGGAGCTGTCGACATGGACCAGCCGCAGCCCGTCGTCCTCGCCCTCGACGGTGGAGAGCGCGAGTGCCCCCTGGTCGGCGGCGAGGGTGAGCGCGGCGGGCCCGTGCAGGGTGAGGCTCGCGGTCAGCTTTGTTCCGGCGGCCACGGTGTCGGCGGTGACCGGGACGGTGAACTCGGCGCCCCTGGCCATGGTGTTGGTGCGCCGGCTAGTGGTGGAGACCACCTTGCCGGAGGCGTCCTTGATCACCACGTCGAGGGTGGAGCCGGAGTCGGTCTTCGGCCTCGTGGTCGCGGTCACGCCCACCGCGCGCAGCGGACCGGTCTGCGGGACCGGGACGGTGACCGTGACGCCGGGCTGCAGCGTGGTGGTGGTCGCGTCCTTGGCCGCCGTCACCGTGGTGCCGAACACCGGGTCGGTCGGGGACATCACGAAGTACTTGGTGCCGAGCAGGTCCAGCACCGGGCTGACGGCCTCGTCGTGGTCGGGGTTGAAGTCGATGTAGGTCTCGAAGTAGATGGGGTTGCCCGGGATCTGCTGGACCAGCGGGGCGAAGGCGGCGTTGATGAAGGTGTGTCCGTTCACCGAACGCAGGTCGTAGGCGACGCTGGTGCCGAACACCATGCCGGTGTAGGAGGAGGCGAAGCGCTCGCCGCCGAGATTGGCGGCCAGGTAGGTGTGGGTGTCCGTCTTCGGGTAGAAGGCGCTGGTGCTGGACTTCGCGTAGTACGCCGACATGTAGGCCCCGCCCTGGACGGCCACCAGCAGCGGCAGCGCGGCCGCGGCGGCGAAGCGCAGGGCGCGCAGCGCCCGGTTGTCGCCGCCGGAGGCCGGGTCGGGGCGGCGCACCAGGCGCAGGACCAGGGCGCAGGCGCCGGCGGCGGCCAGCAGCAGCGCGCCGATCAGCAGATGGTGCCTGAACGCCTGGATCGACGCCTTCTTGCCGGTGGCGACCACGGCGTGGTGGCCGTCCACGACCAGTACGGCGCCCAGCGCGAGCACACCGGCGCCCAGCACGACGGGCCAGAACCGCAGCAGCGCCAGACGGCCCGTCAGCCGGCCGAGCTCGGCACGGCGGCGCAGCAGCAGGTCGAAGCCGACTGCGGCGAGGACGGCGAGCAGGAAGTCGAGGATGCTGCGGCTGCGGCCGATGTAGTTGGCGGCGAACAGGGCCCGCGCCACCGGCAGTTTCTGCAGCAGCTCCAGCGGTGCGCCGCCGACATAGATCAGCAGGGTCCAGCCCGCGGCGAGGGCGAACAGCACGATCCACGCGCTCCGCGGCAGCAGCGCTCGGCCCCGGCGCGGCATCGCCAGCGCGACCAGCACCAGCACCACGGCGGCGGCGCTGATGTACGACATGGCTTCGACGAGGTTGGGCCCGAGGATGAACAGCGGCAGCTGGGTGACGTTGGCGGTGCCGAACACCCAGGGACTGAACGACTCCAGCAGGTTGATCGCGGCCAGGTGCATCTGCGGGGTCTGCGCGCGCCCCTCGACCAGCCAGGTCGGGTAGAAGTAGAGGAAGCCCACCAGCTGGAACATCGCGAGCCCGGCGCCCGCCGCCGTCCCGCCGAGCGCGCCCAGCGCGACCAGGGCCAGCCGCTTTGGAGTCCCCCGGTACTCGGCGAGCAGCCGGACCACGGTGTAGATGCCGGCCGTCAGCATGGTGTAGGCCGTCACCGAGGGGAAGCCGCCCAGCAGCAGCGAGGCGACGGGTACCGCGACCAGGGCCGCGTCACGCACCCGGCGTTCCTGGATCAGCCGCTCCAGGGTCCAGAACAGCACCGGGATGAAGGCCGCGACCCGGGTCTGCGGGAAGCCCACCCAGGACACCATGAAGGCACTGCCGGCGAAGATCAGGCCGCCGGTGACCGCGGCGGCGGGGGAGATCCGGAGCCTGCGCAGGAAGAGGAAGCTGCCCGCGACGGCGCAGACGATCTCCAGCAGCCGCCCGTAGGCGGGGGCGATCCAGGTCGGCAGCAGGTAGTACGGGATGCTCAGCGGCGACAGCAGGGCCTGGTTGGGGACGTTGCCGAGGTTGGTGCCGCCGGCCTCGTAGGGGTTCCAGCCGGTCCCCTCGCCCTTCTGCAGCTCCTGCTTGAACAGGATGGTCGAGGGCAGTTCGGAGGTGTAGGTGTCGTCCAGCAGCCAGTTGTGGGTGGGCGGCCCGCTGAGACCGGCGTCCGACCAGGGACTCTGACTGACCATCTCGTCGGTGGCGGTCAGGGTCGAGTTGCCGACCAGTTGGCCGCCGATGCCCCAGAGCGCGAACAGCACGGCAGCGAGGACTGCCAGCACGCTCAGCGGGCGTGGCATGGTGCGGCGTCGGAGCATCGTTGTTGTCCCAGGCAGGTGCGTCGCGGACAGGAGGAGGCCGGCGGCGCCGGCTCCGGACAGTCAGTGTGAGCGTAGGGGAGGTGCGTGCGGGTCGCCCGGGAGGGGTGCTGTTCGGCGAATCCGCATGGATTGCGGCTCCGAGGTTCCTGTGAACATCCTGGGAGCCCCGGCTCCGTCCCCGGACCCCCCGGGGCCGATCATCCCGCGAAAATGAGAGGATAGCCAAAACCCTGTGCCCCTGGATAACGTATGGGCTGCTGTGCGGGGGGATGACAGCACTTCAAGATTCGCCTCCGAGCGTTACCCGGCCGGGGGCTCCCGAGAGGAATACCCAGCGTGATGCTCACCGATCCCGCCCGGCCGCTCAAGGAAGCCGACGCCGCGGCGGCCGCGGCCGATCAGGCCGACACACCGCATGTCTCGATCGTCCTCCCCTGCTACAACGAGGAGGACCATCTGCTTCTCGAGCTGCAGCGGATCACCAAGGCCATGGACGAGTCCGGCTACAGCTACGAGCTGCTGGCCGTCGACGACGCCTCCACGGACGGCACCCTCAAGGTCATCCAGGAAGCTGAGCTGGAGTTTCCGCATCTGCGGGCGATCGCCTTCCGCCGCAACGGCGGGGCCGGCACCGTGCGCAGGATCGGCTCGCAGATGGCCCGGGGCGAGATCGTGGTCTGGACCGACGCGGACATGACCTACCCCAACGAGCGGATCCCTGAGCTGGTCCGACTGCTCGACGAGGACCGCAGCATCGACCAGGTCGTCGGCGCCCGCACCACCGAGGAGGGCTCGCACAAAATCCTCCGGGTCCCCGCCAAATGGGTTGTCAGGAAGATCGCAGAAAAACTGGCGGGCCAACGTATCCCGGACCTGAACTCCGGGTTGCGGGCAATGCGACGGGACATTGCGCTTCCGTATCTTCGGCTGCTTCCGCCGGGATTCTCCTGCGTCACGACGATCACCCTGGCATTCCTGTCGAATCAGCACGACATCAGCTACCTGCCGATCGACTACGCCAAAAGGGCGGGTAAGTCCAAGTTTCGGTTCGTCAAGGATGCCTACCGGTACATCCTTCAGGTCCTCCGCATGGTCATGTACTTCAACCCGCTCAAGGTGCTCATGCCGCTCGCCCTGTGGCTGATCGGCATCGGCATCGCCAAGGGCGTCTTCGACATGGTGACGCACCCGGTGCGGTTCGCCGTGAACACCGTGCTGATCTTCATCACGGGCCTGCTGATCGCCTCGCTGGCGCTGCTGGCCGACCTGATCGTGCGGTCCCGGCAGGACTGACCGACCGGCCGAACGCTTCCCCCTCAGCCCCTGGTGAGCAGGCTCACCAGGGGCTGAACCACTTCCGCAGGGCCGAAGCGGTCCTCGGCCGCCGCTCGGGCCGCCTGCTTCATCCGGTCGAGCTCGCCCCGGTCCTCGGCGAGTTTCCGCAGCGCCGCGGCCAGCGCCTCCGGGTCGCCGGGCGGTACCAGCACCGCCGCGTCGCCCAGCTCGCGCCGCTGCGGCTCGGTGTCGGAGGTGATCAGGGCGCAGCCCGCGGCAGCCCCCTGGAAGACCTTGTTGGGGACCACCCGCAGCGCCTTGGGCCCGGTGCCGAAGATGCCCAGGCAGACGTCGTGACCGGCCACCACGGCGGGGAGCTCGGCCGCGGGCACCCAGTCCAGCCAGCGGACGGAGCCGTCGGTCGGGGCCGCGCTCCTGGCGGCCTCCGAATCCTGGCCGCGTCCGATCATCGTCAGCTCGACCGGCACACCCTCCAGGGCGGCCATCGCCGCGGTGATGACCGGCGCGCCCTGCAGCGGGGTGAACAGACCGTAGAAGACCACGCTCAGCGGGGCCGGATCGGCGCCTGCGGAGGTGCGGGCCGCCGCGGCCGCGGCGCCGGCCTCGAACCAGTAGTCGGGTGCGCCGACCGGGACCACGACCGCACGCTCCCTGGCCGACTCCGGCAGCGCCGCGCGGTGCTCCTCGGTGTCCACCACGACCACCGAGGCGGCCCGCAGCGCGCCCGCGTCGATGGCCCGCAGCAGCATCTGCTTGACGCCGCCGCTGGACAGCCTGCGGTCCCTGGCCGTGTCGCTGGCGCTGATCAGGTGGTCCAGCACGATCGGGGTCCGCCGGAACAGCAGCCGGGCCAGCCGTACGTCGAAGTGGCCCAGGTAGCCGACCAGGACCACATCGGGCCGCGGCATCCGCCGGGCCGACCGGGCCAGCTGCCACCAGCGCGAGGCCAGGCGCAGCAGCAGCAGCGGCACCCGCCACGGCTGGGCCAGCATGGCCACCCGCCCCGCGGTGTCCAGCCCCAGCGGGACGTTGCATTCCTGGACGTCCATCCCGTGGGCGCGCAGCCCGTCGGCGATGATGCCGACCCGGGGGTGAGCGGACGTGTCGTAGGTGCCGAAGACCAGAACGCGCATGGGACGAACAGTAGGGCAACGCGCCGCGCGGCCCGCAGCGGGCCTGGCGGCTTGCCCGGTTTCCGCCTACGGGGCTTATGCTCCCCGCATGCCCGACCCCGCAGTCAACGAAGCTGAACAGGATGTCTCCCGGCACCCCCAGGCACCGGCGTCACCGGCCGGGGCGACCCGGACGGCCCGCCTGCGCGGCCTGATGAACAAGGGTCCGCTGGGCCGGGTCGTGCGGCTGGTCTTCGTGCTGGCCGCGGTCGGGCTCGGCGGCTATGCGCTGGCCTCCCAGTGGAGCCAGGTCAGGTCCGGGCTGGCGGATCTGGGCTGGGCGGCCGTGGCCGGCGCGCTGGTCGCCGTGCTGCTGGCAGCGCTGACCTCCATGCAGTCCTGGCGGGTGCTGCTGGGGGCCTTCGGCTCCAGGCCCCCGCTGCGCGGAGCCGCGCAGGTGTTCTTCGTCGGTCAGCTCGGCAAGTACCTCCCGGGTTCGGTGTGGTCCGTGGTGGCGCAGATGGACCTGGGCCGGGCCTACCGGATCCCGCCGCGCCGCTCGGCCAGCGCCGCCGCGCTCACGATGCTGGTCTCGCTGGTCAGCGGGCTGCTCTGCACGGTCTGTGCGCTCCCCTTCCTGCAGGGCGGTGCCATCGGCCGCTACGGCTGGGCGTTCCTCGCGGTCCCGGTGATCCTCGCCGTGCTGCACCCCCGGCTGCTCAACCCGCTGCTGGAGCGGCTGCTCAGGCTGGCCCGTCGGCCGGCCCTGGAACACCGGGTCTCCGGCCGGGCGATCGGCCTCTCGCTGGCCTGGTCGCTGCTGTACTGGGCGCTGGTCGGGCTGCAGATCTGGATCCTGGCGGTGAGCATGGGCGCCCCCGCCGTGAAGACGCTGGCCCCCGCCATCGGCGGCTTCGCCTTCGCCTGGAGCGTCGGCTTCCTGATCGTGATCGACCCCGCCGGGGCCGGGGTGCGCGAAGTCATCCTGGTCGCGATGCTTTTGCCGGTCATGGACGAGGGTCGGGCCACGGCGGTGGCCCTGGTGTCCAGGGTGCTGACGATCGTGGCGGATCTGCTGACCGCTGCCCTGGCAGGCTGGTTCGGCCGGGGCATGGCCGCTGCTGCCGCTCAGGAGGGCCAGGACGCTCAGGAGGGCCAGGACCTCGGCTGAGCCGTAGCTCGTCCAGCGCCGACCGCACCAGCGCGGCCGCGCCCCCGGGTTCGGCGACGTCGGCCCAGGTGAAGCGGAGCAGCGGCTGGCCGTTGCGGTGCGAGCGGGCCGGGCCCTCGCGTCGGCCGCAGGTCTCGCCCAGGAGAGGGCGACGCAGGCCGCGGTGCCAGCAGAAGGCCGAGCGGGCCACCTGGAGCTGGTCCGGGGCGACCCCGCCGCGGACGCAGTCCAGCCGGACGGCGGACTCCAGCGGGGCCGCGGCCCGCCCGTCCGCGAGGGGCAGCAGCGACCGGGCCGGATCGGCCCGGGGCCGGTAGCGCAGCGCGCGGTCGACGGCGCTGAGGTCGACCAGCAGGCCCTGGTGCAGGGCCGAGTCCAGCAGGCCGATCCCCTGGTCCTCCGGCAGCCGCAGCAGCAGGTCGGCCAGGGTGCGCGCGACCGAGGTCAGCGGCAGGCCGCGGCGGCGGACCACCTCGCCCGGGCCCAGCGCCGCCAGGTGCAGCCGCAGCCGCAGATCGGGCCTGGGATGGCGGCCGCGCGGCAGATAGACGTCGACATGGGGCGGTTCGGCCGCGAGCCCGCGCAGCCGCAGCAGCCGGGCCGCCGTGCCGAGGCCGATCACGCTGCTGGGACCGCAGCGCAGATGGGCCGCCCAGGCCCGGGCGAGCAGCGGTGGTCGGCCGCCCGGGCCGCGCGCCGTCGGCGGGGTGGTCAGGTACACCCCGTGGTGCAGCGCGGCCCAGCGGCCCTGCCGGACCAGGACGCGGATCTGGTCGCGCGGCAGCCCGGCCTCCAGGGCCTGGCGGGCCAGCACGACGCCGCCCTGACGGCGGGCGAGGACCTCGACGGTGCGGTGTGCGGATACTGCTGCGGAATGGGTCACGGCCCGAGCCTGCCGTGCCCGGGCCGACTCCGCACATCAGCCCTGTGGATAACTCCGCTCCGGTCTGATGATCGGTCAAGAAGCGCTGGCTGCACCCTCGACGGCGCCCTCGGCGATGGCCTCCTCGACCTCCGCCACCCGGGCCGCCTCCTCGGCGGCGAAGCGCTCGGCGTCCAGCTGCTCCGCGATCTCCTCGTCCTGACGCATCAGCAGGTCCAGGTTGGAGTCGCCCAGTTCCAGGACGCCCATGTCGACGTACGCCTGCTGCAGCTTCGGCCCCCACAGCCCGATGTCCTTGACGCAGGGCACGATCCGGGAGAAGAGCAGCTTGCGGAAGAACTGCAGGTACTCGCTCTGCTCGCTGATCTCCTCGGCGTCCTTCAGCGGGATGCCGAAGTTGGTCAGCACCTCCACCCCGCGCAGCCGGTCCCGCATCAGGTAGCAGCCCTCGATCACGAACTCCTCGCGCTCGGCGAGCTCCGCGGCGGAGAGGCCGGCGTAGTAGTCGCGCAGCGCCATCCGTCCGAAGGCCACGTGCCGGGCCTCGTCCTGCATCACATAGGCCAGCAGCTGCTTGGGCAGCGGCTTGGTGGTGGTGTCCCGCAGCAGCCCGAACGCGGCCAGCGCCAGGCCCTCGATCAGCACCTGCATGCCGAGGTAGGGCATGTCCCAGCGGGAGTCGCGCAGGGTGTCGCCCAGCAGCGACTGCAGGTTGTCGTTGATGGGGTAGAGCACCCCCATCTTCTCGTGCAGGAACCGGGAGTACAGCTCCGCGTGGCGGGCCTCGTCCATGGTCTGGGTCGCCGAGTAGAACTTGGCGTCCAGGTCCGGGACGGACTCGACTATGCGGGCCGCGCACACCATGGCGCCCTGCTCACCGTGCAGGAACTGGCTGAACTGCCAGGAGGCGTAGTGCCGGCGCAGGTCGGCGCGGTCCTTGGAGCTGAACTTGGCCCAGTACGGGGTGCCGTGGATGGCCATCGCCTCGTCCGGCAGCCCCAGCGGGTCGTAGGGGTCCACCTCCAGGGACCAGTCGATGCGCTTGACCGCGTCCCACTGCTTGTCCTTGCCCTTCTGGTAGAGCGCCAGCAGCCGCTCCCGGCCGGCGCCATTCTTCTGGCCGGGATACATGGCCTCCCAGTTGAAGCGGGCCGATCCGGTGGCGGGGACGGTCCAGGTTCCTTCGGCGACCGGGACGGTGTAGAGGGGGTGGGTCGACATCGAGGCGCTCCTCGTCGTGTGCGTTGCCGGGTGGTGCAGGGCACATGAAGGAGCGTCACACGAAGTTACCGGCGGGTCAACGGTCCGAGTGAACCGGCTGGGTCAAAGAGCCGGGCGGGGGTCAGCGGGCCGGATAGAGGGAGTAGCCGGGGAAGTTGCCGTAGAGCTTCTCGTCCTCGCCCTCGGGGCCGTGGCTGACCGCCTGGACCAGCAGGTCCCCGCCGACGAAGGCGCCTTTCCAGGAGGCGCCCAGGCCGCCGAAGACCTCCTCGCGGTCCCCGCGCGAGCGGGGCTTGTTGATGCCGACCTTGAAGGCCAGCAGGTCCGGCGCGATCCTGGCGGCGAAGTCGGGGTCGTCGGTGGCGATGCTGGCCACCAGCGAGCCGTTGCCCGCGTTCATGGCGGCGAGCAGTTCGGACTCGGTGTCCACCAGGACCACCGAGTCCAGTGGCCCGAACGGCTCGGAGTGGTGCAGCGCCCAGTTGGGCGGCGGGTCCAGCACGCTGGCCGGGGCGATGTAGGCGGCGGTGTCCTGGCCGGGCAGGAAGCTGCCGTCGGCGAGGGTGCCCCGGTGCAGCGGGACGGCGCGGGCGATCACCGCGTCGTCGAAGTGCCGGACCAGCTCGGCGGCCTTGGCGGCGTGGATCACCGGGCCGAAGTCCAGCTCCGGCAGCGGCGCCTCGGGGTCGGCGACGGCCAGCGGGTGCCCGAAGCGCAGATTGCCGAGGACGGCCAGGTAGGTCTCCAGGAACGCCGGGAAGAGCCGGCGCTGCACCACGTAGCGCGGATAGGCGGTGCAGCGCTGCTTGGCGTACTCGAAGCCCTTGCGCAGATGCGCGGCCAGTGTCGTCCAGTCGCTGTAGTCCCAGACGCCCCAGGTGTTGAGGCCCTCCTGCTCCAGGAAGTGACGGCGGTTCAGGTCGGCCAGCGAGGTCGCGGCGCGGCGCCCATTGGCCCGTCCGCCGACGAAGGCGAGTGCGCCCAGGCCGGGTGAACGGATCAGCGAGTCGGCGATCTGCGAGCCCATGCCGGAGAGCAGGGTGACCGGAAGCCCGGCGCGGCGCATCAGCGCGTGCGCCAGCGTGAGGCAGTGGAAGCCGCCCTGGGACGGGGTCTTGGCGATCACCGCGTTGCCGGCCAGCAGCTGCACCAGTTCGGCGTGCACCTGGACGCTCATCGGGTAGTTCCAGCTGGCGATGTTGGAGACCGGACCCGGCAGCGCGGTCCGCGAGCCGAGCTGGCGGTCGATGTTCTCCAGGTACCAGCGCACCCCGTCCAGGGCACGGTCCACGTCGGCGCAGGCCAGCCGCCAGGGCTTGCCGATCTCCCAGACCAGCAGCATGGCCAGCAGGTCCCGTTGGCCGGCCAGGGCCTCGACGGCGGCCAGGACCCGGGCCTTGCGCTCGTCCAGGGGCGTCGCCGACCAGCCGCGGTGCTCGGTGACCGCGAAGTCGACGGCGGCCGCGGCCTCCTCGGCGCCGATCCTCGGCGGCCCGGGGATCGGGGTGCCGTCCAGCGGCGTGCTGTGCTCGCCGGGGGTGCCGGTGGCGTGCCAGTCGCCGCGGACCAGGTTCAGCAGCCGGTCGGGGGTGAACGCCTCGGGCGCGGCGGTCAGGCAGCGGGCGTAGGTGTCGTCCCAGGAAGTCCCGGGCTTGAGCTGGAGGGTCACGGTGTCGCTCCTGTTCGAGGGGGGAGCAGGTGCACGGTGCCGGTCAGGGCACCGAGACTGGCACAGCCCGGGTGCGGGCGATACGGGGCCTCGGGGGTCTGTGGTCCTTCTCACGGCGGCCGCCGGGTGGCCCGGCATGGAGCAGCCGCCGCAGACGTACCGGGACACACACGGCATCAGCGGCATCAGTGGCGATTCCCAGTTTTACGGCCATAGTCCCCTAATCTCCTACTGAAGCAGCCCGAGAGCAGGACGAGGTCGAACCCCTGATGTACAGCGCCCATGCCAGGCACGGCTGCTGCCGACGGCATGCCCACCGTCGTACGGCCCTGATGGCACTGGCCGCGACCGGAGCCCTGGCCTTCGCCACAATCGGCCTGCCGGTGATGGCGGCGGCGACGGACAGTCCGGCGGTCGCCCCGGCGGTGTCGGGCGGCAGCGCGGACGCCGCACAGAGCGTGGCCGCTCCGGCCAGGCAAGCCGCAGCCGCACGGGCCCGGTGGTCGGCCCCCGTCCCGGGCGCGCCGATGAGCGAGGCCTACGGCGTGGTGAACAGCGAGTACGCCGCCGGCTACCACACCGGCACCGACTTCGCCGTCGACGCCGGCACCGACGTGCTCGCGGTCGGCGACGGCACCGTGGTCTCGGCGGACCGGCGGACCTGCTACGGCAACACCGTGGTCGTCGAGCTCCCCGACGGCCGCTACGCCCTGTACGCGCACCTGTCGGCCTTCGAGGTGACGGCAGGTCAGCAGGTGCGGGCCGGCCAGCGGGTCGCCCGTTCGGGCGACACCGGCAACTCCACCGGACCGCATCTGCACTTCGAGATCCGCACCGCCGACTACTACGGCGCGGACATCGACCCGCTGGCCTATCTGCGCGGCAAGGGCGTCACCGACTTCTGAGCGGCGCTCAGTGCGGGCCGGGCTTGCCGATCCCCTCGGCGATGTCCAGGGCCACCCGCAGGGCGACGTCCCGGCGGCCCTCCGCGTCCGGAAGCCCGACCGACGCCTCGGGGTCCCCGACGCAGGCCTCGCCGATGAACTGGGCGACGTTGACGGTCATCAGCGAGATCGAGGCGCGCACCCGGTCCTCGAAGGTCGGGTCGGGGCCGAGCATCAGCTTGGTGAGTGCGAACATCAGGTCCTTGAAGCGGCCCCCCACCTTCAGCTCGCGGATGGTCGGCTGGTTCTCGTGGAAGAACCGCAGCAGCGGCTGCCGCGACTGCATGCCCTCGGCGAAGCGGCGCACGATCTCGTCCCGCAGGGCCGGGCTGTACGGCTGCTCCCGGCCCCAGGCGATGGCCTCCTCGATGGGCGCGCTCATGGTGTCCACGATCCCGGCGAGGATGTCCTCCTTGGTCCGGAAGTGGTAGTACAGCGCTGCCTTGGTGACGCCCAGGCGGTCGGCGATCTCGCGCAGTGAGGTCTTGTCGTACCCGTGCTCGGCGAACAGCTCCAGGGCGATGTCGAGGATGCGCGCCCGGGTGTCCCCGCGAGGTGTCTGGGTGGTCATCGCTCCGCCTGATTGCCTGTCCGGTGAGAGGGGTGCCGCACACTTCTGCGCGTAGGTTAGCGGCCGTTCGCGCAGGTCCCGCCAGGGATGGCGAAAAGCAGGTTGACGGCCCCCACCAAGTGAGCTTACCGTGCCGCTGTCGAGGGTACTAGCCGGTCGGCAGGTAAGTCCGTGTACGGGGAGGCAGAGGGATGGCTCAGGACCAGATTCCGCAGCAGGGGGAGGCGGCCGACGGCGGCGCGGACCCCGATCCGGACGCGCAGATCATCCGCTCCCCGCGGGAGATCCGGATCGTGCTCAGCGGACTGCTGATCGCGATGCTGCTGGCGATGCTCGACAACATGATCGTCGGTACCGCGATGCCGACCATCGTGGGCGACCTCGGCGGCGTCAACCACCTCTCCTGGGTGGTCACCTCCTACATCCTGGCGACCACGGCCTCCACCCCCATCTGGGGCAAGCTCGGCGACCTCTACGGCCGCAAGGGCATCTTCATGGCCTCGATCGTGATCTTCCTGGCCGGGTCCGCGCTGTCCGGGCTCTCCCAGAACATGAACGAGCTGATCATCTTCCGGGCGCTGCAGGGCCTGGGCGCCGGCGGCCTGATCGTCGGGGTCATGTCGATCATGGGCGCGCTGGTGCCGCCGCGCGAACGCGGCAAGTACCAGGGCATGTTCGCGGCCGTGATGGCCGTCGCGATGATCGGCGGACCCCTGGTCGGCGGCACCATCACCGACCACCTCAGCTGGCACTGGATCTTCTACATCAACCTGCCGCTGGGCGCCCTCGCCCTGATCGTCATCGCGGTCACCCTGCACCTGCCGCAGGTCCGCTCGACCGCCCGGATCGACTACCTCGGCGCGGGGCTGCTCACGGTGGGCATCGTGGCCCTGGTCCTGGTCACCACCTGGGGCGGCCAGAGCTACGCCTGGGGCTCCTGGCAGGTCGCCGGGATGCTCGCGCTGGCGGCGGTCTCGCTGGCCGGATTCGTGCGGGTCGAGCAGCGGGTGGCGCAGCGCGGTGAGGAGCCGGTGCTGCCGCTGCACCTGTTCCGCAGCCGCAACTTCAGCCTGATCTGCGGGCTGGGCTTCGTGGTCGGCTTCGTCATGTTCGGCGCGATCACCTTCCTGCCGCTCTACCAGCAGAGCGTGCAGGGCGCCTCGGCGACCAACTCCGGGCTGCTGCTGATGCCGATGATGCTGGGCGTGCTGGTCGTCTCCCTGGTCGTCGGACAGGCCGTCACCCGCACCGGGCGGTACAAGATCTACCCGGTGGTCGGGTCCCTGGTGATGACCGCAGGCATGCTGCTGCTGTCCCGGCTGGACACCGGCACCAGCCGGTTCACCTCCGGCCTGTTCATGGTGGTGCTGGGCGCGGGGCTGGGCTTCCTCATGCAGCTCACCATGCTGGTGGCGCAGAACAGCGTGGCGCTGCGGGACATCGGCGTCGCGTCCAGCAGCTCCACCTTCTTCCGCACCATCGGCGGCTCCTTCGGCGTCTCCCTGTTCGGCGCGCTGTTCAGCTCGCGGGTCACCCACACCATGACCGAGAGGCTCGGCGCGAGCGGTGGCAAGGCGATCGCGGGCCACGCCCAGCTCACCCCGGGGATGCTGACCCACCTGCCGACCCCGGTCCGGGAGGCGTACGACCACGCGGTCGCGAACGGGGTGCACAGCATCTTCCTGTGGGGCGCGGTCATCAGCGCGGTCGGGATCGTTGTCGCGGTGTTCCTGGAGGAAGTGCCGCTGCGGGCCACTCCGAAGCCGTCGTCCGAAGCCGAATCGCAGGTGGCTGTGGAGGTCTGAGGCGGGGTGCGGGTCGTGGGTGGCTTGTCGCGCAGTTCCCCGCGCCCCTGAGCAAGTGCAACTGGCCCAGTTGCAACCCGCTAGGGGCGCGGGGAACTGCGCGACAAGCCAAAATCCGAGGTAGAGCGCTCAGCCGGGCAGCCGATACACCCCCGGTGCGACCGGCTCCACCAACCCGTCAGCTACCAACCCATCCAACGCCCGCCCCCGCTGCACAGAATCCCCCCAGACGGCGTCCAACGCCCCCTGCGGGACCTCCCCATGGGCCTCCCGCAGCACCGCGAGAAGCTTGCCCCGCACCTGTCGGTCGGTCCCCGCGTAGGTCTGCCCCTTCCGAGGCGGGCCGTCATGCGCCGGGTATCCCGCCCCCCGCCACGCGCACTCCCGTGCCACCGGGCACCCCCCGCACGAGGGCGTCCGCGCGGTGCACACCAGCGCGCCCAGCTCCATCACCGCGACCGCCCAGGTCGCCGCGGTCTCCGGGTCCTCCGGCAGCAGCTCCGTCGCGGTGCGCCGCTCCGCGGCCGTCGTCGTCGTCGGCGGGTACTCGCGGCCGTCCACCAGCCGTGCGAACACCCGGCGGACATTGGTGTCCAGCACCGCATGCCGCTGCCGGTGGGCGAACGAGGCCACCGCGGCAGCGGTGTACTCGCCGACGCCGGGCAGGGCCAGCAGCGCCGCGTGGTCGACCGGGACCTCCCCGCCGTGCTGCTCGGTGATCGCGGTCGCCGCCGCGTGCAGCCGCAGCGCCCGGCGCGGGTAGCCGAGGCGTCCCCAGGCCCGTACCGCCTCTCCGGCGGGCGCCGCGGCGAGGTCGGCGGGGGTCGGCCAACGTTCCATCCAGGCCTGGTACATGGGCAGCACCCGCTTCACCGGGGTCTGCTGCAGCATGAACTCACTGACCATCACCGCCCAGGGCCCGGCGGACGGCTCCCGCCAGGGGAGCTCGCGGGCGTGCTCGGCGTACCAGCCGAGGACGGCTTCGTGGAGGACGGCGCGGTGGAGGCTGAGAGTTTCTGTCATAGCGCCGTCGATCCTCGCACACACCGGGTCACCGGAAAGTAACCGGAACGGTGGTGCGAAACCATCCGAACGGACCATCAGGACGATGATGTGAAAGAAGGGACCCCAGGTACGGCGGTGTTGCTCTGAGCGGGGGTTGATCTCTCGTAAGGTTTGCTCGTGCCCTCTCTGCGCAATCCCGTCGGACCGCTGCCGTCCTCCATCTACTGGCGACGGCGCCTGATCGTGCTCCTCGTCGCCCTGGGGGTACTGGTACTCCTGTTGTGGCTGTTGCTGCCCGGCGGCGGCGCGAAGAAACCCGGGGCGGCCGGGACGGCCTCCTCGCATCCAGTGACGTCGATCACACCCGGGCCGACCGGGACCGGCGGCTCCAACGACGGGACCGCCTCGGGCGGCGGCACCAGCTCCGGCAGCGGCGGGAGCAAGAGCCCCAACCCGTCCGGCAGCGCCTCGTCGAGCGCCCCGGCCGGGACCAACGGCGGGACGGTGGTGACCGTCACCGGCGGCGTCTCGGGCGGCAGCAGCACCACGAGCGGGAGCAGCGGCTCGACGGGTGGCAGCAGCGCCACCGGTACCAGCGGGAGCACCACCCCGCCGAACGCCGCCGGCACGATGAACCTGCCGGTGTGCGCCGCGGCCGACGTGGAGCTGTCGCTGACCAGCACCGAGCAGTCCTACAACTCCTCGCAGTGGCCGACCTTCCAGCTGGCCATCAGCAACACCAGCGGCGCGGCCTGCCGGGTCGACCTCGGCGCCAAGTCGGCCGTGCTCACCATCAGCAGCAGCGGCAACAGCCATGTCTGGTCCTCCGGCGACTGCCCCCGCGACGCCTCGTCCCAGTGGTACGCCGTGCCGGCCTCGACCACCCCGGTCGACGCGGAGTTCCAGTGGTCCAGGATCACCTCGATCCCGGGCTGCACCCCGGGCGGCGGAGGTGGCGCTGTGGGCGCGGGGACGTACGTTGCCCGGGTCGGGATCGCGGGCGTGACGGTGCAGCCCTCGCACCAGTTCAAGCTCGCGCCGTTCGGCAGCTGACGGACCCGGCGCGGCCGGATCCGTCAGACGTAGCGCTCCAGGATCGAGGACTCGGCGAGCCGGGATAGCCCCTCGCGCACCGAGCGGGCCCGCGACTCGCCGACCCCCTCGACGGTCTGCAGGTCGTCGATGCTGGCGGCCAGCAGCTTCTGCAGCCCGCCGAAGTGCTCCACCAGGCGCTCGATGACCGTGTTGGGCAGCCGCGGCACCTTCGCCAGCAGCCGGTAGCCGCGCGGGCTGACGGCGGCGTCCAGGGCCTCCGGGGTGCCCGGGTAGCCGAGCGCCTTGGCGACGGTCTGCAGGTCCAGCAGATCGCCGTGGGTCAGCCCCTCCAGGTCGGTCAGCACGTCCTGGACGGTGCGGCCGCGCTTGGCCGCGCGCTCCGGGAAGTAGTCGCGGGCGACCAGCTCGCGCTCCGGCTCGACCCCGGCGATCAGCTCGTCCAGCTGGAGCGACAGCAGCCGGCCGTCGGTGCCCAGCTCGATCACATAGCCGGCGATCTCACGGTTGATCAGGCGGACCATCTCCAGCCGCTGCGCGACCGCGGTCACATCACGGACCGTCACCAGGTCCTCGATCTCCAGCGCGGAGAGCGTGCCGGCCACCTCGTCCAGGCGCAGCTTGTAGCGCTCCAGGGTGGCCAGGGCCTGGTTGGCGCGGGAGAGGATCGCGGCGGAGTCCTCGATGACCCGGCGCACACCGTTCACATAGAGCGCGATCAGCCGCATGGACTGGCTGACGGAGACCACCGGGTAGCCGGTCTGCTTGTTGACCCGCTCGGCGGTGCGGTGCCGGGTGCCGGTCTCCTCGGTGGGGATGTTGGCGTCCGGGACGAGCTGGACTCCGGCCCGGACGATCCTGGTGATGTCCTTGTCCAGGACGACGGCGCCGTCGAGCTTGCAGAGCTCGCGCAGCCGGGTCGCGGAGAACTCCACGTCGAGGACGAATCCGCCGGTGCTGAGGGCCTCGACGGTCTTGTCGAAGCCGACGACGATCAACCCGCCCGTACGGCCGCGCAGTACGCGCTCCAGGCCGTCGCGCAGGGGCGTGCCTGGTGCTACGGCGCTCAGTGAGGCCCGCAGAAGGGCCTCCTCGCGGGAGGAGCGATCCGCCCGGTCGTTGGCTGCCACGGGACGACTCCTCCGGTGGGGTGCGGTGTGCGCTCATGAGTTTACCGTCGGCCACGGCGAGTGGTGTCGGGTTATTGACGCCAGCCCCCCGGAGCGGTACTCGCCGACGGTGGAGGAGTTGCCGTCAGCGGTTGTTTCTCGCGCAGTTCCCCGCGCCCCTGGCAGGTGCAACTGGGCCAGTTGCAGACCCATAGGGGCGCGGGGAACTGCGCGAGAACCATCTACGAGGTGGCACCCTCCGCGGTACGTGCGGGTCTGCGGCGGCCGGGAATCGCGGCCAAAGCTTCACCGATGGTCGCGACCTCGGTCACCCGCATCCCCTTGGGGACCTTCCCCGGGTCCGGCGGAACCAGTGCGTGGGTGAACCCCAGACGGGCCGCCTCGGTGAGGCGGCGTTCGACCCCGGTCACCCGCCGCACCTCCCCGGCCAGGCCGACCTCGCCGATGGCGACCAGGTTGGCCGGCAGCGGGGTGTCCGCGGCCGAGCTGGCCACCGAGAGCGCGATGGCCAGGTCCGCCGCCGGTTCGGTGAGCTTCACCCCGCCCACCGTGGCCGTGTAGATGTCGAGTTTGCCCAGCCGTACCCCGCCGTGCCGTTCGACCACCGCCAGCACCATCGCGATCCGGGGGGACTCCAGCCCGGAGGTGGTCCGCCGGGGCGAGGGGATCTGCGAGTCCACCATCAGCGCCTGCACCTCGGCGACCAGCGGGCGGCGGCCCTCCAGGGTGACGGTCAGACAGGTCCCGGGCACCGGCTTGTCCCGCTTGGTCAGGAACAGCCCGGACGGGTCGGCCACGCCGGAGATCCCGGCGTCGTGCAGTTCGAAGCAGCCGACCTCGTCGGTCGCGCCGTAGCGGTTCTTGACGCCGCGGATGATCCGCAGCCGGGCATGGCGGTCGCCCTCGAAGTGGAGCACCACGTCCACCAGGTGCTCCAGCAGCCGGGGACCGGCGATCGAGCCGTCCTTGGTGACATGGCCGACCAGCAGGGTGGACATGGCACGGGCCTTGGACACCCGGATCAGCGCGGCGGTGACCTCGCGGATCTGCGCGGGTCCGCCCGGGGCGCTCTCCAGCTGGGCCGAGGCGACGGTCTGCACCGAGTCCAGGATCAGCAGCGAGGGCTGGACCTGTTCGATATGGCCGAGGACGGCCGCGAGGTCGGTCTCGGCGGCGAGGTAGAGGTGCGGGGAGAGCGCGCCGATCCGGTCGGCGCGCAGCCGGACCTGGCTGGTCGACTCCTCGGCGGTGATGTAGAGGGTGCGGTGCGCCTCACTGGCCGCCTTGGCGGCGACGTCCAGCAGCAGCGTGGACTTGCCGACGCCGGGCTCGCCCGCGAGCAGCGCGACCGCGCCCGGGACCAGGCCGCCGCCGAGCACCCGGTCCAGCTCGCCGATGCCGGTGGCGCGGGAGGCGGCCACCGTGGCGTCCACCTGCCCGATCGGGCGCGCGGCCGTGCTCACCGGGCCCGCGGCGGTGGTGCGGACGGCGGGGGCGCCGTACTCCTCGATGGTCCCCCAGGCGTTGCACTCGGTGCAGCGGCCGGTCCATTTGGGCGGTGTGTAGCCGCATTCGGTACAGCGGTACGAGGAGCGCGGGGCCTTCGTGGAGGTGGTTCGGGCTGCCATGCCGTGAACGCTACAGCGCGCTACCGACAATCCGGCCGGGGGACGGTCGTCGCGCTTCGTTCACGCGGGAGGGCGACGGTCACCCGAAAGGGCTATCTCGCAGTCATCCGCCCACCGACTGTGCGGGTGCGGCCTACCGTCGGTGGAGTGACCACCGACTCGCAGGCCAGAGCCGTACCGCGGTCCCGTGTCCGATCGGCGGAGGCGGGAGCGCGGGCGACCGGCGCCCGCGCCCTGGAGGAGGGCTGGGAGGAGCTCGGCGACGCGCTGTTCACCTACTGCCTGTCGGTGCTCTGCGATCAGGAGGAGGCGGTCGCCGCCGTGCGCGAGCTGCGGCAGCTCTCCGCGCGGCACCGGCGCCGGCTGCGCCGCCCGGAGGAGCTGCGTGCCTGGCTCTACGCGCTGGCCCGGCACGTCTGCCTGGTGCGGATGGAGGCCGAGCCGGTCCGGGCTCTGACGCGCCGTCCGCTGGGGCGGCACAGCGCCGAGCACGCCCGGCTCGAACTCCTGGCCTGGCCGGAGGCGGCCGGGGTGGCGCCGGCCCAGCGGGAGGCGCTGGAGCTGGCCGGGCGGCACGGCCTGGACACCGCCGAGCTCGCCGCCGTCCTCGACCTGCGCGCCGACCAGGCGGGGGTGCTGCTGGCGCAGGCGGTCTGCGAGCTGGAACGCACGGCGGCGGCGCTGGCCGTGCTGGCGGCGGCGGACTGCCCGGAGCTGTCGGTGCTGGGCCGGGGGCGCGGCGCGGTGCTGAGCGCGGCCCTGCGCGGCGAGCTGGTGAACCATGTGGACGACTGTCCGACCTGCCGGGGCACGGCCGAACGGGCCGCGGCGGCCGGGCCCTGGCCGGGGACGTTCCGCGCACCCGGTGCGCTGGCGCTGGTGGAGGCGCCGCGGGAGGCCCGTAAGGCGTCCGCCGGAGATCGCTTCTTCGCCTCACTGGGCCTGGGCGTCGGCAGCGGCACCGGCGCCGCGACCGGGGCGGCCGGCGGCGCCGCGCCCCCCGACCGGCGTGAGCTGCGCTTCGACCGGCGGGGCTTCCCGATCCACCGCAGCGCCGCGGCCGAGCGGGCCGGGATGCTGCGGCAGCGCGCGGTGGCCGGATCGGTGATCGCCCTGGTGGTCGCCGCCCCGGTGGTGGCGCTGTGGGCGACGCATCAGGGAACGAACCTGCCGGAGGACCCGGTCTCCTCGGTGCGGGTGGACCCGGCCGCGGTCGCGGCCGACGGTCCGTCAGCAGCGACCTCGACGTCGACCGGCGCCGCGGTGGGCTCGTCGGCGCTGCCGCAGGCGCGGCAGGCCAGCCTGTCGGTCGCGGTCGCCGACAGCGCGCTGCCCGGACCCCCCGGATTCCCGACGGCCGCGTCGCCCCAGGGCGGCGGACCGCTGGCGCCGCCACCGGTGCGGCTGGAGGTCAGCGCGGGCGAGTTGGGCGGTCGTACCGTCGTCACCCTGGTCAACAGCGGTGGTACGCCGGTGGCCTGGCAGGCGTCCACCGCGGCGGCGTGGCTGCGGCTGAGCCGCGACAGCGGGACGCTCCAGCCGGGGGAGCGGCTCACCCTGGTGATCACGGTGGACCGGTCCGCGCTGCCGGAGAGCGCGTGGACGGCGTACGTCTGGATCACGCCCTCCGGCTCGGTGGTGACCCTGCACGGCCCGGGCGCCGGACCGTCCGGGGGTGGTCGCCGGGGCATGCCGCCGCCGACGGCCGGCAGCAGTGCCGGCCCGCCCACCGGCGCTACTCCGAGCTCGGCGCCGCCCACCTCGCCGGCCGGCCCACCGCGGACCACGCCGCCCGCGAGTTCGGCGCCGCCCAGCTCGGCGCCGCCCACCGATTCACCGTCGGCCCCGGCCTCGCCGTCCGCGACCGCGTCACCGTCCGCGAGTACCTCACCCTCGGCGTCCGCCTCGGGCACCGCCTCGCCGTCGCCGAGCGGCTGACGCCGGGTCAGCTCCGGGGGGTGTCCGCCGGGTGCGGCGCGACCGGGTCGCCGGGCGCGGCCAGACGGCGTTCGCACAGGTCGGCCAGGACGGCGTAGCCGCTGGCGCCCATCAGCTCGATCAGTTCGGGCCGGTAGCTGGCATAGACGGGATCGGGGCCGACATGGGCGTCCGGGCTGCCGGTGCACCACCACTGGAGGTCGTGGCCGCCGGGACCCCAGCCCCTGCGGTCGTACTCGCCGATGGTGACCTGGAGGTAGCGGGTGTCGTCCGGCCGGTCGATCCAGTCGTAGATGCGGCGCACCGGGAGCTGCCAGCAGACGTCGGGCTTGGTCTCCAGCGGCTCCTTGCCCTCGCTGAGCGCCAGGGTGTGCAGCGAGCAGCCCTCGCCGCCGGGGAAGCCGGGGCGGTTGAGGAAGATGCAGGCGCCATCCACCCGGCGGGTGCGCAGGTCGCCGTCCTCGTCGGGCTCGCTGATGCCCTTGGGGCCGGTGCCCTTGCCGTGGAACTGCCAGGTCTCGGGGGTGAGCCGGGCCGCGTGTCCGAGGACCCGCTTCCGGTCGTCGTCGTCGGACCAGTGCGCCCCCAGGGTGCAGCAGCCGTCGCTGGCCCGACCGGGCCGGATGCCGTGGCAGCCGCGGCCGAAGATGCAGGTCCACCGGGAGGTCAGCCAGGTCAGGTCGCAGCGGAAGACCTGCTCGGCGTCCTCGGGGTCGGCGAACTCGACCCAGGCGCGGGCGAAGTCCAGCGGGACCTCGCGCTTGCGCGCCGCTGCCGCGGCCTTCTTCGCAGCCTTCTCGACTGCCTTGCGATCGGTGATTGTCACGTCTACGGCTGGCACCCGGCCACCCTACGGCTTCCTTGCTGTTCCAGCCGCTACGGCCTGCGGCCGGGCGGGTGAGCGCGGCGGCTCGGCCGCTACTCCACCCGGGTCGAGAACAGGCCGCCGGTGGCGCCCTGCTTGTCCCCGCCCTGGGCCTTCCGCAGCGCGTTGGCCAGGCCCTCCAGCGTCATCGACTGCAGGATGACCCTCCCGTTGCCCTCCAGGGTGGCCAGCGACAGTCCCTCGCCGCCGAACATCGCGTTCATGACGCCCTGGCGGTTCATCCGGCCCACCCGCTCCACCCCGTACCGCACGCCCTCCTCGAAGGCGACGATGCAGCCCGTGTCGACCTGCAGCTTGCCGCCGAAGTCGGACAGGTCCAGGTCGATGAAGTTGCCGGCGCCGGCGATGATCACGGTGCCCTGGCCGGTGAACTTCTCCAGGATGAAGCCCTCGCCGCCGGACATCCCGGTGCGCAGCCCGGAGAAGGCGATGCCGAAGTTCACCCCCGACTCGGCGGCGACGAAGGCGTCCTTCTCGGCCAGCCAGGCCCGCCCCGGGGTGATCTCCAGAGCCCGCATCTCACCGGGCAGCGTCCCGGCGAAGCCCAGCGTGCCCTCGCCGCCCTGGGCGGTGAAGTACTGGAACGCGATGCTCTCGCCCGCCAGCATCCGCTGGCCGGCCTGCATCGCGGTGCCCATGGCCTGGCGCAGCATGCCGCCCATGCCGCCGCCCCCGCCCTGGCCGCCGCTCTGCTGGTCGCCGTTCGGGGCGGATATCCGGGTGTCCATGCTCACGTTCACGGTCTTGAACAGGAACCTCCCGGCTTCGCAGTAGACCGTCTGCCCCGGCTGGAGCTGGACGACGGCCATCTGCATGGCGTTGCCGACGATCTGGAGTTGCAGGGCCACGGCTGATCTCCTCGGGGGACGGACCGGTCCACCGGTGAACGTACCGGGCAGCGCGGCCGTTCCTGGCCGGAGCCGGCGGCCGCGGCCTGCTCCGGGACGACGGACCGCCCCGGGATGATGGGCCTCCCGCGGTCGCGTACCGTGGCGCTCTATGCGACTCGGCGTACTCGATGTGGGATCAAACACCGTCCACTTCCTGGTGGTGGACGCGCACCCGGGTGCTGCCCCCGTGCCTGCCTACTCGCACAAGATCGAACTCCGGCTGGCCGAGCTGCTCGACGCCGACGGCGCGATCGGTGAGGTGGGCGTCGAGCGGCTGGTGGAGATGGTCGCCTCCTCGATGCGGGTCGCCGAGGACAAGGGCGTCGAGGAGGTCCTGCCGTTCGCCACCTCCGCCGTCCGCGAGGCCGTCAACGGCGAGGAGGTGCTCAAGCGGGTCCAGCGGGAGACCGGCGTCGAACTGCAGGTGCTGTCCGGCGGCGACGAGGCCCGGCTGACCTTCCTCGCCGCCCGCCGCTGGTACGGCTGGTCGGCGGGACGTCTGCTGCTGCTGGACATCGGCGGCGGCTCGCTGGAGATCGCCTGCGGCCTGGACCAGCAGCCGGACGCGGCCGTCTCGCTGCCGCTGGGCGCGGGCCGGCTCACCGCAGGATGGCTGCCCGGGGACCCGCCGGAGGCCGAGGACGTGCGGAAGCTGCGCCGCCATGTGCGCGCGGAGATCGCCAGGACGGTGGCCGAGGTGGTCCGGCTGGGAGCGCCGGACCGCTTCGTGGGGACCTCCAAGACCTTCAAGCAGCTGGCCAGGATCACCGGCGCGGCCCGCGAGGCCGACGGCCCCTATCTGCCGCGCAAGCTCACCCGGGGCTCGCTCGCCGCCTGGGTGCCGCGGCTGACGTCGATGACCGCGGGGCAGCGGGCGCTGCTCCCCGGCGTCTCCGAGGGCCGGGCCCGGCAGCTGCTGGCCGGGGCGCTGGTGGCGGACGGTGCGATGGACCTGTTCGGGGTGGACGAACTGGACATCTGCCCCTGGGCGCTGCGCGAGGGGCTGATCCTCCGCAGGCTGGACCAGATGTCCGGCGAGCAGTAACGACGGGCGGACGGAGGGCGCCGGCGGGCCCCGCCCGCCCGGATGCTTCGTACACCTGTCCGGAACATGTCGCGAGTGGTGAGGCGCTGTCCCCTCCGGCGGCGGACGCGCATACTCTGTCTCCCGTGGCGGAACCAACGGACGACACCCCGACGCCGGAACAGCCCGCGGCGGCCAAGGCCACCACGGCGAAGCAGCCCGGGGCCGTGAAGAAGACCGGCGCCGTGAAGAAGGCCGTGGCGGTCAAACGGGCCGCCGTGAAGCAGGCCGCGGGCGCCGGGAAGAAGGCCGTCGCCAAGAAGGCGGCCGGCAAGTCCGCGAAGGCTGCGAAGGCCGCTACGTCCGCCAAGGCCGCCACGTCCGCGCCGACGCTGTCGGTCACCCCGCGCGCCCTCGCCGTGCCCCCGTCCGCCCGCGCTCTCGGCGCCCCGATAGTGGTTCCCGACGCCAAGGTCGCGCTGTCCACCGCCTCCGTCTACCCGGAGAACACCGCCGCCGCGTTCGAGATCGCCGGGCGGCTCGGCTACGACGGCGTCGAGGTGATGGTGTGGACCGATCCGGTGAGCCAGGACATCGAGGCGCTGCGCCGCCTCTCCGACTACCACGCCGTCCCGATCCTGGCCGTGCACGCGCCCTGCCTGCTGATCACCCAGCGGGTCTGGGGCACCGACCCGTGGGCCAAGCTGGTCCGGGCCCGGGCGGCGGCCGAGAAGCTCGGGGCGTCCACGGTCGTGGTGCATCCGCCGTTCCGCTGGCAGCGGCAGTACGCCCGGGACTTTGTCCAGGGTGTCTGGCGGATGGCGGACGAGACCGACGTCCGTTTCGCGGTGGAGAACATGTACCCCTGGCGCTACCGGGACCGCGAGGTCGCCGCCTACGCGCCGGACTGGGACCCGACCACCGAGGACTACCGCCACTTCACCGTCGACCTCTCCCATGTCGCCACCTCCCGCACCGACGCCCTGGCCATGGTCGGCCGGATGGGCGACCGCCTCGCCCATGTCCACCTCGCCGACGGATCCGGCTCCGCCAAGGACGAGCACCTGATCCCCGGACGCGGCACCCAGCCCTGCGCGGAACTCCTGGAGGGGCTCGCCCGCAGCGGCTTCGACGGCCACGTGGTCCTGGAGGTCAACACCCGCCGCTCGCCCGGCCCGGTCGAACGCGAGGCCGACCTGGCCGAGGCCCTGGCCTTCACCCGGCTGCACCTGGCCGCGGCCAGAGCGGTACGGCGCTGAGGCGGGGACCCGGTGTGGCGTACCGCATTCCGGACGGCGTGTCCGAGGCGCGGGCAGCAAGCGTAGGCTCGTCTGTCACAACGACGGACGCAGGAGATGAGCACAGTGCCCGAGCTGAGGTCTCGTACGGTCACCCACGGTCGCAACATGGCTGGCGCCCGCGCCCTCCTCCGGGCCGCCGGTGTAGCCCGCGAGGACTTCGGCAAGCCGATCATCGCGGTGGCGAACAGCTTCACCGAGTTCGTGCCCGGGCACACCCACCTCCAGCCGGTCGGGCGGATCGTCTCCGAGGCGATCAAGCAGGCCGGCGGGATCCCCCGCGAGTTCAACACGATCGCCGTGGACGACGGCATCGCGATGGGCCACGCCGGGATGCTGTACTCGCTGCCCTCCCGCGACCTGATCGCCGACTCGGTCGAGTACATGGTCGAGGCCCACTGCGCCGACGCGCTGATCTGCATCTCCAACTGCGACAAGATCACCCCGGGCATGCTGATGGCCGCGCTGCGGCTGAACATCCCGGTGGTGTTTGTCTCCGGCGGCCCGATGGAGGCCGGCAAGGCGACCCTGGTCGACGGCACCGTCCGCAAGCTGGACCTGGTCAACGCCATCTCGGACGCGGTCAACGAGAACGTCTCGGACGAGGACATCGCCCGGATCGAGGAGAACGCCTGTCCGACCTGCGGGTCGTGCTCGGGGATGTTCACCGCCAACTCGATGAACTGCCTGGCCGAGGCGATCGGCCTGGCCCTGCCCGGCAACGGCTCCGTCCTGGCCACCCACACCGCCCGCAAGGCGCTGTACGAGGACGCCGGCCGGACGATCGTCGAGATCACCAACCGCTACTACCACCAGAACGACGACTCGGTGCTGCCGCGCAGCGTGGCCTCCCGGGCCGCGTTCGAGAACGCCGTCGCGCTGGACATCGCCATGGGCGGGTCTACCAACACGATCCTGCACCTGCTGGCCGCGGCCCAGGAGGCCGGCCTGGACTTCGACATGGCCGACATCGACGCGCTGTCGCGCCGGCTGCCCTGTCTGTCCAAGGTCGCGCCCAACGGCTCGTACTACATGGAGGACGTGCACCGCGCGGGCGGCATCCCGGCCATCCTTGGCGAGCTGTACCGGGGCGGGCTGCTGAACGAGGACGTGCACACCGTGCACAGCGCCTCGATGGCGGACTGGCTGAAGCAGTGGGACATCCGCGGCGGCTCGCCGTCCCCGGAGGCCGTGGAGCTGTTCCACGCCGCGCCCGGGTGCGTGCGCTCCGCGAGCGCCTTCTCGCAGTCCGAGCGCTGGGACACGCTGGACACCGACGCGGCCGGCGGCTGCATCCGTGACGTCGAGCACGCCTACTCCACCGAGGGCGGCCTGGCCATCCTCTACGGCAACCTGGCCGTGGACGGCTGCGTGGTGAAGACCGCTGGTGTCGACGAGTCGATCTGGCGCTTCTCCGGCCCGGCCGTGGTGGTCGAGTCGCAGGAGGACGCGGTGGACGCGATCCTCACCAAGCGGGTCAAGGAGGGCGACGTCGTCGTCATCCGCTACGAGGGCCCCAAGGGCGGCCCCGGCATGCAGGAGATGCTCTACCCGACCTCCTTCCTCAAGGGGCGCGGACTGGGCAAGGCCTGCGCGCTGATCACCGACGGGCGCTTCTCCGGCGGCACCTCGGGCCTGTCGATCGGCCATGTCTCGCCCGAGGCGGCCTCCGGCGGGACCATCGCGCTGGTCGAGGATGGCGATCTGATCACCATCGACATCCCGGCGCGCTCGGTCAAGCTGGAGGTGTCGGACCAGGACCTGGCCGCCCGCCGCAGCGCGCTGGAGGCTGGGACCGGCTACCGGCCGAAGAACCGCGAGCGCAAGATCTCGGCGGCGCTGCGGGCCTACGCGGCGATGGCCACCAGCGCGGACAAGGGCGCGGTCCGGGACGTCTCCCGGCTGGGCTGAGCGCTGCCGCCGCTGCCGCATAATCGGTGCTGTGTCAGAGAGAGCTGAACGCCCCGCCCCCCAGCCCGAGCCGATCCGTTTCTTCGGCACGGGCTGGGTCACCCATGACACCGCGTACTGGCTGCGCCGCGTCGGTGTGAGTCTCGGCGCGCTCCTCGCCGCGGGCGCCGGGGCGGTGCTGATGCGCCTCGGGGTGCAGGGCGTGTTCGTCTCCGCCGCCGGATCCCTGGTCAACACCCTGCTGGTGGTCGCCGTGGCGATCTGCACCTGCGTCGCCGCGATCCGTACCTGGACCCTGCTGAGCAAGGGCCGCGCCTCGCCCGGCGGCGTGATGGCCGACGAGAAGTCCGTCGGCCCGATGCTGCTGATCGGCTTCGTCGGCATACTGGTCGCGTACTTCCTGCGCAGCCTGATCGAGGCCCCGGGCGAGGCCGAGAAGCGCTCCCGCTACGAACTCGCCCTGGCCGCCCACGCCCGCCGCCGCACCCCCGCCACGGCGGGCAGCGGCAAGCGCAAGCGGCGCTGAGCGGACGTCAGTTCCTGGACGCCAGGCCGCAGTGGATCTTGTTGTTGATGTCGCCGCTGCCCGCGTAAGGGTCGTAGGCCGGTCCGCTGGGGGCACCGCTCGCGGTCGGAGCAGCTGAGGTGTCCGCGTGCAGGGTGTTGAAAGTGGGATTGAGATACCCGTTGTACACCCCGCACATGGAGTTGCTGCTGCGGCCTTCGCTACTGGCGATGGACAGGCTCCCGGCCTTCACGTCATACCGGGCGGGATCGTAGAAGTCAAAGTCGAGGACATGATGGGCGATGGTGCGCTCGACCGGCGAGTTCCCGGTCACACCGGTCGCACCGGCCGGTCGGAGCGCGTACACGAAGATGAAGTCCGCGTGCACCAGCAGCCCGTTGTGTCCGTCGCCCTTGAAGGTCAGCGTGCCCTTGGTCCGCACCGCGTCGGTGGCGAGCACGGCGTAGCCGGGCTTGAAGCGGCTCACCCAGCTGACAGGGTCGGTCTGCTTTGACGGGTGGGCGACGGCGGCGCGGAACCAGGTCGCCTGGTCGTGCTGGAGCAGCGCGGCCACCGGCTCGGTCGGGCCGCCGGCGAGGATCTTCGGGTCCAGGTAGGCGGTGGTGAGGAAGGTCCGGGTGGTCGCCAGGTCGGTGGCCACCTCGGCCGAGGAGAACGCCCCCACCCCGTGGGTGGACGGCAGCACGATGCCCGCGACGCCGGTCGGCCAGCTCTCGGCCGGGGAGTCGGCGAAGGGGTGAGCCACTGTGGGGATCACCGGGTCGGCGACGATCGCGGGCGCCGTGCTGGTCGAGGGCTGCGCGTCGGCTGCCGCCGCGGAGCCGCTGGCCTTGCCGCCGAGGTGCTTGCTGAACCAGTCGGCGACGGCGCCGGAGTTCATGCCCACCAGGACCAGGGCCACGGCCAGCACGACGAAGAGCGGCAGCTGCCAGTTCCCGGCCAGCTTCAGCCGGCGTCGGCGCCGGGGGGTGGGGGCGGAGCGGAAGGCGGTGTCGGTCGGCGGGTGCTTCTTCCACTTGTCTGCCAGCATCCGGGCCCGCGCGGAGCCCTCCTGGTGCTGGGCGCCCTTGATGAAGTCCGCGTCCAGCACCAGCCCCTCGAAGGGGTCGGCGACGTCGGGGGCGGCATCCTGTGGATCTTCTGGGGTCGGCACGCGAACAGTATGGCGATGCTCAAACGTGCATACGGAAAGAGTCGGGTGTGAAGATCCCGACCCTGTCCGTGCTTTCCGCCGTTATCCGGCGGATGCGGCGTTGTGCGTCAGTAGCTGCTTCCGCCGCTGCTGCGACGGGCTCCTGCGACCTCGCCGACGACGCCGACGATCGCGCCCAGGATGGCCGCGTGCCACAGCGCGGTGAAGATGCTCATGAAGACGCCGTCGCTGCTCAGGATGTACTGGGTGATGGTGTTGGTGACGAAGAGGCCGACGGCCGGCACGGCGGCGGTCTGCCAGGGGTGCTCCGCCGCCCAGCGGCGCAGCCTGCGGTCGCCGCTCTTGCTCAGCATCGAGCCGGCGCCGCCGACCAGGAAGAACAGGAACAGGGTGACGCTGACCGGCCAGGCGAGCATGCCCAGCGACCAGTGCAGGGTGATCAGTTCCAGGCCGAGGGTGGCGCCGCCGCCGACCACGCCGACGGCACCCGCGGCGCGCCAGGGGCCGTGCGTGGCCGAGGCGACGGCGAGCTGGCTCGATTCGCGGGATGAGACATCACTGCTAGTCATGCCTCCACGGTGCGCTTCTGCGGAGCCGAACGCCATAGGGGACAACCCTGAGTTTCTCCCCCATGCCGTTCCGCTGCTCCCCGCCCGGCCTGACCTACGCTGAGGGGATGCTCACCCGTCAGTTACTGCTGGCCGCGGCCCGCAGTCCGGCCGCCCGCAGGGCCGTGGTGACCGCCCCGCTGAGCAGGTCGCTGGTGCGGCGCTTCATCGCGGGGGAGGACCGCGAGGCCGCGCTCCGGGCCGTCGACCGGCTGATCGTGCGCGGGCTGCATGTCAGCGTCGACCACCTCGGCGAGGACACCGCGGACCCGGCCGGGGCCGATGCCGTGCGCGACGAGTACCGCGCGCTGCTGGCCCGGCTCGGCGAGGCCGGGACCGGGAGCCGGGCCGAGGTCTCGGTGAAGCTCTCGGCGCTGGGCTCGGCCCTCGGGGCCGGGGGCCCGGTGGCCGCGCTGGAGCGGGCCAGGGCGGTGTGCGAGGCGGCAGCGGCGGCCGGCACCACGGTGACCCTGGACATGGAGGGCCACAGCACCACCGACGACACCCTGGCCGCCGCGGCCGAGCTGCGCGCCGACTTCCCGCGGACCGGCGTGGTGCTGCAGTCCTGCCTGCGCCGCACCGAGGGCGACCTCCGCGAGCTGCTGCACGCGGGCTCCCGGGTGCGGCTGGTCAAGGGCGCCTACGCGGAGCCGCCCGGGGTCGCCTTCCAGGACCGGGCCGAGGTGGACCGCGCCTATGTGCGCTGCCTGCGGCTGCTGATGGAGGGTCACGGCTACCCCATGGTCGCAACCCACGACCCCCGGCTGATCGCGATCGCGGGCGCGCTGGCGGTACGGGCCGGACGGCCGCAGGGCAGCTACGAGTTCCAGATGCTCTACGGGATCCGCTTCGAGGAGCAGCGCCGGCTGGCCGCCGCCGGGGAGACGGTGCGGGTGTACGTCCCCTACGGCGACGAGTGGTACGGCTACTTCATGCGGCGGCTGGCGGAGCGGCCGGCCAACCTGGCGTTCTTCCTCCGCTCGCTGGGGCACCACTGACCGCCTGCCGGACGGTTCCGGCCGGGTGTCGGCCCCTGGTGCGAGGATGTGCGCAGCACCGTCGGCACGTTCCGCAGGAGGTCCCCCATGACGCAGCGAGTCGCCGTCCTCGGCACCGGCAAGATCGGCGAGGCCCTGGTCTCCGGCCTGCTGCGGGCCGGCAAGCCCGCGGCGGACGTGCTGGTCACCGCCCGGCGTCCGGAGCGCGCCGCGGAGCTGCACGAGCGCTACGGCGTGGAGGCGGTGAGCAACGCGGAGGCGGCGAAGGCGGCCGACACGCTGATCCTCACCGTGAAGCCGCAGGACATGGGCGCGCTGCTGGAGGAGCTGGCGCCGCACGTCGCCGCCGACCGGCTGGTGATCTCGGGCGCGGCCGGGGTGCCGACCGCCTGGTTCGAGGAGCGGCTGGCCCCGGGCACGCCGGTGGTCCGGGTGATGACCAACACCCCGGTGCTGGTGGACGAGGCGATGAGCGTCATCTCGGCGGGCTCGCACGCGGGGGAGGAGCATCTGCTCCGGACCGAGGAGATCTTCAAACCGGTCGGCAAGACCCTGCGGGTGCCCGAGTCGCAGCAGGACGCGGCCACCGCGCTCTCCGGCTCCGGGCCCGCGTACTTCTACTTCCTGGTCGAGGCGATGACCGACGCCGGCATCCTGCTGGGCCTGCCGCGCGCGGTCGCCGCCGACATGATCGTCCAGGCCGCGGTGGGCGCCTCGGTGATGCTGCGGGACTCCGGCGAGCACCCGGTGAAGCTGCGCGAGGCCGTCACCTCCCCGGCGGGGACCACCATCGCGGCCATCCGCGAGCTGGAGAACCACGGGGTGCGGGCAGCCCTGCTCTCCGCGCTGGAGGCGGCCCGCAACCGCTCGCAGGAGCTGGCCTCCGGCGGGAAGTAGCGCCCGGCCGGTCGCTCCCCGGCGCTTAGGGTGGGCGGATGCGCTACGACCTGGTGATCTTCGACAACGACGGCGTGCTGGTGGACAGCGAGCCGATCTCCAACCGGCTGCTCGCGGAGTACCTCACCGAGCTGGGCTTCCCGACCTCGGTCGAGGACTCCTACCGCGACTTCATGGGCGCCGCCGCCCACACCGTCCACGACGTGATCGCCGAGCGCTACGACGGCGCCCGGCTGCACGCCGGTTTCGACGAGGACTTCCACGGGCGGGTCTTCGCGGCGTTCCAGGAGCAGTTGACGCCGGTGCCGGGCGCGGCGGACCTGCTGAAGCGGGTCCAGGAGTCCGGGGTGCGCTACTGCGTGGCCTCCTCGGCGCACCACGCCTGGATCCGCACGGCGCTGACCAAGGCCGGGCTGTCCGGCTTCTTCACCGAGGAGCAGCTGTTCAGCGCCCAGGACGTGGGCCGAGGCAAGCCCGCCCCCGACCTCTTCCTGCACGCGGCCGCGACCATGGGCGTCGCCCCGGAGCGCTGCGTGGTGCTGGAGGACAGCCCGCTGGGCGTCGCCGCGGCACTGGCCGCGGGCATGGACGTCTACGGCTACACCGCGCTGACGCCCGAGGCGCGGCTGGCCGGGGCGACCGGGCTGTACCAGGACGCGGGCGAGGTCGCGGAGCTGCTCGGGCTGTAGCCGCAGCGGCCCCGACGGACCGTCAGTCCGGGATCCGGAAGCGGCGGCCGCGCAGCGGGAGGCCCCGCAGCTCGGTGAGCCGGAACGGCAGGCCGGCGCCGCTGCCCGCGGTGGGGTGCGAGGTACGGGTCTCCGCGCGCAGGTGCAGCGAGGGCTCGGCGCCGTCGCCGGAGTTGCCGACGGCGGCGACGACCGCGCCGGCGGTGAGGTGCTGGCCGCGCCGCACCCGGATGCTGTCCTGACGCAGCCAGGAGAGCACGACCAGCGCCCGGCCGGTGTCGATGGCGACATGGTTGCCCTCGGGGTGGTCCACGGCGAGGACCTGGGGCGGGTGGTCCGGCAGGCCGTCCACCGCAGTCACCACCACCCCGTCGCAGGGGCTGAGCACCGGGTGGCCGAAGATCGCGTAGCGCTCGTTGCCGGCCGGGGCCAGACCGAGGGCGCGCCGGCCGCGCCACTGCGGCCCGTCGCCGAGCTGCACCAGGTCGACGGCGTGGCGGCGGTGCCGTCCGGCACCGGTGGCCACGGACTCCTGGGCGTACCTGTTGACGGCGGGGCCGCCGCCCTCGACGACGGTGAAGCAGCCGCCGCGCAGCGGTGAACCGAGGGTCAGCGGGTGGGCGCTGGGGGAGGGGTGGATCGGGCGGCTGCGGTACCGGGTCCAGCCGGCCAGGCCGAACACGGCGACGAAGATCAGCAGCTCGGGGAGGCCGGGGAGGCTCCAGGGCAGGCCGGGGCCGAAGGCCGGCAGCGCGCGGAGCCCGGCCAGTACGGCGAGGCCGACGGCGACGACGGGGAGCGCGCGGAACCACGGCGGGAGCGCGTGGGTGGGGCCGGTGCGCAGGGCGTACCAGGCGAGGGCCGGGGTGGCGGTGGTGAGCAGCAGCCAGCCGGTGGCGGTGGCACTGACGAAGGGGAGGATCGCTGCGGCGAGTGCGGCTGCCAGGTACGCCGCGACGAGGCGGGTCAGGGCGGTTGCGTGCGGCGTGCGGGGGGCGGTGGGGACGGGGGGTTGCTGGGGGGTTTCGGGCGCGGCTTCTGCCTGGCTGGGCGCGCAGTTCCCCGCGCCCCTGGGGGGTGCAGGGTTCGGTAGGCGGGTTTGGGAGGGGACGGCGCCTCGGGCTGTCATGGCGCCGGGGCCGGTTACCAGGGAGGTGAGGCGGCCGTCCGGGGTGCTTTCGGCCCAGACCGGTTCGGCGCCCTGGGCGAACTGGACCAGGTAGAGCTCGCGGCGGCGGCGCACGCCCCGTACCGCGCCGTGGCGCTCCCGCAGGGCGTCGACCGTCGCCTGGAGCCGGTCCAGCGGCACCCGCTGCAGCAGTTCGGGGCTGAACAGGCCCGGGTCCAGCTGTTCCGCGGTGAAGGCGGTGACCAGGGCCTCGGGCACCGGATCCGCCGGGACGGTGCGGCGGAGCTGGGCCAGCAGCGGTGAGAGGAGTCGGTCGCGGGTGCTCAAGTGATCCTCTTTCTGCAGTCGTGCTATCACCGTAGGTAACGAGTGCCCTGCCGGGCGGGAGCGACGCTGGTTGCGGCTTGCGATCTTTTGAGGGGAAGGGGTTCCGCAACACGGGGGGAGTCCGTACGCTCACGCCAATCGTCCGGATACCAGTGAGTAGCAGAGGTGCGACAGATGTCGTCAGCAGGGACAACGGAGCTGCCGACGGGGCTGAGCCGGGGACGGATCGCCCTGCTGGTCAGCTACTTCGCCCAGGGGACGGTGTTCGCGCTCCTGGTCACCCGCATCCCCTCGATCCAGACGCAGTACCGGATCAGCGACGGCATGCTGCCGGTGTTCCTGGCGGCGGTGCCGATCCTGGCCGGGGTCGGTTCCATCTCCATGGAGTGGGTGGTCAAGAAGACCTCGCCGCGGGCGGTGCTGCGGATCGTCCAGCCGCTGGTCTGCCTGACCCTGCTGGGCGTCGGCGCGGGCGACAACCTGGCCGAGGCCGCGGTGGCTCTGGCCGCGTTCGGCCTGATGGTGGGCGGGCTGGACGCCAGCCAGGCGATGTCGGCCGTGGCGCTGCAGCACCGCTACGGCCGCAGCATCATGCAGGGCTTCTACGCCTCCTACAGCCTGGGCGGCATCGTCGGAGCGCTGCTGGCCGCGACCAAGTTCAGTCTGTTCTCGCTGTTCGGCACGACGGCTGCTGTCGCGATCGTGATCGTGGTGGTCGCCAGCATCTGGTACGCCGGGCCGCACGAGCTGGGCCACGCGGTGGAGGAGGCGGTGGCCGCGGCTGCCCGCTCCATCCCCTGGAAGCCGCTGCTGCCGCTCTGCCTGGCGATGTGCATGGCCTACATCGCCGACTCCACGGTCTCCAACTGGGCCGCCAAGTACATGCAGGACCAGCTGCACACCAACAGCCACCACTACTCCTACCCCTATGCCGCCTACATGGTGGTCATGCTGCTCGGCCGGATCTTCGGCGACGGCCGGGTGCAGCGCTGGGGCAGCGCCCGTACGGTCAGCCTCGGCGCGATCGTCTGCGCCGTGGGCTTCGGCCTGGTCGCCGTCGCGCCCGAGGAGTGGACCGCCGTGGCGGCCTTCGCCGTCGTCGGCCTCGGGGTCAGCGTGGTGGTGCCGCAGGTCTTCGCGGCCGGCGGCCGGCTGTTCCCCGGCGCCTCCGACGCGGCCGTGGCGCGGCTGAACATCTTCAACTACGTCGGCTTCCTGGTCGGCTCCCCGCTGGTCGGCGGTATCGCGGTCGGATTGAACTACCGCTGGGCGATGCTGGTGCCGATGGTGCTGGTGCTGCTGATCCTGCTGGTCGCCAAGTCGTTCGGGGCACCGGCCGTGCAGCTCGCGGAGGCCGATACCGTGGCGGTATGACCCCGCACCCGCACCAGCAGCGCCCGCTGGACCTCTTCTGGGACGACGACGTCACCCGCTACGACTTCGGTCCGGGGCACCCGATGGACCCGGTGCGGCTGGCGCTGACGATGTCGCTGGTGCGGGCGTTCGGGCTGGACCGGCTGCCGAACGTCACCGTGCGCTCGGCCCCGGCCGCCGGGGACTCCACGCTCGGGCTGGTGCACGACCCGGACTATGTCGCCGCGGTCCGCGAGGTCGCCCGGACCGGGGAGCCGGATCCGTCGCGCGGGCTCGGCACCGAGGACAACCCGGCGTTCGCCGCCGTGCACGATGCCTCCGCGCTGATCGCCGGCCTGTCGGTGGCGGGCGCGGAAGCCGTCTGGCGCAACAGCGGACGGGCCGTCAACTTCGCCGGCGGGCTCCACCACGCCATGCCGGGCAGCGCCTCGGGCTTCTGCATCTACAACGACGCCGCCCTCGCCGTCGCCCGGCTGCTGGAGCTGGGCGCCGAGCGGGTCGCCTACGTGGACGTCGACGTGCACCACGGCGACGGGGTGCAGCAGGCGTTCTGGGACGATCCGCGGGTCCTGACGATCTCCCTGCACGAGCATCCGCGCACCCTGTTCCCGCAGACCGGCTGGGCCGAGGAGACCGGCGGCCCGGCGGCCGAGGGCACGGCCGTCAACATCCCGCTGCCGGCCGGCACCGGGGACTCCGGCTGGCTGCGGGCCTTCCACGCGGTGGTGCCGGAACTGCTCGCCGCCTTCCGGCCGCAGGCCCTGGTCACCCAGCACGGCGCGGACACCCATCTCGACGACCCGCTGGCGCACCTGGCCGTCAGCCTGGACGCCCAGCGGGTGGTGGCGGCCGCCCTGGCCGGGCTCGCCGACGAGCACGCCGGGGGACGCTGGCTGGCGCTGGGCGGCGGCGGCTACGCGGTGGCGGACGTGGTCCCCCGGTCCTGGACGCACCTGGTGGCCATCGCCGCAGGCCGTCCCATCGAGCCGGAGCAGGAGACCCCCGAGGAGTGGCGCGCCGAGGTCATGCGGCGCACCCGGCAGCACGCCCCGCTGCGGATGACCGACGGCATGGCGGCCACCTGGAAGGACTTCGACGGCGGCTACGACCCGGCGGACCGGCTCGACCAGGCCGTGCTGGCGACCCGCAGGGCGGTCTTCCCGCACCACGGGCTGCTGCCCTGAGCTTCCCCGGAGCTGACTGAGGGTCTGTCACCGGCCGCCGCCCGCTGGAACACTGGTGCCGTGATCAAAGCCGAGGAGCTCTACGCCCACCTGCTGGACAGCCGTATCGCCGGGCAGGTCGCCACCCCCCGCGAGAACAACCTCAGCAAGTACGCCCACTTCGCCCGCCGCGACCCGTGGGTGCTGCTCGGCCTGGACCCCGAGGGCGAGTGGACCCAGGACGACGTCCTCGAACTGATGGCGCGCCGGGCGGGGGTCTCGCCCGACCGCAACCACAGGCAGGGCCAGGACACCATCGACCCGCAGCTGACCATCGACGCCCTGGACGCCGTCGCCGGCGTGGTGGCCCGCACCGCCGAGCGCGGCGGCTCCGTGATGATGGGCACCGGGCACCCCGGGCAGCTCATCGGCTTCCACTCGGCGCTCGGGGATGCGCTGGAGGCCGCCGGATGCGCTGTTCTCACTCCGGCGCACGGGAGTGACTTCCTGATGCACTCGGTTCACGGCGCGCGCTCCTGCTCGCTCGACTACGTGCAGCGGGTGGGAGTCGTGAGGGTGTATGAAGGAGCACCCCCGAGTGGAGTGTCGCCCTCCGCACCAGTGCCCGCGGAAGGCGGCCCGGCCGCCCGGGGAGAGCTCTCCGACCCCGTCCACACCCACTCCCCGCAGCCGGTCCGGATCGCCCTGGCGGCACTCGCCGAGGCTGGTCAGCCCCGTCCTGACCTGCTCATCGGGGACCACGGCTGGGCCTGCGGAGCGGGCCGGCTCGGGGTCACCTCGATCGGTCTGGCGGACTCCAACGACCCGGGGGTGTTCGTCGCCGAGGCGGAGGGCATGGTCGCGGCGGCCGTTCCGCTCGACGACGGTGTGCGACCCGAGTGCTACGAACTACTGAGCGCCTACGTACTGCAACAGGCTGGTATGTCTCGGTAATCTCGGGCCCCTCCCCCCTCTTCCCACTGGTACCACCCGCACCTACTCTGGGTATACGCGTGTGCTGGCTGGAGTCACCGGAGGGGAAGCCGGTGCCCGTCACACGGATAAGGGTCGGTGTTGTCATGGCGTCTGGAGAGCGGCCTCTGAACGAGGTCAACTTCCTCACCGTGGCGGAAGTCGCCTCGGTGATGCGAGTGTCGAAGATGACCGTGTACCGCCTGGTGCACAGCAGTGAGCTGCCTGCGATCCGCGTAGGCCGCTCCTTCCGGGTTCCGGAGCAGGCGGTCCACGACTACCTTCGCGAGTCCTACGTGGGACGGGAGACCGCGTAGGAGCGAGTCGGCCATCCGGTCGGAGCGCCAGGAGCATGCGAGCCAGAAGCATGCGATACAGAAGCACGGTGCAGCGCCAACGACGGTCCGGCCAGGGGCTCCTGCCCCTGGCCGGACCGCTGCCCGGGAGCCGGATTACGTCCTGAGGCGAGGTTTCGGTACGCTGGTGGCTTACGTCAGTCGTTTGGACCCAGGTCCCGCTCCGCGGGCATGTCCAGCCCGCTTCGGTGGGTTTTGTCCAGTGAGTGAGGGTTTCTATGGGCTCCGTTATCAAGAAGCGTCGCAAGCGTATGGCCAAGAAGAAGCACCGCAAGCTTCTCAAGCGCACCCGCGTTCAGCGCCGCAACAAGAAGTAGGCCCGCAGGGGTCTCCCCGGGTTCCGCCGCTGCCCGCTCCGACATCCGTCGGGGCGGGCAGCGGCGTTGTTGCGCGAGGTGTCGACATTGCCAGGTAACAGGCGACCGGTAGTCTCCACAGGGAAGAGGTCGCCACCGGGGGAGTCTGGGGACCTCCGCGCCGAAGGCGGGAAGGGACTGTCCGTTGGGTAAGGTCGTGCTCGTCACCGGAGTGGCCCGGCATCTGGGGAGCCGCTACGTCCAGGCGATCCGTCGGCAGCCGGGCGTGGACCTGGTCGTCGGCGTCGACCTGCAGCCCTCCGCGCACGACCTCGACGGCACCAGCGATCCGGACGGCCTCGCCGCGCTGGCCGAGTACCTCTTCGTCCGGGCCGACATCCGCCGCCCGACGGTGGCCGGGGTGATCGCCCAGCACCGGGTGGACACCGTGGTGCACCTCAACGTCAGCACCACAGGCCTGGGTTCGACCAGCCGGTCGACGGTCAAGGAGACCAACGTCATCGGCACCATGCAGCTGCTCGCCGCGGCGCAGAAGGCGGCCGGTGTGCAGCGGCTCGTGGTCAAGTCCACGACCAGCGTGTACGGCTCGGCGCCGCGCGACCCGGCGGTGTTCAGCGAGCAGATGCAGCCCAAGGTGCTGCCCAGCGGCGGCTTCGCCAAGGACGCGGTCGAGGTCGAGGGCTATGTGCGCGGCTTCGCCCGGCGCCGTCCCGACGTCGCGGTGTGCGTGCTGCGCTTCGCCAACATCGTCGGCCCGTACGCGGACACCCCGCTCGCCGACTACTTCGCGCTGCCGGTGCTGCCGACCGTGCTCGGCTACGACCCCAGGCTGCAGTTCATCCACGAGGACGACGCCGTTGAGGTGCTGCGGCTGGCCTCGGTGGAGCCGCGGCGCGGCACCACCAACGTAGGCACCTTCAATGTCGCCGGCGAGGGCGTGATGGTGCTGTCCCAGGCGGCGCGGCGGCTCGGCCGGCCCACCGTGCCGATGCTGCTGCCGGCGGTCAGCTGGATGGCCGGGCTGGCCCGGCAGACCAGACTGCTGGACTTCTCGCCGGAGCAGATGCGGATGCTCACGCACGGGCGGGTGGTCGACACCACCCAGCTCCGCGAGACGTTCGGCTACCACCCCTGCTTCACCACCGAGCAGGCGCTGGCCGATCTGGCCCGGAGCGGCAGGCCCGGGCTGCTGCGCTCGGAGCAGGTGGCCGATTGGACGTCGAAGGTGGCCGCGCAGTTGCGGGTCGCCGCGCTGCCGCAAGGCGGAGGGAAGAAGCGATGAGCTCGGCAAGGGAGCAGGCCGGAACGGCGGGCGGATCCGCGGACGACGGCGAGGCACGGGCCAAGGTCATCCCCATCGGCACCGGGCGCGGAGCGCGGTCGGCGCGGGACGGTCGCGGCGCCCGCGGCGGTCGCGGTGCGCAGCGGCGTACCGAGGAACTGGCGGACCCGACGGTCCTGTCGGAGCCCGTGGTCGAGGCTGAGCCCGCTGTGGCAGCGGAGCCCGGGGCAGGACCGGAGCCCGCACCGGAAGCGGCGACGGAGCGGCCGGAGCGGCCCTCAGGGCGCGGCGTCGCGGACTCCGTGGCCGACGCGGTCGGCCATGCGCTGACCGGGCCGCTGGGCGGCCTCGCCGGGCGGCTGCTCGGCAGAGGCTGGGAGGAGCGGGCCGCCGGCGGCCTCGGCTTCCTGCGGCGCAGGCTCACCGGGGAGTACGAGGTCGACGAGTTCGGCTTCGACCCGGAGCTCACCGAGAAGGTGCTGCTCAGCGCGGTGCGTCCGCTGGCGGAGAAGTACTTCAGGCTGGAGGTGCGCGGCGCCGAGAACCTGCCGGAGAAGGGCGGCGCGCTGGTCGTCGCCAACCACTCCGGGGTGCTGCCCTGGGACGCGCTGATGACCCAGGTCGCCATCCACGACCACACCCCGACGCAGCGTCATCTGCGGATGCTGGCCGCCGACCTGGTGTTCGTGCTGCCCGGCGTCAACGAGCTGGCCCGCAAGGCCGGCCACACCCTGGCCTGCAACGAGGACGCGCAGCGGCTGCTGGAGCTGGGCGAGATCGTGGGCGTCTGGCCGGAGGGCTTCAAGGGGATCGGCAAGCCCTTCGCCGACCGCTACAAGCTGCAGCGATTCGGGCGCGGCGGCTTCGTCTCCTCGGCGCTGCGGGCCGGAGTCCCGATCGTGCCCTGCTCGATCGTGGGCGCGGAGGAGATCTATCCGATGATCGGCAACGCCAGGACGCTGGCCCGGCTGCTCGGGCTGCCCTACGTCCCGATCACGCCCACCTTCCCCTGGCTGGGCCCGCTGGGCGCGGTGCCGCTGCCGACGAAGTGGACCATCCAGTTCGGCGAGCCGATCCCGACCGACAGCTATCCGCCGGAGGCGGCGGACGACCCGATGCTGCTCTTCAACCTCACCGACGAGGTCCGCGAGACGGTGCAGCACACCCTCTACAAGCTGCTGGTGCAGCGGCGTTCGGTGTTCTTCTAGCAGGTGACGGGTGGAGGCCCGCAGTCAGGACGACTGCGGGCCTCCACCATTTCCTACGCCTTTCCTACGTCGCTCAGCCGCCGGTGAGGCCGATGCCGATGCTCGGCAGCAGGCCCGGGATCAGCGGGGGCACGGTCACGCCGTTGCCGGCCGGGCTGGCCGAGGCGCTGCTCGCCGAGGTGGCCGAACTCGCCGCGGTGGGGGTGGCGGAGGGCGTGCTGCCGCCGAGCAGACCGCCCGTCAGGTTCTGCACCAGACCGCCGCTGCTGCCGGTGCCGGAGGTGGTGCTGCCCTTCGGCGCGGCGCTGCTGCCGCTGGTCGTGGTTCCGGTCCCGGAGGTGGTGGCACCGCTCGGGGCGACACTGCTGCTGGGGGAGCCGCTGTCGCCGACCGACGGGGTCGCCCCCGCACCCGTGCCGCCGCTGGGCAGCGTGGAGGTGCCGCCGGCGCCCTGGGGCAGGAGCTGCTGCAGCGGGGCGATGTCCCGGCTTATCCCGTCGAGCAGGCTCTGCACCTGACCGGTGTAGGGGGCGAGCTGGCCGTCGAGTCGGGGCTCGATCGCACGCAGGCGCTGCTGCTGCGAGTCGGCGAACGAGGCCAACTGCTGCAGCGGGGCCATGGTGTGGTCCTGCCGGTAGACGGCCTTGAGCAGCTCGCGGCCCTGGCTGCCCTCGCTGTTCATGTCGGTGAGGGCCCGAGAGACCTCGTCGGCGAGATGCGGGCTGAGGGTCTCGCCCGCGCTCTGGTGCGCCATCAGCTGCTGCGCCTCGGACATCCGGTTGGACGCCTGGTCCAGCAGCAGCCGCCCGCGGGAGGCGTCGGAGCCGGCGAAGTCCAGCTGCCAGTTCTCCAGACCGCGCTTCATCCCGTAGAGGGAGTCGCCGGGCAGGGCCGAGGAGCTCGCCGCGGCGACCCCGCCGAGCGCGCCCACGGCGACGCCGGCCGCCAGGCCGCCGTAGGCCAGCCGACGGCCCCAGCGCGTCCCCGGACGGAACCTGCGGGCGGCCTCGGTGGCACGGTGCGCGCCGCCCCTGCGCTGGCCGGGGACGGCGGCGCCGCCGCCGGCGGCGAAGGCCCGTTCGAACTCGGCCATCAGCAGGGCGCGCTGAGTCGTCTTCACGGTCGGGTCGAGAACTGGCGGGGGAAGGGCGCCCAGTGCGTCCACGGCCGCCAGTAGTTCGGTGAACTGACCCTCGCCGGCGGGCTCCTGGTGCGGCGCCCCGATGGGAACCGCGGTGCCGGGGCGGTCCTCCACAGCGTCGGCGAAGGCTCTCGCCCTGCGGTGCTCAAGCACATTGGCTGTCATGGGCAGCACCTCCTCTCGTCGTTGTCGACAACTCGGCCGACCGGACGGTTGCGCAGTCGTGCCTGGGACCACCCCAAAGGGTGACGCAGGGATCCGGAGGCCCCGGAGGACTCCGCCGGGTGACCTGAAGGTCCTTGCACCGTGCGCAACGAGCGGAGGGGACGCTCGGTTACGCTTCCGCGATCATGCCTTGCGGCGAATAAGTGACGACTCATCAGTTTCAGGCGGCTATCTCGCGTCGCTGGGCAGCAGCCGGGCCAGTGTACGTACGGCGCGGTACTGGAGAGTCTTGATCGCGCCCTCGTTCTTGCCCATGATGCGCGCGGTCTCCGCCACCGACAGGCCCTGCAGGAAGCGCAGCCGTACGCACTCCCGCTGCTGGGGGTTGAGCCGGTGCACCGCGTCCAGCAGCGCGGCGTTGGACAGCGACTCCAGGACCGAGTCCTCCGGGCTGCGCTCGCACTCGTTGGAGTCGAGCATCTCCCCGGTGGTCACCTCCAGCCGGAAACGGCTGGACTTGAAGTGGTCGGCGACCAGGTTGCGGGCGATGGTGACCAGCCAGGCGCCGAAGTCGCGGCCCTGCCAGGTGAAGGTGCCGATCCGGCGCAGCGCGCGGAGGAAGGTCTCGCTGGTGAGGTCCTCGGCGGTGGCCTTGCTGCCGACCCGGTAGTAGATGTAGCGGTAGACCGTGTCGGAGTAGTGGTCGTACAGCTGTCCGAAGGAGTCGCTGTCGCCGTCCTGGGCCTTCTCCACCAGTCGCATGATCGGGTTGTCGGCGCTGGACGGCGTGTCCTCCCGGTCCCAGTTGGCGTTCCTGGTGCGGGAGGAGGACGGCGAGGTGCGGGTGCGCAGCGCGACCGAGGTGCGCGCGGGCGGGGTCTGGCGATAGGGCGGGCCGTCGGCACCGCCGACGCCGGCGACGGAGAGGGCGGTCAGCGTCAGCGGTGCGAGGGCGGTGACGGGATTGAGGCGGGACAGCTGCTCGCGTACCAGGGCACGCAGCTGCTCCAGGCCGCTGACCGGGGTCAGGGAGGATGCAGGCGCGTCGTTCCGGACGTGTGGGTACACGGGACTCCCAGAGGCAGAACTGTTGCAGAACCAGGTGGTGCAAAGCGGCAGTGCGGGCGCGCTCGCCCAGCGTGGGACACATGGGCTCCGGCGTGCGTTTGACGAGGATAACGCTTCGTGCAGCAACGGCTACAACGTGTTGCCAAAATTGCCGCTTGAGTCACATCAGTTACACCTTGATGACACAATGTGATCGACAGCGTCGAGCGAACTCCCTTGACTTTTGTCCGATTTTGAACGGATGTCAGCGCAGGGCGAACGTAAGACGCTCGTTTCCCTGGGTGGGCGTCAACCAACCCATGAATTTTCGAGTGAGTTGGCCGATCAGAAGTGCTCAGCGCTGCCGGTTGCGGTGCATCGCCACCGCGGCGGCCGTCCCACCTGCGGCTGCGCCGATCCCGACCGCGGCCGGGATGCCGATCCTGGCCGCCTTCCGCCCGGTGCGGAAGTCCCGCACCCGCCAGCCCTGTTCGCGGGCGTGCCGGCGCAGCTCGGCGTCCGGGTTGATCACATAGGGGTGGCCGACCAGGGACAGCATGGGGATGTCGTTGGCGGAGTCGCTGTACGCCGCGCAGCGCGCCAGGTCCAGGCCCTCGCGCGCGGCCAGGGCCTTCACCGCCTCGGCCTTGGCCGGGCCGTGCAGGGTCTCGCCGACCAGCCGTCCGGTGTAGACGCCGCCCAGGGCCTCGGCGACGGTGCCCAGCGCCCCGGTCATTCCCAGCCTGGCCGCGATCACCCGGGCCGCCTCCAGCGGCGCGGCGGTCACCAGCCACACCCGCTGGCCCGCCTCCAGGTGCATCCGCACCAGCGCGCGGGTCCCCGGCCAGATCTTCTCGGCGATGTACTCCTCGAAGATCTCCTCGCAGATCCGCTCCAGGTCCTCGACCCGGTGGCCCTGCACGATCGACAGCGCGCTCTCCTTGGCGTCCGCCATGTGCCCGGCGTGCTCCGCCCCGTGCAGCCGGAAGTAGGCCTGCTGCCAGGCGAAGCGCAGCAGCTCGCGGTGGCTGAAGAACTTGCGCTTGTACAGGCCGCGGCCCAGGTAGAAGATCGCCGCGCCCTGGACGATGGTGTTGTCGCAGTCGAAGAAGGCGGCGCCGTGCTGGTCCTCGGCCGGCACGGGACTCCCGGGCGTCCCAGGCGTTCCCGGCGCAGCGGTGGCTGTGGTCGTACCGGCCGCGTCGGACGCGACGGCGGCCTCGGCCGCCTCCGCGGCGGCGGTACCCGCCAGCACGGTGGAGGAACGCTTCTCCTGAGGGAGCTTTCGCAGCCTGGGCATGTGGCGAGCATAGCCAGCGGAGCGTTGCGGACCGGTATCGACAGGGAGGCAGAATGGTGGGCGTGAGCCCTCTGCTGCGTCGCGAGCCCCGGAAGAGTCCCGCCGATCATCTGATCACCCTGATCGGCAAGCCCGACTGCCATCTCTGCGAGGAGGCACGGGCGGTGGTGCACCGGCTCGCGGGGGAGCTGGGCTTCTCCTGGGAGGAGCTGGACATCAACCAGGACGCCGAGCTGTACCGGAAGTACGCGGAGCAGATCCCGGTGACCCTGATCGACGGCCGCCAGCACGACTTCTGGAAGGTGGACGAGACCAGGCTGCGGCGGGCGCTCGGCGGATAGCCGCCCGGCGGCTTCCCGGCCGCCGCTTGGGGGATTCGAGGTCCGTGTGCTTACCATCTAGCGGTTTGCGCCGGGGGGCGGAGGACGCCGCAGGGCGCGGTTCCCGGATCCCGAGGAGGAAGCAGCGTGGTGTGCGTGATGCGCGTCACTCACCCGGGACAAAACGGACACTATCTTTGTGCACACGTTCACAAACGCATAGCCTGTCGTTCGCAGCCCAGCTGCACCCAGCTTCTCCGCGCAGTCGCCGTTCGTCCTGTGCTCGCCACCGGTGCCACCCCACCGTGCAGCGGCCGAGGGGGTACGGGGGGTCGCTCCCCGGAGAATTGGAGTACCCACAGGAGCACCGTGGCAACTGGACGTCCCACCCCAGCCACTCCGTCCTCAGGAGGCGCCCCCCGGCGCACGCGTGGACGGGGCATTCCCGATGCGACGGTCGCGCGGCTGCCGCTCTATCTGCGTGCCCTCACCGCGCTCTCCGAGCGCTCGGTGCCGACCGTCTCCTCCGAGGAGCTCGCCGCCGCGGCCGGGGTCAACTCGGCCAAGCTGCGCAAGGACTTCTCCTATCTCGGCTCCTACGGCACCCGCGGCGTCGGCTACGACGTCGAGTACCTCGTCTACCAGATCTCCCGTGAGCTGGGCCTGACCCAGGACTGGCCGGTCGTCATCGTCGGCATCGGGAACCTGGGCCACGCGCTGGCCAACTACGGCGGGTTCGCCTCCCGCGGCTTCCGGGTCGCGGCGCTGCTGGACGCCGATCCGGCGCTGGCCGGGCAGACCGCGGCCGGCCTGCCGGTGCGGCACATGGACGAGTTGGAGGAGATCATCCGGGCGGAGCACGTCTCCATCGGAGTGATCACCACCCCGCCCGGCGCGGCCCAGCAGGTCTGCGACCGGCTGGTCGCGGCCGGGGTCACCAGCATCCTCAACTTCGCCCCCACGGTGCTCTCGGTGCCGGCCGGGGTGGACGTACGCAAGGTCGATCTGTCGATAGAGCTCCAGATCCTTGCCTTCCACGAGCAGCGGAAGTCCGGTGAGGAGCACCTCACGGACGAGCCGCCCGCAGTAGTGTCACGTGCTGGGGCCGGAGCGACCGGAGGGGCCAAGGCCGTCGCGGCGGCCGCAGCCCGTGCCGTCTCCCGCCGGACCCGGGGGAAGGCCACCCCGACCGCCTCCGCCGCGTCCGACGCCCCGGCGGCGGACCGGGGCGAGGACGGCGAGCTGCCGGCGGTGATGCCGGCATGAGCAGCGTCGATTATTCAAGAGGGGAGGCAGTGGTATGAGCCTTCTGGTACTGGGTCTCAGCCATCGCACGGCCCCGGTCGGGCTGTTGGAGCGGGCCTCGCTCACCGGGGACGCCCCGCAGCGGCTGCTGCACGCCGCCGCGGCGGCCGCGCCGGTCGGCGAGGCCGCGCTGGTGGCGACCTGCAACCGGATCGAGCTCTACGCGGACGTGGACAAGTTCCACGCCGGCGTCGCGGACCTCTCCGTACTGCTGGCCGAGCACAGCGGGGTCGACCTGGAGGAGCTCACCACGCACCTCTACGTCCACTACGAGGACCGCGCCGTGCACCATCTGTTCTCGGTGGCGTGCGGGCTGGAGTCGATGGTGGTCGGCGAGGGGCAGATCCTCGGCCAGCTGCGTGACGCGCTGTCGCTGGCTCAGGAGCAGCACACCGCGGGCCGCGGCCTCAACGAGCTGTTCCAGCAGGCGCTGCGGGTCGGCAAGCGGGCGCACAGCGAGACCGACATCGACAAGGCCGGCCAGTCCCTGGTCACCTTCGGCCTGGAGCGGATCGCCGAGGTGTCGGGCCCGGTCGCGGGCCTGCGCGCCCTGGTTGTCGGCGCCGGGTCGATGAGCTCCCTGGCGGCGGCGACGCTGGCCCGCGCCGGTGTCACCGAACTGGTCATCGCCAACCGCACACCCGAACGGGCCGAGCGGCTGGCGGCGACGCTGGGTGCCCGCACCGTCCCGTTCGGTGAGGTCCCGGCCGCGATGGCCGAGGCCGACCTGGTCGTCTCCTGTACCGGGGCGGCCGGAATCGTCCTCGGCGCCGAGGAGATCACCGCCGCCGTCGCCAAGCGCGCAACAGGAGGTGCGGCGCGCAGCGCCTCCGGCGAGGGTGGTGGTGGGCGACGGGTGGGCCCGCTGGCGCTGCTGGACCTGGCACTGCCCCGGGACGTCGCCGGCGAGGCGCACCATCTCGACGGCGTCCACCTGGTGGACCTGGAGACGATGGCCGAGGCGGCGCAGAGCAGCGAGGCCGGCGCCCTGGACGTGGACGCGGTCCGCCGCATCGTCGGCGCCGAGGTCGACGCCTTCGGCGCGGCCCAGCGCGCGGCGGCGATCACCCCCACCGTGGTGGCGCTCCGGGCGATGGCCTCCGAGGTGGTCGGCTCCGAGCTGGAGCGGCTCGACGGCCGACTGCCCGAACTCGACGGCAGGGCGCGGGCCGAGATCGCCCAGACCGTACGCCGCGTCGTCGACAAGCTGCTGCACTCGCCCACCGTGCGGGTCAAGCAGCTCGCCGGAGAGCCCGGCGGCGCCTCCTACGCCGAGGCGCTGCGCGAGCTGTTCGACCTCGACCCGGCCGCGGTCCAGGCCGTCGCCGGCGCACCCACCACATCCGTCCGGCTGCCGATGCAGGCGACCGTGGGCGGTGAATCGGCATGACGGAGCGTCAGGAACGAGGCGGCGCACGGCCGTCGGCCGTAGGGAAGAGTACGTCCGGAGTCCTGCCCAGCACGCTAGCAGTGACCCCGGAGCACACCACCGGCGGGGGTACCGCCGGAAGCCATCGCAACGAGCACGACCGGGACGACCATGTCATGACTGTCCAACCCGCCACCGCAACCGCCGCCGCTGCGGCCGCCGAGGCCGAAGGACCGCCGCTGCGGCTCGGCACCCGCCGCAGCGCGCTGGCCACGGCCCAGTCGGGCATGATCGCCGAAGCGGTCACCCGCGCCACCGGACGCCGGGTCGAGCTGGTGGAGATCACCACCTACGGCGACACCTCGCGCGAGCAGCTGGCGCAGATCGGCGGCACCGGCGTGTTCGTCTCCGCGCTGCGCGACGCGCTGCTCGGCGGCGACATCGACTTCGCCGTCCACTCCCTCAAGGACCTGCCCACCGCGGCCCCCGAGGGCCTGGCGCTGGCCGCCGTGCCGCCGCGCGAGGACCCCAGGGACGCACTGATCGCCAGGGACGGGCTCAGCCTGGACGAGCTCGCCGCCAAGAGCGTCGACGCCCCCGCCAGGATCGGCACCGGATCGCCGCGCCGCACCGCCCAGCTCAACGCCTGGGCGGCGGAGGTCGGCGCGCGGATCGAGACCGTGCCGATCCGCGGCAATGTCGACACCCGGATCGGCTACGTCCACTCCGGGCAGTTCGACGCCGTCGTCCTCGCCGCCGCCGGCCTCAGCCGGCTCGGGCGGCTCGACGAGGCCACCGAGATCCTCGACAGCACACTGATGCTGCCGGCCCCCGGACAGGGGGCGCTGGCCGTCGAGTGCCGCGCCGACCGCCCGGACCTGATCGCCGAACTGGCCGTCCTCGACCACGCGCCCACCCGGGCCGCCGTCGCGGCCGAGCGCGCGCTGCTGGCCGCGCTGGAGGCGGGCTGCTCCGCCCCGGTCGGAGCCCTGGCCGAGGTACTGCGACCTTTCGGGGAGCGACCCCCCGCACCCCCGCGTGAACCCGCGGTTGCGGGGGCCGGCGTGCAGCGTGGCACCGCCGGTGCGGCCGGGGCCGAATCCGCCGACGAACTGCTCCTTCGGGCGCTCGTCGGCACAGTTGACGGTTCGTCCGTCGTGCAGTTGTCCGTTACCGGCGCCCTCGGGCCCGCGGCGGCGTCCGAGCAGGCAGCGGCGGCCCTGGGCCGCGAGCTGGCGGCACGGATGCTCGCCGCGGGCGCGGCCGGCCTGATGGGGGAGCGAGCCCTGTGAGCCCCACTCCGAATGCAGCAGACCAGGCGGGTCGGCGCCCGGCCGGCCAGATCACCTTCCTCGGCGCGGGTCCCGGCGACCCGGGCCTGCTGACGCTGCGGGCCGTCGAGGTACTGGCGGCCGCCGACGTCCTGGTCGCCGACCCGCTCACCGCCACGGCGGTACGGGCGCACTGTCGCGACGGGGTGGAACTGCACGACGCCCTCCCCACGGCGGACGGGCTGGAGGTCCCCGAGGGCCGGCCGCTGGCGCGACTGTTCCCGGCCGTGAAGGCCGGCAAGCACGTGGTCCGCACCGTCGACGGCGACCCCGGCCTGGACGGCCGCGCCGCCGAGGAGATGCTGGCCTGCGCGCAGGCGGGCATCCCGTTCCAGGTGGTGCCCGGAGTGGCCCAGTCGGTGGGCGTCCCCGCCTACGCGGGCGTGCCGCTGCGCGGCGCCGCCGCCGGCGCCGACGTGCGCTTCGTGGACGCCTCGCACTGCCTGCCCGAGGCCTACGACTGGTCCAACCTCGGCGGCTGCGACGCCACCCTGGTCGTCCGCACCCGGCTGAACGCGCTGCCGGGCTCCGCCAGTGCCCTGGTCGCCTCGGGCCGCAAGCCCGACACCCCGGTCTCGGTGACCCTGGAGGGCACCACCACCCGGCAGCGGACCTACATCGCCACGCTGGCCACGGTGGCCGCCGAGCTGAAGGCGGCCCGGGTGCTGCCCTCGCCGGTCTCGGCGCCGGTCGACCCGGTCAGCAGCGTCATAGCCGTCGTGGGCGAGCAGGTGAACCGCCGGGCCACGCTGTCCTGGTTCGAGACCAAGCCGCTGTTCGGCTGGAACGTGCTCGTCCCGCGCACCAAGGACCAGGCCGGGGTGCTGTCCGAGCAACTGCGCTCCTACGGCGCGGTGCCGTCGGAGGTGCCGACCATCGCCGTTGAGCCGCCGCGCACCCCGCAGCAGATGGAACGCGCCATCAAGGGCCTGGTGACCGGGCGTTACGAGTGGATCGCCTTCACCTCGGTGAACGCGGTCAAGGCGGTCCGGGAGAAGTTCGAGGAGTACGGGCTCGACGCGCGTGCCTTCGCCGGGATCAAGGTCGCCGCGGTCGGCGAGACCACCTCGCAGGCCCTGGTCGACTTCGGCGTCAAGCCGGACCTGGTGCCCAGCGGGGAGCAGTCCGCGGCCGGACTGCTGGAGGACTGGCCGGTCTACGACCCGGTGTTCGACCCGATCGACCGGGTGCTGCTGCCGCGCGCCGACATCGCCACCGAGACCCTGGTCGCCGGCCTGGTCGAACTCGGCTGGGAGGTCGACGATGTGACGGCGTATCGGACGGTACGGGCCTCGCCCCCGCCGGCCGAGACCCGGGAAGCCATCAAGGGCGGCGGGTTCGACGCGGTGATCTTCACCTCGTCCTCGACCGTGCGCAACCTGGTCGGCATCGCCGGCAAGCCGCACAACGTGACCGTGATCGCCTGCATCGGCCCGGCCACGGCGAAGACCGCGGAGGAGCACGGGCTCCGCGTCGACGTTCTGGCGCCGGCCCCGTCGGTCGCCGCACTCGCCGAAGCCCTGGCGGACTTCGGCGCGGCCCGCCGCGACGCGGCGATGCAGGCGGGCGAACAGGTCTACCGCCCCTCCGAAAGGCGACCCGGCTCCCGCCGGAAGGCGCGCTAGCGTTGTTTTTTGTCTTTAGGGGCGCGGGGAACTGCGCTGCCAACCATCTACGAAGGTGCATGGTTGGCAGCGCAGTTCCCCGCGCCCCTATGTAGTAGGTGCTACCTCTTGGAGAGTGTGTGATGGGTATCCAGGTTCCTACTGTTCGGCCGCGGCGACTGCGGACGACGCCGGCTGTGCGGCGACTGGTCGCCGAGACGCGGCTGCACCCCGCCGAGCTGATCCTGCCGTTGTTCGTCCGGGAGGGCGTCCCCGCGCCGGTGCCGATCAGTGCGATGCCCGGCGTGGTCCAGCACACGCGGGACACCCTGCGGAAGGCCGCCGTGGAGGCCGCCGAGGCCGGCGTCGGCGGGCTGATGCTGTTCGGCGTGCCGGCCGTGCAGGACGCGATCGGCTCCGAGGGCACCAACCCGGAGGGCATCCTGCAGCAGGCCATCCGGGACGTCGTCGCTGAGGTCGGCGACCAGGTCGTGATCATGTCCGACCTGTGCCTGGACGAGTACACCGACCACGGCCACTGCGGGGTGCTCGCCGCGGACGGCTCCGTGGACAACGACGCGACCCTGGAGCGCTACGCCGAGATGGCCGTGGTGCAGGCCGACGCGGGTGTCCACATGGTCGGCCCCTCCGGGATGATGGACGGTCAGATCGCGGTCGTGCGCGCGGCGCTGGACCAGGCGGGGCACCAGGACGTGTCCGTGCTGGCCTACACCGCCAAGTACGCCTCGGCCTTCTACGGCCCGTTCCGGGAGGCCGTCGGGTCCTCCCTGAAGGGGGACCGCAAGAGCTACCAGCAGGACCCGGCCAATGCCCGGGAGGCCCTGCGCGAGCTGGAGCTGGACCTGGCCGAGGGCGCGGACCTGGTGATGGTCAAGCCCGCCATGTCCTACCTCGACATCCTGCGGCAGGTCGCCGAGGTGAGCCCGGTGCCGGTGGCCGCCTACCAGGTGTCCGGCGAGTACTCGATGGTCGAGGCCGCGGCCGCCAACGGCTGGATCGACCGGGAGCGGGCGATCATGGAGACGCTGACCTCGATCCGCCGGGCCGGGGCCAACCAGGTGCTCACCTACTGGGCCGTCGAGGCGGCCCGGTTGCTGCACGGCTGACAGGCGAACAGACGGGCAGACGAAAGAAGTCGGCCGGGGCGGCGATGAATTCGCCTGCCCCGGCCGACTCGGACCCCTACGCCTGGCCTTCGGTGCCCGACCTCAGCCGATCAGGTGCGAGAGCGGGGCGTCGCCGTCGCTCTGGGTGGCCTGGCCGACGTTGCAGGTCTGGTGACCCTGCTGGTTCAGGACCGGGACGTCGACCTGGACCGGGATGAGCCCGACCGCCACGTGGTGGACCTCGGGCAGGCAGATGTTCGGGTTGTCCAGGGTGTGGAAGTTGGGGCTGTGGTCGCCCCAGGTGCCGGTGACGTTGGTGCCGCCGGCGCCCTGCATCGCGGTGGCGGAGCCGTCGCTGTTGCCCAGAGCCGCGGCCGGGGACATCGCCATGGCGGTTGCGGAGAGAACGAGACCCGCGGTCGCGAAAGTCTTCTTCAGCACGGTGTTGCTCCTTCGGATGGGAGAGGGATGGGGGTGGGGCAGGTCAGCCGATCAGGTGGGAGAGCGGGGCGTCGCCGTGGCTCTGGGCCGCCTGGCCGATGTTGCAGGTCTGGTGGGCCTGCTGGTTCAGGACCGGGACGTCGACCTGGACCGGGATGAGCCCGACGACGACGTGGTGGACCTCGGGCAGGCAGATGTTCGGGTTGTCCAGGGTGTGGAAGTTGGGGCTGTGGTCGCCCCAGGTACCGGTGACGTTGGTGCCGCCGGCGCCCTGCGAGGCCTTCGCGGAGCCGTCCGAGTCACCGATGGCGGCGGCGGAGCCGGTGGCCATCGCCAGCGCGGCCACGACGAAGCCGGCGGTGCCGAGGGTCTTCTTGATCATGGTGGATCTCCTGAGTACGAGGGTTGCCTGGGGGGCGGGTCAGCCGATCAGGTGCGACGCCGGGCCGTCGCCGACGCTCTGGGTCCCCTGGCCGATGTTGCAGGTCTGGTGCGACTGCTGGTTGGCGACCGGGACGTCGACCTGGACCGGGATGAGGCCGACCGCGATGTGGTGGACCTCCGGCAGGCAGATGTTCGGGTTGTCCAGGAAGTGGAAGTTGGGGCTGTGGTCGCCCCAGGTGCCGGTGACGTTGGTGCCGCCGGCGCCCTGCGCGGCCATGGCGGAGCCGTCCGAGTCACCGATGGCGGAGGCGGGGCCGGCGGTCGCGGCGATGGCGGCGGCGGCGATACCCGCGGCGGCGAGGGCCTTCTTCAGCATGAGCGATTCCTTCGGTCGTTGAGTCTGGGTACGAACAGGAGCCTGCGCGGTCAACCCGATGCGAACGGCTTCCGTCGCATGGACGGTGCGCGAGAAGCGAGAGCGAAATCCAACCCGGAGCCAGGGTTCGGACCGCTGAACCGGCGCTGGCCGACACTGTGCATGCCCCGCTGAGCACGGGCTCACCAGGGCTAACGACACTGTTGCGAAGTGGTTACCTTCTGCTGTGCATGGTCGCCGGATTCACCCGTTCCGCGTATTCGCCGGAGGTTTCGCTGCGGCATACAGGTGACACAGGGGTTTGTCTTGTTACCTCGCTCGTTGGGTCAGGGTGCGGAACGGTCCGGGAGTAAGAGGAAGCGAGAATTAGAATGAAATTCAGCCCACGTGTGTCGGTGGTCGCCCTGCTGGCGTGTGCCGGGGTGGCCGGCGGCGCTCAGGTCGCCACGGCAGCCGCCATGACGCCGGATCAGGCCGGTGCGGCGGAGGCGGCGGCAGCGGGGACCCGGGTCCCCTTCGACATTCCGCTCGGCAAGGGTCTGGCCCCGCTGACGGGTGCGACCACCTCCACCGCGGTCCAGGGTTCGCTGCCCGGGCTGCCCGTCCAGGGCCCCGCCCAGGGCGGCGCGCGGGACGAACACGCGCTGCTGCCGCAGCCGTTGGTGCCCGCGCTGCAGGCTGCTGACGAGACCCCGGACCTGCATCTGCTGGCCCCCGCCGCGGCGGGTGACGGCAGCGTCAAGCCGAACGGCGTCGACCTGTCGCTGCCGAAGGCGCCGATCAAGGCGGTCGGATCGGCGGCCTCGCTGGGTAAGCCGCTGACCTGGTCCGGCACCGTGCCCCGGCCCGGCGCCGCGCCGGCCGGCGCCCCCGCGCAGGAGACGCTCGACCTGACCAAGCTGCAGCCGCAGTTGACCAGCCCCCAGTTGGTGAGCGACCCGACGGCGCTGCTCACCATGGACCAGCGATCCACCCAGCGCCCGGTGGGCCGTACCCTCGGCGACTTCATCGCCACCGCGGACGCGACCGCGCAGGAACTCTCGAACTGAGCCGGTGAGCGCACAGGAGAGGGGCCCGAGATCCCGGGACGGGATGTCGGGCCCCTCTCCTGTGGTCCGTGAGCGCTGTGGTCCGTGGGCGCCCGTCCGTCAGCCGGGGAGCAGGGCCGCGGCCTTGCCGACCACCGGCAGGCTGCCCAGGCCGCCGCCCTGACTGAGCGACTGGGTGAGCAGGGCGGTGGAGATCGGCTTGTCCTTGGGACCGTCGGGCTGCAGCGCGACCGCGTTCGACAGCGGGTCGGCGGAGGACGCCGCCATCGGGTCCAGGCGCAGGTCCTTGACCGGGCCGACGGTGTGGCCGGTCGCCCCGGTGAGGCCGCCCAGCGCGGGGACCACCTGGGGCTCCTGAAGTGCCATCGTGGGGCCGGCGGCGCCCAGGTCGGCCGCCGAGCAGAGGGTGGGCTGGACGGCCATGGCGCCGAGGACCAGGGTGGTCCCGGTCGCCAGGGCGAGGATCCGTGCTACTGCCATGGGGAAGGCTCCGATTCCGTGGTCCGGTTCCGTGCGGCACAGGCAGCGGTGCCCCCCCGAGGCGTTCCGTTCGGGGGGGCACCGGCAACTGCCTGACGAAGGTCTCAGCAGTTGTCGGGCTCGTTGACGCAGGTGTTGCCGAACGCCGGGTTCAGCGCACCGATCACGTTGACGCTGTCGCCGCAGATGTTGAGCGGGATGTGCACCGGAACCTGGACCAGGTTGCCGGAGAGGACACCCGGGGAGTGGCTGGCGACACCGGTGGCGGTGGCGTCGGCCGAGGCGGCGGAGGCGCCGGCGAGCACGGTGCCGAACGCGGCGACCGCGAGCACGGCGGCCTTCTTGAAGTTCTGCATGTTCTTCTCTCTTGGTGAGGTGGGCGCGGGAGGTCTGCGGCCGACGGCCGCAGACCTCCGCAGCGGGTCAGCGACGCGTCAGCTGTTGACGCACTTGTTGCCGAACGCCGGGTTCAGCAGGCCGATCACGTTGACGGTGTCGCCGCAGATGTTGATCGGGACGTGAACCGGAACCTGGACCAGGTTGCCGGAGAGGAACCCGGGGGAGTTGGAGGCCGTTCCCGTCGCGGTGGAGTCGGCGGCCGCAACACCGGCGCCGGACAGGGCCAGGCCGACAGCGGCGGCGGAGAGGGCCACGGTCTTCATCACGTTGCGCATCGATAGTCCTTTGTGTTCTGCCGTCCTCTGCGGATCGGACAACGTGCGAACGACGCGGGAAGCGTTGTGGATGCGCTGAGTGCGACACAACCACTCTTGTAGCGGAGTGGTCGGCTGCGGCGGTGACTGCTGCTTCCGGGTGAATTCCGCCCCCGCGCCGAAACTGTTGTACGCGGCCGGGCGTTCCGCCTTGCGTTCCGTTTTCTGTGCGGCCCGGCCGATGCAGACTGATTAATGGAGTAGTAATGAAGAATGCTGTCAAGGGTGCCCTGGTCACCGTTGCTGCCGTCGGTGTCATCACCGGTGGCGCCGGTGCTGCTTTCGCCAGCTCGGCCGCGACCGGCGACGCCTCCTGCTCCCCGGGTGTCGGCTCCGGCAACAACGTTGAGGTCCCGGTTCACGTCCCGGTCAACATCGTGGGGGACACCGCCAACCTGATCGGTGTGCTCAACCCGGCCTTCGGCAACTCCGGGACCAACGCGGGCTGAATCCCGGCTCCCGTACTGCTCTTTTTTTCGGGCGGGCGGCCGTCCGCTCCAGGAGCGGACGGCCGCTTCCTGCGTCGTGGCGTCGTTCAGCAGCGGGAGGCCCTGACGACGGTACGGAGACGGTGCCGGAGCTCCTTGGCCCGGAGCCGCCAACCGGTGTCCAGCTCGCCGACGTAGCTGCGCGGGATCGACCAGCGGTCGCTGTCGGCGATGTGCTCCACGCCGGTGGCGTACCCGTAGCCGGAGTCCCTGACCGCAGCCATCGCGGCGCGGTCGTACCGGCCGTACGGGTAGCAGAAGCCGTGGACCGGTCGCTGGATCACCTGCTCCAGGGCCTCCCGGCTGCGGACCACCTCGAATTCCAGGGTCCGTTCGGTGAGGCCGACCAGCCGGCGATGGGTCGAGCCGTGGCAGCCGATCTCCATTCCGGATTCGGCGAGTTCGCCGACCTGCCGCCGGCTCAGCAGCTCCTTGCGGGGCGCGTCGCCGTCCCAGCTGTTGTGGCCGCCGAACTGCCCGGTGACGACGAAGACGGTGGCGGTGAAGCCGAACGCCTCCAGCAGCGGCCGCGCCACCAGGTCGAAGTCGGCGTAGCCGTCGTCGAAGGTCAGCCCGACCAGGTCCTGGCCGCGCCCGCGCCGCCAGGCCTCCAGCAGGCGGAGTATCGACACGCCCCGCCTTCCGCTGTCGCGGATCCAGCGCATCTGCTCGGCGAACCGCCGCGGGCTGACGGTCAGTCGGTAGGGGTCCGCGGTACAGGAGTCGACCGAGTGGTACATGAACGCCAGCGGTGTGCCTCTGGAATCGGGAGCCCGCACCGCGCGGGGTGGGGACAGGGCCTCGCTCGCCACCGTGTTCCTCCTTCTGTGTTTCACCGGCCCCTGTGTTTCGTAGACCGTCGAAAGCCCCCAGCGGGGTGACTGGGGGCTTTCAGTGAGCCGAACAGGTGTCGTGGGGCGTGGCAGGCGTCGTTCCCTCAGCTCACGAGGTCGTTGACGTCCGCCACGGCGTCCTTTCCGGCGGTCACCGTTCCCTGGACGTCGTTGAGCTTCTGCCCCAGCTTGTCCCCGACGGCGCTGAAGGCGAGGGGCATGGCCCTCAGTACGGCGGCCCCGGCGGCCTTTCCGGCGAGACCGGTGACTGCGGCCGGCGCGTTCGAGTCCATGGCCTGGGCGCTCGGGGCTGCCGCCGCCACGATCGACGCGGCTGCGGCGGTGATGAGGAGAAGTCGGTTCTTGGTCATGTTCTGCTTAACGCACGAAGCCCGTCGCGGTCACCCGGGATTACGCCGATTCGGTCTATTCGGTTGAATCCGTGGCGATTCTCCGCCGCTGCCGAGTTCTGCTCCGCGATAGAGTGTCAGCGATATCCGGTGGAGTGGCCGAGTGGTTAGGCTGCGGCATGCAACGCCGTACAGACAGGTTCGACTCCTGTCTCCACCTCGACGGAACAAACCGGGCCCGCCGCAGAATGCGGCGGGCCCGGCGGAAGGCTGCTAGTCGCAGTCCTCGCGACCTTCTTCGTGGTTCCAGAAGACGTGGTGGCCCCAGTGGCTGGCGTGCCACTCGTCCTTCGTGCCGTGCTCGTCGTCGCCGTTGCTGCAGCTGTTGTCGAACGCCGGGTTGGCCAGACCGACGACATTGATCGAGTTTCCGCAGATGTTGATCGGAATATCGACCGGAATCTGCACGACATTGCCGGACAGCACGCCCGGGGAGTCGTAAGCGGCGCCGTAGGCGTTGGCGTCGGCACTGGCCACGCCGGTGGCTCCGAACAACAGGGCGCCGGTGGCGCCCACGAGCAGTGCGGCCTTGCGAATCGAACCCATGGGGATCTCCTTCACTGTGACGGAACATCCGCGGTGGATTCTCTGCAGCGCCCACCCCGGGGTGTTCTCCTACAGGTGATACTTCGGCGCGGTCCGCTCGACCGGCGGGTGCGACACGGCGCATTCACACGTACGGCCCCAAGGCGTGGGAATGGCGAGAGGCGGGCCTTTCCAGGAAAGGAAGGCCCGCCTCTCGCCCTGGCCCGGCCGGGTGTGATCCGTGAGGGCAGGGACCTCAGATCACCCGGCGCTGCGGCCCGGTCGCCCGGTACTCAGATCAGCCGATGTTCTTGCACTCGTTGCCGAAGGCCGGGTTCAGCGCGCCGATCACGTCGACAGTGATGCCGCAGGCGTTCACCGGCACGTGGACGGGCACGGCAACGTTGTTGCCCGAGAGCACGCCGGGGGAGTTGGTCGCAGCACCGGTGGCGGTGCTGCTGGCCGAGGCGGCACCGGCACCAGCGGCGATCATGCTGACTGCGGCGGCGGCGACGAACATGCTGCGCTTGGTGTTCATGGACGTGAGTCCTTTCTCGTAATGAGGGTGGCTGACACGAAGTCCTTGATAGAACGTCAGCCGGTCCAACGCCTCAGGCCACCCGATCGCAACGGTCTTGTCGGTCCTTCACCCGAACGCGTGCCTTTGCAGGGCCGGATGACCGAAACCGGCGTGGGCTTGGAGCCTGTTCCGGCACCAACCGTTTCCTGTTGTTTCCGAGTTCGTTGAACCCAACAGGTGACGGTGGGTGCTCCATGGCGCTGGGACTGTGCTATCGGCGGCGATTCCTCCTCGCTACCGGTACGGCGGTTTCCGGCCCTGGGCAGGAAGGCTGTTCGGCACCGGAATGCCCGGAGCCTCGTCCCGCGCGGACCGGTCGGCATGTGATGCTGCCCGGTCCGCGCCCGGCCGATTATCAGAATGCAGCCGATTAGCAGAAGCGGGGAAAACTGATGAGCAAATCCCAGAAGGGGCGCAGGCACCGCACCGTCAACCGCAGGCCACGCCCGGTCGGGTCCGCTGCCGGCCCGGTGCGGGTGGCGGCGCCGGTTCCGGTGCCAGTGGAGAAGGTGGCGGCGGACGGCGTCGGGCCGCTGTTTCAGACGGCGCAGCGGGACGGCGGACTCGGGCTCCCCGCGGCGCGCACCTGGCGGCATCTGCTGGAGTCGGACCGCAGCGGCGCCACGGTCGAGGAGATCAGCGCGACGGTCGGGTACCAGCCGCAGACCATCGGCAGGCACGTCAGCGGGCTGTTGAAGTACGGCATGGTCCGCGAGAGCGAGGGCCGCTGGTACCCGACCGGGAAGAGCCAGTGGAACGCGGCGGAGGAGCACGGCCTGGTCGCCGCGGCACCCTCAGCCGCACCCGTTGGGGCCCGCTGAGGGTGGCCCGAACCGGGGGACCATACTGGCGGGATGCGATACCCACGGAGATCCCCCCGCAGCCTTCTGCCCGCGGTCGCGCTGGCCGCCGTGCTGTCGGCGGGCCTGCTGGCCGGCTGCTCGGCCAACGGGTCGGACGGGGTCCAGCGGGCGGCGCCGGGGTCGGCGCAGACCACGCTGAGCAGCGGCCCGGACGGGGTGTCGTACAGCGTGCAGGCACGCAACGTGGACCTGGCGCTGACCGGGGCCACGCTGCGGCTGGACCCGGCGTCGGGGAAGGCGAGCCTGCAGTTCACCGTGGACAACAAGGGCCCGGTCACCGAGCACCTCGGGCTGGTGACCGTGGACGGCGGTCAGGCGCAGCTGAACGGCGGGCCGGCTGGGGAAGGACTGCTGTCCACGGCGGGGATCCGGCTGGACTCCGAGACCAGCACCGCCTTCGGTGCCCCGACGGATGTGAAGGACCCCTCGATCGTGCTGCCGGCCGGCGCCGCCGCGGCGGTCAGGGCCGCGGGCCAGAAGGCCGGCGGCACCGTACCGGTGATGCTGATGTTCGGCATCGCCGGCACGGTGCAGCTGGACGTTCCGGTGCGGTCCTGACGGACGCGTATTAACCGACCGTCAGGTCGTCCGCGTAGACGTTGCCCTGGGCGTACCAGCCGTGGACGTAGACGGTGACGGTCCCGCTGGCGCCGGTGGTGAACGGCACCGTCAGCTTGGTCCAGCCGGTGCCGCTGGCCCAGGTGCTGGCGGTGGCCCCGCCGCTGACCCCGAGGTAGGCGTAGCTGCCCTGGACCCAACCGCTCAGCGTGTAGCTGTGGTTGGCCGAGAGCGTCAGCGTCTGGCCGCACTGGCCGGTCTGCGACGCGGTCGGCACGACCTGGAGTGCGTGGCTGCCGGAGTGGACCGGGGAGCTGACGACGGCGCCGCCGGCCTGGCAGGTCCACGGGCTGAGGCTGCCGGTCTCGAAGGTCCCGTTCACCAGCGAGCCGGAACCGCCGCCCCCGCCGGTGCCGGTGACCGTGAGCGAGTAGGTCGCGGTGTGGCTGCCGGAGGCCGCGCTGCCGGTGACCGTGATCGGGTAGGTGCCCGCGGCGGCGGTGGCCGAGGCGGTCAGGGTGAGCGTGGCGGAGCCGCCCGCCGTGACCGAGGCCGGGCTCAGGCTGGCGGTGACGCCGGTCGGGGCCCCGCTGGCGCTGAGGCTGACCGACTGCGCGCTGCCGGAGGTGACCGCGGTGCTCACCGTCGCGGTGGTGGAGGCCCCTTCGGCGACGGTGCCCGAGCCGGGGGCGACGCCGACCGAGAAGTCATTGGTCGGGACGGTGCTGCCGCCACTGGTGAAGGGCTCCAGCGCATGGCTGAAGTCCCAGGTGCTCTGGGCGATTCCGGAGCAGGAGTCGGAGCCGCCGGTGCCGACGCAGCCGCCGTTGTCCCGCTGCAGCGCCCAGAAGGACAGGCTGGCCAGCCCCTTTCCGGCGGCCCAGCTCTCGACGTTCTTCGCGTCGGCGACGGTGGTGGTCTCGGCCGCGCCGTAGTCGTCGATGCCGGGCATCAGGGTGATCCCGATCATGCCCCAGAGCTGGGCGGCGGTCTTGCTCGGGTAGAGCGTGGCGAGCTGGTTGTAGAGACCGGTGGCCGAGCTCTCGGCGTCATTGCCCATCTCGTGGGTGGCGCCGTCGTAGTAGTCGAAGGTCATGATGTTGGCGACGTCCACGCGGGCGTTGTTCTGCACCGCGTTCTGGAGCACCGCGAGGCCGCTGGCGGCCAGGCCGCCGGTGGTCGTCGGCAGCGTGTAGGAGAACTGCACGGTCCGCCCGTTGCTCGCGGCCCAGGCGTCGACCAGGGCGATCGCCTTGTTGCGGCGGTCGATCCCGGCGGTGTTGGTGAGCGAGTTGTCCTCGGTGTCGAGGTCGATCCGGGTGACGTTGTAGGTGGTGATCACGCTCTCGTACGCCGCGGCGATCGCGTTGACGTCGGTGCAGCTGTCGGCGATCTCCGTCCCGGTGTGGTCGGCGGTGTAGCCGCCGAACGAGGGGATCACATTGCCGCCCTTGGCCTGGATGGCGCTGATGTCGCTGCCGAAGTTGGCGGCGGCGATGGGCGTGCTGCTCACGCCGTTCCAGTCGGCGGTGCAGGAGCCGGCGGTGGCGGTCTGGATGAAGGCCATGGAGAGGTAGTTGGCGCCGGACTGGCTCGACAGCGAGGTGAGGCTGCTGCCGTTGTACGCCTCGAAGTACGGCGCGAAGACATGCGCGGGAAGTGGGGTCCCCGTACCTGCCGCCTGCGCCGCCCCGACCCCGCCGACCAGCGCACTCGCCGTCGCGGCGGCGATGGCGAGTGCGCTGGTGAGGAGGGAGCGGAGGGGGGTGGACGGTGATGTCGTACGTCTCATGCGGGCTCTCCTGTGGGGGTGTGACTGGTGGAGACCTGTGGCTGGACATTGACAATCTTTGGACTAGACCAATGAACTGTCAACACTCTTTCCAGTTATCGGGACCTCCAGCAGCCGCTCCCGCAGCGCCGCCACCAGTGCGGCATCCACGCCCAGGCGGTCGGTGGCGTAGCCGTGTACGGAGCCGTGGGTGGCGGTGAGGTCGTCGAGGACGTGGCGCATGACGGTGGCTGGGGCGCGGCCGTAGCCGGGCCAGATCTGGTGGCGGTCCGGGTGGGCGGCGCGGTAGTCGGCCAGGAGGCGGTCGGTGGCCCGTTCGGTGCGGGCGAAGTCGGCGAGGATGTCGTCCTCGTCGACGCCGAGGAGGGTGAGCACCAGGGCGGCGATCAGGCCGGTGCGGTCCTTGCCGGAGGCGCAGTGGAACACCAGGGGGCCGTCGTCCGGGCCGTTCGCGGCCGCGATCACATCCAGGGCTTGGCGGATCTCGTTCACGCCGTCCTCGATGACTTCGGCGTAGCGGTCGGCGAGGTGGCGCCAGGGGTCGACGGTCGGGTCGATCGCGGCCTGGTCGTAGGGGCGGTGCTCGATGCTGAGGTTGTGGTAGTCGAGACCGGGCTGTTCGGGGACCCGGCCGGCGCGCTCGATCTCCCAGGGGTAGCGGAGGTCGATCACCGTGCGGACGCCGAGGGCGAGAAAGCGGTCGTGGTCGGCACTGCCCGGGGTGAGCTTGCCGAGCGAGTCGGAGCGGTAGAGCCGGCCCCAGCGCACCGTACGGCCGTCCGCTGCGGCGTAGCCGCCCAGGTCGCGGAAGTTGTGCAAGCGGTCGAAGGCGAGGTGTCTGGTCGTCATCGGCCCAAGGTAGTGACCTTGCGGTGGCGGGCCACCAGGAGGGCCGACAGGGCGCAGGCCGTGGCCGGGATCAGCTCTGCCCAGGCCAGGGGGTGGGTGGAGGTGGAGGGTGCGGTGCCGGGGTGACCAACCGTCACAAAGGCGCCCATGGCGGCGACTCCTATGGTCGCTCCTACCTGGCGGATTGAGCTGAGGAGTCCGCCGGCCGCTCCGGCGGTGCCCTCGGGGGCTGTCGTCACCACTGCTGCGACCAGTGCGGGGAGGGCGAAGGAGACCCCGAAGCCGCAGCAGAGCAGGCCTACGGTCAGGCCCGCGTACGGTGCTCCGGCGAGGACGGCGGCGCCGAAGGCCAGGCTGCCGGCGGCCAGCAGGAGGAGTCCTCCCAGCACCGGCTTGGCGGGGCCGATCCGGGCCACGATTCTGCCGGTGAGGAGTGGGTTGACGGAGGGTGGGAGGGACATCGGGAGAAAGGCGAGGCCGGTCATCAGCGGGGTGAGTTGCCATTGCTGCTGCAGGAGCAGAGGCAGGACGAAGATCATGCCGGACATCGCGAAGTTGACCGCGGCTCCGGCGAGCAGCAGCCCGGGTATGCCCGGGGCCCGGAGCAGTGCGGCGGAGATCACCGGGGCGCTGCTGCGTCGCTCCAGTCGGACCAGCAGCGCGGCGAGGGCCAGGGCGCCGGTGCCGGAGCAGGCGGCGTGGAGCATTGAGCCCGAGCCGAGGGCGATGAGTGCATCGGTCAGCAGCCCCAGCGTTGCGCAGGCGGCGAGTTGGGCCGGCCAGTCGATGGCGGTGCGGCCGCGCGGGGCGTGGATCAGGGTTCCGGTGGTGAGCGCGAGGGTGAGTGCCGCCAGGGGGACGTTGATCAGGAATACTGCCCGCCAGCCGTCCAGATCGACCAGGAAACCACCGAGCACGGGGCCGCAGGCCATTGCGCTGCCGCTGATGGCGGCCCAGGTGGCGACGGCTCTGGCGCGTTCGGCGGGAACCGGGTAGAGCCTGGTGATGATGGAGAGCGTGGCCGGGACGGCTGCCGCTGCGGCGGCTCCGAGGACTCCGCGCAGCAGCACCAGTGTCCAGAGGTTGGGGGCGAAGGCGCTGAGCAGTGAGCCGAGGCCGAAGACGGCGATGCCGGTGCGGAAGGCGCGGTGTGCGCCGAAGCGGTCGCTGATGGCGCCGCCGGAGAGCAGCAGGGCGGCGAAGACCACGGTGTAGCCGGTGAAGGCCCACTGCAGTCCGGCGGTCGAACTGCCCAGGGAGCGGGCCAGATCGGGTTCGGCGACGGACAGGACGGTGGTGTCGATGAGGACCATGAAGTAGGCGGCGGAGATGCCGAGCAGGGCTCGTCGGCGGCCCGGTGGGGGTGTCGTTGCGGGTGCCGGTTGGGCGAGTGGTGTGATCGATGAGGTCATGTCGCCACTGTCGCGCCGGTTTTCGGGGTCCTCCACCGGCGCCGCCTGATGCTGCGTTCGGAATATCCGAATGCGGTGCCGGGTTGGCCCGGCCATGGAACTGCGGCATCTGCGCACCTTCGAGGCAGTGGTCAACCACCGTACGGTCACCGACGCGGCGGCGGCGTTGGGTATGGCGCCCTCGTCCGTCTCCGAGCAGATCCGGTCGCTGGAACGGTCGTTGGGTGTGGCGTTGTTCGACCGGGCGCCTCGGGGGATGGCGCTGACTCCGGCCGGTGACCGGATGCTGGTCTGGTCGCGGCGGCTGCTGGACCAGGCCGAGCTGGCCCGGGCCGAGGTCGTCGCGGCGCGGGCGCCGCTGCGGATCGGGGCGCTGGAGACCATCGCGGCCACCCATGTGCCGGGGATGCTGGCCCGGCTCGCGGACCGCTGTCCCGAACTGCGGGTCGACATCAGCTCGGACGCCTCCCGGGACGAACTGCTGACCGGGGTGGCCTCCGGTGTGCTGGACGCGGCGCTGCTGCTGGACACCGAGGGCCCGCTCGGTGAGCTGGGGTTCCGGCTGCCGCCGGTGAAGCTGGACTTCGTCGATCTGGAGCCGGTGCCGCTGGTGCTGGTCGCCGGTGCGGCGCATCCGCTGGCGGGGGTGGCCGGGCTGGCCAGGTCGGACCTGGTCGGGGAGCGGTTGTACGTGACCACGCCGGCCTGCTCGTTCTGGATGGCCGGGGAGCGGCTCCTCGGCGCGGACGTGGATCGGGTGCGGGCCGGGGGAGTGGCGCTGACCCGGGCCTGTGCGCAGCAGGGGCTGGGTATCGCGCTGCTGCCGGAGTTCGCGGTACGGGCCGAGCTGGAGTCGGGCAGTCTGGTCCGGCTGGATCTGCCGGTGCATGCGCTGTCGATGCGGCTGGTGTGGCGGGCCGACCGTGAGGCCGTACCCGGGCTGCGCGACGTGCTCTATGCGGCGTCGGCCTGAACTCGGGTGCGACAAGCGGCGGTTCAGCGGACGGCGGTGGTGCGGCCGGGCTCGGGGGTGGTGCGCTGGATCTGGGTCAGGAACTCGGCGTTGCCGGTCGTGCTGCGCAGCCGCTCCAGCAGCAACTCGACGGCCTGCTGCTGTCCCTGGGCCTGCAGGGCGCGGCGCAGTCGGCGCATCGCGTCCAACTCCTCGGGGGTGGTGAGGAGTTCCTCGCGGCGGGTGCCGCTGGGGGCGGGGCTGATGGCGGGGAAGACGCGGTGCGAGGCGAGGGTGCGGTCGAGGCGGAGCTCCATGTTGCCGGTGCTCTTCAGTTCCTCGAAGTAGTAGTCGTCGGCCCGGGAGCCGGTCTCCACCAGGGCGGTGGCGATGATGGTCAGTGATCCGCCGCCCTCGATGCTGCGGGCCGCGCCGAACAGCTTCTTGGGAGCCAGCAGGGCGCTTGCGTCCACGCCGCCGCTGAGCGTGCGGCCGCTGCCCGAGGTGGCGGTGGTGTTGTGGGCCCGGCACAGCCGGGTGATCGAGTCGAGCAGCAGCACGACGTCCTCACCGGCCTCGACCAGGCGTTTCGCCCGTTCGATGACGAGCTCGGCCAGGGCGGTGTGCTCCTGGGCGGGCTGGTCGAAGGTGGAGGCCAGCACCTCGCCGCGGACCGAGCGGCGCATGTCGGTGACCTCTTCGGGGCGCTCGTCCAGCAGCAGCACCATGAGTCGGCACTCGGGGTGGTTGCGGGCCACGGCGTCGGCGACGGCCTGCAGCACGGCGGTCTTCCCGGCCTTGGGCGGGGCGACGATCAGTCCGCGCTGGCCCTTGCCGATGGGTGCGAGCAGGTCGATCATCCGGGTGGTGAGTCCTGTGGGCCCGGTTTCGAGTCGCAGCCGCTGGTACGGATGGACGGGGGTGAGGTCCGCGAAGTGCGGGCGCTTGAGCGCCAGTTCGGGTGCTCGGCCGTTGACGCGGACGATGCCGCCGCCGGCCGTCTCGACCAGGTCGCCGCGGCGCAGGCCGTAGCGGCGGATCTGCTGTGCGGTGATCCGCACGTCGCCGGGTCCGGGCAGGTAGCCATTGGTGCGCAGGATGCCGCCGGTGGCGTTGCGGCCGGTGGCGAGGTCGAAGACCCCTGCGGTGACGGTGGTGACGGTGGTGACGGGTGTTTCGGGTGCTGCGGATGTTGTGGTTGGGGGTTCAAGGAGGGTGGTCATGGTGTGGGTGTCCTCTCGCGGACAGGGCGAGGCAGGCGGCGGCAGGTGTCGGCGAACATCGCCCGGGACAGCGGCGCGGCCTGCGATACAAGTGAAGGTGATGCGGGGACTGCTCTGGAAGCCGGTCACAGACAGACGGGCTGCTTCAGAGGGCAGTCGGTGGTGCGAAGAAGTACGGCGGCCGTAACACGGCGATTTCACGTACTGCTATCAAGGTAACAGATGTCAACCGCTGAGGGAAGAGCCTTCTTGTGCGGGGGAAACCACTTGTTGGAGCGCTCCCAGTAGTCCAGCATCGGCGCCATGACCCTGCGAGCAACGGTCCGGCCGTACCGGCCGGAGGACCGCGACGCCCTGTTCGACATCTGCGTCCGGACCGCCCACGACGGTGGCGACTCCCGGCACATCCACCCCGACCTGGAGCTGATGCCGAGTATCTTCGCCGCCCCCTACGCGGTCCTGGAGCCGGAGTTGGCCTTCGTCGTGGACGACGGCGAGCGGGCGGTCGGCTATGTCGTCGCCACCGCCGACACCGCGACCTTCGTCAAGCGCTACAGCACCGAGTGGCTGCCGACGCTGCTGCGGCGCTACCCGGCCCCGGACCGGGCGCTGGACCGGGCGGCCACGCCGAGCGAGGTGATGGTGGACCTGATGCACCGTCCGGAGCGGATGCTGCTGCCGGAGCTGGAGGAGTACCCGGCGCACCTCCACATCGACCTGCTGCCGAGCCATCAGCGGGCGGGCCATGGGCGCGAGTTGATGGATGCCCTGTTCGCGGCGCTGCGCTCGGCCGGCGTGGCCCGGCTCCACCTCGGCATGGTCACCGCCAACACCCCGGCCCGCGCCTTCTACGACCGCCTGGGCTTCCATGAGATTCCCGTCGCCGACCCGGGCCCGCTCACCTACCTCGGGCGCTCGACGGGCTGAGCGCCCTGTGCTCCGCCCTCAGTCGCGCAGCTCGCCCTCCAGCAGGCCCATGGTGAACACGTCGTGCCACCGGCCGTCTCGCCGGAAGACCTGCCGGAGCCTGCCCTCCTCGACGAATCCGACCTTCTGGTAGATGTGGTGGGCGGCGTGGTTATCGGCCACGACGGTCAGCATGATCTTGTGCAGCCGCATCTTCTCGAAGCCGTAGCGGCAGATCGTCCGCATCGCGTCGGTGGCGTAGCCGCGCCCCCAGTAGTCCTTCTCGCCGAGGTAGATGTCGAGTTCGGCGCAACCGGTCTCCGGCTCCGCGCCGCTCAGGCAGACCAGGCCGACGAGTTTGCCGTCGTCGAGCGCCTCGACCCCGTAGAGCACGTACCCGTAGGAGTTGCGCTCCCGCTCCTCCATCTGCTTCCGGACCTGGGCCAGCGTCTGGCGGTACCCGTCCTGCATCCGCCGCATGACCTCGGGGTCGCTGTTCCACCGCCACAGCGTCTCGGCCTCCGACGGCTCTATCGGCCGCAGCTTCACCAGCTGCCCCAGCACCATGAGGTCGTCCTTCCGGAGGGATATGACGCATAGGTGCGTCCGAACGCCCAGTGGTAGCACGGGCCGGGGCAGGTGATCAACGCGATATTCCGGCCCCGGGAAGGGTCCTGGGCCCCGGGAACCTGCGGCGGTAGGCGGTGGGGGTGAGTCCGACCCGGCGGAGCAGATGGTGCCGGAGCGAGTCCGCACTGCCCAGGCCGCTGCGCTCGGCCACCAGATCGACCGGGAGGTCGGTGAGTTCGAGCAGTTCGCGGGCCCGGTCCACGCGCTGGTCGAGCAGCCATCGCAGGGGCGTGAGGCCGGTCTCGGCCTGGAACCGGCGGGTGAGCGTGCGCACGCTGGTGTGGGCGTGGGCCGCCAGGTCGTCCAGGGCGAGCGGCCGGTCCAGCCGCCCGAGCGCCCAGGCCCGGGTCTCGGCAAGCGAGAACGCACCGGTCGCGGGCAGCGGCACGGCCGTCACCTGGGCCTGGTCGCCGTAGCGGGCCGGGGAGACCACCGCGAGCCGGGCCACCGCTCCCGCCACCGCCGCTCCGTGGTCGGCCCGTACCAGGTGTAGGCAGAGATCCATCCCGGCAGCCAGTCCGGCGGAGGTGAGGACCTCGCCGTCGTCGACGAAGAGCACGTCGCCGACCACGTCCACGGCCGGGAAGCGCTCCGCGAGCTCGGCCGAGAACGGCCAGTAGGTGGTGGCCCGGCGGCCGTCCAGCAGCCCGGCCTGGGCGAGGACGAAGGCGCCGGTGCAGATGGAGGCGATCCTGCTGCCGGCCGCCGCGGCCCGGCGCAGGGCTGTGAGCACCCGCGGGTCGGCATCACTGCGGGCCCCGGTACCGGTGACGATCACGGTGTCGGCGCCGTCCACGACCTCCAGCCCGTGGGCGACCGAGATCTGCAGACCGCCGTATGCCTCGACCGGGCCGGGTTCGGGTGTGCAGGTCAGCACCTGGTAGGCGGGTTCTCCGCCGACGAGGGCGGTGCCGAAGACCAGCTCGGGGATCGACAGGTCGAAGGTCGTGGCCGGGGGAACAGCAAGGACGGCGACACGGTGCATGGCCGGATCCTCCGGTTCTCGGTCGGTTTTGCCGGTGGCCGACGGCAGGGCCGCAGACGGAGGCTGGTTCAGCGCCCGCACCCAGGTCCAACGGCCCTGGGAAGCGGGGCCATTCCCCCGAATACCGTGTCGTCTGGAGCCCCATGTCCCTCCATGTCATCGTCGGCGCCGGCGCTGCCGCCCGCGCCACCGCCCTGCTGCTCGCGGAGCAGGGCCTGCCCGTACGCCAGATCACCAGGAGCGGCCGCGGAGCCGTGCACCCCCTGGTGGAACGGGTGGCTGCGGACGCCGGCCACAGCGATCGGCTGACCGAACTGGCCGCCGGCGCCGAGGTACTGATCAACTGCGCGATCCCCGCCTACGAGCGCTGGGCCACCGATGTGCCGCCGTTCTCCGCCTCGCTGCTGACCGCGGTGGAACGCACCGGTGCCCGCTACGTGATGCTCGGCAACCTCTACGGCTACGGCCATGTGCACGGACCGATGACCGAGGACCTGCCGATGGCCCCGGTCTCGGTCAAGGGCCGGGCTCGCGCCCAGGGCTGGAGGCACTGGCCGCGACCGAGGCGGGACGGGTGCGGGCCACCGAGGTGCGGGCCGCTGCCTTCCTGGGCCGGGGCGCTTGGGGCACCTTCACCCTGGGCATCGCCCGGCAGGTGCTGGCCGGCGAGGTGGCCACCTATCCGGGCCGCCTCGATGTGGAGCAGTGCTGGTCGGACGTCCAGGACGTGGCCCGCACCCTGGTCGCCGCCGCGGCCGACGACCGCTCCTGGGGTCGCGCCTGGCACGCGCCGGTCACCGCCAACATCCCGGTCGGCGAACTGACGGAGCGCTTCGCCAAGCTGACCGGGTCCCCGGAGCCGCGGCTCCAGCGCCTCGACCGCGAGGCCCTGACCGCCCTCGCCGCCGAGACCCCGCTGATGGGCGAGCTGATCGAGATGCTCTACGCCACCGAGAACCCGCACATCCTGGACTCCACCGAGACCGAGAGTGCCCTCGGCGTCACCGCGACCCCGTTGGACGAAGTGCTCCTGGCCACCGCCGAGGACTTCGACGAGCGGCTCACCGGCTGATCGGCTCCGTTGTCAGTGCCCTCTGCGAAGCTGGGCTGAACGGGACCCAGCGACGGGTGGCAGGAGCGGCGAGATGGTTGAGGCGGAGAGTGGATGGCGGCGTCCCGGTGAAGACCTGTGCCTGCGGCGGCACGCCCTGACACAGGTCGAGTGCGTGCTGCCCGACACGCACTACCCGGCGCCGCATCTGGCGCTGGACGGGACGCTGTGGCACGACGGGCTGTGCGGCGAGTGCCACGGCGACGGGGTGTCCGGCGGGGCGCCCTGCGGGACCTGCAAGGGGGTGGGCTTCGCCGTGGTCGACGCCGAGGACGCCTGAGCGGTGTCAAGCTGTGCACAGGACGGACTAGGGAGTACCGGTGAGTGTGCGTTTCCAGGAGCTCGACTGGCGTCGGACAGCCCTAGGCGAGCTCGCGCTCCGCCGCCGTCGCTACCCCGATGTGGGCGGCGTGGAGAAGGACGTCTACGAGATCAAGCTCAATGACGAGTACCTGATGTCGAGCCTGTTCACTGTCGCCGAGCTGGAGCTCGGACGTCTCGCCCTGGCCGAACTGGCAGGGGCGGCGGATGCCTCTCTCGACGTGGTGGTGGGCGGCCTGGGCCTGGGCTGCACCGCGCAGGCCGTGCTGGAGAGCCCGTCGGTCCGCTCGCTGGTCGTGGTGGACGCGCTCGCCGAGGTCATCGACTGGCACCGGCGCGAGCTGATCCCCTCCGGGCTGGCCGCCGATCCGCGCTGCCGGCTGGTGCAGGGCGACTTCTTCGCGATGGTCCGGGGCGGCTCCGGGCTCGACCCGGACGCCCCCGACCGGCGCTTCCACGCGATCGTCGTCGACATCGACCACTCGCCGCGCCACTGGCTGCACCCCGGCAACGCCGACCTCTACCAACCGGCCGGCCTGCGCTGCCTGGCGGAGGGCCTGCACCCCGGCGGTGTCTTCGCACTCTGGTCCAACGACCCGCCCGACGACGACTTCATGGCCGCAATGGCCCAGGCCCGCGCCTTCACCGACGTACGGGCCGAGGTCATCAGCTTCGACAACCCTCTACAGGGCCGCGAGTCGACCAACACCATCTACCTCGCCAGGTCGGGCGACTGACCACTGACCGCCGCCGGCCTGACGGGTAGCGTGCGTGCACATGGGATCCTGCGTGGCGGCCCGAGCCCGGCCTTCTGGTTCCAGCCCACCTGATCGACCCGCGCGGGCACCGCGACGGTGGCCGCGCGGCCGGAGTCAGGTTGCGGAGTAGCCGGTGAGCTTGGTGATCCAGGCGAAGAGATCGGGTGCGTCGTAGTTGACGGCGTGTCCGCCGTCCCAGTACAGGCCCGAGTTGACCTCGTCGCCGAGCTGCGTCGTGATGGCGGCGAGGTTGCACACCACGGTGTGGGCGGTGTTGGTGTCCAGCGTTCCGGTGCGCAGCCACCAGTGCTTGGCCCGGGAGGCGTTCTTGGCCTGGAGGTGGTGGAGCGGGTTCATCTGGCTGATCTTCTTCGGGAGGTCGCTGTCGAGCTGCGCCGTCTCCTTGCCGGTGGTGTGCCGCAAGCTGTAGGTGGTGAAGTGGCGGGCGTTCGTGGTCGCGTCGCCGAATTCGATGTTCTCCGCCGCCGACAGGTCGAAGGTGTCGAAGGCGGGAACGCCCTTCATCCGGGTGCCGACGTGCTTGAGGAAGTTGTCCCAGGTGAATGAGGCCTGGCCGCCGGACCAGGTGATCCAGGTGTTCTTCTTGAGATAGGCCGCCCGCTCGGACGCGGTCAGGGTCTTGCTCAGCGCCGTGGTGGCGGCCGGGATCAAGTAGTCCTTCATCATGTAGGACGAGTAGTTGTCCGCGCTGAGGGTGCCGAAGCTGTTGATGCCGGGCAGGGCGAGCTGCTTCTGGTAGCTCGCGAACTGCTCCTTGAGCTGCCCGGAGTAGGTCTGGTCGACCGTGGTGGAGGCACTGCTGGAAGCGCTGCTTGAGGCGGCGGCGGAGGAGGCGGCGGCAGAGGCGGTGCCGGATGCACTGCCGGAGCTGGAGCCCGGGCCGCCGCCCATCCCGCCCGATGCCTGGTAGGTGAGCGTCCCCCACATCCACTCGTACTGACCGTCGGAGTGGTCGAGGTCGGTGATCGGCGAGTAGCAGGCGGACAGCCAGACGTTGTCGTCGGCGTCGGCCGCGCCGAGCGCCGCGAGCTCGCTGTCGTAGAGGGAGCTGTTGCCGGACGCGCCGACGAGTGAGGACAGCGCGCCGCCGGCGCTGCCGCCGGAGGAGATGATCCAGTCCTTGTTGCCCGGGATGGACGTGTTGTGACGTACATAGCGGATCGCGGCCTTCAGGTCGACGATCGCGGCCGGGGCCTTGCCGTAGTACGTGCCGTCCGTGCCCGACGACTTCTGGTCACGGCCCCGGCAGCCCGGCTCGACCACGACGTAGCCGTTGGCTAGCGCCATCTCGCCGTTGTCGTAGCTCGTCCACGAGCTGCCCATCGAGCTGCCCAGTCCCACCGAGGAGCCCCCCATCGCGGCGCCGCCGCCCCCGGCCCCGGCGGTACCGGAGGCGCCCGGCGCCCCGCCGCTGGATGCCCCGGAAGCCCCGGGCGCGCCGCCTGAGGAACTGCCGGGTCCGCCGGACGTGCCGCCCGGTGCGCCGCTGCTGCCGAAGCCGCCCGCCGCCGTACCGGAGGAGGTCCCGCCGCCCTGCTCGGTCGCGCCCCATGAGGAGGACGAGGTGTAGCCGCCGACGTTGATGGCGAACATGATCGGCGCCTTGGTGGCATCGACGGCCTTGCCGTCGATCTCGACCGGCACGCTGATGTTCAACGACTGGTACTTGTAGTTGACCGGGTGCTGGACGTAGACGTTGTCACTGTAGAAGCGGTACGTGATCTTCTTCGTGCCGCTGCCCGTGCTCACCGTCTTGGTCTTGGTCGAGTAGGAGGTGGCGTTGAAGTCCAGCGAGTAGCTGGTCGCGGAACCCGACGCGGACGACGACGCCGAAGACGACCCGGAGTGCGAGTCGGTGCACCCGGCGGCCACCGGGATCAGGGCTGCGCCCGCCATCGACTTGAGCACGGACCTGCGCTTCATCGGTCTCTCCCAGGTAGGTGTGAGCCGCACGCCTGCTCCCAGCCGGCGGTCGGCGTCATGTCAGTAATTCGACACATTCGACGCTAGAATAAAGGCGACAAAATCGTCTACAATATCTGGGGATTCATGGCCGTTGCACAGCAATCACCCGACGCGTGAGCGCATCTCCCAAAATCGTCACAAGACGGACACCTGATGTGCGACGCTATTCGATCACTGCTCCGGGAAGATGACGGCGCGCCGAAGCCGGCCCGGCCGGCGACGGGCGTGATCGAGGCCGCGCGGGGCCCCAGGCCGGATGGTCGGGCCCGGGTGGTCGGGCCGGCTTCGCGGCGGCTCAGCGGGGTGCGAGTGCGGTGAAGGCTTCGTCCAGGAGGTCGACCAGATCCAACTGCCCGTCGGAGGCGGTCCAGTGGTCGATGGCGGCGTTGAGGCAGTCCAGGGCGGCGGCGGCCCGAACGGCGTGGGCCAGCGGTGTGGCCTGCGGCGGGTTGGTGCGGTCGGCGAGGGCCTGGGCCAGGGCGGGGCGCCAGCCGTTCTGCTTCTCCAGGCGCCGGGTGCACAGCGCCGGGGTGTCCTGGACCAGGCGGGTGGTGGCGAGTGCTGCGACCGGGTCCTGGTGGTAGTGCTCGGTGACGGTGTCCAGGGCGCGCCGCAGTGCGGTCCAGTCGTCCTCGTCGGCGGGGCGGGCCCGGAGGGCGTCGGCGACCTGGTCGCCCTGGGCGTCGAGGGCGCTGAGGACGGCCTCCTCCTTGCTGCCGAAGTAGCGCAGGAAGGTGCTGCGGGAGACCCCGGCAGCCGCGGCCAGGTCGGTGAGGGTCACCCGGTCGAATCCGTCACGGCGGAACAGTTCGAAGGCCACCTGGGCCGGGATCGTCGGCGAACTCGGCGAACGCGCCAGGGCGGGCACGCCGGAGGAGGCCGCGCAGGCCGGAGACCTGGTGGTGGCGACCATCCCACTGAGCGCCTACGGCAGGCCGGCCGCGGCCCTGGCCGGACGGACCGTCATCGACACCATGAACTACTACCCGGACCGCGACGGCCGCATAGCGGAACTGGAGACGGGCACGCTGACTTCCAGTGAACTGGTGCAGCGTCACCTGGCAGACTCCCAGGTCGTCAAGGCGTTCAACAACATCGACTTCCGCCGCCTGCTCACCAGCGCCCGGCCCTCCGGCGACCCCCACCGCAGCGCCCTGCCCATCGCCGGGGACAACGACGCCGCCAAGGTCGACGTGGCACGGCTGCTGGACGCCCTCGGCTACGACACCGTCGGCATCGGCGCCCTGGCCGAGAGCTGGCGCAGCGAGCCGGGCACCCCGGTCTACGTCCAGCCCTACATGGCCCCCCGGCCGGAAGGGCTGAGCCAGGAGGAGGCCGGGCGATGGTTCTACCAGACGCCAGGAGTCCACGTACCCGCCGCGACGGTCAGGGAACTGATCGACGCGGCGGTCCGCCGCCCAGCAGGAGACACCGGCCCGGCCCAAGCGGAGGACTGAACTGCGGGCGGGCCCCGATCAGCTGGAGCGCTCCGGGCTGATCGAAGCCACACGTGCTCTGCGCGCTGGCCCGAGCCCGTCCGGCTGAGCACAGCAGTCACAGGTCACCGAGTCCGTGCGCACCGACGTGGTCGGCCTCCCGCACCTGGTTGCGGCGCCCGGGCGGACGGGTCAGCGGGGTCCCGGGCGGGCGAAGCGCAGGGCGAAGCGGACCGCCGGGAGCAGGATCCAGCACAGCGAGGCCGAGTGAGTGACCAGCGCGACGGGTATCGACGCTGCGAACGTCAGGATCACTGCGGCGATCCAGGACTGGGTGTCGGTGATCACCAAAGGCGGCGTGTGCGCCCGCAGGGCTGGTAGTCGCGCAGCCCTGTCATCCGAGCAAGGAGGCGCCCGGCCTGTGCCACCACCTGGGGGTCGACCTGCTCCTCGCTGAGCACGTCGGAGAGTTGGATGGCCTCGGCGATTCTGCGGGCGGTTGAGGGTCCGACGGCACCGGAGCCGAGGGGGGTGCTGAGCAGCCAGTCGCGTGCATCGTCGTCGTCGCGTGAGGCGATGGCGTCGATCAGGTGGCGTAGGGCCGGGTGGCTTGCGCGGTCGGCCAACCAGACGAGAGCTGCTGTCGGGCAGTCGAGGGTGGTGAGAGCATCCACCGCGGGGCGAGTGAAGACTCTCAGTAGACCGAGGATCTTGAGGTAGGGCACGTCCTCCGGCTCCCCGAGTCGGCCGAGGAGGGCGATGCCGACGCTTACGGCCGACGTGCTGGTACCGGTGCGCGCAAGACGACGACCAAGAGCACGGGCCGTCGCAGTGTCGTCCAGGGGTAGATTGGCCATCGCCCCATGAATGTGACGGTCCCCAACTCCCAGCTCATGAAACCTGCTGTGGACCTCGTCGGCCGCGCGGGCCGTGTCCGGATCGGACAGCAGGGGAGTGAGGGCCACGCGCACACTGGCTTTGGCTTCGCGCCAACCCAGATTTCCGTGCTTCTGCGGGGGCTGCTCCGGCAAGGGGTAACCACGCTTGGGCAGTCGACCGTCGGGTTGCGATTCGTACAGGCCCAGCGCGTATGCATACAGGGAGGGCGAAGAGGCGGGGAATTCACCCCCTGCCTGGGCGCTCATCGGGCGGGGTGGAGCTCGATTCCATAGGTCATGCTGTCGAGCCTGTCACTACTGGCTGGTTGCTGGCTAGTGGGTTTAACCGGCCAGCAACCGGACTGGGCGATCTTGGACTGCGCTGCATCGTGCCCTGGCGGCTTGAAAGCCCGGGTCCGAAAGCCCTCGTCGACAATGTTCTCGATCCCGTGCCAGGGGCGGCGGAGGGTCAGGCGCTACGTGGCGGACCGAGGCTCTTGCCCCTCTTCGAGCGAGGTGGCGACCCAGCCCGAGTGGAGCTTCTGCTCGAACTCGGCGAGACCGAGCAGCCTCCAGCAGCCAGCCAGCCCGTCGACGTGCCGGAAGGTGGGGTGGTGGGCCGCCATACGTAAGTTCGGCCTGGGCATTTCCGGCAGGCTGTCGGCGTCCGTGTGCAGCGGAAACGTCTCTCCTGATCTTGGATTCGACGGTTCGGAAGAGCGGGCTCGGAGGATGGGCTCCACTCGTTTGGGTGAAGCTGACGAGCTTCAGCGGATCTGAAGCGAGCGTATGGAAGCATTGCGCATGCTTCGTTTGTTGCGAATAATGCGAATAGGAGTCGAAGGAGGTACACCATGGCTTCCGCAACGGAGGGCCGCAAGATCTCGCCTGGAGTCGTCGACAGTGGCGACGCCGCGCGGGCACTGCGCCGGATCAAGGACTACCTGGCACATACTGCAGGGGCTGGCGACGACGTCACGATCCGCGGTGAGATCGGGTCCGACGACCCACTGGTGTTGCCCAGGCCCACCGTCGAGATGTTCGCGGCGATCCTGGCTGCCCTGGCGGCGGGGCAGGGTGTCCAACTCATGCCGGTCAATGCAGAGGTCACGACACAGCAGGCGGCTGAGATGCTCAACATCTCACGTCCGTTCCTCATCGGGCTGCTGGAACGCGGAGAGATCCCGTTCAGGCTTGTCGGCCGGCACCGCCGGATCCTATTTGAGGACGTCATGGGCTACCTGCGCGAAGACGACAGCAGGCGCAAGGATGCCGCTGACGAACTCACGCGACTCGACCAGGAGTTGGGGCTGGACTGACTGATGGCATTCGTAGTGGTCTACGACGCGTGTGTGCTCTACCCCAACACTCTTCGCGACCTGCTGATTCGGGTTGGCCAGGCCCGCATCATGCAAGCCAAGTGGACGGAGCAGATTCTCGATGAGGTTGACCGGGCCCTGGCCGCGCGGCCGATCGAGGAGAGCAAGCGGCGTGTGCTCCGTGAGCGCATGAACGCGGCGATCCGCGATTGCATGATCACGGGCTATGAACCGCTCGTTGAGGGCCTGAAGCTCCCGGATCCAGACGATCGGCATGTCCTGGCGGCGGCCATCAGGGCGGGAGCTCAGGTGATCGTCACATCCAACCTGAAGGACTTCCCGTCTGCCTACTTGGCTGAATGGGACATCGAAGCGAAGTCTCCCGACGAGTTCGTGATGGACCTCATCGGGATGGATGATCGCGTCGTGTATTCGTGCGTCCAGCAGATCGCCGCCGCACGACGGAATCCGCCCGGAACCTTCGCCGAGGTGCTCGATCAACTGGAACGTTCCGGCTTGATCGAGTCCGCCAGCGCCCTAAGGGCAGGCCCAAGCCCGTCCGGCTGAGCTGCGTGTCTCGTGGGTCACAAGCCGTGCAGGGCGATCTGATGTCTCCGGCGCGCAATGGATCTACCTGGACATTTTCTGGTGTGCCCTCAATGTGCCCGCTGGACATCTGGTAGTTGGCGTTGACTTCGTCGCTGAGGTAGACCGATTAGGGGGTAAACCCGCAGCTCAGGGCCACATCAGACAGTAGAGCTGGTGCCCGGCGTCGTGGAGGCGCTCGGCGAACTCGTGCCACTCGTGGAGCATCTGGTAGATCACGAAGGCGTCGCGGGGGCCGCGGCGGTCGGGGACGGTGGACCAGATGAAGGCGGCGGTGCCGAGTTCGGCCTCGTCGGCCTTGCGGAGGGGTTCGACGACGGTGTGGGGGAGCTGGAAGACGGCGTAGTCGGGGTGGAGCACGACCAGTTCCAGCGGCGGGACGTTGGCCAGCGGGATGCCCTTGATGCCGGTGAGGACCATGGCGCTCATGGTCTCCGGCTTGATCTTGGTGGAGAGGCCGCCGCTGAAGGTCTCGTCGCCGTCGCGGCCCTCCGCGCCGAAGAGCTCGCCGAGGCGGCCCAAGGTGCCGAGCTCGCCGGCGTCCAGGCCGAGGCCGTCCCGGCCCAGGGCGGTCGGGACCCGTGCGGCGGTGGCACGGTCGGGTGCGCCGAAGTACTTGTAGGTCACCCCCACACCGCCACCGCCTCTGTTGCTGCCACCGCTGTTACCGCTACCACTGCCCCCGCGACGCCTGCGCGAAGCCCTCGCCGGACCCTCGGACCCCTCGCGCGCCTCCGACACGGCACCATCCTTACTGGCAGTCATCGTTTTGCCAACAGGCAACGGGCGTGTGACAGTCCGCCCTCCCCGAAAGTGGCACCGTCCGCCGAGTTCTGTCGGCAGGTGGGTGTGCACTGCGGCACGATCATCGTCCCAGATGATCGGCCGGGACATGCCGAAGGACAGGCTGCGGTTTGGAGAAGATGGGGATTTGAGACCATGTCCTCTGTGAGCTACCCCTACGAAGCCCCCGAGTCCCAGAAGCTGTTCGATCGCGCCTCCGCGGTGACCCCCGGCGGCGTCAACTCCCCGGTCAGGGCATTCCGCGCGGTCGGCGGCACGCCCCGGTTCATGGTCTCCGGCCGGGGCCCCTACCTCACCGACGCGGACGGCAGGGAGTACGTCGACCTGGTCTGCTCCTGGGGTCCCATGATCCTCGGCCATGCCCACCCCGAGGTCATCGAGGCCGTACAGGCGGCCGTCTCGCGCGGTACTTCGTTCGGTACGCCCGGTCGGGGCGAGGTCGAGCTGGCCGAGGAGATTGTGACCAGGGTCACTCCGGTCCAGCAGGTCCGGCTGGTGTCCTCGGGCACCGAGGCGACCATGTCGGCGATCCGGCTGGCCCGCGGCTTCACCGGGCGCACCAAGATCGTGAAGTTCGCCGGCTGCTACCACGGCCATGTGGACGCCCTGCTGGCGGCGGCCGGCTCCGGCCTGGCCACCTTCGCGCTGCCGGACACCCCCGGGGTCACCGGTGCCACCGCGGCCGACACCATCGTGCTCCCCTACAACGACCTGGACGCGGTACGGGCCGCGTTCGCCGCGCACCCCGGCGAGATCGCCTGCGTCATCACCGAGGCCTCGCCCGGCAACATGGGCGTCGTCCCGCCGCTCCCCGGCTTCAACGCCGGCCTGGCGCGGCTCTGTCGCGAGGACGGCGCGCTGTTCGTCTCCGACGAGGTGATGACCGGCTTCCGGGTCTCCCGCTCCGGCTGGTACGGCTACGAGTCCGCGAGGGAGGGCTGGGGCCCGGAGACCGTCCCGGACCTGATGACCTTCGGCAAGGTGATGGGCGGCGGGTTCCCGGCGGCGGCGTTCGGCGGACGCGCCGACGTGATGGCGCAGCTGGCCCCGGCCGGACCGGTCTACCAGGCGGGCACGCTCTCCGGGAACCCGGTCGCCACCGCCGCAGGCCTGGCCCAGCTGCGCGGCTGCACCGACGCGGTGTACGCGACGGTGGACCGGGTCGCCGAGGAGATCTCCGGTCTTGTGGGTGAGGCTCTGAGCAAGGAGGGCGTGGCGCACCGGGTGCAGAAGGCCGGAAACATGTTCTCGGTGTTCTTCACGGACGACGTGGTGACCAACTACGACGAGGCGCGGCGGCAGGAGTCGTTCCGGTTCACGGCGTTCTTCCAGTCGATGCTGGCGAACGGGGTGTATCTGCCGCCGTCGGCGTTCGAGTCCTGGTTCGTCTCGGCTGCGCATGATGAGCGGGCGGTGGCGCGGATCGCGGCGGCGTTGCCGGCGGCGGCGGTTGCGGCTGCGGCGGCGGTGGCCGGGTAGGTGGGTGGGGGTTCGGGTTTGCGGCGGGGTGCGTGCGGTGGGTGGTTGGCCGCGCAGTTCCCCGCGCCCCTGGGTTGGTGCGTGGCTGAGCGAGCGATACTGGCGGCACGTCCGATGCAAGTAGAGGAGCAGTACAGGTGAGTAGTGCTGAGACCACCGTCGTCCACCTCATGCGGCATGGTGAGGTGCACAACCCGGAGGGCGTGCTCTACGGGCGGCTGCCGGACTACCACCTCTCCGAGCTGGGGCGGAAGATGGCCGACCGGGTCGCCGACCATCTCAGCGGGCGGGACATCACGCATGTGGTCGCCTCCCCGCTGGAGCGGGCCCAGGAGACGGCGGCTCCGATCGGCGCGGCCCACGGGCTGGCCGTCGCCGCCGACGAGCGGCTGATCGAGGCCGCCAATGTCTTCGAGGGCAAGACCTTCGGCGTCGGCGACGGCTCGCTGCGCAACCCCCAGTACTGGAAGTACCTGACCAACCCGTTCCGCCCGTCCTGGGGTGAGCCGTACATCGAGCAGGTGGTGCGGATGATGGGCGCGCTGAACGCGGCCAGGGACGCCGCGCGCGGGCACGAGGCCGTGTGCGTCAGCCACCAGCTGCCGATCTGGATCACCCGCAGCTTCGCCGAGCACCGGCGGCTGTGGCACGACCCGCGCAAGCGGCAGTGCTCGCTGGCGAGCCTGACCAGCTTCACGTACCACGGGGACAAGATCGTCTCCATCGGCTACAGCGAGCCGGCCAGGGACCTGCTGCCGGCCCACCTCGCCGCCAAGACCCGCTTCGGCGACGCCCCGGTCGCCAAGAGCTTCGGCGCCTAGCGTCCGACGAATTGTCTGACTGGTTGACAGAACATGGTGTCGCGGCAGGTCAGCAGGGCTGCCGCGACCCGTCGCCGGGGTCGGTGAACCCGTTCAAAACACCCATGCGAAACTCTTCACATGCGTTCCCGTCCGCTCCGCCGCAGCTCCGCCCGCACGCTGATCGCCGCCCTCGCGGCCGCGTCGGCCCTTGCTCTGGCCGGTTGCTCGACCTCCTCGGGGTCGAGTGACAGTGCCGGCACGAACTTCGTCAAGGGAACCGGCGAGACGAGCACGGTGGCGGTCAAGGACCGGGGGGCGCCGATCAGCATCTCCGGCAAGGACCTGAACGGCAGCCAGCTGAGCCTCTCCGACTACCGGGGCAAGATCGTCGTCCTCAATGTCTGGGGCTCCTGGTGCTCGCCCTGCCGGGCCGAGGCGGACGGCCTGGAGACGGTGTACACCGCCGACAAGGACAAGGGCGTGCAGTTCGTCGGCATCGACACCCGCGATCTGCAGACCGCACAGCCGAAGGCCTTCGTCGCCGACCACAACATCACCTACCCGAGCCTCTACGACCCGGCCGGTGACCTGCTGCTGAAGTTCCCGGCCGGCACGCTCAACCCGCAGACCATCCCCACCACGATCATCCTGGACCGTCAGGGCCGGGTCGCCGCCCGCGCGCTGCTCCCGCTGAGCAGCGGGCAGCTGACCCAGATGCTGGCCCCGGTGCTCGCGGAGAAGTCGTGAGCGGCGCCGCGCCGGTACTGCTCGCGGACATCAGCGGCCAGGTCTCGGGGGCGCTGGTCCTGGCCGTCCCGGTGGCCCTGCTCGGCGGGCTGGTCTCCTTCTTCTCGCCCTGCGTGCTGCCGCTGGTGCCCGGCTACCTCTCCTATGTGACCGGCTTCTCCGCGGTTGACCTGGCGAGCGCCGAGGGCAAGCGCCGCGGACGGGTCGTGCTCGGGGCGGTGCTGTTCATCCTGGGCTTCACGGCCGTCTTCGTCTCCGGGGGCGCGCTGTTCGGCTTCTTCGGCAATCACCTGCTGGCCCACCAGCGGGTGATCTCCGAGGTGTCCGGGGTGCTCACCATCGCCATGGGCCTGGCCTTCATGGGCTTCCTGCCCGGCTTCACCCAGCGCGAGCTGCGCAGCCACCGCAAGCCGATCGTCGGACTGCTGGGCGCGCCGATGCTGGGGATCGTGTTCGGCGTCGGCTGGACGCCCTGCCTGGGGCCGACCCTCACCGCCGTGAACGCCCTGTCGATGAACCAGGCCAGCGCGAGCCGCGGCGCACTGCTCATGGCGGTCTACTGCATCGGCCTCGGCCTGCCCTTCATCGTCGCTGCGGTCGCCTTCCGGCGGGCGCTCGGCGCGTTCGGGTGGATCAAGAAGAACTACCAGTGGGTGATGCGGATCGGTGGCGGCATGCTCGTCGTGGTCGGCATCCTGCTGGTCACGGGGGCGTGGGATCAGCTGGTCGGCCAGCTGCGCTACTGGACCTCCGACTTCACCACGGGAATCTGACTCATGACCGACGATCGAGAAGCCGCCGACGAACGCGCCGCCGACCAGCTGTCCGCTGACGAACTGTCCGCCGCCGGACGGCTCAGCAGCGCGCCCGTCGCCGAGCAGGACCAGCCCGAGGCCGAGGTCGTCGGCATAGGCGTGCTGGGCTGGCTGCGGTGGACCTGGCGCCAGTTGACGTCCATGCGGGTCGCGCTGATCCTGCTGTTCCTGCTGTCGCTCGCCGCCGTCCCCGGCTCGCTGATCCCGCAGACCGCCGCCTCGCCGTCGAAGGTCGAGGCGTGGCAGGCGAAACACAAGTCCTGGGTGTCGCTCTTCAACGACCTGGGGATGTTCCACGTCTACAGCTCGTTCTGGTTCTCGGCGATCTACATCCTGCTGTTCGTCTCCCTGGTGGGCTGCATCATCCCGCGCACCTGGCAGTTCGTCGGCGTGCTGCGGGCCAGGCCGCCGGCGGCGCCGCGGCACCTGGTCCGGCTGCCGGTGTACGCGACCTGGCGCAGCAGCGCGGACGCCGACACCGTCCTCACCGCGGCGCACGGGGTGCTGCGCAAGCGCCGGTTCCGGACCTCGGCCGCGGGCGACGCGATCAGTTCGGAGAAGGGCTACCTGCGCGAGTTCGGCAATCTGCTGTTCCACATCTCGCTGGTGGCGATGCTGATCGCCTTCGCGGTCACCAAACTGGCCGGGGGACAGGGCACGGTGATCGTCGTGGAGGGCGGCACTTTCAGCAACAACGTCACCCAGTACGACGACTTCGAGCCCAGCAGCCTCTACACCGCGGACAGCCTCGCGCCCTTCGGCTTCACCCTGGACGGCTTCGACGCCAGCTTCCAGACCAGCGGCAGCGCGCGCGGACAGGCCATCAACTTCGACGCCAAGCTCTCCTACTGGCTGGGCGCGGACGGCAAGAAGACCTCCGGCACGGCCTCCGTCAACCACCCGCTCCAGGTGGGCGGCGACAACATCTACCTGACCGCGCACGGCTTCGCCCCGGTGATACAGGTGACCAACGCCAAGGGCGAGGTCATCTTCAACGGTGCGACGCCCTGCCTGCCGCAGGACGCCAATGTGACCTCCCTGTGCACCATCAAGGTCACCGACGGCTACGTCGGCAAGGACGGCAAGAAGACCCAGCTCGGCTTCAGCGGCATCTTCGCCCCCACCGCGGAGATCGACTCCGTCCTCGGCCCGAGGTCGACCTTCCCGGCCGCGAACAACCCGGGTCTGTTCATCACCGGCTTCCAGGGTGACCTGGGCATGGACACGGGCAACGCGCAGAGCGTCTACGAGCTCGACACCACCGCCATGAAGCAGCTCAAGCTGGACAGCACCAACCTCTGGAAGGCCCAGCTGCACCCGGGCCAGGGCATGAAGCTGCCGGACGGCGGCACGATCACCATGACCGGCCTCAAGCAGTGGGCCAACTTCACCGTGGCGCACAACCCGGGCACCGGATCCGCGCTGGTCAGCTCGGCGCTGGCGATCCTCGGACTGATCGGCTCGCTGTTCGTCCAGCGCCGCCGGATCTGGGTGCGCGCGGTGACCGGTACGGACGGGGTGACCACCGTCGAACTGGCCGGGCTGGCCCGCAACGAGTCCTCGCGCATCGCCGACGAGCTGGCCGAAGTGGCCCTGGCCCTCCAGGACTCCGCACCGGCCGACCAGGACGACGAAAACGACGGCAGCGGCGAAGACGACTATCCGTCAGCGGAAGATCCTGAACTGACCGCCACCTCCCTCTCCAAGGAACGATGAGCGCGATGAATCTCGCAGCGGCACAGTCCGTCAACAGCAGCCTCGCCCATATCTCCAACGTCCTCATCTACTCGGCGATGGCGGTGTACCTCTGCGCCTTCCTCGCCTACACGGCCGAGTGGACCTTCGGCGGCCGCAGCCGGGTCGCCCGCCAGTCGGCGGCGCTCGCCGCACGTCCCGGGGCGTCCGTCGCCACCTCGATGGCGGAGGCGGAGGCCGCCGCCAGCACGGCGGCGCCCAAGGTCTCGGTCAGCGTCGCCAAGGCCGGCGGCGGTACCACCACGCTGACCCGCACCGTCGCCGCCAAGGCCGGCAAGGTCGACATCGTGGCGAAGGGCGACTCCGCCCCGCCGGTCGAGGGCGCGGGTGCGTCCGGCGGTGACGAGCAGGCCGACCGGCTCGGCCGGATCGCGGTCAGCCTCACCACCCTCGCCGCGCTGCTGCAGCTCGGCGGCGTCGTCGCGCGGGGGCTGTCGGCGGGCCGTCCGCCGTGGGGCAACCTGTACGAGTTCACCTGCGCGATGACGCTGGTCGCGGTGATGCTGTTCCTGGGCCTGCTGTACTCCGGGCGCGACGTGCGCTGGCTCGGCCTGCCGCTGATGCTGGGCGTGCTGACCGGTCTCGGCGTCGCCGTCACCGCCCTCTACGCCGCCTCCGAGCAGCTGGTCCCGGCGCTGCACTCGTACTGGCTGTGGATCCATGTCTCCGGCGCGATGATCTGCGGCGGCGCGCTGTACGCGGGTGCGATCACCTCCGGGATGTACATCTGCAAGGACTTCTACGAGGTCGCCCGGGCCGAGGGCCGCACCAAGGGCGGCCGCTGGTCCGACATCTGCGAGCGGATGCCGTCGGCGGCCAGCCTGGACAAGCTGTCCTACCGCATCAACGCCATCGTCTTCCCGCTGTGGACCTTCACCATCGTGGCCGGGGCGATCTGGGCGGAGTCGGCCTGGGGCCACTACTGGCAGTGGGACCCGACCGAGACCTGGGCCTTCATCACCTGGGTCGTCTACGCCTGCTACCTGCACGCGCGGGCGACGGCCGGCTGGAAGGGCCGCAAGGCCGCGGTGCTGGCCCTGATCGCCTTCAGCTGCTACCTGATCAACGCCTACGGCGTCAGCATCTTCATTAACGGGGTGCACTCCTACGCCGGTCTGTAGGCCGCCGAGTCTGTAACAGCGTCAGTGACGGTGGCGGCCGTGGCGGCTGATGCCGATCATCAGCACCAGGCCGGTGCCGATGAACGCCGCCGCGCCCCACGCCAGCACGCCCGCGTTGGTCCCGTCCGAGCTGTCGCTGTGCGCCACCCGGGTGGCCTCCGCCGCGTGCGCGGCCGTCGGAAGCAGGACGGTGAAGCCGGTCACCGCGGCGGTCAGCAGGACGGCGGCGATGACGGCGATGCGGACACGAGTGGACATGGTCGGTTCCCCCTGGGAACGGTGGTGGTGACAGGCACAAGCCTGCCACCGGAAGATCCCTGCATCGTCCATCAGCCGTTACAGCAGGGCAACAGTCGGGGCGGGGAGTGCTCCTGGCGCGCCATGTCGGTGGAAACAGGCAGAATGCCCGCGTACAGGTTGACCGACCCGTACGGCTTCGGCCTCGCCAACGGGTGGGGGCGGTGAGAGCGGGGAGACGACGGCCATGGATACGCGGATCGTAGGGGACACGGCCGGCGGCGGCGTGGCCGACGGGTTCGGGACGGCGCAGCTGCGGCGTCGGGTGCTGGAGGCGTGGACGGCGTCGCCGGCGCGGTTCCGGGAGGACGCCAACGCCGAGGAGGAGCTCGCCCTCGGCGGCTACCGGGACCGGCTGGTCGTCGAGCTGGCCCAGAACGCGGCCGACGCGGCGGCGCGGGCCGGGGTGCCCGGGCGGCTGCGGCTGGCGCTGCGCGACGGCGTGCTCTGCGCCGCCAACACCGGTGCGCCGCTGGACCCGCAGGGCGTCGAGTCGCTGTCCACGCTCCGGGCCTCGTCCAAGCGCGAGCAGGAGTCGCAGGTCGGACGGTTCGGCGTCGGCTTCGCCGCCGTCCTCGCAGTGTCGGACGAGCCCGCGGTGCTGAGCCGTCCCGGCGGCGTCCGCTGGTCGCTGGGCGAGGCCAGGGCGCTGGTCGAGGAGCGCGGTCGCGAGGGGCACGGCGAGCTGACCGAGGAGCTGCGCCGCAGGGACGGGCACGTCCCGCTGCTGCGGCTGCCGCTGCCCGCCCAGGGCACCCCGCCGGACGGGTACGAGACCGTGGTGGTGCTGCCGCTGCGCGACTCCGCCGCCACCGATCTGACCCGCCGGCTGCTGGACGAGATCGACGACGCCCTGCTGCTGACGCTCGGCGGGCTGGTCGAGGTGGTCGTCGAGACCGAGTCCGGGACCAGGACGCTGACCCGCCGCGAACTGCCTCCGGTCAACGAGGAGGGCGGCCCGGCGGTGGTCGTCGTCGCGGGCCCGGCGGGGGAGAGCCGCTGGCAGGTGGCCTCGGCCGGCGGCGAGCTGGCCGCCGAACTGCTCCAGGACCGCACCGTCGAGGAACGGCACCGCCCGCACTGGTCGCTGACCTGGGCCGTACCGGTGGACGCGGACGGGCGCCCGCAGCGCCCGGGCACCGCCCCGGTCGTGCACGCGCCGACGCCGACGGACGAGCCGCTGGGCATCCCCGCGCTGCTGATCGCCTCCTTCCCGCTGGACTCGACGCGCCGTCACATCGCGCCGGGGCCGCTCACCGACTTCCTGGTCGCCCGGGCCGGCGAGGTCTACGCCTCGCTGCTGCGCGAGCGCGGCGCCGACCTGTCCTCGCTCGACCTGGTCCCCGGACCGCTGGGCCAGGGCGAGCTGGACGCGCGGCTGCGCCGTGCGGTGCTGGACCACCTGCCTGAGGTCCCCTTCCTGCCGCCGGTGAGTGAGGGCGAGGGCACCACCCTCCGTCCGCGCGACGCCGTCGTGCTGGAGGGCGCGGACGCCGGAACCGTCCGCGCGCTCGCCGACGTCCTGCCGGGGCTGCTGCCGGCCGGGCTGGAGCGGCGGCAGGAGCTCCGTACCCTCGGCGTGCGCCGGGTCGCCCTCGCCGAGACCGTGGACCAGCTCGCCAACCTGGAGAAGGAGCCCGCCTGGTGGCGCAACCTCTACGGCGCGCTGGCGGGCAGCGGATCCGGCGGCGCCGCCGCGGAGACCCTGGGCGCGCTGCCGGTCCCGCTCGCCGACGGCCGGATGGTCACCGGGCCGCGCCGGGTACTGGTCCCGGTCGACCTGCCCGAGGGCTCGGCGATCCCGGCCGAGGACCTGGCGCTGCTCGGCCTGCGGCTGGCCCACCCCGAGGCCGCGCACCCGTTGCTGGAGAAGCTGGGCGCCGGCACCGCGAGCCCGATCGGCCTGCTGGAGAGCGCCGAGCTGCAGGCCGCCGTCCGCCGCTCGGCCGACCTGGACGACCAGGACGAGGCGGAGGACGTCGCCGAGGCCGTGCTGCGGATCGTCCGGGCCGCCGTGCAGGCCGGTGACCTGGCCGAGGGCGCGTACCCGTGGCTCGCGCACCTCGCGCTGCCGGACGACGAGGGCGAGCTGGTGGCCGCCGGCGAACTGGTGCTGCCGGGCAGCCCGCTGGCCGCGATCGTGCACGAGGACGACGCCGTCTTCCTCGACGACGAGTGGCTGGAGCGCTGGGGCCCCGAGGTGCTGCGCGCCGTGGGCGTCGGCCACGTCCTGGGGCTGGTCCGCGCCGAGGAGGTGGTGCTCGACCCGGACGACCTGGAGCGGCTCGACCCCACCGCCCCCGCCGACCGCGCCGCCGGCGGCGAGCCGAGCGGCCTGCTGGACGAGGCCCCGGACGGATTCGCCGACTGGGCCGAGGAGGCCGCCGAGCAGCTGACCAAGGATCAGTCGGACGGCCCCGAGGTCCCGCCGGTCGCCGCCGAACTGCTCGCCGTCCGCGACCTCGACCTGGTCGCCGACGACGCCTGGCCGCAGGCCCTGGCCATGCTCGCCGCCCCGCCGCTGCGCGACGCCGTGGTGACGCCGGTCCGGCTGCTGCTGCCCGACGGCCGCACCGCCCAGGTGCCCCCGTACGCCGCCTGGTGGCTGCGCGACCACCCGGTGCTGGACGGCCGCCGACCGGCCGGGCTGCGCGCCGCCGGCGCGGACCCGCTGCTGCGCGGCCTCTACGAGGAGGCCCGCACCCAGCTGGACGAGGTCTTCCTGCACGCCCTCGGGGTGCGCACCACGCTGACCGCGCTGCTCGCCGAGACCGAGGGTCCCGACGAGGTGCTGTACCGGATGACCGACCCGGACAGCGAGGTGTCGCACCGTCAGCTGCACGGCCTCTACACCGCGCTGGCCTCGGTCGAGCTGAGCCGGATCGCCCTGCCCGAGGAGGTCCGCGCGCTGCCGCCGATGGAGCCGGACACCCTCCGCCGTCCCGAGGGCACCGTCATCGTGGACGTCACCGAGGCCGTCATCGCCGACGCCCCCGACCTGGTCCAGCTGCTGGACGACTTCCCGCTGATCACCGTTGCCCCGGCGCTGGCCGCCGCCCTCGGTGAGCGGCTGCATGTCTCGCTGGCCAGCGAGGTGGCCGGCGGCCGGGTGCTCAGCGAGGGCACCGTGCACCGCGTGCCTGAGGAGGTCAAGGAGCTGCTGCCGGGCTGCCCCGAGGTCTACGAGGAGCACGAGGAACTGCTGGTCGTCGGCCCGGACGGACAGGACGCGGCGGTCGACTGGCGCTGGGACGCGGACAGCCCCGCGCCCCGGCCGGCCCAGGCGGACGGCGAGGGCGGTGAGTCCGGGGACGAGGAAGAGGAGCAGGACGAGTTCGCCGCCCCCGTGCCGCACGGCGCCCTGCACGCGGCCACCCCGGAGGGGCTGGCCGCCGGGCTGGCCTGGGCGGCGGGTCAGTGGCACCGCCGCTTCGAGGTGCTGGCGGTGCTGTCCGACCCCGACCGCGCCTACGAGCTCAGCGCGGCCAGGGACTTCGAGTGAGTTCCCACCGGCCGGGACCGCGACTCAGCCGCTGACCAGCTTCAGCACATAGAACTGCTGCTCGGCGAAGACCGTCTGGTAGACCGTGCCCGGGTGCAGCCCCTCGACGTACCCGGGCACGTCGGTCGGCGCGCTGGGCGACCAGCCGTACGACATGTCCAGGGCCACGTACTGCGGCGGCGAGGTCTTGTCACCGCCGATCCAGTAGAGCTGGGTGCGCCCGGCCAGATGGGCCATCAGCGTGACATTGGCCTCGACCGTCACCCCGTCCGGGACCGTCGCCGAGGCCCGCTGCAGCATGGAGATCCGGTCGCTGGACGCATAGGTGGACGAGGACAGCACATTGGCTGCCGGGAGGTTCATGGTGATGCAGAGCGCCGCCGCGATCCCGGTCACGGCCGGGACGACGGCCCGTCCCGCGTAGGCGCGCAGCCACTCCCAGGGGCCGGCCTCGGACCGCTGGACCGCGTCCACCAGGGCCAGGAACAGGATGGGCATCAGCACGGCGCTGTAGTGCCAGTCCATGCCCCAGTAGGCGTCGTTGGACGAGGTGAACCGCCACAGCAGGGTCGGCAGGGCGATCAGCACCAGCGGAGAGCGCAGCGCGAGGAAGCCGGTGATCGCGAGCAGATAGCCCAGGGTGTGCAGCTTCACGTCCGGCGAGATCAGGCTGTGCAGCAGCCCGAACGGCGCGGTGAGCAGCTCGTGGGTGGGGGAGTTGCCGGGCAGCTTGGACATGTAGTCGTACTGTCCGGTCGGGTTGAAGCGCGGGATCACCAGATAGACGGTGATCAGCAGCATCGCCGCGCCGTAGACCGTGAGCAGGGCGCCGATCAGCCGCTGCCGCAGCAGCACCAGCACGATGCCGATCGCCGAGACGGTGAGCCCCATGTCCTCCTTGACCAGCACCAGCGGAAGCGCCCAGAACGCCGCCGGGTACCAGCGCTTCAGCACGATGTTGCGCAGCACCATGGCGAGCAGCGGCACGCCGAAGGCGATCTCGTGGAAGTCGAAGTCGACGGCCCGCTGTACTCCCCAGGACAGCCCGTAGGCGATGCCGACGCACAGGCCCTTGGCCCGGGTGGTCACCTTCGCGGCGGTGTCGGAGACGATCGCGACCGAGCCGGCGAACAGCGCGGCCTGGGCGACGAGCAGGGTGACGGGGGAGGGGAAGACCCGGTAGAAGGGGGCCAGCAGCGCCAGCACCGGGCTGAAGTGGTCACCGAGGATGTTGTAGCCGACGCCTTTTATGGTGACGATCGGCGCCTGGAAGTGGGCGTAGTCCCTGACCTCTTGGACGAAGATCGCAGTGTCCCAGGACATCGAGGCGAAGTGGGTGTACCGGACTATCGAGATCGCGCAGTAGCCGGCCAGGAAGATCAGTCCCAGCGCCAAGTGCGGCAGTGCTGAGCGCGGCGGTACCAGGCGCAGGCGGCGCGGGGTCTCGGCCGGAACGCCGATGTCCGCCTCGGGGGCATCGGTGTCAGTCGTCATGATCTCCCCTGCCGCATGGAACGTGTGTGCCCAGAACGGTACAGGGGATCCATATGTGGCCAGCAGACCGAAGCGACGTCTATTTGGCGGCGTCCCCGGTGACCTCTGCCGGGACCTCGGCTGCGACCTCGGCCGGGACGTCCTCCGCAACCCTGGCCCCGGACCCGGCTTCGGTTCCGTCTCCGGCCCCGACCTCGGCCTCGGGCCGGATCACCCGCCAGACCAGCTCCAGCAGCACCCCGGCGCCGACCGAGATCGCCACCCCGGTCCACGGGTCCCGCCAGCCGACCAGGTGCAGCTGGAAGAAGGTCTGCAGCCAGGGCACCACCAGCACCAGCGCGAAGCCCCCGCCCATCGCCAGCACCAGAAGCACCCGCCACCAGGTGTACGGCCTGGCGATGATCGCCAGCACCCACAGCGCGACCAGGAACAGCGTCAGCGTGGTGCTGCTGGTGTCCGCGACCTGTCCGGTCGCATGGTCGGCCCGGGCCAGCAGGTAGCAGGTGAACGAGGCCGCCCCGGCGATCACCCCGGCCGGAACGGCGAACCGCAGCACCCGCCGGACGAAGCCCGGCCTGGCCCGTTCGTTGTTGGGCGCCAGCGCCAGGAAGAAGCCGGGCACGCCGATGGTCAGCGCGCTCAGCACGGTGGAGTGCCGCGGCAGGAACGGGTACGGCACCCGGCAGATGATCACGGCGAGCGCCAGCAGCACCGAGTACACCGTCTTCACCAGGAACAGGTTGGCCACCCGCTCGATGTTGCCGATCACCCGGCGGCCCTCGCCGACGACCTGCGGCAGCGTGGCGAACCGGTTGTCCAGCAGCACGATCTGGGCGACCGCGCGGGTCGCCTCGCTGCCCGCGCCCATGGCCACGCCGATGTCGGCGTCCTTGAGCGCCAGCACGTCGTTGACGCCGTCGCCGGTCATCGCCACATGGTGGCCGCGGGACTGCAGCGCGCCCACCATGTCCCGCTTCTGCTGGGGCGTCACCCGGCCGAAGACGGAGTGCTTCTCGACGACCTCGGCCAGCAGCACCGGGTCGGTGGGCAGGTTCCGCGCGTCCACCGGGTCCTCGGCCCCGGGCAGCCCGAGCGAGGCGGCGACGGCGCCGACCGACACCGCGTTGTCGCCGGAGATCACCTTGGCGTCGACGTTCTGGTGCCGGAAGTACGCGAGGGTCTGCGCCGCGTCCGGACGCACCCGCTGGCGCAGCGCCACCAGCGCCAGGGCCGCCAGCCCGGCCGCCGGGTCGGGCGCGCTGAGCGGAGTCCCGGAGCGTCCCAGCAGCAGCACCCGCAGGCCCTGCTCGCCCAGCCGGTCCACCTCGGTGAGGACGGGGTGCCCGGCCGGCAGCAGCACGTCGGGTGCGCCGAGCAGCCAGGTCGCCTCCCCTCCGGCCGGTTCCTGCAGCACCGCCCCGGACCACTTGCGGGCCGAGGAGAAGGGGGCGGCCTCCAGCAGCCGCCAGCCCTCCCCGACCGGATAGCTGTCGATGATCGCCTGGAGGCTGGCGTTGGGCCGGGGGTCGGCGGTGCCCAGGATGCCCAGCACCCGTTCGGCCATGGCCGGGTCCGCGCCGTCGAGCGTCCGCAGCTCGGCGATGTCCATGCCGCCCTCGGTGAGGGTGCCGGTCTTGTCCAGGCAGACCGTGTCCACCCGGGCCAGCCCCTCGATCGCGGGCAGCTCCTGGACCAGGCACTGCCGCCGCCCCAGCCGGATCACCCCGATGGCGAAGGCCATGGAGGTGAGCAGGACCAGGCCCTCGGGCACCATCGGCACGATCCCGGCGACCATCCGCCGTACCGCCTCGGCGACGTTCTGCTTGTTGACGTACAACTGACTGAGGATCAGGCCGAGCGCGGTGGGGAACAGCATCCAGGTGATGTAGCGCAGGATGGTGTCGATGCCGCTGCGCAGTTCGGAGGAGACCAGGGTGAACCGGCTGGCCTCCTCGGCGAGCTGGGCCGCGTAGGCCTCGCGGCCGACCTTGGTGGTGGTGAAGGCGCCGGAGCCGGCGACCACGAAGCTGCCGGAGAGCACCGGGTCGCCGGGCTGCTTCAGCACCGGGTCGGCCTCGCCGGTGAGCAGCGACTCGTCGATCTCCAGCGCGTCGGCCTCGCTGATCCGGCCGTCCACGGTGACCCGCTCGCCGGAGCCCAGCTCGACCAGGTCGCCGAGGACGATCTCGGCATTGGTCAGTTCCCGGCTCGCGCCGTTCCTGCGGACCCGGGGGTGCGCCTCGCCGACCACGGCGAGGTTGTCGAGGGTCCGCTTGGCGCGCAGCTCCTGGATGATCCCGATGCCGGTGTTGGCGACGATGATGAAGCCGAACAACGCGTCCTGGACCGGCCCCACCGTCATGATCACCACGAACAGGGTGCCGATGATGGCGTTGAAGCGGGTCAGGACGTTGGCCCGGACGATCTCGGCGGTGGAGCGGCTGGACCGCACCGGTACGTCGTTGACCTCGCCGCGGGAGACCCGCTCGGCGACCTCTGCGGAGGTGAGGCCGGTCGCGCGTTCGCCCACTGCAGTCATGCTCCCGACCCTAGACGTCGGGGTGTGCGGATGCCCGCTGGACCTACTCCGCCCGGGAAGCGTCGGCCGCCTCCGCCGTCCCGGCCGCCTCGGCGGCCTGCGAGCGCCGGATCGCCTCACGGCGGGCCCGGCAGTACCAGATGCCGATCAGCCCGAGCCCGAACCCGGCCAGGCAGGTCCACAGCCACTTGGTGTCGCCGTGGTCGGCCAGCCAGCCGTGGAAGGGCAGCAGCACGACGAAGCCCACCAGCCACAGCACGGTGCCGCCGGTCACGATGGCGACATCGTTGGCCTCCATGGGCGGTGCCGAGGGCAGCTTGCTCGTCTTCACGGGACAAGCGTACGGGGGGCCGTAGCGGGGAACGGATGACACCCCCGTTCGGCCGTTCTTTGGAGGAACGTACAGTCTACGCGCGCAGATGGCCAGGTCGGCTTATGCAATTCATACTGGCCGTTCCGGTTTCGTACGGCGAGTCTTCTTGACGTTTCGTACTCCGACTTTGATCCATCCGCACGTGCAAAAGGAACAGCGCATGCCATCCCTGGCCCCGGCCAATGCCGTCGACCGCTACTTCAAGGTCAGCGAGCGCGGCTCGACCTTCGCCCGGGAGATCCGTGGCGGCGCCGCGACCTTCTTCACGATGGCGTACATCATCGTGTTGAACCCGATCATCCTGTCCTCGGCGACGGACAAGTTCGGTCACCACCTGAACGGCGGGCAGCTGGTCACCGCCACGGTGATCACCGCGGCGTTCACCACGCTGCTCATGGGTGTCATCGGCAACATCCCGCTGGCCCTGGCCGCCGGTCTGGGCACCAACAGCATCGTCGCGCTGCAGCTCGCCCCCAAGATGAGCTGGCCCGACGCTATGGGCATGGTGGTGCTGGCGGGCCTGGCGATCATGCTGCTGGTCGCCACTGGCCTGCGCGAGCGGGTCATGAACGCCGTCCCGCTGGGTCTGCGCAAGTCCATCGCCATCGGCATCGGCCTGTTCATCGCACTGATCGGCCTGGTCGACGGCGGCTTCGTCACCCGCATCCCGGACGCCGCGCAGACCACCGTGCCGCTGCAGCTGGGCGACAACGGCCACCTCAACGGCTGGCCGGTGCTGGTCTTCGTGGTCGCCGCGCTGCTCACCCTGGTGCTGATGGCCCGCAAGGTCCCCGGTGCCATCCTGATCAGCATCGTGGTCGCCACCGTGCTGGCCGTCGTACTCGACAAGGCGGCCCACGTCCCGGCCGCCCAGTGGGGCCTCACCGTCCCGGAGCTCCCGCACCACCTGGTCTCCACCCCGGACTTCGGCCTGGTCGGCAAGGTCAGCCTGTTCGGCGGCTTCCACCAGGTCGGCATCCTCACCGGGATCCTGTTCGTCTTCACCGTGCTGCTGTCCTGCTTCTTCGACGCGATGGGCACCATCCTCGGCGTCAGCGACGAGGCGCACCTGCTGGACGACGACGGCAACCTGCCCGGCATGAGCAAGGTGCTGATGGTCGACGGCATCGCCACCGCCATCGGCGGCGCGACCTCCAGCTCCGCCAACACCTGCTTCGTCGAGTCCACCGCCGGCGTCGGCGAGGGCGCCCGCACCGGTCTGGCCTCCATCGTCACCGGCCTGTTCTTCGTGGTGGCGCTCTTCCTCACCCCGTTGGCCACCATGGTCCCGACCCAGGCGGCCACCCCGGTGCTGGTCGTGGTCGGCTTCCTGATCCTCTCCAACGGCATCAGGGACATCGACTGGTCCGACTTCACCCTCGCCGTCCCGGCGTTCCTGACCATGGTGATCATGCCGTTCACCTACAGCATCACTACCGGAATTGGTATTGGGTTCATCACCTACGCGGTACTGAGCGTGGCCACCGGTCAGTGGCGGCGGGTGGCACCGCCGCTCTATGTGGTGGCGGGCGTGTTCGTCTTCTACTACCTGATGCCGGCCTTCGGCCTGGCCCAGTAGCGACCCTGTGGCAGGAATGACAGGGCCCCGTTCCCCAGGCCGGGGACGGGGCCCTGAGGGCACCAAGAGGTCAGGCGCTGCGCAGGGTTCTCAGGCGCTCGCTGAAGTCCTGCGTTGCCGTCTCACGGGGGTACTTGAGCTGGAGTTCGCGCAGCACCTCTCCCGCGACGAGAACCAGGGACGGCAGTGATTTGCGGTCGATGTCCAGGGCTTGGGTGCTGAGTGTGATGGCCTGGTCGAGTTCGCCTTGGCGAGCTGAAGTGACCCCGAGGGTGAGTTGTGCTTCGGCTACCCGCATGGGGGCGTGCCTGGGGCCGTCGGCGGACAGTCCCATTCGGATGACCTCGTGGGCGTGCTGGGTGGCTCGTTCGTCGTCGCCGAGGAGTCGGAAGGCGTCCATTGCGTAGTAGTCCCACTTGTCGGGGTCGATGACGAAGTGGTGATCGAGATGCTCCGGTAGGGGTAGGCGGTCCAGTCGGGCCCGTCCGGCGTCGAGGGCGTCCATGACGGCGCGGCGGTCGCCGAGTCGGGCGTATGCCTTGGCCTTGTGGGCGTACAGCTGCACGCCGACGGAGTGTGTGGAGTCAGCGACGTGCCCGGCCTCGACGGCGGTGACCATGTCGGTGAACCGGCCCTGGGTGAGGGCGAACCAGGCCTCGATCTCCCACGCCCATGCCACTATCTCGCCGTGCTCGGCCTCCTGGCCGATGCGTAGGGCGGCCTTGCGGCTGAGGTTGGCGGCTTCGCGTTTGCCCCGGTCGTACTGGACGCAGGCGTTCAGTAGGAACAGCCACCCTGCGTCTACCAGGAGGTCACGGTGCTGGCGCAGTGACATCCGGTGTTCCAGCTGCTTGGTGACGTACTCCAGCCCCTGATGGGTCTGGCTGTACAGCTGGTCTGCCGGCGCATGTGGGTAGGCGCGGGCCAGGTGGTCAACGGCCTGTTCGATCGACTCCAGTGACGCCGCGTTGATGTCCGACATCTCTGTTCGTCTGACCAAGTCCGTGACCTCCCAGAGCTCTGCACCTCCCCCTACGAAGAGAGGGCTGGCGTCGACCGGCGTCGGTTGCTGTGCGCTGACCCGCGCGGCTGCCTCGGTTTCCCATGGGCGGGGGGCGAGTCCGATCAAGTGTCCGGGGATGCGCAGTCCGTCGGCAACCTCGATGATCTTTTCGTGGCTCTCGATGCGGCCCTGACCTCGGGCGAGTAAACCGACTCGCTCTGCCTTGATGCTGATGGCCTCGGCGATCTTGCTGTAGCTGATCGCTCCGTCGGTGTATTCGCGGGCGAGCCGGAAGACCTCGCCGAGATCGAGCCGGGACAGGGCGGCGCGCACGTCGGCACGTTCCAGGACGTGCGGCGGCAGAGCAGCCGGTGTCGGCGCTGCGGTCATATCACTTCCCCGTAGTGGCTGACCCTGACGCCACGTCGGGCGCCCGTCTGCCGAGTGTACCCATCGGGGGGATCCCCACCAGGGGGGAGCGACACCTCATAGTTCGGATGCATCCTCCTTTCACTGCACCGGGATTGGCCTGGTGGAGATGCCAAGGACGGTGAACAGTGGCATGGACTCGAACAGAGCCGTGGGCCGTACGCACTCGGCGGCAGCGCCAGGAATCTCGGGAATTCACGCGGAATCTGCTCCGGGTGTTGGGCCGCGCTTCTTGGCGGTCGACTCGCAGGGCAGCGACACGCACACGGCGCGGGGGACTCTGATCATGACGCCGCTGTCCCGACTGCTCCCTGAGATCCAGTGGGATCGTCCAGCGGGCCTGTGGCGTCTCACCGTCTCGGGCGAGCCGGTCACGGGGGACGACGGTCAGCCGAAGTGCTGGATCACCTTCAACGAGGCGTTCAACGCGCTGAGGGAGTGGGAGCGCGCTGCTCCCCTCTCTGACAGTCTCGACAGAGACGCCCGGAATGTCGGGTTAGTCTAGATGGACGAGACAGGAGCACTTCGGCATGGCCAGTACCACCACCCCCGCGTCCGGCTCCGGGCAGGACCCGGCGCCCGGCCCGAAGCGGCGCACGTTCACGGCGCAGTACAAGCTGCGGATCGTCGCTGAGTACGACGCGGCCCCGAACGGCGAGAAGGGCGCGATCCTGCGCCGCGAGCGGCTCTACCACTCGCACATCATCGAGTGGCGGGCCGCGCGCGACGCCGCTGCGGCGGCCACCCTGGTCGACCAGCGCACCTCCGCGGCCCGGCCGAAGAAGGCCGCCGAACAGGCGGAACTTGAGCGGCTGCGCAAGAAGGTCGCCCGCCTCGAGAAGGACGTGGCGCATCGCGACGCCGCTTTGGAGCTGCTGGGAAAAACACACGCGCTCTTGGAGAGGCTCTCCGAGAGCGCGGGCTGAAGCACGCCGCCGAGCCCCTGCTCGACGAGGCGTTCACCGGCCTGGAACGGGAGTTGAACACCACGGCGGCCTGCCGGCTGACCGGACGCTCGCGAGCCACGCACTACCGGCGCCTGCACCCGCCGACGCCGCGCGAGCGCGCACCGCGCCCCTCGCCGGCTTCCGCGCTTTCCACGACCGAGCGGCAGGCCGTGCTGGACCTGCTCAACCGCCCGCAGTACGCCGACCTCGCCCCGGCCCAGGTCTGGGCCCGGGAACTGGACGAGGGCCGATACCACTGCTCGGAACGCACCATGTATCGGATCCTGGAGGCCGCCGGGCAGAGCGGGGAACGCCGCAGGCTGGCCTCCCATCCGGCCAAGACCGTCCCCCAGTTGCGGGCCACAGCCCCGTGCCAGGTACTGACCTGGGACATCACCAAGGTTCAGGGGCCGAACAAGGGCGAGTGGTACCACGCCTACGTCATCATCGACATCTACAGCCGCTACATCTGCGGCTGGACCGTGGAACGCGCCGAATCCGCCGACCGCGCCGAGGAGTTGATCCGCGAGACCATCGAGCGCAACGGCATCGTGCCCGAAACCGTCCACGCGGACCGGGGCACCGCGATGACCTCCAAGAAGGTCTCCCAACTGCTGATCGACCTCGGCGTCACCAGAAGCCACTCCCGACCCAAGGTCAGCAACGACAACCCCTTCAGCGAGTCGAACTTCAAGACCATGAAGTACATGAGCGACTTCCCAAAATCATTCAACTCACTTGAAGAAGCCCGTAGTTGGTTCGACGGGTTCATCTCGTACTACAACCACGAGCACCGCCACTCGGGCATCGGCCTGCACACCCCGGCGTCAGTCCACTTCGGCACCGCCGAACTGGTCCGCGAACAGCGGGCCACCACCCTTGCCGAAGCTTACGCCCGCCACCCCGAACGCTTCGCCCGTCGACCCCAGCCACCCAAACTCCCGGAACAGGTCTGGATCAACGAACCCCAACCAGAGACAGAACCGGCACAACAGTCTTCATAGCATCAAATCGTCTCATTTGACTTGACAAGTTCCGCTCCGACAGGGGGCGGGTGGGCGTGGTGAGCGATGGGCATCCGATGATCCCAACCGTTGGTGACTGGGTCGTCGATACCCGGACTGAGCGTGCCGCTGTCCTCGTCGATGTCCGTTCTGGGCGTCTGTACCTGCGGTCGCCTGGGCTCGGTGAGGAGTGGGAGGCCATGCCGGTGCATGTGCGTGCCGCAACTGAGTCTGAGCAGTTATCCGCACGCGTCGCGGAGTTGAACCACAACAGCAGGGCGCGGGGCTGGTGAGAGTGCCTGGCTGGGCCCGCTCCGAAACAGACTCCCGCGTGCAGTGGACGACCTCGTTGCACGCGGGTCAGGGCCCCTGGTCCCGGTCCCCGTTCGGGGCCGGGGGCCTGCATGGTGATCAACAACCGAAGAGTTAGGGAACCGGACCACCCGTCAACCTTGGCGGGAAAAGGGTGGTCCGGGGGGCGTACCCCGGTAGAGATCCTACCGGGGCTTTCGTGCGTACGTTCGGCCTCGGACAAGAGAGTTGAGTGATTCTCAGGATTTGGGAGGGCTGGACAGATGGCGTACGAAGAGGAGAACGAGGCGGCAGCGTTCATGGTCGATCTCGACCCGGACGTGTGGCTGTGGCTGCCTGGGGTGGACTACGTGGCGGGCTGGCAGGAGGCCCGTGGAGCGGCGGAGACGCTGAACCTGGCTTTGTTCGCGGTGGGCCTGGACCGTGACCAGGCGCGGGCGACGGCGGGCACGCGGGCCGATGGTCAGGGTCTGGTGCACCTGAAGGCGACCCGGTACGGCGCGTGCCGCCTGGCACAGTTGCTGGCCCTGGCGGTGGAGGGCGGCCACGCCGGTGCCACTGAGTAGCGGCCCTGAGCTGCACTTTGGTGGGTTTGTTACTTCGGCCGGCGGGAGCGGTGGGGTCAGCTCCGCAGGAACCATGACGGTCCCCGCTGCCGTCCCGTCTGCCGTCGTCCCACACCTCGGTGGAGCGGGCTTGCCCCCGGGTGTCCAGGTGGAGCGCCCCACTGGACGACCGACCTGGACACCCGGGGGCAAGGCTGCTCGGCTCTGCCTGGGGCGACGGCAGACGGGACGGCAGCTCCCTCGCTCAGCCACGACGGACCGGTGCAGGCCGACTGGTCAAGGCCATCCCGGAGCCGGAGCCCCCCGCTGGAGGCATGCGTGCACTGGCACTGGCTTCAGCGGAGAGCGAGCCGAACCCCAGTGATGATCTCAGGGTGGATATGCACGGCGCAGTCCATGACCCGGTCTACCCAGGGCATCAGGTGACTCCGGTACGTCTCCAGCTCGGTAGAGTCGGTGACCAGGCGGCCGAAGCCGGTGACCACCACACTCCAGCCCAGATGGGTGCTGGGGTCGATGTCGTCGGCTTCGTAGGCAACCACGGTCCCCGGCGTCGCGGTGCCCTGAACGTGGGCGGCGAGTGCTGCTCCGAGATGGGTGCGCACGATGATGTCGCCGCCGAGCACGATGTGATTGACCGGGCGAATCGCTGGCAGAGCGTTCTCGGTGAACACGATCCGACCCAGCGAGGTACTTGCCAACAAGCGCAAGGCCTCGGCCGCGTCGACTTCGAGGACGCGGCGCGGCCGGGCCTGGGCGTGCTCGTCCCACAGGCTGAGTTTGATCCTCGCGCGGACGGACTCGTCGCTCATCAGGTTCACCGGTTGGGATAGTTGGGCATCGGTGTGCGACCCACTCCGCGTGCAGGTACGTCCTGCCCGAGCAAGCCGGTACTCAGATCAGTACAGAGGTTGCACGCGGGGTCCGACAGGGCCGTTCGGCCCTTCTTGCGTGAGTCCGCTGGCGGCTTGGGGTGGCTGGCGAAGGTCCTGACCACTCACCTGGACGCGTTGCGCGGTTGGGTGGCCTGCCGTCCGGCCGGGACCGGCCGAAGGCCGCATGCCCGGCCGGGGCGGCGAGGCCGCCCCGGCGGCGCGCAGCGCCGCCCTTGAGTAAGTAAAGAAGGTCTTCGACATCTACGCGGCCTGACCAAGAAGCAATCAGTGCCAATGGATGCTCAGGTGAGTCAGCAGGTCAAGGACAACCGCGCCGACGATCGAGCTCGCCACAGCGATGAGCCACGCACCGGAAGGCGTGGACGGGTCCAACTGCTTCTTGCGTGTGGCCGTGCGCCGGGATCGCTCTGGCTGACGCGTCATAACTGCCTCCGAAGTTAGTGACTTGCGCTATTGATCAAGCAGGTGAGCCGCCTGATCTGCTGTATCACCAGCATGTTCTCCCTGGTGAACTGCTTGATCCGGATTGGACGACATTGGATGAGTCACGTCAGAGCTGGACGTTGTGCGAGAAAGGCCGGACACAAGAGCTGCATAGCCCCATGCTGGTCTGACGGTTCCGGACAGTTCCGGACAGCGGGTTGAGGGGGCATCGTGCCGCGTGGAGTAGTCATGCCGGGGGTTGATGTCCTACCGGAGGGGCCTCGCCGTGAGCTGGTGATCGCTCTTCACGAGCTCTATCGCGCGGCAGGTAAGCCGCCGTTCCGTAAAGTCGCAGAGACGATCAAGAACAATGACAGCCTTTCAGGGACCTTCAGCCCCGACACGGTTGGCAAGGTGTTGAACGGCAGCGTAGTGCCCAGTTGGGCACGCCTTCAGGCACTTATCACTTACTTCCACGAGCATGCCGTCGGGAGTAGGGAAGATAGTCTCGATAAGTGCCTAGGTCGCTGCCACAGGATTTGGCTCACGGCTTCTGATGAGCCAAATAAATCGGCTAGCTTTTCGACCCAGGCAAGTGCGGAATCGATACACTATGCGCCCCGCTCTGTCGTCGATACGGAATCGGTTTTGCGAGACCTTGAGTCAGATAATGCCGGGCGCCAGTTGCGCGCTCTCTACGACATAGAAACCATAATATGGCGCTCTGATTATGGGCAGAGTGGACCTTTGACTCCTCAGCTAGTAGCCGATTTCCTGCTGCGCCACTCTTTGCCATTGGAGCGGCTTGACCAAATGAAGAATTTGACACCCTTGGATCAATTGAACATGGCCGCCCGCATTCTCAGAAGGCTCCCCGACACCGTCCGCCCAGGGATATCTTTGGACGGGCTTCGCATGCCGAATTTACAGTTGTCAGGCGCTGTCCTCCGCAATGTGCGGCTGCGCAATGCTCATCTTTACGCCAGTTCCCTGAATCGTGCCGATTTGACGTTATCCCTTATGAGTGGATCCGATTTGACTTGTGTAGGCATGGTTCAGTCGCTGCTTGGTGGAGCGGATCTCAGTCGCTCCTGCCTTAATGACACCACCCTAACAAGAGCTCACCTTTTCCATGCAAAGCTGCAAGCAGCGGTGATCGATCGTGCGAAGTTCATGGGGGCAGAGATCGGTAGCTGTAGTTTTGATGGTTCTCGTGGAAGTCATACAGACTTCTCGGATGCGACAGCAACGCGTGCTTCATTTCGCAACGCTCGATTGGACTATGCGCGTTTCGGTGGAGCCACCTTGGATCATGCTGATTTCTCGAACGCGCATCTCAGGGGCGCAGTTTTCTTTGGTGCAAATCTAACCCATGCCCGCTTTGAAGGGGCAAAGCTGGACGGATGTAATTTTCGGTGGGCAATCCTGAATAATGTAGAATTCACCGACGAGCAGCGTCGTCAAATCTATAGTTAGGGGCAAGCAAGTAGGCCATCGCGGTGCAACTGCCAGGAGATGCCGGCGGGGTTGCAATGGAGCACGTCAGGTTATTGTGTGCCCGACCATGGCTTTCGGTGCGGGCGATTCCATTGAGGGTTGTGCTATGTGGGCGTGGGCAAGTCTGTCGGAGTATCAAAATCAACCAGGCCGCGCCATGAGTAGTGCCTTCGGTCAAGCTATTCAGAGGCCGGCGAAGCGGCCACGCTCGTACGTCGCACGACATCCATTGTGCGACGCTTCATCTGGAGAATAGCTTCAAGCCCAGCTCCGACCGTGCAGTCGAAGCTGGGCTGTGTAGTGATATCGCTTGCTGTGGCGCTGAACCTAGTACGCGGGTAGCGTTGTTACATGAGCACTGAACAAGATCGCGATCCGCGTAGGGTGTTTGTGGTACACGGGCGGGACATGCGTACGCGGAACAGCATGTTTGAGCTACTCCGTACGTTCGACCTGCATCCACTTGAGTGGACTGAGGTAGTACGTGCCACCGGGAACACGATGCCGAGCATTCTTGAGATTTTGACAGCCGGGTTTCAGATACCACAGGCCGTCATTGTGCTGCTCACACCAGATGACCTGGGGATCCTGCGGCGCCAGTATCAGGATCGATCGACAGACCCAGACTATGAAAGCAAGTTGGTGGGACAGGCTCGACTAAATGTAATCTTTGAAGCAGGGATTGCCTGTGCACTTTTCCCCAAGTCTACGATCTTCGTGGAGCTGGGGCAAGTACGTCCGTTCACCGACATCGGCGGGATTAACACTGTTCGAATCTCGCAGGGTGGAAGCTGGAAAACCGAGCTCCGCCGGCGTCTGCATACATCAGGTTGCGCCGTATCAGACAATGACGCTTGGCAAAAAGTGCCCGGGTTTACTATCTCATTCGTGGATCGCTGGACGGAGTACGACGAGAACGGCAGGAAACACGAGGACCTACTCGACAGAAGTGAGCTTGACGAGGCGAGACGCGGTGCCGAACAACTCGGAAGCCGTACGAGTGCCTATTGCTTGATCTCTAGCGTTCAGGAGGCATACGATATGGCCTATTGGGCTATGCGCTGTCGCGCCAATAGGAACGCCGCCTCTCTCTTGACTGAATTCCTCATTAACTCGCCCTTTGACCACGGGCGCCCACGCTTCCGCGCAGCCCGCGTGCTGGAGATGTTTGATGCCAATCTTCGTGAAGAGGCATTGAACGCGGCTCAGAGCGCCGGAGGTAGGGCAGCCTTGCCATTGAACGCAGACCTCCTCAAGGCCGCACGCTCACTGGGAGTGGAGGAATATTCTCGCTCGACGGAACTAATTAAGAGCGAGGACAGCCGCCAACAGCTGCTTATTGAGATCTCAACGCTCCCCAAAATGGATGAGGTGCGACTGCTCGATGCTGGAGAGGATTGAGTAGCGACTCGTCATCTCACAAGCCCCTCTGGCCAAATTACTCGAACAGGAACACCGAGTTCCTCAGCGTAACGAACTACGTCGGCTGTTCCGCCGAGTCCTTTCGCTGGCTTGCCATCCCATACGGCTATCATCTGGTCGCAGATTCCCACGATCTCTTTCCCGGCAGCGAAAAAGGCTTCCTCGCTGGGCTCAGAAAATGGAAGAACTCTAACCCTTCCCGCTGTAGCGAGAAGTCGCCGATATTCATCGAGCGGCGATCCGGACATCGTAGATTCGTAGTGGTCCGACGGAACAATAACTTCCAGGCTCCCACCGAGCTCCAGAACAGTGGCGGCGCAGAGTTGATCGGCTCCGGCCGCCAAGCTGCTGACTCCCGTAACGTCTCCTAGTGATATTAGTTCGGCTCTCAGGGCAGACTCGATAGTCGAGACTGCCTGCACGGGAATATTCTGATGTCCAGTGAATCCAACCCTCACAACTTCCCCTCCTTGGCGAGCTTCCAAAAGTATCGGCCTAGTGCCGTTAGATAGACGTCCTCAGAAGCAAGAGCCACAAAGTATAGGTCCTTTTCATTGTCAGTCGTCAATAGTCCGGCGTTCCGTAGCGCCTTGAAGTAGTCAAAAGCGTCTTGCTCGGATGTCGGACATTGGCCCGCTGGGATCGGCCTAACACCCTCGTGCTCTGGCGTCATTGTATAATGAGCAGCAGGTGCCGAGAAGAAGTCCGGGATCTTCCGCAGCAGTGCAGGATCAATTCCCGGCTTGCAGATCCGGAGTGGGGATGATTGTGTGATGTGGGACTTGAAAACAGGGCGTTGCTCCCACGCGTCGAACGCCCTGGATACGAAGTCGTAGAGCGAAAGAACGGAGACGTTGCCAAGAGGATCGGCGGCCGCTCCCTCTAGCCCTTCGAGCAATAGCCGGGTATAGGCTCCATGGCCGCCGGACTCGGCAGAGGTTTCGGTGGCCTGAGATGCCGCAAGAAGAGTGACGCCTTCCTTCAATACCGCTTTCCCGGCGCCGAAAGCTTCGGAGAGGCCCATCGGCTGGAGTCCTGGAATGTTCCCGAGATCGCCACTGAAGCAAGCATCTAGGATGATGACAACTTCCTGAGCGGGTGAGTCGTTTGCAAGGGTGAGGACATCGTTCATCGATACACCGAGCGCGTTCTCCGAGAAATCCTGCGTGACCAGCTCCGCACCCCACGGCGTTTGCACTCCGTGGCCAGCGAAATAGAACAAGATCTGATTGTTGCGTGAGCTAGCGAAGAGTTGGCGCAGTTCCGTCCGCAAGACCCCACGGTCTACAGCCGCTGTGTCGCTCGTCATGCGGCGTACGGTGTAGTTGCGCGAGCCGTCATCGTTGCGTTCGAGCAAGCCTGCCATGCCCTGAGCATCGGCGACGCAGCCGTGCAGAGGGCTATTGGCGTAATGGTCGATGCCAACTACTAGAGCTTTCTTCATTCTCGCGTCACTTCTTATTCTTTCCTTCGCCCATCATCTGATCGATGGCGGCTGCAATGCCCGACCAAGTCCATGCAATTACCCTATTTCGAGCGAGCCCCGTTGGCAGGTTCGAGGTCGTGTTGGCGCCATCAACGTAGACGCCGAACACTGGAACGTTGGCGTTCTTTGCGAACTGAATCTCCTTTGCGACGCCAGTTGCGCTTGCCATGTATCGCCCGACGAGCACGATAACCATGTTGCAGCGGCTTATCTTATCGGCAATAATTGCCTCCCATTGACTCTGGGGGAGCGAGGACTTAGACGACCAGTCCGCTACTACAAACGGTGTTGGCGAATCCTTCTTGCCCTGCCCAACAAAGAGCATTCGCGAGGTCTCGTCATGGTCGAAATCGAAACTAATAAATGCGCGCGGGTCGGCCATGGTATTCTCCTTTTTTGGAATTATGCTCTTTCGGTGCGGCAAACCACAAGCGCAAGCAAGATGACTACTCGACTGTCACGTGGCTGAGATTGGCTAGCTTGGGCAGCCTCTCAGCGACCCGCCCACGTCCCGACCCCGATCGCAGGATCGACCCAGTAACACGTTAGCGCAGTCAGCCGACCCTACGTCAGAAACCGTAACCCGCTTGGGTAATGTTCGGCACGCGTGATCGCCAGGATTCCCAGCTGCAGCGGCGGCCATGTTCGACTACCTCAACGCTCCGCATGTCATCATGAACCGTTAGTGACAGGCTGAGTGGGCCAGATGCGCAAGCGCAGCAAGACCGCACAGTTCTGCAGCCTGGACGGCCTCAACCTGGCGGGGACAGTAGAAGCTCCTGTGGACACCACGAGTGCCACGGCCGTACTCGTGCATGGCGGAGGGATCACCCGTGAAGAAGGCGGCTTCTTCACTCGGTTGGCGGACGGCCTAGCCGATGCGGGTGGTGCTTCTCTCCGCTTCGACCTGCGCGGCCATGGTGAGAGTGAAGGCCGCCAAGAGGACCTGACGCTGTCCGGCATCGCCAACGACATCCGGGCCGCGCTCGACCAGCCCGAGGCAAGCACGCTCGGTGTACCGCTCTTCCTTCTCGGGGCCAGCTTCAGCGGCGGCATCAGTGCGTACGTGGCTACTCAGGAGCCACCGCGGCTGCGGGGATTGGTGCTCATCAACCCGCTCCTCAACTACAAGAAGCGGTTCATCGACGAGAAGCCGTATTGGCATGACGACCACCTGGACGCAGCAGCCGGCGCGGAGCTGGCGGCACAGGGGTACCTGTCTCATTCCTCGACCTTCAAGCTCGGACGACCACTCCTCAAGAGGTCTTCCACTTTGACCGCACCGAGTCGTGCAACACCTCGCTATACCCACCCTCATCGTCCACGGCACTCGCGACACCTTCATCCCGGTGGAGAGCTCACGCCAGTACGCCAAGGACATCCCGACCGACGTCGAGCTGCTTGAGGTCGAGGGGGCCCAACACGGCATCGCCGTTCACGGCGATCCGACGTATGCCGACCCCCAGACGCGAGAGTGGCAGCGCTCCGTCATCAGCTCAGTGTCGGGCTGGGTGGTGGGTCGATCGGCCGGGGCCGGTTAGAAAGCGTTGAGGCTCTGGGTTTCGATGTACTCTTCCCCGTTCTCCCGCCAGCTGTAGCTGACCTTCCATTGCACCGATGTTCCCAACGTCAGGATGAGAGGGAAACGCATGGCTGTGTTTGGGAGGAGGCGCTCCACCTCCAGAGGGATGAGAATCTGAGGGTCTCTTCCCTCGCCAGTAGATTCGATCTTAGCTTTCACATCTTCTGCGGCTGCATCGCCGATGTTTTCCAAGACTAGACGGTGGCTCGGAGAACGAGAGACTCCCGCGAAGGCCTCCTCATGGCGAACCCTGACTACGGCTCGGCCCTGTTCGCTGACGCCGGAGTCCTCGTCATTCGGCGGAGCAAGTGCGGCAGTATCCCGATCCAGATCGGCACGCACCTTGGCGGCCAGATCATCGGGCGAGACGTACCGCCCCAAGAGACCTTGGCTGTTGAGCGAGTTTTTGAAATCTCGAAGTGCCGTGAGCTGCTCAATGTCGAGATCGCTGGGGTGAGGCATGTCCGCAAAGTAGACGTGAGTTGGAACCCCTCGCTCAACGCCCTGCAAGATCTCTTCAGCTGTCCCCGATGCGCCCCGGGAGGTCGACTGTCCAAGCCGGCTATGGAACATGCCAACGATGATGTCGGCCTGTTCGACCAACTGCCGATTGACTACGGCTTGAGCATCGCCGCCTCCGAGTTCGGTTCTGCTGTCGAACTCCCAACGCAACGGCAGGAACACGACTTTGTCTCTTCTGGATCGGTCGCTGTTCCAGCTTCGGATGGCGGCCTCCACTGCATCCCGCTCTAGCACCGTGTCGCCAGGAGAGGCGATGAGAACGGACAGCACCCGTGCTTCGAATGGCATACGAAACTCTCCGGTGTTTTAGTGGCCGCGTTAGGCGATCCTCTTGTGGCAGCCACGTTAGGCCAAGAGAGTACCGCGCAGCTCGCGAACCGCCGACTGACCAGCCCACGGCTCCAAACACTCGACCACACGCAGCAGTTCCTGCGTGGTGCGGGTTGAGTTGGTCGTCGTGGCGAGCGGTAGCGCCTGCATACTCACTCGGGCGGCTTCTTCGGCTTCGCCTGCTGCTGCCAGGGCTCCGGCCCGGAGGGAGAGAAAGTAGCCGAAATCCCGCCGGGAGAAGCCTCTCGCGGACAGATGGGAGTCGTACAGCTTGGCCGCGCGAGTAGGTTGCCCGGCTTCTGAGTAGCAGATGGCTGTCTGCATCATCAGGAGCGTGGCGGAGTAGTGGCGCCCCAACTCGTCACTCGGACATCTTCGCGCCGACTTCGGCCTGGGCGAGGGTCACGACCGTGCCATGGGTGACCACGGAGAGCAGGTGCCGTCGCGGCGCTTCGAGACGGGAGGACCCCTTGAGTGCTTTGCCGTCGACGGCTATCACGGCTGCTCGCCCGGGGCTCGCGGCGCGGGTCCCGGTGGCGGTGCGGTGTCGGTCGGCCAGGTAGGCACCGACTGCCCGGTCCAGGGCGTCACCGTCAACAGCCCCCAGCACGCGCCCGATTGTGGCCGCCGACGGGGTACGCCGCCATCCCAGCAGACGACGGCGGATGCCGATGGTCTTCAGCAGCGTGTCTGCGGCACGCTGGCCCCACTCGGCGAGTTCGTCGATGCTCCGGGCTCCCGAGACCACCGCACAGGCACCCACCAGCAGGATCGCTGTCAGCGAATACCACCGGCCCCGCCGTGCACGGGGGTCGGGTACCGAGTCGAGGTATGGGCGGAGGTCCGCGACCCGGTCACTGTCCAGCGACCCCAGTTTCAGCAGCGCGGCGGGGATGGGAGAGGATGCAGCAGCAGGCACGGGTTACCTCGTGATCATCGGGCTTAGACACCACAATGATCACGAAGCCCGTGCCTGCTTTGCTGTGCACCCCAGTCGGTCACCAACCGCGCGAACCCGGAACTTGAAACCGCCCTGGACCTCACCTGCTCCGCCGTGTGGCCTCTGCCCTGATTGTGTACTTGGCTGCCGTGCTGTCGGCACTGGTGCGCAGTTCTTCGAGGATGAGCGGCTTTCCGGTGCTGGCGTCGTGGGTGACGCGGCGCAGTAGTAGGAGCGGGGCGGCGTCCGGGATGCGCAGGGCGCTGCGTTCGTCGGGTTGGGGCATGCGGGCGTGGACGGTTTCGGTCCAGGCAGGCTTGTGCCCGGCGGTGGCGAGTGCTGCGTACAGCTCGGCGACGGGGCGTGCGGGCTCGTCGGCCAGCGTGGTGCCGGCGGCGGTGGCCAGGGGGATGGTGACGCGTTGGAGGTAGCGGGTGCCGGTGGCGGGGTCTCTCAGGGTGCGGCCCACGGTGATCGTGGCCTCGTCCTCGTCCAGGCCGAGCAGGGGTGCAGTGGTGGCGTCGGTGGCGGCGCGATAGACGGTCGGGGGCTCCAGCTCGGTCCAGTCGTCGGCCGGGGTGGTGTAGCGGGCACCGGTTTTGGTCACGGTGCGTTCGACGGTGCTGGTGGCCCCGGTGGCGGTGGCGCGGACGAAGGAGCCTTTGCCCATGATCACGTCCACGAGGCCTTCGCTCCGCAGTGAGGCGATGGCCTGGCGGACGGTGGGGCGGGAGACCTTGTAGCGCTCGGCCAGGACGGCTTCCGAGGGCAGAGGGCCGCCGGGCTCGTATTCGCCGTCGGCGATGGCCTGGCGCAGGACGGTGGCGACCTGCTTGTAGAGCGGTTCGTTCCTGATGATGTCCACGGTTGATGCCTCATCGGGTCGGCGGGGCTCCCTTGTCTGCTCGTCAGCTTGCTCGGTAGGACGCTGGACGTCAAGACAGGTTCGGTCACCTGTCATAACAACAGACCGAAAGACCCTTGCATATGCCGGATCGGCGGAGCAGACTCGACACCTGTAAGGACAGGTGACGGCCGACGGGTAGCGTCGGCGGCTTGAACGGACCAGGAGTCCACACACATGCAGCTCATCCCGATGGATGACAGCCGGATGGCACCGATGCTCTGCGTCGGCTCCCCGGCACCCAAGCTGGTCAGCAACGAGACAGGAGAGATCAAGCGCGACAAGGACGGCAACCCGGTGTTCAGCGTGCCGGTGGTCGTCAAGGACGGCTACCGCGTGTCCGTGATCGAAATCGCGGTACCCGGGGAACCTGCGGGCATCACCGAGGGCGTGCACGTCAAGGCTCTGGGCCTGGTCGCGCTGCCCTGGACCATGGGCGAGCGCACCGGCATCAGCTTCCGCGCCGACGCCCTCATCCCCGCACCCCCCACCCCACCCACCGGACCGCCGGCCGGGCCCGGCAAGGGCGGTGACGCCAAGTGACACAAGACTGGAGGACCCTGCGCAGCCTGCTGCGCACCCTCGGCGACCTGGGCGAGGAACTGCACCCCGGCACCGACCCCGACAGCGATGTGCTGGTGTTCCGGCAGGTCGAGACGGCGTCCCGCGACGCCGGACGCCTGGCCGGGGACCTGGCCACCGACCACGCCAACCTGGCCGCAGAGAACAACATCCCGCATCCCACCTCGGACGGGGGACGCCATGAACGGTAACTGCGGTGGGCTGGTCGGGATGGCCTGCGCGATGCAGCAGCACCCCGCAACGGCTCCGGCGGTGACGGTGGGTCGGCATGGCCCGTCGGCCGCGCTGGTCCTGCTGGCCGCGCTGGCGGGGGTGCTGTTGGTGCTGGCGGCGGTCGCCCCGGTGCTGCGGCGTCGGGCGCCGGTGGCCTGGTGGTACCTGGCCGGGTTCCCAGTCGCCTGCCTGCGGATGCGGGTCACCTGGCGCCGGCTGACGGTGCTCACTGATCTGGCGGTGCCGCGCCGTCCGGGGCGGCTGCTGCTGGGCGGGATGATCGTCAAGGGCGATCCGCTCAAACCGATACCCCCACGCCTGGGCATGCCCCGGATCCGGCGCGGGGGCCTGGTGGTGCGGGTGCGCCTGCACCCCGGGCAGGTCCCGGAGATGTTCGCGGGCGCGGCGGAGGCGATGGTGCACGCCTGGCGGGTCCACGCCGTACGGGTGGCCTTCGACGCGCGCGGCTTCGTGACCCTGACCGCAACCGCCTGGGACCCCCTCACCAACCCCTCGATCCCACACCAACTCGGAACCCGACTGCTGGCCGCATTGGTCGGCCAGCGGGAGGACGGCGTGCCGTGGGTGGTGGATCTGCGCAGGGTGCCGCACTGGCTGATCGTCGGAGCGACCCGGTCCGGCAAGTCCACGCTGCTGGCCTGCCTGGTGGCGCGCTGGGCCCCGCAACGCCTAGCCCTGGTCGGCATCGACCTCAAGGGCGGCATGGAACTGTCCCTGTTCCACCCGCGCCTGTCCGCCCTAGCCACCAGCCGCACCGAAGCTGCTGACCTGCTTAAACACCTGGTGCAGCTGACAGGTGAGCGCATGGCGCTGTGCCGCTCGGTGGGGGCCCGCTCCATCTGGGACCTGCCCGACCGGCAACGTCCCATCCCGATCATCGTGCTCGTCGACGAGGTGGCTGAACTGTTCCTGATGGCCACCCGCGCGGACAAGAACGAGGTGGGCGAGGTCTCCACCGCGCTGCTGCGCCTCGCCCAGCTCGGGGCCGCGCTCGGGGTGCACCTGGTCGTCGCCGGTCAACGCGTCGGCTCCGACCTGGGCCCCGGCGTCACCGCGCTGCGCGCACAACTCGCCGGACGCGTCTGCCATCGCGTCAACGACCCCGGGACCGCCGAAATGGCCCTGGGCGACCTGAACCGCGACGCCTTGGCAGCAGCCCAGGAGATCACGTTCGAGGAAGCCGGGGTGGCGATCACCTTCGGCGACGACGGCCACTGGACCCGCGCCCGCTCCACCCTGACCACCCCCGACGAAGCACAGCGCATCGCCGAGAAGTACGCCCACCTGACCCCGCCCATGGCAGCCCTGGGCGCACACGCCCCCGGGGACTTCGAGGAGCTTGGAGTGTACGAGCCGTGACCGTGGCCCTGCCGCTGGTGGCGTTCCTGGCCATCGTCGTGTTCCTGCTGGTCCGCTCCGGTGACCTGCCCATCTGGCAAGTGATCCTCGTCGGGCTGCTGGGCTTCTACCTGGCCCGCACCCACCTCGCCGACCCCATCGCCGCAGCCGTCACCTGGATCGTGCGCGGCCTCACCCACACCTGACCCGAGGAGAGCCATCTGATGACCTTCCGCCGCGTGATCTGCCCCGACTGCCGGGGCTGGCGACGCCGCTGGACCCCGACCGGAGGCGGACACCGCTGCCGCTGCTGCCGGGGCAAAGGCACCATCCGCTAGACCCCAACCATCCGATCCACCCACGCGAACAGGAGCAACCCATGCACCACCACCCGACCCGTGACCTGACCAACGCCGCGCCTGGCCCCGCCCCTCTCGGGGCCCGGTCGGGCGCGGTGCCCGCCCCCTGCCTTGGGAGATCGTTTGATAGCTGCACCCGGCCGGACCCCTGAACCCGGCAACCCCTTCGAAGACCCCGCCGCACGCCGCGCCTACCTCGACCGAGACACCCGCCTGAAAGCCCTGGCCAGCACCGACCGGGAACTGATCGACCTGGTCAACATGCCCGGCTTCAAGCGCTGGACCGAGCAGATCCGCGCCACCGGCGGCTGCGCCCACCCGATCTACCTCGCCGGACACACCACCACCGTCGACACCGCCACCGGGCACGTACTGCACCACTACAGCACCGCCGATGAGCCGCGCGGACGCCTGACGGTCCGCTGCCGCAACCGCCGCGCCTCCCGCTGCGCCCCCTGCTCCCGCGAACACCAGGGCGACACCTTCCACCTGATCCGCGCAGGCCTGATCGGGGGCAAAGGCGTCCCGCCGTCGGTGGCCACCCACCCCCGGCTGTTCGTCACCCTGACCGCCCCCTCCTTCGGCGCCGTCCACCGCACCGGAGAGACCTGCACCACCGCGCGACGCGGGATCTGCCTGCACGGACGCCCCCGCGCCTGCCACCAGGTCCACACCGACGACGACTCCGTCAACGGGCAACCACTGTGCGGCAGTTGTTACGACTACGCCGGACATGTGCTGTGGAACGCGCACGCCCCCGCGCTGTGGAAGGCCTTCGGCGACAACCTGTACCACCACCTCGCCAAAGCCGCCGGCATCGGGCGCACGGCGGTGCGCTCGCTGGTACGGGTCTCGGCGGCCAAGGTGGCGGAGTACCAGCGACGTGGCGCGATCCACTTCCACGCCGTCCTCCGCCTGGACGGCCCCGCCGGTCCCACCACCGCGCCCCCGACCTGGGCAACCGCTGAACTGCTCCTGGACGCGGTGCGCACTGCGGCGGCGGCCGTGGCACTACGACTGCCCCACTCGGCTGCCCTCGGGGAACGGGTGCTGCGGTTCGGCGCCCAGCTCGACGCCCACCCGCTCACCGCCGACGGCGGCGACCGGATCACCGACGACCAGGTTGCCGCCTACGTCGCCAAGTACACCACCAAGAGCGTGGAGACAGCCGGGGCCCTGGACCGCCGCGTCACCTCCGCCGCCGACATCCGGGCCCTGATCGTCAACGACCACGTACGGGCCCTGATCGGCACCGCCTGGCGCCTCGGCGGCCTGCCCGAAATGGAACACCTTCGGCTGCGGACCTGGTCGCACATGCTCGGGTACCGGGGTCACTGCCTCACCAAGACCCGCGCCTACTCCACCACGTACGGGCAGCTCCGCAGCGTCCGGGCTGCGCATGCCCGCATCGCCTCCGGCCGGACGCTGTACGCCGACTGGGACGACGACACCGCCACCGAATCCGCCTGGCGCTACGTCACCTCCGGCCACACCTTCGCCGAAGCCCTCATCGCCGCCGGCATCGCCGAAGACCTCGCACTGAACCGCGAAGCAGCGCGAGAGGACAGCCGGTGACTCATGCTTCCAATCGCCGGAGCGAGCAGAAGCCCAGGCCAAGGGTGCCGACTCCTGAGGAATGGGCGCGGGAGCACATGAGGGGCGCCCCCGCGCGATCCCGCGAGTGGATGAAGCGCATTGCTCAGATCTACGGCTTGGAGATTGGTCCTTGATCGTCGTTGGACTCCGCGTCGTGATCGCGCCAGATCGGAGTGATCTTGCTCGGGTCGAAGATCTTGCTGCCTGCTCCGGCGGGATGGATCTCGACCGCAATCAGGCTCTCGGCGACAGCGCCCTGACGTTGTTCAAGCAAGAATTTCTCGTCAGCCCATCGCTCCCGAAGATCTGTCACAGCTGACATTCGACTCTCGCGGGCACTGTCGTACTTACGACGCTCAGCCAAGAGCGCTCGCTCGTCGGACTCCAGCTCCTCAAGCAGGGGGAAGTATCGGCCACCCGTGATCCGGTCGGCTCGATACTGCTGCGTCAGTTCGTTGATCTTTGTCCTGACGGAGCGAAGTGCCTCTTCCTTGCCCCATGGTGGAAGCTCCTCGATCGACTTCAAGGAGGCTCGCTCATGGTCCTGGATGACCAGTTCAGTGATGTACTCGTCCACGCTGCTGCCCAGGCGTGAGCACCCCCCGCACCCTCCCTCTTCCTTGCTGCGACACCAATAGACGTGGACCTTGACGCCTCCGGGGCCGGGCCGCGTTCCTCCGCGCATACGGGCTCCGCAGGCCCCGCAACGAACGAACGGCGACAGCAAGTACTTGGAGACGTGCCCCCGGCCGTCGCGGGGGTTCACGCGTGGGCCGTAGCTCGTCACGCGGGAGTCAACGGCGCTGAACTGATCCTCGGTGAGGATCGCCTCCCAAGCGCCTCGCACTGGCAGGCCGTCAGAGTTGAGCAGGATCTCACCCTTGTAGGTGCGCACGCCGTAGAGCCTTGGGTTGGTGAGGATCTGGGACAGCGTCTGAGTGGTCCACTGCTTTCCGGTGACTGACAGGATCCCGGCCGCGTTCCAGGCCTTGACGATGCTCGCTACTCGCACGCCGCTGACAACTTGATCAGCTGCCTTGCGGAGCAGGTCGGCCTCGACCTCGTTGAGCGTCGTCTTGTCCTCGTTCCAGCCGAACGGGCGATAGGCGCCACCGCTGTTCCGCCCCTTGAGGGCTGCTTTGCGTTTGCCGTTCATCATCCGCCGTGAGGTGTTGCGCGACTCAAGGTTGCGCTGGTTGATCTCGTTCCGCGCCATGGCTATGCCGGAATCGGTAGTGAGATCGAGGAAGCCTGTGATCGCCGCTACGAAGACTCCGTACCGCTCGACAAGGTCAATGAGGTCTTCGAGGTCGCGAGGGTCACGCATCCCTCGGTCGATGTTGACCAGTGCAAGCGCGTTGTGGGTTCCTCGCCGCAGGTCGGTCATCACGGCATCCCACACGGGGCGAACCACGCGGTAGGCGTGTGTGCCGTCGGGAAGCCGTACGCGCTTCTTCTTGAACGCGGAGGTGTCGTTCTCCACTGCCTCGCGGCCGACGCGGCCACCGAACTCCGTGGCGTATTCGCGGAGGTCGTCCATCTGGTTGGTGACCTGCTCGCCCGCGCCTTCGGCGTCCTCGGACTCTCGGGCGTAGAGGACCCAGGACAGTTGTTCGGGGTCGATGTTCAGCTCAGTGCGTCCGCCGGCGCGGCGCGGTGTCTCCCGTAATCCCATGACTCCACTCTATCTACCTAAGTACATACTGACTAGCATTACCAACGGGATCGGCATCGGCTTCCTGGTCTTCTGCATCCTCAAGCTCGCCACCGGCCGCTTCCGCGAGGTCCCCGTCGCCCTCTACGTCGTCGCCGCGGTGTTCGCCTTCTACTACCTGATGCCGGCCCTCGGCCTGGGGCAGTAGCTCCCCGCCTGCACGTACACAGCCCCGTTCCCAGGTCTGGGAACGGGGCTGTGATGGATGTCCTATGCAATGAATTATACTTAGACTCGGTAATGAGTTAGGCTAAAGACATGCCTGAGCTCTCCGAGAGCGACGCCGCAGCGGTCAGCATGCTGCGGTCCGCCGTGATGCGACTCTCCCGCCGCCTGCGCAACCAGCGCGTCGAGGAGTCGCTGACGCCCACCGAGATGCAGGTGCTGGCGACTCTCGCCCGCTGCGGCAGCGCGTCCCCGGGCGAGCTGGCGCGCAAGGAGCACGTCCAGCCGCCGTCGATGACGAGGATCATCGCGATGCTGGAGGAGAAGGGCCTGGTGCGGAGGGAACCGCACCCCGACGACCGTCGACAGGTCGTCGTGAGCAGCACCGAGCAGGCCGAGAGCATCCTCGACCAGAGCCGGGCCAAGCGGGACGCGTGGCTCGCCGACCTCGCCGGGGAGCTCAGCGAGGAGGAGTGGGCCGTGCTGCGTGCCGCCGCTCCGGTACTGGAGCGCCTCGCGCAGCTCTGAACCGCCGCGCCCGACAGAACTTGATCATTCGTTACCAGCCAGGGGACAAGCTATTGCCTGCACAGACCGGAGCCACCACAGCGAACATCCGTACCAGTGACACCAGCCGCACCACCGCCAACGCGGTCAGCCTCGCCACCGAGGCCGACGCCGCCGAGGAGACCCCGAGGCAGTCTCTCGTCGTCCCCGTCGACGACGACCCCGACGAACGCACCCGCCCCGGCCGTACACGCATCGGGGACAGGACCGTCAAGACCGACAAGTCCGAGAAGACCAATCGCGGGATGTTCTCCGCGCTGCGGAACCGCAACTACCGCTACTTCTTCATCGGCCAGGTCATCTCCAACTCGGGCACCTGGGTCCAGCGCATCGCCCAGGACTGGCTCGTCCTCAGCATCACCGGCAGTGCCTTCGCCGTCGGCGTGACCACCGCCATGCAGTTCCTGCCCATGCTGCTGTTCGGCCTCTTCGGCGGCGTCCTCGCCGACCGCTTCCCCAAGCGGCAGCTGCTGATCGCCACCCAGGCCGCGATGGGACTGCTCGCCGTGGGGCTCGCCGCGCTGACGCTCTCCGGCGTCATCCAGGTCTGGCACATCTACCTCTTCGCCTTCCTGCTCGGCCTGGTCACCGTGGTCGACAACCCGACCCGGCAGACCTTCGTGGTCGAGATGGTGGGCAAGAAGGACCTCGGCAACGCGGTCAGCCTGAACGCCGCCAACTTCCAGACCGCCCGGCTGATCGGCCCGGCCGTCGCCGGTGGCCTGATGGCCGCCGTCGGCGCCGGCTACGCCTTCGCGGTCAACGCGGTCTCCTTCGGCGCGGTGATCCTCGGCCTGCTCGCGATGCGCAGCGCCGAGCTGCACCGCACCCCGCAGCTGCCGCGCGAGAAGGGGCAGTTGAGGGAAGGGCTGCGCTACGTCGCCGGCCGCCCCGACCTGATCTGGCCGATCGTCCTGGTCGGTTTCATCGGCACCTTCGGGTTCAACTTCGCGACCATCCTGTCCGCGTTCGCGTACTCGGTCTTCCATGTCGGACCCGGGCTGTACGGTCTGCTCAACACCGCGATGGCCGTCGGCTCGCTGGCCGGTGCGCTGGTCGCCGCCCGCCGCAGCAGGCCCCGGCTGCGGCTGCTGGTGGTGGCCGCGCTGGTCTTCGGCCTGGTGGAGGCGGTCTCGGCGGTGTCGCCCTCGTACTGGGTCTTCGCGGGGCTGCTGACCCTGGTCGGCCTGTTCGGCATGACCACGAACACGGCGGCCAACTCGCTGATCCAGCTGCGCACCGACCCGGCGATGCGGGGCCGGGTGATGAGCCTCTACATGATGGTCTTCGCCGGCGGGACGCCGTTGGGCGCGCCGCTGGTCGGCTGGGTCACCGAGCAGTTCGGCCCCAGGGTCGGGCTGCTGGCCTGCGGCCTCGTCTCGGCCGCCGCCGCGGCGGGGATCGGTCTGGTGCTGGCCCGGATCGGCAATCTGCGGGTCCAGCTCGACCTGCACCGCGGCCCCGAGCACCAGTTGATCGCCTTCGTCCCGCGGCAGGCACCGCAGGTCGTCGTCGCGGCGTGAGTTCGGTACGGATGGGGGATCTGTCCCGAAAAGCGGGACAGATCCCCCATCCGTATCCCCACTTCGGCCTCAGCCCAGCCGCTGTGCCAGCAGCATCCCCGGCCAGTCCGGCAGCCCCTCGCGCGAGACGGTGAACGGCTCCACCTCCTGGAAGCCCTGACTCCGGTAGTACGCCACCAGCTTGCCGTCGTCCCCGGCGTAGCAGTCCACCCGCAGCAGTCCGAGCCCCTGCCGCAGCGCCTCCGCCCGGGCGGCGTCCAGCAGCGCGCCGCCGACGCGACGGCCCTTGAAGCGGCGCTCGGTCGCCAGCAGGTTCACATACAGCTCCGGTTCCCCGGCCGGGCGGACGTAGGGCTGCGCCTCGCCGGACACCGACACCACCCCGGCGACCTCCCCGTCCAGCACCGCCACCCGTGCCTCACCGCGGGCGATCCGCCCGCTCACCCGTTCCGCCAGACCTGGACGGGTGGACCAGGGCTCGGTGCCCCACTGGCCGGTGCGGCCCTGGGCGACCAGCCATTCCACCGTCCCGTCCAGGATCTTCAGCACGGGGTGGAGGTCCTGGGGTTCGGCAAGTCGTATCTCCATATGATCTTTGTACCCGTTGGCCCTTTCCCGAGAGAAGGCCGTGACCGAGACTGCCCGCATGAGACTCTTCGCCGCTGTCGTGCCGCCCCCGGCGGCGATCCGGGAACTGGCCGCCGCAGTGGCGCCGCTGCACGCGCTGCCGCAGGCCGCCGGCCTGCGCTGGACCGGGGAACCCACCTGGCACCTCACCCTGGCCTTCCTCGGCCAGGTCGACGCCGAGGTCCTGGAACCGCTGCGCGGCCGCCTGGCCACCGCTGCGGCCTCCGTCGCCCGGACACCCCGGCTGCGCCTCGCCGGCAGTGGCCGCTTCGGCGAACGCGCGCTGTGGGCGGGCGTCGAGGGGGACACCCTGCCGCTGCGCCGACTCGCCGACGAGGTCGCGAAAGCGGCCCGCGACACCGGCATCGACGTCGACGAACGCCCGTTCCAGGGCCATCTCACCCTGGCCAGGGCGGGCGGTCGCAGCGGTCCCCCTTCGGCGGCAGGCAGGGGTCTGCACGCGCTGGCCGGTGCGCTCGCGGACTTCTCCGGCACGGAGTGGCCGGCCACCTCGCTACGCCTGATGCGCAGTCACCTGGGCGCCGGGCCCGCGCACTACGAGACGGTGGCCGAGTGGGCGCTGGGCACGGCGGGGTCGGAATCGGTGCTGTCGGAGCCGCTGTAACCGACCGCCGGCGCGGGGATCAGCCGCCGCCGGGTGGTCAGCAGCAGCACCGCCCCCGCCGCGATCCCGCCGACGGCGATCAGCGCGGCGGCACGCAGCGAGCCGCCGACGACCGCGCCGGAGACGGCGGAGCCGAGGGCGTTGCCGGTCGCGAACAGGGTGACCAGCCAGGCGAACGCCTCGGTAGTGGTCCCGGCCGGAGCCAGCTCGGCTATCAGCAGGAACGCGGCGGCGAGCAGCGGCGCGAGGCCCAGGCCGGAGACGAACGCCACTGCGCCCATCCACCCCGGGCCGGGGACCAGCAGCAGCGGCAGGTAGCAGAGCGCCATGCCGACGGCGAGGGCCCAGGTCCGGGTGGAGGTCGGTGCCTTCCACCGGACCGCGCCGTAGCCGAGGGCGCCCAGCAGCCCGGCGAGCGCGGCCAGCGCGAGCAGGGCGCCGGCGCCACCGGGGATGCCGGGGTGCTCCTGGGCGTAGGCGACGAAGAGGATGTTCTGCGCGCCGATGGCCCAGCCGGTCCCGGCGAAGGCGACCAGCAGCAGCACCAACCCGGGGGAGCGCAGCGGCCCCAGCCAGCCGGCGCCCACGCCGTTCGCGCGCACCGGGGCCCGCCAGGCACGGGCCGGCGCGGAGGTCGCCACGGTCACGGTGCCGAGCAGGCCCAGCCCGGCGGCCAGCCACAGCGCGATCGACGGGCTGCCGAAGGCGGCGACCCCGGCGACCAGCAACGGCCCGGCCACATAGAGGATCTGCTGGGCGGCCGAGTCCAGCGCATAGGCGGTCTCCAGGGCAGCCGGGGCGACGATGTCCGGCCACAGCGAACGCAGGCAGGGCTCCAGCGGCGGCATGGCGAGCCCGGCCAGTGCGGCGCCGGCCAGTGCGGCGGCCGGATTCCCCGGCGCCACCGCCAGCGCGGCATAGCCGCAGGCGGCGACAGCGGCGGAGACCAGCAGCACCCGCGGCTGCCCGGCCCGGTCCACCAGCCGTCCCAGCACCGGACCGCCGACGGCGGCGGCGACCGCGTACGCGGCGGTGGTCAGCCCGATCCTGGTGTAGGGCGCGCCCGCGCCGTGCAGGGCGAGGGCGATGGCGACGACGGTCATCCCGGCGGGGAGCCGACCGGTGAGGGTGCCCAGCAGCAGCCGGGCAACCCGGGGGCTGCGCAGGACGATGAGGTAGCCCACAGCGGCTGGTCTCCTGGTGGTGGGGGCGGGTGGCTCGGCTTCCAAGTTATACGTATAACTGGCTTGAGGGCAAAAGGCGGCAGTGCTCTCGGCGGTGGGGCGGCCTTGCTGGGCGCCGTACCCGTGCGGGGGCCTGGGGCGGGCTAGGGGGGCGTGCGGCGGTGCCGCCATGTAAGCCACCCGCAGCTTCCGGACCAGCCGGCGGCGCCGCCCCGCCTCCCCTGCCCACCGCCCGGCCACCACCCTATGCGGGTGATCCTCGTCCGCTTTTCAACGTTGACACTCCGGTAACAAGCGACAGATACTGCGTCCCAGGCGTCAAGGATTTTCAATGTTGCAGGAAATCGTGGGCGGATTCTTCACGTCGGGGGATGTGATTCTCCGGAACTTGCCATCGGTTGCTGGCAATTATCGAAATTGCTGCATCGGCAGGTATTGCGGACCGACGCAGGAGGTTTGATGGCCGTTTCGACCCAGCTACAGGGACCCGCTCAAGCCCAGGCCCGGGCGTACTTGCAGGCTCGTCCCTGGGCGGTGTTGCCCTCCGGGCTTTCGGCGTTGATCAGAGCCGAGAATGTGCGGCTGGTGCCGGAGATCGTGCAGGAGATACGCCGCCAGATTCCCGAGTACGCGAGGCCGCTGGACGGCAGGTTCGGGGCCGGAATCCAGCAGGGCGCGGCGCGTGCGGTGGCGCAGTTCGCCGAGCTCGTCGCGGACGATCGTGCCAACCCCGAGGAATCGCTGCAGGTGTACCGGGCGCTGGGGAGAGGCGAGTGGCGCGAGGGCCGCAGCCTGGACGCGTTGCAGGCGGCCTACCGGCTCGGGGCCAGGCTGGCCTGGCGCCGGTACGCCCGGCTCGCGCGCCGGGCCGGGGTGCCGGAGGCGGCGATGACGGCGCTGGCGGAGGCGATTTTCGCGCATATCGACGAGATGGCCGCCGCCTCGGTCGAGGGCTACGCCGAAGCGCGGGCGGACGCGGCCGGCACGCTGCGGCGGGCCCGGCGGAGGCTGGTGCAGCTGCTCGTCGGCGGCGCGGCCGAGCCGGTGCTGGCCGAGTGCTCGCGGGCGGCCCGCTACCCGCTGCCGGAGCGGATCGCCGCCGTGGCGCTGCGTGCGGACGGGCTGGTCGGCGCGGCCGCCGGGCTGCGGACGATGCCTGCGGTGCTCGCGGACCTGGAGGGCCACGAGCCCTGCCTGTTCCTCGCGGACCCGGAACTGCCCGGCCGGATCGACCAGCTCGGCGCCGTCCTGGCGGACCGTACCGCCGTGCTGGGACCCGCCGTCCCGGTGACCCAGGCGGCGCAGTCGCTGCGCTGGGCCCGCACCGTCGCCGCGCGACAGCCGGCGGATGCGGCGCCGGGGCTGGTCCACTGCGACCAGCAGCTGTCCTCCGTGCTGCTGCTGGGCGACCAGGACCTGGTCGCGCTACTGGGCACGCGGCGGCTGGCGCCGCTGGAAGGGCTGACCGGGAAGCGGCGGGAGCGGCTGGAGGAGACCCTGCTGGCGTGGCTGGAGACCTCGACCGGCAGCGCCCCGGAGGTCGCTGCCCGGCTGGGGCTGCACCCGCAGACGGTGCGTCAGCGGATGCGCGGCATCGAGGAACTGTTCGGGGAGGTGCTGGCGGATCCGGACGCCCGCTTCGAGATCGAGTTGGCGTTGCGCGGGCGGCGGCTGCAGGCGCCCTGACGAGCGGGCGCGGTGTCCGCCGACCCCGCCAGAACAAGACAGAGCAGGCAGAGGGCCCGTCGTCGCTGCAGCGGCGCGGGCCCTCTTGGGTTGGTGCTGTGCTAGCCACCGGTCGATCGTGCGGCCTGATCACGGATGATCAGGAGCGGGTGATCAGTGGGTGGGATTCAGATCGTGGTGACGTTCTCGGCCTGCGGGCCCTTGGGACCCTGCGTGACGTCGAACTCCACGGTCTGGTTCTCCTCAAGCGAGCGGAAGCCGTTCGCGTTGATGGCGGAGTAGTGGACGAAGACGTCGGGGCCGCCGCCGTCCTGGGCGATGAAGCCGAAGCCCTTCTCGGCGTTGAACCACTTGACGGTTCCGGTCGCCATACCGTTCTCCTTGCGAGGGACGTAAAGGACGCCACACCTCGTGGCGCCCGGTCCGCTGCGCTGATCGCCCCGCTTCAGGTACTTCGCTGTGACAAAGCTTCTGAAAACGACAGAAGCCCGCGGTCACATGCTCCGCAGGCTCGAGTACTGCATGGGAAATCAAACTGCAACTGCGAAAACCCTAGCACGCGCTTCCGGGCCCGGCCAGGGACGATCTCACCCCCCGGACTACTGTGCTGGGTGTGGATACATACACCGAGCGTGACGGCGACCCCGACAACTCCGAGCGTGTGGACGGTCCCACCGAGCGCGGCAGCGACCACCGTCGCCTGCGGCCGCGGGTGGGGCACATCCAGTTCCTGAACTGCGTCCCCATCTACTGGGGTCTGGCCCGCACCGGCAGCCTGCTGGACCTGGACCTCAGCAAGGACACGCCCGAGCGGCTCAGCGACGCCCTGGTCGCCGGCGACCTGGACATCTCCCCGATCACCTGCGTCGAGTACCTGCGCAACGCGGACCAGCTGGTCGTCATGCCGGACATCGCGGTGGGCAGCGACGGTCCGGTGCTGTCCTGCGTGATCGTCAGCCAGGTGCCGCTGGACCAGCTCGACGGCCGCAAGGTCGCCCTCGGCTCGACCAGCCGCACGTCGGTACGGCTGGCGCAGCTGCTGCTGGCCGAGCAGTACGGCGTGCAGCCCGACTACTACACCTGCCCGCCCGACCTGGCGCTGATGATGCAGGAGGCCGACGCCGCCGTGCTGATCGGCGACGCCGCGCTGCGCGCCACCATGTTCGACGGACCCAGGCTCGGCCTCGACGTCCACGACCTGGGCGCGATGTGGAAGGACTGGACCGGGCTGCCCTTCGTCTTCGCGGTCTGGGCCGCCCGCAGGGACTTCCTGGAGCGCGAGCCGGAGCTGGTGCGCGAGGTGCGCCGGGCGTTCCTGGCGTCGCGGGACCTGTCGATGGAGGAGGTCGACAAGGTCGCCGAGCAGACCGCCCGCTGGGAGCTGTTCGACGAGGAGCTGCTGCGCCGCTACTTCGCCGAGGCGCTGGACTTCTCCTTCGGGGAGCGGCAGTTGGAGGGCATGCGGGAGTTCGCCCGCCGGATCGGCGCGAGCACGGAGGACGTGATCCTGCTGGACGGCTGACAGGCCCTCGGTCCGGCGGACATGATGGCGAGTCATGGAACCGTTGGGGGCGGGAGATCCGCGACAGATCGGGGCGTACCGACTGCTGGGGCGGCTCGGCGCGGGCGGGATGGGCCGGGTCTACCTGGGGCGTACGGCGGGGGGCCGTACCGTCGCGGTCAAGCTGGTGCGCACCGACCTGGCCGACGACACCGACTTCCGGGCCCGTTTCCGCCAGGAGGTCGCGGCGGCGCGGCGGGTCGAAGAATACTGGGCGTCGCGAAGCGACTCGGACAAGGGTGGTGGCGGGCGACGGGTGGGCGGTGTCTGGACCGCGCCGGTGCTGGACGCCGACACCGAGAGCGATCAGCCCTGGGTGGCGACCGGTTACGTCCCCGGGCCCGGACTCGACGTCGCGGTACGGGACTTCGGGGTGCTGCCGGAGCAGTCGGTGCGGATGCTGGGGGTCGGGCTCGCCGACTCGCTGGCCGCGGTCCACGCCACCGGGCTGGTGCACCGCGACCTGAAGCCGTCCAATGTGCTGCTCACCCTGGACGGACCGCGCCTGATCGACTTCGGCATCGCCCGGGCCCTGGACGCCGCGACGGCGCTGACCCGGTCCGGGTATGTGGTCGGCTCGCCCGGCTACATGTCGCCCGAGCAGGGCGCCGGGGAGACGGCGGGGCCTGCGAGCGACGTCTTCGCGTTGGGCGGGGTGCTGGCCTTCGCGGCGACCGGCGCCGGGCCCTTCGGCGAGAGCGGGACCTCGCCGGTGCTGCTGCTGTACCGGGTGATGCACGAGGCCCCGCGCCTGGAGGGCCTGCCGGACGGACCGCTGCGCGCGGTGGTGCAGCGCTGCCTGGCGAAGGAGCCGGACGAGCGCCCGGGCCTGGACGAGCTGCGCGCGGAGCTGGGCGGGGTCGGCCCGTCCGACGGCTGGCTGCCGCCGCTGCTGGTCGCCTCGGTGGGGCGGCGGACGGCCGAGCTGCTGGACCTGGAGACGGTGGGGGAGGCGGTCACCCCGGCGCCTGGGGCATTCGGTCCCGCGCCGGTGATGGATGCCACACCGGCACCGGTGTCCGACGTTCCCCCCTTGGTGGCCCCGCCGACGCGGCAGCAGCCGCCACCGCAACCACCGGGGCGCGGTCGAACGCCAATGCTGGTTGGCGGGGTGGTGCTGCTGGCGGTGCTCGCTGCGGTGCTGGTCCCACTGCTGCTGCACAAGAACGCCAGTACCGGGAGCACAGGGGGCGCGCTCGGGACGGGCACGGCGACGGCTTCCGCCCCCGCCACGACGACCACCACTGCTTCCACGCCACCCTCCGGCGCCGGCCCGACCCCGCCGGCTGCCCCGTCCCCCGGGCCGACCAGCCCCAACGCCGTCCCGGCCGTCTTCCTCGGGACCTGGACCGGGACGCTGATCACCTCCGACGGCCTGCTCAGCGAGCCGTACTCGATCGCCATCCGGCAGGGGACGGTCGGGGCCGAGAACAGCACCAGCATCACCACCGTCACCGGGCTCTCCGGACTGGCCTGCCTGGGCGCCGACAAGCTCGCGTCGTCCACCGCGACCACGATCACCTTCAAGGACCGACTGCTGCCCGGCAGCAGCACGGGCAGCTGTTCCACCGCCTCCGACACCCAGCTCTTCACCCTCAACGCCGATGGCACCCTGCACTACCAGGACAACGGCGCCGGCAGCGGGACGCCCAGCGGTGACTTGCACAAGGTGAGGTAGGGGTGCTGGCGTAGTCTGGGCGGCGACCGCATGAACACGTTGGACCGCAGTAGCGACAACCGCAGTAGTGACACGAGAGGACGCCGAGGTGCTCGAGACCGCCCAGCCCCAGGAGACGGATCTGCAGGCAGTCCTCGACCGCGCCGCGGCCGGGGGGCGCATCACCCCGGAGGAGGCGCTGGAGATCTACCGCCACGCCCCTCTGCACGCCCTCGGCGCAGCAGCAGACGCCGTACGCCGCCGCCGGTACGCCGGCACCGAGCACATCGCCACGTACATCATCGAACGCAACATCAACTACACCAATGTGTGTGTGACGGCCTGCAAGTTCTGCGCCTTCTACGCCGCGCCCAAGGATGTGGAGAAGGGCTGGTCGCGGGATCTGGAGGAGATCCTGCGCCGCTGCGCGGAGACCGTCGAGCTCGGCGGCACCCAGATCATGTTCCAGGGCGGGCACCACCCCGACTACGGCGTGGAGTACTACGAGCGGGCGTTCTCCGCGATCAAGAAGGACTTCCCGCAGCTGGTGATCCACTCCCTCGGCGCCTCCGAGGTCGAGCACATGTCGCGGATCTCCGGGGTCACCGCGGAGGAGGCCATCCGCCGGATCCACGCCGCCGGGCTCGACTCCTTCGCGGGCGCCGGCGCGGAGCTGCTGCCCGAGCGCCCCCGCAAGGCCATCGCGCCGCTCAAGGAGTCCGGTGAGCGCTGGCTGGAGATCATGGAGATCGCGCACAACCTGGGCGTCGAGTCCACCTCCACCATGCTGATGGGCACCGGCGAGACCAACGCCGAGCGGATCGAGCACCTGCGCATGATCCGCGACGTGCAGGACCGCACCGGCGGCTTCCGCGCGTTCATCCCGTACACCTACCAGCCCGAGAACAACCACCTCAAGGGCCGCACCCAGGCGACGCTGTTCGAGTACCTGCGACTGATCGCGGTGGCTCGGTTGTTCCTGGACAACATCGCGCACATCCAGGGCTCCTGGCTGACCGTCGGCAAGGAGATGGGCCAGCTGACGCTGCACTACGGAGCGGACGACCTGGGCTCGGTGATGCTGGAGGAGAACGTCGTCTCCTCCGCCGGGGCCAAGCACCGGTCCAACCGGATGGAGCTGATCAACCTGATCCGCTCGGCCGGACGCGTCCCCGCGCAGCGCGCCACCACCTACGAGCACATCGTGGTCCACGACGACCCGGCGCACGACCCGGTCAACGACCACGCCTACTCGCACATCGCCTCCACCGCGATCGTCGGTGGCACGGCGCACCCGGAGCTCAAGCTCCTGAACGCCAACTGATCCGGCGTTGCTCACTCTTCATACCGGGTCGGACGGCATCGCCGTGGCCGTGGACGGCGAGCGCATCGCCGCCCACGGCCCGGCGGACGAGCTGACGGCCGCCTACCCGCAGGCCAGGGTGCGGCGCTGGGACGGGGTGGTCACGCCCGGCGCGCTGCACCAGGGCGCGCTGCCGGACGCGCCCAGCGCGCGGGAGCGGGTGTACGCCCTGCTGCGCTCCGGCACGACCGCGGCCCAGCCCGCCGCCTTCGCCGACCCCGAGCTGCGCGCCGCCGCCCACCGCAACGGTCTGGCCATGGACGGGCACACGCCCATCCTGGCCGTCGGCGGCCGGGCCGACCTGGCGGTCCGCGCCGCGGACGGCAGCTGCCTGGCCACGGTCCTCGGCGGGCGACTCGTCCACCGCCGTGCCTGAGCAGGACGTCGGTGGGTGAACAATGGGGTCCGTGACCCGAGCCTCTCTGGACAAGCAGCCGCACGAAGTCGCCTCGATGTTCGACGACGTCGCGGCCAAGTACGACATCACCAACGATGTGCTCTCGCTGGGCCAGACCCGGCTCTGGCGCAAGGCCGTCGCCCGTGCGGTGGACGCCAGGCCGGGCGAGCGGGTGCTCGACCTCGCCGCCGGGACGGCGACCTCGTCGCTGCCCTTCGCCGAGGCCGGCGCGACCGTCGTGCCCTGCGACTTCTCGCTCGGGATGCTGCGGGAGGGCAAGCGCCGCCACCCCGAACTGCCGCTCACCGCCGGCGACGCCACCCGGCTGCCCTTCGCCGACGGCGTGTTCGACGCCGCCACCATCTCCTTCGGGCTGCGCAACGTCCAGGACACCGACGCCGCCCTGCGCGAGCTGCTGCGCGTCACCAGGCCCGGCGGCCGGGTCGTCATCTGTGAGTTCAGCCACCCCGTCTGGGCGCCGTTCCGCACCGTCTACTCGGAGTACCTGATGCGCGCGCTGCCGCCGGTGGCGACCGCCGTCAGCAGCAACCCCGACGCCTACGTCTACCTCGCCGACTCCATCCGCGCCTGGCCCGACCAGCCCGCGCTCGCCGCCCGGCTGCAGGCGGCGGGTTGGTCCAAGGTCGCCTGGCGCAACCTGACCGGCGGCATCGTGGCCCTGCACCGGGGGATCCGGGGCTGAGCCGAGGACTTCGGCTGCGGACCGTGGACGGCTTGGCGCGCAGTTCCCGCGCCCCCGGTGAGTGCAACCGGCCCGGTCGCAGACCCGTGCCGTTCGCAGGCAGGGCCGTCAGCCGTTGTGCGCCGAGCCCTCCGGCCAGACGCGGTGGACGTAGGTGCCCTGCGCCTCGGCGCGGGCGACCGCCTCGGAGATCCAGCCGTCCTGGCCGCCGTCCCAGACCACGACGATTTCCTCGACCAGGCCGAGCAGGGCGTCGATCGGATCGACCCCCGGGGCCAGCCGGTGCACGGCGCGGGCCTGGCGCAGCAGGGGTGAGGGAGCCGGGGTGCCGAGCACCTCCAGGGTGCCGCCGTGCTCCAGGACGGCGGCGGCGAACCAGCTCTCCGGTCCCGGGCCCAACGGGCTGACGCCGACCAGGCCGTAGGTCTGGTACCCGGTCACCAGCTTCCACAGCTCGCCGCGGACCAGCATCTCGGTGATCTCCGAGAGGTCCGTGTGCCCGATGACGCCGATGTTCATGGCCAGCCCCGCCCGCCCCTGGTGATGTGGTTGTGTGGTCGTGGATCCGGATCAGCCTAGGTGATCAGACATAGACTGCGGAGTGGCCCGACGCGGGTCCGAACCAGCGAAGACGTCCGACGAGAGCAGGCAGGAGTCCCCGGTGTCGCAGTCGACCCAGCAGACCCAGCAGACCGCGCAGAGCGCAGCCGTCGAGGCCGAGGCCGATGTGATCGTCGTCGGAGCCGGTCCCGCGGGCTCGACCACGGCCTATCACCTGGCCCGGGCCGGCCTGGAGGTGCTGCTGCTGGAGAAGGCGCAGTTCCCGCGGGAGAAGGTCTGCGGGGACGGGCTGACCCCGCGCGCAGTCAAGCAGTTGGTGGACATGGGGATCGACATCTCCGAGGAGGCCGGCTGGCTGCGCAACAAGGGCCTGCGGATCATCGGCGGTGGGGTGCGCCTCGAACTGGACTGGCCGGAGCTGGCGAGCTTCCCCGACTACGGGCTGGTCCGCAAGCGCGCCGACTTCGACGAACTGCTGGCCTCCCAGGCGGAGAAGGCCGGGGCCAAGCTGCACCAGCTGTGCAACGTCACCGGCCCGGTCGTCGACCCGAGGACCGGCCGGATCACCGGAGTGACGGCGAAGCTGGGGGAAGAGAAGCGCGAGGTCGTCTTCAAGGCCCCGCTGGTGGTCGCCGCCGACGGCAACTCCACCCGGCTCTCCCTGGCCATGGGCCTGCACCGGCGCGAGGACCGCCCGATGGGCGTCGCCTACCGCACCTACTTCAACTCCCCGCGCAGCGAGGACGACTACCTGGAGTCCTGGCTGGAGCTGTGGGACCGCAGGTCCGGGCAGGAGAAGCTGCTCCCCGGCTACGGCTGGATCTTCGGCATGGGCGACGGCACCAGCAACGTGGGCCTGGGCCTGCTGAACACCACCAAGTCCTTCAAGGACATCGACTACCGCGAGCTGCTCAAGGTGTGGTGCGCGGGCATGCCCGAGGAGTGGGGCTACACCCCCGAGAACATGACCGAGCCGATCCGCGGCGCGGCCCTGCCCATGGCCTTCAACCGCCAGCCGCACTACACCCGCGGCTTCCTGCTGGTCGGCGACGCGGGCGGGATGGTCAACCCCTTCAACGGCGAGGGCATCGCCTATGCGATGGAGTCCGGCCAGATCGCGGCCGGCGTCATCGTCCAGGCCCTGGCCCGGCAGACCGACCTCGGCCGGGAGCGGGCGCTGGAGGCGTACCCGACCATCCTCAAGGACATCTACGGCGGCTACTACTCGCTCGGCCGCGGCTTCGTGAAGGCCATCGGCAACCCCCTGGTGATGCGGATGGCGGCCCAGCACGGCCTGACCCACCCGCTGCTGATGAAGTTCGTCCTGAAGCTCCTGGCCAACCTCACCGACCCCCAGGGCGGCGACGCGATGGACCGGATCATCAACGGGCTGGCGAAGGTGACGCCGAGGGCGTAGGGGGTCGGGGAGGCGGGGCCGCACCGCCGGCTGGCGGCAACGGTGGCGCCATGTAAGCCACCCGCAGTTGCCGCATCACGCAGCGTCGCCGTTCGGCCTCCCCGGTGCTGCTGGGCCCCTCGCCGTCGCTGCTCGCCGGGCCCTCGTCAACGCGTCGCCTGCCTCGCCACCCTCCCGGGGCCGCGAGCAATAACACGTGCGCCTGCAAGTGGCAAAAGTTGCGATGGAAGCACTTTTTCTGATAGACGACACGGCCTCCAACCTGCAGTGATGCCCCATCAGTTGGCGCTTTGTGAATGCATGCACACGGTGAGTGGCCGATTTTACGCGCCTGTAACCTCATGATCGTTCATTGGGTGGCGTAGATCACATTGAAGGTGCTTACCCCCGTGTCGCAGATCACACATGAACGGGCATAGGATGCAGCCGTCTTGGGGGCTTGTGAACTGCCTCACATGAGCTGATCAAGCTCCCGAGCTGTACGGACACTCAGCCACCGACATGGACGTCGGCTCGGACTGACGCCTGGGAGGTCGTTCGGTATGAACGCATATGCGCCGATTCTGGTACTTGGCGCCCTCGCGGCTGCCTTCGCGATCGGCTCCGTGGCGATGGCCGCGCTGACCGGTCCGAAGCGGTACAACCGCGCCAAATTGGACGCCTACGAGTGCGGTATCGAGCCGACGCCGCAGCCGGTGGGCGGCGGGCGGTTCCCGATCAAGTACTACCTGACGGCGATGCTCTTCATCGTCTTCGACATCGAGATCGTCTTCCTCTACCCGTGGGCGGTCTCCTTCGACTCGTTGGGGATCTTCGGCCTGGTGGAGATGGTGCTGTTCATCGCCACGGTCTTTGTCGCCTATGCGTACGTCTGGCGGCGCGGGGGCCTGGAGTGGGACTGATCGCACGGCACAGGCCAGGACGCGAAGGCCCAGGACGCCGTATGCAGTCGAACCGGACGAGCTGAGAGGACACCAGATGGGTATCGAGGAGAAGCTGCCCAGCGGCTTCCTGCTCACCTCGGTCGAGCAGGCCGCCGGATGGGTGCGGAAGAGTTCGCTCTTCCCGGCCACCTTCGGGCTGGCCTGCTGCGCCATCGAGATGATGACGACCGGCGCCGGCCGCTACGACCTGGCGCGGTTCGGCATGGAGGTCTTCCGCGGGTCGCCGCGCCAGGCCGATCTGATGATCGTGGCGGGCCGGGTCAGCCAGAAGATGGCGCCGGTGGTCCGCCAGGTCTACGACCAGATGGCGAATCCCAAGTGGGTGATCTCGATGGGGGTCTGCGCCTCCTCGGGCGGGATGTTCAACAACTACGCGATCGTCCAGGGCGTCGACCACGTCATCCCCGTGGACATCTACCTGCCCGGCTGTCCGCCGCGGCCGGAGATGCTGATGGACGCGATCCTCAAGCTGCACGAGCAGATCCGCCACGAGAAGCTCGGCGCGCAGCGCGTCAAGGCGGACGACGAGGCGGAGGAGCAGGCGCTGCAGGCGGTCCCGACGATCGAGATGAAGGGGCTGCTGCGGTGAGTGACGGCACCGAGAAGAGCACTGCCGCGGAAGCGGAAGCCGCGGAGAGCGGCGTCCCGACGCCGCGCGCCGGTGCGACGGAGCTGGAGGTCGTCGGCGTCCGGCACGGGATGTTCGGCGGGTCGAACCCCAGCGAGCATGCCGGGGTCGGCGGCAACAGCGGGGACACCTCGGGCTACGGCCGGCTGGTCCGGCCGATCGTGCTGCCCGGGGCTTCGCCCCGGCCGTACGGGCACGGCTGGTTCGACGAGTGCGCCGACGAGCTGGAGGGCGCGCTGGAGGAGCAGGGCCTGGACGTGGGCGCGGTGATCGACAAGACGGTCGTGGACCGGGGCGAGATCACCTTCCATGTCGAGCGGGAGTTCCTGCCGCAGGTGATGAAGACCCTGCGGGACGACCCGGCCCTGCGCTTCGAGCTGTGCACCGGTGTCAGCGGGGTGCACTACCCCGGCGACCGTGGGCGCGAGCTGCACGCGGTCTACCACCTGCGCTCGATCACCCACAACCGGCTGATCCGGGTGGAGACCTCGGCGCCGGACGACGACCCGGTGATCCCCTCCACCGTCGCCGTCTATCCCACCAACGACTGGCACGAGCGGGAGACGTACGACTTCTTCGGCATCGTCTTCGAGGGCCATCCGGCGCTCACCCGGATCATGATGCCGGACGACTGGCTGGGCCACCCGCAGCGCAAGGACTATCCGCTCGGCGGCATCCCCGTCGAGTACAAGGGCGCGCAGATCCCGGCTCCCGACCAGCGGAGGTCGTACAACTGATGGAGAGTCAGACTCAACAGCAGCCGGAGGCCCCGGGGCGGGAGACGACCGAAGGGCGCGTCTACACCGTCACCGGCGGGGACTGGGACGAGATCGTCACGGCGGCGGCCAAGGCCGACGACGAGCGGATCATCGTCAACATGGGTCCGCAGCACCCCTCCACCCACGGGGTGCTGCGGCTGATCCTGGAGATCGACGGCGAGACCGTCACCGAGGCCAGGTGCGGGATCGGCTATCTGCACACCGGCATCGAGAAGAACATGGAGTTCAGGAACTGGACCCAGGGCACGACCTTCGTGACCCGGATGGACTACCTGACACCGCTGTTCAACGAGACCGCCTACTGCCTCGCGGTGGAGCGGCTGCTCGGGATCACCGACGACATCCCGGAGCGGGCCACCGTGATCCGGGTGCTGATGATGGAGCTCAACCGGATCTCCTCGCACCTGGTCTGCCTGGCCACCGGCGGGATGGAGATCGGCTCCACCACCCTGATGATCTACGGGTTCCGCGACCGGGAGATCATCCTCGACATCTTCGAGCTGGTCACCGGGCTGCGGATGAACCACGCCTACGTCCGCCCCGGCGGCCTGGCGCAGGACCTGCCGCCCGGCGCGCTTGACCAGATCCGCGAGGGCATCAAGACCCTGCGCGGCCGGATGCACGAGTACGACAAGCTGGCCACCAACAACCCGGTGTTCAAGGCCCGGCTGGTGGACGTCGGCTATCTGGACCTGGCCGGCTGCATGGCGCTGGGGGCCACCGGTCCCATCCTGCGCTCCACCGGACTGCCGCACGACCTGCGCAAGTCCCAGCCCTACTGCGGCTACGAGCAGTACGACTTCGACGTGCCGACCGCCGACACCTGCGACTCCTACGGCCGGTTCCTGATCCGGCTCGCGGAGATGGAGCAGTCGCTGCGGATCGTCGAGCAGTGCCTGGACCGGCTGCGCGGCGGACCGGGGCGGGTCATGGTCGAGGACAAGAAGATCGCCTGGCCGGCCCAGCTGTCGCTGGGACCGGACGGCATGGGCAACTCGCTGGACCACATCCGCACCATCATGGGCGAGTCGATGGAAGCCCTGATCCACCACTTCAAGCTGGTCACCGAGGGCTTCCACGTCCCGGCCGGACAGGCGTACGTGGCGGTGGAGTCGCCCAAGGGCGAGCTGGGCGTGCACGTCGTCAGCGACGGCGGCACCAGGCCCTACCGGGTGCACTTCCGCGACCCCTCCTTCACCAACCTTCAGTCGATGGCAGCGATGTGCGAGGGCGGGCAGGTCGCGGACGTCATCGTCGCCGTGGCCGGGATCGACCCCGTGATGGGAGGCGTGGACCGGTGACCACCACTGAGAACGAGGCGGGGTCCGGGCCAGGGCCGTCCGGGCCGACGCTGCTCGGGCTGCCCGAGCTGCCGGCCCCGGCCTTCCCGGCCGAGGTACGGGCGAAGCTGGACCCGGACGCGGCCGAGCTGATCTCCCGCTACCCGGACAGCCGCTCGGCGCTGCTGCCGCTGCTGCACCTGGTGCAGTCCGCCGAGGGCTTCGTCAGCCGCACCGGGATCCGGTACTGCGCCGAGCAGCTGGGGCTGACCACGGCCGAGGTCACCGCGGTGGCGACCTTCTACACCATGTACCGGCGGCGCCCGGCCGGCGAGTACCACGTGGGCGTGTGCACCAACACGCTGTGCGCGGTCCTCGGCGGCGACGAGATCTTCGCCGAGCTGCAGCAGCACCTGGGCATCGGCAACAACGAGACGACCGGGGACGGCACGGTCTCGCTGGAGCACATCGAGTGCAACGCCGCCTGCGACTACGCGCCGGTGGTGATGGTCAACTGGGAGTTCTTCGACAACCAGACGCCGGAGAGCGCCAAGGAGCTGGTCGACCGGCTGCGGTCGGGCGACGGCGCCGAGGTGCGGCCGACCCGCGGTGCGCGGCTGTGCAGCTTCAAGGAGACCTCCCGCGTCCTGGCCGGCTTCCCCGACGCCCGCGAGGGCGCGGTGGACGAGTCCGGCGCCGGCGGCGCCCCGACCATGGCCGGCCTGCGGCTGGCCCGTGGCGAGACCCTGCCGGGCACCGCCGCCGCCACCCGGGTGGTCGCCCCGCGGCACGAGGACCCTCCGCACGACACCGCTGCCGACGCCGCCCCCGCGGACGCCGACCCCCGCGACGAGGAAGGACCTCAGGAGTGACCGCCGAGCACCCGGAGAAGCTGCTCTCCCCGGTCCTGTCCGACAGCTGGGACGACGACCGCCCCTGGACGCTGGACACCTACCGGCGGCACGACGGCTACAAGGGCCTGCACGAGGCCCTGCGGATGGACCCCGACGCGGTGATCGCGCTGGTCAAGGACGCCGGACTGCGGGGGAGGGGCGGCGCCGGGTTCCCGACCGGGATGAAGTGGCAGTTCATCCCGCAGGGCGACGGCAAGCCGCACTACCTGGTGGTCAACGCGGACGAGTCCGAGCCGGGCACCTGCAAGGACATCCCGCTGCTGTTCGCCAACCCGCACGCGCTGATCGAAGGCATGATCATCGCGAGCTATGCGATCCGCTGCAGCCACGCCTTCATCTACCTGCGCGGCGAGACCGTGCCGGTGCTGCGGCGGCTGCATGCGGCGGTCGCCGAGGCGTACGCGGCCGGATACCTCGGCAAGGACGTGCTGGGCTCCGGCTTCGACCTCGACATCACCGTGCACGCCGGGGCCGGCGCCTACATCTGCGGCGAGGAGACGGCGCTGCTGGACTCCCTGGAGGGCCGACGCGGCCAGCCCCGGCTGCGGCCGCCGTTCCCGGCCATCGCCGGGCTCTACGCCTGCCCGACCGTGGTCAACAACGTCGAGTCGATCGCCTCGGTGCCCAGCATCCTGCACCGGGGCAAGGAGTGGTTCCGCTCGATGGGCAGCGAGAAGTCGCCCGGCTTCACGCTCTACTCGCTCTCCGGCCATGTCACCAACCCGGGGCAGTACGAGGCCCCGCTCGGCATCACGCTCCGTCAGCTCCTGGACATCACCGGGGGAGTGAGGGAGGGTCACCGGCTGAAGTTCTGGACCCCGGGCGGCTCCTCCACCCCGATGTTCACCGAGGAGCACCTCGACGTCTCCCTCGACTACGAGGGCGTCGCCGCGGCCGGGTCGATGCTCGGCACCAAGGCGCTGCAGATCTTCGACGAGACCACCTGCGTGGTCCGCGCGGTCACCCGCTGGACCGAGTTCTACGCCCATGAGTCCTGCGGCAAGTGCACCCCCTGCCGCGAGGGGACGTACTGGCTGGTCCAGCTGCTGCGCCGGATCGAGGCCGGCAAGGGCGTCGAGGGCGACCTGGAGAAGCTGAACGACATCGCCGACAACATCAACGGCAAGTCCTTCTGCGCCCTCGGCGACGGCGCCGCCAGTCCGATCTTCTCCTCGCTGCAGTACTTCCGCGAGGAGTACGAGCAGCACCTCCGCGAGGGCCGCTGCCCGTTCGACCCGGCCGCCTCCACGGTCTGGGCCGACGACGCCCGCGGCCGGCGCGGCTACGTACCCACCCATCAGTCCGCCCAGGAGAAGGGGGTGCTCGCATGACGACCGTGGCCAACACCCCTGGGACTCCGGCGGCTCCACCACCCGAGGAGCTTCTGGCCGTCACCATCGACGGCATCCAGATGCACGTGCCCAAGGGCACCCTCATCATCCGCGCCGCCGAGATGATCGGCGTGCAGGTCCCGCGCTTCTGCGACCACCCGCTGCTGGACCCGGTCGGGGCCTGCCGCCAGTGCATCGTCGAGGTCGAGGGCCAGCGCAAGCCGGTCGCCTCCTGCACCATGACGGTGACCGACGGCATGGTCGTCAGCACCCAGGTCACCTCGCCGGTCGCCGAGAAGGCGCAGCACGGCGTGATGGAGCTGCTGCTGATCAACCACCCGCTGGACTGCCCGGTCTGCGACAAGGGCGGCGAGTGCCCGCTGCAGAACCAGGCGCTGTCGCACGGCCAGTCCGACAGCCGCTTCGAGGGCGTCAAGCGCACCTATGAGAAGCCGATCCCGATCAGCACCCAGGTGCTGCTGGACCGCGAGCGCTGCGTGCTGTGCGCGCGCTGCACCCGGTTCAGCGAGCAGATCGCCGGTGACCCCTTCATCGACCTGCTGGAGCGCGGGGCGCTGGAGCAGGTCGGCATCGGGGAGGGCGACGACTTCCGCTCGTACTTCTCCGGCAACACCATCCAGATCTGCCCGGTGGGCGCGCTGACCTCGGCCGCCTACCGGTTCCGCTCGCGCCCCTTCGACCTGGTCTCCTCGCCCAGCGTGTGCGAGCACTGCTCCTCCGGCTGCGCGATCCGCACCGACCACCGGCGCGGCAAGGTGATGCGCCGGCTGGCCGGGGACGACCCGGCGGTGAACGAGGAGTGGTCCTGCGACAAGGGCCGCTTCGGCTTCCGCTACGGGCAGTCGCGGGAGCGGCTGACCACCCCGCTGGTGCGGGGTGCGGGCGGCGAGCTGGAGCCGGCCAGTTGGCCGGAGGCACTGCGGGCGGCCGCGGCCGGGCTGGTACGGGGCCGTACCGGGGTGCTGGTCGGCGGCAGGTCCACCATCGAGGACGCCTACGCCTACGCCAAGTTCGCGCGGGCGGTGCTGGGCACCAACGACGTCGACTTCCGGTCCCGGATCCACACTGCGGAGGAGGCCGACTTCCTGGCCGCCGTGGTCGCCGGCCGCGGCATCGACGTGGACGGCAGCGGGGTGAGCTACCAGCAGCTGGAGGCCGCTCCGGCGGCGCTGATGGTCGGCTTCGAGCCGGAGGAGGAGTCGCCGATCGTCTTCCTGCGGCTGCGCAAGGCCGCCAGGACCAAGGGGCTCAAGGTCTTCAGCGTGGCCGCCTACGCCACCCGCGGGCTCAGCAAGCTGGGCGGCGCGCTGCTCCCGGCCGCGCCCGGCACCGAGGCCGAGTGGCTGGAGGCGCTGGCCGAGGGCGACCCCCTGGACGGCGACGCCGGCCGCGCCGCCGAACTGCTGCGGCAGCCCGGCGCGGTGCTGCTGGTCGGCGAGCGGCTGGCGGGGACGCCGGGCGCGCTGAGCGCGGCGGTCCGGCTGGCCCGGGCCTCGGGCGCACGGCTGGCCTGGATCCCGCGCCGCGCGGGTGAGCGCGGCGCGGTCGAGGCCGGCGCACTGCCGGGCCTGCTGCCCGGCGGACGTCCCGGCACCGACCCTGACGCCCGCCGGCAGATCGCCGCGGCCTGGGGCCTGGACGGACTGCCCGAGCGCTTCGGCCGCGACACCGCCGGCATCCTCACCGCCGCCGCCAACGGCGAACTGGACGCCCTGGTCGTCGGCGGGGTCGAGACCACTGACCTGCCCGATCCGGCCTCCGCCGAGGAGGCCCTGTCCAGGGCCGGCTTCGTGGTCAGCCTGGAGCTGCGGCCCTCCGCCGTCACCGAGCACGCCGACGTGGTGTTCCCGGTCGCGGCGGTCGCCGAGAAGGCCGGGGCGTTCATGGACTGGGAGGGCCGGATCAGGTTCTTCGAACCGGCTCTGAAGGCCGATCAGATGACCACCCGTCATCTCTCCTCGGACCTCCGGGTCCTGCACATGATCGCCGATGCGATGGGCGACAGCCTCCGGCTCCCGGACATCACCGCGGCCCGCCGCGAGCTGGACGGGCTCGGCGCCTGGCACGGCGACCGGGTCGACGCACCGACCGAACTCGCCCGTCCGCTGCCCCGTCCGAGCGCCGGCGAGGCCGTGCTCGGCGGCTGGCGGCTGCTGCTGGACAACGGCGCGCTCCAGGAGGGCGACACCGCCCTCGCCGGAACCCGCCACCCCGCCGTCGCCCGGCTCTCGCCCGCCACCGCGGCCGAGGTCGGCATCGCCGACGGCGCCCCGCTCAGCGTCACCGGACCGGCCGGCAGCCTCACCCTGCCGCTGCTGATCACTCCCGAACTGCCCGACCGGGTGGTCTGGATCCCGCTCAACTCCACCCCCGGTGGCTCCTTCCGCACCCTCGGAGCGACCCCCGGCCGGGTGGTCGGGCTCGCGCAGGCCCCTGCCGTCACGGAGGCGAACCGATGAGCACGCCCGCACTCCACCTCGCGGCCAGTCAGCTGGCCGCCGAGGACCTCAGCGTCTTCGGGGTCGACCCCTGGTGGCTGGTCGTCATCAAGGCCGTGTTCTGCTTCGCCTTCCTGGTCGTCACCGTGCTCATCGCCATCGTGTGGGAGCGCAAGGTCGTCGCCTGGATGCAGCTGCGGATCGGCCCCAACCGGCACGGCCCCTGGGGCATGCTGCAGAGCCTCGCCGACGGCGTGAAGCTGGCCCTCAAGGAGGACCTGGTCGTCACCGCCTCCGACAAGGTGGTCTTCATCCTCGCCCCGGTGATCTCCGCCATCCCGGCCTTCCTGGCCGTCGCGGTGATCCCGTTCGGCCCGGCCGACCACGAGATCAGCATCTTCGGCACCAGGACCACGATGCAGCTGACCGACCTCCCGGTGGCGATGCTCTACATCCTCGCCGCGGCCTCCGTCGGGATCTACGGCATCGTGCTGGCCGGCTGGGCCTCGGGCTCGACCTACCCGCTGCTCGGCGGGGTGCGTTCGGCGGCCCAGATGGTGTCCTACGAGATCGCGATGGGCCTGTCCTTCGCGGCGGTGTTCATCTACTCGGGCTCGATGTCCACCTCGGCCATCGTCGACGCGCAGACCCACACCTGGTTCGTCTGCCTGCTGCCGGTCAGCTTCGTCATCTACGTCATCTCGATGGTCGGCGAGACCAACCGGGCCCCCTTCGACCTCCCCGAGGCCGAGGGCGAGCTGGTGGGCGGCTTCAACACCGAGTACTCCTCGCTGAAGTTCGCGATGTTCATGCTGGCCGAGTACATCAACATGGTCACCGTCTCCGCCGTAGCCTCCATCCTGTTCCTGGGCGGCTGGCGGGCCCCCTGGCCGATCAGCAGCTTCTGGGCCGGGGCCAACCACGGCTGGTGGCCGCTGCTGTGGATGATCGTCAAGATCCAGCTGCTGCTGTTCTTCTTCATCTGGCTCCGCGGCACCCTGCCCCGGCTGCGCTACGACCAGTTCATGAAGCTGGGGTGGAAGGTCCTCATCCCGGTGTCGCTGGTCTGGCTGGTCATGGTGGCCACCTTCCGGGCGCTGCGGAACAAGGGCTACAGCTTCGGCACCGACGTGCTGTACGTGGGCGGGGCCGTGGTGGTCCTGCTGCTGCTCTCCATCGTCTGGGACATGCTCCGCAAGCGGGAGGAGCCTGCGGCGGCGGCAGCAGGAGAGCAGCCCGCGTTCGACCCGATGGCGGGCGGCTTCCCGGTACCGCCGCTGCCGGGTCAGCAGCTTCCCCCCGTACCGCGCCGCAGGTCGCGGACGCCCGAATCCGTAGCAGCACTGAAGGGAGCGGACGAGGATGCCTGAGAACATTCTGGGCCCCGCAGCCGGCTTCGGCGTGACCTTCTCGGCCATGTTCAAGAAGCGGCTCACCGAGCAGTACCCGGAGTACAAGAAGCCCACCGCGCCGCGCTTCCACGGCCGCCACCAGCTCAACCGGCACCCGGACGGGCTGGAGAAGTGCATCGGCTGCGAGCTGTGCGCCTGGGCCTGCCCGGCGGACGCGATCTACGTCGAGGGCGCGGACAACACCGAGGAGGAGCGCTACTCCCCGGGTGAGCGCTACGGACGCGTCTACCAGATCAACTACGCCCGCTGCATCCTCTGCGGACTGTGCATCGAGGCCTGCCCGACCCGGGCGCTGACGATGACCAACGAGTACGAGCTGGCGGACAGCAGCCGCGAGTCGCTGATCTTCACCAAGGAGCAGCTGCTGGTCGGCCTCACCGAGGGCATGGTCGACTCACCGCACTCGATCTTCCCCGGGACCGACGAGGGCGACTACTACCGCGGGCTGGTCACCGAGGCCGCCCCCGGGACGGTCCGTCAGGTCGCCGTCAGCAAGGGCGAACAGCCCACGGAGGAAGGTGCGTCGGCGTGATCGACCTCGCCACCCCCCTCACCGGGGCCGCGTCCACCGGGGAGGCCGTCCAGTTCTGGGTCCTCGCGGTGATCGCGGTCGCCGGGGCGCTGGGCATGGTGCTCTGCCGCAAAGCGGTGCACTCGGCGCTCTGCCTCGCCGCGACGATGATCTCGCTGGCCGTCTGCTACATGGCCGAGGGCGCGGTCTTCCTGGGCGTCGTCCAGATCGTCGTCTACACCGGCGCGATCATGATGCTGTTCCTCTTCGTGGTGATGCTGGTCGGCGTCAGCGCCGAGGACACCGTGAAGGACGCGCTCAAGGGCCAGCGGATCGCGGCCGTCGTCGCCGGGCTCGGCTTCGGCGTGCTGCTGATCGCCGGTATCGCCAACGCCAAGCTGCGGACCTTCACCGGGGTCGGCGCCGCCAACGCCAAGGCCGGCGGCAACGTCCAGGGCCTGGCCGCGCTGATCTTCACCAAGTACGTCTGGGCCTTCGAGGTCACCGGCGCGCTGCTGATCACCGCCGCCATCGGCGCGATGGTGCTGACGCACCGTGAGCACACCGAGGAGAAGCAGTCGCAGCGCGACCTGGCCGAGCGCCGGGTCCGGCTGGGCACCCAGGTCACCCCGCTGCCGGCCCCCGGCGTCTACGCCCGCCACAACGCGGTGGACGTCCCGGGCCTGCTGCCGGACGGCACGCCGTCCGAGCTCACCGTCAACCCGACGCTGCGGGCCCGCGGCCAGATGCGCGACGTCAGCGGCGACCTGCTGGACCGGATGGGCGAGCTGGAGGCGAGCACCGCAGGGTGGCTCGGCCGCCGGACGCCCAAGCCCCGGCACAGCACCGAGCTGGCGAAGGCACCGGCTGCGGCACCGGCACCGGCCGCGACCCCGGATGTGGAGGAGAACGAATGAACCCCGTCAACTACCTCTACCTGGCGGCGCTGCTGTTCACCATCGGCGCCACCGGCGTCCTGGTCCGGCGCAACGCGATCGTGCTCTTCATGTGCGTCGAGCTGATGCTGAACGCCTCCAACCTGGCCCTGGTCACCTTCTCCCGGCTGCACGGCAACCTGGACGGGCAGATCATCGCCTTCTTCACCATGGTGGTCGCCGCGGCCGAGGTCGTCGTCGGTCTCGCGATCATCGTGAGTGTCTTCCGCACCCGTCACTCGGCCTCGGTCGACGACACCAACCTCATGAAGCTGTAGCGGCGGAGGCTGACAGACCGTGGACAATCTCATCCCCGTACTGGTTGGGCTGCCCCTGGCCGGAGCCGCCGTGCTCCTGCTGGGCGGTCGCCGCCTGGACCGCTTCGGCCACTGGCTGGGCGTCCTGGCCTCCACCGCCTCCTTCGGCGTGGGGCTCGCCCTCTTCTTCGACATGCTGAGCCGCTCGACCGCGCAGCGCCCGGCCTTCGACCACCTCTTCACCTGGGTGCCGGTCGAGGGGTTCCAGGCCCAGGTCGGTTTCCAACTCGACCAGCTCTCGGTCGTGTTCGTGCTGCTGATCACCGGCGTCGGCTCGCTGATCCATCTCTACTCGGTCGGCTACATGGCGCACGACGAGCGCCGCCGCCGCTTCTTCGGCTATCTCAACCTCTTCCTGGCGGCCATGCTGCTGCTGGTCCTCGCCGACAACTACCTGCTGCTGTACGTCGGCTGGGAGGGCGTGGGCCTGGCCTCGTACCTGCTGATCGGCTTCTGGCAGCACAAGCCCAGCGCGGCCACCGCCGCCAAGAAGGCGTTCCTGGTCAACCGCGTGGGCGACATCGGCCTCTCGGTCGCCATCATGCTGATGTTCAGCACCTTCGGGACCTTCGCCTTCGGCCCGGTCTTCGGCGCAGCCCACACCGCCTCGCAGGGGACGCTGACCGGCATCGGACTGATGCTGCTGCTCGCCGCCTGCGGCAAGTCGGCGCAGGTGCCGCTGCAGTCCTGGCTCGGCGACGCGATGGAGGGCCCGACCCCGGTCTCGGCCCTGATCCACGCCGCCACCATGGTCACCGCCGGCGTCTACCTGATCACCCGCTCCAGCGCCATCTTCAACCTCGCCCCGACCGCGCAGCTGGCGACGGTGTGCGTGGGAGCGGTGACGCTGCTGTTCGGTGCCATCGTCGGTTGCGCCAAGGACGACATCAAGAAGGCCCTGGCCGGGTCGACGATGTCGCAGATCGGCTACATGGTGATGGCGGCCGGGCTCGGCCCGATCGGCTATGTCTTCGCGATCATGCACCTGGTCACCCACGGCTTCTTCAAGGCCGGGCTGTTCCTCGGCGCCGGCTCGGTGATGCACGGCATGAACGACGAGGTCGACATGCGCAAGTACGGCGGACTGCGCAGCTACATGCCGCTGACCTTCGTCACCTTCGGCCTCGGCTACCTCGCCATCATCGGATTCCCGGGCCTGTCCGGTTACTTCTCCAAGGACAAGATCATCGAGGCGGCCTTCGCCCACGGCGGCGGCGAGGGCTGGATCCTCGGCTGCGCCGCCCTGGTCGGCGCCGCGGTCACCGCGTTCTACATGACCCGGGTGATGCTGATGACCTTCTTCGGCCAGAAGCGCTGGGTCCCGGACGCGGAGGGCCACGAGCCGCATCCGCACGAGTCCCCGAAGACCATGGGCATCCCCATGGTGGTGCTGGCCTTCGGCTCGGTCTTCGCCGGTGGCCTGTTCGCCTGGAACAGCTCCTTCGTGAAGTGGCTGACCCCGGTCACCGGCCACGACGAGGGCCACTCCCCGCTGAGCAGCCTGACCGTCTCCGGCGTCACCTTCGCGGTGATCGCCCTCGGCGTCCTGGTCTCCTGGCTGATGTACGGACGGCAGCCGGTCCCGGCCACCGCCCCGGTCGGCTCGCTGCTCACCCGCGCGGCCCGCCGCGACCTGCTGCAGGACGACTTCAACCATGTCGTGCTGGTCGGCGGCGGCACGCACCTCACCCGCTTCCTGGTCTACCTCGACGCCAAGGGCTTCGACGGCGTGGTCAACGGCATCGCCGCCGCCGTCGGCGGCACCTCGGGCCGGATGCGAAAGCTGCAGAACGGCTACGTCCGCTCCTACGCGCTGTCGATGTTCGGCGGTGCGCTGGTGCTGGTCGCCACCACTCTCCTGATGAGGGCCGTATGAGTTCCTTTCCTCTCCTCACGGTCGCCGCCGCGCTCCCGGCGGTCGGCGCGGTCCTCACCGCCGCGCTGCCCGCCGCGACCTCGGCCAAGCGACGGGACGTCAACAAGGGTCTGCCGCTGGGGATCTCGCTCCTCACGCTGGTGCTGGCGGCCGTGGTCGCGATCCGCTTCAAGCCCGGCGGCGCCCGCTACCAGATGACCGAGTACCACTCCTGGATCTCGGACTTCGGCATCGGCTACAGCGTCGGCGTGGACGGCATCGCGGTCGTCCTGATCCTCCTGACCGCGGTCCTGGTTCCGGTCGTCATGCTCGCCTCCTGGCACGACGCCGACCCGCTCGCCAATGACGCCGGCACCTTCGAGCGCAACCGCCGCACCCAGGGCTTCTTCGCCCTGATCCTGGCGGTCGAGGCGATGGTGGTGCTCTCCTTCGAGGCCACCGACGTCTTCCTGTTCTACGTGTTCTTTGAAGCCATGCTGATCCCGATGTACTTCCTCATCGGCGGCTTCGGCGACCGCACCGTCGGCGAGGACGCCCGCCAGCGCTCCTACGCCGCCGTCAAGTTCCTGCTCTACAACCTGCTCGGCGGCCTGATCATGCTGGTCGCCGTGATCGGGCTGTACGTCATCACCGCCAAGCAGGGCGTCGGCACCGACGGCCGCGGCACCTTCGACCTCAGCACCATCACCCAGGCGCTGGCCTCCGGGAAGCTGCACTTCTCCCCGGTCGCCGAGAACGCGCTGTTCCTGGGCTTCATGTTCGCCTTCGCGGTGAAGGCCCCGCTGTGGCCGCTGCACACCTGGCTGCCCAACGCCATGGGCGAGGCCACTCCCGGCGTCGCCGTGCTGATCACCGCGGTGGTCGACAAGGTCGGCACCTACGCGATGCTGCGCTTCTGCCTGCAGCTCTTCCCGGACGCGTCCAAGACCTTCGGGCCGGCGATCCTGGTGCTCTCGCTGATCGGGATCATCTACGGGGCGCTGCTGGCGGTGGGGCAGAAGGACATCAAGCGCCTGATCGCCTACGCCTCGATCTCGCACTTCGGCTTCATCATCATGGGCATCTTCGCGATGACCAGCCAGGGCCAGTCCGGGGCGACCCTCTACATGGTCAACCACGGCATCTCCACCGCCGCCCTGCTGCTGGTCGCGGGCTTCCTGATGTCCCGTCGGGGCAGCAGGCTGATCGCCGACTACGGCGGCGTCCAGAAGGTCGCCCCGGTGCTCGCCGGGACGTTCATGATCGGCGGACTGGCCACCCTCTCGCTGCCCGGGCTGGCGCCCTTCGTCAGTGAGTTCCTGGTCCTGGTCGGCACCTTCACCCGGTACCCGGCCATCGGGATCATCGCCACTCTCGGCATCGTCCTGGCCGCGCTCTACGTGCTGGTGCTCTACCAGCGCACCATGACCGGCCCGGTCAAGCCCGAGGTCGCCGGCTTCCGCGATCTGCACGCCCGCGAGCTGGTCGTGGTCACCCCGCTGATCGCGCTGCTGCTGGTCCTCGGCGTCTACCCCAGGCCGATCGCCGACATCGTCAACCCGGCGGTGCGGGACACCATGTCGGACGTCCACCGCACCGACCCCGCGCCCGCGCACCCGATCACGGCTGCCCAGGTGGCAGCCGCCAACAGCCAGGGAGGTGGCCAGTGAGCGCGCCCATCGCCGTCCACAGCCTGTGGACAGTGGCCGCGTCGTCCACGACGCAGACCATCCCGACGCCGCACATCGAGTACGGCCAGCTGTCGCCGATGCTGGTGGTCTTCGGCGCGGCGGCGCTCGGCATCCTCGCCGAGGCGTTCCTGCCCCGCCGCAACCGCTACTGGGCCCAGGTCGGCATCGCCCTGGCCGGGCTGATCGGCGCCTTCGTCGCCATCGTGGTGCTGGCCGCCAAGGGCTACGCCGGCGCCAACGCGCACCTGGCCGCGATGGGCGCGGTCGCCGTCGACGGACCGTCACTGTTCCTGCAGGGCACCATCGCCCTGGTCGCCATCGTCGCGGTGCTGGGCTTCGCCGAACGCCACCTGGAGCCCCGGAGCTCCACCGGGGCCCCGGTCGACGCCTTCGCGCCGCAGGCGGCGACCGTCCCCGGCAGCGACGCGGAGAAGTCCGCCGCCCGCTCCGGCTTCGCCACCACCGAGGTCTTCCCGCTCACCATGTTCGCCGTCGGCGGGATGCTGCTCTTCCCGGCCGCCAGCGACCTGCTGACCATGTTCGTGGCGCTGGAGGTCTTCTCCCTCCCGCTGTACCTGCTCTGCGCCCTGGCCCGGCGCCGGCGGCTACTGTCGCAGGAGGCTGCGGTCAAGTACTTCCTGCTCGGCGCCTTCTCCTCGGCCTTCTTCCTGTTCGGCCTGGCGCTGATCTACGGCTACGCGGGCACCGTCTCGCTCGGCGGCATCGCCGCCGTCGTCTCCGGGACGGCCACGCCGACCCCGGCGCTGGCCAACACCACCGCCAATGACGCGCTGCTGCTGATCGGTCTGGCCATGCTGGGCGTCGGCCTGCTGTTCAAGGTCGGTGCGGTCCCCTTCCACGCCTGGACCCCGGACGTCTACCAGGGCGCCCCCACCCCGGTCACCGGCTTCATGGCCGCCGCCACCAAGGTCGCCGCCTTCGGCGCGCTGCTGCGGCTGCTCTACGCGGCCTTCCCCGGGGTCACCTGGGACTGGCGTCCGGTGCTGTGGGGTGTGGCGATCCTCACCATGGCGGTCGGCGCGATCATCGCGGTCACCCAGACCGATGTGAAGCGGCTGCTCGCCTACTCGTCCATCGCCCACGCGGGGTTCATCCTCACCGGCGTGATCGCCATGAACAAGGCGGGCGTGTCCGCGGTGCTGTTCTACCTGGGCGCGTACTCCTTCGTGACCCTCGGCGCCTTCGCCGTGGTCACCCTGGTCCGCGACGCCGGCGGCGAGGCCACCCACCTCTCCCGCTGGGCCGGTCTCGGCCGCCGCTCGCCACTGGTGGCGGCCACCTTCGCGCTCTTTCTGCTCGCCTTCGCCGGCATCCCGCTGACCAGCGGCTTCGCCGGGAAGTTCGCCGTCTTCCAGGCGGCGGCGAGCAGCGGGGCGACCCCGCTGGTGATCGTCGGTGTGCTGTCCTCGGCGGTCGCCGCGTTCTTCTACATCCGGGTGATCGTGCTGATGTTCTTCTCCGACCCCAGGCCGGACGGGCCCACGGTCGCCGTCCCCAGCGCCTTCACGGCGACCGCGATCGCCCTCGGCGTCCTGGTCACCCTCGGGCTGGGGATCCTGCCCCAGTACTTCCTCCATCTGGCCGACCAGGCCTCTGTCTTCGTCCGCTGACATCGACGACGCGCCTTCCGGCCGGGCCCTTCGCACCCTGCGGAGGAGCCCGGCCCGGGCACGTGCCCGGGCTCTCGCTCGTTGATCGGAGCGGCGGCCAGGCACAGAGATCCTCTTCGGACCGGATACGCTGCACACCATGGGCGCGGCGGGCTCGGTGGAGACGTCGTGTGACGAGAATCGACATATGGACCGACCAGCGACAGGAGAGTTCCCGGTGACCGTCGTGGGGCCCTTCGGGCTGAGCGTGCATAACCAGGCACTGGAAGCAGACGTCCAGATCGGACTTGCCGCCGTCGAGCAGGCGCTCGCCGAGGCCACCAAGAGTGACGTGCCGTTCATCACAGTCACCGCCCAGCACCTCAAGGAGGCCGGCGGCAAGCGCCTCCGTCCGCTGCTGGTGCTGCTGGCCGCGCAGTTCGGCGACCCCAACGCACCCGGCGTGGTCCCCTCCGCCGTCGTGGTGGAGCTGACCCACCTGGCCACCCTCTACCACGACGACGTCATGGACGAGGCCGTCATGCGGCGCGGCACCCCCAGCGCCAACGCCCGCTGGGACAACTCGGTCGCCATCCTCACCGGCGACTTCCTGTTCTCCCGCGCCTCCAAGATCCTCGCCGACCTCGGCCCGCAGGCGGTCCGGGTCCAGGCCGACGCGTTCGAGCGACTGGTCACCGGCCAGATCCTGGAGACGGCCGGGCCCCGCCCGGAGGACGACCCGGTCCAGCACTACCTGGACGTCATCTCCGGCAAGACCGGCTCGCTGATCGCCGTCTCCGGCCACCTGGGCGCGCTGATGGCCGGCGCGGACGAGTCGGTGGTGAACGTGGTCACCCAGTACGGCGAGCGCATCGGCACCGCGTTCCAGATCGCCGACGACGTGCTGGACATCAGCAGCGATAGCCACGAGTCCGGGAAGACCCCCGGCACGGACCTGCGCGAGGGCGTTCCCACCCTGCCCGAACTGCTGCTGCGCGCGGCGGCGCCGGACCCCTCGGTCCCCGGCGACGTGCGGCTGCGCGAGCTGCTGGACGCGGGCTTCCCCGCGGACGACCCGGCGGCGGACGAGCGCCACGCGGAGGCCCTCACCCTCTTCCGCGCCCACCCCGCGCTCGCTCGGGCCCGCGAGGACACGCTCCGTTACTCGGAGGAGGCCCGCGGGCTGCTGGCGCCGCTGCCCGATTGCCCTGCGAAGTCGGCCCTGGAGGGGCTCTGCGATGTTGTCGCGCTGCGTACGATGTGAGCGGTCGGGTGCGGGTGGTGCCTGGCTGGGGTTCGCGCACGCAGTCAATCAAGCAGAGCCCCGCGCCCCTAAGTAGTGCAACTGGCCCGCTTGCAATCAGCTAGGGGCGCGGGGAACTGCGCGAACATCAGCCCGGCACACGCCGCACCCGCCCGACAGACCTGAGCCCAAAACGGGGGAGTGCGCTGTGCTGCGTGTGGTGATCGCTGAGGATTCGGTGTTGTTGCGGGAGGGCCTGACAAGGCTCCTCGTGGATCGGGGGCTCGATGTCGTCGGTGGGGTGGGCGACGGGGAGGAACTGCTCGCGCTGATCGACAGCCTCGCCGCGGACGGCGCCCTGCCGGACGTCGTGGTCGCCGACGTGCGGATGCCGCCGAGCCATACCGACGAGGGCGTCAAGGCCTGCGTGGAGCTGCGCAAGCGGCACCCCAAGGTGGGCACGCTGGTGCTGTCGCAGTACGTCGAGGAGCGGTACGCCTCGGAGCTGCTGGCCGGATCCACCCGCGGGGTGGGCTATCTGCTCAAGGACCGGGTGGCGGACGTCCGCGAGTTCACCGAGGCGGTGGTGCGCGTCGCCGAGGGCGGGACCGCGCTGGATCCGGAGGTGGTCGCGCAGCTCCTCGGCCGCAGCCGCAGGCACGACGTGCTGGACGCGCTGACCCCGCGTGAGCGCGAAGTGCTGGGGCTGATGGCGGAGGGACGGACCAACAGCGCCATCGCCAAGCAGCTGGTGGTGTCGGACGGCGCGGTGGAGAAGCACGTCAGCAACATCTTCATGAAGCTCGGTCTGACCCAGAGTTCGGACGACCACCGAAGGGTGCTCGCGGTGCTCACCCATCTCAGTTCCTAAACCTCCGACCGGTATCTCCTGCGACACATCTGACTGATAGTCAGATAACCTAGTGGCAAGGTCAGAGGCCATGTTGTCGGCTTGCCGCACAGCGGTCGGCGACCGGCATAGGATGCCGAGCAGGGCACCGGTTCTACGGTGCCGGGCGTCTAGGGAGGCCAGTCCGGTGACCAGTCAGGTCGAGGTTTCGGAGTCCACGGAAGACGAGCCCATGCCGGTGCCCGCGCAGGGCGAGGGCAAGCGGGTGACCAAGCTCGACCGGGTGGTGATCCGCTTCGCGGGGGACTCGGGCGACGGTATGCAGCTCACCGGCGACCGTTTCACCACGGAGACCGCCGGCTTCGGCAACGACCTGTCCACGCTGCCCAACTTCCCCGCCGAGATCCGTGCCCCCGCAGGCACCCTGCCCGGGGTCTCCAGCTTCCAGCTGCACTTCGCCGACCACGACATCCTCACCCCCGGCGACGCCCCGCACGTGCTGGTGGCGATGAACCCGGCCGCGCTGAAGGCGAACCTGGGCGACGTCCCGCGCGGCGCGGAGATCATCGTCAACACCGACGAGTTCACCAAGCGGGCCCTGGCCAAGGTCGGCTACGCGGCCGACCCGCTCGGCGACGGCGCGCTGGACGCCTACTCGGTGCACCCGGTCCCGCTGACCACGCTCACCGTCGAGGCGCTCAAGGACAGCGGCCTGGCCCGCAAGGACGCCGAGCGGGCCAAGAACATGTTCGCGCTGGGCCTGCTCAGCTGGATGTACCACCGGCCCACCGAGGGCACTGAGCGCTTCCTGCGGGTCAAGTTCGCCAACAAGCCGGACATCGCCGAGGCCAATGTCACCGCGTTCCGGGCCGGTTGGAACTACGGCGAGACCACCGAGGACTTCGCCGTCTCCTACGAAGTCGCCCCCGCCACCGCGGCCTTCCCTCCGGGCCGCTACCGCAACATCTCCGGCAACCTGGCGCTGGCCTACGGGCTGGTGGCCGCGTCCGAGCAGTCCGGGCTGCCGCTGTTCCTGGGCTCCTACCCGATCACCCCGGCCAGCGACATCCTGCACGAGCTGAGCAAGCACAAGAACTTCGGCGTGCGCACCTTCCAGGCCGAGGACGAGATCGCCGGCATCGGCGCCGCCCTAGGCGCGGCCTTCGGCGGCTCGCTGGGGGTGACCACCACCTCGGGCCCGGGCGTGGCGCTGAAGTCCGAGACGATCGGTCTCGCGGTGTCGCTGGAACTGCCGCTGCTGGTCATCGACATCCAGCGCGGCGGCCCTTCCACCGGCCTGCCGACCAAGACCGAGCAGGCCGACCTGCTGCAGGCCATGTACGGGCGCAACGGCGAGGCCCCGGTGCCGATCGTCGCCCCGGCGACCGCCGCGGACTGCTTCACCGCCGCCCTGGAGGCCGCGCGGATCGCGCTGACCTACCGCACCCCGGTGTTCCTGCTCTCCGACGGCTACCTGGCCAACGGCTCCGAGCCCTGGCGGATCCCCGAGCCGGACGAGCTCCCGGACCTGCGCGTGCCGTTCGCCACCGAGCCCAACCGCCCGGACGGCAGCTTCTGGCCCTATCTGCGCGACCCGGAGACCCTGGCCCGACCCTGGGCCGTCCCCGGCACCCCGGGACTGGAGCACCGGGTCGGCGGCATCGAGAAGCAGGACGGCTCGGGCAACATCTCCTACGACCCGGCCAACCACGACCACATGGTCCGGATCCGGCAGGCCAAGATCGACGGAATCACCGTCCCCGACCTCGTCGTTGACGATCCCTCGGACCCGGCCCGGCTGCTGGTGCTCGGCTGGGGCTCCACCTACGGCCCCATCGCCGCCGCGGTGCGCCGGGTCAGGGCGGCCGGCGGCCGGGTCGCCCAGGCGCATCTGCGCCACCTCAACCCCTTCCCGGCCAACCTCGGAGAGGTCCTGGCCCGGTACGACCGGGTCCTGGTCCCGGAGATGAACCTGGGGCAGCTCGCGCATCTGCTGCGCGCCAAGTACCTGGTCGACGCCCAGTCGTTCACCCAGGTCACCGGGCTGCCGTTCAAGGCCGAGCAGCTCGCCGACGCTCTCACCGCCCAGCTGGAGGTCCAGTCGTGAGCACGGAAACGCACGCCTTTCCCTCGCTGAGCCTGATCCCCAAGGCGGCGGCCCCGCAGAGCATGAAGGACTTCAAGTCCGACCAGGAGGTGCGCTGGTGCCCCGGCTGCGGGGACTACGCCATCCTGGCCGCCGTGCAGTCGTTCCTGCCCGAGCTCGGCCTGGCCCGGGAGAACATCGTCTTCGTCTCCGGGATCGGCTGCTCCTCGCGCTTCCCGTACTACCTCAACACCTATGGGATGCACTCCATCCACGGCCGCGCCCCGGCCATCGCCACCGGGCTGGCGGCCTCCCGCCCCGACCTGTCGGTCTGGGTCGTCACCGGCGACGGCGACGCGCTGTCGATCGGCGGCAACCATCTGATCCACGCCCTGCGCCGGAACGTCAACCTCAAGATCCTGCTGTTCAACAACCGGATCTACGGCCTGACCAAGGGCCAGTACAGCCCCACCAGCGAGGTCGGGAAGATCACCAAGTCGACCCCGATGGGCTCGCTGGACGCGCCCTTCAACCCGCTCTCGCTGGCCGTCGGCGCCGAGGCGAGCTTCGTCGCCCGCACCATCGACTCCGACCGCAAGCACCTGCAGTCGGTGCTGCGCGCCGCCGCCGAGCACCAGGGCACCGCACTGGTGGAGATCTACCAGAACTGCAACATCTTCAACGACGGCGCCTTCGACGCCCTCAAGGAGCCGGCCACCCGGGACGAGGCGCTTATCCGGCTGGAGCACGGGCAGCCGATCCGCTTCGGCGCCGACAACGGCCAGGGCGTCTTCCGCGACCCGGCCACCGGCGACCTCACCACGGCGGCCGTCACCGCGGACAACGCCGACCAGGTGCTGGTCCACGACGCCCACGCGGCCAGCCCCACGACCGCCTTCGCCCTCACCCGGCTCGCCGCCCAGGACACCCTGCACAACACCCCCATCGGCGTGCTCCGCAGCATCCGGCGCCCGGTCTACGACAACCAGATGCAGACCCAGCTCGACCAGGCCGTCGCCCAGCGCGGCCGCGGCGACCTGGGCGCGCTGCTCACCGGCAGCGACACCTGGACGGTCGACTGAGGACCCTGCGATCAGCGCGACGACGATCCCCCCGACCCCGTCGGGGGGATCGCGCGTTAGAGAGTCGCTAAGATCCGCGACGATTCCTTAACGGTGGGTACTTATGCCCTGTTTGTCCGTTTGCCCAGGGGTAAGCATGGCAGCGGACACCAGCAGTACTCTCCGATCGGAACCCCGCCCATGGACAGTCGCACCAGTGTGAGCAGCGCCGCACCCGCACCCGCGGACGGGCCGCCGCCCGTGACGGTGCTCCCGCCGGTACTGCCGGAGAGCCTCGGCTACCGGGTGAAGAAACGATTGCTCGGGCAGCCCCTGGTCACCGAGCAGCTGAGCCACGAGAAGCTGTCCAACCCGGTCGCCCTCGGCGTCCTCGCCTCGGACTGCATATCGTCCTCGGCGTACGGCTCCGAGGCCATGCTCACCATCCTGATCCCGGTGATCGGCGTCGCCGCCTTCACCCTGCTGCTGCCGGTGACGCTGGCGATCCTCTGCGTGCTGACCCTGCTCACGCTCTCCTACCGCGACGTGGTCATGGCCTACACCCGGGCCGGCGGCTCCTACGTGGTGGCCCGGGAGAACTTCGGCCCCAACGTCGCCCAGATCGCGGCCGTGGCGCTGCTGATCGACTACATCGTCACGGTGGCCGTGCAGACCGCCGCCGGCACCACCGCGCTGCTGTCGCTGGTGCACCTGCTCGGCGGGGACGCCTACAACTGGGTCGACAACTACCAGTTGCTGATCTCGGTCTGCATCGTGCTGCTGCTCTGCTGGGGCAATCTGCGCGGCATCCGGGAGGCGGGCAAGGCGTTCGCGCTGCCGGCCTACCTCTTCATGGCCGGGATGGCGCTGCTGTTCGTGGTGGCCGGCATCCGGCTGCTCTCCGGAGACCTGCCCAAGGCGGACGTGCACGCGAGCGGGGCGCTCAGTCTCGGCCTGAACGGCAACCACAGCAGCCTGCTGATGGGCGCCTCGGTCTTCCTGGTGCTCAAGGCCTTCGCCAACGGAGGCACCTCGCTGACCGGCCTGGAGGCCATCTCCAACGGCGTCAGCGCGTTCCGCAACCCGCAGGGGCCCAACGCCCGCAAGACGCTGGTGATGATGTCGCTCACGCTGGGCATCCTGGTCCTCGGCGTCTCCGGCCTGGCCTACCTCACCCACTCCATCCCGTTCGGCAGCGGCAACCCCAGCGTGCTGTCCCAGGAGGCCGACCTGGTCTTCGGCAGCTCATGGATCGGCCAGGCAGCCCTGGTCTTCCTGCAGCTGGCGACCGCGCTGATCCTCTACACCGGCGCCAACACCTCCTTCAACGGCTTCCCCTTCCTGGCCAGCTTCGTCGCCGAGGACTCCTTCCTGCCCCGCCAGCTCACCCGCCGCGGCCACCGGCTGGCGTTCTCGTCCGGCATCCTGACCCTCACCGGCGTCTCGCTGGCGCTGCTGATCGGCACCGACGCCAAGCTGGACAAGCTGCTGGGCCTGTACGCGATCGGCGTCTTCACCGGGTTCTTCATGGCCGGCACCGGTCTGGTGAAGCACCACTGGACCCGTCGCGAGCGGGGCCGCACCGCCAAGCTGATCGTCAACGCGCTGGCCGCGGCCGCGTCCATCTCCATCGTCGCGATCTTCGCGATCACCAAGTTCACCGAGGGCGCCTGGATGGTGGTCGTGCTCTTCCCGATCGGCGTGTTCTCGCTGATCCGGGTGAACCGGCGCTACCGCGAGGAGGCCGAGGCCCTGGCCACCGCCCCCGCCGACACCACCGCCCCGCGCTACCGCCGCCAGCTGATGTACATCCTGGTGGACCGGGTCGACCTGGCCGCGCTCAAGGCCATCGCCTACGCCCGCTCGCTGCGCCCGCAGGAGATCCGGGCCATCCACTTCATGATCGACAGCCGGGAGGCGGAGAAGCTGGCCGCTCAGTGGGCCGACGCCGAGGTCGGCGACCTGCCGCTGGAGATCGTGCAGTGCCCGGACCGCCGGATCACCCGGGCCCTGCTGGAACTGATCACCCGCAACACGGCCGACCGGAAGAGCCAGATCACCCTGCTCATCCCGGAGCGCAACTACTCCCCGATCCTCGGCCGACTGCTGCATCGCCGCACCGCCGACCACATCGCCCGCGCGGTCGGCAAGCTGCCCAACGTGGTGGCGACCATCGTCCCCTTCGACGTCGTCCTGCCGGAGCACCCGAGCCGGGCCGACACGGAGGTCGACAGCACCATCGCCGTCTAACGGACATGACAGCCCGTCCCTCCGCCCTCTACCTTCCTGAGAAGGGACGAGCGGTCGGAAGGGGCGGGTCGGTATGGGCGAACAGCGGCGCGGGTTCTGGTTCGGGGTGGTGGCCTACGGGCTGTGGGGGCTGTTCCCGCTCTACTGGCCGCTGCTGAAGCCCAGCGGAGCGCTGGAGATCCTCGCCAACCGGATGGTGTGGTCGCTGGTGGCGGTGGTCGGGATCCTGCTGTTCCAACGGCACTGGGGCTGGATAGGCCCGCTGCTGCGGCAGCCGCGGCGGCTGCTGATGATCGGTTCGGCGGCCGCGCTGGTGTCGGTGAACTGGGGCGTCTACATCTGGGCCGTCAACAGCGACCATGTCGTCGAGACCTCGCTCGGGTACTTCATCAACCCGCTGGTCACCATCGCCTTCGGGGTGCTGCTGCTCAAGGAGCGGCTGCGCCCGGTGCAGTGGGTCGCGGTCGGCACCGGCGGGCTCGCCGTGGTCGTGCTGACGGTCGGGTACGGGCGGCTGCCCTGGATCGCCCTGGTGCTGGCGTTCAGCTTCGGCAGCTACGGGCTGATCAAGAAGAAGGTCGGGCTCGGCGGCCTGGAGAGCCTGGCCGGTGAGACGGCGTTCCAGTTCCTGCCCGCGCTCGGCTTCCTGGTCTACCTCGCGGTCAGCGGCAGCGGCACCCTGGGCCGGACCGTGCCCGGCTCCTACGGCTGGGGCCACAGCGCCCTGCTGGTCCTCTGCGGGCTGGTCACCGCGCTGCCGCTGCTGGCGTTCGGCGCTGCGGCGGTACGGGTCCCGCTGACCACGCTGGGACTGCTGCAGTACCTGGCCCCGGTGTTCCAGTTCGCGATCGGCATCACCGTCTTCCACGAGCGGATGCCGCCGGCCCGCTGGGCCGGCTTCGCCCTGGTCTGGGTCGCCCTCGCGCTGCTCACCGCGGACGCGCTGCGCGACCGCCGGGGGACGGACACGCCGGCCGCCGACACCCCGCTGGGGCCGGTAGCCACGGGTGTGGCGGAGCCCTCCCTTGAGACGCACGGGTGATCTGAGGCACATGGGTAATTCCGAACTCCTGGCAAGGCTCGGCACAGATCGGGACGGAACGCTCGTTCCTACGGTCGCGGGGGCGACCGGTGCCGCCTGCCGTTCGAAGGAGTTCCGTGGTCAGCAGCGCACTCCGCACGGCGGAGAAGCAGCACCTACCGGCCGCAGTCGCGCCGGTGGAAAGACCGTCGGCAGCCTGGTACCGGATGGACCGCTGGCCGCCGCGGCTGCTCGCGCCGGTCGGCTTCTGGTTCTGCACCCGGCTGATCTTCGTGGCGATGACCGTCGCCAACAGGTTCGGCCGGGACTTCGAGACCTACCGGCTCTACCCGGTGTGGGCGGCGGAGCTGGCCAAGGGGCACTTCCCGGTCCACGACGTGATGTGGCAGTACCCGCCGGTGGCCGGGCTGATCTTCCTCGTCCCCAAGGCACTGCCCTTCCTCGGCTACGCCGATGCCTTCACCCTGCTGATCGTGGTCTGCGACGCGCTGGTGACGGGCCTGCTGCTGGCCTCGTCGCGCCGTCCCGGACGGAGCACCCACGGGGCCTGGCTGTGGGTGCTGGGGCTGCCGCTGATGCTGCAGGTCCCCTATGTGCGCTTCGACGTCGTGGTCACGGCGCTGGCGGTGGCCTCGGTGCTGGCGGTGAACCGCGCGCCGGTCACCAGCGGGGTGCTGGCCGGGCTGGGCGTCCTGGTCAAGGCCTGGCCGGTGATCGCGCTCGTCGGCGCGCCCAGGGGGCGGACCGCCCGCCGCTCCTGGCTCTCCGCGGTGGCCACCGTGGGGGCGGCGCTGGCGGCCACGGCCTCCGTCTTCAGCGGCGCGCTGGGCTTCCTCGGCGCGCAGGGCGCCCGGGGCATCGAGGTGGAGTCCGTGCCGGGGAGCCTGCTGCTGCTGGCCGAGCACTTCGGCTACGGCGGACACGCCCGCTACAGGTACGGGTCGATGCAGTTCAGCGGCGCCTATACGCACACCCTGGCCGAGCTGGCGATCGGATGCACCGTCATCGGCTTCGGCTGGCTGCTGTGGTGGCGGATGCGGACCCGGGTGTGGCGGCCGGCCACGGCGGCCGACGCGATGATGACGGCGATCCTGATCTTCGTGACGACCAGCAGGGTGATCAGCCCCCAGTACCTGATCTGGCTGCTCGGCGCGGGAGCGGCCTGCCTGGCCTTCCAGGGCACCTCGCAGCGTCCGGTCGCGTACGCGATGCTCCCGCTGACGGCGCTGACCACGGTCGTCTACCCGATGGCGTGGACCCCGCTGCTGAAGCTGGAGATCGCTCCGCTGTCGGTGCTGCTGCTCCGCAACGCGGCCCTGGTGGCCCTCACCCTCTGGTCGGCGGCCCGGCTCTGGCGCTCCTCCGCGCCCCGTTACGGAGGCGGAGGAGCGCTGGGCTGGGACGGACCGACCGGCCGTCAGACCTGGTACTTGGCCGCTGCCGCGACCAGGGCGTTCTGCAGCGTCTGCACGCTGTTGTCCTTGAGGTAGCCGATCACCGCGTCGTCGATGGCCGTGTTCCACGCGGCGGAGGCGACCGCGCCGTGGGTGAGCGAGCCTGCGATGGTGTCCTTCTGCCACTCCCCCAGCGACCACTGCAGGTAGGGGTCGAACAGGTCGCGCTCGTCCGCGCTGACCGTCGACCGGGGCGGGATCGCCCCCTTGACGGAGGTGAAGTCGTCCTGCCCGGTCTGGCTGCCGCAGGTGGTCAGCCAGGCGATCGAGGCCTCCCGGTCCTTGGCGCCGACCGGCAGGGTGAAGCAGTCCGCGGCGAAGAGGAAGGTCCCCTGGGTGCCGGGGACCGGTGCCCAGGTGTAGTCGATGCCGCCGGTGAGCTTGAGCGTCACCTCGAAGTTGGCCTCGGTCCAGTCGCCCATGATCTGGTACGCGGCCGCGCCGCTGCCGACCAGTGAGCTGACCTGGTCCCAGCTGGCGTACTGGCTGCTGGTGCCGGGGGCGTAGCCCATGATCTCGTGGAAGGTGCCGAGCGCGCTGCTGACCTTGGCCGAGTTCCAGTTGCCGCCCTTCTTCCACAGGGCGCCCCAGTCGTCGGCCTTGAGGGTGCTGAGCAGCACCGTCTCCATGATGTGCTTGACCTGCCAGTCCTGGCCCGGGTCCCGGGAGACGGCCAGCGGGATCTTCCCGTGGGCCTTGACCTTGGCCAGGTTGCCGATGAACTCGGTCATGTTCTTGGGGTCGGTGCTGATGCCGAGGCTCTTGCAGAGCGCGATGTTGGACCAGAGCACGTTGATGTGGTGGATGTCCACCGGCACCGAGTAGTACTTGCCGTCCCGCTGGATCAGCTTCAGCACCTGCTGGTTGAACTGCTTGTCCCAGCCCTGCTGCTGGTACAGGAAGGTGAGGTCCTCCACCTGCCCGGCCGTGATGTAGTCGCCGACCATCGCGCCGGCCTGGGCCTGGAAGGTGTCCGGGGGGTTCTTGGCGGCCAGCCGCTTGGCCAGCTCCGCCTTGGCGTTGGCGCCGGCGCCGCCGGTGACGGCGCGGTTCTGGAAGTTGACGTGCGGGTTGTTCTGGGAGAACACCGCCACGAGGGCACTGAGCGCATCCTTCTCACCACCCGCGGTCCACCACGAGAACACTTCGAGTTCGGTGGGTGCGCCGTTGGCGCCTGCGGTGGTCTTGGTGCCCGAGCTGCATGCGGAGAGCAGCCCGGTGCCTGCGGCTGCTCCTGCGACTCCAGAGGCGGCAAGGAAGGTGCGGCGGCTCATGGCCATGTGTGGATGACTCCTGTCGTGCCCGTGACCGTGCCGTGCCGCCGTTGCACAAGGGCGCCACAGGTTCCCCGTGCCGCCGCTCGGTCAGGAACTGAGGGAGGGGGATCCACACGACCCGGCACAGATTACCTTCACACGTTCAGATGAATAGGCATCATCTGACAGTCCGGCAAGGCCGTGCGTCAAGTCAGGAATCGCTCGGCGAGACGGATTCCGGGCACATTTCGGATACATTCGACTGCGAAAATGACACCACTGCGGGTGGTGCGCCAGTGGAGTGAGGGGCGCCCGACTTGGGGCGCCCCTCCTGATTCCCCTGTGTAGCAAAGGGGTTCCGTTGTGCTACCGGGCTGGTGCCCGGCGATTCCGCTACTTCGCGGCCTGCTCCAGCAGGGCGGGGGTGACCGCGCCGGCGTAGACCGTGCCCTTGTCGGTGACCAGGACATTGATGAGCTTGGTGGAGATCAGCGTGCCGCCGGGAACCTGCTTCCCGAAGGACTTGATCGCGCTCAACTGCCCGGCCGTACCGGACTTGCCGCTCGCAGCGGCGCTGCTGGTGGCAGCGTCGAACCGGTAGATCGTGCTCCAACCGGTGCCGATCGTATTGACGCTGTGATCGTTCGCGCCACCGTTCGCCGTGACGACCTTCGAGTCCTTCGCTCCGCCCTTTTCGGTAACCGCGCCGTGACCGGCCGCAGCCGCACCGCCGCTGCTCTGCTGCTGGACCACCTTGGTCCCGCTCGGCGGGGTGAAGTCGAAGGTGCTCGCCGCCGGAGTGGCGAACGACACAGTGCTGAATCCGATCTTGAGGATCGGGTCGCTGCCGTCCGCCGGGTTCACCTGCACCTGGAGCGGCAGCCCGTTGGCGGCGTCCACCGAGATCAGGACGTCGCCGATGGTTGAGCCCGAGCCCTTCGGCTTCACGCTGAGCACGTACACCGACTGGTCGGCGACCACGGAGGGACTGGCCATCGACACCGTGGTGGAGGAACCGAGCGCGGCCAGCGCCTGGGTGGCCGCCTGCTGCGGGTCGGTCAGTCCCCTGTCCTGGGTGGCGGCGGCGCCGGCCTGCAGGCCGGTGACGTGCGTCGCGGACTTCCCCTGCGCGTCGTAGGCCCAGGCCGAACTGCCGTTGTGGACCAGGGTGAAGGCCGTGCCCGAGTCGCTGGAGGAGACCAGCTGCCGGTCCTTGCCGTCCGCGGCCACCTGGAAGGTGTGCGTTCCACCCGAGACCAGCGCGACCAGCTGCTTCTCCGCCAGCTGGGCCTGCGAGGCCTGGCCGGTGCTGCCGCCCGAACCCGCCACGGCGGACGGGATCGCCGCGGCGATCTGCGAGGGGATGCCCAGGTCCACCGTCGCCTGGACGTTGCCGGAGAATGCCTGCGTCTTGCTCGCCAGCACCTTGGCCAGCAGCTGCTGCGCGGTGATCGACGGCGGGTCCTGGCTAGCGGCGAGCGCCGGTACGGCAGCCACCCCCGCTACCGCGACCACCGCGATCGCGGCCGGGACCAGCACCCTGCGCCGGCCCTTGCCGCGCGGTGCCCCGTCACCGGCGGTCGCCGCGCCGGGCAGGTCCTGTCCCGCTCCGGGCGCGGGGATGCGCACGGGGCCGTTCTCGTTCTCGTCGTTCGTCATGGTGCCGTTTCCCTCCGTCTGCGCGGCCGGCCGCACCGCTCCCCTCGACGGCCCGTGCCCTTGCTACCCATTAGACGCCTACCCGGTTCCCGGCGGATCGCTCGCGCGGGGGAACTCGGGTCCGCCTGGCGGAGCAGCCGACCCTGAGACCGTCTCAGGGTCGCCGTCACCTTTCCCGGTTAAGGTTCACAGCATGAAGGATCAGGGAGCCCAGCAGGCAACGCCGACCGCCAACGCCATGCGCCGCGCGCTGCACCGCGCCCGCGAGGGCGTGGCGCTCGACCTGGGGGAGGCCGCCGTCCTGCTCCAGGCGCGCGGGGACGACCTGCGGGACCTGTGCGGCACGGCCGCCCGGATCCGCGACGCGGGCCTGGCGGCGGCGGGGCGGCCCGGGGTGGTCACCTACTCGAAGAAGGTGTTCATCCCGCTCACCCGGCTCTGCCGGGACCGTTGCCACTACTGCACCTTCGTCACCGTCCCCGGCAAGCTCCGCGCCGAGGGGCACGGCCTCTACCTCTCGCCGGACGAGGTCCTCGACATCGCCCGCGAGGGCGCGGCCCTGGGCTGCAAGGAGGCGCTGTTCACCCTCGGCGACCGCCCCGAGGACCGCTGGCCCGAGGCCCGCGAGTGGCTCGACGCCCACGGCTACGACGACACCCTCGCCTACGTCCGGGCCATGTCGATCCGGGTGCTGGAGGAGACCGGGCTGCTGCCGCACCTCAACCCGGGGGTGCTGAGCTGGACCGACTTCCAGCGGCTGAAGCCGGTCGCGCCGTCCATGGGGATGATGCTGGAGACCACCGCGACCCGGCTCTGGTCCGAGCCCGGCGGCCCGCACTTCGGCTCGCCGGACAAGGAGCCCGCCGTCCGGCTGCGGGTGCTGGAGGACGCCGGCCGCTCCAACGTCCCCTTCACCAGCGGGGTGCTGATCGGCATCGGCGAGACGTACGAGGAGCGGGCCGACGCGCTGTTCGCGCTGCGGCGGATCTCCCGGCAGTACCACGGGCTGCAGGAGGTCATCGTCCAGAACTTCCGGGCCAAGCCCGACACCGCGATGCGCGCCATGCCCGACGCCGAGCTGGAGGAGCTGGCCGCGACCATCGCCGTGGCCCGGGTCATCCTCGGCCCCTCCGCCCGGATCCAGGCCCCGCCGAACCTGGTCGATTCTGAGTACGCGTTGATCATCGGCGCCGGCATCGACGACTGGGGCGGCGTCTCGCCGCTGACGCCGGATCACGTCAACCCCGAGCGCCCCTGGCCGCACATCGAGGACCTGGCCGCGCGCACCGCCGAGTCCGGTTTCGAGCTGCGCGAGCGGCTCACCGTCTACCCGGAGTACGTGAAGCACGGCGAGCCGTGGCTGGATCCGCGCGTACTGCCCCATGTACGGGCCCTGGCGGACCCGGAGACGGGCTTGGCGCGCCCGGAGGCCCTCCCGGTCGGCCTGCCCTGGCAGGAGCCGGACGAGGCCTTCAGGCCGTCCGGCCGGACCGACCTCCACGCGAGCATCGACACCGAGGGCCGCTCCGGCGACCGCCGCGCCGACTTCGACGAGGTCTACGGCGACTGGGAGGCCCTGCGGGAGCAGGCCGTCGAGCACTCCGTCCCGTCCCGGATCGACGGCGACGTGCGGGAGGCGCTGCGGACCGCCGCGGACGACCCCACCCGGCTGACGGACGATCAGGCGCTGGCCCTGTTCCACGCCGACGGGCCGGCCCTGGACGCGCTCTGCGGCATCGCCGACGACGTGCGGCGATCGGCCGTCGGGGACACCGTGACCTACTGCGTCACCAGGAACATCAACTTCACCAATGTCTGCTACACCGGCTGCCGCTTCTGCGCCTTCGCGCAGCGCCGCACCGACGCGGACGCCTACACCCTCTCCCTGGAGCAGGTCGCCGACCGGGCGGAGCAGGCCTGGGAGGTCGGCGCCACCGAGGTCTGCATGCAGGGGGGTATCCACCCCGACCTGCCCGGCACCGCGTACTTCGACATCGCGAGGGCGGTGAAGGCCCGGGTCCCCGGCATCCATGTGCACGCCTTCTCGCCGATGGAGGTCGTCAACGGCGCGACCCGCACCGGACTGTCCATCAGGGAGTGGCTGCAGCAGGCCAAGGAGGCCGGACTGGACTCCATTCCGGGGACGGCGGCGGAGATCCTGGACGACGAGGTCCGCTGGATCCTCACCAAGGGGAAGCTGCCGGCGGCGACCTGGGTGGAGGTCGTCTCCACCGCGCACGAGCTGGGGCTGCGCAGCTCGTCCACGATGATGTACGGGCATGTGGACCAGCCCCGGCACTGGCTCGGCCACCTGCGGCTGCTGGGGCAGATCCAGGAACGCACCGGGGGTTTCACCGAGTTCGTGACGCTGCCGTTCATCCACACCAACGCGCCGGTCTACCTGGCCGGGATCGCCCGCCCCGGGCCCACCCTGCGGGACAACCGCGCGGTCACGGCGATGGCGCGGCTGCTGCTGCACGAGCGCATCCCCAACATCCAGACCAGCTGGGTGAAGCTGGGGTCCGAGGGCGCGGCGGAGATGCTGCGCTCCGGCGCGAACGACCTCGGCGGGACGCTGATGGAGGAGACCATCTCCCGGATGGCCGGATCGGCCTACGGCAGCTACGAGTCCATCCGGGGTCTGGAGGCCATCGCCGCAGCAGCGGGACGGCCTGCGGCCCAGCGCACCACCACCTACGGCGAAGTCCCCGCAGAGCGGCGAGCGGCGGCGCTGGCGTCCGATGGGCACCTTCCACAGCTGCTCCCACTCGCGGATTGACAACAAGGGGCGCGGGGAACTGCGCTGCCAACCATGCACCTTCGTAGGGGGCTGGTCGCGCAGTTCCCCGCGCCCCTAAAAGCTACTCAGGCGGCGTCGCGGAGGCGCAGTTCTATCTGCTCAAGGCTCTGCTGCTTGGTCTCCTTGACCAGTAGCCAGGTCAGGACAAAGAGCAGTGCGTTGATCCCGGCGAAGACATACATCGACTTGCCCAGCCCCAGATGGTTGTGGTCGGACATGATCGGGAAGACCGCCGAGATGATCCCGGTCGCGGCCCACAGCACCACCGCGCCGACGCCCATGCCGATGCTCCGCACCTTCAGTGGGAAGACCTCGGACATCATCACCCAGACCACCGCGCCCCAGCCCAGCTCGTACCCGGCCAGGTACAGCACCAGCAGGATCACCGCGAGCGTGCCCAGCGTGTTCTTGTCGTGGACGTTGAGGATGACCCAGCCGGTCAGGCCGAGCGTGATCACCATCACCACATTGCCGATCAGCAGCAGCGGCTTCCGCCCCCAGCGGTCGACCACGAACACCACCCACGCGGTGAACGCCAGCTTGGTGACCCCCAGGATGATCGCCGACAGCAGCGCGGTGTTCGCGGTGAAGCCCAGCGAGACCAGCATGGTCGGGAAGTAGGCGTTGATCGCGTTCACCCCGCTGAACTGCTGGCCGACGGCGAGCAGCAGCGCGACGAACAGCATCGGCCGGACCCACCCGGCCCCCAGGTCGCGGATCCGTCCGCTCTGCTGGCTGTCCAGCGCGATGACCTCGCGGATGGACGCGACCTCCGCGTCGATGTCGTCGCCCTCGCGGCCGTGGGTGCTGGCCAGCACCGCGCGGGCCTCGTCCTCCTTGCCGGTGTTGAGCAGCCAGCGCGGGGTCTCCGGGAGCAGGGTCAGGCCGACGATCAGGATGACCGCGGGCACGATCGCCCCGGCGAACATCCAGCGCCACAGGTGGTGCGGCTGCAGCCAGTAGCTGACCAGGAAGGCGATCAGGATGCCGCTGACGATGAAGATCTGGTTGAGCGCGCCCATCGCGCCGCGGATCCGGGCCGGGGCCAGCTCGGAGATGTAGGTCGGCACGGTCGCGGAGGAGAGGCCGATGCCGACGCCGAGCAAGGTGCGGAAGCCGACCAGGGAGTCGAAGGTGGGCGCCAGCGAGCAGGCGACGGTCCCGAGGATGACGACCGCGCCGGCGGCCATGATGGTGCGGCGGCGGCCGGCCCGGTTGCTCAGCCGTCCGGCCAGCCCGGCCCCGATCATCGCGCCGACCGAGAGGCTCGCGGTGAGCACGCCCTTCTCGAAGCCGGTCAGGCTCCAGACCTTGTTGATCACGACCAGGATGCCGGAGATGATCCCGAGGTCGTAGCCGAAGAGGATGCCGCCGAGGGCACCGAAGAAGTAGAGCGTCGCCGGGTTGATCCTGCGCAGTGCGGACGGCGGTGCGGTTGCGGTCTGGGTCATGGCAGGTCGCCTTGTCTCGTTTACTCACCTGGATGGTCGTCAGCGCGCTTCGCAGGACCGACCGGTAGGTAAAGGAGCTTTCCTTGCTTGACTCCGCTTCCGGATTGAAGCGCGCTCCTGACACCTGGTCAAGGGCGTGCGTTCACATCCGGGATCGGTGACCCAGGCGGGATGTCAGGTATCGGGAGGAGAGTCCTGAATTAGGAGTTCATATCCCTGAACTATGATCTGCAGGTGGAACGATTTTACCTTCCCTTGACTGTCATGGTGATTGCTTGAAACGACGGCCGCTCCGCACGATGAACCCACGCTTCGTCAGGACCGACCGGACCGTCACCCGAGGAGGAGTCACTCGTAGCGGTACTTCAGGGAATCGGCCTCGGTCTGCTCGATGTCCGCGATCGTCAGCCCCGGCAGCCGGAGCTGAGCCAGCGTCACCTCCGCCGAGGAGGGCTGGGCGTCCTTGGGCAGCCACTGCTCCGGCCGCCAGGCCGAGGACCGCAGCAGCGACTTGGGGCAGTGCGGGTAGACCTCCTCGATCCCCACCACCAGCGCGCTGACCGGCGGCTTCCCCACGGCGGTCAGCTGCCGCAGCAGGTCCGGACGGGTCGAGACGCAGGCGCGGCCGTTGACCCGCAGGGTGGTGGGGCGGCCCGGGATCAGGAACAGCAGTCCGGCGCGGCCGGTGGCGACCACGTTGTGCAGGGTGTCCAGGCGCTTGTTGCCGGTCGCGTCCGGGATCGCCACCGTCCGGGAGTCCAGCACGGAGACGAACCCGGCCGGACCGCCGCGCGGCGAGACGTCGCAGTTGCCCTCGGGGTCCGCGCTGGCGACCAGGACCAGCGAGGAGCAGCCGATCAGTGCGGCCGTCTGCGGCGTCAGCACGTCCATCTGCTTGCGGACGGCGGCCTCGCCGGGCTGCTCGTAGAGCTCGCGCAACTGCTCCGGGTCGGTGATGGCGTCGGCCCGCAGGGCCTCGAAGGTGCCGGTTCCGGCAGTGGTCGTCATGGCATCGACCCTAACGAGCCGGGGTGTTCAGCGCATGATCTCCCCGGCGTTGACCAGCAGCGACTGTCCGGTGATCGCCCTGGCCCGGTCGGAGGCGAAGAACAGGGCGGCCTCGGCGACATCGCCGTCGGTGGCGAGCTCGGGCAGCGCCATCCGCTCGGCCAGCCGGCCCCTGACCTGCTCCTCCGGAACCTCCTCGGTCCCGGCCGTCCACTGCACGTACATCTCCACCGCCGGGCCCCACATCCAGCCGGGCAGCACCGTGTTGACCCTGATCCGGTCCGGGCCCAGCTCGCGCGCCATCGAGTACATCGCCGAGGTCAGCGCCCCCTTGGAGGCCGCGTAGGCGGCCTGCCGGACCTGGCTGGGCGCGGCTATCGCGGACTGCGTCCCGATGATCACGACCGAGCCGCCGCGCTCCTTCAGGGCGGGCAGGCAGGCCCGGGTGAGCTGGAGCGTTCCGATCAGGTTGACGTCCAGCACCCGCCGCCAGGAGGCGAAGTCGGCGTCGGCGAGGCCGCCGAAGTAGCTGTCCAGTGCGGCGACATGGACGACCGCGTCGATCCGGCCGTAGCGCTCGACGGCCAGCGCGGCGAGGGCGGTGCAGGCCTCGTCCTCGGCGATGTCGGTCGACCGCCAGGCGACCCGCCCGGTGCCCGGGTGCGCGGCCTCGACCTCGGCCGCGACCTTGGCGAGGTTCTCCTCGGTCCGGGCCCCGAGCACCACATGGGCGCCCTCCCGCGCGGCCCGTACGGCCACCTGCTGGCCAAGGCCCGGGCCCACCCCGGAGACGACGACGGTACGACCTTCGAGCAGCGACATGACCCGGCCCTCCGAGAGAAACTGACGGTTCGTCAGTTTAGGGCGGGCGTCCCGCGAAGACCAGAGCCGAGTGGACTTCGCGCACGGATCTGGGAAGTCCACGGGAACTGACGTACCGTCAGGCGCTATGACTGACGACCTTTCGCAGTACGCCGAGCTGGCCTCGCGCGGGCCGTACGGAGTGGCGATCGGCTCCGCGCTGATCACCATGGTGGAGCCGCACCCGGGTCACGAGTACGGCTACAACCGCTGGTACGAGGACGACCACTTCTACGCGGGCGCGATGGCCATGCCGTGGATGTTCGCCGGGCGGCGCTGGGTGGCCACACGCGATCTGCAACTGCTGCGCTACCCCGAGAAGTCGGCCGTGGCCGAGCCGGTGACCGCGGGGTGCTACCTCTCGGTGTACTGGATCACCGAGGGCCGGCACGACGAGCACATGCGCTGGACCATCGGCATCAACAGGCGGCTGAACCGGGACGGCCGGGTCTACCGGGACCGCACCCATGTCTTCACCTCGTTCCAGCAGCACGCCGGCGTCGCCTACCGGGACGGCGCGGCCGGCCCGCGCGACATCCACGCACTTGACCAGCCGTACCAGGGGCTGGTGCTGGAGGTGGTCGACTGCGAGAGCGCCGAGCAGCGGGACCAGCTGCTGGACTGGCTGCTCGAACGCGGCCTGCCGGGCCGGCTCAAGACCGGGGGACCGGCGGCGATGTGCGTGGTCTTCCGCCCGCTGCCGCTGCCGGTCGACAAGATGTCCTACGTCAAGCCGGTGGACGGCACCGACACCAGGCTCACCCTGCTCTGGTTCCTCCAGGAGGACCCGCGCACCTGCTGGGACGCGTTCACCGGCCTGGACGCGGACGTCGCCGCGGCGGTGCCGGGCGCGCGGGTGGAGCTGGTCGCCCCGTTCGTGCCGACCCTCCCCGGGACCGACCTCTACGTGGACCAGCTGCGCTGAAAGGTATGTGCTGAAGCGAGGAAGCGGGACCACGCAGTCGCTGCTGCGAGGTCCCGCCGATCGGCTGCCCTGATCCCCTGTACTCCCGGACTGTGGGAGCGGGGCCTTACCGGTTCTGCTCGAACGTGCCGTCGTTGACACCCGCGATGAACGCGGTCCAGGCGTCCGGCGTGAAGCTGAGCGCCGGGCCGTCCGGGTCCTTCGAGTCGCGGACCGCGACCGCGGCGGGCGGCTTGGCCACCTCGACGCAGTTGCCGTTCCCCGAGTAGCTGGACTTCTTCCAGTTGAGGCCGTTGTCGTTGGTCATGGCTTTCCTGCTCCAGACTCCGCACTCGATCCGGTCCATCAGCATGGGTACTGGATGGGTGCTCTGATGCTGTGTGGGTTCCTGTTGCCTTCGTGCTGAGGCTCACTCTGCCCCTGTGCCCGTCCGGGGAGCAAAGGCGGCCCCGGAAGTTCCCCTACCTGGATGCAATTGCCCAGGAGGCAAGGATCAGGTAAGTCCTCGTGCTGTAGCATGCCCGGCCGCGCCGGGCCCGAAGCCCGCGGGCAGCGGTTCAGCGCTCAAAGGTCTGGGCCACTTGTTCGACCAGCTCCCGGGTCAGGTCCGGGTTCAGTGCCTGGGCGCGCAGATGCTCGTACATCATCGAGTAGAGCCGTACGTCCGAGGGCTTCTCCAGGTACAGGTCGCTGGTGACGCCCTCCAGGTAGACCACGCTGGCGTCGAGCGCGTCCTGGAAGTCGAGGATGGAGAAGGTGCCGCTCATCCCGGGGTGGGCGCCGACGCTGTAGGGGAGCACCTGCACATTGATGTGCGGCTGCTGGCTGATCTCGACCAGGTGGGCGAGCTGCCGCCGCATCACCTCGGGGCTGCCCACCTCGCGGTGCAGGGCCGCCTCGTCGACGACGGCCCACAGCCGCATCGGGTCCTCCCGGTCCTTGATCAGGTCCTGGCGGAGCATCCGGATGTCGGTGCGCTTGTCGTTCTGCTCCGGAGTCGCCTCCGGCTGGATCCCGGTGACCACGGCGTGCGCGTACTCCCGGGTCTGCAGCAGGCCGGGGACGAAGAGCGACTCGTAGTTGCGCACCGAGATCGCCTCGGCCTCAAGACCGATGTAGACGCTGTAGGGGACGTCGCCGAAGGCGTGCCACCAGCCGCGCTGCCGGGACTCCCGGGCCATCGTCATCAGGCCGTCTATCAGCGACTCGTCGCCGACCCCGTACACCTCGCAGAGGTCGCGGACATCGCGCTGGCTGATGCTTCGTCGGCCGTTCTCCAGTCGGCTGATCTTCGACTGGGAGACCAGCAGCTGCTGGGCCACCTCCTCGGCGGTCAGGCCCTTCTGCTCACGGAGCCTGCGCAGTTCGGCGCCGAGACGACGGCGGCGGACGGTGGGGTTGATGCTGGCGGACGACACGGGTCCTCCGGCTTTCGCTCGGGATTCGTTGGAATGCATTCCGTTCCGTTCCAGCAGCATGCCACCGCAAGGGGTCGCCGTGTGGGGCAATCGGCGCGGATCAGGGGCGCGCGACTGCTGCTGTACGCCTCCCCGTGCTGCCGTGCGTACGCTCGCGCAAACGCCGACCGCCGCTCCTGGGGCGCGAGGGTGGTCGCGGCCAGGAGCGGCGGTCGGCGTCATAGGGGTACTGCACAGGTACTGCCCGGTTACTTCGCGGAAGCTGCGAAGGCCGGCCTCAGCGCACGGCCGCCCGCGCCATTCCGGGCAGCACCGATGGTCGGGCTGCCGTACGGCCCGGTGCGGCGACTTGCGCGCCACTCCTGCCCTGTGCGGCCGGAAGGCCGTTCTGCACGTCCATCACGGCGTGCGCGACCATTCCGCCCAGCGGGTCGTACCGGATCAGGTCGCGAAGGCGTGACCTGGAGGAGCGGCCCTCGTTACCCGGATAGAGATGCTTCCCCAGACCCACGGCGTGGGCCAGGGCTGCCAGGGCGGCCGTCCGGGGGTCCGGTGGTACTCCGGTCCGGATCGCCGTGTCCAGGCGTTCCTTGATCGCGCTGTTCGTGCAGTCGTCGGACGCCTGATAGCGCGTCGTCGGCAGCACCCCGCACACCTGGCCCGGCACTGCACGCACCATCTCGCACCGCTCCAGGTGCGCGAGGTACGTCTGGCGCAGCCCCAGGCGGGGCCCGCCGATCCAGTGCACGGCACGCACCGCACTGCCACGACGGCGCAGCAGTTCCAGCGCGTGGTCCAGGGTCGGATCACCGGTCGGCCGTGGGTTCACCACGGCGATCCGGTCCCCGTCCGGGACTATTCTTCCGGCCATCGCCAGCTCGACGAGCTGTGCTCCGGCCAGTCCGAGGTCAAGGGTCTGCGGTTGCGCGGTGGTCCCGGTCGTCGGGTCCAGTGCGAGCAACAACAGTTCCTCGGGAATTGTTCTGCGGCTCTTGCCCATCCAAGCCTCCCCGCGTGGATGAAGACAGAGTGACGCCTCTCACACCCTGCTGTCGAGAGTGCCTCGAGAGTGACACGACAACGTGATCTCGGGAACCGTCGGCATCGGCCCCACGTCTGCCAGTGGAGTGGCTGGTATCGCAAAGGAATCGCCGGTCGGAGGCGCCGCGGGCCAGCGTTGTCGTGGTTGTGAAAGAAACTTGGGGTGGGACGTCCCGGCATGGGCGTCCTTCCGGGCGTGCGAGGAGGCTGGGTTACGTGGGCGAGTCCCCCGACAGGGTGGAGCGGAACGGCGAAGCGGGCGAGGACCGGGCGGCGAAGCCCGAGCCGTGGTTCAGTCGCACCGGCACGTCCCGAACGTCCCAGCCCGTCATGGAGGCCGCCGGCCCCTTGCCGGGGGAGCGGGATGCCCCGGCGGAGCCGGCGGGCAAGGCCACGGACCCGCGCACCGACGCGCTAGCCGCGGAGGCGGCTGGGGACACTGACGCGGACACGGAAGCCGAGGGCACAGACACGGGGACCGGGACCGGAGCCGATTCGACAGGCGCCGACCCCGCCGGCCCGGATGCTGACGAGACCGCCGAGGCAGGCGCTGCAGCAGGCACTGGCGGGGCCACCGCCGCAGATCCGGATGCAGGAACCGGTCCAGGTGCCGATGCAGGTACCACTGCGGCTGCCGGCGAGGGCACTGGCGGGGGCACGGAGGCAGGAACCAGCACGGGCACCGCCGCCGGTGCGGGCGCTGACGCCGGTGCGGGCGCTGACGCCCCTGCCGAGCCGGCTGACGACCAGGTCCGGGGACTGCGCCTAGACTCGCCGACCACGGCGCTCCGCGCGCCGAAGGTGGACGAGCCCACCCGGGCCCTGCGCCAGGTCACGATCCCGCAGGGCCCCCGGGAGCACACCGAGGTTCCCCCCGTCGATGCCCCGGAAGCATGGGCCCACGAGCAGCAGACCCGCGAGCTGCAGACCCTTGACCGGCAGACCCACGACCAGCTGACCCGCGAGGAGCCCGTCCCCGGGCCGTCCTCGTCCGGTCTCGGACAGTTCGGCTGGGGCTACCGCGAGGAGCCGTCCGCCCCGTCCCAGCCGTACGGCCGCCCGCTCAGCCCCAGCCCGGAGACCACCGCCGAGGCCATGGACGTGCTGGCCGCCCTCAGCCGCAAGCCGGCCGGCCCGCTGCGCCGCGCGCTGAAGCGGATCACCATCTGGGGCGGCCTGCTCTGCTTCCTGCTGGCGATCCTCGCCATCGTCCAGGTGCTGCGCCCGCTGCCGACGCCGACGCTGAAGATGACCGCGGACTCCGCCTACGCCTTCACCGGCTCCGCGCCCGCCCTCGCCTGGCCGGCCAGCGGGCAGGCGACGGCCGAGGTCTCCGGCCTCGGCACGCTGGGCCACTCGGGCTCGGACGACCCGGTGGCGATCGCCAGCGTGACCAAGGTGATGACCGCGCACCTGGTCCTCAAGGACCACCCGCTGAAGAACGGCGAGCAGGGCCCGACGATCACCGTCGACCAGCAGGCGGTGGACGACTACAACACCGGCGTCAAGGACCAGGAGTCCGTCGTCAAGGTCACCGTCGGTGAGCAGATCAGCGAGTACCAGGCGCTGCAGATGCTGCTGATCCCGTCCGCGAACAACATCGCCCGACTGCTCGGCCGCTGGGACGCCGGCACCGACGCCGCCTTCGTCACCAAGATGCAGGCCGAGGCCACCGCGCTGTCCATGTCCAAGAGCACCTACACGGACCCCAGCGGGCTCCAGGGCACCACCAGGAGCACAGCGAACGACCAGCTCAAGCTGGCCGAGGTGGTCATGCAGGACGCGGTGTTCCGGGAGATCGTCAGTACCCCTTCGTTCACCCCGCCGGGCGGCACGCTGGTCTACAACAACAACAGCAACCTCGGCAAGAACGGCGTGATCGGCGTCAAGACCGGTACCAGCAGCGCCGCCCTGGGCTGCCTGATGTGGGCCGCGCAGACCAAGGTCGGCGGCACCACGCAGACCATCGTCGGGGTGGTGCTGAGCCAGCCGGCTACCGGCGGTGACGGCGGCGGCTGGCTTCCCAACGTGCTGAAGAACAGCCAGAAGGTCGTCGTCAGCGCAGAGCAGGCACTCACGTCGCACACCGTGGCCAAGAAGGGCGACATCGTCGGCTACGTGGACGACGGCCTCGGCGGGAAGACCCCGGTGACGGTGTCCAAGGACGTCACCGTCGCCGGCTGGGGCGGCCTGTCCGTGAACATCTCGCTGACGCCGGTCAGCGGCGGCCTGCCGCACAAGGCTGCGGCGGGGACCGTGGTCGGCAGCCTGGTCGTCGGCACCGGGGCCACGGCGCAGACGGTCCCGGTCGTGCTGCAGTCCGAACTGAAGCAGCCCACCGCGGCGACCAAGCTCACCCGGCTGGGCTGAGCCCAGGCGTGGCGCGCCGCCGGTTCACATATGGACCGGCGGCGCGCCGCCGCCACCTTCCTCCGTGGGGTGGATGACCGGCTTCCCGGCGGGGTAGATCAGCCCGCAGAGCACCATGCCGAACAGGTAGAACCCGGCCGACCACCAGTAGGCGGTGGAGTAGCTGTGCAACTGCGCCTGCGCCTGGTTGGCCGAGGTCGCCTGCTTGCCGACCAGGTAGGCGGTGGCGGCGCTGGTGGCCAGGGTGTTGAGCAGCGACGTCCCGATCGAGCCGCCGACCTGCTGGCTGGTGTTGACGGTGGCGGAGGCGACGCCGGCGTCATGGGCGGCGACCCCGGCGGTGCCCAGGGACATGGCCGGGGCGAAGATCAGCCCCATCCCGGTCCCCATCACCAGCAGCGGCGGCAGGACGTCGGCGGCGTAGCTGCTGTGCAGGTCCAGCCTGGTCAGCCAGACCATCCCGGCGGCGCCCAGGAGCATGCCGACCGGCACGATCGGTCGGGCGCCGAGCCGGGGCAGCAGCGCGTTGGTGGCGGTGACCGAGGCAAAAATGATCATGGCGACCATCGGCAGGAAGGCCACGCCGGTCAGCACCGGCGAGTACTTCAGCGACTGCTGCAGGTAGTAGGTCAGGAAGAGGAACACGCCGAATATCCCGGCGCCGGCGATGAACATCGCCAGGAACGAGGCGCCGCGGTTGCGGTCCAGCACCACCCGCAGCGGCAGCACCGGGTGCCGGGTGCGGGTCTGCCACCAGGCGAAGGCGATCAGCAGCACGACGCCGGCGACCAGGAAGCCCCAGGTGCTGACGGCGCTCCAGGAGTGCGACTCGGCGTTGGAGAAGCCGTAGACCAGGCCGAACAGGCCGAGCGAGACCAGCACGGTGCCGGGGATGTCCAGCTTCGGCGGGTCCTCGGGCGCTCCGGCGTGCAGCAGCCGCACCGCGCCCGCGAAGGCGATGGCGGCCAGGATCAGGTTGACGAACAGGCACCAGCGCCAGTTCAGGTACTCGGTGAGCAGCCCGCCCAGCAGCAGGCCGACGGCGCCGCCGGTGCCGGCGATGGCGCCGTAGATGCCGAAGGCCTTGCCGCGTTCGCTGGGGTCGCTGAAGGTCGTGGTGAGCAAGGACAGCGCGGCGGGGGCCAGCAGCGCCCCGAAGGCGCCCTGCAGGGCGCGGGCGATGACCAGGACCTCGAAGCTGGGGGCGGCCCCGCCCAGGGCCGAGGCGACCGAGAAGCCGACCAGGCCGATGAGGAAGATCCGCTTTCGCCCGACCAGGTCGGCGACGCGGCCGCCGAGCAGCAGCAGGCTGCCGAAGGCCAGGGCGTAGGCGGTGACCACCCACTGGCGGTTGCCGTTGCTGAAGCCCAGGTCCCGCTGCGCGGAGGGCAGTGCGATGTTCACGATCGTCGCGTCGAGGACCACCATCAGCTGGGCCAGGCCGATGACGGCCAGCACCCACCAGCGATGGTTCCCGGCTGCGGAACGAGTGAGGTCGGTTGCACCCCGGCTTGTGGTCGTGGTCGGACGGGTCATGGCGCCGCTCCCAAGGAAAATTCACAGCAAAAATGTACAAAGGTGTACATAGGACCCTAAGCCGGTTGGTCCATTGCTGCATCACCCGCGAGTGACGGGCGGCGATCCTGGGAGCGACGCGTGCGACCGCGTGCGACCGGTCAGAACGGGTAGTGCGCGTGCTTGGCGGCCAGCGTGACCCACCGGGTGGTGGTGAAGGCGTCGAGGCCCCAGTGGCCGCCGAACCGGCCGTAGCCGCTGGCCTTGGTCCCGCCGAAGGGGGACTGGGGCTCGTCGGCCACCGACTGGTCGTTGATGTGCACGATCCCGGTCTCGATGCGTTCGGCCACCGCGAGGCCGTGGGTGCCGTTCTCGGTGATGATGCCGCAGGTGAGCCCGTGGTCGGTGTCATTGGCCAGGGCGACGGCCTGGTCGTCGTCGCTGAAGACGGTCAGCACGCAGACCGGGCCGAAGGCCTCCCGGCTGTGGATGTCGGCGTCCTCGGTGACGCCGGTGAGGACGGTGGCCGGATGCAGCGCGCCCTGCGGCTCGCCCCCGCCGGTCAGCACCGTGGCGCCCTTGGCGACGGCGTCCGAGACCAGGGCCGCGACCCGGCGGGCCGAACCGACGCTGACCAGCGGGCCGATGACGGTGCCGGGGTCGGTCGGGTCGCCCGAGGGCAGGGCGGCGACCTTGGCGGTGAACTTGGCGGTGAACTCCTCGGCGAGGCTCTCGTGCACCAGCACCCGGTCGCCGGACATGCAGATCTGGCCGGAGTGCATGAACACCCCGAACACGGCGGCGTCCACCGCGTAGTCCACGTCCGCGTCGTCCAGGACGATGATGGCGTTCTTGCCGCCGAGTTCGAGGACGGCCGGCTTGATGTGCCGGGCGGCGTGGGTGCCGATGATGCGTCCGACGCCGGTGGAGCCGGTGAAGTTGACGGCCCGTACGCGGGGGTCGGCGATCAGCGCCTCGGCGATCTCCGCGGCGTCCTGACGGGCGTTGGTGATCACGTTCAGCACCCCGTCGGGCAGCCCGGCCTCGCGCAGGATGTCGGCCAGGAACAGCGCGCAGGCGATCGGCGCGTCCTCGCTGGCCTTGACCACGACCGTGTTGCCGACCGCGATCGGGGCGGCGACGGCGCGGATGCCCAGGATCAGCGGGGCGTTCCAGGGCGCGAAGGCGGCCACCACCCCGAGCGGCCGGCGTATCGCCAGGCCCAGCACGCCGTCCTCCTGGGCGTTCAGGACCTCGCCGCGCGGTGCGGTGGTCCCGGCGGCGGCCTCGCGCAGGATGTTCGCGGCCAGGGCCACGTTGAAGTAGCCCCACGGCGTGATCCCGCCGGTCTCGCCGGCCATCAGCTCGGCCGCCTCCTTGCCCCTGCCGTCGAGCAGGTCCGCGGCGGCCAGCAGGACGGTGCGCCGGGCGAACGGGCTGCTCGCAGCCCAGGAGGGGAACGCGGCATGGGCCGCTTCCACGGCGCGGGCGACGTCCTCGACCCCGGCGGCGGCGACGGTGGCGTAGACCTCGCCGGTGTAGGGGTTGAGGTCCTCGGTGGTACGGCCGGAGAGCGCGGGGACGTCCTGGCCGTTGATCAGCAGGTCACGGTGGAGGGTCGTCATGGTGGGTGCCTTCCTTCTCTCGCCGCCACCACAGCCGCTCCTGCCACGGCACCGGTGGCTTGATGCTGGAGAGCCTAGTTGCCGTACGGGAGTTCGGACCCCGACCGGTCAGCCCGGCGCTGAGGGTGCTGTCCAGAGCGCGTGCAGGGTCGGAGGCTTGCGGAAGACCAGCCCGCGCGGGGCGCTCGGGCGCTCCGGGTCCAGGCGCAGACCGGGGAGGCCGTCGAGCAGGGTGCGCAGCGCGATCCGGGTCTCCAGGCGTGCCAGGTGCGCGCCGATACAGTAGTGCGGGCCGTGGGCGAAGGCCAGCTGCAGGCGGGAGTTGGCCCGGTGGACGTCGAAGGCGTTCGGTTCGGCGAAGACCGCCGGGTCGCGGTTGGCCCCGGCGAGGGAGACGGTGACCAGGTCGCCCTTGCTGATCTCGGCCGGGCCCAGCCGGGTGTCGCGGGTGGCGTAGCGGTCGACGACGGCTGCGCCCGGCTCCAGCCGAAGCGACTCCTCGATGGCGTTGTCGAGCAGGGTGTCGTCGGCGCCGTCGTCGGCGCGTACCAGGGCGAGTTGGCGCGGGTCGTCGAGCAGGTGCAGCAGCGCGTTGGCGATCATCGCCTCGGTGGTCTCGATGCCGCCGAACAGCAACACCGCCGCGTTGGAGGTCAGCTCCGGCAGCCCCAGCCGTCCGGCCGCGGTGACGAGGAGCGAGCGGTCGCCGCCGCCCGCGCCTGCGTGGACGGTGGCCGCGACGGCCTTGCGCAGTTCCGCATAGGCGGTGGCTCCGGCAGGCCCGGCCGGACGGCCCTCGGTGATCTCGTTGACGGCGTGGACGATGCCGTCGTACCAGGCGAGGACGGTCGGGCTGTCGGCCCCGTCGAGCCCGAGGATGTCGGTCATCACCACGGCGGCCAGCGGCCCGGCGAAGGCACGGCGCAGCTCGGCCGTCCCGTCCGGGCTCAACCGGTCCACCAGCAGCGTCGCCTGGCGCTGGATCCGCTCGGCGAACCCCGCGTGCAGCTCGCGCAGCCGGAAGGGCGCGGTGAAGGGATCGCGGTGGGCGGCGTGCTCGGGCCCGTCGAGCGAGAGCATGCTCGGCCCCACCACCTGCGCCGTGGAGAACCGCGGGTCGTCCACCGTGTAGGTCCGGGCGTCGCGCATCACCGCGACCGCCAGATCGCGACGGGTCACCAGCCAGCCACCGAGCGCCGGGAGCCACGACACCGGCTCCCCGGCCCGCAACCGCGCCAGCACCGGATGCGGATCCTCGCCGAGCTCCGCCAGCGTCACAGTCGCTCCGAGCGGAAAACTCCCAGTGATCATCGCCCGAGGCTATCCGCGGTGCCCGCCGACTGTCGATCCCCGAACTGGCTCGGCCCACCCCCATGATCAATGATGACCACGACGAGCGCGAGGGGGCGGAAACGCCGATCCGGCGCGAGAGCGCCGCGACGGCGATGATGGCCATGACGCCGGCTACGGCGATGAGGGACAGTTCCAGGGCAGCCCCACTATCCGAACGGCCATGGGTCCATCCACCTCAGCCACGCGGGACTCACCGGCACTCCACCCGAGCGGCCGCATGCGGGAACTTGTTCGCTACGAACGTATTCGATAGTTTTGTGCCATGCGTGCACGCCGTGAGCCGATCAGCCGCCGGGAGCGTCCCGCCAAGCCGGCGTTGACCCGTGCGGGAATCGTCGCGACCGGGGTGCGTGTGATGCGCGCGGAGGGACTGGGCCGGGTCACGATGCGCCGCCTGGCCACGGAACTGGATACCGGGCCCGCCTCGCTGTACGTGTACTTGGACAGCGTCAGCGAGCTTCACGCGGCCATCCTTGAGGAGATGCTGGGCGAGGTCGATCTCGGTCCGGTCACGGCCGCAGGGGGCTGGCGCGAGCGGATCGACGGCATCCTGGGCTCGTACAGCCGAGTGCTCGACGAGAACCCGGGGTTGGCCCGCTCGGCGCTCGTAGCGCGCCCGGCCGGCCCCAACTACCTGAGCCTCCTGGAGGCGCTGCTGACCCTGCTCGACGAGGGCGGGGTCCCGGACGCACAGGCGGCCTGGGGCGTGGACCTGCTGTTGCAGAACGCCACCGCGAGCGCGGTCGAGCATCCTGGCCCTGAAGCTGCGCCCGGCTCGGAAGAGTGGAACGCGCTTGCCGCAGCGCTGGAGGAAGCGTCGCCGACCAGGACGCCGCGCGTTGCCGCGCTCGGGCTGCAACTGCTGTCGGGCTCCCCGCAGGAGCGCCGCAAGTGGGCCATCCGGACGCTGCTCGACGGCACCATGCACACGCCCCTGCCGGAGTAGGTGCGCGCGTCCCACCAGGGCTGTACACAGGGAGCGCTGTCGCCGCGGCTGTGGCGGACGGGTCGGCCCCGCCGCACCTGTACCTCAACGGCATACACCGGACATGGGCGCTGATGGCCGACGCGGCATACGGGACATCCGATGGCGTCCGGGTCGACCGCCGAGCGAGCAGCCGCCGAGTTCGGACGGCTGGTCCTGCGTCGGCGGCCATTGCCTCCGAGATCCACCGACCTGAACGCCAACGGCGTGCACTCATCGTTGCGTTCATGCCGGTTCGACTCGGGTCCGGGTGCTGCTGCGCGGTATCGCCGAGCTGTCGCCGCCGGGCCGCGGTGCCGGGTCGAGAGACATCCCCGGCGCATGTGCGACATCCCGTGAGTTCCCCTGAGCCCCGGAGGGAGTCCGGCCTGCTGGCCAGGGGATCTCTGTGGTCTTCGGCTGCAAGTGGACCGGTGAAGAATCTTCAGGATTAATGAAGTAGTCTCAGCTTTCACGATGGTTCCACGTTCTGGGTGAAGCTGAGGGGGCTCGGGTTGGGGCTGGCTGCTGTACGGGATCTGCGCGAGCTCCGGGTGCCGGCGTCTGCGGAGGAGTTGGAAGCCTTCGAGACCGACGTGCTCGCGGGGTTCGTGCTGGCGCGGGCGTCGGCTGGGCTGACGGACGGCACCATCCGGGGCGATGTCGGGCACCTGGACCAGATGCGGACGTGGTTCGGCCGCCCGCTGTGGGACATGGAGCCGACCGACGCGGACGCCTACTTCGGGCGGGTGCTGCGGGGCTCGCCCAGCGGCACCCGACTGGCCCGCTCGCAGGCCCTGAGCACGTACTTCATGTTCCTGGAGCTGCGGCACAAGGTCGAGATCCACCAGCTGACTGGGCGCGTGGTCGAGTGCCCGATCGACGAGATGAACCGTCCGCGCGGTTCGAAGGACGCCCAGCTGCGGATCCCGCCGTCTGGCGCGGAGGTCGGGCAGCTGTTCGCTGGCTGGGGTGGTGAGTTGGCGACCTGCCGCAAGTTCGCCCCGACCGCCCGGAACTACACCGCCTCGAAGCTGATGTCGCAGGTCGGGCTGCGGGTGAACGAGGCGTGCAGGCTCGACCTGGACGACATCAAGTGGGATCTGGGCCGGTTCGGCAAGCTCCACGTTCGCTACGGCAAGGGCAGCCGGGGGTCGGGGCCGCGCGAGCGGATGGTTCCGCTGATCAACGGTGCCGACCGGACCCTGCGGTGGTTCATCGAGGACGTGTGGGGCCAGTTCGACGACGACCACTTGCGCCCCGGCGCCCCGCTGTTCCCCTCCGAGCGCAGGAACGCCGACGGCTCCTCTCGCCGGGTCGGCGACGACGCCCTCCGCGACGGCCTGAAAGCCGCAACGAAGGCTCATCTCCCTTTCTGGGGCGACAAGTTGACGCCGCACGTTCTCCGGCACTTCTGCGCGTCGGAGCTCTATCACGGCGGCCTGGACCTGGTGGCAATTCAGGCGGTTCTAGGACATTCCTGGATCGCCACGACCATGCGCTACGTGCATGTCCAGCAGACCCGGGTCGAGGATGCCTGGGTTGCCGGGCAGCACCGGGCCGCGAAGCGACTGGAGGGACTCCTGGTATGAAGTGGAACCTGCGGCTGACCGCCGCGAGCAAGGGCATCTGGAAGGCGTCCGAGCTGCAGCGGAGCCTGGCCGAGCACGGCCTGGTGATCTCGGCGGGCAAGATGTCCGGGCTGTGGTCCGGGCAGCCGGGCTCCCTCAAGCTGGAGGACCTGGACGTGATCTGCGTCGTCCTCGGCTGCGAGATCGGCGACCTGCTGATCCCCGAGCCCGGCAACGTCGTCCGCCCCGGACAGCAGGAGACCGGCCGCGCAGCCGTCGGCGCCTCCGCGCCGACAGTGGTGCCCAAGCGTCGGGACGGCCGCTCGCTGCCGCCGCAGTGAGCCGGTATCCGAAGGGGTACCGCAAGCCCACCGATTCCTGCAACAGCTGCCTGGCCTGGGGCGACTTCCACGGACGGCTCTGCCCGACCTGCTACATGTTCGGCCGCAGCCACGAGGCCGCCGACTGCTCAGGATGCGGCCGCAACCAGCCGCTGAAGTGGCGCTACTGCCGGCTCTGCTGGCGCCAGGCCAGCCTCAGCACGACCGTCGGCACCGGTCGAGACGGCGCCGACGCAGACGTGCGGGATCGTCTCGCCGCCGTCCGGCACCACCAACTCTTCTTCGTCGCGCGGCCCTTCCACCGGGGAACAGCCCCGACCGCGCCGCCAAGCGGCCGTCCACGGGGAGCCCCGCGCAAGCCTCCGCCGACACCGTGCCGGCGGCCGGACACGGCATCGATCCAGCTACCGCTGTTCGGACAGGTCCCAAGGGACTTCGGCCGGCTCGACCCGGCCACCGCCGCCCTCGCCAGCCCATGGTTCGCCTGGGCGAAGTACCTGGCCCACGAGCTCGCCGAGGCCCACGGCTGGTCGCGCAACATCCGCTTCGGCGTCAACCGCGGCCTGGCCGTCGTGCTCACGGGCTATGTCGCGGGCGACGCCATCAAGCACAGTGAGATATTCGCCCCGCTCAGGGCCCTGGACCTGCGGGTCGGACACACCGTCACAGTGCTGAAGGAGATGGGGGTCTTCCTCGACGACCGTGAGCCCTCCTTCGAGCGCTGGCTCGTCGAGCGCCTGCAGGGACTCGCCCCCGGGATCCGAGCGGAGGCCGAGCGCTGGACCCGGGTCCTGCGTGAGGGCGGTCCCCGCAGCATTCCCCGGCAGCAGAGCACGGTCTGGCTCTACCTCAACCGGGTCCGTCCCGCGCTGTTGGAATGGTCGCAGCGCTACGACTACCTGCGGGAGGTGACTCGCGACGACGTCGTCGCCCACGTGAAGACGCTGCACGGTCACCACCGCCGCGAGCGTCTCGTGGCCTTGAGGTCGCTGTTCGCCTGGGCGAAGCGGTCGGGCCTGGTCTTCCGCAACCCGACCAGCCGGATCAAGGTCGGCCAGTACGAGTACGGCGTGCTCCAACCGCTCGACTCCGGGCAGGTCGACCGAGCTGTCGCCGCCGTCCGCACACCGGCCGAGCGCCTCATCTTCGTCCTCGCCGCAGTGCACGCCGCCCGGGTCGCCCAGATCGCCACCCTGACCCTCAACGACGTGGACCTCGGCAACCGCCGGCTGAGCATCGCGGGACGCGTCCGCCCCCTCGACGAGCTGACCCTTCACCTGCTGCTGAGCTGGCTGGAACACCGCCGGACGCTGTGGCCGAACACCGCGAACCTCCACCTGCTGGTCAACAGCAAGACCGCGATGGGCACCGGCCGCGTCAGCAACTTCTGGATCGGCACGAGCATGCGGGGACAGGACGCGACCCTGGAGAGGCTCCGCGTCGACCGGCAGCTCGAAGAAGCGCTCGTCCAGGGCCCTGACCCACTCCACCTCGCCGAGGTCTTCGGTCTCGATGAGAAGACCGCCATGCGCTACTGACGCGAAAATCACGGTCAGCCCGGCAGACGGAAGGTGCGGCGGTGCCTTGTTGACATGCTTCGGGAACCGGTGGCGGCCGGCCTGCGCAAATGGTGCACTGTGGGCGTTGTCAGGCGGCGGTGTCGGGCTCGATGGGGCTGAAGGTGACGGCGAGCCCGAGGGCCTCTGCCTGGGCGGTGATGCGGGCCTTGGCGCGTTCGGGCTCGCGGCGGGTGTAGTAGTCGCCGCCGAGTTCGAGGTAGGGCACGCCCTGGGTGAGCATGTGCCACATCGCCGTGGCCATGGAGTGCTCGGTGGCGACCAGGGCTCTCATCGGGCCTCGGCGGGTGGCTATGCGGTGATAGCGGGCGCTGAGGAACGTGCCGCGGGAGCGGGAGACGGACAGCGCTGCGATGCCGAGGGCGCCCTTGAGGTAGGTGTTGCCATGTCTGGTCCTGGCGGGTTTGGTCTTCGGCCCTGACTGGTTGGAGCCGGGGGCGAGTCCGGCCCAGGACGCGAAGCATGCGGCGCTGGGGAAGCAGTCGATGACCGCACCGGCCTCGGCGACCATCACCTGCGCGGTCTTCTCGCCGATACCGGGCATGGTCAGCAGGAGGTCGATCAGGGGGCGAAAGGGCTCCATCACCACCTCGATCCGTGCCTCCAGTTCGGCGATGGCCGCATCGAAGCCGTCGATTACTTGCAGGTGCAGGCGGGTCAGGAAGGCGTGGTGGCTGGTGAAGCGGCCGGTCAGGGCCTCGCGCAGCTCGGGGATCTTCGAGCGCATGCGGCCCTTGGCCAGCTCGGCCATCGCCTCGGGGCCGGCCGTGCCCGCACACAGGGCCCCGAGCATGAGCCGACCGGAGACGCCGAGGATGTCGGTGGCCACCACGGACAGTTTGACGCCCGCGTCCTCCAGGAGCTTCTCCAGCCGCTGGTGCTCCTTGGAGCGGTCGTTGGTCAGCTTGGAGCGCAGGCGGGTCAGGTCGCGCAGTTCACGCACGGGTGGCGGCGGCACCAGTGAGCCGCGCAGCAGCCCGTGGGCTGCGAGTTGAGCCAGCCACTGGGCGTCGTTCACGTCGCTCTTGCGGCCGGGCAGGTTCTTCGCGTGGGCCGCGTTGACCAACTGCACTGGCAGTGCGTCCTCCAGAAGGTAGTAGAACTGCTTCCAGTAGTCGCCGGTCGCCTCCATGACGACCAGCGTCACGTTCTTGTCCAGGAGGAACTCACGCAGTTCGAGGACCTGGCCGGTCATCGACCCCCAGGTGGTCACCTCCCTGGCGAAGGTCCCCTTGCGCGCGCCGGGGACCCGGACGCACACCTTGGCGTCCTTCTTGCTGACGTCCAGCGCGGCGACGCGCTCGTGGACGACGTCCATCTCCCACCCCTCCGGGGTTGCCTCGGCAGTCGGTCGGACACCGCTCCGGGGAGGGCTGGGGTCAGCATGCAATCTGACGCTCGTGCTCGTGGCAACAATCCACGGTTCCCGTGGCCGCCCTCCGCCACCAGACTCAGGTGCGGGCTCACAGGCACCAGAGTAGATCCGGAGTCATCCGGAACGGACGACAACCATGCTGCCGTTCCCCGTGCGTGGCAGGGGCACAAACGCCGACGACGCCCCCGATTTTCCCGTCCCACCGCGAGGCCCGAAGGGCCGCTGAATGACTCAGGTTGAATCCGTAGCGTCGTGATCGAGGATCATGGCGGGTGCAGGATCAGGCCGGTGTCGGCAAGGCAACCAGTGATCGCGTCAGGCCGGTACTGGATCCGCTTGAGTCGGGAGCGGACGAGCGCTTCGAGGTCGTCGATGCCGGCGAGCAGAAAGTTGACGATGCTCCGCTTGAGCCAGGACCAGACCCACTCGACGGCATTCAACTCGGGTGCATACCTGGGCAGGTAGAACACCTTCAGCCACTTCCGCCGCGCGGCCCAGGCGGTGAACTCCGGCGTCTTGTGGGTGGAGACGTTGTCCCACACCAGCACGACCGGAGCGCGCAGCTGATGATGCAGCGCGGTCAGGAAGGCACGGTACTCATCCAGCGTGAAGCTCTTGGTCTCCTTCCTGCGGCCGTGCCAGGTGTGCAGCCGGTAGGCGAAGCGCGGCCGGTTGTCACCGGGCCGATAGCAGGCCGCACCGAGCGCGTTGACCCGCCCACGCTTGCGTACATGCACTCTGACCTGCGGGCGGGCCCCGCGCCGTGCCCAGGTCCGGCCTCGCGGCGGGCTCAGCCCCTGCCCCGACTCGTCGGCGAAGCAGATGTAGGCGCCGAGCTCGCCGGCAGACTTTCCACGGCCGGCCAGGTCTCCTCCCGCCAGCGTGCGATCTCCTCCTCGTCTCGTGCCGCCGAGCGGCGCACCGGGACCTGCCAGGAGTAACCGTGCCGGTCAAGCAGCTTGCCCACCCCGGTCAGGGTGTAGCTGACATGGCAGGTCCGGCCGATCAGGTCAGCGACCCGCGCCAGCGTCCAGCGCTGATCGTCCTCGAAACCGCACACCCCGGGCCCGGCGTCCAGCAGCGCAGCCACCTTCTCCCACTGCCGCCCGCTCAGCCGCTCCCGCGCCACGGGCCCCGCCGAGCACAGCGCCTGCGCCCCGCCCTGCTTCCACGCCGCCCGCCAACGCTCCACCGAGCGCCGCGTGACCCGCAGATCCCGCGCGATCTGCGCACTCGACTCGCCCACCACGAACCGCTCGGCGACCTCCAGCCGCAACCGTTCCCGACGGGCCTGCTCCTCGGGCGTGTACCCGCCCGCTGCCGCATACCTCATGATCCAGCCATAGCGCGAGGATCATGAACCGTCACCACCCAAGGCGACGCTGCGGGTTCAATCTGAGTATGCCGACTCCGCACGAGCTCTGCTGGAGCAGGCCGCTGAACAGCTACTTCAAGGAAACCCGCTCGACCGGGACGTGCAGCGAAGGCAATCATGAGCGAGTGAAGTCGCCCGAAGCAGCAGCAACCGCCCTCCAGGACCAGGCCGCCCTCTGGAGCATGGGAGAGATCCGTGCGATCGACGTCGTCGACGCCGCCTGCGATGCTCTCGTCGCCGGCCTCGACACCCCCGGCCTTCGAGTCCTCGCCGCCTGCACACGCGCCGAGGCGGATTACGACGTCCACGAGCTGCTGCCCCCGGCACTCGACGAACTCGGCCTGGTTTTCCATCCGATCGCCAGCGACGCGGGCCAAGAGGCCGCCGCCCGAGCACTCGCACGCCGCATGCTCGCCGGCGACCTGACACTTCGGGAATTCACTTTCCGGATCCACCAGCGCTACGGACACCAGTTGCCCCTGACCGAACGGCTCGCAGAACTCGATGACGAGTACGACACCCTCGAATACGGCAACCGAACCGTGGATCAGGTGGATACCGAGGTCACAGCCGAAGCCCGCCGCCTCGCAGCCCACCCCCACGTTCCCGCCGAACCCACGGACACACTCAGCTGACGCATACGGCACGACCCCCGGGTTCCCGCTGAGCAGGCTTCAGTTTTCATGAACCCACGGGCCTCTACGGGCGTGAGTAGTTCCGGTACAGGAAGTAGCGCCGAGAAAGATCATGGTGGGCGTGCTTACCACGGGGCAGCGCTGGCTTGATGCAGTTCTGACAACCTGGCCCGGTCGGTGGAGTGCTGGCGCTACGGTCCGCGCGTGCCGGTGGAGTTTCTGAGTGATGAGCAGGCGGGGTCCTACGGGACGTTCACGCAGGTTCCGACGCGCCCTGAGCTGGAGCGCTTCTTCTTCCTGGACGACGATGACCGCGAGCTGATCGCGTTGCGCCGGACGGACGGTCACCGTCTGGGCATGGCGGTGCAGATCTGCACGGTTCGGTACATCGGGATGTTCCTGGCGGACGATCCGCTGGCGGTGCCCTGGGAGGTGGTCACCTACCTGGCGGGGCAGCTGGGGATCGAGGACTCCTCCTGCCTGAAGGGCTATCCCGAGCGGCGGATGACGCCCTATCAGCACGCCCAGCAGATCCGGGAGCGGTTCGGGTACCGCGACTACCTGGACCGGGAGTGGTCGCGGCGCTTTCGGACCTTCTTGTACGGCCGGGCGTGGACGCATGCGGAGGGGCCGGTGGCGCTGTTCAACCACGCGGTGACGTGGTTGCGGCGCAACCGGGTGCTGCTGCCGGGGGTGAGCGTGCTGGCGCGGCAGGTCTCCGAGGCTCGCCAGGCGGCGGACCGGCGGTTGTACGAGGCGGTGGCGCAGGCCACTGGGAAGGCGGCTCCCACCCTGGGGCCTGGGCTTCGCCAACTCCTGGTGGTGCCCGAGGGCAAGCGGGTCTCGGAGTTGGAGCGGCTGCGGATGCCGCCGACGAAGTCGACGGGCACCGCGATGATGCGGGCGATGGAGCGCGTCGAGGAGATCTCCGCGTTCCGGCTGGGGCGGGTGAACCTGTCGCGGGTGCCGGTGAATCGGCTGAACACCCTGGCCCGGTACGGGCAGCTGAGCAAGGCCCAGACGATCGAGCGGGCGCCGGAGCCGCGGCAGACGGCGTTGTTGACCGCCGTGGTGCGCAATCTGGAGGCGCAGGCGGTCGATGACGCGCTGGACCTGTTCTCGGTGCTGATGGCGAACCGGCTGATCAGCACGGCCAAGCGGGCCTCGGACCGGGAGCGGCTGTCGACGCTGCCGGCGCTGGAGAAGGCGGCGCAGACGCTGGCGAGGGCGTCGAAGATCCTGGTGGAGGAGCTGGACCGGGTCGAGACCCGGGAGGCGGACCTGGATGTGGCCGCGTTGTGGGCGGCGGTGGAGGAGGCGGTGTCCCGCGAGGCGGTCTCCAGCGCGGTGGCAATGGTCGAGGCGCTGGTGCCGGAGGACGACGGGTCGGCCGAGTCGGCGATGCGCGAGAAGCTGGGCCAGCGCTACAACACGGTTCGCCCGTTCCTGTCCCTGCTGGGTGAGTCGAACGCGCTAGGGGCGGCCCAGGGCGGCAAGCGGGTGCTGAAGGCGGTGCGCAAGCTGCCGGCGCTCTCGCGGCGCCGGGTCAAGGAGCGCCCGCTGCTGCCGAAGGAGATCGACGCGGAGCTGGTGCCGAAGATCTGGCGGCGGGCGGTGTTCAGCAACGCCGACCTGCCCAAGGGCGCGGCGGACCGCGACGCCTACGTGGTGTGCGTGCTGGAGCTGCTGTTCAAGGCCCTGGCGCGCCGGGACGTGTTCGCCTCGCCCTCGCAGCGGTGGGCGGACCCGCGGGCGCGGCTGCTGGACGGGGCCCGGTGGGAGGCGATGCGCGCGGACGTGCTGGCGGGGCTGAGCCTGCAGGTGCCGGTGGGCGAGCACCTGCTCTCGCTGCGGGTGGCGCTGGATGCGGCCTGGCGGCAGATGGCGGACCGGATGGCCGAGGCCGGCGAAGACGCGAAGGTCGAGGTCGTGGTCCCCGAGGGCGGGGGCCGGGCGAAGTTGTCGGTGGACAAGCTCGGCTCCATCGGCGAGCCGGAGTCGCTGAAGGTGCTGAAGGAGAGGGTGGAGGCGATGCTGCCGCGCATCGACCTGCCGGATCTGTTGTTCGAGGTTCACGCCTGGACCGGGTTCCTGGACGCCTTCCGGCACGTCTCCGGGCGGGCCGCGCGGATGGAGGGGCTGGAGAGGAGCCTGGTGGCGCTGCTGGTCGCGGAGAGCTGCAACATCGGCCTGACCCCGGTCATCGACGCGGGCGAGAAGGCGCTGACCCGCTCGCGGCTCTCGCACGTGGACCAGAACTACCTGCGGGCCGACACCCTGGCCGCCGCGAACGGGCTGCTGATCGCGGCCCAGGGCCGGATCGAGCTGGCGCAGAGGTGGGGCGGCGGACTGCTGGCCTCGGTCGACGGGCTGCGGTTCGTGGTGCCGGTCAAGAGCATCAACACCGGCCCTTCGCCCAAATATTACGGATACAAGAGGGGCCTGACCTGGCTCAACGCGGTAAATGACCAGGTCGCCGGGATCGGCGCGATGGTCGTGCGCGGCACCCCGCGCGACAGCCTGTTCACCCTGGACACGCTGCTGAACCTGGACGGCGGGGTCCGACCGGAGATGATCGCGACCGACAACGCCTCGTACTCCGACATCGCGTTTGGCCTGTACAAGATGCTGGGCTTCCGGTTCGCGCCGCGCTTCCGGGACCTGGCCGACCAGCGGTTCTGGCGCGCTGACGCCCCGCCTGCACCGGCCGGCGCGGAGCTGGCCGGGGACTACGGGCCGCTGGAGAAGATCGCGGTCAACAAGGTCAACCTCCAGAAGGTCGAGACCTGGTGGCCGGACATGCTGCGGGTGGCCGGGTCACTGATCACCAACCAGCTCCGTGCCTACGACCTGCTGCGGATGTTCGGCCGCGAGGGGCACCCGACCCGCTGGGCCAGGCGTTTGCCGAGTACGGCCGCATGGACAAGACCATGCACCTGCTGGCGTTGGTCGACCCGGTCGACGACACCTACCGCCGGCTGATGAACCGCCAGCTCACGGTCCAGGAGTCCCGGCACCGCCTCGCACGGGCAATCTGCCACGGCGGGCGCGGGCAGATCCGGCAGGCCTACCGCGAGGGCCAGGAGGACCAGCTCGCCGCGCTCGGCCTGGTGCTCAACGCCGTGGTGCTGTGGAACACCAGGTATCTGGACGCCGCGGTGACCGCGCTGCGGGCGGCCGGCGACATCGAGGTCAACGACGAGGACGTGGCCCGGCTGTCCCCGCTGAAGAACCGCCACATCAACTTCATGGGCCGCTACCAGTTCAACTTCGCCGCTACCTCGCCCCAGCAGGGGCTGCGTGCGCTACGCGATCCCGACGCGTCGGGTCTGGACGAGGACGGCGAAGGCGAGGAGTGAGAGCTCCGGCTACTACCCTTCAGCAGCCCGACGTACTCAGCGCTACACGTCACCTGGCCCTAGCTTTCCGAAGAACAGGGCCTACTGGGCGGTGTAGCCGCCGTCGACGGGCAGAGCGATCCCGGTGACGTAGCTGGCGCCGTCGCTGCATAGCCACAGGACGGCCTGGGCGATCTCCTCGGCGGTGCCGAGGCGATCGATGGCCTGGCCGGCTTCGGCCTGGTCGCGGTCAAGTTCGCCGCCCTCGACCATGGCGTCGACCATTGGGGTGGCGATGGTGCCGGGGCAGACGGCGTTGATCCGCACGCCCCGGGAGCCGTATTCGAGGGCTGCGCTCTTGGTCATGCCGATCACGCCGTGCTTGGAGGCGTGGTAGGCGGCGCGGCCGGGGTTGCCGACCAGGCCGCCGAGGCTGGAGCAGTTGACGATGGCGCCGCTTCCCTGGTCGCGCATGTGGCGCAGTTCGTGCTTCATGCTCGCCCAGATACCGCGCAGGTTGACGGCCTGGACGCGGTCGAACTGCTCGGCGCTCTCATCGGCGGCGTCGGTGGGCGGTGGCATGATGCCAGCGTTGTTGTAGGCCATGTCGAGCCGCCCGAAGGTCTCCACGGTGCGGTCGACCGCGGCGGCGACCTGGTCCTCGTCGGTGACGTCGCAGACCAGGGCGAGGGCCCGGTGGCCGGCGTCGGTGAGCTCCTTCGCCGCCTTGTTGACGGCGCTCTCGTCGATGTCGGCGAGGCCGACGGCGACGCCCGAGGCGGCGAAGGCACGGGCGGCGGCCAGGCCCATGCCGGAGGAGGCGCCGGTGACAAAGGCGACCTGGCCGGTGAAGTCGTAGGTGGGGTTCACGTCGGTCTTCTCCTGTCGAGAGGCGGGACGGGATGCGGCGCGGACTGCCTCAGTCCCGGAGGGCTCGGGTGCCGCCTCGTCGTCCCACGTGCGGGCCGCGGTACGGGGTCAGCCGGCTCATCGCCCCGGCGAGCCGGTTGTCAGGTGGTCTGGCCGCCGTCGACGACGAGCGAGGCGCCGGTGTGGTGAACGCCGCGTCCGCGGAGCACAGCCACAGGACGGCGGAGGCGATCTCCTCGGGCTTGCCAAGGCGCCCGACGGGTTCCTCGGCGATAAGTCCGTCGCGACCACCGGGGCGGGTGTCGCCGAAGCGGCGGATCATCTCAGTGTCGATGATGCCGGGGCACACCGCGTTGATGCAGATGCCGTCGGCAGCGTGGTCCAGGGCGGCGGACCGGGTGAAGCCGATGATGCCGTGCTTGGCGGCGGCATAGGCAGCCTGCCCCTTGAAGCCCTTGAAGCCCTTGACGCCGGCGCCGGAGGAGACGTTGACGATGGCGCCGCCGCCGTCCTGCTGGAGCATCTGCCGGATCTGGGCGCGGGTGCACAGGAACACGCCGGTGAGGCTGACGCCCAGGATGCGGTCCCAGTCGTCCTTGGCGGTGTCGGCGGCCGGCTGGACGGGCTGCTCGACGCCAGCGTTGTTGAAGGCGGCGTCCAGGCGCCCGAAACGCTCCACGGTGCGGTCGACCGCGGCCTGGACGTCGCCCTCGCTGGTGACGTCAGCGGGGAGCACGAGTGCTTGGCCCCCGCTGTCGGTGATCAGTTGTGCGGTCTGCTGCAGGCCGTCCTCGGACAGGTCGACGAGAGCGACCTGTGCTCCGGCTCTGGCGAAGGCGAGCGCGGTGGCACGGCCGAGGCCGGAGGCCGCTCCGGTGACGAACGCGGCCTTGCCGTGGAAGTCGTAGGTGACGGTCACGTCGGTTCTTCTCGCTTCCTGATGTGGGGCCGTCGGGGGTGGGGTTCAGTCGGCCGGGGTGGCGGTGTACTCCTGGTCGGTCACGGGGGTGAGCCAGTGGACGACGTCGTGGTCGGCGTCGCCTTCGTTGATGGCCAGGTGGACCATCAGCCGGTCGGGTGCGGCGCCGTGCCAGTGCTCCTCCTCGGCCTCGAACAGGACGCGGTCGCCTGGCCGGATGACCTCGACCGGTCCGCCTCGGCGCTGGCACAGGCCGACGCCTTCGGTGACGAAGACGGTCTGGCCAAGTGGGTGGCGGTGCCAGTGGGTGCGCGCACCGGGCATGAAGTGCACCAGGTTGGCGGTGACGCGGGAGGGGGCGGGGGCTGCGGCGACGGCGTCGATGTAGACGTCGCCGGTGAACCAGTCGGCGGGGCCCTTGCGGGTCTCGATCGAGCTGCGGGTGATCTGCACGATTGCTCCTTGCGCGGGTGGTCGAAGGGTCAGGGCTTGAGGAGGGTCTTGATGGCGCGGCGCTCGTCCATCGCGCGGTAGCCCTCGGCGACCTGCTCAAGAGGCAGAGTGAGGTCGAAGACCTTGCCCGGGTCGATGGCACCGGCAAGGACGCGGTCGATGAGGTCGGGCAGGTAGCGGCGTACCGGAGCCGGACCGCCGCGCAGGCCCACGTGGGAGAAGAACAGCTCCTGCCCGTCGAGGGCGACGTCGTGCGGGACGCCGACGAACCCGACGTTGCCGCCGGGGCGGGCGCAGTGCAGGGCCTGCCGCATGGCCTGGGCGGTGCCGACGCATTCCAGGACGCTGTCGGCGCCGATCCCCCCGGTCAGTTCCTTGATCCGGGCCGCGCCCTCCTCGCCGCGTTCGGTGACGATGTCGGTGGCCCCGAACTGGCGGGCGAGCTTCTGCCGCGATGCGTGGCGGCTCATGGCGATGATCCGCTCGGCGCCCATCTCCTTGGCGGCGATCACCGCGCACAAGCCAACCGCGCCGTCACCGACGACCACGGCGGTGGAGCCCGGCTTGACCTCGGCCGCATCCGCGGCCCACCAGCCGGTGCCCATCACGTCGGAGACGGCCAGCAGGCTCGGCCACCACTCCTCACCCGGCACCTCGTCGGTGGCGACCAGGGTGCCCTGGGCGTTGGGGATGCGCACGTACTCGGCCTGGCAGGTGGACATGAACTCGCGGTGCAGACAGTTCGACTGGAAGCCGTTGCGGCAGTTGGGGCAGGTATTGTCCGAGGTGGCGAAGGAGCCGACAACGAATTGACCCGGCCTGACCGAGGTGACGGCGCTGCCGACCTCCTCGACGAAGCCGACGTACTCGTGGCCCATCGGATGCGGATCGCCGGTCGGCTCCGCGCCACGGTAGGGCCACAGGTCCGAGCCGCACACACAGGTCACAGCCGTGCGGATGATCACATCGGTGGCGCCGCGCATGAGGAGTTCCTTACGTGCCAAGGCGTCCGCTACACGCCAGCGCGTGTACCGGGCACCGCCGAATACGGTCGCGGACCCGGTGCAGGGGACGAAACCGCCGCCCACGGGCCCAGGGCAAGCCGGAGGCCCAGGCTGGACGGAATGGACCGGAGCACATACCGACATTCGTCACCTGACCCCGACCGGTGCGGGGCCGCCGGGGTTCCCTCCCTGGGAGACTCTTTCCCAGGATGGAACCGCTACGTGAGATGCGTGGAGAAGAATGTCTCCAGCTTGTCGAACGGGATCAGGTCGGTCCGGTCGTAGAGGTCGATGTGCCGCGCCCCCGGCACTACCACCAGTTCCTTGGGCCCCGTCGCCTGCTCGTGGACGGTGTCGCTGAAGTAGCGGGAGTGGGCGTGCTCGCCGGTGATGAGCAGGATCGGCCTCGGTGCGATGTCCGGGAGGTGGCGGAGCTGCCCGAAGTTCATGTGGGAGGCAGTGCTGGTGACGGTGAAAGCGCCGATGGACCGCGGGTGGTGGCCGCGGGAGGTGGGCACGTAGTACTCGAAGAACTCGCTGGTGATCGGGTCGAGACCGTCGGGCACCTCACTGGGGAAGGTGGGCGTCAGTGCGGGTTCGCCCGCGTCGACGTCCTTCCAGCGCTGCGCCGCGATCTCGTCGAGCGCTTTGCGGCGCTCGTCGTCGCTCGTGGTGTCCTGCCACCCGTTGCGCGCGACACGGCTGATGTCGTACATGGCCGCTGTCGCGACGGCCTTGATCCGTGTGTCGACCTGCGCGGCGCTCAGCGCGAATCCGCCGCTGCCACAGACCCCGATGACGCCGATCCTGTCGCGGTCGACATAGGGCAGCGAGCCCAGGAAGTCGACACCCGCGCTGAAGTCCTCGGCGAACAACTCCGGGGAGGCGACGTGGCGAGGCTCGCCTCCGCTCTCGCCGTTGTACGACGGGTCGAAGCCGACGGCGACGAACCCGCGCCTGGCCATCTCCTGGCCGTACACCCCGGGAGCCTGCTCCTTCACCCCGCCGTAGGGCGGGCCGATGACGATTGCCGGGTGCCCGACCGACTCGTCGAGATCGACGCTGCGGTACAGATCCGCGGCGATCTCGACGCCGTAGCGGTTCCTGTAGCGGACGGAGGTCCGTGTGACCTCGTCGGAGAGCACGAACGTGTAACCGTCGTCCTGTAGAGGCATGCTCATCGCTCCTTGCATCAAAGACTCTTGCGAGTCGGTACGACTGGGCAGGTGCGCACCCCCGACCCGTCGTGCAGACGGACCGGAAGCACCACCTCCACCAGGTAACCCGCTCGTGGCACGGTTAGCGAGACACCACCAAAGGATGTACTGCCAGTACATCCCTATGGCCGCGCACGCCACGTACCGTCGAAGGCGTGGACAACCAAGCAGAAGTCCGTGAGTTCCTCACCTCACGGCGCGCGAAGATCACCCCCGACCAGGCGGGCCTGCCCTGCGGCAGCCGTCGGCGCGTGCCCGGCCTGCGCCGCAGCGAGGTCGCCGCGCTGGCCGATATGAGCGTGGAGTACTACGCCAAGCTGGAGCGCGGCAACCTCGCCGGCGCCTCCCCGGCCGTCCTGGAAGCCCTCGCCCGCACCCTCCAACTGGACGACGCCGAACGCGCCCACCTGCTGAATCTGGCCCACGCCGCCGACGGCTCCGACGCCCTCACCCGCCGGCGTACCAAGGACCAGTGGAAACCGCACCGCAGCCTGCAGTGGACCCTGGACGCCATCACCGCGGGACCCGCGTTCGTGTGCAACGCGCGCATGGACCTCCTGGCCACCAACCAGCTCGCCCGCGGCTTCTACGCCGACGTCCACGCCACACCCGCAAACCAGGCGAACCTCGCCCGGTTCAACTTCCTGGATCCTGCCTCGCGCCGCTTCTACCCCGACTGGGACCAGGCCGCCGACATCGCCGTCGCCATCCTGCGCACCGCAGCCGGCCGCAACCCCCACGACAAGGACCTCCACGACCTCGTCGGGGAACTGTCCACCCGCAGCGACGACTTCCGCACACGCTGGGGCACCCACAACGTCCGCCACCACGGCACCGGCACCAAACGCTTCCACCACCACACCGTCGGCGACCTCACCCTCGCCTACGAAGGCCTGGACTTGGCCGCCGAACCCGGACTCACCCTCACCATCTACACCGCCGAACCCGGCTCCCCCTCCGAAGAAGCACTACGCCTGCTCGCCTCCTGGACCGCCACGCCCCAGACCCCGCACCACACGCCAGCAACCCCTGAGCCCGGACAGACGATATGAACCCACGGGGGTGCAAAAGCACACAGCGGACCGACGTGCCTTCCGAAAATCCATCGAGCGCCTCAGCGAAGTGATCATCCGCCGCAACTGTCGTCAAACGATCATTTGACGACAGGAAGCCGACGGGCTCAATGAACCCCTGCAATCCTGGGGCTCATGGCGGCCCGAATCCAATCAGATCCGATGGTGATTGCTGACAGGGTTTGACGACAGATAGGGTCCAATCCTCCGTCAGGAAGGGGCCTTCGGTGGCAAACCTGGTCTACAAGCGGGTCTCGACCGACCAGCAGTCGACCGCCCGGCAGAACCTCGTGCTGGAGGAGGCTGGCGTCCAGGACCCGGTCGTCTTCGAGGAGGCCCCGGGCACCTCCAGCCGACTCCACCCCCTCCAGCGGCCCAAGTTCCGCGAACTGCTCACCTACGCCCGGCCCGGCGACACCGTGCATATCTCCGAGATGTTCCGCCTCGTACGCGGCACCGGGCACATCCTCGACGTACTCGACGTCCTGCACCGCGACCGCCTCGCCCTGCGCATCCACGACGGCGCGTTCTCCGCGATGGACCTCACCGCCCGCCACCCGCGCACCGGCGAGCTGCTGTCCACCGTGAAGTTCATGGTGCAGACCCTCGCCGCCGCCGGCGAACTCCAGCGCGACCTCCAACGAGAACTGACCTACGACGGCCTGCGGGCCGCCGAAGCCAAGGGCCGCAAGGGTGGGCGCCGCCCCGCCCTGGCCACCGAGAGGACCCACACCGTCCGCACCGAGTACCTGGAAGGCCGCTCCATCGCCGCCCTGGCCCGCGACCACGGGGTGAGCCGCGGCGCGATCCGCACGGCCGTCGCCGACCTCATGCCCGACCACACCGCCACCGAGAAGGACGCCCCCGCCCCGGAGTTGCCGGTCACCCTCGACATGCCGGGCAAGGTCGCCGACTTCCTCCTCGCCGCCGAGCTGGAGCCGGCCGAGCGCGCCGCACTCGACCTGGGCGTGGCCGTACGGCGCGGCCAGGGCTACACCCTGCGCGTCAGCGCCGCCCCCGCCATGCACCGCCAGCTCCTCGCACACTGCCAGCCGCTCGACGACAGCCAGGGCGTCCCAGCGGTCCCGGCCCAGCGCAAGGCCCGCCGCGAGTACGAGAACCGGATCAGCGCCATCACCTGACCATGATCTTTCTCGGCGCTACTTCCTGTACCGGAACTACTCACGCCCGGAGCCGCACTGGGCGAGGCCGCCGCCTCAGCCTCGCGCACCGACACCTTCCTCGGTGCCCGCTACCGGCGCCTGGTCAAACGACGGGGCCACAACCGCGCCCTGGTCGCGGTCGCCCGCTCCATCCTGATGATCGTCTGGCACCTGATCAACGACCCCGACGCCGTCTACCAGGACCTCGGCCCCGACTGGCACCACCGCCTGGGCGACCCAGTCCGCAAAACCCGCGACCTCGTCCGACAACTCGAAAAACTCGGCCACCAGGTCACCCTCGCCCCTACCGCCGAACCCGCTACCTGAACACCCGCCACACCCCCGTCCGACCGGCTCCGCCGACCGGACGCCACCGCGCGCCCACAGAACGTCTGGGTTTCCATTTAGCCCTCGCAAGCATCCGACCAATGCCCGAAGTGTCGGAATTCTCATGCTCACCACGAACGTCGCCGTCATCACCAAAACGAACGTCGCGCAACAGATGGTTGCCGACTTCCGGGAGCGGTACGCATCCAGTGACCCGTGTGACATCGCCACCGAGTACGTGCAGCTCCTGCCGTGCCGGGTGATGATGCGATTGCTCGGCGTCGAGGGCATATCCGCCAACACTCTCACGACGTGGAGCGACGCTGCCCTGGAGCTGTTCTACGGCTGGCCGTCGGCCGAGCAGCAGACCCGTCTCGGGGAGCTGGTCGGGGACTTCTACCGGTGGCTGGCGGACCAGGTGGCTTGGGACGCGCCTGCGGACGGTCTGATCGGCTTCCTCCGTGGACACAGGCTGTCCAGCGGTGAGCCGCTCGATTCCTCGACCGCCGTTGCCGTATGCTTCCTTGTCTTCATCGCCGGGCAGTCCACCACGGGCCAGCTGATCTCCACGGCACTGCTCCGCGCGTTGGCCGCACCCCGGGTGTGGGCGCGGGCCGCCACCGAGGACGGCTTCGCGGAGGCTTGGGTGGAGGAGATCCTCCGTCGTGAACCCGTGGTTATGAACGGCTTGTCTGGCCCCAGCGGAACGTTCAACTGGGGCCAGAAGACTCGTTCAAAGCCAGGTGAGGGTCGCACGCGGTGGCGATTGATCGGTCGCAGCGAACCCAGTCGCAGCCTGGCTGTCTCAACGAACCAAGTCGCCGCAGGTCAATGGGGCGACGGCTGTGGGGACGCGCCGAGGATGACCGTCTCGCGGAAGGTAGTCGCCATGGTCAGGAGATCGCTGACGACTGAGTTCGTTGAGACCAGTCAGCGATCCGCAGCTGTCCTGGCTCTGTCGATCTGGTCCCCGTCTCGGATGATCTGGTCCCGCCGGACCAGGTCGATTGAGATGCCCTGGCCGGGAGCGGGGCGCACGCGGCGCATTCGCGGCTCCGGGACCAGATCGTCTGAGATTCACGAGCTGACGCCGTCTCAAACGTTCTGGTCGCCGCAGGTCACAGCCCTGGCCTCGGACCAGATCACTTGCGACGGGACAGCAGCGGGGGGACCCGGCTGCTGTGCCATCCAGTGGTCGGTGATCTCGCGCTGGAGCGGTCGACGCTCGCCTGTGCCGACGACCCGGAGCAGCAGCTCGTCGTCTGGACAGCCAATCCCGGGAGCCCGTCCCATGACGCACTGCGGCCCCTCGCGTCCCACCCCGCCACCCGCGCTGCTGCCGCAGCGGGGTGATCAGCTCGGGCTGCCGCTGAGCGCGTGAGCCGGATCGGCGGCCCACGAGGCCAGCAGGCGCAGGACATCGTGCGTCGGGCTGCTCGGCTCCGCTGTCCAGACGATGATCTGCAGGTCGGGGTCGGCGGCCCAGGTGACGGCGTTCCAGTCCAGATGAAGGTCCCCGACGACCGGGTGCCGCAGGTGCTTGGTTCCGGTGCCCCTGTTTGCCACGTGGTGGTCGGCCCACCACTGCCGGAACTGAGCGTCCTGGACCGAGAGTTCTCCGACGAGTTCGGCCAGCTGGGCATCACCGGGGTTGTTCGCGTTGTGCATGCGCATCTGGGCGATGGACAGCCGGGTGACGCCCTCCCAGTCTGCGTAGAGCTCGCGCATCGCCGGGTCGGTGAACAGCATCCTGATGTAGTAGCGCTGCTTCTCGGGGATCTTGGCGAAGTCAGTGATCAAGGCGGCCCCCATGGCGTTCCAGGCGACGACCTCGGTGCGCGGACCGATGACGAACGCGGGGGTGTGCGCCATGTCGTCGAGCATCCGCTGCAGCTGTAGCTGCACCTGGACCTTCGGACGCGGCACACGGCGCGGTGGGCGGAACTCGTCCTTGGCGGCGAGCTCGTAGAGGTAGGCGCGCTGGTCGTCGTCCAGGCGTAGCACCTGCGCCAGGGACGCCAGTACGGACGGTGAGGCCGGCATGCGGCCCTGTTCCAGGCGGGAGTAGTAGTCCGTGCTGATGGCGGCCAGCACCGCGACCTCCTCGCGGCGCAGGCCCGCGACGCGCCGCGGGCCGCCGTCGGGCAGGCCGACGGCGGCCGGAGCCAGTTCGGCGCGGCGTGCTTTGAGGAATTCCCCCAGGTCGTTGCGGTGGGCATCGCGCTTCATGCCAACAGCCTCGCACCTTGGATCAGAGTTGTCAGGGGGAGAGTTTTTCCCCGGTTGTGCATTCGACCGATGCGACGGGGTGGGTGGGGCCTGGTCGGGCGGTCCTGGTGCGCTCGGGCTCAGAATCGCAGGACGATCCGGCCGCGGACGCCGCCGGCGTCCAGGAGCTGGTGGGCCTGCTCCGCCTGGTCGAACGGCAGGACCTGCGCGACGCGGAGCGTGAGCTGTCCGTCCTCGACCTGCTGGCGCAGGCGGTCCAGTTTGGCCTGCTCCTGCGCGTAGCGGAACACGACGATCGACTTGACGACGACGCCGCGCTCGTGGACGCCTTCGCCGCCGCGCACGCTCACCGCCGTCCCGTTGTCGCGGACAGCGGGCGTGGCGAGCTCACCCAGCGAAGCGGCGTCCACGAGGCCGTCGACGCCGTCCGGGACGTGTGCGCGTACCTGCTGCGCGTACTCGGGACCGCGGGGCACGACGATGTCGGCGCCCAGCTCCTTGACGAGCGTCTCGTCCTGCGAGCCCGCGTCGGCCACCACCCGAAGCCCGTCGGCCTTGGCAAGCTGGACGACGTATCCGCCGACCGCGCCGGCAGCGCCCGTCACGGCGACGGTCTGCCCCGGTGTGAGGCCGAGCGTGTCCAACGCGAGGCGCGCGGTCAGGCCGTTCATCGGGAGCGATGCTGCCTGCGCGTCGGTCGCCCCGGCCGGCGCCCCGACCGCGGAGTCGGCGGGCACGGTGACGTACTGGGCGTAGGCGCCGTGGGTCTCGGACGGCACGACGATGGCGATCGCGCGGTCGCCGACCCGCAGATCGGTGTCGGTTCCCTCGCCGATCTGGTCGACGACGCCGGCGGCGTCCATCCCGGGGATGAAGGGCGGCTTGGCGGTCGCTGCGACAGCCAAGCCTCGGCGTATCAGCGAGTCGATCGCGTTCACGCCTGCGGCGTTCACCTTGATGCGGATCTCACCCGGCCCGGCCTGGGGGGTCGGCAGGTCCAGGACCTGCAGCGAGTCGGGGCCGCCGAACTGGGTCACTCCAACAGCCTTCATAGTGTCACTTCCATTGCTTCTGCCGCGGGCGGGGCCGACGCGGCTCTGGTCACGAGGGGTGTGCGGGTTGGTCGAAGCTCGCGAAGTACGAGGCCGCGATAGCCTCGTCGGCTCGGCCCAGAGCGGCGGTGCGCTGCAGTCGGCCGGCTCCGGCGTCCGCGATGTCGAGGTGGACGCCGCGCTCGCGGGCGGCTTCGGTGATCAGCGCCGCATCCTTGGCCGCGGTGGCGACCGCGAAGTCACCAAAAGCGGTTCTGGCATCCGGTGGCCGAGTGCCGGGTCGGGCCTGAGGGGTGCCCGGCAGCCCGTGTGTGGTGGCGGGCTGCCGAGCACCTTGTCGTCAGAGCTGGATCGGCGGGGTCAGCTGAGTGCCTTGACGACTTCCTGGGCGACCAGGACGGCCGAGTACGGGTTCTGGCCGGTGATCAGGGTGCGGTCCACCTCGACGTGAGGGGTGAACGGCTCGGTCTCGCGGTAGTCCGCGCCCAGCTCGGCGACCAGGCGGTCCTGGAGCAGCCACTTGGCGCGGTCGGCGAGGCCGTTCTGTCGCTCCTCGGCGTTCGACAGGCCGGTCAGGCGGTAGCCGTGGAACGGGGAGTTCCCGTCGGCGTCGACGGTGGCCAGCAGCGCGGCCGGGCCGTGGCAGACCAGCGACACGATCTTGCCGGAGGCGAGCCACTCGGTGAGCAGCTTCCCGGACTCCGCGTTGTCGGGCAGGTCCTCCATGGGGCCCCAGCCGCCCGGGTAGAAGACGGCCTCGTAGTCGTCGATGTCGACGTCCTCGATGCGCTTCGGGTGCTGCAGTTCGGTCGCCTTGTGAAGGGCCTGCTTCATGGCCTCGGCACCCTCCTCACCCCCGTTGAAGTCCGGGGTCAGGCTGAGCGCGTCGGCGGTCGGCGGGACGCCGCCGGGGGTGGCCGCCTCGATCTCGTAGCCGGCCTCCTTGAAGACCGCGTAGGGGCCGAGGGCTTCCTCGGCCCAGAATCCGGCAGGCTGCTTGAAGCCGTCGGCGAGGGTCCAGTGGGTCGCGGCGGTGATGACGAAAAGGATCTTTGCCATGGGAATGGTCTCCGGTGTTCGGTCGGTGGCGGGGCCGGGTCAGCCCTTGAGGGCTTCCCGCAGGACGTGGCTGTCGGCGGCCTGCACCATGTGCGCGAGCTGGCCGTCGCGGACGGTCCAGAAGTGGATGAAGCGGACGTCCACCTTGTTCCCGGTCTTCGTCTCGGCGTGGTAGTGGCCAAGGACGAAGACGTGGTTGTCGTCGTCGGCGAAGAACTGCTCGGCCTGGGCGCCGAAGCTGTCGTAGTTCGGCATGATCGGGCCGAAGAAGTCGCGGCCCACGTGGTCCCAGCCGTGGTAGACCCCGCTGTTGGGGAAGCCGGGGGTGATGTCCCAGACCAGGTCCGGGGCCATGATCTCGGCGGTGACGTCGGGGGCCATGCCGGAGTCGTACAGACGGCGGACGAGGGTGATGTTCGCGTTGTCGGACATGATGGTGCTCCTTGGACGGTGTAGTCGGTGCGGTATGAGGCGCGGGGTCAGGCGGCGGCCAGCGCGGCGCGGCCGGTGGCGAAGATCGCGGCCTCGCGGGCGACCCGTGCGCCGAGGTGTTCGGCGGTCGCGATGTCGGACTCGTGCACCGCCTCGGCGCCGGCGTCGACGGGGCTCTGGGCTGCCACGCCGGCGAAGAAGCCGAGACGGTTCAGGTCGTTCTCGCTGCCGGTGGTCGACGCCCAGCCCGGCTGGATACCCAGGCTGACCCAGTGCATGGCGTGCTGGGCGGCCATGGTCTGGAAGTAGCCCAGGGTGGAGGACTTGTCGCCCGCCTTGGCGCCGGAGTTGGTGAAACCGGCGGCGAGCTTGCCTGCCCAGGTCTGGGTGTACCAGCGCTTGGTGCTCGCCTGGGCGAAGGTGTGGAAGGCGGCCGAGGCGGTGCCCATGTAGGTGGGCGAGCCGAAGATGATCGCATCGGCGGCGTCCAACTGGGCCCACTGCTCGTCGGTGATGGCGTCGACCGCGATGGACGCGACGTCGGCACCGGCGGAGGCGGCACCCCGGGCGACTGCCTCGGCGAGGACGGCGGTGTGGCCGTAGCCGGAGTGGAACGCTACGGCGACGCGGGGCTGGACCGGAGAAGGCATCTTGGTACTGCTCCTCGAAAGGGAGGTAATCGGAGGTACGTCCACCACACTGCATCGCCCACCCCGGGAAAAACAGGGACAGATTCCTCCCCGGATGATTTCGCCCCGCCTTTCGGGCGAATCCGATCCGCCCCGGGTGGAGGATTTCGCCCGATTGCCGCAGTCTGGGGACGGCCGGGGACGGCCAGACTCTCAGGAAAATTGGCGGCCAGGGCATGTGCGAGACGAGACGTCGCGGCAAGAAGATCGGCCATAGGGCGGATGGGCAAGTAGCCACGCCGAAAAAATGAGAAGTCCAAGGGGGGAGGAATTTCTCCCTCCTGCCTTCAGGGAAGGTCACCCATACTGGCGCTGCGGGCGCCTGTGATACGCGCCTCATCGTGTATCGGGTGTCACCGCCGGGCGCCCGCCACTACCTGGACGGCCCCGGACGCACTGGCCACGAAGACACAGTGCTGTCCGGTCTGCCTTCTGGCGGCCGGCGGGGCCCAAAACGAGAAGGGACGCAGAAGCATGGAGGCTTCGGCGCAGATCGGCGCAGATCGGCGTGACGGGGCTGGCGGTGATGGGCCGCAACCTGGCCCGGAACTTCGCCCGGCACGGCTACACGGTCGCGGTCCACAACCGCACCCCGGCCCGGACGAGGGCGCTGATCGAGGAGTTCGGCCACGAGGGGGCATTCGTGCCGGCCGAGTCGCCGCAGGAGTTCGTAGCGGCGCTTGAGCGACCCCGCAGGCTGCTGATCATGGTGAAGGCCGGGGAGGCCACGGACGCGGTCATCGAGCGCACCGACCACGAGGGCAGCCACCACACCCACTGGTCCGAGCCCGAACGACCCGAAACCCGTACCGACGTTTGACCCGTCATGTCCGTCATATGGGCCGGCGGCCGGCGCGCGTCGGCCTCCGTAGGGCGCGGGTGAACCGCGCAGGGCGACGCGGGCAGGCCCGCCGCCCCGGCTGTCAGCTTGGGCTGCCCTTGGAGCCGGGCGTGGAGGGTGTGGAGGGTGTGGCCGACCAGGACGCGAGCAGGCGCAGGCCGTCTTCGGAGCGGCTGCCCGGCTCGGCGCTCCAGACGATCAGGCGCTGCTCGGGGTCCGCGCCGGAGGTGAGCGTGGCGCAGTCGAGGGTCAGCGGACCGACCACAGGGTGGTTCAGCTGCTTGGTCCTCACGCCCAGGCCGGCGACGACGTGGGCGGCCCACCACTTCCGGAAGCGCTCGTCCTGTGTGGAAAGCTCGCCGACCAGCGTGTTCATGCGGGGGTCGCCCGGGGTGCCCGCCGCCTCCATCCGCAGCTGCGCCACAGCCGTGCGGGCGATGTTCTCCCAGTCCGGGTACAGCCTGCGCAGCGCGGGGTCGGTGAACAGCAGCCGGATGTAGTTGCGGTGGTTCTCCGGGATCTGAGCGAAGTCGGCGACCAGGGCCGCGGCCAGGGGGTTCCAGGCGAGGACGTCGGTGCGGCGGCCCAGCAGGAGCGCCGGAGACACGGTCAAGTCCTCCAGCAGGCGGAGCAGCTCGGGCTGGACCTTCTGGCGAGGACGCCGGTAGGGGCGCTGGAGCGCATCCTTCCCCGCGAGTTCGAACAGGCGTGCGCGCTGGTCCTTGCTCAGTCGCAGGACCTTGGCTATGGCGCAGATGACCGGGCCGGACGGCTGGAGGCGCCCCTGTTCCAGACGGGTGTAGTAGGCGGTGCTCACGGCAGCCAGCAGGGCGACCTCCTCGCGGCGCAGGCCGGATACCCGCCGCGGCTGCGGGTTCTCGGGCAGCCCCAGGTCGCCGGGGTTCAGTTCAGCGCGTCGGGCCTTGAGGAATTCTCCCAGTTCGTTGAGGTTCGGGTTTCGGGCCATACGCTCCACCATGGCACGGGCCGATGCGTTTGTGGGGGGGAGAGTTTTCTCCGTGGAAGGGATCGCGCCCTTCGTTCAGCAGGACACGCGGGGACGGGAAGAACGCCGGATCGGCGAAGGGGGGAGCGATGTATCCCTGGATGAAGTTCTCCTATTTCGTGTTGAATGGGTGCGTGGCAAGGTCATCAGTGTGTGACCGACCGCAGGGCTCGCGGGATGTGGATCTCCGCCATTCGGCGCAGAGCCGCATCCCAATTCGGCGGGATCTGCCGACCGCGGGTCAGGATGCACGCAGACCCCAGCCCCGAAGGAGTGACGAAGCATGGCCGAAGGGAAGTCTGTCGCCCCCGCGACGCTGCAGGACTTCGCGCCGAAGCTCGCGGAACTGACCGACCAGGTCCTTTTCGGGGATGTGTGGGAGCGCCCACAGCTCTCCCCGAGAGACCGCAGTCTGGTCACCGTCAGCGTCCTGGCGGCGCTGTACCGCACTGAGCAGCTCGGCTTCCATCTCGGCCGGGCCATCGAGAACGGCCTGACCGTGGACGAGCTCGTCGAGGCCGTCACGCACCTGGCGTTCTACGCCGGCTGGCCGAACGCGATGACCGCGATCAACCAGCTCCAGGCCGTCGTCGCCGAGCAGGCGGAGCAGGAGGCCTGAGCCGCATCCCTCCGCCCGGACCGGTAGCGCACCCGACACGTCCGCAAGGAAAGCACCGTGGAAATCGTCAAGCGTCCCCCGACCGTGAAGCTGCCGGAACAGTGGTTCACCGGTGATGCCTGGGCCGACGTCGTCTACCGCGGCGAGGAGCCCTCCCGGGCGCGCGCCACCATGGTGCGGTCGCCCCCGGTGCCCGCACCGCCTGGCACTCTCACGGGATGGGTCAGGCGCTCTACATCGTGGAGGGCATCGCCTTGGTCCAGTCCCGCGGTGGTGACCTCATCGAGGCCGCTCCGGGCGATGTGATCCGGACTCCTCCCGGCGAGGAGCACTGGCATGGCGCCGCACCTGACAGCTTCATGATCCACCTCGCGCTGCGGGAGACGGACGACGCCACCTGGCTCGACCACGTCACCGACGCCGAGTACACCAACCCGCGTGTGAGCGCCCGGAGTTTTGGCCGCTGAACACCCGACTCACCCCCGAGGAACCATCATGCTGGGAGCAGTCCTTCACGCCGCCGGCGACGTCCGCATCGAGAACCGCCCGGACCCGAAGATCACCCACCCGACCGACGCCGTGATCCGGACCGTCGCCACCTGCGTGTGCGGGTCTGACCTGTGGAGCTACCGGGGCATCAACCCGGTCACCGAGCCGCAGGCGGTCGGCCACGAGTACGTCGGCATCGTCGAAGAGGTCGGTGCCGACGTCAGCGCGGTCAAGCCTGGCCAGTTCGTCATCGGCTCGTTCCTCGCCTCCGACAACACCTGTGTCAACTGCCGCAACGGCTACCAGACCTCCTGTCTCAACCGGGAGTTCTTCGGCGCCTGCCAGGCCGACTACATCCGCATCCCGCTCGCGGACGGAACCCTGGTCGCCACCCCCGAACAGCCGTCCGCCGAACTGATCCCGAGCCTGCTGGCCCTCTCCGACGTCATGGGCACCGGCTGGTACGCCGCCAGGGCCGCTGAGGTCAAGCCCGGCTCCACCGCCGTGGTCGTCGGCGACGGCGCGGTGGGCCTGTCCGCAGTCATCGCCGCCAAGGAGCTCGGTGCGGAGCGCATCATCGCGATGAGCCGGCACGCCTCCCGGCAGAAGCTGGCCCTGGAGTTCGGCGCCACAGACATCGTCGACGCGCGAGGCGACGAGGGCGTGGCCCGAATCAAGGAGTTGACCGGCGGTGTCGGCGCCGACTCCGTCCTGGAGTGCGTCGGCACCAACGAGTCGATGCTGCAGGCGCTGCGCTCCACACGCCCCGGAGGCAACGTCGGCTTCGTCGGGATGCCGCACGACGTCGTCGTCCCGGCCGAGGAGCTGTTCTACTCCCACGTCGCCCTGCGCGGCGGACCCGCCCCGGTCCGGAGCTACCTGCCTGACCTGATCCAGCGCGTCTTCGAGGGCCGCATCGATCCAGGCAAGGTCTTCGACCTCACCCTGCCGCTCGACCAGGTCGCCGACGCCTACAAGGCCATGGACGAGCGCCGCGCCATCAAGGCGCTGCTCCGGCCCTGACCATCCTCCCGATCGATGATCCGGGCCCTGGACCGTCGCCCCCCGGCAGCGGTGGCGGCGCCACAGCGACCGTGCCCGCGTCGTCAGCGGCCTGTGCGGGTTCTGTGGCGCCGTGTTGACGGGCTGTGGCCGATGATCTTCAATCCGGTCTCGGCAAGGCCCAGCCTCGGCCCTGTGGTCGGCCGGAGGCTGGTCCGCCGGGGGAGGACCGCTCCTCCTCGACCGGCGCTCCTGAAGCCGCACAGCCGAGGCCGTCGGCCTGCCCTGAGGGGCCGGTCACTCCGCCGCGGTGCCACCGTTCAGGCGGACCTGCTCGGCGTCGAGGGTGGCCTGCAGGCGGCGCAGCACGGTGTCGTCGATGCGGCGTTCGTTGCGCAGCCGGACGACGGTGGCACGCCTATGGGCGATGAGGGCCAAGCCCAGAGTGACGTAGTGCTCGCGGTCGCGCAGGGCCGGGGCGTCGGCGGCACCCGCGCAGGTGGCGCGGGCGGTGGCCAGGTGGACCTCGTACTCCTGGCGCAGCCATTCCGCGACCTGGGGTTCGGTGTCCAGTTCGGTGGCGAGCCCGGGGAGCGCGGTGAGGGCTTCGGACAGCACAGTGGTGGCGGCGAGGTTCTGCTCCCGCTCGACCGAGGTGTCCGGCGGGAGCTTGGCCCAGCGGACCGCCACGGGCAGCAGCAGCCCCTGGCCCACCAGGGTCACCAGGATGACGCCGGCCGTGACGAAGATGATGAAGCTGCGGTTGGGGAACGACACACCGGAGGCGAGGGTCTGCGGGACCGAGAGCGCCACCGCGAGGGAGACCGCGCCGCGGAAACCGGCCAGGCCGCTGAGGACCCGGGTGCGGTGGTTGACCCGCAACGCGCGCTGCTGGGGGCGGCGGTCGAGGAGCCGGATCACGTACACGGAACCGAACAGGAACGCGAAGCGCGTGGCGACGAGCACGGCGCAGACGACCGCGACGGTGGCGGTGGCGCGGGCGAGGTCGGCGTGGCCGAGGTGGCGCACGGCGTACTGCAGCTCCACGCCGACCAGGACGAAGAGCGATCCGTTGATGATGAAGGTGATCAGGGGCCAGAACGCGAGCGCCTGCGTGCGGTGTTCGGCGCGGATGAGGGTCGGCGCGACCTGGGCCATGATCAGGCCGCTGACGACCACGGCGATGACGCCGGAGGCGTCGATCAGTTCGGCGAGCAGGTAGGCGGTGAACGGCGCCAGGATCATGACGAGGTTGCCGAGCAGCGCGTCGTCCAGGCGGCGGCGCAGGTTCATGTTCACCCAGGCGACCGCCACGCCGACCACGGCCCCGCCGCCGTAGGCGAGCAGGAAGAGGCCGGCGACGTGCGGCAGGCTCAGGTGCTCCTCACCGACGGTGATGCCGACCGCGAGGCCGTAGACGACCAGCGCGGTGCCGTCGTTGACCAGGCTCTCGGCCTGCAGGATGGTGACCTGACGGCGTGGCAGCATCCGGGCCAGCACGCCGACAGTGGTCGCGTCGGTGGGCGCCACCGCCGCGCCGAGCACCCAGGCCGGCCCCCACGGCAGTCCGAGGGCGTGCCCGGCCGCAGCGACGGCCCAGGCCGTCAGGATCACCAGCACCGTGCTGAGCAGCACGATGCCGCGCAGGTTGCTGCGGATCTCGCGCAGCGAGGTCGACAGGCTCTCCCAGTACAGCAGCACCGGCAGGAACAGCAGCAGCACCACCTCCGGCGGCAGCTGGGCCTGCCGCACCTGCGGAATGAACCCCAGCACCGCGCCCGTCAGCAGCAGCACCACCGGCGCAGCGACGCCCAGGCGCTGCGCCAGGACGTTGCCCACCAGGACGGCGATGCCCAGCACCACGACGAGTTCAAGACCGAGCAAGGGGTTTCTCCAGGAGAGACGGGCCAGGGCGGGCAGGGGTGTGTGCCGGTACCAGTCATGATCACCTCGACCGGCCGTGTGCGCCGGTCGAGGCCGTGCCGGCATCGACCGGAGCGCCGCGCAGGGTGGCCTGGGCGATGCGCCACTTCTCGCGCAGGGCGGGTCATGGTCCGGGCCGAGACGGCTGCTTCGTCGGGGCCGCGATTCGCCATCGGCTCAGCGGCCCGCGCTCCCAGGGAACAACATGATCCACCGGTGGGCAAGGCGTCAGCCTGGGAGGAAATCCTCCCTCCCTGCTGGCGCGCCGACGCCCTGGCCCGGTGTTAGCGTCATTGGCGAAAATGCCTGACGAACACATTTTCATTCTTTCCTTCCGCACCTCGGCAGGAGAGGTGGGCGCTGCTGTGACGGCCTTTGGACGGCCCCGCGCGGCGCCTCGATCTACGAAGGGACCGCCGTTATGCCCCCAGCACCCCCCGTCGGCACCGGTCTCGTCGACGTGCACGCGCACTTCGTCACGGACGACTACGTGGCTGCCGCGACCGCCGCAGGCCACGCCCACCCGGACGGACTGCCGTACTGGCCCGCCTGGAGCCCGCAGGAGCAGCTGCACCTGATGGACGAGCAGGGCATCACCACCGCGATGCTCTCGATGTCCTCGCCCGGCACCCACTTCGGCGACGACACCGCGGCCCGCAAGCTGACCAGGCAGGTCAACGAGTACGGAGCCGACCTGGCCCGCGAACACCCACGCCGGTTCGGGCAGTTCGCATCACTGCCGCTGCCCGACGTGGACGGAGCGCTCGCCGAACTCGCCTACGCGCTGGACGAGCTGAAGGCCGACGGGGTCGCCCTCATGACGAACGCGGCCGGCCGCTACCTCGGCGACCCGGCCTTCGACCCGGTGTGGGCCGAGCTGGACCGGCGCCGGGCCGTCGTCTTCGTCCACCCCACCTCACCGCCCGACCCCGGGCCGGTCTCGCTGGGCAAGCCCCGGGCGATGCTGGAGTTCCTCTTCGACTCCGCCCGCACTGCGGCCGATCTGGTCTTCGCCGGGACACTGACCCGGTACCCGGACATCCAGTGGGTCTTCACGCACGGCGGCGGCGTGCTCCCGCTGATGGCCGACCGCATGGAGCTGTTCCGCAGCGCGTTCCTGGGCGGCTCCGCCGACGACCCCACCGTGCAGGAACTAGCCGGCCGGCTCTGGTACGACATCGCCGGTACCCCGTTCCCGCATCAAGTACCGGCACTGGCAGCCGCGTTCGGCACCGCACGGATCCTGTACGGCAGCGACTACTGCTGGACTCCCGCACCCGGTGTGGCCCGCCAGATCGCCGCGGTGGACGCTGCTCCGACACCGCCCGGCAGCACGGACTGGCGCACTCTCACCACCGGGAACGCGCACCGTCTGCTGCCCCGCCTGGCCTGAGCCGCTGCGCAACCGCCTGATGCTCAACCTGGCCTACGGCGCCGCCCTGCACCGCACCGAGCTGTGCGACCTGCGTCTGAAAACTGAACAGCCCCTGACCGGTGGGGAGTTGCCGCTGACGTACCCGGCCTGCTACACCGCACCCCACTCATGAGCGAGTGCGGCGGCCTCACCACGGGAGGTGACGCCCAGCTTGTCGAAGATCTTCCCCACGTGGAACTTCACCGTCGACTCGCTGATGTGCAACTCTTGGGCGATGTCCCGGTTGCGCCGCCCGCGGGCCAGCTGTCCCAGCACCTCCAACTCCCGTGCACCGAGCCCGGTCAGCGGGCCCTGGCGCGGTGTGTCGGGCGGATTGAGGGGTACCTCGACCGTCACTGTCGTGCCCCACTCCGGCACGGCATCCAGCTCGAACCTCCCGCCGAGGGGCGTCAGCCGCTCGCCGACCCTGTGAGCGTCGAGAGAATTCCGGGACAGCGTCCCGGGCCCGTCATCCCGTACGGTGGCCCGCAGGGCGGCCGCGCCCACCTTCCAGCCGACGTGGATCCGGCTCACCCGACGACCGTCCGGCCCGTGCCCCTGGTCCTCCAACGAGGCCTGAACGACGGCCCGGACCACCGCGGCTGCCGCGTTGACGACATCGCAGGGCAGCAACCGGTCCGCGCCCTCCTCCGCGCCGGGGGTGCCGAGATCCAGCCGTACGCCACGGGCGCGCAGGATCAGCCGCAGCGAGTCGGCGAGCCGCAGGAACGCGTCCCCGGCCCGCTCCTCCACCAAAGCCTGGTCGAGTTCCGCCTGCGAGCGGAGTTCGGCCAGGGCGGAGACGGCGAGGTCGACGGCGCGCATCCGGGCGTTGCTGTTGCCCAGGCCACGGTCCCGCAGAACGCTGAGCATGGCGCTCAGCGCGGCTCCGTATGCGGCACCGAGTTCGGTGAGGGCCATGGCCCGTGCGGCTGCCGCGGCCCTGGACACGGCCAGCGTTCCGGGGACGGCCTCCGCTCGCAGGCCCTCCCGGTGCGCGGTTTGCGCGTCCCACAGCGACTGGGCGGGCGCCAGGTGCTCCTCCGGTACGGGAGTGTCCTCGGTCCGCAGGAGAACCAGCAGGGCGGCGGGCTCGGTGATGTCGCTGGCCAGGGCCAGCACCGGCACGTCGGTGCCCGCCATCCGCGCCCGGCCCTGCCAGTTCCTTCCGCCGGACATCAGGGGCCGTAGCGCGGCCACCTCGGCGGTGGTGACGGCTGAACCAGGCCGCCCTGGGGATTCCCCGTAGACCTGGAACGGCGCGTACGCGCAGTTGGGCGAGAGGTCGGCCAGCGAGTGGTGGGGAATCACCCCGGCCAGGGCGGCGGAAAGCCGCGTCAGCGCCTCGGCCAGCGGCGCCCGGATCACATCGACAGTGGTCATCGGGTCCATGGCGACCATCGTAATCAGCCCCCTCCTCACTCAGGCTGTCCTTTGGTCCAGCCAGAACCGTGCGAAAGGACAGCACGAGCGGGGCAGCCCCTGCCGAGGATGGAGGCGTTGTCCGCGAACCGCCTCTCAAGGCGGCGTATGCATGTGACGGGAAGTGACAGAGATGAAGGCGATCGTCTACGAGGAGTTCGGCGGCCCCGAGGTCCTGCGGCTCGCGGAAGTCGAGGAGCCGCACGCCGGCCCCGGACAGGTGCGGCTGAAGGTCATGGCCGTGGGCGTCAACCCCATCGACTACGCAACCCGCCGCGGCTGGATGCAGCAGATGTTCCCCGTGGCCTTCCCCGTCACCCCGGGAATGGAGGCGGCCGGCATTGTCGACGAGGTCGGCGAGGCAGTCACCGGCGTCTCGGTGGGCGACCAGGTACTGAGCTCCAACGTGGTCGGCCCCTACGCCCAGTACGCCCTCGCCACAGATGTCGCGCACAAACCGGCCGGCCTCGGCTGGGAGACCGCCGCCGCGCTGCCGGTGGCCGTCGAGACCTCGGACCGCGTGCTGGACCTCCTCAAGGTGAATCGCGGCGAGACGCTGCTGGTGCACGGAGCCGCCGGCGTCGCTGGCTCCGTCGGCGCCCAGTTCGCCGTGGCCCGCGGCGCCACCGTCATCGGCACGGCATCCGAGGCCAACCACGACTACCTGCGTTCGCTCGGCGTCACGCCACTCGTGTACGGCGAGGGCCTCGCCGACCGGGTGCGCGCCGCTGCCCCGCAGGGCATCGACGCCGTGTTCGACGCCGCCGGGAAGGGCGCCCTCAAAGCCTCCATCGAACTGCGCGGCGGCACCACCGACCGCATCGTCACCATTGCCGACCTCGGGGCCTCCGACCTGGGCGTGGCCTTCTCCGCCGCCGGCCACCGTCAGTTCGGGTCGGCACTGGCCGAATACGCCCGCCTCGTCGCCGACGGCCGACTGCGTGTCCGTATCGACCGGAGCTTCCCGCTCGCCGACGCCGCCAAGGCCCAGGAACTGAGCGAAACAGGCCACGCGCGCGGAAAGATCGTCCTCCGTCCGTAGCCGGTCCCTCGCTCGTCATCAGCCGCGCTCAACCAGTGTGTCCTGTGACCGAGCATCATCTGCAATTCGGCAGTTGTTCCGCAATTTCGCCGTACTCACGTGGACGGAGTAGTTCTCATGCGCTTGGGTTTCAGTCTTCCCACGCTCGGGTCGAAAGCCAATGAGGTGAAGGGCATCGCCAGGTTCTCCGCGGACGTGGAGAAACTCGGCGCGACCAGCCTCTGGGTCACTGACCGGCTGCTGTCGCCGGTGGACCCCAGCGTCGGCTACTACCCCGATTCCACATTCCTTCCGGCCGAGTTCAGCGTGGCAGCCGACCCGTTGACGGCTCTGGCGATCGCTGCGGCGGTCACCAGCGAGGCCCGGCTGGGCACCCACGTCATGTCCGCGCCGTGGCATTCGCCCGCGTTGCTGGCTCGCACGCTGGCCAGCATCGACGTGGCCAGTGGTGGCCGACTCACCGCTGGGTTCGGGACCAGTAACTTTCCTGAGGAGTACCAGGCCGCAGGAGTGCCGTTCGAAAAGCGGGGCGCCCGGCTGGACGAAATGCTGGACGTACTGGAGTCATGGTGGACGGCTGACCCCGTGGCCCACCAGGGCCCGCTCTTCACCATCCCGGCAAGCTACGTCCAGCACAAACCAGTGCAACGGCCGCGCCCCCCGATCTATCTCGGCGGGTTCGGGCCACGGGCGCTGCGCCGGGTCGGTCAGCGGGCCGACGGCTGGATGCCCTACTGGTTGGTGCCGGAAATGATGCCGGCCAGCCAGCTGACCGAGGGGTGGGCGACCGTTCGGCACACGGCTGAGGAGGCCGGCCGCGACCCGGAACAGCTCGGGTTGGTGCTCCGTATCAACGTGAGTGCCGGCACCATGGTGGAAGCGGTCGCCGAGGGGCTGAAGAAGATCACTGCGGTACTGCCGGCAGACGAGACACTGATTGATTTCACCTACATGGCCACCTCCGTCGGTCAAGCCATCGACCTGGCCGGCCAGATACTGGAGCACGTGGCGGCCGGCTGACGGCGCGCCACCTGCCCGCCTCCGGGCGGGCAACCCCGCCGGTGCCCGACGGGCGCCGCCGTACCGGGGCCCGCCCCGGCTCTTTGCTGATGAGGGCCGCGCCCGGCTGGATGCTGGCCGCTTTGACCCGGACCAGGGACTGCCCGGGGGCGGGGCACCGGCTGCTCGACCTCCAGCAGGTGCAGAACCTCGACGCCGCCGTACTGCTGGAATCCGACTGCCCGCGGCAAGGTGCGCGGGCCCTTGGTCAGCCGGTGACGCCCTGCTGGGCGATGCGGCTGTCGGCGGCCTGCTCGATGCTGGCGAGCTTGCCGTCGCGGACGGTCCACAGGTGGATGAAGCGCACCGCCACGGCCTTGCCGGTCTTGCAGACGCCGTGGCAATGGCCGTAGACGAAGACGTGGTCCTCGGTGTCCGCGAAGTACCGCTCGCCCTCGGCGTACCAGGAGTCGACGACCTCAAGGAGCTCGCCGAAGAAGTTCCCATCCCGTCGAGGCCGTTGTAGACGCCCCCGAAGGGGCGGCCCGGGGTCACGTCCCAGACCAGGTCCGGGGCCATGACCTGCTGGGCCACGGCCAGGTCGCCCTTGGAGTCGTAGAACCGTCGGGCCAGGGCGATGTTCGGGGAGTCGGACACGGGTGTACTCCTTTGGGGGAGCTGGGTCGGTCGTCTGGCCGGCCTGCGGCGCGGGCGGTGGGCCGGATACGGGCAGCGCCGACCGGCGGTGCGCTGGTTTGCAGCGACGTCTCGACGCTGACGCGGACCGCTGCCCCGGGCGCTCTGGGAAGGGGGGAGGATTTTGTCCCCGATTGATGGCTTTCCGGGACGGGGGCTCATCGCGTTTCCTTGGTCTGCGAGCGCGCGAGGTCGGATACCCGCGCCTGGGCGGAAGGCGAGTTCCGGATGTACAGGACCCGGCCGGTGGAGCAGGGGCGGGTGATGACCCGCGGGCTGACGTTGCTGTTCGCGGTGGCGGGCGGCGTGGCGGTGGGCAATCTCTACTGGGCGCAGCCGCTGCTGGACCTGATCGCCGGCGACCTGCACGCCTCCGCGCGGACCGCGGGCCTGCTGGTGACCATGACTCAGGTCGGTTATGCGGTGGGGGCGGTGCTGATCGTGCCGCTGGGCGATGTGTTGGACCGGCGTCGGCTGGTGCCGGTGCTGATGCTCTGCGCAGCTGCGGCGCTGGGGCTCTGTGCGCTGGCGCCGTCCTTCGGGGTGCTGCTGGGGGCGATCACGGTGCTGGGGCTGACGACCGTGGCCGGGCAGGTCCTGGCACCGCTGGCGGGGGACCTGGCCGGGGACGAGGACCGCGGGCGCGTGGTGGGCACGGTGGTGTCGGGCATCCTGACCGGCATCCTGGTGTCGCGGACGGTCAGCGGCCTGGTCGCCGAGGTCGCGGGCTGGCGCACCATCTACGCCGCAGCCGCGGTCCTGGCCCTGCTGCTGGCGGCGCTGCTGTACCGCGCGATCCCGTCACTGGCACCGAAGGCCGCGATGACCTACCCGGCGCTCATCGCCTCGGTGGCCAAGGTGGTCGCCCGCGAGCGCACGGCCCGGTGGACGCTGGTGCTCGGCGCGACCGCGTTCGGGGTGTTCACGATGTTCTGGACGGCTCTGACGTTCCTGCTCAGCGCCCCGCCGTTCGGATACTCGGTGGCCCAGATCGGCCTGTTCGGGCTCGCCGGGCTGGCCGGGGCACTGGCCGCGCAGCGGGCCGGCCTGCTGCACGACCGCGGCTGGTCGGTGCCTGCCACCGGAGCGGGCTGGGTGGTGACCCTGTTCGCCTTCGTCCTGGCGGGGCTGGCGGGGGCAGGCGGCTCGGCGGTGTTCCTGCTGGTCGCGATCGTGATCCTGGACACCGGCGTCCAGGGGCTGAACATCCTCAACCAGCTGCGGCTGTTCGCGCTGGCGCCCGAGGCCCGCTCCCGGCTGAACACGGCCTTTGTGGCGTGCAACTTCGTCGGCGGCGCGATCGGCTCCGCCGCAGCCACGCTGCTGTGGTCCGCCGGCGGCTGGACGGCTGTGACGACTGCGGGCGCGTCGCTCAGCGGGGCGGCGCTGCTGGTGTGGGCGGTTGCCAGGGGTCGCGGCGCGCTCAGCGTGGCGACGGCGGCTGAGCCGCAGCCGCAGGAGTAGCGGTGCTGGCGGTCTCGGCGGCGGCGAGAGGGGCTCACCGCCGCGGCAGCAGCCGTTGGGCGTTGGCGGTGGGCAGGGAGCGCCAGCTGCCTCCGTTCGAAGCTTCGGTCGTGGTGCCCGCCCGAGGGGGACAGCAGCACGTCCAGGTCGACCTTGTTCATACCGTTCCCCTATGGGCCCTGCCATGGCCGGTCATCCTGCGGTACGCGAACCGATTCGACTACATGTGACGAAACCCTTGACTTGCCTTTACTGTCGTCTTAGGTTCCCAATCGAACCGGTTCCGGCAATCGGTTCGACATCTCCGCGCAACGCATCCATGAGCACAACAGCTCGCATCCTCTGCCCCTGCGACGACGCAGGCCGGAAAAGGGACAACGCGCCATGAACAGAACCACGCCCCGCAGATTCGCCCTCGGCTCCGTCGCCGTCGCGGTCGTCCTCACCAGCGTCGCCGCCTGCGGCTCCTCGGTGTCCTCCTCCTCCGGTTCGTCCGGCTCCTCCGCCCGGGGCAGCTACACGGTCTGGGACCCCTACCCGCAGTTCGCCGCCGGCTCCGCCTGGACCAAGCTGCTGGACGACTGCGGCAGCCAGGCCGGCGTGACGGTCAAGCGCACCGCGTTCGACACCAGCGACCTGACCAACAAGACGCTGCTGGCGGCCCAGCAGGGCAACTCCCCGGACGTCCTGATCGTCGACAACCCGGTGGTCTCCACCCTGGCCGACGCCGGAGTGCTGTCCACCACGGCCGACAACAAGGTCGACACCTCGCAGGTCGAGCCGAACCTGCTGGCCGCGGGCCAGAGCGGCGGCAAGACCTACGGGACGCCGATCGGCGCCAACACCCTCGCCCTGTACTACAACAAGAGCGTGCTCAAGGCCGCCGGAGTGGACCCGGTGTCGGTCAAGGACTGGGCCTCGCTGACCTCGGCGCTGGCCAAGGTGAAGGCAGCGGGCAAGAAGGGCATCACCTTCTCCGCGATCGGCACGGAGGAGGGCAGCTTCCAGTTCCTGCCCTGGTTCTGGGGATCCGGCGCCCAGCTGACCGACCTGTCCTCGGACCAGGCCGTGTCCGCGGTGACCCTGTGGCGGGACTGGCTCAAGAACGGCTACGCCCCCAACTCGGTCCTCAACAACACCCAGACCACCAGCTGGCAGGAGTTCGCCACCGGCCAGTACGCCTTCGCCGAGAACGGCACCTGGCAGCTTGCCAACGCCAAGAAGTCGGGCCTCGACTGGGGCCTGCTCGCCGTCCCCGGCGCGAACGGCAGCACGGCAGCGGCACCCACCGGCGGCGAGTTCGTCACCGTCCCCGTCCAGAAGGACGCCGGCCGCTACACCACCACCGACAAGCTCGTGTCCTGTCTGACCAGCTCGCAGAACCTGCTGGCCACCGACACCACCCTGTCGTACGTCGCGCCCACCAAGGCAGTGCAGGACCAGCAGGTCTCCACGAACCCCGACCTCAAGGTCTGGGTGCAGGCCGTGCAGGCCGCCAAGGGCCGCACCGCCGACAACCTGGGCACCAAGTACCCCAAGATCTCGGAGCAGTTGTGGGGTGCTGTGCAGGCGGCACTGACCGGCTCCAAGTCGCCCAAGGACGCACTGACGGCAGCTCAGGCCGCCGCTCAGTAAGCCCCGTAGGCCCCAGTACGCAGACCGACCCCCAGGCGCCGCCGCACTCCGCGGCGGCTGCCTGTCCACAAAGGACACCGCCGAATGAACGACAGCGCAAAGCTGGCGGAGCCCTCGTCCGGGCGGACCCGGCGGGGGGCGGCCACCACCGCCCCCTCGCCGGGCACCTCCCGCGCAGCGAGCCCGCCCCGCAAGCCCCGCTCACCGCAGTGGGCCGCCTGGGGGTTCCTGGCCCCGGTAGTGCTCTACCTGGCCGCCTTCTACGCCTATCCGCTCTACCGCAACCTCGACCTGTCCCTGCGCAACTACACCGTGCGCTCCTTCGTCCAGGGCGACGCCCCCTTCATCGGGCTGCAGAACTACAGCACCGTCGTCCACGACCCCACCTTCTGGCCGGCGCTGACCCACACCGTGATCTTCACGGTGGTCTCGCTGCTGTTCCAGTACTCCATCGGGCTGGCCCTGGCCGTGTTCTTCACCCGGCACTTCCCGCTCTCCAGCACCCTGCGCGCACTGTTCTTGGTGCCGTGGCTGCTGCCGCTGATCGTCTCAGCGTCCACCTGGTCCTGGATGCTCAACAGCGACTCCGGCATCGTCAACGCAGCCCTGCACACCGTCGGCATCGGCCAGGTCGACTGGCTCACCTCGCCCACATGGACCCTGATCTCGGTCACCGTCGCCAACATCTGGATAGGCGTGCCCTTCAACCTGGTCGTCCTGTACAGCGGACTGCAGTCGATCCCCGACACCCTGTACGAGGCGGCGGCGCTGGACGGCGCAAACGCCTGGCAGCGGTTCTGGCACATCACCTTCCCGCTGCTGCGGCCCGTTTCGGCGATCACGCTGCTGCTGGGCCTGGTCTACACGCTCAAGGTCTTCGACATCATCTGGATCATGACCAAGGGCGGTCCCAGCGACTCCTCGACCACCTTTGCCACCTGGTCCTACAAGCTCGGTTTCGGCAACCTGCTGCCCCAGTTCGGGCCCGGCGCCGCAGTCGGCAACCTCCTGGTCCTGATCGCTCTGGCGTTCGGACTTCTCTACATCCGCGTCCAACGAAAGCAGTTGGCCTCATGAGTGCCCTCAGCGCCCTCAGCGGCCGCGCCGGATCAAGCCCGGCCCCTGTGCTCACCCGGCGACCGCAGCGCCGCATCTGGTGGAAGACCGTGTTGGGCGTGGCCTTCACTGCGGTCATGCTGTTCCCGGTCTACTGGATGGTCAACGTCTCGCTGACCCGCGACCAGAACATGCGCAAGACCACCCCCGACCTGGTGCCGGTGCACGGCACCCTGGAGGGCTACCGGCTGGTCCTCCACCAGCAACTGCCCTATCTGGGCACCAGCCTGGTCATCGGGCTGGGCACCGTCGCACTGACGGTGGCGCTGGCGGCCCCGGCCGGCTACGCGCTGGCCAAACTGCGACCGCGCGGCGGCGGCATTCTCGGCTTCCTGATGCTGGTGGCCCAGATGATCCCCGGGATCATCATGGCGATGGGCTTCTACGCCGCCTACCTCAGCCTGGGCTTCCTGGACTCGGTCCTTGGCCTGATCGTGGCCGACTCAACCCTGGCCGTCCCCTTCGCGGTGCTCATCTTCACGGCCTTCATGTCCGGCATCCCCGGCGAACTGCTGCAGGCCGCCCAGATCGACGGCGCCGGGCCGATCCGCACCTTCTGGTCGATCGTGCTGCCGATGAGCCGCAACGCCGTGGTCACGGTGTCGCTGTTCGCCTTCCTGTGGTCCTGGTCCGACTTCGTCTTCGCCAGCACCCTCGACAACGGCGGCTCCCACCAGCCGATCACCCTCGGCATCTACCACTACATCGGCAACAACAACCAGCAGTGGAACGCGATCATGGCCACCGCCGTGGTGGCCTCGATCCCCGCCGCGCTGATTCTCGTCCTCGCCCAGCGCTACGTCGCCGCAGGCGTCGCCACCGGCGCGGTCAAGGACTGACAGCCGCACCTTCGCACCGCTGCCGAGAACGCCCCCCTCACACGAAGTGAGCTCTGCCTTGACCGACTCCGTCCACGGCCTGACCTTCGACCTCAGGTCCATACCGTTCAGCCACTACGGGTCCTGGTTCAGCCTCTCGCCGGTCACGGCCCTGCACACCCGCTCCCACGACCTGCACCTGGTCTCCCACAAGAACGGCATGCACGCCGTCCTGCGACTGCTCCCGCTGGACCCCGACACCGGGGAACGCGCCGAAGCAGCCTGGCAGCCGACCCCCGGCATGCTCACCCTGGCCGCCGACCGGGGCCGCATCGAGATCGTCTACCAGGACGCGGACACCCTGCGCCTGCGCGGACAGGGACTCTCCCTGCGGATCACACCGGCCGCAAGCCGGCTCACCCCGTTCACCGGCATCTACTTCTACCGCGACCCCACCGACGGCTCCTACCAGTTCAGCTCCTACGAGACCGGACGCCGCTACCGCATCACGGTCCTGAGCGGCACCGCGGGCGACATCATCGGGGCCGAGGGACTGTCCGGGACGGACCGCAGCCTCACCCTCCACGGCAGCCCCCAGTGGGAAGCCGTGCTGGAAGAGCTGGACAGCGCCCGCCGCCCCTACACTGCGACCTGCGACTTCGCCGCCACCACCGACCGGGCCCGGCAGCGGTTCATCGACTTCGCCGCAGACCTGTCCAACCCCCTGGCACCCACCGCACCCGCCGCCGACCTGGCCGCCTACGTGCTGTGGTCCGCCACTGTCCGCCCCGAGGGCTTCGTGACCCGGCCCGGGGTACTGATGTCCAAACACTGGATGGACAAGATCTGGAGCTGGGACCACTGCTTCAACGCCCTGGCCCTGGCCCCCTCGGCCCCCGAACTCGCCTGGGACCAATACCAGTTGCCCTTCGACCACCAGGACGAGAGCGGAGCCCTGCCCGACTCCGTCACTCACTCCGAGGTCCTCTACAACTTCGTCAAACCCCCGATCCACGGCTGGGCCCTGGGCCGCCTGCGCGAACGACTGCCCCACCCACTCGACCGCGACCAACTGGAGACGGCCTACCAACGCCTCAAAGGCTGGACCCGATTCTGGCTGGACGCCAGACGCGCCCCCGGCCAGGTCCTGCCGCACTACCAGCACGGCAACGACAGCGGCTGGGACAACGCCACCACCTTCGACCAGCACCGGGTGCTGACCACCCCCGACCTGGCCGCGTTCCTGGTCCTGCAGTTGAAGGAACTGGCCCGGCTGGCCGAGGAGCTCGGCCACAGCGCTGAAGCCGCCGGTTTCGACGCCGCCGGCAGTGCGGTTCTGGACGCTCTGCTCGACCAGCTCTGGGACGGACAGCGGTTCCTGGCCCGCTCTCCGCACACCGGTGCCGCTTCCCGCAGCCGCAGCCTGCTCGACCTCATGCCGATCGTCCTGGGCGAGCACCTGCCCGAGCACATCAGCGCGGTGCTCGCCGAGGGGATCACCGCCCACCTCACCGAGCACGGACTCGCCACTGAACACCCCGACTCCCCCCAATACGAACCGGACGGCTACTGGCGCGGCCCGATCTGGGCCCCCTCCACCGTGCTGATCGAGGACGGCCTGCGCAGGGCAGGCCACACCGGACTCGCCGACACCGTCAGCACCCGCTTCCGCCGCCTGTGCGAGCGCTCCGGCTTCGCCGAGAACTTCGACGCCCGCACCGGCCAAGGACTGCGCGACCGCGCCTACACCTGGACCGCCAGCAGCTACCTGCTCCTGGCCGACGACCACGCCCACCGCACCCTGCGCCACCCGAAGCAGAACATCGACCAGCTCACCTGAGGAGATGCCATGTTCCCCACCCGTCGAACACCCGGCGCCGGTCGTCGACGCGGCAAGGCCGCCGCCGCCCCGGTGGCATCGGGCGGCTCCAGCGCGCTGCTGACGGCGTACGCCGCCTGGACGGAGGACGGTGCCCCCGTCCGCGGGTTCACCACCAGCAGCTGGCAGCCCGTCCGGTGATCGCCGCGAGGACCTGATGGCACCCCTGGACATCAGCCGCATCAAGTCCTCGTGGCCTCCGGGCTCCAATCGCCGCTCCGCCATGGCCCTACGAACGAGCCGACGCGACACCCCACCCAGCCCTGCCCGCCACGGTCCACACACCGTGCCCGGGCAGTCAGCACCACCTCACTCCCATCCCCACTCCAAGGGAGCACCATGCACCTGCACCCCCGCCCACTGGCCGCAGTCCTCACCGGGCTGGCCGTCGCCCTCGCCACCGCGATCGTGCCCGTCACCGCGGCCCACGCCGCCGACACCGCGGTGACCGTCGACTTCTCCACCGCCGGCGGCGCCCCGAGCTACCACGCCTCGGGCATGATCTACGGGATGACCCCGGACGGCTCGCTGCCGCAGGACCACTTCTTCACCGACATCAAGTGGCACTTCATGCGCGCCGGCGGAGCCCAGCTCAACAGCGGCGGCTACGCCACCAGCCTGGCCGACTACCAGACCCGCTGGAACTCCACCCTCGCCCAGTACAAGCGCACCGCCGCCCTCGGCGGCACCTTCGTCATCCTGCCCCACGACCTGTGGGGCGCCGACAGCACCACCAGCCAGGGCTGGCCCGGCGACAACGGCAACTGGACCCAGTTCGACGCCTTCGTCACCCAGCTCATCAGCGACGTCCAAGCCAACCACATGACCGTCGAATGGGACCTGTGGAACGAGCCCGACAACAATCCCTTCTGGGGCGCCTCGCAGAGCCAGTACCTGCAGATGTGGTCGCGGTTCTACGCCCAGGTCCGGGCCGCCTTCCCCACCCAGCTCATCGTCGGACCCAGCATGGCCGGGCAGCCCAACTCCGCCAACAACTGGTGGACCACCTACCTCGCCTACGTCAAGGCCAACAACGTCGCCCCCGACATCTACAGCTGGCACGACGAACCCGGCGATCCGGTCACCGACGTCGGCCGCGCCAACTCCACCCTGGCCGCCGCCGGACTGACCAACACCCGGGCCTACCAGGTCAACGAGTACGCCACCTTGTCCATGCAGTCCCCCGGAGGCGGCGCCTGGTTCATCGGCCGCCTGGAGCGGGCCGGCGCCGACGGCCTGCGCGGCAACTGGGCCTCGGGCGCCAACCTGCACAACGACGAGGCCAACCTGCTCACCCAGAACAGCGCCGGCCAGTACCTGCCGCTGGGCGAGTGGTTCATGTACCGCTACTACGGCTCGCAGACCGGAAACATCGTCAACCTCGTCCCCGGCACCGGCACCGACGGCCTGGCCACCAAGGACAACACCGCCAAGAACGCCAAGGTCCTGCTCGGCAGCAGCGGCAACACCGGCAATGTCACCGTCAACCTCACCGGGTTGAACACCACCTCCGTCGTCGAGAACGGCCAGGTCCGCGCGGTCCTGCAGCGCATCCCCTACAACAACGGCGGTGCGGTGGCCGGGCCGGTCACGGTGTCCGACCAGACCCTGACGGTCAACGGCAACGCCGTCGCGGTGACCGTGCCCTTCACCAACGCCAAGGACGGCTACACGGTCACCCTGCTCCCGCCGTCCAACACCACCGTCTCCACGGTCGCCGTGAGCGAGAACAGCGGGCAGTGCCTGGACGACACCAACCTCAGCACCGCCGACGGCACCCAGTACCAGCAGTACTACTGCGAGGGCGGCTACCAGCAGATGCTCGACTTCAAGGCGGTGGCCGGGCGGACCAACACCTACACCGTGGTCAACGAGCTCAGCGGCAAGTGCCTGGACGTCGCGGCTGCCTCCACCGCCGACGGCGCCTCGGTCCAGCAGTACACCTGCAACGGCCAGACCAACCAGATGTTCACCCTCAACCCGGTCACCGCGCTCGGCAACAGCAAGGACTACCAGCTGGTCGCCGTCCACAGCGGCAAGTGCGTGGACGTCAGCAATGTGTCGACCTCGCCCGGCGCCCTGATCCACCAGTGGACCTGCGACGCCGCGAGCGTGCTGGCCACCAAGAAGAACCAGATCTGGCAGCTGCAGGGCAGGGCCTGACGCAGAGGGCCCTTTTGCCCTGGCGGCAAGGGACTTCGTGGTCGGTTTGTGACGTGGGCAGCGGGATCGACGTTGATCAGATGGTCCGCCAGGACTGCTGATTGCTGAGGAGTCCCGTTGCCCACGCGTCAGTGTGCCCTGTTGCCCGTTCTGATGACGGTGCCTCGCGAGTTGACGGTGGGTGCGGGCCCGCTCCTGCTTCCGCCAGGCCGTCGCCGTCTCCGACGCGGCAGACAAGCAGGAGCCTGAGGCCTGGACTCGCTCTCCGCCGCGTGTGACAGCAGATGCGCCTCGGTCGCCGCCCGTCTGCGCGCCGCCACAGCACGACGAGGATCAGGGCCGCGCCGCACAGGACGAGGGTCGCAGGTCCCAGGCCCGGTTCATGGCGAAGGTGTTGTTGGCCAGGTCGGTTGTTGGCCAGGTCGCAGGTGGGGGAGCAGTCGACCTCCAGGCCCCTGCCGTCGCCGCTGATGGCCTTGGCCGCAGTGTGCCGGTGAAGGTGCGCCAGGGTCGGAAACCGTCCCGACTGCGCAGGGTCGGCAGGTCCCGCAGCCGCAGCTGACGGGCCACCGGATCGTCCAGGGCGAGTTGTCCGTCGCGTGCCGCGACGACCAACGCCGCCACTGCTGCGTCGGCACCCCTCACCGCAGCAGGCAGGCCGTGCCGCGGCCCTCTCGGGCACCGCACCACGGCCTGCCGTTCGATCACTGCTGGGTCTGCCTGCTCAGCCCGCTGTGGCGCTGGTCAGGACGAAGTGGTCGATGTTGTACCAGCCCGTGTCACCGGCGCCCACGGACACCCCGATGGTGTTCGGGCCTGCGGGCAACTGCACGGTGATGGTGGCGTCGGCCCAGGTGTCCCAGCTGCCGGTCTCGGGCAGTTGGATCTGTCCTTGGGCCGTACCGTTGGCCGACACGGTCGCCGTTCGGGTGCCGCCGGGCCCGTTGGGGCCCGCGGCGTAGCGCACGTCGAACGTGTAGCCGCCGGTAGTGGGTGCGTTGAACTGCTGGGTGACACCCGGACCGGTACTGGTCAGGCAGGCCACGAATCCGGTTCCGGTGGAGCCGGTGTGGTCGTTGGCGGAGCAGGCCCCACCGGTCAGGTTTCCGGTCTCGGCCTCGCACACGTCCCCGAGCCCGCAGGGCACGATCAGGTCAGAGGCGTTCTGTACGGTGATCGGCCCGTCGGGAGTGACGGCCTTGGCGGTGACGGTGAATCGGTAAGCCACTGCGGGTGCCGTGGCCGGCACGGTCACCTGGTAGGTGGACGTGGTCGACGCACCGGGTGGCAGGCTTCCCACGGCCGGGCAGGTCTTGCGGGTGGTGCCTTTGCAGGTCACGGTGAGCAGGGCGGCGTCCGCGGGGTCCGCGGAGGAGATCGCCAGGGAGGTGTTGACGGTGGTGTCCTTGACTCCGCTGCGGTTGGAGAACGTCACCGGGACGTCGTAGGTGCCCGGAGCCGACAGCTCGTCAGGTGCGTTGAGGGCGACGGTCTGGGCGCCGTCCCAGGACAGGTAGACCGCGAACGCGTCGTGCGCGGACTGGAAGGTGAAGGGCACGGTGACCGAGCCGCCGGCGGCGCTGAGGGTCTGGCTGGAGACCACCTGCGGGGAGTAGAGCGGACCGGTGTCCGGGATCCGGTAGACGGTCACATGAACGGCGCCGTGCTTGACCAGCCACGGCACGGACGACAGCCCGGACAGGGTCACCGACGCGGGCCCGGTGTAGCCGTCCGAGTCGCCGACCATGGCCACAGCACGGTTCTGCGCCTTGTCCTTGGAGGCCGAGATCGCGGTCGAGGCGACCGCTCCGGAGGTCGCCACCTTGGTGCCGGTCATGTCGGCGTAGGTGCGCATCGCCCACCAGTTGCCGGTGGGCGCCCATCCGGTGGCGGTCTGGGTGAGCAGGCCGGTGAGGTTGGGGATCATGCAGCATCGCCAGTTGCCGCGCATCGCGGTGGTGTAGGAGGACTGGGCGAAGCGGTCGAGGTACCAGGCGGTGACCCCGGCGGTTTGGCGGTCGGCGGGCTGGTACTCGTTGGCCGACAGCGGCAGGTGCCCGAGTCCTGCGTCGGCCGCGTCGGCCTCGATGGCCTGGCCGACGGCTACCGGGTCGTCGACGTCGCCCTCGTCGTGGTTGCTGATCACGTCCGGCACGGTGTGCTCCGCCTTGACGTGCGCGAACCAGGTCTGCCACTCCGCCGGGTTCCGCTGGGGAGTGTAGGCGAAGGACGGCCCTGCGATCGTCGCGGTCGGCGCCACGCTGCGGATGGTGCGGTAGGCGGTGTCCCACATCTGGAAGTACTGCGGGGTGTTGACGCCCGGTCCCCAGAAGAACGAGAACTCGGGCTCGTTCCAGATGTCGAAGGCGAAGTTGATGCCGGACTTCTCCAGCGCCTTGATCGTCGTCGTCAGGAAGGTGACGTAGTTCGAGCAGTCGCCGTCTGCGCAGGGCCACTGGGTGTTGCCCGGTTCGCCGCCGTTGGCTCCGTACAGGTCGCTGAGCAGGACCTGGTACTGGAAGCCGGGGCCGTTCTGCTTCTCCAGCCGCTTGGCCTGGGCGATGATGGAGGCGACGTCGGCCTTGGCGGCGTTCCCGTACTGGTAGTCGTCCTTGATCCAGCCGCCGGAGAACCATCCGCCGCCCCGGAAGGCGTTGATGTCCAGCGGCTTGAGGTATTGGTCGGCGGGCTGGGTCGCGTCCGCGGACATACCGTAGAGCAGGCCCAGGCCCACCCCGGTTGCCTTGCCGGCGTTGGAGGACAGGTCGACATTGAGCGCGCGGACGCTCGGAGTGTCGGCAACGGCCGTGGTGCTGGGAACGCTGAGGAGTGGCAGCGCCAGCGCGACGGCGCCGGCTACTGCCGCCGCCCATCGACCTGCGCGAGGTCTGACTCTCATCGCATTGCTCCGTCTCTCGGTGGCTCGGGACATCGCACAAGGTGTGGGCTGCTGGCTGCGGTACGGCTCCCCACACCGTCAGCTCAGTCAGGCGTATGCCTGAACGGCTGAGCCGCAATGCCGAATCGATTCGCCGAATCGATTCGCCGAGATCGTACGACCGGGTTTCTGGAGCGTCAATGGCTCGTTACGAAGAGATTGACTGCTGTGCGGCATGTACCTCTGTGTCCGTTGGCCGGCATCTGGGCCCGGACGTCCGACCCGGCGGGCTGGGCACACTTCGACGGTTGCCCGTGATCACGGTCCCCGTTCCGCGCCACCGCCGATCATTGGTGACATAGCGTCATGTCGCCAACGATGCTGGCCCTGAGCGGAAGTTGGGGTCGGGGGTGCGGGCTCCACGCCGCCTCCTTCTGCTCCAGGAGGTGAGCGGCCCGTGTCGAGGGAGCCGGGGGTTGGCGGCCGGGGCTCGGCGGTCGGGGCTCGGCGCGCCTGGGCGGGGGCCCTCTCTGTGTCCACAGCGGGGCGAGGAGATGGGTCGCTTGATCGAAGCCCCGCCGAATCGATTCGATCGTGAGTTGGCGCATTCTGTAGTCCTACAAGCCGTGGATTGTGAGAGTTGTCGTCCCACGCGCGGGGCGACGAACGCGGCAGCACGCGTTGACCCCTCGGAAGGGGCCTGACTACACTCGCTCGAATCGATTCCTTCCTCGCCGACCGAGGGCGGCCTCAGGGCAGAGGAGCAGGATGAACATCGGGGAGATCGCCAAGCGGGCGGGAGTCTCACGCAGCACCGTCTCGTATACCCTCAGCGGCAAGCGGACCGTCTCCGAGGCAACCCGCGCGCGCATCCAGCAGGTCATCGACGAACTCGACTACCGTCCGAACGCTGCTGCCCGCGCGCTGAAGGAAGGCCGTACCCGCACCATCGGGCTGGTGATCCCCCCTCCGGCCAGACGACTGACCTACAGTCAGCTGGAATTTGTCGCCGCAGTCCTGGAAGCGGCAGCGGCTGCCGACCTGGACGTGCTGCTCTCGCCCTCCGGCGACCAGCACGAGAACGCCTTCCGACGCCTGATCGACGGCGGGCGCGTCGACGGCGTCATCCTCATGGAGATCAGGCTCAGCGATCCCCGCGTCTCCCTGCTGCACAAGGCCGGCGTCCCTTTCGTGACCATCGGCCACACCGCGCACGCGGAGGGCACCTGGTGGGTGGACGTCGACTACCAGGGACTGATCGGCAGGTGCGTCAGCCACCTCGCCGATCTCGGCCACACCCGGATCGCGCTGATCAACAGGTCCGCCGAGCTACTGGCCAACGGATACGGCCCGGCGCAGCGCGCCCAACAGGGGTTCCAGGACGCGATCGCACGCGGCAGACTGGTCGGCTACGAGTACCCGTGCGGGGACGACGCCCCCGCAGGAGACGCGTGCATGGCCCAGATCCTGGACCAGCATCCCGAGGTAACCGCCGCAGCCACCGTCAACGAGGCCGCCCTGCCCGGATTCCAGCGCGCCCTGCAGCGCGCCGGTCTGAGCGTCCCGACCGATTTCTCCTTGATCGGCGTGGCGACCCAGCACTGGGCCGAGGAATCCAACCCGCCGCTCACCTCGGCCGACGTGCCTGCCACCGAGATGGGTGCCGAAGCAGTCCGCCTTCTCAACAACCGCATCGCGGAACCCGACGCGACTCCGCAGCACCTGCTTCTGTCGCCTCCGATCTCCTTGCGCGAGAGCGCCACGCGGGCACCTGGAAGAGCCTGACCGCGCCCGGGCCGGTACACCCAAACCGGGCCCGAGCGTCAGTCAGCCGAGCCGGCCGACTGGCCCTCATGTAGGGCCTGTTGCAGGTCCGGATCATGTGGCCAGCCGGAGGCTGCGGAGCCGGATCACGGCGGCGCGAACAAGCTCATTACATGCGGCCCACGCCGTGGCCGCCGTCGACAGTGACAACCGCGCCGGTGACGAAACCCGCCTCGTCTCCGGCGAGCATCGCGATGACCCGGGCCACGTCCTCCGGTTCGGCCACGCGGCCCAGAGGGGTGCGCTCCGCGAGTCGCTTCTGGAGCTCCTGCGGCATGCCGACGCTGGCCCCGGTGCGAACGAAGCCCGGTGCAACGACGTTGACGTTGACGCCGAGAGGACCGGCCTCATAGGCGACGAAGCGGGCGAACGTGTTCAGGGCGGACTTGGCGGTACCATGCGCGGCCATGCCCGTGGCGGGAGGACCGTCCGCCACGCTGCTGGAGACATACACGATCCGGCCCTGTCCTCGGGCGCCCATGATTGCCAGCGAGTGCTGGGTGAGGGTGTAGACGGAAGCGAGCTCGTTCGTCACCTTGGTCTGGAAGTCCTCCCAGGCAAGCGCCAGGAGCGGCGTAGGTGTGAAGCGGGCGCCGGCGTTGCAGACCAGGAGGTCCAGGCGCCCGTCGACTGCGGCGCGCAGCAGCAGTTCCGCAGCCTGGCTCGGGTCGTACACGTCGGCCTGCACGGCGAAGGCTTCGCCGCCGTCAGCCTCGATGGCGCCGACCACCTGCTCGGCCGCCTCCTGGTTCGAGAAATAATTGACGGCCACTCGGTACCCGCGGGAAGCGAGCTCCCGCGATGTCGCCGCGCCTATGCCCCGGCTGCCGCCGGTAACAAGGGCCGTGGGTCGGGTCGTCGTCGCTGACATGGAATCTCCATCGGTGATTGAACAGCGTCAATTTCTGTATGGGCAGAGCCGATCGGAGCGCAGCCTTCCGATCGAAACACGTGGCGGTCGGCAATGACCGCGCTGCCTGGTGTGCGCTCACGGCCACCCGCCAGACGACGGGCACGGACGGGAATCGGCGGGCCGCGCGCGGCCAAGTACCGGTCAGTGTCAAGCAGCAGGAGCACGACCCGCTCAGCCGGGGGTCGTCGGCGGCAAGGCACGTCGACCGGCGGCGGCTTCTCGGACCGCCGTTCGGAAGGTCTCGGCCACGGCCACGGCGCCGGCGGTCAAGGCAAGGAGCTCCGCCGCCGCGAGTTCCTGGGTTGCGCTCGGCGCGAGCAGTGCCTGCGCGTCAGCCTCGCCGTCGGCGAGCTGTTGCAGTTGGCGCCACTCGGTGTAGCTGCGGTCGGCCTCGCGGGCTGCCGCGGCGTACTGCTCGAGTCCCTCGACCCGGCCGACGACGACTTGCCATGCTGTGTTCAACAGCGCGGCCCGGTCCCTGGTCGCCTGGCGCAGCTCCACCGTGGCCGGGTGAGCCGGCAGCCCCATGCTGTGGCGGCCATGCTCGGCCAGTGTCCGCGCGATCTCCCAGACCTGGGCCGGCAGTGCGACCTCATTGCCCCGCCGGTCGATCAGGTCGTCGGTGTGAACGCGGGTCGCCGTTACGGCCTGGGCCGCCCTGTGGGCGCGCTCCACCAGAGCAGCGGCGCGCGGCGTCAGATCCTCGCGCAGGACGACGTGCGGCCTCGCCCGCGCGGCGGTCCACCGCTCACTCTCGGCAGCCCGCCATTCCCGGATCCCGCGGGCGGCGATGTACAGCGTCAGCATCATGGCTCCTGCGGCGCCGAGGCGGACGTTCGACAACAGGCTGCCCAACGGGTCTGCCCGGGCCGCCGGATTGCCGCCGGGGATACTGTCGAGGACCACTACGGCGACGGCCAGCGCGGTTGCGCCGACGAGTTTGAGCCGGAGGGGCTGGAGCCACGGACCCGCGGTGATATTGCGGTGGAGCCTCGCACGGCCGGGCGCCTTCGCGTTGTAGGGGCTCATGTCGGTGGGCGCTGCCGGGTCGACCACTGGGAAGGGACTCACGTCGACGCGGTCCTCTTTCCGATCACTGCTGGTTCCTTTCGCGTGTGGGCGCGTCCGTGTCTGCTGGGACGGGTTTGACGGCCCTGGCCTGCGGCCCACCAAGCGGGCGTGGGTATCAGGACCGCCCGGGCGAGCCCCGACGCCCCCGGGCGACGATAGTCACGCAGCCCCCGCGAGCCCTGCGGACACGACCTCACGTGTGTGAGCGTCATCCCAACGAGGGACCGGCCGACGCACGGCATCGTCAAGCCGAGGCGCCGTCGATCGCGCGGTGTGCTCACACGGCCAGGCTCTTGCCGTAGAACTCGACGAGCTTGGCCACCGCGGGGGTCACGTACTCGTCCCGGTCGTACAGGTCGATGTGCGATGCACCCTCGATGAGGAAGAGCTCCCGGGGATCGGCGGCCCGGGCGACGGCCTCCTCGCTGAAGTAGCGGGTGTCGGCGTCCGTGCCGGCGATCATCAGCAGCGGTCGAGGTGAGATCCAGTCCTGGTGCGCGAAGGCGTCGAACTGGGCCACCACGTCCGCCCGCAGCATCGACCAGTTGTCGGACAGCGGGTGGCTGCCGCGCGGCGTGAGGTAGTACTCGTAGCCTTCCCGGTACATGCTCCGCTCCGGGAGCGCGGCCAGTTCCGCTTTGCCCGGGAAGGCCGCGTGGAAGGAGAAGGAGCCCTCACCGCGAGCCTCGGCGTTGCGCAGGACGCCTGCCTGTTCCAGTAGGGCCGCACGGACCTCGGGGCCCTGGGTCCTGCCGATGCCGTCGAAGAACGCGCCGCGCGTGTCGTAGGCGCTGACTGTGGCCACAGCCTTGATACGGCGGTCGGTCTGCGCGGCGAACGACAGGTAGCCGCCGGAGGCGCAGATGCCCAGCCCGCCGATCCGCTCAGCGTCGACGTCCCCGCGGGCCGCGAGGTAGGAGACCGCGGCGCGGACGTCCTCGGCCCGCTGGAAGGGGTCCTCCAAGCCGTGCGGGGCGCCTTCGCTCTCCCCTTGGTAGGCGGCGTCGAAGACGAGCGCGGCGAAGCCCTCACGGGACAGCCGCTCTGCGTAGATCGAGGCGGTCTGCTCTTTCACGCCACGCCACGGATGGCCGACGACCACGGCCGGCATGCGCTCGCCGGAGTAGCTGTCCGGTACGAAGAGGATGCCGGCCAGTAGCAGACCCTGGCTTGGGAAGTTGACTCGGATCTTCATGCGAACGGACTCCGTTTCGATGCTCTGACCAGTGCGCTCGTCATTCCGGTAGCCCCTCGGCGAAGGGCGGTCGGGAACCGTGAAGCAGCTGTGTCCCTGGTTCGGAATGGCTCAAGCCTTGCGTCTTCGCGCACCGCTACAGGGAGAGAATGTCCTCCCAGGGTCGCGAAGATCCAGGGAGAGAGTTGTCCCCCCTGGCTCGGGTTGCGCTTCGCGCACACCGGGCGACACCACCCATGACTTGGGCCGGAAAAGGGTGGGGCCGTGCGGTAAGCAGGCTGCCGCGCGCGTCGGTGTAGGCAGTGCGGTACGGGCTCGGCCGAGCCCGTACGACCGGCATCTGGGTCCACATGGGTGAGCCCATCCGGGGGGTCGTGGCGTGAGCGGGGGGTGGTTTGCTGGCGGCTCGCGCCTTGACGCGGTTCCGGTCCGCTCCGGTCCGGTGGCAGCCACGGCAGGCCCATGGATCCCTACGAGGTGAGTACCCGCAGGATGAGGTCGTCGACGATCTGCTTGTCCCGGCTGGGCTTGGCGTCTTCGGGGACGGGCGGCGCGATGGCTGGCACAGAGCCAGCGATGGCGCAGTCGATTGGCATGGCGGAACCGGATCTGTGTGGGGAGCGGTCGGCTCAGGACACGATGTCTTTGGCGCGGAGATGGCGGAATGCCAGCGCGCCGAAGACCAGGGCCAGTGCGACGGCCAGGGACAGGCCCTTGGCCATGCCGGTCCAGTTCGGGGTGGGCTGGAGAACGTCCACCCAGGCGTACATCCCGTGCGTGGGCATGAAGTCGCGCAGTGAGCCGAGCGCGGTGATGTTGTCGAGGATGCTGGACAGGATCGCCAGCCCCACCGCGCCGCCGACGGCGCCCAGCGGGGCGTCGGTCAGCGTGGACATCCACAGGGCGAGGCCCGCGATGGAGAGCTGGCAGAAGAACAGGTAGACGGCGATCAGCGCCAGCCGTTCTGCCACTGTCCCGGCCGGGAGGGAGCCGGCGAGCGGCAGGTGCAGATCGCCCCAGCCGTACGCGGCGGTGCCCACGCCGAGGGCGACCAGCGGGAGGGCGAGCACTGCGACGGCGCTGAAACCGAGCGCGACGATCAGCTTGCTGGTCAGCAGCCGCGCCCTGGGCACGGGTGCCGCGAGGAGGTAGCGCAGTGAGGCCCAGCCGGCCTCGGAGGCGATGGTGTCGCCGAAGAAGAGCGCTACCGGCAGGCTGAGCAGGAAGCCGCTGGCCATGAAGAGGACAGCGCAGGTGAAGTTGGCGCCGGAGGCGGTGGCCGCCTGGATCAGCGATGTGCTGTCGGCCGGCCCGGAGGGCGTGCCGCCGACGGCCAGGGCGGCCCAGATGATGACCGGCAGCGTGAGCATCACGCCGAAGACGATGAAGGTGCGGCGGCGCAGCAGTTGGCGGCGCGCCTCGACGCGCAGGGGCAGCGTGCGGGACGGGCGGTAGTGGGACGCGGCGCCGGAGGCGTTGGTGAGTGCGGTCGTGTCGGTGTTCATGCGCGGTCTCCGGTGAGGGTGAGGAATACGTCCTCCAGGCGGTGGTGCGGCCCGACCCGCACCACGGGGACGTCCAGGGCCAGCAGCTCGCTGAGGAGTTCGGCGACGGTGAGGCCGTCGAGGCGGACCAGCAGGCCGGGTTCCTCGGTGGCGGGCGTGACGGAGGCGACGCCGTCGGCGGTTTCGAGCTCGGCGATCACTGCGTCGAGTGTCTTGCTGGTCATCTCGCCTGTGCTGACCAGAAGTTCGTTGTCGTTGCCGGTGATCTCCGCGACCGGTCCGGCGGCGAGCAGGCGTCCTTGGGTCATCACGACGAGGTGGGTGCAGGTCTGTTCGACCTCGGCCAGGAGGTGGCTGGAGACGATGACCGTGCGGCCGCCTGCTGCGTAGCGGGTGATGACGGCGCGCATCTCACGGATCTGCTGCGGGTCCAGGCCGTTGGTGGGCTCGTCCAGGATCAGCAGTTCCGGCAGGCCGAGCATGGCTTGGGCGATGGCCAGGCGCTGCCGCATGCCCTGCGAGTAGGTGCGTACCGGTCGGTTCAGCGCTTCGCCGAGGTCGGCGATCTCCAGCGCTTCGTCGAGGTGGGCGTCGGCGGCGGGGCGGCCGGTGGCGCGCCAGTACAGGTCCAGGTTGGCGCGGCCGCTGAGGTGCGGCAGGAAGCCGGCGCCCTCCACGAACGAGCCGACGCGCGACAGGACCGGGGCGCCGGCGGTGACCGGGTGGCCGAAGACGTGGACGGTGCCGGCGTCGGGCCGGATCAGGCCCATCAGCATGCGCATCGTCGTGGTCTTGCCGGCGCCGTTGGGCCCGAGCAGCCCGAGGACTTGCCCGCGTTCGACTCGGAAGGAGAGGTCGTTGACCGCGTAGCGGTCGGTCGAGCCGCGGTAGCGCTTGGACAGGCCGTGCACGACCAGCGGCAGCTCGGCGAGCCCGAGATCCTGGCTGCGCGAGTCACGCCTGCGGCGGGCGCCGGTGAGGGTCAGTGCGGCCGCGACGGCCGCCGCGGCGAGCGGCAGCAGCCAGACCCAGAGGGGCAGCGGCGTGGTCTCGTTGCGCAGTGCGGTGTCCGTCGGGAGCGTGAGGGTGTCCCCGGCGGGCAGCGAGACCTGGTAGGTCGCCGGGGTGGCGGGGGTGGAGTAGCCGAGGTCGGTGGCCGCGAGCACCAGGCGGAGCCGGTGGCCAGCGGCGAAGTCATGGTCGACGGTGGGCAGTTGTACGTCCACGGTGCGGGAGGAGGTGACCCGCACCGGGGTGACCAGTTGGTGGGGCAGGATGCTGCTGCCGTCCGGGGCGACGTCGTAGAGCTTGGCGAAGAGCACAGCCGGTTCGCGGCTGCTCGTCGCAATGGTGACCCTGGTGCTGGGTGCGCCTGTCAGTTGCAGGGCGCTGTCCAGGGGCGCCGACTGGAACGCCGCGTACTGGCCGGGCAGGTCCTGGCTGATCGGCAGGCTTCCGCCGGCCAGGCTGCTGAGCTGGGACAGGGCGCCGCCCAGTCCGGGCACGGAGGATAGGGCGGGCGGCATCCCACCGGCTGGGTTGGCGACGCTCTGCGGGTGGCCGTCCAGGGTCACGTTGCGGTGCGAGGTGCGGATGTCGGTCGGGTAACTGCTCGCGCTGGCGCCGAACTGGGCCGTTTGACCGGCTTCGATGGAGACGCCGCCGGTCCGGGTGACCCGGAACGCCGGGCCGGTGCCGACGCTGCTGTCGTGCTTGAGGTAGCGGTCGAACCAGGCCAGCGTGCGGGCGCGGGTGCGGTCGGACTCCTGGTCCCCGCCGTCGTGCCCGCCGGAGAACCAGTCCACGGCCACCGGCGCGCCGTTGCCGGCGATGGCGCGAGCCATCTGGTCGGCCTGGGCGAGCGGGAACAAGGAGTCGTTCTGGCCCTGGGTGATCAGGGTCGGGACGTTGATCCGGCCGGCGACGGAGGCGGGGCTGGACTTCTCCAGCAGTGCCGTCGAGGCGGTGTCGGTGGTGCCGGTCAGCGCGGCGTGCTGGTAGACCTGGCACAGCTCTGCGGTGAACCGGCAGCCATGCCCGTCGCCGGTGAAGAACACCGCGGTCCACAGCTTCTTGAACACCCCGTCGGGGAAGAGCGCCTGGTTCAGGTCCCACCAGGTCATCTGCGGCGCGATGGCGTCGACGCGCTTGTCGTAGCCGGCCGTGAGCAGTGCGATCGCCCCGCCGTAGGAGCCTCCGGCCATCCCGACGCGTGGGTCGTCCGGTCCGTCCTGCAGCACGTCCGGCCGGTGGCCGAGCCAGTCGATCAGCTGCTGTACGTCCGTGACCTCCCGGTCCGGCGCGTCCAGCCCGATCGCCCCGGTCGACCGCCCGAAGCCGCGCGCGGACCAGGTCAGCACCCGGTAGCCGTGCCGCGCGAGGAACCGGGCCTGGTCGGCCATGTCGTCCTTGCGGCCGCCGAATCCGTGCGCGAGCAGGACGGCGGGGCGCGGGGTGCTGTCCCCGCCGGTGAAGTAGGTGGTGTCGATGCTGACCGTCTTGGTGCTACCGGGGGTGTCGGGCATCGTGAACGTGCGGTCCTCCTCATGCACCGGGGCCGACCCGCCGCCTCCGGCGGCGACGGCTGTCCCACCGCCCACGAGGAGCAGAGCGGTTACGGCTGCGGTGGTCCATCGCCGCAGTGGACGGGGTATCAACGGCACGGGCTGGTCCCTTCGGGGTGCGGGGATGGCAGGCGGCGGTCAGCACTCCAAGACGTTCCTGACCTGCGCGGGCGCCATGACGGACGAGCCAGGATTCGGCCTGCGGAGCATGGCCTGAGCGACGGCAAGCGTTGTACGACTCGATGTGATTCACCCTCGTACGACACCTGCTCGGGGCGGGTGCCGCGCGGTCGGCCTCACAGCCGACGTCGGTGCGAACGCTGGAGGCCACAGGAAGTCGGCTCGAACCTCCATGCGAACACACTCCGTTTCGACGCTCTGACAGGAGCGCACGCCATGCGGAACGCATCGGCGAAACGCGGTCGGGAACCGCAGGGACGGCCCGAGTCCGGGTCGGAATGGCTACAACCCCTGCGACTTCGCGCACGACCCCAAGGGAGACTGTCCTGCCAGGAGAGCGGACAGCCAGGGACGGAGTTCTCCCCTCCCAGCCTCGGTTGCTCCAGGTAGGTGTCGGGCACGGTCCCCACTTTTCGAGCCATCAGGGTGGTGCGTCAGCGGCATGCAGTCTGACTGCCCGTCGGAGCGGCACAGGTGCACGGGCTCGGTCGGCTCCGCCGGACTCACCCGTCGCTACACAGGTCCGAGCGGGTGTGTCTAGCCGGGCGGTCGGGCAGATCGCCTGGCACCCAGGTCGCGGCCGAGGTCCGCCCCGCTCCGGGGCCCATCCTGCACACCCCTGTCACCGCGGGAGATCCAGTCGTCGGCGCCCGGTATGAGTCGCCGTCACGTCCCTGTAAGCATGGCCTATCCGTGGCGCGGTCCGTGCGGGTGCGCGGCCGTCTCACGGTACCGGGTAGCGGGGGCTGGGCGGCTGCCCCCGTCCAGCAGGGCGGACTCGGCCGCGTGGAAGGCGTCGAGCGCGGCGGCCGCGTCCTCGAGGCCCGGGATGCAGATGCTCTCGCCCAGCCGCAAGCCCGACAGGCTGGCTGCGGCGACGTCCTCGGGGGACATTGCCCAGGGGATGCTCTGGCCTGCCCCGCTGTTCCACTCGGTGGCGACGACACCGGGGCACACCACCTGCGTGCGGATCGGGGTGTCGGCGAGTTCGCCCGCAAGTGTGCGGGTGAAGGCCAGGACGGCGGCCTTCGATGCGGCGTACAGGGTGCGCCGGGGCGCCCTGCGGTCAGTGCTGCCAGCGCTGAAGGCCAGCAGGGAGGCGACGGTGACGATGCTGCCCTCCTGGGCAGCGAGCATGCCGGGTAGCGCAGCGCGTACCAGCTGGACCGGCGCGACGGCGTTGAGTGTGAGCAGCCCGTCGATGTCCGCAGGGTCGACGTCGGTGAGCGGCGCATAGCCACCGGCTCCGGCATTGCTGATCAGCATGCGGACGTCACCGGCAGCCAGGCGGTCGGTGACGGCGGCGATGCCGCCGCTGGTGCCGAGGTCGGCGGGCAGCACCTCGACGGCCGCGCCGCCGGCGCGCAGCTCCTGCGCCAGGCTGTCGAGTCGATCGGCGCGCCGGGCTACGAGGACAAGGTCGTAGCCGCCCGCCAGGAGATGTGCGTAGGCGGCACCGATGCCGGAGGAAGCGCCGGTGATGAGGGCGAGGTTCCGAGTCATGCCATCCACTTTGCATCAACTGCTTTGCTTGAGTCAAACATTTGATATGCTGCTGGTTGCCGATAGGGTGGAGCAGTGACACAGAACGAGGAGGAGCCCGTCGGGCCCGACGCGCTGAACCGGGTGACCTGGGCGCTCCGGCGCGCGGAACTCGCGGTGCAGGCACTGAAGGATCAGCGGTTGCGCTCCGTGGGCATGGCCGTATCGCACTACGCACTGCTGATAAGCGTCCACACCCAGCCCGGGCTGACCGGGGCGGAGTTGGCCCGCCGACTGAACGTTACCCCGCAGGCGGTCGCCTCGCTGGTGGCGCGCTTGGAGGGCCGCGGGCAATTGGAGCGCCACGAGCACCCCCGCCATCGGCACGTCCAGGAGTTGCACGTCACCGCGGCTGGGCGCGAAGCGCTGCGGGCAGCCGACGAGGTCATCGCGGCGGTCGAGCGGCAGATCACGGATCTGCTCGGTGCTGGTCCGGCGGAGCAGTTGCGGGCGCTGCTCAATGAGGTGTCCGAAGGGGCGCGCGAGGACTGAGCCCGTCTCCTGCCTGGAGGAATGGCCGCCTCCGCCGCGCTGTTGGCGCTGGTATGAGCGAAGCGGTAGTGGCGGGCGAGTATGGCGGTCCCGAGGTCCTGTCCGTGGTGGACGTCGTTGTCCCGGAGCCCGGGGCGGGGCAGGTGCGCATCGCAGTGCGCGCCGTCGGCGTCAATCCGGTGGATTACAAGATGTACAGCGGTGCCTTCGGCACCGATCCGGCGAACCTGCCGATGCGGCTCGGTGCCGAGGCTGCGGGTGTGGTGACCGCGGTGGGTGCCGGCGCGAACGGCCCGGCAGGGGCCGATCTGGTGGGCACCGACGAGGCGGTCGACGTCTCCGTGGAACTCGTGGCGGATCGCTCCCGCATCGCCACGATCGCGGCGTTCGAGCGCGGGGCCCGGTCCGGCGTCAGGCTCCTCGGCGGCGGGCCCGGCGCAGACCCCGGCGCGGAGATCCGCGCTGCCGCGCGTCTGCAACTGACCGAAGCGGTGGCAACCGGGGGACTGCGCGTCCTGGTGGCGGGCAGCTACCCGCTCCGCGAGGCCGCCGCCGCGCATCGCAAGATCATGGCCGGGCACACCACTGGAAAGATCGTTCTGGTCCCCTAGGCCGGCCGGGTGCAGACTTCCGGTCGGCGAGCTCTCTCGGCCGTCGAGGCCCGGGGGATTCCGCTGCGGCCCATGCGTCAGCTGCGGCCGAAACGGGCACAGCATCGGTGCTCTGTGCCCTCGCAGCCGGTCTGGAGCTGAAACAGGGTCGCAGGAGTCTGGTCGCCCCGTTACTTGTTGCAGGCCACGACGCAGCGCCTGCCCCAGGGCTGTGCGGCAAGTACCTCCGCCTCGATCGGCACCCTGACGGCTTCGCGCACCCAGGCGACAACGTCGCCGGGCTCGGGCTCTTCCTCCAGCTAGACCGAGAGCAGCCACTCGTTCACACCGTTGACCAGCGTGATACACGGTCTGCGTTCCGACGAGAGGGTGTGGATCTGCACCGCGGGGCCGCCCGGGCGCTCCCGGAGCAGATCCGGCACCCCTGCGGCGCGCGGCGTCCCGGTGGGCGCGCACGAGGGGTGGAGGCACCGGACATGCGGGCCATGTGGCTGGACGACGACCGGTACGGCCTGCGCGGCAACACCAACGCCCTGCCCATGCTGCTCGGCCGCGATCCGCATCCTTCGAGCAGGCAGTCGCTGCGTCCGCCGCGCGAGGCTGGCCCCGATCCCCTCGTCCGCACACGGTGACGGCCCGCCGGAACCGACGGGCCGTCACTCCGGCGGCAGACGGCGGCCTTGCCGCCCGGATTTGACGCGGTCGGCAGCGTCCTGGCCGCCTGGGCCTGGCCGAATGGGCCGGGAGCCGACCACCCCCGCTCAAGGGCGAAGGGCCCCTGCCTCAAGGGCTAAAGGCCCTTTCTTGTATCAAGCGTTTGACATCATCCAGGTACTTGATAATGTGGTGTGCGTCGCGGTTCCCGAGTCGTCCCGGTTCGGGTCCGCCGCAAGAGGTCGAAGAAGCCGTGCCCAGGCACGGACGGCCTCGGGGAATTCATTCATACCGGCGTGGACCCGCTGTCGAGCAGCGGCGTCCACCGCGCCGAACGCGGCGCCCGCCGCCTGCCGTCACCTTTCGGTGCTGTGCCCGCGGGCGGTCGCAAGGAACTGGGAGAGAGACCCGTGACCAACAACAACACTCCGACCATCACGCGTGACGGAGTCATCGGACAGGACGGGAGCGCGGTCGTCACCGTCGACCAGGCCACCGGAGCCGAGTTCGCCCGGTACCCCGTGGCGGGCAAGACAGAAGCGGACGCGGCCGTAGCCGCCGCTCGCTCGGTCTCCGGGGCCTGGTGGGACCTCGGATTCGAGGGCCGCGCGCAGCGGCTGCGCGCCCTGCGGCGCGAGATCGCCCTCGGCGGTGAGGAGGGCGCCGAGCTCATCCACGCCGAGAACGGCAAGCCCCTCGACGAGGCCCGTGTCGAGGTGCTCGGGACTCTGGAGCACCTGAAGTACGTCATCGACAACGCCGAGCGCGTCCTGGGGCGCCGGGAGGTCCCGGACAGCCCCACTGTGCCCAACCAGCGTGCCTGGGTCGAGTACCAGCCCTACGGTGTCGTCGGTGTCATCGGCCCCTGGAACTTCCCCTTGCTGACTCCGGTGGCCATCGTCGCCGACGCACTCGCAGCCGGAAACGCGGTCGTCCTCAAGCCCAGCCAGATCACGCCCGGCGTGGCGCAGTGGCTCATCCGAAGCTGGCAGCGTGCCGTTCCGGACCTCCCGGACGTCCTGCAGAACCTGAACGGATTCGGGGCCACCGGTGGAGCGCTCATCGAAGCCGGCCTGGACAAGCTCGCCTTCACCGGCAGCGTCGCCACGGGCAAGACCGTGGCCGCGCAGTGCGCGCAGACCCTGACCCCCGTTCTGCTGGAACTCGGCGGCAAGGACGGCGTCATCGTCGCCGAGGACGCCGACCTGGACGAAGCCGCCGCGCACATCGTCTGGGGCTCGATGGTGAACACCGGGCACGGCTGCATCAGCCTCGAAGTGGCCTACGTCGTCGAATCCGTCCACGACGAGCTCGTCGAGAAGATCAGCGACCTCGCCAGGAAGGTACGCGTCGGCAGCGACGAGGACTCCGAGATCGGGCCGGTTCCCCTGCCCACGCAGACCTCGATCATCCGGGCGCACATCAAGGACGCCCTCGAGCGCGGAGCGAGGGCCACCGTGGGCGGCCTCGACGCGGTGGGCGACCACTACGTCGCCCCCACCATCCTTGTCGGTGTGAGCCCCGAGGCCCTCGCGGCGACGGAGGAGACCTTCGGGCCGACGCTGGCCATCATCAAGATCGCCGACACCGACGAGGCCATCGCGCACATCAACGCCGGCCGGTACGGACTGGGCAGCGCCGTCTTCAGCCGCAACCGCGGGGAGGACATCGCCCGTCGCCTCCACACCGGCATGACCAGCATCAACGACGCGCTGGTGTTCTCCATGAACCCCGCCGTGCCCTTCGGCGGCCGCAGCGACAGCGGCTACGGACGCAAGCAGGGCGAGGAAGGACTCAGGGAGTTCGCCTACCCGCACTCCTTCACCGTCAAGACCGGCCCCGCCCAGTTCTCGGCCTCGACGTTCGGCAGGCCGCCGGGCGCGCTGGCTGGAGCCCTCGCCGGGATTCGCAACGCGATCCTCGCCGAGGAGAACAAGCAGACCGGCTGATCCACATCGCGGCGCGCCAGGCCGCTCTGCAGCGGGCACCCGACGCGCCGGCCACCCGACTGCCGGGCCGACGCCCTCCCACCCCTTCGACGGGACGGTGGCGGCCCGGCCGAGCCGCAAGGACACAACATGGAGGAAGACATGCGTATCGTCGCCGTCGAAGAGGCTTTCTCGGTCCCGGGTGCCATCCGGCAGGAGGAATCGATCCGCCAGCGCTTCGCGGTGCCGGACGTGATGGCGCAGGAGTGGTTCCGGCGTCTGGCCGACCTGACCGAGTTGCGGCTGGCCGACATGGACGCCAACGGCGTCGACGTCCAGGTCCTGTCGTTCTCGACGCCGGGCCTGGAAGTGGTCGAGGACCCGGCCGAGGCCGTTGCCGTAGCCCGGCGGATCAACGACTACCTCGCCAAGGCGGTCGCTGAACACCCGACCCGGTTCGCGGGCTTCGCGACTCTTCCGCTGCAGGATCCGCAGGCCGCGGTCGTGGAACTGCGCCGGGCCGTGGAGGAGCTCGGCCTCAAGGGCGTGCTGATCAACGACCACGTGCGGGGCCACTACCTGGACGAGCCGCGGTTCCGGCCGGTGTGGGCCGAGCTGGAGCGCCTCGGGGTCACCCTGTACATCCACCCGGCCGCTGTTCCGGCTGACAACTGGCGCGTCTTCGAGGGGTATCCCGTGCTGGTCGGGCCCTCCTGGGGGTGGACCGCCACCGTGGCGGCCCATGCGCTCCGGCTGATCTACGGCGGTGTGTTCGACGAGTTCCCCGGCGCCTCGGTGACGTTGGGTCACATGGGAGAGCTGCTGCCGTTCCAGATGGCCCGGCTCGACAGCCGCTACAGCCAGGTGCCCGCCGAGGCCAGGACACTGCAACTGCCCTCGTACTACCTGCGCAACAACGTGTACGTGACCACGAGCGGAGTCATGTCGCACGCCGCGCTGATGGGAGCCGTCCAGGCCGTCGGTATCGACCGGGTGCTGTTCGCCATCGACTACCCGTTCGAGGAGACCAGCGAAGCGGTTGGGTTCCTGCGTTCCGCGCCGTACGCGCCGGCCGATGTCGAGCGCATAGCGCACGGCAATGCGGAGCGCATCCTGCGGCTGTGAGCAGCCGTCAGCCGACTGGCCCCGTAGTCCTTACAGCCGCAATCCGATCGAAGGAGTCACGATGCCCAGAGCAGTGCGGTTCGCGCAGTACGGCGGCGTGGACGTCTTGGACGTGGTGGAGGTCGACCGGCCCACGCCCGGTGAGCGGCAGTTGCTGGTGAAGGTGGTCGCCGCCGGTATCAACCCGGGCGAGGCCATGATCCGGCAGGGGTTCCTGCGCGACAGGTTTCCTGCGACGTTCCCCTCCGGTCAGGGCAGCGACCTCGCCGGAGTCGTAGAGGAGCTCGGCGTCGGCGCCACCGGATTCGCGGTGGGCGACGAGGTGATCGGCTTCACCGACAAGCGGGCGAGTCACGCCGAGTACGTGATCGCGGAGCAGGGCCAGCTCATCCATCGACCGGCGGGTGTCCCGTGGGAGCAGGCCGGTGCGCTGTTCGTCGCGGGCGTCACCGCGTACGCGGCGGTGCGCGCGGTCGGGGTGAAGCTCGGCGACACGGTGGTCGTCTCCGGTGCCGCGGGCGGTGTGGGGTCCCTGGTCGTCCAGCTCGCCCGCCACGCCGGGGCGACCGTCATCGGGCTGGCCGGCGAGTCCCACCACGCATGGCTGGCCGAGCACGGAGCGCTGCCCGTGACCTACGGCGAGGGCGCCGGAGACCGGATCCGCGCTGTTACCGGCGGCAGGGTCGACGCGTTCATCGACACGTTCGGCGCTCCCTACATCGAGCTTGCCCTGGAACTCGGCGTGTCCGGCGCACGGATCAACACGATCATCGATTTCCAGGGCGCGGCGAAGCACGGCACCAAGGCGGACGGCAGCGCGGCGGCGGCCAGCGCCGACGTGCTGCGGGAGCTCGCCGCGCTGATCGCCGGTGGGGACCTGGAGATACCCATCGCCGGTGTCTACCGGCTCGACGAAGTCCGCGAAGCCTTTCGCGAGCTGGAACGCCGGCACACGAACGGAAAGATCGTTCTCAAGCCCTGAGGGGCTGTCACGCACCGGCGGCTGACGCTTCTTGCGAGCGGGCCGTCCCATCGAAAGAAACCCTGAACGGAGCCAGTCCATGACTGTGTCATCACATCCCGAAGGTGTGGTCCGCACCCGGTGGTCGTCCCAGGACGCCGCCGACCGGTTCACCGTCGACAACCCGGCGACCGGAGCGCCGCTGGCCGTCGTGCAGGGCGCCGGGGAGAAGGAGGTCGACGCGGCCGTGCGGGCCGCCTACGACGCGCACTTCTCCTGGAAGGCCCGCACCGCCCGCGAGCGCGGCGGCTACCTGCGGAAAGTCGCTGCGGCGGTGCGCGAGCACGCCGACGAGATCGCGGCCCTGGAGTGCAGCGACAACGGCAAGCCCCTTTCTCAGGCACGCAACTGGGACGTGAACGCGGCGATCGGGATCTTCGAGTTCTTCGCGAGTCTGTGCGACTCGATGCCCGGCCACGTCAACGACGGCGGAAGCCTGCTGGACCTCACGGTCCTCGAACCCTACGGTGTCGTGGCCGCGATCGTGCCGTTCAACTGGCCGCCGATCCACACCGCCAGCAAGCTGGCCCCGGCGCTGGCCGTCGGCAACGCGGTAGTGATCAAGCCACCGGAGCAGGCCCCGCTGTCGGCCATCCGCATGATGGAGATCATCCAGTCCGTCCTGCCCGACGACGTGGTGCACATCCTCCCCGGCACAGGCCCCGTCGGGTCGCTGCTCGCCGGGCACCCGCTCGTCGGCAAGATCTCGTTCACAGGGTCGCCCACCACCGGCGTCTCGGTCATCAAGACCGCGGCCGACAACCTGACCCCGACCCTGATGGAGCTCGGCGGCAAGGACCCGTTCATCATCTTCGAGGACGCGGACCTCGACCTGGCGCTCCCGTGGGCGATCGAGGGCGGCCTGTTCAACCAGGGCGAGGCATGCACCTCGGCGTCCCGCGTCCTGGTCCACGCCGACATCTACGACGAGGTCGCGCGTCGCTACGGCGACGCGGTCAAGCGGCTGCGCGTCGGCGACGGCGCCGACGCCGGCACCCACATCGGACCCATGGTCTCCGCCGCCCAGCGCAAGCGCGTGCTGGACTACATCGACATCGGCGTCGAGGAGGGTGCCACGATCGCGGCCCAGGCGCCGCTGCCCGAGGACCCGGAGCTGGCAGGCGGGTTCTACGTCGCGCCGACGCTGTTCACCGGGGTCCGCCCGGACATGCGCATCGCACAGGAGGAGATCTTCGGCCCGGTCATCTCGATGATCCCGTTCCGCGACGAGGACGAGGCCGTCAAGATCGCCAACGGCACCGCCTTCGGCCTGGTCGCCGCGGTGTTCACGCCGGATTCCGAGCGCGCGCTGCGGGTCGCCCGCGCCCTGCACACCGGGTTCGTCTTCGTGAACAACTACAACCGGAACTTCACGGGGACGCCGTTCGGCGGTGTCGGTGCGAGCGGCTACGGCCGGGAGACCGCGGCGGAGACCCTGCAGGAGTACGGCTACAGCAAGAACATCCGTCTGGTCTCCGGGCGCGGCGAGATCCCGCGCTGGGCGCCGTCCCTTGAGGTGACCGGCCAGGCGAAGTGAACAACCAGGGCTTCGAGGCGGTGTAGCCGCCCCGAAGGCGCGGCGTGCGGCACCGCATGGGCAGACGGTGCCGCACGCCGTCTCACGACTGCCGGCAAGGCGTCCTACGCCAATTCGGCCGCCAATGCCCCCGGCCGCCATGGCGTCTGCCGGGCACGATGCCCGCACTGCCACGCAACCGCGCAGGCACAGGACTCCCCAAGTTCACACATCGCTGGAGGCCGGCGCCGAGATCGCCAAGGGCCTGGGGGCTGGTGTCGCCAGGGCACTGGGGGAGCTGTCGGCACAGGCGCGGCAACGTCTCGCGGCCGCCCCGCCGCACCTCGTGGAACTCACTCGGGTCGTGAACGACTCGGCCTGGGGACCGCCCCCGCGGTGGTGAGCCGCCCTCTCTAGGCCACATCCCATTCGTGGGCGAGCGCAGCCGCCTCGCCGCGGGAGCTGACGCCCAGCTTGTCGAGGATCTTCGCCACGTGGAACTTCACCGTCGACTCGCTGATGTGGAGCTCCTCGCCGATGTCCCGGTTGCGCCGCCCGCGGGCCAGTTGTCCCAGCACCTCCAGCTCCCGCGCCCCCAGGGCGGTCAGTGGGTCCTGTCGCGGTGTGTCGGGCGGCCCGAGCGGCACCTCGATGGTCACCGTCGTACCCCACCCGGGCACCGCGTCCACGTCGAGCCGCCCGCCGAACGGTGCCAGCCGCTCCCCGGTGTGGCGGGTGTCGAGGGCGCCGCGCGGCAGCGTTCCGGGACCGTCATCCCGCACGGTGGCCCTCAGCAGGTCCGGGCCGACCTTCCAGCCGACGTGGATCCGGTGCACCTGGCCACCGTCCAGTCCGTGCCCCTGGTCCTCCAGACAGGCGTGCACGGCGGTCCGGACGACAGCGCGTGCCGTGTTGACGACGTCGGCGGGCAACTGCCGGTCCGCGCCTTCCTCCGCGCCGGGGGTACCGAGGTCCAGCCGTACACCGCGGGGGCGCAGCATCCGGCGCAGCGACTCGGCGAGTTGTTCGAAGGCGTCCCCGACCCGTACCTCCACCAGCGCCTGGTCGAGTTCTGCCCGCGAGCGCAGTTCGGCCAGGGCGGAGACGGCGAGGTCGACGGTGCGGGTCCGGGCGTTGGTGTCGTCGAGGCCGCGGTCGCGCAGGACGCCGAGCAGGGCGGTCAACGCGGCTCCGTGCGCGTCGCCGAGTTCGGCCAGGGCGATCGCGCGGGCTGCCGCCGCCGCTCGCGAAGCCCCCAGCCTGCCGGGCGTCGGCTCGCTTCGCATGCCCTCCCGGTGCGCGGTCAGCAGGTCCCACAGCGCCTGAGCGGGTGCCAGGTACTTTTCCGGTACCGGGGTGTCCTCGGTGCGTACCAGGACCAGGAGCGCGCCCTCCTCGGTGATGTCGCTGGAGAGGACCAGTACGGGAACTTCGGTGCGCGCCAGTCTGGCCCGGCCCTGCCAGCTGCCCCGTGCGGGCACCAGCGGCCGCAGCGCGGCCACCTCGGCGGTAGTGATGACAGTGCCCGGCCCTCCGGGGGACGCACCGTGAGTCTTGAACGGCGCGTACGAGCAGTTGCCGGACAGGTCCGCCAGCGCTCGGTGGGGAATGCTCTCGGCCAGGGTGGCGGACAGACGCGACATGGTCTCCACCAGCGGCGCCCGGATCAACTCGACGGCGGCCATCAGTTCCATGGTGACCAGCGTAAGCAACCCGAGCCGCCCTCGCGCTGTCCTTTCGGCCAGGCCGAACCGTCCCAAAGGACAGCGGGTGCCGAGCACGTCCCATCGGAGGCTTGAGGCGTTGACAGCGACCCGCCTCGAAGGCGGCATACACGTACGACTTGGGAGTGATGGACACGATGAAGGCGATCTCGTACCAGGAGTTCGGCGGGCCGGAGGTGCTGCGGCTCACGGAGGTCGAGGAGCCGCACGCCGGTCCCGGGCAGGTGCGGCTGAAGATCATGGCCGCCGCCGTCAACCCGGTCGACTGCAAGGCCCGTAGCGGCTGGATGGAGCGCATGGGCTTCGGGGGTGGCGGCTCCTTCCCGGCCACGCCGGGCACGGAAGCGGCCGGCATCGTCGACGAGGTCGGGGAGGGAGTCACCGGTCTCGCGGTGGGCGACGAGGTGCTCGGCTGGACGGTCACCGGCGCCTACGCCCAGTACGCCCTGGCCACGGATGTCGCGCCCAAACCGGCCGGCCTCGACTGGGACACGGCCGCCGCGCTGCCGGTGGCCTCCGAGACCTCCGACCGTGTGCTGGACATCCTCAAGGTGACCGACGGCGAGACGCTGCTAATCCACGGAGCCGCGAGCGTGGTCGGCTCCGTCGGCGTTCAGCTCGCCGTGGCCCGCGGCGCCACCGTCATCGGCACCGCCTCTGCGGCCAACCACGACTACCTGCGCTCCCTGGGAGCCGTTCCCGTCGCCTACGGCGACGGCCTCGCCGACCGGGTGCGCGCCGCTGCCCCGCAGGGCATCGACGCCGTCTTCGACGCCACCGGCTACGACGTCCTGGAGGCATCCATCGGCCTGCGCGGCGGCACCACCGACCGCATCGTCACCATCGCCGATGCCCAGGCCTTCGAGCTTGGCGTCACCTTCGCCGGCGACGACCGCCGGTTCGGGCCGCAGCTCGCCGCCTACGCCCGCCTCGCCGCCGACGGCCTGCTGCGCGTCCGCATCGACCGGGCCCTCCCGCTCGCCGACGCCGCCGAGGCCCACGAGCTCAGCGAATCCGGCCACCCGCACGGGAAGCTCGTCCTCCGCCCGTAGCGGGACGCTCGCCCATCCTCGGCCACGCATGACCGGAGTCGGGCTTCGGGGGCTTCATACCGAGCCCTCGGAGACCGTCCACGCGGCCCATGGGAACATTCCTCGTGGGCCGCGCTGCCATGCTCGAAAGCTTCACGCCGAGAGAGTGGACAGGACTGGATCACGCTTGGTCCCGGCGTCGCGCCAGCGAAGACCCCCGAAGCGCAGCCGCGCCGGCGATCGGCCTGCGACCAGAGAATTCCTATGTTGCAAGTTTCCACGATGCAGGTCACACGCGGTGCGCCCAAGCGCGAGACTGGCGTATGCGTAAATCTAGGACGCGCGCATTGGGTTTCGGAGTGCTCGCCTCTTGGGTTGCCGCACGTGGAGGGGGTGAGCGGCGCGTCCGTCCAGCGGGAGGAGCGGAGGGGAGCCGGGGAGATGGCTGTGCAGGGAGACCAGGAGACGCCCTGGCCGGAGCGGATCTGCCTGGGCGACCGAATTGTGCTTGGGGATCTCCTGTGGACCGTTCGGGCTCTCGACGGCCCCTGGTTGTCGCTGGAGGATCAGCACGGCGGGACACAGGAGTTGACCGTGCTCCAGGCGCTGGTCGCAGGAGCCTGGTTCGCTGCCGCGGCCGGAACGGTGCCGGCTTCGCCGCAGGACCGGGTGCCCGTGTCGGGCAGCGCGGCGTGGGCGAAAGCCTGCTTCTGGGAACAGCACCTTATCGAGGTGATCACCGGACAGCGACCGATGGCCCACGCGGCCGGGGCGTCGAACCCCGACTATGACCTCCGTGCAACCACGCTGGCGCAGCGTGAGGCCGCGAAGGCGGCGGAACTGTCACGGATGCCCTGGCCGGGGCGGGTGTCCGCGCGGACGGTGCGCCGTAAGCGGTTGAGCTACCAGGAGCAGGGCCTTGGCGGACTGGTGGATGGACGGGCCGGGCGTACGGAGGCCAACGGGGCCCGCGTCAATCCCGTGATCCTGCAACTGCTCTATAACCAGGCATTGGAGCGGCGGAGGGGCCAGACGTCCGTGACGCTCTTGCGCAGGATTCTGGTCGATGAGGTGGAGCGTCGCCATCCTGAACTGGTCGACGCTGTGCCGTCGGTTTCGACGATCCGCCGGATCGTCTCGAAGGCCATGGCTGCGCCGAAGCCGCACCGTCCCCAGGCATGGGGCCTGGGCGCCGGCAGGGAGCGGTTGCTTCCGGACGGGCGGGCGCAGGTCACCTCGATTCTGTTCGACCTGCGCGCGCCCGGCGGAGGAGTCGTCCCGCAGCAGTTGACGGTGGCGATGGATGCGGCCACTTCACGCCTGCTCGCTGCCGTGGTCCACCTGCCCTCCTCTCTGCCCGATGGGCCGGCCCTGCTGGTGCGGATGTGTACGCCCAGGGTGCTGCTGCCCGGCGCCGAGGCCGCGAGTGATCCGGCGGCACTGGAGCAGCCGTTCGTCCGGCCCCGGCAGTTGCTCCTCGAGCCTGGGCCGCTCGCCCGTTCGGCCGCCCTGCGCTCGGCTTGCCGTGCGCTCGGGCTGGGGCTGCAGGTGCGAGCGCTCGGGCCGTTGGACAAGGGCGAGGTGGAGCGGCACGGGAAGAGGCTGCGGCAGGCACTGGAGGCCGCCTTGAGCGAGGAGGACTTCTGGCGGAGGCTGCCGCAGCAGGGGGATTCCGAGGCGGTATGGGTGGCGGTGCAGCGCTTCGTGGACGAGTGGATCCCCGGCGTGTGGCAGCCGGCGCCGGCCAGGGGCGCCGTAGTCCCCTCCGATCAGCGAGGGAGAAGGCAGCGGCGGGGCGGAATGCGGTATGCCGATGTGCCCTATCCGCCGCAGGCGACCTTGCCGCTGCTGCCTTCGATGTGGCGCCAGGTCACCCGCCGCGGTGTCCAGGTGGGAGGACAGCGCTATGACGGCGCCGTCCTTGACTCGCTGCGAGGACTGCCTCGGCAGGACGGTGCGGTGCAGGCAGGCCGGGTCCGTGTCCACGTCGACTCCACCGACCCGGAGCGGGTGTGGCTCCGGTTGCCGCACCAGGGCTGGGCAGCGGTTCCCCGTGTCGGCGAGGCACCGGGTCCCCGTTCGGGCCCACGGCCCATGGAGCCCCGCACGCACATCGCCAACGTGGTAGCGGGCAGCACGTCGAGTGGCACGGTCTTCCAAGCTGCATCCTGGGCCGACCTGGTCCGGTCCGGGCAGCGGACTGATCGGGAGGGCGACTTTTGGGGGCCTCCGGGTAGTGACGGCTACCGTGCACGACTGGACTACCACGCGCAACTGGCAGTCCTCGACAGCCCGTTGGTCGCGGCGGTCCGCGAACGGGCGCAGGCGTTGCTGGTGATGAACGCGCAGCCACGGGATCCTGGGGGGCCTCGGCACATGTTGCTGGTGACCGGAGTCCCGGGGATCGGGAAGACGACAGCGTTGCGCGAGGTCGCCCGCAGCGTCGAGCAACGGGAGCGGACGCAGGACCCTGAACGGCCCGACCTGACTGCGAGCCTCTACACGCCGGTCCGTCCCGGGAGCAGCGCCCGCCAGTACTTGGCCGACACGCTTCAATTCCTGGGCCTGTCCAGGTCTCGCCACTCGACCTGGCAGCTGTGCGACCTGCTGCGCGATGAACTGCTGCGACGCGGAACCAAGGTGGTCATCGTTGACGACGCCCACGCTCTGGGCAGGCGTTCCGGCGGTGGTGACTTGGAGGTACTCCGGCATCTGGCCGACCAGGTGCCCGCCCTGTTCATGGTCGCCGCTGTGGAGCTCGACCTCTCCGGCGCGCAGCAAGTCGCGGCCCGGTTCGAGCATGTACGGGGCGGCCCTGTGCCCCCCGGTCCCGAATGGGAGCGCCTGGTACGCGATTTGGAGGACCAGCTGCGACTGCGTCACTTCCGATCGGGCGGCCTCGTCCAACAGGCGGACTACCTTCACGCCCGGACCCGGGGCGTGGTCGGCGGCCTGGTCCGACTGGTGGCACGCGCGGCGGTCGAGGCCATCCAGGACGGCAGCGAGGACATCCTCGGCCGTCTGGCTGAACGGCGACTGGTCTGACCGCCGGCGGCAGGACGCCCACGGGTCGGCGCGGATCGGTCGATTCATCCAACTGGCCTGACTTCAAGTGGTGTTGGCGCGTGGGGGAGGACCCGGGGAAGCCCGGACCGGGTCGTGGCGGAACTCGTTCCGGCAGCCACCAGAGGAAGGATGCCGACGCGGATCCGGATCACTGTAGATGGCCCTTTGCGGCATGCCAGTTGTCAGCTTCAGTGGCACTTCCCGCCATTGAGTTCGGTGGGAGCGTCGGTAGCATCACCGCGAACCGCGATTGCTCGACCACGGCCGGGCGTCACGGGGGAATGCGGCTCATTCGCGGCAGCTTAGGGCCCATAACTGAGCCCTGTGGAACCAGATTTGACCGGCAAAAGTCCGAATTCGGGCAATAGGTCCAAAGGCTCTCGGGGGTCGCGGCACCGGTCCTACTGTGGCGCCATGACCATGCATGCCGAAACGCCGACGGCCCCGCAGGTGGAGGCCGATCTCTTGGGGTTGATCATGGAGTGCGAGCGCCTGATCGACTTCCATGAGGGCCGCATGATGCGCATGAAGGAACGGCGCGACCAGGCCGTGGCTGCGCTGGAGACTTTGCGGGGTGCCGCCGGCCTCGTGGCCTCGATCCGCCGTGAGCTTCGAGGCGATGTGGAGCCGCCGCTACGTGTGGTCCCCGACCCCGTACCCGAAGCGCAGCCGCAGGAGACAAAGATGATCACATTCAAGGGCGGCAGTATCTCGGTGGCGATCCTCACGCTTCTGGAGTCCGACCCGAATCGGACCGCGCCCTGGAGCGTGGACGAGATCACCCGTGCGCTCTCGAAGGCCGGACCGACAAGTCGGAGCCGGGTCTCGGCGAATCTGGATCACGTGTACCGGCGTGGCGCGCTCGAGAAGGTCGCGGTCCCCACGGATCCCGAGCACGTCTACTACCGCGTCTGTGTCCGCTGGGGCGTCACCGACTAGCCGGACCGTACTGGCCTACCCATCTCGGAGCACTCGCCAGCGATCAAGGAAGGAGGGAGCGCCGCCCGCCCCGGTAGAGTTTTGGCAAACGCCCGGGGCGGGGCGGCAACCACCCGCAGGCAGCCAAGCGCCGGATTGCGGGTCTCGTTTGGACGGTACCGGCCCTTCGGGTCGGCTGTCCGGCGTTCGGCCGATTCGTCCTGCGCGCGTGTCAGAAAGTCGAACGCCCATGCGAATCAAGTTCACTCGTGCGACGATCCCGGGCCCGCGGCGGACCCGCCGCCTCCTGGCTTCCCGCCGCTCCTGCCGCGTTGGCCTCCTCGCCGCGCTGGTCGCCGACCGGTCCGACGGTGCGGCTGCCGTCCTTCGGCTGGCCGCGCTGGGGCCGGTCGGGGCGGCACAGCCAAAGGATCACCCCCAGGAAGCCTTCCAGTGCGCTGACTGCGCACACGTCCGGCCAGGAGCTGCCGGTGGGGACGCTGGCGGTCAAGAGGGCGAATCCACATGCGAATCGAGTCCCTGCCAGTGAGCGCGCCGGAGCCGCTGCCGTGCACAACGACCATCGCGGCCCGCTCCCGCGAGTTCGGCCCATGAGCACCCGCGGGGAAGCCGCCGGAGGCCGGGACGCGGTCGCCGCGAGCCTGCTCCGGACACTGGATGCCACCAGGAAGTACCTGGACGAGGCCAAGGGGGAGGCGGAGCAGGCGCGGAAGGACCTGTCCCGCGCCGAGGACCGGACTGCGAGTCTGGTCGGCCTGCAGACCCGGGTCGGTGCCGAACTCGACCGGGTCACCAAGGCGTGGGAGACCTGCTGCGGCCTGCACGACGAACTCGTCGAACTCTGCGGAGCCCAGGACGCGCCGGATGACGGACCCCGGCCTCCGGGCGCCGAGACGCAGGAACCTGTGGAGATCACCGGCGCTCGCTCGATCGCTCTGATGCGGATGCTGAAGCCTGCGCCGATGGATGCCTGGGCGTTGCGGCCTGCGGCGGCGTCGGTGGCCAGGCGGTGCGCCGTCATCGCCCGCCGGGCCGGCCTGTCCACCCGCCACAACCCCGTGCGCGTGCGCGACGTCACCGCCTGGTACGGCCGCACCGTCCTGGCGCGCACCGGCAGCCTCCCCGAAGTCGCCCGCGCACTGGGGCTGACCTCGCTGGACGCGGCCGCGGCCGCCATCGGCTACCCCTGGCAGGACCAGCCAGCCGCCGGGGCCAAGCCATGACCGCCCCCAAGCGCCGCCCCAGCTCACGCCAGACCCTCGCCAAGACACCCGAAGAACGCGGCTGGGAACTGGGCCCCGTACCCGACGACATCTTCGGCTCCGCCGAGGACCTGCCGGAGCCCAAAAGTCGGCGGGCCCCCCACCTGAGCATCCCCGCACGGCTGCGCGCCGTCGCCGGCAACCCGGACATCTACCGGGCTGCGGCCGCCGTGTTCATCACACCCGAAGGCCCCACCCCCGGCCGCCCTCGGAAGTTCCCCGCCTACATCTACCTCATCTACGACTGCGCCATCACCCTCTTCGGCACCGCCACCGCAGCTGAGTCCAACCTGGCCGCCCCCGAATTCTGGGCCATCGTCCAAGACGGCGTCAGGGCCGTCCTCGGAGACCAGGAGGCGAACGCACTGCTCCGCCGGGGGCCCACCCGCGGGAACTGGAGCTACTTCTTCGCCAGACACCTCAAGCCCAACCTGGCCGTACTGCGCGAACAGAGCCGCGAACTGTGGCTGCAGCAGGCGCTGGGGAGCGGCCTCCTCGAAATGGACCAGGGAACCTGGATCCGCCCCGCGTGCGGGCAGACCATCCACGGCGACGCCACCGTCGCCCACCCCGCGTCGAGCCAGACCGAGCCGACCAGCCCCGACCGCGCCGGTCGCATGAAGAACCGCCGAGTTGATCCGGACGCCACCTACACCACCGAAGGCGGAGGAACGGTCGTCTACGGGAACAAATATCTCAGCCTTGCCGTCCGTGCCGCCAACCAACCGCACAGCCGCGTCGTCCTCGACCTGCAAGCGCTTCGGTTCAAAAGGGAATCCGAGGACCCTGACAAAGAACTCGAAGGAGATGCCGTCGTCGCCAGCATGCTCCGCATCAGAAAAAGCATTGCCGGGCGATTGGCCTTCACCTACGACAAGGCCCTCCACGGCGTCCACCGCGCTCCGCTGATCGCCGCCGGAATCACCGTCTACACGCCCCAGGTCGAAAACCTCCAACCGCAGCCGCTGCAGACAGTCACCCACGAGCACTGCTGCCACGAGCTCTACGCAGCCGCCGGGCGCGTGTGCGAGCGCCTGGTGCCGGCCGACAGCAGCCGGATCATCTTCAACCCGCTCCCTGCCCTGGGGTTCCACCCACGTCCCGGCAGCAAGCGATTCCGCTTCTACCACCAGATCGGAATCCCCTGCCGCCACGGCCCGCACACCGTCATGATCCGTGTCGACGAAACATCACAGGACCGGCAGATCATGAGCAACGGCCGCAAACGCTTCAACCGCACTCACCACTTGCGCATGGTCTACTCCGGTACCCCAGCCGGGGCGAGGCTCGCCGGATTCCGCCAGGACAGCGAATCCAAGCACTCCACCTGGGACCTCTCCTACCGCCACAAGCACGTCCCCGCCTACGGCTCCGACGGCGGCCTCGCCCTCTACTTCGGCTACGCCTGGCTGGCCAACTCCATCGCCCGCGCCTACGCCGGCAACGTCTGAACCGGCTCAGCCACCCCAGGCCCACTCCCGACCGTGCCCGGGCCGGCGCTGTGCCTCTGCGGGAGCCGCCGCAGGGGGCTCAAAGCCGTCGATCACCCCCAAGGCGACCCGCTACACTATGCCCAAGCAGGGGTCACGCGCCTCCGCCCAGTGGATCTGTCAGTGATCAAGAGCTCAGGGCTCACCGCCTCAGAGTTTTTGACACATTTGTTGACACATCCCCGCCTTAGTAGCTCAGGGGATAGAGCACGGCTCTCCTAAAGCCGGTGTCGCAGGTTCGAATCCTGCCTAGGGCACACCCCGCCGAGACATCGGCACGCACGGCAAAGGCCCAGGTCAACCGGCAAGTGGCCGGAAGCCTGGGCCTTGATCGTTTCTCGGGGTGATCTGGCACGGCGGGCGCGCCGTGCCAGATGTGGGGGTAGATCCAGGCGCAGGGTTCCGTTGTCGCTCCGCGCGGGTTGGTCTCTCGACGCATCCCCCACCTCGGATAAGTGAGACTTTCCCACTCCCTGTCGAGGGTGCGCTCGGTGATCGCTGTAGCCACCAGCGCGACTGATTCGGTTGGGCCGGGCATGCCGTCGAAATCCGGTGCCACGGAACAACCTTGCTGGGTAGCGTTGAGGGACTATGAAGAGCCGAATCATGTACATCGAGTCGAAGGCCGGGGGGTTGACCGGACCCGCGCGGATCGGCCGCGTCACGTTCTCCAGGACTGGGCGAACCCTGAACTATCGGGGCACGGCGTTCCAGAGCCTCAAAGGCGCCGGCTTCAAGGCCAACTACTACGACATCACGTCCGGTGAGGAGTACTGGATCTCGGGTCCGAAGAAGGAGGGCTCAGACCGGCTCTACGGGGAAGCCGTACCGGTCGAGATCGACGACGACACGCGAGAGGAGTACTGGAAGGAGATCCGCGGTCTGCCGAACAAGGCCGGACAGCGTCTTGCGAACCGATGATCGGGGGTTGCAGCAAGTCGCGACGATCGAGTTGCACGTGCGGATGGACCGACCCCCAAGCGTTCGGCGTGATCGTGCCGGTCAGACGGCGCCCAGGGCGACCACGACGGAGAAGGGCACGGTGGCCTTGATCGTGCCGGTGAACATCTCGCCGTCCCGATAGACCCTGCTGGCAGGATCGAGAACGTAGGTGTAGACGACGGGAACGCCGGTAGCGGCCTGTTCGATGCGCCAGTAGAAGGCGATGCCGGCCTTGGCGTACTGGTCCACCTTCACGATCCGGTCCGTGGTCTCCGAACCCGGCGCAACGACCTCGACCACCAGGAGCACGTGCTCAGGGCGGGTGGGTGCGAGATCGATGGTCTCTGCCCGGTACACGACGACGTCCGGACGCCGGTTGGTGAGTGGGACGTCCTGCAGGCGGACGTCGAAGTCCGTGTCGGCGTTCCAGTCCGGGCCCGCGGCCGCGTCCAGGGCATTGGCGAGGATCCGGGCCAGCCGGTTGTGCCGCTTGGAGGCACTCGGGCCCACGACGACCATCCCGTCCACGATCTCAATGCCGGCGCACTGCTCCTCGGACCAGGAGTCGTACTGTTCCGCGCTGATCTGCGCGTGCATCCATGCGGGTGCGACCATCTCTGCGGTCATGGCGCACCTCCTCGGGGGATGCTCGGCAGTGCCGGTGCTCGGCTCAGCGTACTGTTCTGCGCCGTCAGAGCGTCCGATTTGGACGAGGGCGTCCCCGGTCTCCGGCGGCCATGCGGTTGGTGGTGTGGCCGCAGCATCCCTGTTCCACGGGCCGTTGCTGCCTTCGTCCGGGTCGCCATCGGGGTCGCGATTCCCGCGTGATGACCGGTCATATATGGCCGGTGCCTTGACCTGTGCTCCGACCAGGGGGAACGCCAGCATCACTCGTCAGGGCCGCCGCTTCCGGCGGCGCTGAACGATGTGGAGGAACTGACATGGCATACCGCTACCGGTGCGGCGAGTGCGGCTTCAAGACCTCCTGGGGGACCGAGTCCCAGGGTGAGGAGCAGCAGATCGCACACTACGCCGATCGCCACCCCGGTCTCGCCCCCGGCGGCCAGGTCGAGACCAACGGCAAGAACCCGGAGGGCGGCAGCGGCTGCCTCGCCTTCGTCGTCGTCGCGGTCCTGCTGCTCTTCCTCGCCTCCTCCTGCCACCACTGACCAGCCTCTAAGGAGATCCGGGATGCCCACGCAGACCACAGGCACGACGGACGCGTTGATCCGGCAGGCTGTCAAGGAGCGGGAGTCACGTCGTTCGGGCAGGGCCAGGACGGTCGCGGTGCTCGTGCTGCTGGCACTCTTCGTCCTCGGACTGGTGCTGGCCTTCGCCGTCTATCCGGGCCACTCGGGCGACACGTACAGCTACCAGGACATGCTCCACCGGCAGCGGGCCGGTCACCCCCTCGCGCTCGTCCTCGGGGTCGTCGCCATCGTGATCGCCGCACTTGCCATCGCTCCGGTGCTGTACGCCCTCGATCCGGCGAAGTTGTGGGGGACGCGGCGGCCGGAGAACTGCCCGCGGTGCCACCGGCCGAACCTGCGCGAAAAGCCGATGACGCACACCGAGACCCGCGGCCGTGTGCAGACCACCTCGTACGGTGTGGTCACCCTGTGCACCGCGGGCTGCGGCTTCGCCGCCGTCCGGCAAGGCTGACCGGTCAGGCGAAGAGCAGGGCCAGGCGGTGCGGGTCGTCCCGGCAGCTTGGTCGGACTGCCGATCGAGCGGCGCAGGCGACGGGCTCAGTTCACGTATGCGGTCATCGTAGGCAGGGCCGGGCTGGTGGTGACCACCGGTCATATGTGGCCGGTGCCGTGGCCTGTCCTCCGAGCAGCACGAACACCAGCATCAGCGGTGTTCGGTCCGTCTCGACTCCCTTCCGGAGGACATCTGATGCGTTCCTTCCTGCCCGCCCGGCGTCACGGGGCCAAGGCGGTCGCCGCCGCGGTGGCCACCGCCTTGGCGGCGGCGACCCTGCTGGTCATGCCTGCCGCGCACGCCGACGACTCGGTCCCGCCGACGCTGGCCGACGGGTTCGGTCTGACCCAGGTGGGCGCCGCGACCGGTACCGCCGACGACTTCGTGATCACCGTGACCACGGCCCAGGTCGCCGGCCCGCACCACATCCGGATCATTCTGCCGGTCGGCTACGCCGACAACCCGGCCAGGCGCTACCCGGTCCTCTACCTCCTGCACGGCGCGACCGACGACCCCGGCAACCCGGGCCTGGCCTACCCCGCCCTCACCGGCTCCAGCTCGATGATCACCGTCATCCCGGACGGTGGTCTGCGCGGGTGGTACGCCAACTGGCTCGACCAGTCCACCGCAGCGGGCCCACAGAACTGGGAGAACTTCCACATCGACCAGGTGATCCCCTTCATCGACGCCGACCTGCGCACCATCGCCACCCAGCAGGGCCGGGCCGTCGGCGGTATCTCGATGGGCGGCTTCGGCGCCCTGCACTACGCCGAGGACCACCCCGGACTGTTCAGCCAGGTGGCCACCTTCTCCGGCGCCGACGACATCTCGGGGGACGAAGCCGTCATCCGTGCCGCCGTCGTCGCCACGCTGACCAATGTCGGCACCCCGCTGTGCGGTTCCAGTTCCGCTTCCGACTCGACCTGCCCCTTCAACTTCGGCCCCACCGTCTCCAGCGACGCGATCTTCGGCACCCCCTACCCGGTGTTCAACGCCGACTGGCGCTGGAACACGGCGGACCCGTCCACGCACCTCAGCCTGCTGGCCGGCTACGGCATCTCGCTCTACACCGGCAACGGCCAGGGCGGCGGCGCCAACTCGGCCCCGGAGTTCCTGGTCGAGTCGGCATCGCAGCACGTCAAGGCCAACCTGGACGCCCTGGGCATGGACTCCTACTTCGTCGACTACGGCAATGGCGCCACGTGGGGCACCGACTGCGGTGGCGGCCACAACGGCAACTGCTGGGCGCAGGACCTGATCGACTACGTGCCGCGCCTGGAGCAGGCCTTCGCCTCGGCCTGACCTGTCAGCCCGACCCGGTGAACCTGGCAGGTGCGTAGTTGGCCTGCTGCTGGCGGTACGTGCGGCCGAGGTGGTGCTGCAGCCGGAGGTGGCGGAACTGGTAGACCGCGCCGGTCTGGCGCAGCACCCCCCGGTGGTAGGCGTCGTCCAGGAAGGCGACCGTGTTCCAGGGCAGTTTGCCGGTCAGCGGGAGCCAGATGCCGGACAGGACGACCCACTGCCCCCAGGCGGTGAAGGAGAGCGCGTACGAGAACACGCCGCCGAGCCCGCCGACGGCCCCGATGAAGAACCCGTCGGACAGGTTCCAGTTCATCGGTCCGAGAAGTCCCTGGAACAGGTCGACGAACAGGCGCCCGCCGAGAGCGATCGCCAGGGTGAGGGCCGGCACCAGGACGAGGACCTGGCGGCCCACCGTCGCGCGGTTGGTGGACAGCAGGCCGATCGGGGTGGCCGCCGAGGCGACGTCCAGGGGCGCTTCGAGCGCGGCCGTCAGCCCGAAGACCAGCCCGGCGGCCGAGCCGAAGATCAGCCCGAAGGCCAGCATGTTGATGAGCGTGCCCTGGAGCACGTCAGCGTTGGTAGGCCGCAGCCCGTAGTACAGCCAGCGCATGAGGGTGAGGGCACACGCGCAGCCGACCCCCATCACGAATCCGCCCAGCAGCACGACGCCGAACCGGGCGGTGAACGCCCGGACCGGCCGGTGTCCCAGGCCGGCGTGCGAGCCCGGCAGCCGTAGCCGCACGCGGGTCGGCTCGAAGACGCCGCCGCCGAACACGGCCATGACCCCGTACACGCAGCCGAAGGCGAGGCCGGCGACCGGCCCCATCAGCGCGCCCTCCAGGAGGGCCACACCGGGCTGCAGCGGGGAGGCGATCAGGCCCACCAGCCAGTTGGACACGGCGACGGCCAGCGCGGACGCCAGTACGACGTTCAGGATGCGGGTCGAGCCCCGCACCGAGTCGCCGATCTGCCACCAGGCGAGGTCCTGGCGATCGCGGTCGAGCCGAACCATGTGGTGGGCCAGGTAGCCGAGCCAGCGCTGGGCGCGCTCCGGGTCCCAGTTCCGCGGCCGGCCCCGGTAGCCGCCGGTGACCCGCTCGGGCACGCGGCGCCGGTAGACCGTCGGTACGAAGCCCGCCAGCAGGTGCTCCTCCAGCGAGTGCTCGGCCGGGAACCGGGTGGCGTCCAGCAGTTCCGCCGGATTCTCGCCGGGCGTCTCGCTGTACATCGTTCGAGCCAGGACGATCATCAGCGGGGTGCTGAGAACCCGGGCGAGGGTCACGCTCGCCGGGGTCTCCTCGGCCCGGAGCTCCTTCAGGACGAAGTCCCATACTCCTTCGTCGCCGGTCCTGTCGGCGTCGCCGTGGGTGACCGGTCGAGCGGTTCGGGGCAGGTAGTCCGCGAGGTCGTCGAGGGTGAGGTCGATGAGTTCGATGCCGGCGGCCCAGACCAGCGGCGCGCGTGCCGCCTGGACCGCCTCGGCGAACTCGGTGCGTCGGCTGGTCATCACAAGCGGGAGCGAGGTTGCGTTGAGCACTTCCAGCGCCTCGTGCCGCAGGCCCTCCGCGATCTCGTCGAACCCGTCCAGGACGGGCAGCACGAGGTCGGCGTCGACCAGTTCTGCGGCCAGGGTCGACCCGCTGGGGGCCCTGCGGTCCAGATGCGGATGGTCCCGCAGCAGCCGGTCCACCAGCCAGTCCCGCAGCGCGGTGGTCGTCGGGTCCCAGGACCCGACGCTGAAGATCACCGGCACCCGGTCGGGCAGGGCCGGGGACTTGAGCAGGTCCAGGACGAACCTGATGGTCAGAATCGACTTGCCCGAGCCGGCCCGGCCGAGAATCAGCAGCCGCCCGGACCCGATGCGCCGGTAGACCTCGGCCACACTCCGCAGGTCACCGCTCAGGTCCAGGCCGCGCGCCGTGGCTCCGGGGGCAAGGCGCTCGATGTTCTCCGCATGGTCGGTCAGGAACGCGGGGGCCGGCCGCCAGCGCACCGGGAGCGGAAACGGGTCGTGGACCCTGCGCTGTTCCTCCTCGCGCTGCCAGCGGCGCCTGACCTCCCTGGCCAACTCCTCGGCGGCGTCGGCAAACGGACCGGGTACCGGCGACGGTTCGGGAACCGGTTCAGGGACTTCGTCAGGCAGAACTGTCTGCGTCTTCGCCAGCGCGGCTGTCAGTCGTCGGCGGTCGTCGGCCCCGAGCCCCAGGGCATCCGCGAGCAGGTTCACCGTCCCGAGCCGGTGATCGGTGGACTTGCCGGTCTCCAGCCGGCGGATGGTGCGCACACTCACTCCGGACCGCTCCGCCAACTGCTCCTGCGTAAGCCCTGACTGCGTCCGCAGGCGGCGCAACAGAGGGCCGAGCTCATCCGTCACGTCGGCACCTCTCAGGTCATGAGCATGACGGCCAGAGCCTACCCTGACGACCGGTCACATATGGCCGGTGCCCTGGCCTGTCCGTCGAACAGCAGCAACACCAGCATCGGTGCCGTCCGGTTGCGAGGAGGAAATGTGGCTTACCGCTACTGGTGTGGCGAATGCGGTTTCAGGACGGCGTGGCTGAGCGAGTCCCAGGGCCAGGAGAGACAGATCGAGCACTATGCCAAGCGGCACCCCGGAATCGACCCCGGCGGCCATGTGGAGGTCAACCGAAGGAAACCGGGCGCGGCTCGCGGATGCGCCAAGGCGCTGGGACTCGTGGTCCTGCTGCTGATCCTCGCGGCATCCTGCCGCGGCCAGTGGTGAACCCGGTGGTGAACCCGGTGGTGAACGCGGCCCCTGGCTCGGGTCAGCCCGCCAGCACGATCCAGGTCCGTCCGATGGCCAGGTCCATCGGCGTGCCGTTGACGGTGTACTGGGTGGGCGAGGTGTCGGTGGGCTTGGACCACTGGCCGTGCCAGACCCTGCCGTCGCGGTAGAAGTCGGCCGTGCCCTGGCCGGTGGTCTGCGAGAAGACCTCGTTGTCCGGGTGGCCGGCGTTGAAGTCGGTGTACTTGCCGGGGGCGACCTGGACGTGCTGGACGATCACGTTGGTGGTGCTGAGCCGTCCCTGGTCCGTCGTCGTCCCGGCCCGGCCGTCGACCGAGACCAGCCAGCTCGTGCCCGACGCGGTGAAGGCGAAGGACGCGGCGGGCATCCGCACCGTGACGGTGGCGGCGGCCTGGCCGCCGGCCGGTGCGGGGCCGAAGCGGAAGCCGACGTCCTGGGCCTGGGCCAGACCCGGGAAGGCGGCGAAGACCTCGGAGGGGCGGATGTAGGTCGGGTCACTGCCGCTGTTGCTGAACAGCTGCGGGTCGGCGGTCGCGGTGATGTTCTGCAGGTTGGCCGCCGCGAGGTCGGGCAGCAGGCCGGATATCGCGCCGGAGTAGGCGAGCCCGACCCGACCGTAGGGGGCGAGCAGCGGGATGTCGGTCTGCCGGGCGCTGCGCACCGGGCCGACCCGCGGTGGCGTGTGCCGGCTGTCGAAGACGGCCAGGTAGCGGCTGAGGCCGCCCTCGACGCGGATCACGTAGACCAGGTCGGCCGAGTTCAGGCCGGCCTGCCGGCCTTGCGCGGAACCGACGTTGTCGACTTTCACGGCGAGGACGTGCCCTGCGGTCCCCTCGCCGGTCAGTGGGTTGCCGACCGGCGAGGCGGATGACGTGGACGGCTGAGGAGCCGCGCCGCCACCCCCCGGCGTGACGCCGAACCAGATCCCGGCACCGACCACGGCCAGGCCCGCGAGGGCGGCGCCGGTCCGGGCAGCGCGTCGGCGCGTGCGGGCACGGTGAGCGCCGGGGCCGCTGGGACTGCTGCCCGCCTGCGGGGCGGTTCCGTCGTCCGTCATCTGCGCTCACCACCCGGGGCTCGCGGGTTTCGCTCCACTCCACCATGCCTCGTACCGGCCGGGTGCGACAGCCCGCAGCTGCCGGGCCGATTTCCCTGGCAACCGACCCAGTAAATTACGGGTGAGGTCGGTAATAAATTATAGGTAAGCGGGCGATCGGTTCCGCAGACGGTCTGAGATCTGTCCTCACGCGCAATTCATTGAGGTCTCAGCAGAATTGGCGATTTTCGGGTCCGGCACCCCGTAGTGTTTTCCATGTCGAGAGCGAACAGCGCAAACGGCAGAGGGAATTCACCCGCAGCGAAGAAGGAGCACCCATGAGCTTCCACAAGATCGCCCCGATCGGCCAGAACCGCAAGCCGGCCCCCGCTCCCAAGGCCGCCGCCAGGCCCCTGGCCAAGCCTGCGGCGCGGAAGCCCGCCGCGCCGCGGCCGCGCCCGGTGGGTGGTCAGGGCCGCTAGCAGTCCGCTGCGAGGCGGGGCCCCGGAACTGCTCCGGGTCCCCGCCTCGGCCGTGTTCCGCCGGGAAATGAAGGGGAGTTGACATGGGGGACGTCAGGGAGGCGTTCGCGCGCTTCTGGCCGCTGACGCGGGGTGACCGCAGATGGCTTGCGCTGATCGTCGGCTGCGTGGTCGTGGCCGCGCTCACCGAGACGGCGTCGATCCTGCTCTTCGCACGGATCACCGACCATGCGCTGAAGGCCGGTTCGCTCGCCGCGTTCTGGGGACCGGCCGGGGCCTGGCTGGGCGCCGCTGTGCTGGGCGCGTTCATCGGTTATCTCGGCAACTCGCTGGCGGTGTGGACCGCCGAGAGATTCGTCCTGCGACTGCGTGCGGAGGCCTTTCGGCACGTCCAGGAGCTTCCTCCGGATTTCTTCCAGCGGCACCGCCAGGGGGATCTGGTCGAACGCCTCACCGGCGATGTCGAGGCTATGGAACAGATGGTGGTTTCCGGCGTCGTCGGAACGGTCGGTGCGGCCTTCTCCGTGGTCTTCTACGCGGCCGCCGCCCTCTGGATCCGCTGGGACCTGACCCTGGTCACCTTCGTCCTCGCCCCGCTCTTCCTGCTCGCCGCCCGGCGTTTCTCCGGCCGGATCAGGAAGGCGTCCCAGGAGGAGCGCGCCGCGGACGGCGCGATCACAGCGGTCGTGCAGGAGTCGCTCGGCAACATGGTGCTGACCCAGGCCTACAACCGCCGTGGCGCGGAGGAGCAGCGGCTGGACCGGGAGGCCCGCGCCTGGATGCGCGCGTCCGTGCGCGGAGCGCGGGCCGGCGAGATGTACGCGCAGGTCGTCGAGGTCATCGAGACCCTGTGCGTGCTGACGGTGATCGGCCTGGGCGCCTGGGAGATCTCCCGAGGACGGATGTCCCTGGGCCAACTGCTGGCCTTCGCCGCCTTCCTGGGCTACCTCTACCCGCCGATCCGCAACCTGGGCCAGCTGGGGCTGAGCCTGACCGCCGCCACCGCCGGCGCGCAGCGCCTCCAGGAGATCCTGGACGAAGAACCCGCGGTCGCCGACCCCGCCGACCCGGTCCCGGCCTGGCCGGTCCACGGCCGGGTCAGCTTCCACGGCGCGTCCTACCGCTACCCGGATGCCGCCCAGGACTCCCTGCACGACGTCACCTTCACGGCGAGCCCGGGCGAACTGGTCGTGGTCACCGGCACCAGCGGCGCCGGGAAGTCGACCCTGTCGAAGCTGCTGACGCGCTTCTACGACCCCACCGCGGGCGTGATCCGCCTGGACGGCGTCCCCCTGGGCGACCTGCCGCTGGAGTTCCTGCGGGAGGACGTCGCGCTGCTGCCCCAGCAGACTCTCATCGTGCACGGCACCATCCGCGAGAACATCGAGTGCGGCCGGCCGGGCGCCACCGACGAGCAGATCATGCAGGCCGCACGCGACGCCGCCGCGCACGAGTTCATCAGCGCGCTGCCCGAGGGCTACGCGACGCGGATCGCCCCCGGCACAGCGGCACTCTCCGGAGGCCAGCTGCAGCGGATCGCCATCGCCCGCGCGATGCTGCGCGCCGCCCCGGTCATGATCCTGGACGAGCCCACGGCCGGACTCGACTCCGTCGCGGCACGTCAGGTGGTGCAGCCGCTGCGGCGACTGATGGCGGGGCGCACGACCATCGTGATCACGCACGACCTCTCGCTGGCGCCCGACGCGGACCGGGTCCTGGTCCTGGACGGCGGACGCCTGGTGGAGGCCGGCACCCATGACGCACTGGTGGCCCTGGGCGGAGCGTACGCGGCACTCGCGACGCCGGGAGCGGCGCGCAGCGCGGTGCCGGCGCCGGTCTGACGCGCGGCCCAGCCCGCCGACCGACTACGACGGGGCCGACAGCGGAGCGGGCGCCCGCGCCACCCGACAGCCACGCGCTGAGGCCAGGCCGGCGCTGGCGTCAGGCCGGTTCGGTGGCGTACGGGGCCATCGCCTCGATGGTTGCCTCGGGGGTGAACGGACGGCCGCCGGCGACCATGTCCCGGAGATCCCGGAAGTAGTTGACGTACAGGTCCGGGGTGAAGGTGTTGAGCATGACCGTGGGCTCGTCGGTCGGGTTGGCGAAGGTGTGCGGCGCTCCGGGCGGGACCATGACCAGCGTTCCGGCGGGTGCGTCGTAGCTGGTCTCGCCGACGGTGAAGCGCGCCGTGCCGGACACCACGTAGAAGCCCTCGTCGTGCCGGGCGTGGCGGTGCTGCGGCGGTCCGTCGGTGTGCGGCGCGACGGTGATCTCGGCCATCCCGAGCCGGTGTCCGGTGGTCGAGCCGTCCTCCATGATCCGGATGCGGGTCGGGCCGAGCTGGATCGACTCGCCGTCGTCCGGGCCCACTACCGATACGTCTGTCATGTGATCCTCCAGCTGGGATAGCCTGCCTTCATTATGATAGCTGACTCTCGTCATTGGTGTGAACACTCCTGCGGATTTTTGATCGGTGCATGCAGGCGGAGACGGGCGGAGGCGGCCCCCGCTTTGATAACAACCTGGACCCGAGTGATGCCAGTGAATGTGTGTGCGTGGTAAGAACAGCGTGCCTAATTAGTAACGCGCCTGCGTGAGTGCCGGACGCGCCTGGGGGAGGGGTCCGGCTTGCCCGGTCAGTTCATATCCGCGCTTGTTGGTCGCTACCGGACCGGAGCGCGGCGCCGCCGTCCGGGGATCGGGTCGGTGGTCTCCTCCGTGGTCGCCGCGGCCCTGGTCGGCGCGCTGACCGTGGCCGTCGCACCGCCCGCGCGGGCCGACCAGAGCACCCAGGGCGTCGACAACCTGCGGACCAACTGGGACAAGACCGAGACCGCGCTCTCGCCGGCCGTGGTGCAGTCCTCCGCGTTCGGAAAGCTCTTCGCCACCCAGCTGGACGGGCAGGTCTACGCCCAGCCGCTGGTGATCGGCAGCCAGGTGCTCGCGGTCACCGAGAACAACACCCTCTACGGCCTCAACTCCAGCACCGGCGCGATCAGTTGGAGCAAGAACTACGGCGCCGCCTGGCCCGCCTCGGCGATCGGCTGCAGCGATCTGACGCCCAGCGTCGGCGCGACCGCGACGCCCGTCTACGACGCCGCGAGCAACACCCTGTACTTCACCACCAAGGTCGACGACGGCACCAGCACCCATCTCCACCCGCAGTGGCTGATGCACGCCGTGGACCCGGGCTCCGGCGCCGAGCGCAGCGGCTGGCCGGTCACCATCGCCGGCAGCCCAAGCAACGATCCCAGCGCCACCTTCAACGCCTTCTACGAGCAGCAGCGCCCCGGGCTGCTGCTGCTCGGCGGCGTCGTCTACGCGGGCTTCGGCGCGCACTGCGACGTGAAGCCGTACCGCGGCTACGTCGTCGGCGTGAGCACCACCACCCACAGCATCACCGCGATGTGGACCACCGAGACCGGCACCGGCGCCAGCGGCGCCGGCATCTGGCAGTCCGGCGGCGGCCTGGTGTCCGACGGCTCCGGACGGATCTTCTTCAGCACCGGGAACGGCATCAGCCCGCCCCCGGCACCGGCACGAACGGGACCGGCTACCTCGCCGAGTCCGTGGTGCGGCTCCAGGTCGGCGCCAACGGGGCGCTGAGCACGGGCGACTACTTCAGCCCGAGCAACGCCGCCACCCTGGACCTGAACGACCAGGACGTGTCCTCCGGCGCGCCGATGGCCCTGCCCGACGGCTTCGGCACCACCTCGCACCCGCACCTGCTGGTGCAGCAGGGCAAGGACGGCCGGGTGTTCCTGCTGGACCGGGACAACCTCGGCGGCATGGGCCAGGGCTCCGGCGGCGGCAACGCCGTGGTCGGCGTGACCGGTCCCTACCAGGGACAGTGGGGCCACCCCGCGTTCTGGGGCGGCGACGGCGGCTACGTCTACCTGATCGGCAACAACGGCCCGCTGCGCGCGCTCAAGTACGGCGTCAACGGGGCCGGCAACCCCGCGCTGACCCTCACCGGGCAGAGCCAGGACGTGTTCGGCTACACCAGCGGATCCCCGGTGGTCACCTCCAACGGCACCGACTCCTCCAGCGCCCTGGTCTGGATGGTCTCCGCGACCGCGGCCTCCGGGGCGGGCGGCACCCTGCGCGCCTACAGCCCGACCCCCGACAGCAACGGCCTGCTGCCGCTGCTCTGGTCCGCGCCGGTCGGCACCGCCGCCAAGTTCAGCACCCCCACCGTCAGCGGCGGCAAGGTGTACGTCGGCACCAGGGACGGCCTGCTCTACGGCTTCGGCAGCCCGGCCCGCACCGCGGTCACCGCCGCCGCGCTCGACCTGGGACAGGTCGCCGTCGGCAGCACCGGCAGCGGCACCATGACGCTGACGGCCACTCAGGGCGTCACCGTGACCGGCCTGACCGCGTCCGCCTCGTTCTCCGCCACCGCGCCGACGCTGCCGCAGACGCTGGCCACCGGCGCCACGCTGGACGTGCCGATCAGCTTCTCGCCGACCACCACCGGCGGCGTCAACGGAACACTGACGGTCGCGCTCTCGGACGGCGAGAAACTGGTCTTCGCCCTGCACGGGGTGGGCACCAAACCCGGGCTGGGCGCGGCGCCGACCGCGCTGGCCTTCGGGACCGTGCCCACCGGCACCACCTCGACCGTGAACCTGCAGATCACCAACACCGGGACCGATCCGGAGACGCTCGGCACGATCACCGCGCCGTCCGCCCCCTTCACCGCCTCCGGCCTGCCGGCCGCGGGCACCGTGGTGGCCCCCGGCAACTCCTTCGTCGCCTCGGTGACCTACACCCCGGTCGGGTCCCAGGCCGACAGCTCCGCCCTGACGATCGCCAGCAGCAGCGGCGGCGCCAACCACTCGCTCAGCGTCCCGATCACTGGTACCGCCATCGTCGGCCAGGGCCACCTGGCCTTCTCGGCGGCCTCGGTGGACTTCGGCTCGGTGGCGGTGGGCAGCTCCAAGTCGCTCTCCTTCTCCATCACCAACACCGGCAACATCCCGGTGACCGTCACCAAGGCCAAGGCTCCGGACGGCGACTTCACCAGCCCGACGCCGCTGTCCGAGGGCCTGATCATCGGCCCGAACCAGACCGCGGTGCAGAAGGTCACGCTCACCCCGACCACGGCCGGGACGCTGACCGGCGCCTACGAGGTCACCGGGGACGGCGTCAACGCCGACGGAACCCCGCAGGGCGCGATGTACGAGCAGTTCACCGCCACCGGCACCGGTACGGCCATCTCCACCTCGGCGCAGACCGGTCCCTGGAAGGCGAACGGCACGGCAGTACTGCCCGGCGACGGCAGCATCCAGCTCAACCCGGCGACCGCCGGCTCGGCCGGCACGGCCGTCTTCACCAAGCCGCTGCTCACCGACGGGCTGCGCGCCACCTTCACCGCGAAGCTTGGCCCCGGCACCGGCGGCGACGGGATGACCCTGTCCCTGCTCGACCCGGCCGCCACCACCACCAGCGCACTGGGCGCGACCGCCGCCGGCCTCGGCATCGGCGGGCAGCCGGGCGTGGTGGTCGCGCTCAGCACCGGCTACAACACCAAGATCGGCTCGTCGAACTTCGTCGGCGTCGGATACAGCACCGCGGGCTCGACGGCGATCTCCTACCTGGCCACCGCCAAGCTCAGCACCTCGCTGCGGCAGGGCACCCACCAGGTCGACGTGAGCGTGACCGGCGGCCATGTCTATGTGTCGGTGGACGGGGTGCAGGTGATCGACGCGACCCCGACGCTCACCTCCTCCGCGCTGCTCGCCTTCTCCGGCGCCACCGGCGGCCAGGTCGACGCCCATGCGGTGAACGCACTGGTCGTCAGCGCCACCGCGGCTGCGACCAGCCGGCTCGTCCCGATCACTCCGACCCGGTTCCTGGACACCCGTGCGGGTACGGGTGCGGCCAAGGCGCGGGTGGGGGCCGGCGGGGTGGTGCGGTTGCAGGTGGCCGGGGTGAACGGGGTTCCGGCGACCGGCGTCAGCGCGGTGGTGATGAACGTGACCGCGGTCAACCCCACGGCGGGCAGCTATGTGACGGCGTATCCGGACGGGCAGTCGCTGCCGGTGGTCTCCAACCTGAACTTCGGCGCCGGCCAGACCATCGCCAACCTGGTGGTGGTGCCGGTGACCAACGGGATCGTGGACCTCTACAACAGCGCCGGCCAGGTGGACCTGGTCGCCGACGTCACCGGGTACTACACGGCGGCAGGCGGCGGCTCGGCGCTGACCGCGATCACTCCGACCCGGTTCCTGGACACCCGTGCGGGTACGGGTGCGGCCAAGGCTCGGGTGGGCGCCGGCGGGGTGGTGCGGTTGCAGGTGGCCGGGGTGAACGGGGTTCCGGCGACCGGGGTGACCGCGGTGGTGATGAACGTGACCGCGGTCAACCCCACGGCGGGCAGCTATGTGACGGTGTACCCGGACGGGCAGTCGCTGCCGACGGCCTCCAACCTGAACTTCAGCGCCGGCCGGACCATCGCCAACCAGGTGCTGGTCCCGGTGGTGAACGGGGTGGTGGACCTGTACAACAGCGCCGGCCAGGTGGATCTGCTCGCCGACGTCAGCGGGTACTTCTCCGCCACCGGCGCGCTGTTCGCGACGGCCGGTCCGGTACGGATCATGGACACCCGGAGCGGCCTCGGCGTCACGTCCGGCGCCGTCGGACCGGGCGGCACGGTGACCCTGCAGGTGACCGGCGCCAACGGGGTGCCGGCCACCGGGGTCACCGCGGTGGTGCTCAATGTGACCGCGGTCGCCCCCACCGCCGGCAGCTTCCTGACGGTGTATCCGCACGGGCAGTCGCTGCCGGTGGTCTCCAACCTGAACTTCGCCGCCGGCCAGACCATCGCAAACCAGGTGGTGGTCCCGGTGGTGGACGGGAAGGTGGTCTTCTACAACGGCGCCGGCAGCGTCCAGGTCATCGCCGACCTGAACGGCTACTTCAGCTGACCGCCGCCGTCATGGCAGCCGGTCCCGATAGGGTCGGCTGCCATGACGATCGACATCGACGAGCACGGACGCCCGGAGCCGCCGCCCGCGGCCGACGAGTTCGGCACGGTGATGGGCTTCCTGGAGTACCAGCGGGCGACCCTGGCGTGGAAGTGCGCCGGGCTGGACGCGGCGGGTCTGGGCACCACGACCGCCGCGTCCACGATGACCCTGGGCGGGATGCTCAAACACCTGGCCTATGTGGAGGACCACTGGTTCTCCCGGTCGCTCCACGACCGCGAGCCGGGCGCGCCCTGGGACACGGTGGACTGGAAAGCCGACCCGGACTGGGACTGGCACTCGGCGGCGGAGGACACCCCGGAGCAGCTGCTCGCGCTCTGGCAGGCGGCCTGCGCCCGCTCCTGCGCCCAGCTTGCGGAGGCCCTGGCGCAGGGCGGCCTGGAGCAGCCGGCCCGACGCCCCTGGTCCGACGGCCGGGCGCCGAGCCTGCGCTGGATCCTGCTGCACATGATCGAGGAGTACGCGCGCCACAACGGCCACGCCGACCTGCTGCGCGAGGCGGTGGACGGCGCCACCGGGGAGTGAGCGCCGTGGCAATGGGGGTGACGCCGCGTCAGTCGAGCTGGTGGCGCCGGGCGTAGGCGACGGCCGCGGTGCGGTCGCGGGAGCCGGTCTTGAAGAAGATGCGGTTGATGTGCGTCTTGACGGTGTGTCCGCTGAGCACGAGTGCGGCGGCGATCTCGGGGTTGTTCAGGCCCCGGGCGATCAGGGTGAGGATCTCCGCCTCGCGCTGGGTCAGCCCGTCCGGCAGCTGAAGGTGCGCGGGGCCCGGGTGCGCGGCTGCGGGTGCGCCGGTGGCCGGCGTGGCGGCGGTCGGCGAGGTGGCGGCGAGCAGGGTGGCCTGGACCCGCGGGTCCATCACGGCCAGCCCGCCGGCCGCGGCGTGCAGGGCGCGGGCGATGTCGGTGCGGTCGGCGTCCTTGGTGAGGTAGCTGCGCGCCCCGGCCCGCAGCGCGTCCAGGACGGAGCTGTCGTCGGCGTAGGTGGTGAGCACGACCACCGCGACGGACGGGTGCTCCGCGGTCATCCGGCGGGTGGTCTCGATGCCGTCCAGCACGGGCATCCGCAGATCCAGCAGGATCGCGTCCGGCCGGTGCTCGGCGACCAGCTCCAGGGCCTGCGCGCCGTCGGCGGCGGCGCCGACGACGGCGATGTCGGGCAGGGCGTCGAGGAGCAGCACCAGGCCTTCACGGACGCTGGCCTGGTCGTCGGCGACGACGACGCGCAAGGGGGTGGGGGCGCTGGTCATGACACCAGTGTCCCGGGTTCCGGGGCCGGATTCCCGTCGGGGTGGGGCAGCTGCGCGGTGACCGTCCAGACGTCCCCCTGCGGGCCCGCCGTCAGCGTGCCGTTCAGCAGGCGCAGCCGTTCGCGCATCCCGATGAGTCCGTACCCGCCGGCGATGCTGCCCGCGTTCGACGCCGGGCGGGGGCCGTGGCCGACCGGGTTGGTGACGGTGACGACGGTGAGCGCGTCGGTGCATCGCAGGCCCACGGTGACCGGCTGGCCGGGGGCGTGCTTGGCGGCGTTGACCAGGGCCTCCTGGACGATGCGGAGCAGTGCGAGAGTGGCGTCGGCCGGAAGCGGCCGCGGGGTTCCGTCGATGTCGACGGCGACGGCGGCACCGTGCCGGCGGGCGTGGGTGTCGGCCGCGCGGGCGATCTCCTGGTCGAGCGGGAGCTGGTCGGTGCGCAGGGCGTGCACCGCGCGCCTGGTCTCGACCAGGCCCTCGGAGGCCATCCGCTGCGCGGCGGCCAGCAGTTCCACCGCCTTGTCGATGTCCTGGCTGTCCGTCAGGACGGCTCGGGCGACCTGGATCTGGATGCCCAGCGCGCCCAGCGAGTGGGCCAGCACATCGTGGATCTCGCGGGCGATCCGGGCCCGCTCGTCCAGCACCTCGGTCCGCCGCTGCTGGAGCTGGAGCTGCTCGTACTGCGCCAGCAGCGCGGCGGACTGCTCCGCCTGCACCTGGTAGCCGCGCCGGGTGCGGCCCAGCAGCAGTCCGACGACCAGCAGCAGCGGGTAGCCGATCGTGGTGCCGATGCCGTCGCCGAGGGCGATCGCGCCGAACGCGACGGTCACGATCCCGGTCCCGGCCACGATGCAGGCGGGCAGCAGTTCGAGGTCGCTGCCGACGACCAGTGCTCCCACCACCGCGAAGGCCACCATGCCGTCACCGTGGGGCAGGGTGCAGCCCAGCCCGCCGGCGGCGACGACCATACCGAGCACCGGCCCCAGCAGCCGGATCCGGTGGGGTGCCAGGGAGGGGATCAGATCGAGCAGGCTCCATCCGACGAGCCCCAGGCAGAGGACCGCGTACACGGCGATCTTCAGCACCCGGACGTGCGGGGCGACCGGGGGAGCGGCGAAGAGCAGCACGCCGACGACCACCGCGCCGGTGACCCGCACCAGGAAGGCGGCCCGGCGCATTGCGTTCACGTTCTCTCCTGGGTCGGCGGGCCGGCAGGTGGACGGCCCGGCATGTCCCCACGGTAGACACGCCGGCGGTACCACCGCGTCACCGCAGGGGTTGACGCCGATCTGGTACCGCGGGCGGCGGCAAGCTCAGCCCGCGGCTCAACCCGGGCTCCGATTCGCCGCCGGGCGCCGACGCGGAGAGTGGATCCCGTCACCCCGCAGACCTCATCGAGGGAGCCCGCCATGTTGTCCGAACTCACCCAGGCAATGATCGTCAACGGCGCCGTCCTGGTCGCAGTGCTCCACAGCGACCTGGGCAGCGAGCGCAAGATCGGTCCGGTGCGGATCCTGCGTCCCCTGGTTCTCGCGGGCGCCGTGATCCCGCTGTTCGTCCAGAGCCCGGCCACCCACGGCACCGGGCTGGCCGTGGAGCTGGCCGGGATCGCCGCAGGCCTGCTCGGCGGCCTGGTCGCGGTCGCGCTGATGGCGGTGCACCGCAGCCGGGATACGGGCCGGCCGGTCAGTCGGGCCGGAACGCCGTACGCCCTGCTGTGGATCGTGGTGATCGGCGCCCGGGCGGCCTTCTCCTACGGCTCCTCGCACTGGTTCCCGGCCCAGCTGACCAGCTGGTGCATCGCCCACCAGGTCACCGGCGCGGCCATCACCGACGCGCTCATCGTGATGGCGGTGGCCATGCTGCTCACCCGCACCATCGGCCTCGGCGCACGGGCGGCCCGGCTGCCTGCCGCCGCCACGGCGTCCGGCGCCCTGCGCGCGGCCTGAGGATGCTGAGGCCGCTGGGGACGACATGCGCGCGCAATTGATTGACAATGTCAACCATTCAGGTCTACGGTCGATCCATTGCTTGAACACATGAACCATCTAGGTCCTCAAGGCTCAGGAGCACCACCATGACCGCCGTCCTCTTCGTCGTCACCGGCGCCACCCACTGGACCCTGGCCGACGGCACCCCGCACCCCACCGGGTTCTGGGCGGAGGAACTCGTCGAGCCGCACCGGATCTTCACCGAGGCGGGCTACCGGATCACCGTCGCCACCCCCGACGGGGTCCCCGCCCCGGTCGACCGGGGCAGTCTGGCGGCCGCGGTCAACGGCGGTCAGGAGCAGGCCGATCGTCTCAGCGCCTACCTCGACTCGATCCGCGACACGCTGGAGGCCCCGGCCAAGCTGGCCGAAATTGACCCGGACGCCTACGACCTGGTCTTCTACCCGGGCGGCCACGGTCCGATGGAGGACCTCGCGGTGGACCAGGCCTCCGGCCGGATCCTCACCCGCGCCCTGGACTCCGGCAGGCCGCTGGGCGTGGTCTGCCACGCACCGGCCGCGCTGCTCGCCGCTCGCCGTGAGGACGGCAGCTGGCCGTTCGCCGGCTATCGGATGACCGCCTTCACCAATGCCGAGGAGACCGCGGTCGGCCTCGCGGCCAAGGCCAAGTGGCTGCTCCAGGACCGGCTCGTCGAGCTCGGCGCCGACTTCGACGAGGCCGCGCCGTTCACTCCGCACACGGTGATCGACCGCAACCTCTACACCGGCCAGAACCCGGGTTCCTCCGCAGAGCTGGCCCGGACGCTGGTGGACGCCGTCTCGGTCGACCCGGCCACGGTGGTGGCCCGGGTGCGAGCCACCTTCGACAGCGGCCGGACGAAGCCGCTGGCGTGGCGGCTGGCCCAGCTGGGCGCCCTGCGCGCGCTGCTGGTCGAGCAGGCCGACGCGTTCCTCGCCGCGCTCAACGCCGACCTGGGCAAGAGTGCGACCGAGGCGCAGCGCAGCGAGGTCGGGTTCGTCGTGAACGAGATCGACCACACGGTGGCGCACCTGGAGGAGTGGCTGCGCCCGAAGCCGGCCGGCGTCCCCGCCGCCTTCATGCCGGCCGAGGCCCGCGTGGTCCGTGACCCGCTCGGCGTCGTGCTGATCATCGCCCCCTGGAACTACCCGCTGCAGCTGGCCCTCGCGCCGCTGGTCGGCGCGCTCGCGGCGGGCAACACGGCCGTGGTCAAGCCCAGCGAGATGACCCCGGCGACCTCCGCCGCGATGGCCCGGCTGATTCCGCGCTACCTCGACCGTGAGGTCGTGACCGTCGTCGAGGGCGCCGTGCCGGAGACCACCGCGCTGCTGGAGCAGCGCTTCGACCACATCTTCTACACCGGCAACGGCGCGGTCGGACGGATCGTCATGACCGCCGCCGCCAGGCACCTCACCCCGGTCACCCTGGAACTGGGCGGCAAGAGCCCCGCCGTGGTCGAGCCGGGCGCCGACCTGGCGGTCACCGCGCAGCGGATCGCCCGCGGCCGGTTCCAGAACGCCGGCCAGACCTGCGTCGCCCCCGACTACGTGCTCGCCATCGGCGCCACCGCCACCGCGCTGGAAGCCGAACTGGTCACCGCGGTACGGGCGCTGTACGGGGAGGACCCGGCGGCCAACCCCGAGTACGGACGGATCGTCAACGAGCGCCACCACGACCGGCTCACCGCGCTGCTGGGCGACGGACGGGTCGTCACCGGCGGCGCCCACGACCGGGCCGGCCGCTACCTGGCGCCGACCGTCCTGGCCGACGTCTCGCCCGAGGCTCCGGTGATGCAGGCGGAGATCTTCGGCCCGGTGCTGCCGATCGTGAGCGTGCCCGACCTCGACGCGGCGATCGCCTTCATCAACGAGCGGGACAAGCCGCTCGCCCTGTACGCCTTCACCGCATCGGAGCAGACCAAGCAGCGGCTGGCGGAGGAGACCTCCTCCGGCGGCCTGGTCTTCGGCCTCACCGTCGCGCACCTGGCCGTGCCCGAGCTGCCCTTCGGCGGCGTGGGCGAGAGCGGGATGGGGCGCTACCACGGCGAGTACTCCATCGACACCTTCAGCCACCTGAAGGCCGTCCTGGACAAGCCCCTCGACTGACGCTGCGTCACGCCGCAGACGTGAAGCGGAGTCCACGGCGTCCTTCCGTGGATTGCGGGTAGGCGCGCCCTGCACCGGGTTGACCGTCAATCCGGTACGGACGGTGGTGTTGAAGATGACCAAGGCCAAGGCCAAGGAATCCCTCCAGACCGGCGCGAAGGCCGCGTCGGCCGCCGGCGGGACGGTCGAGAGCAAGAAGGCGACGAAGGTCGAGAAGGTGGCGAAGCCTGCGAAGGCGACCCCGGCGAAGGCGACCCCCGTGAAGGCCGCCAAGGCGAGGGTCACCGGTGCGAAGGCCGCATCCGCTGCTTCCAGGACGCTGCATGATCCCAAGGCGACCAAGCAGGAGAAGTCCGCAGCGGCCAGTGCCCTGTCCAAGGCCCCGGCGCACGCCAAGCCGTGACCTCGGTCCACCAGCGCTGACCACGACTCCCCGGACGAGGGAACCAACTCCCCCTCGTCCGGGGTTTTCCTTTCCCGGCTGACGGCTCGGCTTCGCCGTCCCCCAGTGACTTCGGCGCCGTGTTCTGCCGAAGTCCAGGTATCACGCACAGCAAGGGCTTACCGACCGCCGCTACACTGCGGTGCCCGCACTGAGAGTGATCCAGTACCGCACAACCGCGGTCCTCCCGCGAGAGCCGGGGACCCACAGGGGAATGAACATGGAAGAGCCTTCTCCCAAGGCCGTTGTCGTCGTGCCCACGTACAACGAGCGCGAGAACCTGCCCGTCCTGGTCGGGCTGCTCGAAGAGCTGCAGTTGGCAAACCTGCACATCCTCGTCGTGGACGACAACTCGCCCGACGGCACCGGTGAGGTCGCGGACAAGCTCGCCGCCAACGCCCCGGACCGGATCGGCGTGCTGCACCGCACCGAGAAGGACGGCCTCGGCCGCGCCTACATCGCGGGTATGACCCGGGCGCTGGACGAGGGCGCGGACATCGTGATCCAGATGGACGCCGACCTGTCCCACCCGGCCTCGGTGCTGCCGGTCATGATCGAGACCCTGACCGGCACGGACGCGGCCGTCGTGCTGGGGTCCCGCTACGTCCCCGGCGGTTCGACCGCCTCGGAGTGGCCCTGGCACCGCAAGGCCCTCTCCGCCTGGGCGAACTTCTACGTCAACACGCTGCTGCGGCTGCACGTCAAGGACGCCACCGCCGGGTTCAAGGCGTGGAAGGCGGAGACGCTGCGGTCGATCGACCTGCCGTCCATCAACAGCAACGGTTACTCCTTCCAGGTGGAGATGAACTACCGGACCGTCAAGCGCGGTCTGACGATCCGTGAGGTTCCGATCCGGTTCGAGGAGCGGGTCAAGGGCGCCTCCAAGATGAGCCTCGGCGTGCAGATCGAGTCCGCGCTCGCCCCGTGGAAGCTGCTCTTCGGCGGCGGCAGGAAGTAACCCGCCGCTCAGCCGTCAACCGGACGTCGCAGCGTGATGAGCAGCGGCGTCCGCCGGTCCATCAGGGGGCGGACGATGCGCGTCTCGTCCAGCATCGCCTCGGTGGCCGCGTCGCCGACCTCGGCGCGCAGCTCGCCCTGGTGCTGCTCCCACAGGTCGTAGAGCCGCCCCCAGAACGCGGGCTCCTCAGGGCGCTCCTCGGCCGACTCCCACTCCAGTCCGGCCTCGGCGGCGTGCTCGCGCCAGCCGGGGCGGTCCGGACGATGCTGCGGGTGCCCGGGCTGGAGCCGGTTGCCGGTGAACACGAACCGTGCACCGGGCCGCAGGATCCGGCGCAACTCGCGCAGCGCCGCGGTCCGGTCCGTGGTGAACGGCAGCGCGTCCACGCTCACCGCGCCGTCCGCGCAGGCGTCCGGCAGCCCGGTCTGCTCGAAGGTGCCTGTTCGGAACTCGGCCCGGCCCTCGGGGACGAAGTCCGCAGCCCGCTCGCCGGCGATCCCCACGGCCACCGGCGAGATGTCCACCCCGATCAGCCGCGCGTTCAGCGCACGGGCCAGCCACAGCCCCGTCCCGCCGTTGCCGCAGCCCAGGTCGACCAGGGTCTGCCCGGGCCGCAGCCGCAGCTCGCGCACCATCCCGCCGAGCACGCGCCAGCTGCAGCTGCTCGCCGGATCGACCTCGGCGGGATACTCCGCCCCGAACGCCTCCGCGTGCAGCCGCGTGGTCAGACTGTCCCTGCCGCGGGCGGCACGGGCGGTGTGGAAGCGGTCGGTGCGCTCGCGTACGGACTCGTCGGAGCTGCTGGTCACATGACCTCCCCGGTCGGAAAGGACCGCAGCCTAGCGCGTTCCTCTGTGCGGTTACTTCCAGGTGTCGTTGAGGGTCGCGCTGCCCGAGGCGGGGGTGGTCGTGGTGCGGTTGGCGCCGCTCTCCCAGGTGACGTTTCCGCTGCTGTCCTTCTTGATGTACTTGTACTCGAAGTAGGTGTTGGCGGGGAGGTGGAGCGTCCCGGTCCAGAGCGGGTAGCTCGCGGAGGAGAGCAGGACCGCGCCGCTGGTGCTCCAGCTGCCGAGGACGGGGAGGGAGCCGACCACGTAGACGTTGGTGCCGTAGACCGTGGTGGCGTTCTCGCTGAAGTTCTCGCTGACGCTGGTCGCGGCCGACACCAGGTCGGTGCTGTCGAAGGCGACCGAGTCCTTGGCCGGGACGGTCACGCTGGCGTTGCCGCTGCTGTCCACGGTGACGGTCATCCCGCTGCAGGCGCCGCTGCTGACCGCGCCGTGGATGATGTCGCAGTAGATGCCCGCGGCCATCCCGGTGGCGAAGGTCCTGGTCTGTGCCGAGCTCTCGTTGTTGACCGCGATCCAGCCCGCGCTGCCCCGGCTGAAGGCGATCAGGTTGGAGCCGTCGTCGTACCAGTTGGCGACCGACTGGCCGGCCGTGTGGTTGTGCCAGGCCACCATGTGGTTCACCCCGGTGACCCGGTCGGTGCACTCCCAGCCGCTGCCGCAGGCAGTGTCGGTGACCATGCCGGTGCTGGCGGCCGGGGGCGAGTCGTCGGAGTTGGTGAAGTCGAATCCGGCGTACACCTCGGGGGTGCCGTAGCCCCAGGCGAGCTCGAACTCGGTGGCGATGTTGTTCACCGCACCGGACTTGTAGCTGAGGGTGGATCCGTTGCGCTCGGTGTCGTGGTTCTCCACGAACACCAGCTCGTCGCTGCTGGGCAGCAGGCCCCAACTGGTGCCGAAGGTCTTCAGGTTGGAGATGCTGCCGTTGAACTGCTGGGTGAGGTCGTCGGCGTAGTCGAAGCCGAGCAGACTGCCGGTGACCTCGAAGGAGGCGGGGGCGAGCTGCCCGGTGCCGCCGGGGATGACCTCCTGGGCGACATAGGGAGCCGTGCCGTCGACGGTCTTGTTGAGCTTGCTCTCGATCGCGGCGAGATCGGTCTCACCGATGTGCTTGGCCGCGTCCACCCGGAAGCCCGAGACGCCGTAGCCGAGCAGCTTGTTGAGGTACCCGGCGATCTCGGTGCGGACGTAGTCCGACTCGGTGCGCAGGTCGGAGAGGCTCGACAACTCGCAGTGGGTGACCTCGGTGTAGTTGTCCCAGTTGTGGATCTGGTCGTCGGACTGGGGGCAGTCGCCGGGGTAGTAGTGGAAGTCGGCGCTGGAGTAGAGCCCGGGGTAGCTGTACTTGGAGTATCCGGTCACCCCGCCGTAGGACGAACTGCCCTGCCCGGTCATGTGGTTGATGACGGTGTCGACGTAGACCTTCACCCCGGCCGCGCGGCAGGCGGAGACCATGGCGGCGAACTGCGCCTCGCTGCCCATCCGGCTGGTGAGGTTGTAGTCCACCGGCTGGTAGATCTCCCACCAGGGGTGGCCGGAGACGGTGGTGGAGTCCTCCGGCGGAGCGACCTGGACGCCGCCGTAGCCGGAGGGGCCGAGCACCGTGGTGCACTCGTTGGCGACGGAGTTCCAGTTCCACATGAAGAGATTGGCGATCACGTCGCCGCTGTTCAGGGCCGCGTGCGCGGTCCCGGCGCCGGCAGCCAGGGTGAGCGGGACGATGCCTGCGGTGAGCAGGGCTCCTGAGGCGAGCATGGCGCGAAGGCGCGTGCGCGTACGCATGGTGGCTCCGGGTGGGGTGGAGGTCGCACGGGCTGAGGGTGGGGTCGCCCGGTGCTTCGCCACGACGATGCTCGCGGTGACGGAGGTGCGTCAAGGGGCGCGTAGAAAATTCTTTCTGATTCTTGCGGAAGGCTGGGATGGACCTTGCAGGTACAGTGCCGGAACAATGGGGCTGCCGCCCGAGTTCGTCCGGTCATGGACATCCTTCGCTATGCGGCCTTCACCACCGACCCCGAGGGCGGCAACCCCGCCGGGGTCGTGCTCGACGCGATCGGTCTGGACGACGCGGGCATGCTCGCGGTGGCCGCCGAGGTCGGCTACTCGGAGACGGCGTTTCTGACGAGGGGGAGGAGCGGGGCTGGGGATGCGGGGGAGCGCGACTACGACGTCCGCTACTTCAGCCCCAAGGCGGAGGTGCCCTTCTGCGGCCATGCCACCATCGCCACCGCGGTCGCCCTGGCCGAGCGCATCGGCGCCGGGGACCTGCTCTTCCGCACCCGGGCCGGCGAGGTGCCCGTCGCCGTTGAGGCCGGGCCGAACGGAGCCCTGCGGGCGACCCTGACCAGCGTCGATCCCCGAGTGGACGCGGTGTCGGAGGCGGACGTGGCCGAGGCGCTGCGGTTGCTCCGCTGGAGCGCCGACGACCTCGACCCGGCCCTGCCGCCCCGGATCGCCTACGCGGGCGCCCAGCACCTCGTCCTGGCCGCCGCCACCCGCGAGCGCCTCGCGGACCTGGACTACGACTTCGAGGGGCTTGCGGCCTTTATGGCGGCCCGCGAGCTGACCACATTGCAGCTGGTGTGGCGCGAGGACGCCTCCACCTTCCACGTCCGCGACCCGTTCCCGATCGGCGGGGTCGTCGAGGACCCGGCGACCGGCGCCGCGGCGGCGGCCTTCGGCGCGTACCTGCGGGAGCTGGGGTTGGTGGTCGGGGGAGGCGGGACGGTGCTGACGCTGCATCAGGGGGAGGATCTGGGCCGGCCCGGGGTGCTGCGGGTGGAGCTGCGGGAGGGGGACAGCAGGGTGCGGGTGTCGGGTACGGCGGTGGCGATCACCGAGCAGGGCTGCGGACCGTAGTGGGCTGGTCGCGCAGTTCCCCGCGCCCCGAGGAGACTGCAACTGGCTCAGTTGCACATGCTCAGGGGCGCGGGGAACTGCGCGACCAACCAGGCAGAACCTGCAGCCGAGCTACGATCCCCAGGTGCTCCTCACCCGTCCCGCCGTAGCCGTTGAAGCGCCCCCGCGCACCGCGCGTGACCCCTTCTTCGACAACGCCAAACTTCTCGTGATCGTCCTGGTCGTGCTGGGCCATGCCTGGGAGCCATTGGTCGGCCAGCCCGGCGAACGGCCGCTGCGCGCGGCCTACCTGCTGGTCTATGCGTTCCACATGCCGGTCTTCGTGCTGGTGTCCGGCTGGTTCTCGCAGAGCTTCCGGGGCGAGCCGCGCCAGCTCCGGCGGCTGCTCGCCGGCGTCCTCGCGCCGTTCCTGCTGTGGAACACGCTGCTGACGCTGTGGGTGCAGTGGCTGGCCGGAACGCACTTCGCGCTGGCACCGCTGACCCCGACCTGGGTGCTGTGGTTCCTGATGTCGCTGTTCCTCTGGCGGATCACCGCCCCGCTGTGGCGGCTGGTCCGCCGGCCGGTGCCGGTGGCGATCGCGGTGTTCCTGCTCAGCGGCGCCTTCACCTTCGGACCGATGCTGGCGCCGGCCAGGACGCTGGAGTTCCTGCCGTACTTCGTGATCGGCCTCTGCCTGCGCCGCGAGCACCTGGACCGCCTGCTCGCGCATCGCCACGTCCGGCTCTACGCCCTGGCGACCTTCGCCGCCGCAGCGGTCCTCGCCTATGCGGCGGCCCCGAGCACCGACGTCAACTGGCTCTACCGCAGCGGCTCCAGCGGCTCGCTCCATGTCTCGTATGCGCGCTGGCTGGCTGAGTCCTCGGTGCTGTTCCTGCTTGGGCTGCTGCTCACGGCGGCCTTCCTGGCGCTGGTGCCGCGCCGTTCGATGTGGTTCACCGCGCTCGGCGCCGGGACCATGTACGCCTTCCTGCTGCATGCGTTCGTGCAGCGGACGCTGCTGCTGGAGGGCGCGTACCACTGGTCGCTGCTGCGCCAGCCCGGCGGCTGGCTGCTCCTGTCCGCCGGCGCGGTGGCGCTGGCGCTGGCGCTCTGCACCACCCCGGTGCGGCGGGTGTTCCGGCCGCTGGTGGAGCCCCGGCTGCGCCGGCTGCTCCGCGAGGAGACCGGGCTCGACGGATGAATCTGTCTCCGATCCGGGGACAGATTCCGATCCGCTAGGCCTTGAGCGTGGCCCTGCCGACGGAACGCACTCGCGCCAGCGGTACGACCAGCGGCGTCCCGCTCTCCGGGTCCTCGATCACCCGGCAGCGCAGCCCGAACACCTGCTGCACCAGCTCCGCCGTCACGATCTCCGAGGGGTCGCCCTCGGCGACCACCGCCCCGTCCCGCATCGCGATCAGATGGGTGGCATAGCGCGCCGCCTGGTTGAGGTCGTGGAGCACGGCTACCAGCGTCCGCCCCTGTGTCTCGTGCAACTCGGCGCAGAGGTTCAGTAGTTCGACCTGGTGGGCGACGTCGAGATAGGTCGTCGGTTCGTCGAGCAGCAGCAGCGGGGTCTCCTGGGCCAGGCACATCGCCAGCCACACCCGCTGCCGCTGGCCGCCCGACAACTCGTCGACGCAGCGATCGGCCAGCTCAGTCACCCCGGTCGCGGCCATCGACTCGCCGACCACCTGCTCGTCCCGCGACGACCACTGCCGGAACAGCCCCTGGTAGGGGTAGCGGCCCCGAGCGACCAGGTCGGCGACGGTGATGCCGTCCGGCGCCGTCGAGCCCTGCGGCAGCAGCCCCAGCTGTTGGGCGACCTTGCGGGCCGGCAGCGAGGTGATGTCCCGTCCGTCCAGGTGGACGGCGCCCCGGGCCGGTCGCAGCACCCGCCCGAGGGCGCGCAGCAGGGTCGACTTGCCGCAGGCATTGGGGCCGATGATCGCGGTGAACGAGCCGTCAGGGATCGCCACGTCCAGATGCTCGGCGACCGGAAAGCCCTGGTACGCGAGGGTGACGTCATGGGCGGCGAGGCGGGACACGTAGGGCTCCTCGGTGGCGGTACTCGACCTGTGCCATAGTAAGGGAAGCCTAACCTAATCGAACTTCAGCTATCGATCAGGCCCCTGGAGTCCGCATGCCCGCAACCGCCGCCCCTGCTGTTCCTGTTGTCGACCCGTTCCGCCTGTTCTCGGTCGAGGTCGTCCGGAAGGAATGGCTCACCCCTGGGATGGTCCGCGTCACCTTCGGCGGCGCTGACCTGGCGGGATTCGTCAACGGCGGTCGCGACCAGCGCATCAAGCTGCTGCTCGCGCAGGAGGGCCAGACCGAACCGGGGCTGCCGGACGAGGACGTGGAGGGCGGCTGGTACCGGGGCTGGCAGCGGATGCCGGCGATCTGGCGACCCGTCATACGCACCTACACCGTCCGCGCCCAGCGGTCCGAGGCGGGCGAGATCGACGTCGACCTCGCCCTGCACTCCGGCCCCGCCGAAGGCCCGGCCTCCCGCTGGGCCCGCGCCACGAACCCCGGCGACCGCATCGCCGTCTACGGCCCCACGATCCCGGACGCCGGCGGCGTCGAGTTCCACCTCCCGCCGGATGCCGACGAGGTACTGATCGCCGGCGATGAGGCCGCGCTCCCGGCTATCGCCGCCATCCTGGAGACCCTCCCCGCCGACCTCCCGACCAGGGTCTTCATCCGCATCACCGACCCGACCCACCGCCAGTCCCTCCCCACAGCGGCCTCGGCCCGGATCCACTGGCTGGACGGTGGTGCTGAACTGGCCGAGGCGGTCGGAGCGGACGACGAGGGGAGGGCTGACACTCCGTCGGCTCCCTACGCCTGGATCGCCTGTGAGGCCTCCGGGGTCCGCGTTCTACGCCGCTACCTCGTCAACGACCGCGCCTACCCGCGCAAAGCGGTGACGTTCATGGGCTACTGGCGGAAGGGGCGGGCGGAGGTGAACGACTAAGGGGGAGGCGGCGCTCCGCCTCCCCAACACGACACTGCGTCAGCCCGTGGTCGTCGTCTTCGCCTTCGTCAGGTCGTAGACCGTCACCCCGTCCACCGTGCTGGACGTGTAGTTGGCTGCGACCCAGGTGGAGATCTGGCTGGTGTCGGAACTGCCGCTGCTGCCGTTGGCGCCGGTGCCGCCGGCGATGAAGTAGTGGATCCGGCCGGAGCGGACGTACTGCTCGAACTGGCTGAGGCTCGGGGCGGCGTCGGTGCCGTTGAAGCCGCCGAGGGCCATCACCGGGTCACCGGTGGCGAGTTGGTAGCCGGCGGCGTTCTGGGAGCCGATTGCTGCGGCGGCCCAGGTGTACTTGCCGGCGTCGGTCTTCAGCAGGGCGGTGATCGCCGTACCGGGGTTGGAGCCGTTGAGCAGCGTTCCGACGCCGCCGCCACCGCCTGCCCCGCCGCCGAACCCGCCGCCACCAGCGCCGCCGCCCCCGCCGCGTGTTGTGGTGCCGCCCGGGGCGGTACCGCCGCCGGGGAAGCCCCCGGTGCCGCCGCCGGCCTGCGGTGCGCCCTGGCCGCCGCCGGTGGTGGTGCCGCCCTGGCCCCCGCCCGGGAACCCGCCGCCGGCACGTCCGCCGCCGAAGCCGCCACCGCCGCCGCCTCCGAATCCGCCGCCCATCACGGTCGGTCCCGCGCTGGGCAGGGATCCGGTGTGCGCCGTGCCCACCGTCTGCAGGGTGTAGGCCGCCGGTCCGGCCAGGGCCGCGACCAGGCCCAGCGCGGCCAGCGGGCGGGCGAAGCCGTTCGGGAGGTGGCCTGCGACGACCAGGCCCAGCGCCGCCAGCATCCCGCCGATCAGCACCGCGTAGCGCAGCCACGGGTACCAGTCGGAGCTGTGCTCCAGCAGGGTGTACGACCACACGGCCGTCACCCCGGTGACCACGGCCAGTGCCACGGAGGCGAACCAGCTCTGCCGGTGCTCCCAGAGCAGCGCTGCGCCCATGCCGACCAGGATCGCGATGTACGGAGCCAGCGCGACGTTGTAGTACGGGTGGAAGATGCCCTTCATCAGACTGAACGTCAGGAAGGTGGTGACCAGGGCGAGTCCCCACAGCACGAAGGCAGCGCGGCGGCTGTCCACGCGGGGGAGTCGCCAGGTCAGCCACAGTCCGGCGACCAGCAGCAGCAGCGCCGCCGGGAGCAGCCAGGCGATCTGACCGCCCATGTCCGAGCTGAACAGCCGGGTGAGCCCGGTGCTGCCCCACATGCCCGTGCCGCCTGCGGCACCGCCGCCCCCGCCCACGCTGCCGGTCTCGGAGCCGTCCAGACGCCCGAACCCGTTGTAGCCGAAGGTCAGTTCAAGGAAGCTGTTGTGCTGGCTGCCGCCGATGTACGGCCGGTACGCGGCCGGGGTCAGCTCGACGACGGCAACCCACCAGCCGCCGCTGACGACCATGACGACCAGGGCCACCAGCACCTGCCTGATCCTGCGCCACATCCCGGTCGGTGCGAACGCCAGGTACGTGATGCCGAGCGCGGGGAGGATCAGGAACGCCTGCAGCGTCTTGGTGAGGAACGCCAGGCCCACGCACACGCCCGCCAGCACCAGCCAGCGGGTCTGGGCCTTCTCCTGCGCACGCAGCACGGCGTATCCGGCGAGGGTGAGCAGCAGGGCGAGCAGCGCGTCGGGGTTGTTGAAGCGGAACATCAGCGCGGCGACGGGGGTGAGGGCCAGCGCCGCGCCCGCGATCAGTCCGGCCTGGGCCGAGAACCGACGGCGTACCGCCGCGTACACGACGGCGACCGTGGCGACGCCCTCCAGGGCCTGGGGAGCCAGGATCGACCAGGAGTTGACGCCGAAGATCCGGGCCGAGATGTCCATGACCCACAGCGACGCGGGGGGCTTGTCCACGGTGATGAAGTTCGCCGCGTCGGAGGAGCCGTAGAACATGGCCTCCCAGCTCTTGCTGCCGGCCTGTACGGCCGCCGAGTAGAACTGGTTGGCCCAGCCGGAAGCGCTGAGATCCCACAGATAGAGAACGGCGGTGACCAGGAGCAGACCGATGAAGGCGGGGCGGACCCAGTGCGGGTCCCCGGCGGGGGACTGCTGATCCAGCTCGACGGGCTGGGCGGCGATGGTGGACGACATAGCACCAATCTCTCCGAGAGCCCTGTTGTCGCCGTGTGCCGATGCTGTGAACGGTCTGTCAGTTGGCGAGGTAATTCAGAAACCTGGCCCGTTCGAAGGAGAGCGGCAGCCGGACCGTGAACACGGTGCACCCCGGCGAGCTGCGGACGCTGACCTGGCCGCCGTGCGAGGCGGTGACGGCCGCGACGATGGCCAGGCCGAGGCCGGTGCTGCCGGCCGCACGGGAGCGGGAGCTGTCGCCGCGGGCGAAGCGCTCGAACACGGAGGGCAGCAGCGCGGGCGGGATGCCCGGGCCGTCGTCGATGATCCGCAGCTCGCAGCCGGCGCCGTCGGGGGCGAGCAGCACGGCGGCGGTGACCCTGGTCCCGGCCGGGGTGTGCTTGCCCGCGTTGGCGAGGAGATTGACCAGCACCTGGTGCAGCCGGTGTCCGTCGCCGTCCACCATCACCGGGTCGTCCGGGAGTTGGACCTGCCAGTTGTGGTCGGGGCTGGCCGCGTGGGCGTCCCGGACGGCATCCATGACCAGCGGCGAGAGGTCCAGCGGCTCGCGCTCCAGCGGGCGTCCGGCGTCCAGGCGGGCCAGCAGGAGCAGGTCCTCGACGAGGCGGGTCATCCGTGCGGCCTCGGACTCGATCCGGCTCAGCGCGTAGGCCGTGTCCTGCGGCACGGCTTCGCGTCCGCGCCGGGTGAGTTCGGCGTAGCCGGCGATGGACGCCAGGGGCGTCCGCAGCTCGTGACTGGCGTCGGCGACGAACTGGCGGACTCGGGTCTCGCTCGCGTGGCGGGCGGACAGGGCATTGGAGACGTGGTCGATAAGTCGGTTCAGCGCGTCACCGACCTGCCCGGCCTCGGTCCGAGTGTCGGTGTCTGCTTCCGATACTCGAACCAACTCGCCCACCTCGCCCCGGTCCAACTGCAATCGGGAGATCCGTACAGCCGTCGCGGCCACTCGATCGAGCGGTCGCAAGGACAGCCTCATCAGCGCGAACGAAGCAAAGCCGGTCAGCACCAGACCGGCGACGGCGACCACGGCCTCAATGGCGATGAGCTCGCTCACCGTGGACTCGCTGACGTTGAGCGAGACGCCGACGAAGATCGTCGTGCCGGCGGCGTTCGTGGTTGAGCTGACCAGGTAGTCGCCGTAGTCGGGGACTGAAATATGGAGATACCGGACGTTGCCGCCGACGTTGGCGAAAACTGCCGCCTCGGTCTTGGTCAGGCTGTCGGTGTTGCGGCCGACGGCTCCGGTTCCTATGCCCGAGTTGTAGTTGGCCGTGATGACGCCCTTTTTGTCGACGGTCCCGCCGATGGCCTGATCGGGGAGTGTCCTGACAAATATGCCCAGGTCAGGGATGCCGCCGGGTTGACTGGCAGTGGCTGGTGGCGTCTCACCCTGGAAGCCGGGGCCGTTCCCCTGCCCGCCGCCCCAGGCGCGGTTGATCGCCTGGTCCAGCTTGGTGCGGGCGGCGGTGTCGAGGTTCTTCTGCAGCAGGAACGTGGTCGACAGCGCCATGGCTCCGCTGACCACCGCCAGCATCAGCGTGGTCGTCACCAGCAGCCGGGTCCGCAAGGACCATGTGGACCAGCTTCGGACCCGGCTCCGCTTCATCGGACCGGTGCCCCCGCGTCGGCCGGCTTCAGCACGTACCCCGCGCCGCGCATGGTGTGGATCATCGGCGAGCGTCCCGCGTCTATCTTGCGGCGCAGGTAGGAGATGTAGAGCTCGACGACGTTGCCCTGCCCGCCGAAGTCGTAGGACCAGACCCGGTCCAGGATCTGGGGCTTGCTGAGCACCCGGCGCGGGTTGCGCATCAGGAAGCGCAGCAGTTCGAACTCGGTGGCGGTGAGCCTGATCGCGTCGTCGCCGCGGTAGACCTCGCGGCTGTCCTCGTCCAGGGTGAGGTCGCCGACGACCAGCACCGACTCGGCCCGCGCCGCGGCCGCGCCGCTCCTGCGGAGCAGTCCGCGCAGGCGGGCCACGACCTCCTCAAGACTGAAGGGCTTGGTGACGTAGTCGTCGCCACCCGCGGTGAGGCCGGCGATGCGGTCCTCGACCGAGTCCTTGGCGGTCAGGAACAGCACCGGCACGTCGTGCTGGTCGGCACGCAGGCGGCGCATCACCTCAAGGCCGCTCAGGTCGGGCAGCATCACGTCGAGCACCACGGCGTCCGGACGGAACTCGCGGGCTGCACGCAGAGCTTCGGCGCCGTCACCGGCGGTGGCCGTCTGCCAGCCCTCGTAGCGCAGGGCCATGGACAACAGATCGGCAAGCGGGGCCTCGTCGTCGACGACGAGGACTCGGACGGGACTTCCATCGGGTCGACGAAGGTCGGTGGAGGCCGCTTCGGGGCTAGGGGGCATCGTCGTCATGGCGAGAAGGCTGCATGCCCTGAATGAGAAATCCATGAGGTCAACCTGTGGCAAGCCTGTGCTTTGCCTGCCGGTTCCGTCACAGGAACCCATTAATCCGTTTGACCAGGTGTTTTGCCGCGCGAGAGGGCGAGGCTAGAGAAGCCCCAGATCCCCCAGCTCCTTGTGCAGGTCGCTGCGGCTGCCTTCGAGCGCCGGGTTCGACCCCTGCGTCGGCACGATCGTCTTACCTGAACCCGAACCTGTGCCCAGGCCCGAACCAGTGCCCGAGCCGGGGCCCACACCGGTGCCGGAATCCGCGCCGGCGGTGATCCGGGGCCGCCGGTCCCGCAGGGCCCAGGCTCCGACCACGCCGCCGACCAGACCGCCCAGGTGTGCCAGCCAGCTCACTCCGGGGGTGCCGGGCAGTGCGATCGTCACAAGATAGGCGAAGGATGCGGCCATGACCACCCCGATGAGGGTGTCGATCAGCCGCCGGTCGAAGATCCCGCGCAGCACCACATAGCCGAAGTAGCCGAAGATCAGCCCGCTGGCGCCGACGCTGCCGGTGTTGGTGTCCTGGAAGATCCAGACGGCGAGGCCGCTGGTGAGCGCGACCAGCAGGGTCAGCCAGAGGAAGCGCACCACGCCGCGGTAGGCGGCGAGGAAGCCGAAGACGAACAGCGGACCCGAGTTGCCCTCGATGTGCTGCCAACTGAAGTGCAGGAACGGCGCGGTGAAGATCTCGCCCAGCCGGTCCGGCCGCTGCGGGATCACCTCGAACTCCCGGTCCAGCTGGTAGTTCCCGGTCCAGTTGACGATCTGCAGCGCCCAGATCAGGACCATGAAGCCAAACATCACGAAGAAGGCCTTGCGCGCCTCCGCGATCATCTCCTCGGCGGTCTGCGGCCCCGCCGACGTCCATCCCTGCAACCCGCGCATCTGCGCACCCCCTCACAGGCAACTCTACGGTGCCGGATGGATGCAGAGGGAGGTGCGGCGCGAAGCGCCTCGGGTAGGGGTGGTGGTCGGGCGACGGGCGGGCAGTCAGAGGGCCCGGATGCCCCAGTGGTGGGCGATCCGGTCGCCCGGCTCCAGGCGGATCACGTCCTCGCCGGTGGCGAAGGCGTTCGGCGGGCAGCTCATCGGCTCGACCGCGATGCCCGCGCGCCGGTACGGACCGGTGAGTCCGTCGCCGGAGTACACCTGCAGCCAGCCGATCTCCTCGCCGACCCAGAGCTCCACCCCTCGGCCGCCGTCCCCGCTGGTCAGCCGGACTGTGGCGCGTCCGTCCCGGTCGCGGTGCAGTCCGGTGAAGGCGGTGTCCAGCGGGGTGGCGCCGATCGCCCTGGCCTTGCGGAAGTCGTAGTCCGTCCCCTCGACGGACTCGCGGCCGGTCGGGATCAGCCGCTCGTCGACCGGGATCCAGGTGTCGGCCGGCAGTTCCAGCACGGCCTCGTCCAGGGTGCCGGGACCCCGGCCCAGGGTCAGGTAGGGGTGCGCGCCGATGCCGTACGGGGCGGCGGTCGGCCCGACGTTGCGGGCGGCGACCTCGACGCTCAGGCCGTCCTCGCCCAGGGTGTAACTGGCCGTCAGTTCGAGGATGTGCGGGTAGCCGTGCATCGGGTACAGCCGCAGCCCGAAGCGGACCGAGGCGGTGTCCTCGGCCATCACCCGCCAGGGCAGCCAGCGGACGAAGCCGTGGCTGGCGTTGTGCGTGGCCGGCTCGCTGATGTCGAGCTGCTGCTCCCGGCCGTCGAACGCGTACTTCCCGTCCCTCACCCGGTTGGGCCACGGCACCAGCAACTGCCCCGCGCCGCCGGGCGGCATCTGCTCGGACCGGTACTTCACGATCAGCGGACGTCCCCGGTGGCTGAGTCCCCTCAAACCCGCACCCACGACGGTGAGTACCGCGCGGTAGTCGCCGTACTCGATCACCTGCTGGGGACCGGTCGGGGAGAGGGGTTCGGAGTGCTCGCTGCGGGTCTTCTCAGCCATGCACACATCGTTGCACGAACAGCCCCGGAACAGAGGCCCCAATGGTCTTGGACAGCCCCATGACTGCTAACCTCAACCATCATTTGTCATGTGTTCGATCGCCGGGGGATTTGACTTCAGCCGGACGCGGCAGCACGCGCGGACGTGACGAGACACGCGCATTGGGGGCAGACCGCCATGTCGTTACTGCCCCGCTACTCGGATTCAGGGCAGGGGCACTGCGGTGGCAGCAAGGCACAGTCGGAAGAAATCTCGCATAGGCGCCGGAGTCGGCGTCGCACTGGCGACAGCAGCACTGGTGGTCGGAGCGGTCGCGGAAGCGGCGCCCACGAAGTCCACCTCCGGGGCGGGGGCCGACGCGTCGTCGGTGGCCCTGGCAACCTCGGCCAAGAGCACCTTGCAGGACGACTTCGCAGCTGCGGCTGCTGAGTTCAACGTCCCGGAGAGCGTCCTTCTGGCGGTGTCCTACCAGGAGACCCAGTGGGAGTCGCACCAGGGCAAGCCGAGCACCACGGGCAACTACAACGTCATGGGGCTGACCCAGGTCGCCCAGTCCACGGCAGCACCGCTGACGGTCGCCCAGGTGGCGGCCGAGAACAACGAGGCCGGCGACGGCAGCAAGCCGCGCACCCCGGACGCCGCGCTGATGGCGCTGGTGAACGACCGGTCCTCGACCCAGTCCCCGGCGCTGCACACACTGGACGCGGCCGCCGGGCTGATCAATCAGCCCGCCTCGGCGCTGCGCAGTGACAGCAAGCAGAACATCCGCGGCGCAGCGGCCCTGCTGGACTCCTACCAGCAGAAGCTGCACCACACGGTGTCCCCCGACCCGGCCGAGTGGTTCGGCGCGGTCGCGGCCTACTCCCAGGCCTCGGACCAGAAGGCCGCCACCGGCTTCGCCGACCAGGTCTTCCTGACCCTGCACAGCGGTGCCTCCCGCACCACCACCGACAACCAGACGGTGTCGCTGGCCGCCAGCCCGGCCGTCACCGTGCCCAGCACGGCGGCCGCGACCCAGGCCGTCAGCGGGCTCAGCCTGCGGGCGACGGCCGTCGGCAGCACCGCGTCCGCCACGACCGAGTGCCCGACGACGGTGACCTGCACCTTCGCGCCGGCTGCCATCCCCAACTACTACCCGGGCAACCGTCCCACCGACGGCAACGGCATCACCACAGTCGTGCTGCACACGACCGAGGGATCATCCGCTGCCGACGCGATCACCGAGTTCCAGAACGCGTCGTTCGGTAACAGCGCGCACTACATCGTGGACGCCAACGGTGCGGTCACCCAACTGGTGCCCCTGAAGGACCCCGCCGCCCACGCCGGCAACAAGTCGGTCAACCTGCACTCGGTCGGCATCGAGAACGTCGGCTTCGCCGCGGGCAGCACCTCCGCCAACAACACGGCCGGCACCTGGCTGACTTCGGCGCAGTACGCGGCCGACGCGGCCCTGGTGAAGTACATCGCGGAGAAGTACGGCATCCCGCTGGACCGGGACCACATCCTCGGCCACGACGACGTGCCGTACCCACTCTCCACCCCCTCCAGCTTCGTGACCAACCAGCACTGGGACCCGGGGCCCTACTACGACTGGAGCACCCTCTTCAGCCTGCTGGGCGCCACCCCGGCCGGCAGCGGCAACCTGGTCGAGGGGGGCACGGTCACCATCGCGCCGGCCTTCAGCTCGGCCAACCAGCCGGCCATGCTCGGCTGCGATGTGAAGCCGGGCGCCACCGCCGACAGCACCGACCCCTGCCCGGCCGCCAACGCCAACTTCGTCTACCTCTACAAGGACGCCTCCACCGATTCCGGCCTGATCACCGACAGCGTCCTGTCCGGCGCCGGCATGGACAGCGGCAGCAGCCAGATCGCCGACGTCAGCGACAAGGCCGTCTACGGTCAGAGCTTCGTCGTCGCCGGCATCAACGGTGACTGGACCGCGATCTGGTACGGCGGACAGAAGGCCTGGTTCTACAACCCCGCGGGGATCAACACGGTCGCCAACACCCACCCGGGCCAGCTGATAGTCCAGCCCAGCGGCAGCACGCCGGTCGCGGTGTACGGGCGCTTCTACCCCGAGGCCTCCGACTACCCGCCCTCGCTCGCGACCTTCGCCACCTCGGGCTACCAGCCGGTCGCGCCGCTGGCGTACACCCTCCCGGTAGGGCAGGCCTACACCGCGGACGCCGCTGTGAGCGCCGACTACTACTACACCAGCAGTAACACCAACACCACCGGCAGCTGCGCCTCGCCGTCGGTGTGCATCGAGGTCATCTCCCCGACCACCAAGTACTACCCGATCCGCTACAACCACCGGATCGCCTATGTGAAGGCCTCCGACGTCCAGGTGCTCACCGCGACCGCGCCGCCCAAGGGCAGCTACGTCCCGACCGGTCCGACCCGGGCCATGGACACCAGGACCACCATCGGCGGGGCGCAGGCGCCGGTCGTGGCCGGCACCCCGCGGGTGCTGCAGATCGCGGGGGCGAACGGGATCCCGGCCAGCGGGGTGACCGCGGTGGTCATGAACGTCACGGCGGTCAGGCCGACCGCCAACACGGTCGTCACGGTCTATCCGGACGGTCTGAGGCAGCCGGCCACATCGAACCTGAACGTCCCCAAGGGCGCGGTGATGCCCAACCTGGCGGTCGTCCCGGTGGTGAACGGGAAGGTCGACTTCGCGGTCACCGCCGGCTCCGTCGACCTGCTGGCCGACGTCACCGGCTACTACTCGACGACCGCCACCGGCGGCTCCACCTTCACCAGCGCCGGTCCGGTCCGGGCGATGGACACCCGTGACGGCACCGGTGGGGTCGCGAAGGTGCGAGTGGCCGCCGCCGGGACGGTGAAGCTGAAGGTCGCCGGGGTGAACGGGATCCCGGCGACCGGGGTGACCGCGGTGGTCATGAACGTGACGGCGGTCAACCCGAGCACGGCCGGGGTGGTGACCGTCTATCCGGACGGCATCACCCGGCCGACGGTCTCCAACCTGAACTTCACGGCCGGGCAGACCGTCCCCAACCTGGTGGTGGTCCCGGTGAAGAACGGGATGGTGGACTTCTACAACTACGTCGGCACCGTCGACCTCATCGCCGACATCACCGGCTACTTCACCCAGGGGTCCGGCTCCTCGTACGTCACCGCCGGTCCGGTCCGGGCGATGGACACCCGTAACGGTACGGGCGGCGTCGCGGCGGCGCGGGTGGCGGCCGGCGGCACGCTGAAGCTGAAGGTCGCCGGGGTGAACGGGATTCCGTCGACCGGGGTGACCGCGGTGGTCATGAACGTGACGGCGGTCAACCCGAGCACGGCCGGGGTGGTGACCGTCTATCCGGACGGCATCACCATGCCGCTCGCCTCGAACCTGAACTTCAGGGCGGGGCAGACCATCCCGAACCTGGTCGTCGTCCCGGTGAAGAACGGTGTGGTGGACTTCTACAACTACAACGGCACCGTCGACCTGATCGCCGACGTCACCGGCTACTTCACCCAGTAGCCGACGGCCGGTCCGGTACCACCGCTGCCCCCGCGACCACCCGGTCGCGGGGGCAGCGGCATGAGTGCTCCCAGCTGACCTATCGACCGTTCTGCCGTCGGCCGGACGGGCCGTCGGATACGGCTCACATCACAGTCGGCCTCCCTGGACAGAACACCCTACTGGCGATTAACTTAACGTTCGTTCGACCAGTCAGGACGTGAAGGCTCAGGAGAGGAGCGCCATTGTGCGCCGCACCGTATTCACCGAGGACCACGAGGCGTTCCGGGAGACCATCCGCGACTTCATCACCAAGGAGGTCGTGCCGGTCTACCCCGAGTGGGAGCAGGCCGGTCGCGCTCCCAAGGACTTCTACCTGACCCTCGGCGAGCTGGGCGTCTTCGGCATCGAGGTGCCCGAGGAGTTCGGCGGCGCCGGCATCCACGGCTTCAAGTACCAGGCGATCGTCACTGAGGAGTGCGCCCGCGCCGGCGTCAGCTTCGGCGGCTCCGGGGTGCACACCGGCCTGTGTCTCCCGTACCTGATGGAGTACGGCAGCGACGAGCAGAAGAAGCGCTGGCTGCCGAAGTTCGTCTCCGGCGAGATGATGACCGCCATCGCCATGACCGAGCCGGGCACCGGCTCCGACCTGGCCGGGATGGCCACCAACGCCAAGCTCTCCGAGGACGGCAAGCACTACGTCCTCAACGGCGCCAAGACCTTCATCACCGGCGGCGTCCAGGCCGACCTGATGCTGGTGGTCGCCCGTACCTCCCCGGCCACCCCGGAGAACCGCCGCACCGGCCTCTCCATCCTCTGCGTCGACACCACCAGCGAGGGCTACACCGTCGGCCGCAAGCTGGACAAGATCGGCCTGCGCACCTCCGACACCGCCGAGCTCTCCTTCGTCGACGTCAAGGTGCCGGTCGAGAACCTGCTGGGCGAGGAGGGCAAGGGCTTCTTCTACCTGGCCCACAACCTGGTCCAGGAGCGCCTGGCCATCGCGGTCGGCGCCTACGCCGCCGCCCGCGCCGCGGTGGACCTGGCCGTCTCCTACACCAAGGACCGCAAGGTCTTCGGCCAGTCGGTGTCCGAGTTCCAGAACACCAAGTTCGAGATCGCCGCCTGCGAGGCCGAGGTCGACGCGGCCCAGGCCGTCGTGGACCGTGCCCTGGAGCAGTTCGAGACCGGCGACCTGACCGCCTCGGACGTGGCCAAGGCCAAGCTGTTCACCACCGAGGTCTGCTCCCGGGTGGTCGACCGCTGCCTGCAGCTGCACGGCGGCTACGGCTACATCCTGGAGTACCCGATCGCCCGCCTCTACGCGGACAACCGGGTCTTCCGCATCTACGGCGGCACCAGCGAGGTCATGAAGCTCGTGATCGCCAAGTCGCTCGGCCTGTAGGGCTACAGCCTGTAGGACCACAGTCTGTCGGGCCACAGCCTGCAGCGCCGGCGCACCCCCACCCCCGGTGCGGGCGGATTCACTCCGTCCGTACCGGGGTTTTCTGCGTGCGACGGGGCGGCGCGCCTCCCGTTCCCTTGTGGAACAAAAGGGACAATAGGTGTAAATCTCCCAAGGTAGCCCTGCTCGACGGGCAGCCCGACAGGAAGGTCGCACCCATGGAGAGCGCAGGCTCCGGCACCTCCCGCTCGCTTCCGCTCCGCAGGCCGTGCCTGGTGCTCGCGGTCGGTCTGGTGCTCGCCGCCGCGGCCGGATGCAGCAGCGGCTCGTCGTCGAACGCCGCCAACGGCTGGAACAGCGGCGGCTCCTCCAGTGCGTCCGCCGCCGCGTCCGGCGCCGGCAACGATCTGCAGACGGACTATCAGAACACCGTCAAGGCGGTGCTCCCCTCCGTCGTCCAGATCACCGCGGGTGAGAGCCTGGGCTCGGGCATCGTCTACGACAGCAAGGGCGACGTCGTCACCAACGCCCATGTCATCGGCACCGGGCACAGCTTCAAGGTCACCCTCGCCGACAGCTCCACCACCCTGGACGCGACGCTGGTCTACTCCTACCCGACCAGCGACCTGGCCGTGATCAAGCTGACCAACCCGCCCTCCGACATCAGGCCGGCCGTCTTCGCGGACAGCAGCAAGGTCGCGGTCGGTCAGATCGTGCTGGCCATGGGCAACCCGCTCGGGCTGGAGAGCAGCGTCACCCAGGGCATCGTGTCGGCCGTCGGGCGCACGGTGTCGGAGCCCAGCACCGCGGAGTCGCCGGGCGTGACGATCCCCAACATGGTGCAGACCTCGGCGGCGATCAACCCCGGGAACAGCGGCGGAGCGCTGGTGAACCTGGCCGACCAGATCGTCGGCATCAACACCCTGGCCGCGACCTCGGCCAGCGGCAGCGGCGCCCAGGCGCCGGGGATCGGCTTCGCCATCCCGGCGTCCGCGGTGGTCAGCCTGGCGGACCAGATGATCAAGGACGGCAAGGTCACCAACTCGGGCCGTGCCGCGCTGGGCATCACCTCGCGCACCGTCCTGACCAGCGGCGGCGACACCGAGACCGGCGCCGGGGTGGTCTCGGTGACCAGCGGCGGCCCGGCCGACAAGGCGGGCATCCAGGCCGGGGACGTGATCACCAAGGTGGGCGGGACCGCCATCGCGAGCTCCAACGAGCTGAGCGAGGTGCTGGCCGACCTGCAGCCGGGCCAGCAGGTCGAGGTCACCTATCTGCGCAGCGGCCAGACGAAGACCGCCAACGTCACGCTGGGCACGCTCGCCGCCTCCTGAGTCCCTGAGCCTTCCCGCCCCGCCGCCCCGCGTATGCGCTGCCTGTCTGCGCGGGGCGGGGAAGCGTCCCGCTGCACCGCGGTGCGGCGGGGCGCTTCCACGTCCCCGGCCCGGTTCCGATCCCCGCTGCACGACTCCTGACGGATCGTCAGATCGGCGCTAGCCTGGCCGTCATGGAGAGCTTCCCCTGGATCATTTCGGTGGACGACCACACCGTCGAGCCGCCTGACGTCTGGCAGGACCGCCTGCCCGCCAAGTACCGCGAGACCGGTCCCCGCATCGTCCGCGCCCCGCTCGCCGAGATGACCTTCGTCGGGGGCTGCTTCGCCCCCCGGATGGGGGAGCCCGGCAGCGAGGGCACCATCGCGGACTGGTGGGTCTACGAGGACCTGCGCCGCCCGCTGACCCGCCTGGACACCGCCGTCGGCTATCCCAGGGAGGAGGTGCGGCTGGAGGCGATCACCTACCAGCAGATGCGTCCGGGATCGTTCTCGATACCCGAGCGGCTGGAGGACATGGACGTCAACCACGTCCAGTCGGCGCTCTGCTTCCCGACCTTCCCGCGCTTCTGCGGCCAGACCTTCACCGAGGCCAAGGACCACGAGCTGGGCCTGCTGTGCATCCGCGCCTACAACGACTGGATGGTCGAGGAGTGGTGCGGGCCCAAGGCGCGGGGCCGGATGATCCCGCTGGGGATCGTGCCGCTGTGGGACGCCGAACTGGCGGCGGCAGAGGTCCGCCGCAACGCGGCCCGGGGCGTCCGGGCGGTCTGCTTCAGCGAGATACCCCCGCACCTGGGGCTGCCCAGCATCCACACCGACGCCTGGGACCCCTTCCTGCGGGCCTGCGAGGAGACCGGCACGGTCATCGCCATGCACATCGGCTCCTCCTCCCGGATGCCGTCCACCTCGGCGGACGCGCCCCCGGCCGTCGGCTCCACCATCACCTTCGCCAACTGCTGCTTCTCCATGGTGGACTGGCTGATGAGCGGCAAGTTCGACCGCTTCCCCGGGCTGAACATCATGTACGCCGAGGGGCAGATCGGCTGGATCCCCTACATCCTGGCCCGCGCCGACGTGGTGTGGGAGGAGAACGCGGCCTGGGGCGGAGTCGCCGACAAGGTGCTGACCCGTCCCAGCGAGCTGTTCGCCCGGCACATCTACGGCTGCTTCTTCGACGACCCGCACGGCGTCAGGAACCTGGACGCGATCGGCGCCGCCAACGTCCTCTACGAGACCGACTACCCGCACTCCGACTCGACCTGGCCGAAGAGCCGTGAGGTCGCCGAATCGCAGATGGGCCATCTGGAGGCGGACGTCGTGGAGCAGTTGGTGCGCGGCAACGCGATCCGGCTGCTGGACCTGACCCCGGAGGGGCTGTGGAAGGGGGCGACCGGTGTCTGACGCTCCCTCAATTTCGTACGGGATTCAGCTCCCGGTGCAGTCCCAGAGCACCATCTACTGCGAGCCGTGGGAAACGCAGGCGGGTCCGGCCGAGCTGGCGCAGGCCGCTCAGGCCGCCGACCGGCTGGGCTTCGACTACGTCGCCGTCTGCGACCACGTCGCCATCCCCGAGCGACTGGCCGGCGCGATGGGTGCCACCTGGTACGACCCGGTGTCCACGCTGGGCTGGCTGGCCGCGCTCACCACCCGGACCAGGCTGATGTCGCACGTCGCGGTCCTGCCGCTGCGGCACCCGCTGCTGTCGGCCAAGCAGTACGCCACCCTGGACCTGCTCAGCGGCGGCCGGCTGGTGCTGGGCGTGGGCGCGGGCCATGTCCCGGAGGAGTTCGAGGCGCTGGGCGTGGACTTCCACCAGCGTGGCGCGATCCTGGACGAGACCCTGGCCGCGCTGGACGTCGCGCTGCGGGAGGAGTACCCGACGCATCCGGGGCCGCGCTTCCCGTTCAGCGGACTGGCCGTCAGCCCCCGTCCGGTGCAGCGACCGCGCCCGCCGCTCTGGGTGGGCGGCTCCTCGCCGCGCGCGGTGCGCCGGGCGGCGCTGCTGGGCGAGGGCTGGCTGTCGCAGGGGGACGCGCCGGCGGCGCTGCCCGCGCAGTTGGAGCTGATCCGCGCGACCAGGGAGCAGGCCGGGCGCAGCGGTCCGTTCGCGGTCAATGTCATCCCGCCGGCGCTGTTCGTCGGCGAGCCGGACTGGGAGATCGGACGGCGCTCGGTCAGCGGCAAGCCCGAGCAGCTGGCGGAGACGCTCCGGGCGTATGTCGCCCTGGGCGCCACCCATCTGCAGCTGCGCCCGCGCAGCCGGAGCTCGGCCGAGTACCTGGAGCAGCTGGAGCGGATCGCGGGCGAGGTCGTTCCGCTGGTCTGAGGTGGTGCGTCCGCACGTCCTGACAACGTCACGGACAACAACGTCATAGGGGAACGGGAAGAGGAGCTGTGCATGCCCAGACTTGAAGGCCGTACCGTCCTGATCACCGGAGCCGCCCGGGGGCAGGGTGAGCAGGAGGCCCGGCTGTTCGCCGCCGAGGGGGCCAGGGTCGTCGTCGCCGATGTGCTGGACGACCTCGGCGAGGCGCTGGTCAAGGAGCTGACCCAGCAGCTCGGCGACGACCGGGTCCGCTACCAGCACCTGGACGTCGGCAGCGAGGCCGACTGGGAGGCGGCCGTCCAGGCGACCGTCACCGCGTTCGGCAGGCTCGACGGGCTGGTGAACAACGCCGGCATCCTCCGCTTCAACGAGCTGGTCAGCACCCCGCTGGAGGAGTACCTCACGGTGGTGCGGGTGAACCAGGTCGGCTGCTTCCTGGGGATGCGGGTGGCGGCGCCGTTGATCGAGGCCGCCGGCGGCGGCACCATCGTCAACACCGCCTCGTACACGGCCCAGGCCGGGATGGCCCTGCTGACCTCATACGCGGCGACCAAGGGCGCCATCCTCAGCATGACCAGGGTGGCGGCGATGGAGCTGGCGTCCAAGGGAATCCGGGTGAACGCGATCTGTCCCGGTTCGGTGGACACCCCGATGGCCAATCCGGCCAACGCCTTCGTGGGCGAGTCCGGCGCGCCGCTGATGAGCGCGGAGGACGGGGCCGCGCTGGCCGCGGCGACGGCCGAACTGTACGCGCGGGTGGTGCCGCTGGGCCGGATCGGGCGCGCCGACGAGATCGCCAAGCTGGCGCTCTTCCTCACCTCGGAGGACTCCTCCTACATCACCGGGCAGCCGATCATCGCCGACGGCGGGTGGCTGGCGGGGGTGTCGATCGACTGACGGGTCGTCGTGTCTTGACTGCTTCAGCTCCCGCTGGAAGAGTCGGCCATATCTGATGGACCGTCAGATTAATGGACAGGACGGTGAACCGATGGAGTTCGGCATCTTCATCCAGGGCTATGTGCCCAGCAGTCGCTCCCTGGCCGACCCGCTGGCCGAGCACCACGCCCTGATGGAGGAGATGGACTACGTCGTCCAGGCGGACCGGGCCGGCTTCAAGTACGCCTGGCTCACCGAGCACCACTTCCTGGAGGAGTACTCGCACCTGTCCGCCAATGACGTGGCCATCGGCTACCTCACCCATGCCACCTCGCGGATCCACCTCGGTTCCGGCATCTTCAACCCGCTGGCCAAGGTGAACCACCCGGTCAAGGTCGCCGAGCGGGTCGCCATGCTGGACCACCTCAGCGGCAACCGCTTCGAGTTCGGCACCGGTCGCGGCGCCGGCAGCCACGAGATCCTCGGCTTCATGCCCGAACTCAAGGACATGGACGGCACCAAGGAGATCTGGGAGGAGACCATCGGGGAGTTCCCCAAGATGTGGCTCCAGGACGAGTACCAGGGCTTCCAGGGCAAGCACTGGTCGCTGCCGCCCCGCAAGGTGCTCCCCAAGCCGTTCGGGCCGGCCCACCCGGCCATGTGGTACGCGGCGGGCAGCCCCTCCTCGTACGAGATGGCCGCCCGCAAGGGGCTCGGCGTGCTGGGCTTCAGCGTGCAGAAGGTCTCGGACATGGAGTGGGTGGTCGACTCCTACAAGAACGCGATCCGGGACGCCGAGCCGATCGGCGCGTTCGTCAACGACAACGTGATGGTGACCTCGACCGCGATCTGCGCCGAGACGGGCAAGGAGGCCCGCCGGATCGCCGTGAACGGCGGGCTCAACTACCTCCAGTCGCTGCTGTTCCGCTACCACGACACCTTCCCGAGGATCGAGGGCATCCCGGTCTGGCCGGAGCTGATCCCCGCGTACACCGAGGAGCTCATCGACCTGCTGATCGACGAAGAGCTGATGATCTGCGGCGATCCGGACGAAGTGCTCTCGCAGTGCAAGCGCTGGGAGTCGGCCGGCGCCGACCAGTTGGTGTTCGGCCTGCCGATCGGCATCCCGCCGGAGGCCACCGCGACCACCATCAGGCTGATCGGCGAGCACGTCATCCCGAAGATCGACACCGATCCGGTGCACCGCACCACCCGCTTCCGCCGGGCCGCGCGGCCCTGACCGCGCGCCGACCGGCGGACCGGACCGGGCGGGTACGGGGGAGCGGCGGCCTGCCACCCCGTACCCGCCCCGCGCAGTTCCGGCTTCACGTTCCGGCTATCCCTGGAGGGACGACCATGCTCGACCACCTCATCCAAGGCGCCACGCTGGTGGACGGCACCGGCGCGCCCTCCCGTACCGCCGACGTCGGCATCAGCGGCGGACGGATCGTCAGCATCGGGGCTGCGGGCTCGGCTTCGGCCGAGGCTGCTGTCTCGGTGGAGGACGCCACCGGGTTGATCCTCACCCCCGGCTTCGTCGACCCGCACACCCACTACGACGCCCAGCTGTTCTGGGACCCCTATGCCACCCCCTCGCTGGGCCACGGCGTCACCACCGTCGCGGGCGGCAACTGCGGCTTCACCCTCGCCCCGCTCAACCCGGCCCGGCCCGAGGACGCCGACTACACCCGGCGGATGATGTGCCGGGTCGAAGGCATGTCGCTGGCGGCCCTGGAGGAGGGCGTGCCCTGGGGCTGGTCCTCGTTCGGCGAGTACCTGGCGGCGCTGGACGGCCACACCGCCGTCAACGCGGGCTTCATGGTCGGCCACTGCGCGCTGCGGCGCCATGTCATGGGTCCGGACGCGATCGGCGGGCAGCCGACGCCCGAGCAGCTGGAGGCGATGGTCGAGCTGCTGCGCCGCTCCATGGCCGAGGGCGCCTGGGGCCTGTCGACCACCCAGTCCTCCACCCATTCGGACGGCGACGGCAAGCCGGTCGCCTCCCGTTACGCCGGACGTGAGGAACTGCTGGCGCTCAGCCGGGCCGTGGGGGAGTTCGAGGGCACCCAGATCGAGGCCATCGTGGCCGGCTGTCTGGACCAGTTCAGCGACGACGAGATCGCGCTCTTCGTGGACATGTCGGCGGCGGCGGGGCGGCCGCTCAACTGGAACGTCCTCACCATCGACTCCGCCGTCCCCGAGCGGGTTCCGCGCCAACTGCTGGCCTCGTCCAGGGCCCGGGCCGCGGGGGGCCGGATCATCGCGCTGACCATGCCCATCCTCACGCCGATGAACATGAGCCTGGGCACCTTCTGCGCGCTCAACCTGATACCCGGCTGGGGCGAGATCCTCGGCCTGCCGGTCCCCGAGCGGATCGTCCGGCTCGCCGACCCCGCCGTCCGGACCGAGATGCTGCGCCGCGCCAACAGCCCGGAGGCGGGGGTGTTCCGGCGGCTGGCCGACTTTGGACGGTATGTCATCGGCGACACCTACTCGGCCGCCAACGACGGCCTGAGCGGACGGGTGGTCCGCGACATCGCCGCCGAACGCGGCCAGGACCCCTTCGCCACGCTGGTCGAGATCTGCTCCGCGGACCAGCTGCGCACCGTGCTCTGGCCGATGCCCACCGACAACGACCGGGGCAGCTGGGAGCTGCGCCGCGACACCTGGCAGCACCCGGACGTGATGCTCGGCGGCTCGGACGCCGGCGCCCACCTGGACCGGATGTGCGGCGCCCCCTACACCACCCGCTTCCTCGGCGACTGCCTGCGGCGGCGCAAGCTGGTCCCGGTGGAGCAGGCGGTACGGATGCTGACCGCCGACCCGGCCTCGCTGTTCGGGCTGCGGGACCGGGGCACCGTCGCCGTCGGCAACCACGCCGACCTGGTGCTCTTCGACCCCGAGCGGATCGACGCCGGGCCCGCCACCCTGGTCCACGACCTGCCTGGGGACAGCCCCCGGCTGGACTCGCGGGCGGAGGGCGTGGTGAGCGTCCGGGTCAACGGGGTGGAGACGGTCCGGGACGACAAGCTGACGGGTGCCGTACCCGGAACGGTGCTCCGCTCCGGACGCGACACCCGTACGGTGGCGACCCGTTGATGTGCTGATGTGCTGATGTGCTGACGTGCTGACGTGTCAGTTCAGTTGAGCAGCCCGCGCGCCATCGCCCGCTGAGTGTTCGCCAGACCGTGCACCACCCACGGGGTGATGAACAGCACCAGCAGCCCGGCGGCGCACACCCCGGCGATCTGCGGGACGCTGCTCAGGTACACGGTGTGACCGTTGTTGCTGTAGAGCTGCAGCCCCGGCTTGTGCGTGTAGTGCGGGAAAACCCACTGCCACAGCGGGTAGCTGCCGTAGCCGATGCCGAACGCCCACAGCGTCACCGTGAGCGAGAAGGAGAGCACCGCGAACGGCAGCATCAGCACGCTGTAGAGCACCGAGCGCCAGCCCGCGCCGCTCTTCAGCGCCGCCCCGATCCAGGCCATCAGCCCCGGGCGGGCCGCACGCAGCGGTGCCGGGGGCGGTACGTCCAGCTGCAGCATGACCCGGGTCCGGGCCCGCTCCAGCGCGGCGAAGCCGCGGCAGCCGACGACCAGCGCGGCCAGGATCGGCATGCCGAGGAAGGTCACCACCAGGCCGACCCCGGCGGCGAACATCGTCACGGCGTAACTGAAGGTCAGGACGGCCACCGGGAGGTTGACCACCAGGTGCAGGCTCTCCCGCCAGGTGCGGGCCGAGAACGGCGCGGAGAGGAAGCCGGGTCCGGACTTCTCGCTCCGGTCCCGGACCTCAGTACTGTGCTCACGAGCGGTCGTCCCGGCTGTACTGGTCATCCCGTCCACACTCCCTGTTGGCCGTACCCCGCCATGTCCTTGCCGTGTACCCCCAGACTGCCGGGATGCGAGCCCGACCGCGCTGGTGCTTCTGGCCGTCCTGGGGTGGGGTTAACCCCACCCCGGCCGCCCCCGTCGCCGACCTGCGGCCGGAGCCGGACGGTCAGTTGCGGTTCTTGGTCCGCCAGGGCAGCTCCACCGTCACCACGGTCGGGCCGCCGACCGGGCTGTCGACGACGAAGACGCCGTCGACCGCGCGGATCCGCTCGGCCAGGCCGGCCAGGCCGCCGCCGGGCTCCTCCGTCGCGCCGCCGCTGCCGTCGTCGCGCACCTGCAGCATCAGATGGTCGGCGGAGCGCCAGGCGTCGACGCTGGCGGTACGGGCTCCGGCGTGCTTGGAGATATTGGTGAGCAGTTCGCTGACCGTGAAGTAGGCGATACCCTCCACCGCCGAGTCCGGGCGGGACGCGCGGTCGGAGCCGCCCGGCAGGTCCGCGTTGACCCGTACCCCGCCCGGCACCGTGCAGCGGGTCGCGACGGAGGACAGCGCGGCGTCCAGACCGCGGTCGGTGAGCACGGCCGGGTGGATGCCCCGGGCCAGGTCGCGCAGTTCCTGCAGGACCAGCTTCACCTCGCCGTGGGCGTCGTCGACCATTTTCGCGGCGGCCTCCGGATCCTCCGACAGCTTCTCCTTGGCCAGACCGAGGTCCATGGCCAGGGCCACCAGCCGGGCCTGCGCGCCGTCGTGCAGATCGCGCTCGATGCGGCGCAGGTCGGCGGCGGCGGTGTCGACCACCGTGCCTCGGTCCTGCTCCAGCTCCTTGACCCGCTGGGTCAGGTCGGCCGGGGCGAGCAGCGAGGCGGCGAGCGCCCGGTCGACGGTGGACAGGCCGCGGGTGATCCACGGCAGCACCGGCCACAGCACGATCACCGCGACCAGGGTGACGGTGAAGGTGAAGATGCCCCAGGGCAGCTTGATGAACAGGTAGAGCGCGGTCCGCCAGGCGAGGCCGTCCGAGAAGACGTCGAAGAGCCGACGCCATGCGCTGCTACTGCCGCCGGCGGCCTGGCGGCCCGCGCCGACCGGGAGCGGTTCGGCGATGTCCTCGTCGAGCAGTGAGCGCACCAGGTGGCGCTCCACGGTGCCGTAGCTGCGGATCGCGAACAGGGACCCGGCGAGCACCCAGAGGCCGATGATGGTGACCATCAGCCCGGCGCCGAGCGAGAGCCCGATGACGGTGAGTACAAAACCCACCAGCGACACCGGAAAGTTCACCAGCAGAAAGGCGACCTCGCGCCACATCCTGCGGTCGAACGCCGGGCGTCCGCGCTGCGCCGGCGCCTCCTTCGGAGCTCTGACGGGATCCCGAAAGGAGTCGGTCCAGGTGTCGTCGTCTCGCATGGGTCCATCCTCGGTCACAGTCGGCCGCCGCAGGGGCGTCTTGCCTACGGTCCCAGCCTGCAGTCGCGGCGGGCCGATGACGATGGGGCAGGTCGGCATGGTGAAAGGGGGGATAACCCCACCGTCGCCACCTTCCGGCTGAGCGCCGTGCACGGACCCCCGGCCTGTGGACCTAGACTCCCGTGCAGTAAGAACGTCATGGATGTGTAAAGACATCGCTGCCGCCTGGCAGGACCGGAGGGCGAACGAAGCATGGAAGCAGTCGCGGCGCCCGTCGCCACCCCTGATCCGGGGTACTTCCACGCCTATGCCGTGGTCGGTCTGCTGGCCGTGATCGGCGTGCTGTTCGTGGCCTCGGCGTTCGGGGCCAACCAGCTGCTGCGCCCCTACGCGCCGACGCAGGAGAAGCTGCTCGCCTACGAGTGCGGGGTGGACCCGGTGGGGGAGGGCTGGGCGCAGACCCAGATCCGCTACTACGTCTACGCCTTCCTCTATGTGATCTTCGCGGTGGATGCGATCTACCTGTTCCCCTGGGCCACGGTCTTCGCCTTGCCCGGATACGGTGCGACCACGCTGATCGAGATGTTCGTCTTCATCGGCTTTCTCGCCGTCGGACTGCTCTACGCCTGGAAGAAGGGCGTCCTGGAATGGACGTGACCCCCGCTCCCCACTCGCACGGGCAGCCCCCGCACGGGCACTCGCACGGGCAGCCCCCGCTGGGCGGCCCGGTTCCGCTGGGCATCCCCGACCCGGCCGCGCCGGGCGGCGCCGTCGAGCCGCGCCGCCTCGGCCCGCTGGCCCGGCTGGCACCGGACCCGGTGAAGGTGGTTCTCAACTGGGGCCGCCGCTACAGCCTGTGGTGCTTCAACTTCGGCCTCGCCTGCTGCGCCATCGAGTTCATCGCCGCTTCCATGGCCAAGCACGACTTCATCCGACTGGGCGTCATCCCCTTCGCGCCCGGCCCGCGCCAGGCCGACCTCATGATCGTCTCCGGCACCGTGACGGACAAGATGGCCCCAGCGATCAAGCGCCTCTACGAGCAGATGCCCGAACCCAAGTACGTCATCTCCTTCGGCGCCTGCTCCAACTCCGGCGGCCCCTACTGGGACTCCTACTCCGTCACCAAGGGCGTCGACCAGATCATCCCGGTGGACGTGTACGTGCCCGGCTGCCCGCCGCGTCCGGAGGCGCTGCTCCAGGGCATCCTCAAACTGCAGGAGAAGATCGCGCACGAGTCCCTCCCCGACCAGTACCCGGTCGCCTCCGTGCCCGCCGCCGCCCTGAAGCGACCCCTGGTGGCCGGCCCCGCCGGGGCCACCAGGCCGGTCGGCTCCGAGGAGGGCTCGGCCCGGTGACCGATCCCACCCCGCCCGCCCTGCCGGACCCCGCTCAGCCGGACGCTGCTCAGCCGGAACCCGGACAGGACGATCCCGGACAGCCCGACCCTGCAGAGCTCGACCCGGTGCAGGCGACGGCGGCCGCCCTCGGGCCCTGGGCCACCGCCACCGAGGCGTTCGCGCTGCTCACCGTCGACGTCCCGGCCGAGCACTGGACCGAGGCGCTGACCGCAGCCCGGGACACCCTCGGTCTGGCCTACTTCGACTGGCTCAGCGCCGTCGACGAGCTGACCGAAGGCTTCTCCGTCGTCGCCCACCTCGCCGCCGTCGGCGGCGGACCGGCCGCCCCGCTGCGTCATGTCCTGCTCCGCACCCGCATCCCGCGCGCCGCCGCCGCCCTGCCGACCGCCACCGGCGTGTTCGCGGGCGCCGACTGGCACGAGCGGGAGACCCACGAGATGTTCGGCATCGACTTCACCGGTCACCCCAACCCGGTCACCCTTCTCCTTCCTGACGGTTTCGAGGGCCATCCGCTGCGCAAGGAGTTCGTCCTCGCGGCCCGGGTCGCCAAGGCCTGGCCGGGGGCCAAGGAGCCGGGTGAGAGCGACCACGGCCACGGCGAGGGCGCCCCGGCGGCCCGGCGGCGGATGCTGCCGCCGGGTGTGCCCGACCCCAATGAGTGGGGACCGCTCGCAGGAACCCTCCCGCCCGTCGCCGAGCGTCCGGCCCGCAGTGCCGCCCGGGGTCCCCGCGCGGCAGCCGCCGAACCGGCCGGGGGAGCCGGGGGAGCGGCAGCCGCTCCGGGCGAGCGTCCGGTCCGCGCCGACCGTCCGCGGCGCAACCGCAGCGTCGGAGACGGCTCCACCAGCCAGGCCCCGCCGGCCGCCCCGACGCCCGATGCGCCGTGGCAGTCGGTACCGCCGCCGCAGGAGCCCTCAGACGGAACAGCGGGAACAGATGGAACGACCGGAACGACTGGAGACGACGCATGATCACTGCGCTCGAAGCGCTGCTGCGCTGCGTCGCCGTCCTGGTCGTGTTCCTGACCTTCCCCCTGGTCATCGGGCAGACCGAGCACAAGGTCATGGCCCATATGCAGGGCCGGTTGGGACCCATGTACGCGGGTGGCTTCCACGGCTGGGCCCAGCTCGTCGCCGACGGCGTGAAGTTCGCACAGAAGGAGGACATCGTCCCGGCCGGGGCCGACCGCCGGATCTTCCAACTGGCGCCCGCCGTCGCCCTGCTGCCGTACCTCCTGGTTCTCATCGCGATCCCGGTCGGTCCCGGCGGCTTCGTCGGACAGACCCTGGACGCCGGCCTGTTCTTCGTCCTCGCCGTCATGGGCATCGGGGTGCTCGGTTCGCTGATGGCCGGCTGGGCCTCCGCCAACAAGTTCTCGCTCCTCGGCGGCATCCGCAGCGCCGCGCAGCTGCTGGCCTATGAGCTGCCGATGCTGCTCGCCGCCGCGTCCGTGGCCATGGCCGCCGGCACCGTGTCGCTCACCGGGATTCTGGGGGCGTTCCACTGGTGGTGGGTGCCCTGGCAGATCGTCGGCGGCTTCGTCTTCTTCACCGCGGGCCTGGCCGAGCTGCAACGGCCTCCGTTCGACATGCCGGTGGCCGACTCGGAGATCATCTTCGGCGCCTACACCGAGTACACGGGGCTGCGCTTCGCACTGTTCCTGCTTTCCGAGTACGCCGGCATCCTGGTGCTCTGCGCGCTCACCACCGTCCTCTTCCTGGGCGGCTGGCACGGTCCGAACGCGGCGGACCTCGGCTGGCTGTGGACCCTGCTGAAGACATTCGCCCTCGCTTTCGTCGTGATCTGGCTGCGTGTCACCTATCCGCGGCTGCGCGAGGACCAGCTGATGCGCTTCGCCTGGATCGTCCTGATCCCGCTCGCCCTCGCCCAGCTCGCCGTCACCGGCATCGTCAAGGTGGTGATCTCCTAGTGCCGCCCCTTCCCTCCGGCTCCCCTGCCTCCTCCGGCCATGCCGACCACTCGCACCAGCGCGGCTCCGGCGGCTTCCCCGGCCGTGGTCTGGCCAAGGGGCTGGCCGTCACCCTGCGCACGATGACCCGCCGCAGCGTCACCGACCAGTACCCCGAGGCGCAGCCCGAACTGCCCCCGCGCTCCCGGGGCGTCATCGCGCTGCTTGAGGAGAACTGCACGGTCTGCATGCTCTGCGCCCGTGAGTGCCCCGACTGGTGCATCTACATCGACTCCCACAAGGAGACGCTGCCGGCGGCCGAACCCAACGCCCGGGCCCGCACCCGCAATGTCCTGGACCGCTTCGCCATCGACTTCTCGCTCTGCATGTACTGCGGTATCTGCATCGAGGTCTGTCCTTTCGACGCGCTGTTCTGGTCGCCGGAGTTCGAGTACGCGGAGACGGACATCCTCGAGCTCACCCATGAGCGGGAGAAGCTCCGCGAGTGGATGTGGACCGTTCCCGCGCCGCCCGCGCTGGATCCCTCCGCAGAGGAGCCCAAGGAGATCGCCGCCGCCCGCAAGACCGCCGACAAACTCGCCGCCGCCGAGACAACCGCGGCCGAGACGGCCGCCGCTGCCCAGGCCGCCGCAGCCGAGGCCGCCGCAGCCGAGGCCGCGTCCGACGCGACCCCGCCGCCCGGAGAGGAGCCCGCCCCGTGACCGCCGTCCTGGCCGCCTCGCTGAGCTCCCAAGGCCACTCCTTTCTGACGCCCACCGGCGTCGAGGTCGTCTTTGTGCTGGTCGGGCTCGCCGTCCTGGGCGCCGCCGTGCTCACCGTCACCACCAGCCAGTTGGTGCATGCCGCGCTCTGGCTGGTCGTGGCCCTGGGCGGCCTGGCCATCGAGTACCTGCTGCTCACCGCCGAGTTCATCGCCTGGGTCCAGGTCCTGATCTACCTCGGCTCGGTCGTCGTCCTGGTGCTCTTCGGACTGATGCTCACCAAGGCCCCCATCGGCCGCTCGCCCGACGCGGACTCGGGCAACCGCTGGGTCGCCCTCGGCGTCGCGGTGGTCGCCGCGGCGACCCTGGTCACCCTGGTCGTCGACGCCTTCCGCAGCACCTGGATGGGCCTCTCCGCCGGCGGCGGAAGCACCGGGGCCAACGGCGAGATTCTGTTCCGCTACTGGGTGCTGCCGTTCGAGGCGCTGTCCGTGCTGCTGCTCGCCGCCCTGGTCGGGGCCATCGTTCTCTCCCGCCGCCACCGAGAGGAGGGCTGATCCGATGCACCTCGCCTATCCCGCGGTGCTGGCCGCCCTGCTGTTCTGCGTCGGCCTCTACGGAGTGCTCGCCCGGCGCAACTCCGTGCTGGTGCTGATGTCCGTCGAGCTCATGCTCAACGCCGTCAACCTCAATCTGGTGGCCTTCGACGTGTGGCTGCGGGACACCCTGCACGCCGGCCAGGCGCTGACCCTGTTCACCATCACCATCGCCGCCGCCGAGATCGGCCTCGGCCTGGCCATCGTCCTCCTGGTGTTCCGCACCCAGGGCACCGCCGACATCGACCGCCTCCGCGAGCTCAAGGACCGGCCCGCCGATGGTGTCCCCCCGGCCGCCGAAGCCGACTCTGCTGATCCATACCCCGCTGATCCTGACACTGCCTCACTGACGGGCTCCGCCCAGGGGAAGGCCGGCCCCGTATGACCCTCACGCTGGCGGTACTCGTCCCGCTGCTCCCCTTCCTCGGCGCCCTCGCCGGACTCGCGGCAGGACGCCGGATGCCCGGACTGGTCCGTCCGCTGGCTGTCCTGCCCACCCTCGCCTCGGCCGCCCTGGCCGTCACGGTGGTCTGCGACCTCGGCACCGGCCGTCACCTGGACGCCGCCACCCGGCTCACGCCCACCGGCGGCATCCCCATCGACCTGGCTGTGCACCTGGACGGCTTCTCGACCCTGCTCGCCGTCCTCGTCGGCGTCGTCGCCGGCTGTGTGCAGATCTACTCCACCTCCTATCTGCGCGACGACCCGCGCTACTCCTCGTATGCGGCGCTGGTGTCGCTGTTCACCGCCGCGATGTTCCTGGTGCTGTACTCCGGCGATCTGATCGTCCTGCTGGTCGGCTGGGAGGTGATGGGCATCTGCTCCTACTTCCTGGTCGGCCACCACTGGGAGCGGGGCGACGCCCGCTCCGCCTCGATCAAGGCGTTCCTGGTCACCAAGCTCGGTGACATCCCCTTCCTGTTCGGCATCTTCGCCCTCGCCGCCGACGCCGGGACCTTCCGGATCAGCGGCGTCCTCGGCGCCGCCACGGCCGGACAACTGCACCACCCCACCCTGATCGCGCTGCTGCTGCTCTGCGGCGTCGCCGGGAAGTCCGCCCAGTTCCCGCTGCACACCTGGCTCCCGGACGCGATGGCGGGCCCCACCCCGGTGTCGGCGCTGATCCATGCGGCGACCATGGTCGCCGCCGGGATCTACCTGGTGGCCAGACTGCTCCCGGTGTTCCTGCTCTCCTCGGCGGCCCTGGTCGTCCTAGCCGTCATGGCTGCGGTCACCATGGTGGGCTCCGCTCTCTGCGCCCTGGCCCAGGACGACATCAAGCGGGTGCTCGCCTACTCCACCGTCGGCCAGCTCGGCTACATGGCCGGAGCCCTGGCCACCGGGGACCGCGACGCCGCCGTCTTCCACCTGCTCACCCACGGCGCCTTCAAGGCCCTGCTGTTCCTGGCCGCCGGCGTCGTGATCCACGCGGCGCACACCAACTCGCTGACCGCCATGTCCCGCATGCCCGACCTACGCCGACGGGTGCCCGACGCCTACTGGACCATGACGCTCGGCCTGCTCGCCCTGACCGGCCTTCCTCCCTTCTCCGGCTTCTTCAGCAAGGAGTCAATCCTCACCGCCGCCGAGCACGCTGCCCATGGCGAGGCCCTCACCGGCGGGCTCGGCCCGGCAGCAGCGGTGCCCACCTCGGTCGGCTGGATCGTCCTGGTCGCAGGTCTGCTCACCGGCCTGCTCACCGCCATGTACGCCACCCGCCTCTGGCTCGTGGCCTTCCGCTCCCCGGGCGCCGCGCAGGCCGGCAGCACGCAGCCCGACATCGCCACTGTTCCGGTGACCGCCGCCGAACCCCATGCGATGCGCTGGCCGCTGTGGCTCCTCGCCGTTCCCGCGGTCGCCCTCGGCCTCGCCGGACTGCACAGCAACTGGCTCCCCTCCTACCTGGACGGCATCTCGCTCACCCCCTCCGGAAGCACCGCGATCCTCGGTACCTGTGTCGCGCTGGCGGGAGTCCTGGTCGCCCACACCGCCTGGCGCCGGGCCACCGCCCTGGTCCTGGACGCGGCGACCGCACCCCCGCTTCGCGCTGCCCATGAACTCGACGAGTCCACCCGCCCCGGGGGCACGGCCGCCGAACCACGCGAGATCACCGCCGACCTCGCCACCATCCCCGGCCGCACCTTCAGCCAGGCCCTCGCGGACGCCGACAGTGCTGCCACTGCCGCCTCGACCGGTCACGCGCCGGACCCGGCCCGACTACTGCTCGGGCCCCTGCTGGGCCCCGCAGCCAACGGCTTCGGACTCGACCGCCTCTACGCAGCCACCGTCGTCCGCCCCGTCCTCGCGGCCGCGCAACTGGTGCGCTTCCTGGATCGCGATGTCATCGAGACCTATCTCGCCGGGGCCGCAGGCGCCCCGAGACTGCTCGGGGCGGCCGTCCGCCGAGCCCAGAACGGCAACGCCCAGACCTATCTGAGCGCCCTGCTCGCCGGCGCCGTGGTTCTCGCCGTCCTGGTGGCGGTGGTCCAGTGAACAGACCAGCGGCAAGCCGCATGACCCACCGTCAGCCCCCTGCCTGCGCTCCCACGGAGGCCTCCCGGTGAACGCCGTCCTGATCGCCCTGCTCCTGCTGCCGCTCCTCGGCGCAGCGGTCACCCTGGTACCCGGCCTCTTCGGCGAGGACCCGCAGGCCGCCGGAGGCCGTGCGCTGCGCTTCGGCGCCGTCGTCACCGGCGCGACCCTGCTGGCCGCCGTTGTCCTGGCGGTCGGATTCGACCGCGGACACCCCGGCAGGATGCAGGCCACCACCGACCTGTCCTGGATTCCGGCCCTCGGCGTCCGACTCCACCTGGGCATCGACGGCATTTCCCTGCCACTGCTGCTGCTGACCACCCTGCTCACCTTCCTGTGTGCGATCTACTCCCTGCGCAGGCTGCCCGACGGTCCCGGGACACCCAGCCCGCGCGCCTACACCGGCCTGCTGCTGCTCCTCGAAACGGGCATGCTCGGCACCTTCGCCGTCCTCGACCTGCTGCTGTTCTTCCTGGCCTTCGAAGTCGTGCTCATCCCCATGTACTTCCTCATCGCCCGCTGGGGCGGGGAGAACCGGGGCCCGGCCGCGGCCCGCTTCATCCTCTACACCCTGCTCGGCTCGGCGATCATGCTGCTCGGCTTCCTGCTGCTGGGCCTGCACGCCGGCACCTTCGACATGACCGCACTCGCCCAGCGCCACGGTCGGGGCCTCTCGCACACCACGCAGATCCTCGTCGTCCTCGCGGTCGGACTCGGCCTCGCCGTCAAGGCCCCGATGTGGCCGTTCCACAGCTGGCTCCCCGACGCCCATACAGCTGCTCCCACCACCGGCTCGGTCCTGCTCGCCGGAGTCCTCCTCAAGATGGGGACCTATGGCTTTGTCCGGGTGCTGCTGCCCTCCGCCCCGGACGGGATGACCACCCTCGCGCCCTATCTGGCCGCCTTCGCCGTGGTGGGCATCCTCTACGGCTCGCTCGCCTGCCTGGCCCTGGTCCGTCCCGGTGCCAAGGGCGACCTCAAGCGACTCATCGCCTACTCGTCCGTCGGCCACATGGGCTTCGTCCTGCTCGGCATCGCCACCCTCACCCCCACCGGAGTGAACGGCGCCCTGTTCGCCAACATCGCCCACGGTCTGGTCACCGGCCTGCTCTTCTTCCTGGTCGGGGCGCTGAAGGACCGCTACGGAACCGTCGACCTCGACCGTCTCACCGCCTCCGCCGGCGGTACCGGCGCCGCCCTGTACGGACGAGCCCCGCGCCTCGGCGGACTTCTCGCCTTCGCCGCCGTCGCCAGCCTCGGCCTGCCCGGACTGGCCGGCTTCTGGGGTGAACTGCTCGCCATGTTCGGCTCCTTCCATCCGGCCGCCGGACTCTCCCGACCCGCCTACCTGGTCTTCATGGCCCTCGCCGGGCTCGGCACCCTGCTCACCGCCGCCTACCTGCTGAGCGTCGTCCGCCGGGTCTGCATGGGCGACCCCGCCGCACCGGCGGACACGTCGACGACCGCCGGGCCCGCACTCCAGCTCCTGGACGTCCAGGCCTACGAGGCCGCCGCCTGGACCCCTCTCGTCGTCCTCACCCTCGTCGCCGGGCTCTGGCCGGCCGTGCTCCTCGGCCTCAGCAACCCTGCCGTCAAGGCACTCCTCGGAGGCAGCTGAGCCATGACCGCTCTCGCCACACCCATGGCCGGCTCGCTGATCCAGTCGATCGACTGGCAGGCCGTCGCCCCTCCGCTGATCACCGCCGCCGTCGCCCTGGGCGTCCTGGTCGCCGAACTCTTCCTCCCGGTACGGCACAAGCCGCTCCTGGGCTGGATCTCCGTGGCAGGACTGGCGCTGGCCCTGCTCTCCCTGGTCCCGCTGCGCGCCGGTACCCGCGCCACCTTCTGCCTCGGCACCGCCACTGGCACCACCAGCGGCGCCACCGACGGCACCGCCTGCTCCTATGTCGCCGACCACTTCACCCTGGTCCTGCAGCTGCTGGTGCTCGCGGGTGCGCTGCTCGCCGCGCTGCTCTCGATCCACACCGTGAAGGACGACGTCCTCCCGCCCGGGGAGTACTGGTTCCTGCTGCTCAGCTCGGCGGCCGGCGCCGCACTGCTCCCGGCCTCACGTGATCTGGCGACCCTGGTGGTCGCCCTCGAAGTCGCCTCGCTGCCCGCGTTCGCCCTGGTCGGCCTGCGTCGTGACGGCATGGGCGGGGAAGCCGCCCTCAAGTTCTTCCTGTCCTCGGTCACGGCCACCGCCGTCATGCTGCTCGGCGTCAGCTTCGTCTACGCCGCGACCGGCAGTCTGCATCTCACCCGTATCGCTGCCGCACTGCCGCATGTCCAGCCCCAGCTGAAGACCCTGGCCCTGGTGGGTGCGGTCCTGACGCTGGTCGGCTTCGCCTTCAAGACGGCCGCGGTCCCGTTCCACTTCTGGGTCCCCGATACCTACACCGGTGCCCCCGTGGCAGTGGCCGCGTACCTCTCGGTGGTCAGCAAGGCTGCCGGGCTTTCCGGCCTGGCGCTAGTCGCAGTGGTGGGTTTTCACCCTTACGGACGAACCTGGGGTCTGGCGCTTGCGGTGCTGGCCGCGCTCACGATGACATTGGGCAACGCGGCCGCACTGCGCCAGCGTTCGGACACTCCGCACAGTGCCGTCCGCCTGCTCGCCTGGTCATCCGTCGCCCAGGCCGGCTACCTGCTCGTCCCGATCGCCGCAGCGGGCTACGGCAGTGCCGACGCCCGCGACCCGTTGGGCGCGACGGTCGCCTACGCGATGATCTACGGCGTGGTGAATCTGGGCGCGTTCGCCGTCGTCGCCCTGGTCTCCCGCCGGATCGACGACTACCGGGGCCTGTTCGCCGCACGTCCTGCCGCGGCGATCGCCATGGCCTTCTTCCTGCTCAGCCTCGCCGGACTGCCGCCCGGGGTGATCGGCCTCTTCGGCAAGGTGGTGGTGTTCCGCGCCGCCGTCGACTCGGGCCTCGGCTGGCTCGCCGTGATCATGGCCGTCAATGTGGTCGTCGCGCTCTATTACTACCTCACCTGGACGGCCAAGCTCTTCCAGCCCGCCCTGTCGCCCTCGGTCGCGACCCTCCGGATCCCGGTGCCGCTGGCCCTCTGCCTCGGGCTCGCGGCAGCGACCGGGGTGGTGCTCTCACTGGCGCCCCAGCTGGTGCTGCAGATCACCAGCGGTTCCCTCTTCGGCTGACCGGGGCTGCCCGGTCCGGTCGCGCCGGTCGCGCCGGCCGGTCGGTCCGGGTTGCACAGCCCCGCCCAGCAGGGCACAAGGGAACCAGGGCGTCCTCCCCAGCCGTTGAACCGGACGAACGGACTCAAGGGCAGCAGACAGCAGACGCCCCTCATCGCACGTCCTGGAGGGCACCCGTGCACCGCCGGCACAACGGTCTGAGAACCGCCGTACTCCTGGTCGGCCTCTCCGCGCTGATCGTCCTGATCGGCAGTTTCTGGGGGCGCACTGGGCTGCTGATCGCGTTGGTGCTGGCCCTGGGGACCAATGGCTTCGCCTACTGGAACAGTGACAAGCTAGCGCTGCGTGCGATGCGGGCCCGCCCGGTCAGCGAGATCGAGGCTCCCTGGCTCTACCGGATCGTGCGTGAGCTCTCCACCTCGGCCCGCCAGCCGATGCCCCGCCTCTACATCTCACCGACCGAAGCCCCCAACGCCTTCGCCACCGGCCGCAATCCGCGAAACGCTGCGGTCTGCTGCACCCAGGGCATCCTGGGCATCCTCGACGAGCGGGAACTGCGCGGCGTCCTCGGCCATGAGCTCTCCCATGTGTACAACCGGGACATCCTCATCTCCTCGGTGGCCGGGGCCCTGGCCTCGGTGGTGATGTTCACCGTCAACTTCGCCTGGCTCATTCCGATGGGCCGCAGCGACGACGACGAGGGCCCGGGGCTGGTCGGCCTGCTGCTGCTGATGATCCTCGGCCCGATCGCGGCCGCCCTGATCCAACTCGCCGTCAGCCGCTCCAGGGAGTACCAGGCGGACGCCTCCGGCGCCCAGCTGACCGGCGACCCGCTGGCCCTGGCCGATGCCCTGCGGAAACTCGACGCGGGCACCCGCAGGCTCCCCCTGCCGCCCGAGCCGCAGCTCCAGACGGCCAGTCATATGATGATCGCCAACCCGTTCCGCCCCGGTGAGGCGGGGGCCCGGTTGTTCTCCACCCACCCGCCCATGGCGGAGCGCATCGCCCGACTCGAAGAGATGGCCGGACATCGCCGCATCCGCTGATCACCAATCAGCGTCGCCCTCGAAAGCGTGTCAGAATTTTTTCGGGCCCCGGATCGACCGGGGGAGCCGTTCGCACGGAAGGCTGCCGCAGATGGATGTGCTCAGGTTCCTGCTCAACGTCGTCTGGCTGGTTCTCTGCGGGTTCTGGATGGCCATCGGCTATGCCATTGCCGGGATCGTCTGCTGCATCCTCATCATCACCATTCCCTTCGGCATCGCCAGCTTCCGGATCGCCGGGTATGTCCTCTGGCCGTTCGGCCGTACCACCCGTGAGCGTCCCGACGCGGGTGGGGCGTCCTTCGTCGGCAATGTCATCTGGCTGATCTTCGCCGGCTGGTGGCTGGCCCTGGGCCATCTGGCCACCAGCATCGCTCTCGCGGTCACCATCGTCGGCATCCCCTTCGCCTGGGCGAACCTCAAGCTCATCCCCATCTCACTGATGCCGCTGGGTCGCGAGATCGTCCCCTCGGACCAGCCCTTTGCGGCTCGCTGAGAGCTCCCCGGCCGGCCCCCGCTCAGCCGTCGGCGGTCCACGGCCGGGGCCCGGGCCGACGAGGATGTCTCGTCCGCCCGGGCCCCGGTCCGCTTCCGTCGCAGATGTCCGGTCAGCCGGCCCAGACCTGGGCGTCGGCGTTCTCGGTGACGGTGACCTTGCCGGCCCGGATGGTGGCAAGGCGCGGCGCGCGCCCGGCGATGGTGGTGTCGTGGGTGACCATCACAAAGGTCAGCCCGCGCTCCCGCCACAGCCCGTGCAGCAGCTCCATGATCTCGTCACGGGTCTCCTCGTCCAGGTTGCCGGTGGGCTCGTCGGCGAGCAGCACCTTGGGCTCCTTGACCAGGGCGCGGGCGATGGCCACACGCTGCTGCTGGCCACCGGAGAGCTCGCTCGGCACGTGGTTGCTGCGCTCGCCGAGACCGACCGAGTCCAGCGCCGCGAAGGCACGCTTACGCCGCTCCTCCTTGCCGATGCCCAGCGGGACCAGCGCGGTCTCCACGTTCTCCTGCGCGCTCAGGGTCGGGATCAGGTTGAAGCTCTGGAACACGAAGCCGATCAGCTCGGCCCGGACTTTGGTGAGCTTGGCCTCGCCGATCCTGCCCAGGTCGTGTCCGGCGAGTTCGACCGTGCCGTCCGTGGGGCGGTCCAGGCCGCCCAGCATCTGCAGCAGGGTGGACTTGCCGCCGCCGGTGGGGCCCTGGATGACCAGCTGCCCGCCGTCGGGGATCTCGAGGTCGATGCCGTCCAGGGCGCGGACCTTCTCCTTGCCCCGGGAGTAGTGCTTGGTGACGCCACTGAGGCGGTACATGGGTGCTCCTATGAGGATTGCGGGAAGGGCTTCGGGACTACTCGACGCGGCGCAGGGCGTCGGCCGGGCGCAGCCGGGAGGCGCGCCAGCCGCCGAAGCCGCCGGCCACCAGACCGCCCGCGACCGCGAGGGCCACCGCGACAGCGATCGCCGAGAGGGTCACCGGCGCCGTCAGGTGCACCTCGATGGCCTTTGCTGCGGCGCTCGCCGCCTGGCCGGGCCCGCCTCCGCCGCCGGGACCGCCCTGGTTGGAACTGGAGCTGGCAGTGGTGGCACTGAGCGCGGGCGAGAAGGCGGTGATCGCGTATGCGCCGGCCAGGCCCAGGGCGATGCCGAGGACCCCACCGATCAGACCGTTGACCAGCGCCTCACCCATGACCTGCCCGATCACACGCTTGCTGCGCCAGCCGAGCGCCTTCAGGGTGCCGAACTCGCGGACCCGCCGGTTGACGGCCGAGGAGGTGAGCAGGCTGGAGATCAGGAATGCTGCGGCGAGCACGGCGAGCGACAGCCACTTGCCCATGCTGGTGACCAGGTTGGCGGCGGTGGACAGCGAACCGGAGACCGTCGAGGCCAGGTCGGACGCGGTGGTGACGGTGGTGCCGGAGACGTTCTTGGTGATGTTCGCCTTGACCGCGCTGATCTCCTGGGAGCTGCTGGCCTTCACATAGACCGTGGTGACCTTGTTCTTCAGGTCGGCCAGGGTCTGCGCCTGGGTCAGCGGGATATAGATGTTGGCCGCTGAGGTGCCGCTGGAGGCGGTGGCGATGCCGATGACCTTGAACTTGCTGCTGCTGATGGTGACGGTGCTGCCGACCTTCAGCTTCTTCTGGGTGGCGTAGGAGCTGTCCACGACTGTGACCAGGGCGTTGCTCTGGGCGCTGGTGAAGTTGACGCCCGAGGTGATCTTGAGCGAGCTGAGCGGTCCCACGGTCAGGTCGGAGGTGTCGGTGCCCATGATGGTGAGGGTGTTCAGGCTGAAGTTGGCCGCACCGCTCGGCGGGGTGCCGCCCTGCTGGCCGCCCTCGCCGCCGGTGCCGCTCTGCTGACCGCCGCTCTTGGCGGCGCTGGAGCTGGAACTGGAGCTGGAGCTGGAGGTACCGCTCTTCAGGTTGAAGGAGCCGTCGAACTTGAAGTCGTTCAGCAGCAGGCTGCCGACCGCGGCCTTCACATTGCTCTGCGAAGCGACCGTGGTGACGGTGGAGCTCGCCATGGTGGCGGTCCCCTGGTTGACCGAGAGCCGGTCCGCGCTGCTGCTCTTGCTGCCCGAGCCGGACTGCTGGATGCCGAACTTCTGCGCACCGCCACCTGCCCCGGCCGCGGCCGACTTGGTCACGGTGATGTCGGTGCCGAGACCGTAGAGCGAGTGAAGCACCGTCGACTGGGCGTTCTTCATCCCCGCCGAGACTGAAGTCACCGTGAGAACCAGGCCGATACCCAGGGCGAGTCCCATGGAGATGACGAGCGCCGCCTTGCGGCGGCGGCGCAGTTCGCGCCTGAGATAGGTGAAGAACATGTGATTCCTAGGGAAGGAGGGGCTCTTGGTGCGCCTCTGGAACCTAGGGAGCGGGGCTGACAGCTTGATGAGCCGCGAATGAGAGAGGTCTCAAGGGGACCAATGTGAATTTTATGGATTTGATCGCGTTCCAGTAACGGTCCGCGCGGGCCAGGACCCCATGAACCCGCCGGTCACAACACGAGCGCGGCTCCTGGCCGGGTCCTCGGTCCGGGGAGACCGGAGGGACCGTCAGAAGCCGCGCTCGTATGCGGTGTCATCCCACTAGCGGTAGTTCACGAACTGGACGGCGAAGTCCAGGTCCTTGCCCTTGACCAGGGCCTGCACGGCCTGGAGGTCGTCCCGGCTCTTCGAGCTGACGCGCAGCTCATCGCCCTGGACCTGGGCCTTCACGCCCTTGGGGCCCTCATCGCGAATGATCTTGGCGACCTTCTTGGCGTTCTCCTGGGAGATGCCCTCCTCGATGGTGGCGAAGATCTTGTACTCCTTGCCGGAGAGCTGCGGCTCCCCGGCATCCAGCGCCTTCAGCGAGATGCCCCGCTTGACCAGCTTCGTCTGGAAGACGTCGAGGATCGCGTTCACGCGCTCCTCAGAGTTGGCCCGCATCTCGATCTTGTCGCCGGACCACTCGATGGAGGCGCCGACATTCTTGAAGTCGAAACGGGTGGTCAGCTCGCGGGCGGCCTGGTTGAGCGCGTTGTCGACCTCCTGCCGCTCGACCTTCGAGACGATGTCGAAACTGGAGTCGGCCATGATCAGTGAGTCTCCTTGACGGTGCTACGACACGGATGGCGCAGTACTCCCTGCGAGTGGAGCTGCCGATCCAGCCTAGCCACCGCGGACCCCGCCCGTTGTCCTCCCCGGGTACCGGCGGGCCGCCGACCCCCCGGATCAACCGAGTGGCGGAGCACCCCCCTCGATCAGGTATTGTTTACGACGTCGAGCGGGAGACCGCGAGACGATCCCTGGCGGGTTGCCCGAGTGGCCAAAGGGAGCAGACTGTAAATCTGCCGGCTCTGCCTACATAGGTTCGAACCCTATACCCGCCACCAGGGAAATAGGACGGCCCCTCACCTGCGGAAACGCAGATGGGGGGCCGTTTTCATGGTCGAACTCCGGATGCTGTCCCGTGCTAGCTGACGTGGCGTCACCGGGCGGACTTCAAGGCCGCGGATTCGGGGAACCACGGGGCCGTGCACTGGCGTGCTGTCCGGCAGAGGGGCGTGCGTCAGCGCTTTCCGCCCGGCCACGGCCCGTCGGTACCGTTCCCCGTCCGGGAGGACACGATGAGCAATCCCTGGGGCCTCAGCGGCCCGCAGTTCCTGGTCGTGTACATCGCCGCACTCGCCGCATCGCTCCTCCTGGTGCTGATCTTCCGTGCCCTGGTGCGCGGCGCGGGCCGGGCCGACAGCGGGCCCGTGGACGTCTACACGGCGGCGGCCGTCGCGGGCGGCAGCAACCGGGTCGTCGACACGGCCGTCTACGCCCTGGTCAAGGGCGACCACCTGCGCGCCGCCCGGGACCGGACGGTCACCGTCTGCGGCGGGACGCCGGTGGAGCCCGTGCAGTGCGCGGTGCTGGACTCCTTCGGGCTGCGCAAGAGCGCCAAGTTGAGGGAGGTGCGTGACTTCGCAGGCCGGACGCGGCAGGTGCAGGAGACGGTCGCGCACGCCGTCGACCGGAGGCTGCGGCTCAGCGACACGCGGCGCAATCTGGGTCGGTTGGCGGCGCTGTTCCCGCTGGTCGTGCTGGGCGTGGGCATTGCGAGGGCGGTCAACGGAGCCCAACTGGGCCGGCCCATCGGGCTCCTGGTGTTCCTGATGGTGCTGACCGTCCCGCTGGTGCTGATCCCGCTGGCCAACCCGCCGACGGTGAGCCGTGCGGGGCGCCGACTGGTCCGGGCGGCGGGGACCACGTCCAGCCGCAGCGAGTTCGTCGGCGCCTCGTACACGTCGACCGGCGCGCTGGTGCCGGCGGGCGTGATCGCGGTGGCGGCGCTGGGCGCGGCCGGCGTGGAGGACCAGGTCATGCGTTCCGCGCTGTTCGGCAGCGTGGCGTCGTCGGGCGGCGACTCGGGGTCGTCCAGCGGCTGCGGGGCGTCGAGCTGTGGCGGCGGGTCGAGCTGCGGCGGTGGCGGGGGCGGGTGCGGAGGGTGAGCCGCCGGCCTGCGTCGACTCCGTTGCCGGTGCCGCCAGTGCCTCCACGGCTGGGGTTCGGCATCGGCTGGCGTCCGGAGATCGACCTCACCGTGGAGCGGCTGCACGGAGTCGACTTCGTCGAGGTCGTCGCCGAGAACATCGACCCCCGCCGGCTGCCCGAGTCCCTTCGGGTGCTCCGTGCGCGCGGCACCACGGTCGTCCCGCACGGCGTCTCGCTGTCCCTCGGCGGCGCGGACCGTCCCGATCCGGTGCGGCTCGCACGGCTCGCGGAGTGTGCCCGAGTTCTGGAGTCGCCCCTGGTCAGCGAGCACATCGCGTTCACCCGCGCGGGCGGTCTGGACGCGGGCCACCTGCTGCCGCTGCCCCGCACCCGGGACGCGTTGGACGTCCTTGCCGAGAACGTCCGCATCGCCCAGGACGCGCTGCCGGTGCCGCTGGCGTTGGAGAACATTGCCCCGCTGTTCAGCTGGCCGGGTGGGGAACTGACCGAGGGCCAGTTCCTCAGCGAGCTGGCCGAGCGAACCGGCGCGCTGCTGCTGGTGGACGTCGCCAACCTGCACACCGCCCAGGCCAACCTGGGCACCAACGCGGGGGACGTGCTGGACGCCCTGCCGCTGGAACGACTCGCGTACGTCCATGTCGCGGGCGGCGTGGAGCGGGACGGCATCTGGCACGACACCCACACCCACCCGGTGGGCGAGCCCGTCCTCGCCCTCCTGGAGGACCTGGCCGCGCGGGTATCGGGTGCGTCCGGCGTCCCCGGTCTCCCCGGTGTCCTGCTGGAACGCGACGGCGACTACCCGCCGGACGCGGAACTGGCGGGCGAGCTGGCAGCGATCCGGGACGCGGTCCTGAACAGCACAGTCCTGAACAGCACAGTCCTGAACGGCATAGTCCTGAACGGCACAGTGCGGCGGGGTGCGGGGAAGAGAGCGCGGCATGCCGACCACTGACCGCTCCGACCCCGCCGCAGACCCCCGAGCGGCTCTCGCCGCGGCCCAGGCCGCGCTCCTGTCCGCGCTCGTGGCGGGCGCGGATGCGCCTCCCGGCTTCGACGCCGACCGTCTCCGGGTCCAGTCGCACGCGCTGCTTGCCAAGCGCACCCGCCAAGCCGCAGCCCACCACGGGTGGCTGACCCAGGCCCTCCCGGCCGCCGACTACCGCGCCCACTTCACCGCCTACGCCGCTGCCCACCCGTTGCGGGCGGGCAGCGGCGGCAGCCACGCCGACGCGACAGCGTTCGAGGGGTACCTGCGTGAACGCGGCCTGCTGCCACCAGCGGTGAAACCCCGCTGGTGGCAGCGTCGCAGCCAGTAGGCGCGGAGCCGCGGGGTTCAGCCGCCGTAGTAGCCGAAGACGTCCACGACCACGTCGGCGCCGGCGGCGCTGCCGTTGTGGAAGTCGATCCGCCCGTCGACCACCGGCAGCGTGACCAGGTTGGGGATGGTCTGCCCCGCCGACCAGTTCAGGTTCGATGAGGTGGGCAGCGGCTTGCCGTCCGGATAGACCGTCAGGTATCCGGGCGCCCCGGTGCGGGTGACGGTGACGTTCAGCACGACCGCCGTCGCACCGGCCGGCACGGCCGTGCCGGCCAGGTCCAGCGAGCGGGTGCCGCCGCCGGCGATCGGGCTCGCCTGGCGGGTGTCCATCAGCCGGGTCGGGGCCGTGGTGTGGTAGCTGGAGGTCCCGGTCGCGGAGAAGTAGCCGAACGTGTCGGCGACCAGGTTCACGGTGCCGCCGCTGTGGTTGACCAGATCGACCCTGCCGTCGGCGCCGACGGGCACCAGCACATGGTTGGCGATGGTCTCCCCGGCAGTCCAGTCCAGGCTGGAGGCGGTGGCAGGGGTGGAACCGTCCGGGTAGACGCTGGTGTAGCCGCCCGCCGCGGTGTGCGTCGCCGTCACATTGAGGACCACGGCGGTCACCCCGGAGGCCGGCAGTCCGCCTCGGCCCGCCACTTGGAGGGTGACCTTCCCGTTGGCGGGCACCGGCGTCCGGGTGCTGACCCCGTTCGCCGCACGGGTGTCCAGCAGCCGGGCGGGCCCTGCTGCCGCGAACGACTGGCCGGTGCTGCCGGAGGTGTAGTAGCCGGAGACGTCCGCGACCACCTGGGTCGTGCCGGTGCTGTGGTTGACCAGGTCCACTTCACCGTCCGCGCCGACCGGGACGATGACCTGGTTGGCGATGGTCTCGCCCGCCGACCAGTTGAGGTTCGACGAAGCGGGTGCCGCCGAGCCCTCCGGGTAGGCGGTCAGGACGCCGGCCGCGGTGGGCACGGTGACGGTGATGTTGAGCACCACCGCGCTCACCCCGGAAGCCGGCACTCCGGCGGCCCCCTCGACCAGCAGCGGCAGCGTGCCGTTGGCCGCAACAGCCCCCTTGGCGACCGTGCCGGTGCCGATCCTGGTGTCCAGCAGGCGCGTGGGCCCGGTCGCGTGGAAGGTGGACGTCTGCCCCAGCGCCGTCGGTGCCGTGGGCTGCTCGACGACCGAGAACAGGCCGTTGGGAATCAGCGTGTCCGTGCCGGTGGCCAGGACCAGGTGGCGACCGGTGGTCTTCAGATAGTCGGTGCCGGGGTTGGCGTCGTAGTCGAGCGCCAGGCCGCTGGGGGCCCACTTCGGGCTGTCGTGGTTGACCGAGCCGCTGGTGATCTGGGTGGCGCTGCCGGACCCGTCGGCGCCCTGGGTGAAGATCTGGTCGAATCCGCCGACGCTGCGCACGAAGGCCAGCGTCGAGCCGTCCGGCGAGATGTCCGGCTGCCGGCCGTTGCTGATGAGCAGTCCGGCGGTGTGGGTGCCGTGGTCGGTCCAGATGTCCTTGCTGCTGCCGCCGGTGGCGTCGTGCTCGAAGTACACCGTGCCGGTGGTGGCGGCCACGGTGGGGTACCGGTCGGATCCCGCCGTCGGGGTCGCGAACCAGGGCTTCTGGTTGGTCGGCTGGTTTGTCGTGGCCGTCCAGTCGGAGGGCGTCGCCATCAGCTGGAAGACCGGGCCGTCGGACACCCACGCGGCTTCGATGATCGTGGATCCGTCGGCGGTGTACGCGGGGTCAAAGGCGAACGCGTCGCTCGGGCGGACCTGCGTGGCGCTCGGGGAGATCGTCTCGAGAGCCGGGTACCCGTTGGTGAAGGCGATGCGCTTCCCGTCCGGGGACCAGGCGGTGCCGGAACCCTGGTCGGTCCCGCCGCCGAGCGACTGGTCCAGGACCAGGCGGGAGCCGTCGGCGTTCTCGATGGCCGTGGTGACGCCGCCGTTGGGCATCAGCTTGGAACCCGCCAGCAGGCCGGGTGTCCCGGGCAGTGCTGCCTGCGCGGGCGACGCGGCGTACACCGAGAGGCCGGACGCGGCGACAAGGGAAGCGACGGCAACCGGGACAAGGAGTCGCGAGAATCTAGGAGGCATGTGTGCCCACTCTGTGAGGTGGTGTCTCGCGCGATCGTACGGTTGCCGTCCCCGGCCCAATCCGGTCAGATCCGGACGGGAAACCATCACGACCGGAGCCTCACACCGAACCGTTACCCGTACCGCGGCAGTGCGGAGACGGGGACGGCCGCTCCAGCCCGATCGGCCCGGCCGGCCCGAGGGAGATCGGGCCGGCCGGGGTGGTGGTCGGGTGCTGCGACGTCAGCTCACGGGAAGCTGACGACGTTGCTGGGCGTGGTGTTGGTCGCGGTCTGGGCGCCCGTGTCGTTGATGACATGGGTGATCGTGCCGACGTTGCCCAACGAGACGGTGAGTGCGTCGTGGAACTTCACGCCCGCGGTGTTGGGCACCTCGAACGCGTGATAGCTGTTCACCGCCGGATTGACGTTGAAGTAGCAGTAGCTGCCCAGCCCCCACGCCTCGTGCGTGGTGACGCCGGCGCCCACCTTGTAGGCGGCGTACCCGTTGACCCCGGTCGGACTGATCCAGGCCGCCTGGTTGGGCACGTCGTACGGCATCTCGTTCTGGAAGAAGATCGTCTTGCCGTTCTGGCCGTTCCAGGTGACCTCGTACTTCTGGTAGTGCTCGACGAACAGGCCGGTCGCCTCGACGTTGGCGCCGTTGACGATCAGGCCGTTGTCGGCCGTGTTCGTGGTCCAGCCGACCGTGCCCGCGTTGCCGTGGTCGGCACGCCAGGCCCAGATGTGGTCGATGATCGTGTCATTGCTGTTGACGACCAGGCTCGCGGTGGCCTTGCCGGCCACCTCGCCGCCGATCCGGAAGAAGACGTCCTGGATCGTCGTGGGGTTGGCCGCGTGGCTCGCGGACGAGCCGGACGGGCCGACCGTCAGCAGCGCCGCCGAGTTGGTCGTCCCGGCGTCGAAGAGCAGGCCCTTGAGCCGGACCCCGTCCACGTCGGCGACCTGCATGGCGTTGACCCCGTTGTCCGGGACGAACGTCGGGTAGCCGATGCCGAGGATGACCGTGTTGGCCTTGGTCACGTTGAGGGTCTGGCTGAGGTGGTAGACCCCGGGGGTGACGAAGAGGTTGCAGCCCTCGGACAGCGCGGTGTTGATGGTCGCGGCGGTGTCGCCGGCCTTCGCCACGTAGAACTGGCTCATCGGGAGGGAGGTGCCGGGGGTGCTGCCGTTCGCCCAGCTCGGGGCGGAGGCGTTGGTCCGGAGCGAGGGCTCGAACACCCGGTACTTGCCGGTGCTGTCGATGTAGAGGTACGGCACGTCACGCGAGACCGGGGTGGTGGCCAGGGTGGTCTCGGGCGGGCTCGGGAAGGTGTTGGCCGGGGCGCCGTTCACGCCGGAGAAGACCATGTTCCACACGCCGCCGGCCCAGCTGCCGAGGTTGCTGTCCCGGGTGTACCACTGCTGCTGGGAGACCGAGGAGGCCTGGCCGGTGACCTTGGTGTCGGCGATGTAGCCGCCGCTGGCGTAGCCGTAACTGGCCGGGTAGAGCGCCAGGTTGCCGTGGACGTCGATCCTGCGGAACGGCGCGGCCTGGGCGACGGCCCAGCGGTCGGTGCCGCTGGAGGGGTTGATGGCCAGGTTCTCGGCCGAGCGCCAGAAGTTCTGCGTCGCGTTGCCGGCGTCCTCGGAGTTGAAGGCGTCGACGGTGACGTCACCGTTGATGGTCACGTCGTCCGGGTTCAGCCCGAGGCCGGCCACCGAGGTGTAGAAGCCGACGTTGTCCTCCACGGTGTACGTGCCCGGCTTGTACAGGTCGGCCACCCGGTTCTCGGAGAACTGGGCGGTGTTGGTGTCCTTCATCTGCGCGAACTGGGCGTCGAGCGTCGCCTGGATGCTGGCGCTGGACATGGTCGGGTCGAAGATGTGCACGTTCGGGCCAAAGTTGGGGGTGTCGGACTGCGCCGGGCAGCCGACCGATGTCCCGATGGTGAAGGTCGCGCTGGCCACCGCGGAGTTGGTCAGGCCGGACTGGATGCCGATGGCCTTGACGGTGGTGGTCGCGCTGATGCTGAGCGGAGTGCTGTAGAGGCTGGAGGAGGCGGTGGGGGTGCTGCCGTCCAGGGTGTAGCGGATGGCCGCACCGGAGGTGGAGTCGGCGAGGGTCACGGTCTGGGCGGAGGTGAACGTCCCCCCGGCCGGACTGAACGTCGGCGTCGCGACCGTCCCGGTGGTGGCGCCGGTCTGGGTGTACGTGAAGTGCGGGGTGTCGTACTGCGGCCCGTTCTTCTCGTAGGTGAACCAGTACTCCAGCACGTTGCCCGCGCTCAGCGAGCTGACGGTCTGGGTCCAGCTGCCGTTGCTGTTGGTCATCCGGAAGTTCTGCTGGTTGGCGCCGTTGACCAGGTAGTGGACATCGACATAGAGCGCGGCGGTGGTGGGCACGAACGTGATCTGCGTCTGCGACGCGTTCAGCTGGGTCACGCTCTGCGTGTAGTCGGTCGCGGCTGAGGCGGGTCCGGCAGTGGCCGTCAGGCCGAGCAGTGCGGCCAGCGTCAGCAGGAGGGCGGTGAGCAGGGCGACGACGCGTCCGCGCGACGCGAGTCGCGGTGGGCGCGGAAGGGCGGTTCTGCGCATGGGGGTCCTTTCGCCTGGGTTCGTGAAGTGAACGCCAGATCGTCATGGGGAGCGCTTTGGTACCACCTTCTGGTCAGGATCCGGAGACCCGTACGACCCGGTCCGGTTGAAGCAGCGATTTGGAAGCGCTCTCAGACCGTGGACATGGGAGTTCTGGATCCGTAAGGCAGTCTCAGTCCGATGTGACCTACCGTCAAGAAGGTGAACTGCCTTCAACTGTTGAACATAAGCCCCTTTTGACCCATCGTCAGGAGGAAGCATTCCTGGGTGCATCGGTCCGGCCGCTGTCAGGCGTCCTGTCCGCGGAGGGTGGGCGCGAGTAGGGTCGCAGCAGTCCCAGGGCCGATGGCCGAGCCCGGTTGTCACAGGGGCGTGGTAGAAAACGAGTCGCCCGATGGGGGAGCGCCGGGGCTCGACGGACGGGGCAGGGGGTTGGGCATGGGCGAAGCAGTGACGGTGCGTGAGGCCGCGGCGGCGGATCTGGACGCCGCAGTGGCGCTGTGGACGCTTTCGCATGTCGTCAGGCGCAACGGCAGGCCCCTGCCGGAGGCTCATATCGTCTCGGCCCATCAGCGGATGGCGTCGCCGGAGGCCTTAGTCCTGCTGGCTCACGACTCGAGCGACGGCGCCGACGAGTCCCAGGACGAGCCGGACGGGAAGCCGGACGAGGACTCCGAGCACGACCTCGGCATCATCGGCACCATCATGGGCGTCCAGGGGCGCGACAACGAAGGCGCCGGGCCGCCGGTCACGGGGCTGGTCCACATATCCCTGCTCAGCGTCGCCCCCGACCGCTGGGGCCAGCACATCGGTCGGCTGCTGGTCGAGGAGACCATCAACCGTGCTGTGGCGAGCGGCTTCGAGCAGGCCCAACTCTGGACCCACGCCGACAATCTGAGGGCCAATCGGCTCTACAAGGCGATGGGCTTCCGCCGCAGCGGCCGGGTCAAGGTGGACGACTGGGGCGAGCTGCTGGTCCACTACCGTCGCTCCCTGGTCGCTCAGTAGCACCGGCAGGCCCTCACTCAGGGGCGCTCAGTCCAGGGGTACCGGTCCGCTCCGCCCCTGGCGGGGGACGGCCGGGGCCGTGGTGTCGGCGAACTCCCGTACCGCGCTGGTCCGGCTGACCACGCGGCCGCCGTGCACCACCACCCTGCTGTGGCCGCCCGAGAGCACCCCGCGCAGGGTGTCCCCGCGCACCGCGAGGATGTCCGCGGGGGCGCCGGGGGCCACCCGCACCGGGGCCAGCCCGAGCGCCCACCGTGCCGCGCCGCTGACCCGCTCGTAGGCCTCCACCTCGTCCAGCTCGCCCGATGCGGCCAGCAGGAACGCCGCCTCCAGTGGGTCCACCCGGCCGACCGGGTTCGCCAGGTCCCGCAGCGCGCCGCTGCCGGCGGCCACGGCGACCCCGGCCGCCAGCAGCCGCCGGACCGGCGCCCGCTGGGCGACCCGCGCCCGTCCCGGTCCCCGCCCCGCCGCCACGCAGTAGCCGCTCTGCGGCAGCAGGACCACGGCCATCCCGGCCGAGGCGAGCCGGTCGATCGCCCGCGTCGCGTCCTCGGGGCGCTGGAGTTCGAGCGCGGCGCAGGGGCCGACGGTCACCCGCTGCGGGAACTGGCCGAACACGGCCGCGAGCCGGGCGAGCCGGCGCGGATCCCCCAGGTCGGCATGGAGATCGACCGGACTCCGGCACTCCTCGGCGAGGGCCGCCACGGCGTCCAGGTGCGCATCCGGTTCCGGGTCCTCCTCGGGGCAGCCGCCGACGGCATGCGCCCCCATGGCCAGGGCCTCCCGCAGGGCCGCGCGCCCCTCCGCGCCGGACCGCCCGGTCAGCGTTCCGGGCAGCGGGACCACCTGAAGCTCCATCAGCCCGTGCAGGGCGCGGGCGGCCTGCAGTGCCGCGGTCATGGCCGTCAGCCCGTGGACTCCGCCGATCCGGACATGTGTGCGCTGCACGGTCGCGCCGTATCCCAGCCCGCTCAGCGCGGCCTCGGTGATCCGCCGCTGCAGTGCCTCCGTGCTCCCGGCGGCATCCGGTTCGGCGCAGGGGTCGAGCGGTGGCGTGGCGCTGAAGGCCTCGTCCAGGTGCGCGTGCGGCTCCGTCGGGGCGGGAAGCAGCAGATACCCGGTGAGGTCCAGCCGGTCCGGTGCGCTGAGGCTCCCGGCAGGTCCGACCGACTCGATGCGCTCGCCGAGGATGCGGACGTCCACCGCGTGGCCGTCGGCCTGCCGGGCGCCGGACAGCAGCAGTGCGGGGCCGCTGGGGGCGGCCGGGTGCTCCGGGGGCGTCTCGGCGGGCATCCGCTGCTCCTTCCCGCCGTGGCTCATGATCGCTCGCTCATGATCGCTCCCTGGGAGCCTAGGCCGCCGGTCCTGGCGCACTCGGGAGGCGCGTGGAGGCGTCGGGGAGTTCATAAGTCATACCGGCCCCTCGCAGTTCAAGGGATGCTCGGCAGGCGTCCGGGGGGTGCTCGGGAGCGAACGTCTGAGCTGCGATGCAACGTCAGATTGGACTGCTCGGAAGCCCGGGAGGCCGCTCCGGGCCTGGGATCGGCGGGGGCGGAAACGGATTTCACGGATCGGCCGGGGAACGTGTAATGTCTTCCTCGGCCAGCCCCTATAGCTCAGTCGGTAGAGCGTCTCCATGGTAAGGAGAAGGTCTGCGGTTCGATTCCGCATGGGGGCTCGGATGAGAGGGGGCCCCGCTTCGGCGGGGCACTCAATCGTCGTGGCGGTGTAGCTCAGTTGGTAGAGCAAGCGGCTCATAATCGCTGTGTCACCGGTTCAAGTCCGGTCACCGCTACCACGCCGTGTAGCCGATTGTAGGGTAACCCTCCCGGTCGGCTACTCTTGTCTGTGTTCATAACGTTGTCTGTCCGAGGAAGGCACTCCTGTGGCCGCCACTGATGTCCGCCCGAAGATCACGCTGGCCTGCGTGGAGTGCAAGGAGCGGAACTACATCACCAAGAAGAACCGGCGTAACGACCCGGACCGTCTTGAGATGAAGAAGCACTGCCCCCGTTGCAACTCGCACACCGCGCACCGCGAGACCCGCTGACCTCTGCGCTCCGTCGCACGTCCGGTGATATCGCCAAGGCCGTAACGGCGAAGGCCGCTCCCATCCGTGGGGGCGGCCTTCGCTGTGTCCTGGCCGGTTACCGTTCTCCTTGAACGACTTGCCTGAACGACTTGCCTACTGACGTGCTGCACGACGAGGAGCTGCCCATGCCGCTCGATCCTTCCTTCATCGGGCGGACCTACCCGCCCACCGCGGCCTACGAGGTCGGCCGCGAGAAGATCCGCGAGTTCGCCGAGGCCGTCGGGGACGCCAACCCCGCCTATCTGGACCCGGATGCGGCGAAGGCGCTGGGACACCCCGATGTCATCGCGCCGCCGACCTTTCCCTTTGTGCTGACCTACCGCGCAGCGGCCCAGGTGGTGAACGATCCCGAGCTGGGCCTGGACTTCTCCCGGGTGGTCCACGGCGACCAGCGCTTCACCTACACCCGCCCGGTGCGCGCCGGCGACCGGCTCTCGGTCACCTGCACCATCGATTCGATCAAGTCCCTGGCCGGGAACGACATCCTCTCGGTCCGTGGCGACGTCCACGAGGAGAGCGGCGAGCACGTGGTGACCGCCTACATGATGCTGGTGGCCCGCGCCGCCGAGGGGGAGTGACGATGCCCGCACAGGTGAACTACGACGAGGTCGAGGTCGGCGCGCAGCTTCCGGCCCGCTCCTTCCCGGTGAACCGCGCCACTCTGGTGCAGTACGCCGGCGCTTCCGGGGACTTCAACCCCATCCACTGGAACGAGGCCTTCGCCCGCTCGGTCGGTCTGCCGGACGTCATCGGGCACGGCATGTTCACCATGGCCGAGGCGATCCGGGTGGTCACCGACTGGCTGGGGGACCCCGGTGCCGTGGTGGAATACGGCGTCCGCTTCACCAAGCCCGTCGTCGTTCCCAATGACGGGACCGGTGCCGTGATCGAGGTCACCGGTAAGGTCGCGGCGAAGCTCGACGACCGCCGGGTCCGGGTCGACCTGCTGGCCACCAGCGGCGGCGAGAAGGTGCTCGGCATGTCCCGCGCCGTGGTCCAGCTGGCCTGAGCTGCGCCGACGGAGGCGCCCCTCGGGATCCGTCCGGAGGGGCGCAGCCACGTTTCCGGCACCCTGTTGCGAAGTTAGTAATCAGCCACTAACTTAATACCCATGGCGAAGACGAGCATGAGAATGACAGCGGAGGAGCGGCGCGAGAGCGTCATCCACGCCTCCATGATCGAGTTTGCCGAGCGCGGTTACAACGGCACCTCCACCCAGGCGATCGCCGATCGGGTCGGCGTCTCCCAGCCCTATCTGTTCCGGCTCTTCCCCAACAAGCGGGCGCTGTTCGAGGCCGCGGTCCGGCGCTGCATGGAGGACGTCAGGGATGCCTTCCTCAAGGCGGCCGAGGGACTGGAGGGCAAGGAGGCCCGGGAGGCCATGGGGTTCGCCTACTTCGACATGATCACCGACCGCAGCCGGCTGCTGATGCAGATGCAGATGTACGTCTCCACCTTCGCCGCCGAATCGGCGGGCGACACCGAGGTTGGGGAGGCGGTCCGGGACATGTGGGTCGACCTCTGGGACTCGGTGTCGGCAGCGGCCGGGATGACCCCGGAGGAGACCACCAGCTTCTTCGCCGAAGGGATGCTGATCAACGCGCTGGTCGCGATGGGCTTCCCGCCGGAGCACCGGATCTGGGAGGGCTGCCTGAAGTCCGACGGCTGCTAGCGCTCGCCGGGAGCGGAGGACCCTTCTCTGCGGTTCTCTGTGCCCGCGAAAGTTATTGATCAATAACTCATCAGGTTCCCCCCGAGTCGGGGGACTTCAACCCAAGGGAACCGTCATGCGCAAGGGAAACCCCGCAGTCTGGGCCTTCGTGATCACCAGCACCGCCGGCTTCATGGCCGCGCTGGACAACCTGGTCGTCACCACCGCCCTGCCCTCCATCCGGACCCACCTCGGCGGCGGCATCACCGACCTCGAGTGGACCGTCAACGCCTACACCCTCACCTTCGCGGTGCTGCTGATGCTCGGCGCCGGGTTGGGCGACCGCTTCGGCCGCCGTCGCCTCTTCACCATCGGCCTCGGCCTGTTCACCCTCTCCTCCATGGCCGCGGCACTGGCGCCGGGCATCGGCGAACTCATCGCCGCCCGGGCCGCCCAGGGCGTGGGAGCCGCGTTGCTCACCCCGGTCAGCCTGACCCTGCTCACCTCGGCCGTGCCCCCGGCCAGGCGCGGCCTGGCCTTCGGGGCCTGGGGCGCGGTGAACGGCATGGCCGTCGCGATGGGCCCGCTGATCGGCGGCACCGTGGTGGAACACCTCTCCTGGCAGTGGATCTTCGCCCTGAACGTCCCGATCGGCCTGGCCCTGCTGCCGCTGGCCCGACTGCGGCTGACCGAGAGCCGCGGCCCCAACAGCCGCCTCGACATCCCGGGCACCGCCCTGGCCAGCGCCGCGCTCTTCGGCATCGTCTTCGCCCTGATCCGCGGCAACTCCGACGGCTGGACCAGCTCCACCGTCCTTGCCGCCCTGGTCTCCGGCGTCCTGCTGCTGATCGGGTTCGTGGCCTGGGAGCTGCGCACCGACACCCCGCTGCTGCCGATGCGGCTGTTCCGCAACCGCGCCTTCGCCGCCGTGAACGGCGCCTCGCTGCTGATGTCCGTGGGTATGTTCGGCTCGATCTTCCTCCTCAGCCAGTGGCTGCAGACCGCCCAGGGCTACACCCCGATGGAGGCCGGCGTACGGATGCTCCCCTGGACCGCGATGCCCATGGTCGTCGCACCGCTCGCCGGGATGCTGGCCGACCGGATCGGCGGACGCATCATCATCGCCGCCGGGCTCGCCCTGCAGGCCGCCGGGCTGCTCTGGTTCGCCCTGATCGTCGCCGCCCATGTCGACTACAGCGCGCAGATCCCCGCGCTGGTCCTCTCCGGGGTCGGGATGGCGCTCTTCTTCGCCCCGGTCACCACCGTGCTCATGGGCTCGGTGAAGCCGGAGGAGCAGGGTGTCGCCTCGGGGGCGAACAACGCCTTCCGGGAGATCGGCGGTGCCCTCGGTGTGGCCGTGCTCACTTCGGTCTTCACCGCCAGCGGGGACTTCAGCAGCGCCCAGCGCTACGCCGACGGGCTGGCCCCGGCGCTCTGGGTCGGCGCCGCCGCCATCGCCGCGGCGACGGTCGCCGCGCTGATCGTCCCGCGGTGGCGCCGGAACGCCACCCCGGTGCCCGACGCGGCGCAGAGCGCCCCCGCGCTCACCCCGGTCGTCTGACCGCCGCCCGCCGCCAGTTGCCCGCCTGTCGGTCCGCGCCCTGCCCGCCCCACCCGGGGCGGGCAGGGCCGCTTCATCTCCACCCTTAGGCTGGTCCCGTGCAGGAACTCCAGGACGCCCCCCTCGCCCCGCTGACCACCATCCGCCTCGGCGGACCGGCCCGAAGGCTGGTGACCGCCACCACCGACGCCGAGGTGGTCGAGACCGTCCGGCGCGCGGACCGGTCCGGTGAACCGCTGCTGGTCATCGGCGGCGGGAGCAATCTGGTGATCGGCGACAAGGGCTTCGAGGGAACCGTGCTCCACATCGCGACCCGCGGTCGCGCTGTGGACGGAACCGCCCTGGAGGCCGCGGCCGGCGAGATCTGGACCGATCTGGTCGACGAGACGGTGCTCCGCCACGGCCTGGCCGGCATCGAGTTCCTGGCCGGCATCCCCGGCTCGGTCGGCGCCACGCCGGTCCAGAACGTCGGCGCCTACGGCCAGGAGGTCGCGGACACCATCACCGAGGTGGTCGCCTTCGACCGCAGCGCGGACAGCGTGGTCACCCTGGCCGGGACGGACTGCGCGTTCTCCTACCGGCACAGCCGCTTCAAGGCGGAGCCGGAACGCTATGTGGTGCTCCGGGTGCGTTTCGCCCTGGCGGACGCCGGTGGTCTCTCCACCCCGGTCCGCTACGCCGAGGCGGCCCGCACCCTCGGCGTCGAGCCGGGGGAGCGGGTGGAGCTCACCGCGGCGCGCGAGGCCGTCCTGAAACTGCGCTCCGGCAAGGGCATGGTCCTCGACCCGGCCGACCACGACACCTGGTCGGCCGGATCCTTCTTCACCAATCCGGTCCTCGGCCCGGAAGAGTTCGCCGCCTTCTCCGCCCGGGTCCGGGACCGCCTCGGCCCGGACGCCGCCTTCCCCGCGTATCCGGCGACGGACGGCAGCACCAAGACCTCGGCCGCCTGGCTGATCGAGAAGTCGGGCTTCACCAAGGGGTACGGCTCCGGCCCCGCCCGGCTCTCCGGCAAACACACCCTGGCCCTGACCAACCGCGGCCGGGCCACCACCGAGGACCTCCTCGCCCTCGCCCGCGAGATCCGCGCCGGGGTCCACGCCGCCTTCGGCGTCACCCTGGTCAACGAGCCGGTTCTGGTCGGCGCGGAGTTGTAGGGCCTTTCAGCTCACCAGCCAGCTGTCCACACCGGCCAGCAACTCCTTCTTCGCCGTGTCCGGGGCCCGCGAACCACGCACCGACTGCCGGGCCAGCTCGGCCAGTTCGGCGTCGCTGAAGCCGTGCACGGTCCGTGCCGACTCGTACTGCTCGGCCAGGCGCGAGCCGAACAGCAGCGGGTCGTCCGCGCCCAGGGCCATGGGCACCCCAGCCTCGAACAGGGTGCGCAGCGGTACGTCCTCCGGCTTCTCGTACACGCCCAGCGCCACGTTCGACGCCGGGCACACTTCACAGGTGATCTGACGGTCCGCCAGCCGCTGCATCAACCGCGGGTCCTCGGCCGCGCGCACCCCGTGGCCGATCCGCCCCGCGCCCAGATCGTCCAGGCAGTCCCGGACGCTGGAGGGGCCGGCCAGCTCGCCGCCGTGCGGCGCGGCCAGCAGCCCGCCCTCCCTGGCGATGGCGAAGGCCCGGTCGAAGTCCCTTGCCATTCCCCGTCGTTCGTCATTGGACAGGCCGAAACCGACCACGCCGCGGTCGGCGTAGCGGATCGCCAGCCGGGCGAGCGTACGGGCGTCCAGCGGGTGCTTCATCCGGTTGGCGGCGATCAGGATCCTGATGCCGACCCCGGTGGCCCGCGAGGCGTCCTGCACCGCCCCGAGGATCAGTTCGATGGCCGGGATCAGGCCGCCCAGCCTGGGCGCGTAGGAGGTCGGGTCGACCTGGATCTCCAGCCAGCCGCTGCCGTCGGCCCGTTCGTCCTCGGCGGCCTCGTGCACCAGTCGCCGTATGTCGTCCTCGTCGCGCAGCACCGAGCGCGCCATGTCGTAGAGCCGCTGGAAGCGGAACCAGCCGCGTTCGTCAGTTGCCCTGAGCTTCGGCGGAGTGCCGGAACTCAGTGCCTCCGGCAGGTGCACTCCGTGCTTGTCGGCGAGCTCCAACAGCGTGGCCGGACGCATGGAGCCGGTGAAGTGCAGATGCAGATGGGCCTTGGGCAGCAGACGAACATCGCGGACGGCCGGCGCGGTGGGTACCTGTTCCATCCACAGATCTTTGCGTACTCAGCCTGATGGCGGAAAACAACCTGGTCAAGACGCTCGATCGAGTGAATTCGACCATGCGGTTCGACGCGGTTCGACCGGACGAGGGGCCCGCAGACCGGGCTGCGGCCGGGCCGACGGGCCCCCTCCCGGTGGAGGTCCGCAGGGGTCAGTCCCGGGCCTCGCCGAGCAGCCGCTGCAGCCGGGAGACGCCCTCGACCAGGTCCTCGTCGCCCAGCGCGTACGACAGCCGCAGGTACCCGGGCGTGCCGAAGGCCTCGCCCGGCACCACCGCGACCTCGGCCTCGTCCAGGATCAGCGCGGCCAGCTCCGCGGACGACTTCGCCCGCCGGCCCCGGATCTCCTTGTCCAGCAGGTCCTTCACCGAGGGGTACACGTAGAACGCGCCCTCGGGCTCCGGGCAGACCACCCCGGCGATCTCGTTCAGCATCCGCACGATCGTCTTCCGGCGCCGGTCGAAGGCCACCTTCATCTCGTCCACCGCGGTCAGGTCCCCCGACACCGCCGCCAGCGCCGCGACCTGCGCGACATTGCTCACATTGGAGGTCGCGTGCGACTGCAGGTTGGTCGCCGCCTTGATCACGTCCTGCGGGCCGATCACCCACCCGACCCGCCAGCCGGTCATCGCATAGGTCTTGGCGACGCCGTTGACCACGATGCACTTGCCGGCCAGCTCCGGCACCGCCACCGGCAGCGAGACGAACTCCGCGTCGCCGTAGACGAGGTGCTCGTAGATCTCGTCGGTCAGCACCCAGAGGCCGTGCTCAGCCGCCCAGCGGCCCACCGCCTCCACCTCGGCGCGGGTGTAGACGGCACCGGTCGGGTTGGAGGGCGAGACGAACAGCAGCACCTTGGTGTTCTCGGTGCGCGCGGCCTCCAGCTGCTCCACCGACACCTTGTAACCGGTGGTCTCGTCGGCGACCACGTCGACCGCGACACCGCCCGCCAGCTGGATCGACTCCGGGTAGGTGGTCCAGTACGGCGCGGGCACGATGACCTCGTCGCCCGGGTCCAGGATCGCGGCGAAGGCCTCGTAGATGGCCTGCTTGCCGCCGTTGGTCACCAGCACCTGCGAGGCGTCGACGGCCCAGCCCGAATCCCGCAGGGTCTTCGCCGCGATGGCGGCCTTGAGCTCGGGCAGCCCGCCGGCCGGGGTGTACCGGTGGTTCTTGGGGTCGCGGCAGGCGGCCACGGCCGCGTCCACGATGTAGCCGGGCGTCGGGAAGTCGGGCTCGCCGGCGCCGAAGCCGATCACCGGACGCCCGGCGGCCTTGAGGGCCTTGGCCTTGGCGTCGACGGCGAGGGTCGCGGACTCCGCGATGGCGCCGATACGGGCCGAGACCCGACGGTCGGCCGGACGGATGCTGGGGTCTGGGTGGGGAAACGCAGCGCTCATGCCTGAATGCTCCCAGAAGCCGCGCCGCCCGGGCATCGAGGTTTCGCCGGACGGTCGGCGCCGGTACCCGCCGCCCGCCCCGCCGCGGGTGCTCCGAGCAGCGATGCCGCCCGCCGGGCCCGGGAGCGGCCGCGGAGCAGCAAGTCCTATCCATTCGACCAATTACCGTTCCACCCCCTACACTCAAGCCTCGATGGTCCCGCCCGAAGGCTCTGGGTGCAGCGTTCACCGCGCAGGCACCCCGATACGGTAGGTTGGGCCTCGCGAATCCGGTGGTTGCGGATTCAAAGGGTCGTAGCTCAATTGGTAGAGCACCGGTCTCCAAAACCGGCGGTTGGGGGTTCAAGTCCCTCCGGCCCTGCTGTCCGCCCTGTTGCCTGACGGCGACAGGCGGTACCGTCAGCACTGCATTCCCGAGACCGCAAGCACTGCGGCTCTCGCAACAGGTACCCGGATTCAGGTGAGGGACGAGTGACGGAGACCGTGGGCTCCACCGCGACACCTGACAGTGGTAACGCGGCGGACGAACAGAGCGAGACTCTGTCCCGCCGCGACCGCAAGCGTGCCAACAGGGCCGCAGGCAAGGACGGCAAGAAGAAGCGTGGGGACCGCCCCAACATCTTCGCCCGAGTCGCGCTTTTCTACCGGCAGATCATCGCCGAGCTGCGCAAGGTCGTCTGGCCGAGCCGCAATGACCTCACCACCTACACCACGGTCGTCGTGGTCTTCGTCGTGGTGATCATGGCTCTGGTCTACGGCCTGGACACCGGCTTCTCGTCGCTCGCCAAGCTCATCTTCGCCTGACCGGCGTTTCCCCCCAGGACCGGGTCGGCCCGGTCCGAGCCGTCGTGGGACAACCCGGTCCGGGCGCTCCGCTACCGTTGTGTCGGTATCGTTGAGTATCCGAGCCGCCCGCAGCCAAGCCCTGCTTCTCCCTGTGGACGGTCCGGTACCGTCCCACCTTTCATCTCCAGGAAGAAGCAGCCAACGTGTCTGAGTCCCACCTGTACGACGCCGCGCAGGCCCCCGAGGCTGACGAAGCCGTCGAGTCGGCCGACGCTGCGGAGCAGGACGCGTCTGCGTGGGCCGAGGCCGACGACTCCGCCGAGCAGATCATCGAAAACGCCGATGGTGACGAAGACGAGGTCGAGGCTGCCGACGCCGCCGACGGCGAGTCCGCCGAGGAGGAGGCGCTGACCGTGGTCACCGCCGACGAGTCCGAGGCCCTCGAAGCGGCCGAGGAGGCCGAAGCCGAGGTCGACGAGGCCGACGTCGAGGAGGTCGAGGTCGACCCGATCGTCGCCTTCCGCGAGGAACTGCGCACGGCCCCCGGCGAGTGGTACGTGATCCACACCTACGCCGGCTACGAGAACCGGGTGAAGTCCAACCTGGAGCAGCGCGCCGTCTCGCTCAACGTCGAGGACTACATCTACCAGGCCGAGGTGCCCCAGGAAGAGGTCGTCCAGATCAAGAACGGCGAGCGCAAGACGACCCGCCAGAACAAGCTCCCCGGCTACGTGCTGGTGCGCATGGACCTCACCAACGAGTCCTGGGGCGTGGTCCGCAACACCCCAGGCGTCACCGGCTTCGTCGGCAACGCCTACGACCCGTACCCGCTGACCCTGGACGAGGTCGTCAAGATGCTCGCTCCCGAGGTCGAGCGCGCCGCGGCCCGCGAGGCCGGCCGTCCGGTGCAGGTCAACTCCTCCGACATCCAGGTCCTGGACTTCGAGGTCGGCGACTCGGTCACCGTCACCGACGGCCCCTTCGCCACCCTCCAGGCGACGATCAACGAGATCAATCCGGACTCCAAGAAGGTCAAGGGCCTCGTCGAGATCTTCGGCCGGGAGACCCCGGTCGAGCTCTCCTTCGACCAGATCGCCAAGAACGACTGAGCAGGTCCGCAGCAGCGCCCAGGGCCCCGTACCGCGAAGGTACGGGGCCCTCGCGCATGGGTGGGCGCACTGCCGAGCCTCCCGCGGAGCTGGCCTCCGGACCGCGATTTAGGATCGCTGCCCCTTTCGGGCTATCCTGGTTCGATGTGTGCGCGGAGCCGGACCGTTCGGTCGGCGAGCCACACGGAAACCCAAGGCCCCGCCGCCGTGCTTCCGCACGCCGGTCGGGAACACCTCTCGTAAGGACCCGGAGAGAGCATGCCTCCCAAGAAGAAGAAGGTCACGGGGCTTATCAAGCTCCAGATCAACGCCGGTGCGGCCAACCCCGCGCCGCCCGTCGGCCCTGCCCTGGGTCAGCACGGCGTCAACATCATGGAGTTCTGCAAGGCCTACAACGCCGCGACCGAGTCGCAGCGTGGCATGGTCGTGCCGGTGGAGATCACGGTCTACGAAGACCGCTCCTTCACCTTCATCACCAAGACTCCGCCGGCCGCCAGGCTGATCCTCAAGGCCGCAGGCGTGGAGAAGGGCTCCGGCGAGCCGCACAAGACCAAGGTCGCCAAGATCACGGCTGCCCAGGTCCGCGAGATCGCCACCACCAAGCTGCCCGACCTGAACGCCAACTCCCTGGAGCAGGCCGACAAGATCATCGCGGGCACCGCCCGTTCGATGGGCATCACCGTCGAGGGCTGAGCAGTCCCCGAACGGTCGTGGTAGGGCCGAGCGCGGCCCGCAGCCACCACAACTCCACGTCTTTTATCCACAGGAGCAGCAGTGAAGCGCAGCAAGGCTCTGAACGCCGCGGCGGAGAAGATCGACCGCGAGCGTCTGTACGCCCCCCTCGAGGCGATTCGCCTCGCCAAGGAGACCTCCACCTCCAAGTTCGACGGCACCGTCGAGGTCGCCATGCGTCTGGGTGTCGACCCGCGCAAGGCCGACCAGATGGTCCGCAGCACCGTCAACCTCCCGCACGGCACCGGCAAGACCGCCCGGGTCCTGGTCTTCGCGACCGGTGACCGCGCCGAGGCCGCGCGTGCTGCGGGCGCCGACATCGTCGGCGCCGACGAGCTGATCGACGAGGTCGCCAAGGGCCGCCTGGACTTCGACGCCGTCGTGTCCACCCCGGACCTCATGGGCAAGGTCGGTCGTCTGGGCCGCGTGCTCGGCCCCCGCGGCCTGATGCCGAACCCGAAGACCGGCACCGTGACCCCGGACGTGGCCAAGGCCGTGACCGAGATCAAGGGCGGCAAGATCGAGTTCCGCGTCGACAAGCACTCGAACCTGCACCTGATCATCGGCAAGGTGTCCTTCGACACCGAGAAGCTGGTCGAGAACTACGCCGCCGCCCTGGACGAGGTGCTCCGCGCCAAGCCGTCCGCCTCCAAGGGCCGGTACATCCGCAAGGTCGCGATCAGCACCACGATCGGCCCCGGCATCCCGGTCGACCCGAGCCGCACCCGCAACCTCCTCGTCGAGGAGGACCCGGCGTCGGTCTGATCCCTGATCAGCTCGGCCAGGTCGCAGCAGCAGCGATACGACGGGCTGGTTCCCTTCTGTCACGGAAGGGGAACCGGCCCTTCGTTGTGTCAGTCCTCGGGTGTAGCGTCTGCTCGCAGATCTCATACGAACCACAGGGGGAACTCACATGCGCCGTACCCGTGCGCTGTACATCAGCACCACTGCCGCTATAGCGCTCGCAGCTCTGACGGCCTGCTCCGGCTCGACCGCGAAGACAGCTTCCGACGCTGCCTCCAAGAGCGTCAGCGGTGCCAAGTCGGCGGTACTCAGCGTCGCCGACGCACTGTCGCTGACGACGAAGAAGACCTCGACCTTCACCTCCGCCAAGATGAACATGACGATGGTCATGCCCAAGGTCGGTACCACCACCATGACCGGTACGGTCTCCCACAACCCGGTGGCCCTGGACGCGACCCTGACCAACCCTCAACTGGCCGACGGCATGCACCTGCTGATGTCTGGCACCACCGAGTACGTCAACATGGGCGCCGCCGGGGCGAAGGAGTTCGGCGGCAAGCACTGGCTGAAGATCGACTTCTCCAAGCTGGGAGCCGTGGGCAAGGCCCTCGCCGACAGCGTCAACAAGAGCAACAGCCAGGACCCGGCCACCTCGGTCAAGCTGCTCACCGCATCCGGCGACGTCAAGCGCGTCGGCACGGAGACGGTGGACGGCGTGTCCACCACGCGCTACTCCGGCACGGTCGACCTGAAGAAGCTGGCCTCCTCGGACCCGGATCTGAAGACCATCGCCGACCAGGCGGCCAAGACCGGCATGACCACCGAGAAGGTGGACATGTGGGTCAACGACCAGAGCCTCCCGGTGAAGTTCCACGAAAGCGCCACGACGTCCCAGGGCCCGATGGACATCACCATCGACTACTCGGGCTTCAGCAACACGCCGGTGACGATCACCGTGCCCCCGGCAAGCGACACCGAGGACCTGGCCTCGCTCACCAAGTAGCCGATTCCCGGGCGTGCCCGGTGGGCGATTTGCCCGCCGGGCGTGTCATCACGTAGCTTGGTCCTTGCCACAGACCGCTGGTTGTTGTCGCGTGCCCTGCAAGGGGAGGACGCGAGGACCGAAGGCTCCGCGAATGCGGACGACCCGCGCAGGATGGATGAGGACAATCGCGCTCCGGATGCATGCCGCAAGGCATGGCCGCCGTTGAGCATGTGAAGCCCCGTGCGCCTGCGCCGGGGCCGTTCTGTTTTTCTCGAACACTTTCTTCCGGCGGTATGGGCGTAGCAGGTCGACTCAACGGTCGGCCACGCATCGACATCACGGAAGGAGGCGTAAGCCTATGGCAAGGCCCGACAAGGCTGCCGCTGTCGCAGAGCTGACGGACAAGTTCCGTGGCTCCAACGCGGCGGTGCTGACCGAGTACCGCGGTCTGACCGTGGCGCAGCTGAAGACGCTGCGTCGCTCGCTCGGCGACAACGCCAATTACGCCGTGGTGAAGAACACGCTGACCAAGATCGCGGCCAATGAGGCCGGGATCTCTGAGCTCGACGACCTGTTCTCGGGTCCGACGGCTGTCGCCTTCGTCGCCGGTGACCCGGTGGAGTCGGCGAAGGCTCTGCGTGACTTCGCCAAGGACAACCCTGCGCTGATCATCAAGGGCGGTGTCCTTGACGGTAAGGCGCTGTCCGCCGATGACATCAAGAAGCTCGCGGACCTCGAGTCCCGCGAGGTGCTGCTCGCCAAGCTGGCCGGTGGCCTGAAGGCGTCGATGGCCAAGGCCGCCGCCACCTTCCAGGCTCCCCTCACGGAGTTCGCCCGCACCGCGGAAGCTCTCCGGGCCAAGGTCGAGCAGGGCGGTGCCGGTACGCCGGCTCCCGCCGCCGAGGACGAGGTGGCGGAGTAACCACTCCGTCGTCTCCTGCCTTGCAGCGGGCCCGTACGCCCGCCTATCCGTACATCCGGCACCTGCCGAAATAGTGGAAGGACGCCATCATGGCGAAGCTGTCCCAGGAAGAGCTGCTCGAGCAGTTCGCCGAGCTCACCCTCATCGAGCTCTCCGAGTTCGTGAAGGCGTTCGAGGAGAAGTTCGACGTCAAGGCTGCCGCCCCGGTCGCCGTCGCCGCCGGTGGTGGCGCTGCCGCCGCAGTCGAGGCCGTCGAGGAGCAGGACGAGTTCGACGTCGTGCTCACCTCCTCCGGCGACAAGAAGATCCAGGTCATCAAGGAGGTGCGCGCCCTCACCTCCCTCGGCCTGAAGGAGGCCAAGGACCTCGTTGACGGCGTGCCCGCCACCGTCCTGGAGAAGGTCGCCAAGGAGGCCGCCGAGAAGGCCAAGGCCGCTCTCGAGGCTGCCGGCGCTTCCGTCACCGTCAAGTAATCACGGTTACTGACTGGCGGTTCGCCTGCCGGCCGTGAGGCCGGTACGAACCTCTGAACCGAGGCGCTCACCCGTACGGGTGAGCGCCTCGGTTTTTTGTTTGCCGGGTCCATCCCGCCACTGCTGTCCGATCTATGACGATTCGCCACTTCTGTCGCCGAGGTGCTCCCCACCGCCCTCCAGGGCGAGTATGGTGATCGTCGTCGCTGCGGGTACGACCTGTCCGCAGCGGGCGCCGCAGGCTTCGGGGACCACTCCCGGAGCCGCACCAGCGGTCGCCGCGCGGCCACCCCACCAGGGCAGTCGCCCGGCCCGACCGCCGGCCCCGGGATCGTGCCGAAGCGCTCCCCGAAGGGTCTCCGGAGAGGTCCTCCGACGGGTTCACCGGGGGCTCGCCCTTGACGAACCGCACGCGGCGCGCAATTCTCAGGACGCGAGGTTGTACCTCCGCCAGGAGGTCGCGGCAGGCAGCGCGGCAAGTACGCAGCAGGCACGGCAGCGAGCAAATCTCAGGTTCCAGGCATGGAACCGGGGTGTGGTGGGGAATACACACCCAGTAGGCAGTAACCGCCCCAGGGGCGCCCTCGACAGGGGTTGCACCGCGAGGTAGGGAGTTCGAAGATTCGGTCTCCGAATCCGGACTGGACAGCAGTGTGCCGTCTGGCTACACTGTCCCTTTGCGCTGCCTTTTAGCTGCTCCGTGACTCGACCCCCGGAGTACGCACTACCCCGACCAGGGGTGGCACCCCGTTTGCGCACTGGCTCTGACCTGGAGAGATATCCAGGCCCCTGAGCTCGTGTGGAGACGCGGATGCTACCCGTGCGACGGGTGGGCCCGGTACGCGCGTAGTGAGTCCGAGCCCTCGGAAGGACCCCCTCTTGGCCGCCTCGCGCAACGCCTCGAACAACTCCGCATCCACCGCACCGCTCCGTATTTCCTTCGCGAAGATTCGTGAGCCCCTCGAGGTTCCCAACCTCCTCGCCCTGCAGACCGAGAGCTTCGACTGGCTCCTCGGCAATCAGGCGTGGAAGGACAGGGTCGAGGCGTCGCTCGCAGAAGGACACGACGTCCCGCAGAAGTCCGGCCTGGAGGAGATCTTCGAGGAGATCTCCCCGATCGAGGACTTCTCCGGTTCGATGTCGCTGACCTTCCGCGACCACCGCTTCGAGCCCCCCAAGAACTCGATCGACGAGTGCAAGGACCGCGACTTCACCTTCGCGGCCCCGCTCTTCGTCACCGCCGAGTTCACCAACAACGAGACCGGCGAGATCAAGTCGCAGACGGTCTTCATGGGCGACTTCCCGCTCATGACCCACAAGGGCACCTTCGTGATCAACGGCACCGAGCGTGTCGTCGTCTCACAGCTGGTGCGCTCCCCGGGCGTCTACTTCGACACCACCCTGGACAAGACGTCCGACAAGGACATCTACTCCGCCAAGGTCATCCCGTCCCGTGGTGCCTGGCTCGAGCTCGAGATCGACAAGCGCGACATGGTCGGTGTCCGCATCGACCGCAAGCGCAAGCAGTCGGTCACCGTGCTGCTGAAGGCCCTCGGCTGGACCTCCGAGCAGATCCTGGAGGAGTTCGGCCAGTACGAGTCGATGCGCGCCACCCTGGAGAAGGACCACACCCAGGGCCAGGACGACGCACTGCTCGACATCTACCGCAAGCTGCGTCCGGGCGAGCCGCCGACCCGCGAGGCCGCGCAGACGCTTCTGGAGAACCTCTACTTCAACCCGAAGCGCTACGACCTCGCCAAGGTCGGCCGGTACAAGATCAACAAGAAGCTCGGCGTGGAGCAGCCCCTCGACGGCGGCGTTCTCACCACGGACGACATCCTTGCCACGATCAAGTACCTGGTCCAGCTGCACGCCGGTGAGACCGAGACGGTCGCCCCGAACGGCAGCACGATCGTCGTCGAGGACGACGACATCGACCACTTCGGCAACCGTCGCCTCCGCAATGTCGGCGAGCTGATCCAGAACCAGGTCCGTACGGGTCTCGCCCGTATGGAGCGGGTCGTGCGCGAGCGCATGACCACCCAGGACGTCGAGGCCATCACGCCGCAGACGCTGATCAACATCCGGCCGGTCGTCGCCTCCATCAAGGAGTTCTTCGGCACCAGCCAGCTGTCCCAGTTCATGGACCAGACGAACCCGCTGTCGGGGCTGACCCACAAGCGTCGTCTGTCCGCGCTGGGCCCCGGTGGTCTGTCCCGTGAGCGGGCCGGCTTCGAGGTCCGTGACGTGCACCCGTCCCACTACGGACGCATGTGCCCGATCGAGACCCCGGAAGGACCGAACATCGGTCTGATCGGTTCGCTCGCCTCCTACGGCCGGGTCAACGCCTTCGGCTTTGTGGAGACCCCGTACCGCAAGGTCGTCGAGGGTGTCGTCACCGACAGCATCGACTACCTGACCGCGGACGAGGAGGACCGGTTCGTCATCGCCCAGGCCAACGCGCCGCTGACCGATGACAACCACTTCGCCGAGGGCCGTGTGCTGGTCCGCCGCCGTGGCGGCGAGATCGACTACATCCCCGGTGTCGAGATCGACTACATGGACGTCTCGCCGCGCCAGATGGTGTCCGTCGCCACCGCGATGATCCCCTTCCTGGAGCACGACGACGCCAACCGCGCCCTGATGGGCGCGAACATGATGCGTCAGGCGGTGCCGCTGCTGAAGAGCGAGGCCCCGCTGGTCGGCACCGGCATGGAGTACCGCGCCGCGGTCGACGCCGCCGATGTCATCGCCGCCGAGAAGTCCGGTGTGGTCCAGGAGGTCTCCGCCGACTACGTCACGGTGGCCAACGACGACGGCACCTACACCACGTACCGCGTGGCCAAGTTCACCCGCTCCAACCAGGGCACCTCCTTCAACCAGAAGGTCGTCGTGGACGAGGGCGCCCGGATCGAGGTCGGGCAGGTCCTGGCCGACGGTCCCTGCACCGACGAGGGCGAGATGGCCCTCGGCAAGAACCTGCTCGTGGCGTTCATGCCCTGGGAGGGTCACAACTACGAGGACGCGATCATCCTGTCGCAGCGCCTCGTGCAGGACGACGTCCTCTCCTCGATCCACATCGAGGAGCACGAGGTCGACGCCCGTGACACCAAGCTGGGCCCGGAGGAGATCACCCGGGACATCCCGAATGTCTCCGAGGAGGTCCTCGCGGACCTGGACGAGCGCGGCATCATCCGCATCGGCGCCGATGTCACCACCGGTGACATCCTGGTCGGCAAGGTCACGCCCAAGGGCGAGACCGAGCTGACCCCGGAGGAGCGCCTGCTGCGCGCCATCTTCGGTGAGAAGGCCCGTGAGGTCCGCGACACCTCGCTGAAGGTGCCGCACGGTGAGCAGGGCAAGGTCATCGGCGTCCGCGTCTTCGACCGCGAGGAGGGCGACGAGCTGCCGCCCGGCGTCAACCAGCTGGTCCGGGTCTACGTGGCCCAGAAGCGCAAGATCACCAACGGTGACAAGCTGGCCGGCCGGCACGGCAACAAGGGTGTCATCTCCAAGATCCTTCCGGTCGAGGACATGCCCTTCCTCGAGGACGGCACCCCGGTCGACATCGTGCTCAACCCCCTCGGCGTCCCGTCCCGGATGAACCCGGGGCAGGTGCTGGAGACCCACCTCGGCTGGCTCGCCAAGACCGGCTGGGACGTCTCCGGACTCTCCGAGGAGTGGGCCCGACGGCTGCAGAAGATCGGGGCCGACAAGGCCGTCGGTGGCACCAACCTCGCCACCCCGGTCTTCGACGGCGCCCGCGAGGACGAGATCACCGGTCTGCTCGACCACACCACCCTCACCCGGGACGGCGACCGCCTGGTCGGCTCCTCGGGCAAGGCGCGGATGTTCGACGGCCGCTCCGGTGAGCCGTTCCCGATGCCGATCTCGGTCGGCTACATGTACATCCTCAAGCTGCACCACCTGGTCGACGACAAGCTCCACGCCCGTTCGACCGGTCCGTACTCCATGATCACCCAGCAGCCGCTGGGTGGTAAGGCGCAGTTCGGTGGTCAGCGCTTCGGTGAGATGGAGGTGTGGGCGCTGGAGGCGTACGGCGCCGCCTACGCCCTCCAGGAACTGCTCACCATCAAGTCCGACGACGTGCTCGGCCGCGTGAAGGTCTACGAGGCCATCGTCAAGGGCGAGAACATCCCCGAGCCCGGCATCCCCGAGTCCTTCAAGGTGCTCATCAAGGAGATGCAGTCGCTCTGCCTGAACGTGGAGGTGCTGTCCTCGGACGGCATGTCCATCGAGATGCGTGACTCCGACGAGGACGTGTTCCGCGCCGCCGAGGAGCTCGGTATCGACCTGTCCCGGCGAGAGCCGAGCAGCGTCGAAGAGGTCTGACGAGGGTCCGGGTCGGCGCTGTTGAACCAGCGCCGGCCCGCCGCCCCCAGGACCCCCTCAGACCAGATGTAAGACTTCGACCCCGAAGGTGGGATTGACGACCCGTGCTCGACGTCAACTTCTTCGATGAACTGCGAATCGGCCTGGCGACCGCTGACGACATCCGTCAGTGGTCCCACGGCGAGGTCAAGAAGCCCGAGACCATCAACTACCGCACCCTCAAGCCGGAAAAGGACGGACTCTTCTGCGAGAAGATCTTCGGCCCCACCCGGGACTGGGAGTGCTACTGCGGTAAGTACAAGCGTGTCCGCTTCAAGGGCATCATCTGCGAGCGCTGCGGCGTCGAGGTCACTCGCGCCAAGGTGCGTCGTGAGCGGATGGGCCACATCGAGCTGGCCGCGCCCGTCACGCACATCTGGTACTTCAAGGGCGTGCCGTCACGCCTCGGCTACCTCCTGGACCTTGCCCCCAAGGACCTCGAGAAGGTCATCTACTTCGCCGCCTACATGATCACGTGGGTGGACGACGAGCGCCGCACCCGTGACCTGTCCTCGCTGGAGGCCCAGGTCTCCGTCGAGCGCCAGCAGATCGAGCAGCGCCGCGACTCCGACCTGGAGACCCGCGCCAAGAAGCTCGAGGGTGACCTCGCCGAGCTGGAGGCCGAGGGCGCCAAGGCGGACGTGCGCCGCAAGGTGCGCGAAGGCGCCGAGCGCGAGATGAAGCAGCTCCGTGACCGGGCCCAGCGCGAGCTGGACCGTCTGGACGAGGTGTGGGCCCGCTTCAAGTCCCTCAAGGTCCAGGACCTGGAGGGCGACGAGCTGCTCTACCGCGAGCTGCGCGACCGCTTCGGCACGTACTTCTCCGGTTCGATGGGTGCCGCGGCGCTGCAGAAGCGCCTGGAGACCTTCGACCTGGAGGAGGAGGCCGAGCGCCTCCGCGAGATCATCAAGACCGGCAAGGGCCAGAAGAAGACCCGGGCGCTCAAGCGCCTCAAGGTCGTCTCCGCGTTCCTGCAGACCACCAACAAGCCCTCGGGCATGGTGCTGGACTGCGTGCCGGTGATCCCGCCGGACCTGCGTCCGATGGTGCAGCTGGACGGTGGCCGCTTCGCGACCTCCGACCTGAACGACCTGTACCGCCGCGTGATCAACCGCAACAACCGCCTCAAGCGGCTCCTGGACCTCGGCGCGCCCGAGATCATCGTGAACAACGAGAAGCGCATGCTTCAGGAGGCCGTGGACGCGCTGTTCGACAACGGCCGCCGTGGCCGTCCGGTCACCGGTCCGGGCAACCGTCCGCTGAAGTCCCTGAGCGACATGCTCAAGGGCAAGCAGGGTCGTTTCCGCCAGAACCTGCTCGGCAAGCGAGTCGACTACTCGGCCCGTTCGGTCATCGTCGTCGGCCCGCAGCTCAAGCTGCACCAGTGCGGTCTGCCGAAGGCCATGGCGCTGGAGCTCTTCAAGCCGTTCGTGATGAAGCGCCTGGTGGACCTGAACCACGCGCAGAACATCAAGTCGGCCAAGCGCATGGTCGAGCGCGCCCGCCCGGTGGTCTGGGACGTCCTCGAAGAGGTCATCGCGGAGCACCCGGTGCTGCTGAACCGTGCGCCCACCCTGCACCGCCTCGGCATCCAGGCCTTCGAGCCGCAGCTGGTCGAGGGCAAGGCCATCCAGATCCACCCGCTCGTCTGCACCGCGTTCAACGCGGACTTCGACGGCGACCAGATGGCCGTGCACCTTCCGCTGTCCGCGGAGGCGCAGGCCGAGGCCCGCATCCTGATGCTGTCCTCCAACAACATCCTGAAGCCGGCCGACGGTCGCCCCGTCACCATGCCGACCCAGGACATGGTGCTGGGTCTGTTCTTCCTGACCTCGACCCGCGACCCGGAGACCCTCCGCGGCGTGGGCCGGGCGTTCGGGTCGACGCCGGAGGCCGTGATGGCCTTCGACTCCAAGACCCTGGACCTGCAGTCCGAGATCGACCTGCGGCTGCCGCTGGGCACCGTGCCGCCGCGCGGCTGGACCGCGCCGGTGGACGAGGACGGGAAGCCGACCTGGCAGGAGGGTGAGCAGCTGCGTCTGCGCACCACCCTGGGCCGCGCGCTCTTCAACGAACTGCTGCCCGAGGACTACCCGTTCGTCGAGGAGGAGATCAACAAGAAGGCGCTCTCCGCGATCGTCAACGACCTCGCCGAGCGCTACCCCAAGGTCGTCGTCGCGGCGACCCTGGACAACCTGAAGGCGGCCGGTTTCCACTGGGCCACCCGCTCGGGCGTCACCGTCTCCATCTCGGACGTCGTGGTCCCGCCGAACAAGCCCCAGATCCTTGAGGGCTACGAGGCGCAGGCCGAGAAGGTCCAGAAGCAGTACGAGCGCGGTCTGATCACCAAGGACGAGCGCCAGCAGGAGCTCGTGGCGATCTGGACCAAGGCGACCAACGAGGTCGCCGACGCCATGAACGCGAACTTCCCGAAGACCAACCCCATCTTCATGATGGTGGACTCCGGGGCTCGCGGAAACATGATGCAGATGCGTCAGATCGCCGGTATGCGCGGTCTGGTGTCGAACGCCAAGAACGAGACCATCGCGCGACCCATCAAGGCGTCGTTCCGTGAGGGCCTCTCCGTGCTGGAGTACTTCATCTCCACCCACGGTGCCCGTAAGGGTCTGGCCGACACCGCCCTGCGTACCGCCGACTCCGGCTACCTCACCCGTCGTCTGGTCGACGTCTCCCAGGACGTCATCATTCGCGAGGAGGACTGCGGCACCGAGCGCGGCCTCAAGCTGCCGATCGGCACCGTGGGCTCGGACGGCGTGCTGCGCAAGGGCGACGACGTCGAGACCAGCGTCTACGCCCGCATGCTGGCCGAGGACATCGTCGTGGACGGGGAGGTGCTGGCCCCGGCCAACACCGACCTGGGCGACGTCCTGATCGACGAGCTGATCCGCCGCGGCATCTCCGCGGTCAAGACCCGCTCGATCCTGACCTGCGAGTCCGCCGTCGGCACCTGCGCCATGTGCTACGGCCGCTCGCTGGCCACCGGCAAGCTGGTCGACATCGGTGAGGCGGTCGGCATCATCGCCGCCCAGTCCATCGGTGAGCCCGGCACCCAGCTGACGATGCGCACCTTCCACACCGGTGGTGTGGCCGGCGACGACATCACCCAGGGTCTGCCGCGTGTGGTCGAGCTGTTCGAGGCCCGTAACCCGCGTGGTGTGGCCCCGATCAGCGAGGCCGAGGGCCGGGTCCGGATCGAGGACACCGAGAAGACCCGCAAGCTCGTCGTCACCCCCGACGACGGCAGCGAGGAGATCGCCTACCCGGTCTCCAAGCGCGTCAAGCTGCGGGTGTCCGAGGGCGAGCGGGTGGAGGTCGGCCAGCAGCTGACCGCCGGTACCGTCAACCCGCACGACGTCCTGCGCATCCTGGGCCAGCGTGCCGTCCAGATCCACCTGGTGGCCGAGGTCCAGAAGGTCTACAACTCGCAGGGTGTGTCGATCCACGACAAGCACATCGAGATCATCATCCGGCAGATGCTCCGCCGGGTCACGATCATCGAGTCCGGCGACGCCGAGCTGCTGCCCGGCGAGCTGGTCGAGCGCGGCCGCTTCGAGACCGAGAACCGTCGTGTGGTGTCCGAGAGCGGCCAGCCCGCCTCCGGCCGTCCGCAGCTGATGGGTATCACCAAGGCCTCGCTGGCGACCGAGTCCTGGCTGTCGGCCGCCTCCTTCCAGGAGACGACCCGGGTGCTCACCGACGCGGCGATCCACGCCAAGTCGGACCCGCTGCTGGGCCTGAAGGAGAACGTCATCCTCGGCAAGCTCATCCCGGCCGGTACGGGTCTGCCCCGCTACCGCAACATCCGGGTGGAGCCCACGGAGGAGGCCAAGGCCGCGATGTACTCGGCCGTCGGCTACGACGACATCGACTACTCGCCCTTCGGCACCGGCTCCGGCCAGGCCGTCCCGCTGGACGACTACGACTACGGCCCCTACACGGGCTGACAGTCGCAGACAGTACGAGAACCGCAGGGCGGTCGTTCCCCGAAGGGGGGCGGCCGCCTTGCGGCGTTCTGCGGACCGTAGCTGGCTTGTCGCGCAGTTCCTCGCGCCCCCAGGGGGCTGCAACTGGATCAGTTGCAAACGTCCAGGGGCGCGGGGAACTGCGCGACAAGCCCCCGGTAAAGCCGCACCCGACCCCCTAGCCCCGCATGATCATCCGGGCCAGCGTCTCCAGGTCCAGCTCCTGCGGCTCCCCGCTGCGGCGGTTGCGGCGCATCCGGTCGTAGCCGGGCATCCGCTGCTCGGCCCGGGTGCCAGGGGCCCGCTCCACGACCGTCACGCCGCTCTCGGCCTCCAGTACCGGCGCGTACCCCGCGGCGCGCAGGGCCTCCAGGGTGGCGCTGGGGGAGTGGGTGCTGATCAGCACCGTGGGTGCGATCCGGCGCAGCCCCAGTTTGGCCAGCACCCGGGTCTTCGACAGCTCCAGCACCAGCGCCTCGTCGTCCGAGCGGATGCAGCAGGCGGAGCGGACCACCCGGACCCGGCCGTGGGTCCTGCCGGTGTCCCTGACCAGGTACTCCAGCGGCTGGGGGAGTTCGCCCTCGGCCGCCTCCCGCAGCTCGGCGAGCAGATCGTCGGCGCTCATGCCGGCGTCCAGCGCCCGGCGTACCGAGGCGGCGCTGAAGCGCCAGACCACCGCATGCCCCTCCGACTCCCGGTCCGCGGCCGAGCCCATCAGCTCGGCCAGGGCCGCCGACGGGGCGCCGGCGGCGACAGCCGTCAGGTCCGCCTGGAACCGGGCCTTCTGCTGCGGTGGGGGCAGCAGCGCCGTGCAGGCCTCCCGCAGCAGCCGCAGCGGGCCCTCGTAGGCCTCGCCGCCCTTGGCGGCGATGCCCGGGACGCAGGGGAACCAGTCGGCCGCGTCGGTCTCCAGCAGGGCCAGCACCGCCTCGCCCAGCGGGGTCGGCCGGCCGTGGGCCAGCACGCCCAGCTGCTCCGCCTCCAGCAGCGTCTCCAGGACCCGGCTCAGACCGTCCTCGTCCAGGGTGACCAGCCCGGGGCTGTACCAGCCGACCAGCCGGACCAGCTCCTCCAGGGTCTCTGCCGCGAAGGCCGACACCGGGCCCAGGCCCTGGCCGGCCGGGAGCGAGGCCAGCGCCCGGAGCAGCTGCCGGCGCAGCGGCACGGCCTCCTGGTCCTGCGGCGCCACCAGGGCGACCGGGGTCTCCTCCCGGTACTCGGGCCACCAGGCCAGGATCTCCGGGATGACCGCCCAGGTCGCCACCAGCGGCACCAGCCGCTCGGCGGGGGAGCGGGACAGCCAGACGTCGTAGCGCGCGGTCGGCAGCAGCCGCAGCGGGGTGCTCGGTACGGCTGCCCGCCGAACGCGCCCGCGCGGCGCCGGGCCGTCCGGCACTTCCTGGTGGTCCGCGAGCAGATCGGCGTTGTAGGCGAGGTCCAGCCACAGCCGGGTCTGCTCCTCCGGCGCCTCGATGGCCTTGGCCAGCCTCCTGGTGTCCCGGACGGCGAGGCCGCCGGACTTGCGGATCCCCGGGGGAGCGGCGGCGCAGGCGGCCAGCAGCAGCTCCATCCTGCGGCTCGCCGAAGCAGCGGCGGCCTGCGCCTCGCGCAGGGCCTCCGGCACCGGGTGCACCCCGGCGGTGAGCACCGGGGGCTCGGGGTCGAAGCGCGCGGTGATCCGTCCGTCGGCCGCCGCGTCCAGGATCTCGTAGGGCATCTCGACCAGGTCGGGTCCGATCGGGACCAGCATCCCGTGCTCGGCCAGCCAGTCCGTGGCGGGGTCGCCCGATCCGCCCGGCCGCAGCTGGTACTTGGTGGCCGTGCCGTAGTGGTAGCCGCCGAGCGGGACAAAGCAGTGGGTGCGCAGCAGCGGCGGTCCCTGCACCAGCAGCTGCAGCATGTCGGCCGCGTCCGGCGGCGCTCCGGCGATCAGCGAGCGGACCAGCTCCCGGTCGCCCAGCGCGGCGACCACGGCGGCCTGCGCGGTCTCGCGGTTGCGGCTGGACGGCAGATCCAGTCCGGCCGCGATCCGGTGCACCTCGGGTGCGTTGAAGGCATCGCTCATCAGCTGGGCGGCCGGGCGGCTCAGGCCCATGGTCTCGGCCAGGTGCCGGTGCACGAAGCCGGGCAGCGCGAACTCGCCGGGGCCGGCCGGGAGGACCAGGGCCAGCCGCTGAAGGTCCGTCAGGACGTGTTCTGCGGCGGCGCGCAGGCCCTTGTCGTCGCCGGCGAGGAACGTGAGCAGCTCGTCGGTCGCCACCGGGCGGGAGGACGGCTCCAGCGCGGTCCAGTAGGGCTGCGGCATCAGCGCCCCGTGCCGCCGCGCGGCCAGCCACACGCCTGCGGACAGCAGTTGCAGGGAGGGGGCGGTCAGCCTGCCCACGGCGTCGCCGACCGAGCGGTCCTCCAGCAGCTGGTGGGCCAGGTCGGCGAGGCTCTGCGGGCCCCGGCCGGAGCGGCGGATGTCGCTGCGGACCCGACGTGCGTCGAGCAGCTCGGCCAACTCGTCGGCGGTGAGGGTGGCGAGCAGGGCGGCCAGGGCTTGTGCGGATTTCACGGGGGGTGCTCCAGGTGCGTGCCGGCGGTCCTTCGACGGTAGCGTGTGCAGCCCCGGGTCTGGGGGGGAACCACCCGTGGGTGGGGGCTGCTGTCGGATCCGGGCTGCGGACCGTAGCTGGCTGGTCGCGCAGTTCCCCGCGCCCTGGACGTTTGCAACTGATCCAGTTGCAGCCCCCTAGGGGCGCGGGGAACTGCGCGAACAACCATGCACGCGCCGCACCTACCGTGGTAGCTCCGCCCCGTGCCCCCGCAGTTGCGCCCGGTCGGCGGCGGCCCGCCCTTGGGTCCACCCCTCATAGTCGCTGGCTCGGATCGCCCTGCCCGCGCGGGCGTTGGGGAACAGCTGCTCGGTGGAGCGCCGTACCGCCTCCTCCCGGGCGGCCAGCACCGGCAGCAGCGCGGAGGAGTCCTCCCGGCCCTCGGCCCGCAGCCCGACCAGCGCCTCCTCGGTCGCCTGCGCGGTCGCCCCGGAGAGCCGCTCGCGGATCCGCGCGGCGTAGGAGATGAGGAACGACTGCCGGAACGCCTTGGTCCGCGACCCCCCGGCGCCGCCGCCCTGTATCCCCGCACTGTTCATCGCACCGGTCGCCTGGACCAGCAGCGAGGTGTAGAGCAGCTCGACCGCCTCCAGGTCGGCCGGGAAGCCCACCACCGTGCAGAAGCCCAGCTCCTTGGTCCACAGCGAGGTGGCCCGGTTGGCGCCGGCCACCGCGTCCAGCAGCAGCGCCTTGGGCGCCTCGTAGGGGTTGTCCACGCCGATCCGGCAGGCCCCCGGCTCGACCCTGCTGCCCGAGGAGGCCGCGAGCAGCGCCTCGTCGATGCTGTGTTGCGCCATCAGCTGCTGGGCCTTGGCGGTCAGCGCCTCCGCCTCGTCGGGGAACTCGGTGGACTCGGCCTTTGCCAGCAGCGCCCGGATCCGGCCGAGCATCCTCGGCTCGCTCCCGGTCTTCTGGACGAACGGCAGGGCGGAGCCCTGGGTACGCGGCACGGTCCCCGGCGGCGGGCTGAGCAGCGTCAGCGGCGGCAGTCTGCCGATCAGGCGGTACAGCTCCAGCAGCAGCGTGGCGACCGAGAAGCGGTCCAGCCGCTCCCGGTCGGCGACGCCGGGCAGGAAGGCGTCGTCCTGGCCCCACCAGTCGGCGGCCTCCAGCTCCCGCAGCTGCCCGGACCAGCGCGGGTCGAGACCGGCCGCCGCGTAGCCGCGCAGCTCGGCGGCCATCAGGTCGACCGCCAGCCGCAGGTGTCGCCCCGTCAGCTCGCGGCGTACCGCCCGGGCCAGGTCGGCGGGCTGCCAGCCGGCCTGCCACAGCCGCCCCAGCTGCGCCCCGCTCACCAGCAGCACCGCCCGGCCGGTCTCCGGCCAGCGCGCGGCGGGCTCGGAGAGCAGGCTGGCCGCCTGGTCCAGCGCGAGCGGGTGGACGTCGTCGGCGGCGCACAGCACCGCGCCGCACGCCCGCTCCACCAGTTCCCGCAGCGGGGGCTCCTCGTGCTGCGCCCGGGCGTGCCCGGCCTGCTGGCGAGCCTGCTGGTGGGCCGTCTGGTCCCGCTTCTTGACCCGGCGGTACTGCGGGTTGCGCCTGCCCATGACGACCCTCCTTCGCTTCCTCGGTACGGCCCGTTTCGGTGCCGCGACTGTCCCATTGTCCTGGAAGCGCCCGCCGGGCCCCGCAGAACACGCTCCGCGACGTCGTCGCAGCAGGGTGTGACATCAAAGGGGGTGCCGCCCTGCGGCATTCCCTCTCAGGAAGTCTGCGGCAGGAACGCCTCTAGCTGTCGCAGACGGGTGTGGTAGTCCGGATGGGATGAGAGGAGCTTGGACGCGAGGCTCGGCTGCCGCAGCGCCTTCGCGCCGACCTGCCGCTGTGCCTCCAGTTCCTCGCCGTGCATCTTGGTGAGCACCTGGATCATCACCTGGGCGAAGCCGAGCTCCGCGGCTTTCTGATCGGCGCGCAGCTCCGCACGGCGACCGACAGCCGCCAGCAGGTAGGGGGCCAGGAGCACCAGCAGGAGCGGCCAGAAAGTCACTGCCGCACCGATCACGATGGCGGCCGCGATGATGATGATTGCCGCCCCCAGGCAGAAGAAGCTCTGGGCGATCAGCACGGCGAAATATGTCACCTTGCGTAGCGCCTGCCAGGCGAGCCGACCGGGCAGCGAGTACCACAGACCCAGCAGGCCGGACCAGGCGTGGCCGCCGGTGTGGTGCCCCAGCTCGTGTGCGAGCACCCCGGCCAGCTCGGCGGGCGGAAGCGTGGTCATCGAGTAGTAGGTGACCCCCACGATGTGGCCGGCGGCGGCGTAGGCGTTGAGGTCGGCACTGTCCTCGATCCACAGGTCGTAGGTCGAGCCCTCGATCCCGGCGCGGGTGGTCACCTCGCGCCAGATGGGGTTGAGCCAGTCGAGTTCCTTGCGCGTCGGGTAACGCAGGTTGAGCAGGTAGCGGGCGAAGAAGCGCTCGGTGGGACGGTGGAAGACCAGCGCCCCCGAGGCCAGCCAGGCGATCAGGACCACGTAGGTGAGGAACGTGGGCAGGAAGCCCGCCAGCACGTAGACGACGATGAAACTGCAGACGAAGTTGGGCGTGTGCAGCAGAAGCGCGCCGATCGCGGTGGCGTCCGCGCCGCGCTGGTGCGCGGCCATGTGCATCCGTCCGGTGCTGAAGTCGAGCCGATCGGTCTCCAGCGACTGGTCCGGAGGCGGGACGGCTGGTGCCGACGGTGCGGCGGGGGGCTGTTGGAGGTGGCTCGCCGGGTACGTGGGAGGAGGGACGAGCGCTTCCGCCTGCGGGTACACCGGTGGTGCCGGGTACTGCGGTGCGGCCGAGGGTTGTTCGGCCTGCGGGTACGGCGGTGGTGCCGCAGGGTACTGGGGTGCCGCAGGGTACTGGGGCGGGGCGGGGTACTGGGGCGGGGCGGGGTACTGGGGTGGGACCGAGGGTTGTTCGGCCTGCGGGTACGGCGGTGGTGCGGGGTACTGCGGCGGGACGAAGGGCTGTTCGGCCTGCGGGTACGCCGGCTCCGTCGGGTACTGCGGCTCCGTCGGGTACTGGGGCGGGTCCGGTTCTTCGGGCCACTGCGTTGGCTGGTTCATCGTGTGCCTTTCGATTCAGGTTCGGTTCCGCCGTCGGCGGGCCTGGGAAGTCAGTGCAGGACCAGCGCGAGAGCAAGCAGCACCGTGCTGAGTGCGAACGCCGCGAGACCGGTGCGTACGCACAGGTGCTTCCTCGACACGATCAGGCTGTTGCTGGCAAGTGCCGTGAGAAGGGCTGCCGACGGGTCCCGTTCGGTGTCGGCGAGCGCCTCCGCGAGCCGTCCGAGTGCCACCGCCTGGTTGATGTCCTGGAAGTAGGTGAGGGGGAGCCCGGGATGCCAGTCGCTCTTCCGGTAGCGGGGCAGGATCGCCAGTAGCAACGAGACCAGCGCAATGCCCAGGCTCACCGTCCCCGGCCACCAGGCTGCCGCCGAAGCCGGCGGGAGCCGGCTCGGTGACCAGTCGTGCCCGGACAGGAGTCCGACCAGCAGTCCGGCTGCGATGCCGAGTGCCGCGACGAGCACGGACGCCTTGTTGTCCGCGCGGGCGATCTCGTCACGCAGTTCGGCGAGCAGTCGGGTGCCGACGACGGGATCCCAAGCAGGTTGCGGGGGTGCTGACACCGGCGCGCGGGCCGGACTGTTGCCTGCTGACATGGCTGCCGCTCCTCGCCGTCAGGAGGGTGACGGTTGGTCGGAGACGGGCTGCCCGGGTGCCGTCGGGTACCCCGGAGGGAGCTGCGGCTTGCCGGGCGGGTCCGAGGGCTGGGGTGACGCGGAAGCAGACGGGGCAAGGATGTTCTTCAATTGCCGCAGTGCCTCCTTGGCCGGCTCCTCCAGTTGGAAGTCCTCGAAGATCTCGTTCGCAATCATGTTCTCGATCAGCTGCATCTGGTTCCGTACCTGGATCTGTTCGTCTTGCCGGAGGCTCTCCAGGGCGTGGCGCATGTCGTCCGGGTGCTGAGCCACCTGCAGGGCCCACTGCTGGACGCCGCCCCGTTCGAGGTAGTACCGGTAGAAGTCCGCCTTCTGGGTCAGGAGTTGCTGCTCCTGCTGAGCCCGGAGCTGCTGGTACTCGAACTCGGGGGTGGCCGCCTGCATGTCGTACTTGATGCCACGGAGCCGGGACTGGTGCTCGCGGGCTGCGGCATCGAGGTCGAGCCGCGCGGTGCAGGTGATGCGCAGGCCGACGTCCTCGGCGATCGGCCTGCCGCGAAGCTGCGCCTGGACTGCTGTCTCGGCATCGGCACTGTCCTCGACCGAGAACTTGCGGCTGGCTGCCCGCATCAGGCTCTGGATCCTCGGCGAGATCAGCGCCGGGACGTCACGGATGCCACTGCTGACGACCGTGGCGGGGGCGATCACCTGCCAAGTGACGTCGACCTCTGCCTGGAAGCAGAAGGCGTCGCCCTGGGACGGCAGCGAATGGACCAGCTCCAGGTGGTGGATGCCCATGTCGACCTCATACACGGCGCGGTAGCCCCGGGCCGTGAGTTCGGCCCGACCGGGTCGGTGCGGTGGCAGGTAGGCGTCGAGCTTGCCCGATCCGTCACTGAAGACGAGCGCCCGGTCGGCGTTCGCGGTGGGACGGCGGGCGAGGTGGTCGAGCCGCGACACCTGTCGTACGACCGCAACCGGGTCGACGATCTCGCTGTTACGGCGAGCGGACTGATTCCACTCGGGAATCTGCCGGAAGTCCGGCATGGTGGCCCTCCTGTCTGGATGTCTGTTGAGGCTGAGGCAGCTCAGAACTGCCGGTTCGGGTCGGGGTCGGGCAGGTCGGCGGCGACAAGAAGGCGTCGGCAGATGTGAGCCAACGGGGTGTCCCTGTTCGCCTCGGCAAGAGTCCGCACCAGGTGGCTGAGGCGTAGCCGGTCGTCCTCGGTCACCGCCAACGCCCGGAGCAGGGAGGCGATGTCCTGTTCGGCCTCCGGGTCGTGCTCGGCGGTGCGGATCCAGTGGCGCAGCAGTTCTCTGGCGTCGTCGGTGTACTTCGGTTCGGAGAGGGCGGCCCACCAGAGGCAGACCAGGTGCTGTCGGTCCTGGGGCTCGTCGGCCTCGGCCAGCGTGGTCACCGAGGGAGGGCCACCTGCGGTCGCCGCGCCCAGGGAGTACCAGCGCAGCAAGGAGGGCCAACTGAGGGGGGTGCTGACGGCGTCCTCGGAGTACCAACCGGCCTGGAGGAAGGCGATCAGGGCCAGGTCGCGCTTGGCTCCCCGGGGTTCCAGCCAGGAGACGAGCCGGGCCAGTACCAAGGAGCGGCTGGTCGTCACCAGCAGCAGGGAGGTGGCGCTCTGCAGGGCCTTCGTCTCGTCCGGGCCCGGGTCGGCTCCCGGCTTGGAGACCAGGTCGCCGAGGTCGCGGAGAGCCTCCTCCGGTGCCACCGACCCGATCAGGCCGTGGCTGCGGATCCCGGTCCATCTGACCCGTTCGTCCGTGCTGAGACACCAGTTGCGGAGGATCAGGGGCACTGCGGCCGCGCCGGTGGACCAGGCGAGCAGGGTGAGCGTGTTCGCTGCTTGGAGCCGCAGCGTGAACAGCGGCGACGAGGCCCAGGGCTGCAGGAGCCGCGGCATGACGGATGGCAGGTCGAGGGCGGCCAGTACGGCAGTGGCGCTGGCCGCACGGGTGCGTACCATCGGGTCGCCGCTTCCGGCGAGGGCGCTGATCCAGTCGATCAGGGCAGGCCGGGCCGAGGGATGGCCCAACCAGACTTCGCTCAGCAGCGCGGACCGGATCCGCTGGTCGTCGAAGGTGGCGATCTGCTGGGGAAGGGCTCCCCAGACGGTGGTCTCGTTGCGTTCGGAGAGCGTGGCCCGGGCCGACTCGAGTCGTTTCCTCGCCGGGAGGCCGAACACCGGTGTGCCGGCCTGCTGTTCGGGATTCTCGATCCGCTGCAACCGCGTGTGGAGTTCGTCCCCGTGCTCGGCGGCGAGTGCGTAGGCGGCTCCGTCGAAGACTGCGAGGGAGACCAGGAAGGCCCTTTCGCGGAGGTCGGTGTCGGCGTTCGCGAACCAGTGTGCGATCTGTGTCTCGACGGCGCTCAGATCGAGCTCGGAGAGCTCCTCCTCGGTGGCCTCCCCGAAGGAGTAGCGGGCCAGCAGCTGGGCGTAGTCCTTGACTTCCTGCGGCGTGCGGGTGCTGCTGAGGAAGCTGCGGGTGGCCGGCAGTGCCAGGAGCTCGCCGACCCCCAGCGTTTCCGGCCGCAGGCCCGGGGCCGGCTCGCTGTCCGAGTCGCTCGGCCGCCGGCCGAGTTCCACCCGGACATGGGCGGTGAGCATCGCCTCACATGTCGGCGGCGTCCAATCCGCGGTCCAGTTGTTCCGCCTGAGGTCGGTCAGGAGAGATGAGTCCTCAGTGGTGATGACGAGGTATCCGCCGTCCTTGGCCAGCTTTGTGCGCAGGGTGCGCAGCCGGTCCTCCGAGAGGCGCCGGTTCCTGCTGACCGGGAGGTCCCACAGAACGTATCCGGGGGCGGGCTCGGTCTGGTTGAGCATGTCGTCCGGGCCGACGCCGGTGTCCAGGACCCGGACGGCACGCACCTCCAGAGCTCGGAGCAACGCCTTCGAGGCCGCGCAGCGACCGCTCGAATGCTTTCCGGTGAGCACCAGCACACGGGAGTCGCGCAGTCGGGTCAGGGCGGTTTCGAACCCGTCGCCCTTCTGGAAGACATCCATGAGTCGGTCGATCTCGGCAGCGGTGACCTCGCCCGCGTAGCGGGGAGCACTCGCGCCGGGGGCGTTGTGGTGGTGCACTTCGGTCTTGTTGCCGGTGATGACGTCGCCGTGGACCCGACCGCCCGACACAGTGTGCTGGTCGCCGCCGATCAGATGGCCGCTGACGCGGGGTGTGCCGCCGGCGAAGAGTGTGCCGTTGAAGGAGGGCGGCAGGTGGTCGAGGAGCTCCTGGGCAGCCTCCCAGGCACCCTGGGGCGGAGGGCCGGTCGCCGGGTCGGCGGCATCGGGTTCCGCGTCGGCGCCGGGCTTGGCCTCGCCCTTCCCAGCGGCCTTGGGGTCCGCCTTTCGGCCGGGATCCGCCGGGTCGGCAGGGTTCGCATCAGGAGTGCTGGTCATCGGTTCCCCCGTTGTCGGTTCCCTTGTTGCCGAAAACGATGTCTCCGGTGATCTGCCCGCCCGAGACCATGGTCTGATCGCCTGCGATCAGGCTGCCGCCGAAGGACGGCGAACCTCCCAGGAACTGGATGGCGTTGCCCGCCGGGGGTGCCGGATGCTCCGTCGTCCCCGGCACGTCCGTCGGCTCTCCCGTGGCCGGCGGCTCGTCCGGCGGCTGCCGTACCCCGGCGGGCTCCGTCCCGGCCTCGGCCGACACGGCGGTGGTACCGCCTGTTCCGTGCACCCAGGCGGTGATCGGCCCCTCCTTCCCGGCGATCCGGGCCTCCTCGAACTCCTCGGGGTGGATCCCGGGGTGGCCGTGGCGGACGACGCCCCGGTAGACGGATTCCGACACGCACAGAACGCTCTGGTCGGCGCGGTCCCGAAGCGCGGTCCTCAGCGCGTCCGAGTTCAGCAGCCGGAACGCCTGGTTGAGATCCCAGCCGACGACTCCGCCGATGACCCCGGCGATCTCGTGCAGGGCGACCTCACCGGAGGCGAGCACGACGCGGAGGCGAACCTGGGTACTGCTCGCGGCAACCCGGTTGTAGCCGTGAAGGATTGCCGGAGTCTCGGTGAGCAGGGCCTTCAGCAGGCGGGTCTTGGGAACGGCTGGGTCGATCAGGCTCATGACCGAGTCGCCCCGGTCCTCCAGCCGCAGCGCGGTCTGCTCGACGCCCGCCCTCTCCAGGGTCTCCCGGACGACGTCATAGAGGACTCGCCGCATGAAGGTCTGCTGTACGTCGTCGTGCTTTCCGAACCCTTCGATGTCGAACAGCAGGATCGTTCGGTTGGTGGGTTCTGGCATGACTGCCTCTCGACGGCTCGTTCGTTCAGAAGCAGGCTGGCGTGAATACCGTGAACCAGTGAGGACGGAGGGCACATCCGTTATGTGACAGAGTGCACAGAGCGAGTGTCTGAGCTCTTCCGGCGACAGATAGTCGATGGAACCTGAGCAAATCAGTCGTATATCTGATCGGTTCTGCGCAGCAGTTCGGGTCGCACGATGACCAGGCGACGCCGGTGGGTGGCGATGACGCCGCGCTCCCGCAAGACCCTCAGCAGCCGCGTCACTGCCTCGCGCGAGGCCCCGACCGAGCCCGCCAGCTCCTGCTGGCTCAGCGGGACGGCGACCACGATGCCCTCGTCGGTGGTGATCCCATGGGCGCGCGCGAGTTCCAGCAACAGCCCTGACAGGCGCTCGCTCACGGTGAGTGCCCCGAACTCCAGCCTGCGCTGGTCCCCGCTGCGCAGGCGGTCCACAGTGAGGCTGAGCAACTGCAGGGCGGCATGCGGCGTCCGGTGCAGATAGTCGGTGAACTGGTCCTGGTCGACGGCGACGGCCTCGACGGATTCCAAAGAGGTCACTGTCGCGGATCTGGGCCGCCCGCTGACCGCGGCGGACTCCCCGACGATGTCACCGGGACCACGCAGGGCGAGCAGCGCCTCGTAGCCGTTGACGGCGGACACGGTCACCTTCAACCAGCCGTGCACGATCAGGAGTACATGGGCCGAAGGCTCCTCCTGCCTTATGACGACGGACCGGGCGGGATAGCGGATGGTCCGGCCCAGGTCCAGCAGGGACTCCCGCTCGGCCTGCTCGAGGCGCGCGAGGAAGGGAACCCGGTCATCGAGGCTGCGGTCCGCTCGGGACGCCGGTCTCCGACGAGTTGGCGGTGAATCGTCGGCTGCACCCCAGAACTCGCCTGTGCTCATCAAATCCCCCGATTTCACCACGTTCCAGGTGTGTTGACTGGAAATATAGAAAGTACTCGGGTGCCGGAGGATTCAGCCAGGCTTTTGCCAAGTTGCCGGGGTGGCGAATTCAATTCCAGTGCGACGACTGTTCGACGAGTTCATTTGCGGTCGCCGTACCGTGGGGGGGGGACGGTGGAACTGACTGTCGCGGATGCGGTATCTGTCCGCGTGATCGTCATCGGGATCGACGGTTGACGCGCGGCTCGGCCGGACGCGTGTGGCAAGCTGTCCCCGCCCGGTCCCGCCCGCGGCACAACCAGACCGCCAGACCCAGGGGTTGAACGAGCGATGGCAGGCCCTGCGATAACCCGTACGCACCGTGTACTCATCGGCGTGGTCGCCGCCGGTGCCTTCATCATCGCCGGTATCGGCTTCACCGGTTCCTATGCCGCGGTGCGTGAACTGGCCCTGCACAAGGGCTTTGGGAACTTCTCCTATGTCTTCCCGATCGGCGTGGACGTCGGCATCGCCGTCCTGCTGGCGCTGGACCTGGTGCTGACCTGGCTGCGCATCCCCTTCCCGCTGCTGCGGCAGACCGCGTGGCTGCTCACCGCCGGGACCATCGTCTTCAACGCGGCCTCCTCCTGGGGGGACCCGCTGGCGATGGCGATGCACGCCATCATCCCGGTGCTCTTCGTGGTGGTGGTGGAGGCGGCCCGGCACGCGATCGGGCGGATCGCCGACATCAGCGCGGACCGGCACATGGAGTCGGTGCGGCTGATGCGCTGGCTCCTCTCGCCGGTGCCCACCTTCCGGCTGTGGCGGCGGATGAAGCTGTGGGAGCTGCGCTCCTACGACGACGTGGTCCGGCTGGAGCAGAACCGGCTGGTCTACCGCACCCATCTGCGGGCCAGGTACGGCCGTGGCTGGCGCCGCCAGGCGCCGATCGAGACGCTGCTGCCGCTGAAGCTGGCCAAGTACGGGGTCCCGCTGGACCTCGACGTGATCCGCAACACCCCGCTGACCGCCGCGGAGCAGGCCGCGCCGGCGCCCCAGCTCGCGTCGGCGGCCGCGCCCGCACCGGCGCAGGTTCCGTTCCCCACGCCGGTGCAGCAGCCGGAGCCGGCGCCGGTGCAGTACATGGACCAGATCCCGCTCGCCCGCCCGTTCGCCCAGGCGGCCCCCTTCGCCCAGACGGCCCCCGTGGCTCCGGAGGCTCCCCAGTCGGTCCTCGGCTTCCGCCCGGTGCCCCGGACCCGGCCGGTGCCGGACCCCGACCCGGTCGCCGTCCTGACCAAGCTGGTCAACGCCCGCCACCGGATCCCCACCGAGCCGGAGCCGGTCGACGCCGAGCCGGTCCAGGACGACCAGGGCCCCGAGGTCTGGTTCAACGCCAGGAACTCCCCCGAGCCCGACCCGGCCGTCGAGCCCGAGCACGCCACCGACACCGCCGACCCCCTCGACGCCTACCTCGACGGCCTGCTCAGCTACCGCGAGGCGCACGGCGTCGACCCGGACCCGGACCGCCTCTCCGAGCACCTCTACATCAACCACGGACTCGCCGCCCCCAGCGGTGACCAGCCGATCGGCGCCGAGGCGCTGCGCCGGCACTGGCCCGAACTCCAGCAGCGCTTCGCCGCCCGCTTCGAGTAGCCGCCGGGATTCGCCGCCCGCCCGGGTGCTGAGGTTGTGTCACAACTCCTCCACGCAGCGCCCGGGCACGATGCGATCTCCCCGAACGTCTTGCACTATGGGGATAGGACCCTATGGATTGAGACGCCGTGCCCGGGCTCAGCCGCCAGGGTGCAACCGGGGAGGTCGCCGATGTCCGCGCACCAGGAGCCCAAGCATCCGATGCAGCGGTGGCAGGGCGCGCAGCCGGCACGCCCCGGGCGACCGACTGTTCCGTACGGTCAGCAGCCCGTGCCCGCGCAGCCACGGTCGGCCATGGACGGAATCGCCGGGATCGCCGGGATCGCCGGCATGCGGGCCTCGCACGCGGACCGCGAGCGGACGATCGACGTGCTCAAGGCCGCCTACGCCGAGGGCAGGCTCACCCCGGACGAGTACAACGACCGGGTGGAGCAGATCTACCGCTCGCAGACCTACGGCGAGCTGTCCGGTGTCATCCAGGACCTCCCCAGCGGCCCGATGCCGGTGCCCTATCTGACGCCCACGCCGGTGATCCCCGCCGTCTTCGCCCCGGCCCCGGGCAGCTATCCGCTGCCCGGCCCGTACGCCTACGGCCGTCCGTTCGATCCCTACAGCGTGAACCCCTACGCCCCGCCGCCCCGGCTGCGCCGCACCAACGGCCTCGCGGTGGCCGCGCTGGTGCTGGGCCTGGCCGAGCTGCCGACCCTGGGCGTGACCGCCCTCCCGGCGCTGATCTGCGGACACATCGCCCGCGGCCAGCTGCGCGACCGGGACGAGGACGGCGACGGGATGGCGGTGGCCGGGATCGCGCTGGGCTGGATCGCGGTGGCGATCTTCTTCGTGGTGCTCTTCCTCGGCGTGGCCGCCAGCCACAGCACCGGCGGCGGGATGATGCCCGCACCCGCCGCCCCGGCCGCTCCCGCCGCCGGCGGCAACTGAGCACTGTCGGCCCACCCGTCCCAGCACACTCCGGCCACCCTCGCAACTGCTCCAGCCACCACCGCGCTGACCTGCGGCTGCCTATGTGTTTTGACCCGCGCCGATGCGCTAGGTACGCTCTGACCTTGTGCCTGGGGTGTCCCCGGGTCTCTTGTGCGTGCGTGCATATCAGCCGCCGCGTCATGGGAACCGCGCTTCCACACCGCTCCTCCGCAAGGAGTCGAGGGGATGGGAAGTGGCCCGACACACCCGACCGCGTGGGTCGGCGTCGGAGAGACACAACCAGGGTAGTTTCACCAGAGATGGCACAAAGAAGACGGAGATAGCGTGCCTACGATTCAGCAGCTGGTCCGAAAGGGCCGGCAGGACAAGGTCGAGAAGAACAAGACGCCCGCACTGAAGGGTTCGCCTCAGCGCCGCGGCGTCTGCACGCGTGTGTACACGACCACCCCGAAGAAGCCGAACTCGGCTCTCCGCAAGGTCGCCCGCGTGCGCCTCACCAGTGGTATCGAGGTCACCGCCTACATTCCGGGCGAGGGTCACAACCTGCAGGAGCACTCCATCGTGCTCGTGCGTGGCGGTCGTGTGAAGGACCTGCCGGGTGTGCGTTACAAGATCATCCGCGGCTCGCTCGACACCCAGGGTGTCAAGAACCGCAAGCAGGCCCGCAGCCGCTACGGCGCCAAGAAGGAGAAGTAAGAATGCCTCGTAAGGGCCCCGCCCCGAAGCGCCCGGTCATCATCGACCCGGTTTACGGCTCCCCTGTGGTGACGTCGCTCGTCAACAAGATCCTCCTGCACGGCAAGCGCTCCACCGCCGAGCGCATCGTGTACGGCGCCCTCGAGGGCGTCCGCGAGAAGACCGGTGCAGACCCGGTGGTCGCGCTCAAGCGCGCCCTGGAGAACGTCAAGCCGACCCTTGAGGTCAAGTCCC